>CAVTYW010000030.1:0-160167 GCA_963738955.1 Pirellulales bacterium | reverse complement strand
GGAGCAGTTGCCGAAGTAGCGGGCACGGGGTCAGGGATCAGGGAACGCGCGAAAGCGGAGGCGGGCCGTCGTTTGGTTTTCTTCGTTCTTCGTCCCCTGACCCCTGGCCCCTGATCCCTCGCCCCCTAACTCCCAAACTCGAACAAGCCCCAAAGCTGCGGCGTTAATTCCGCTTCGCTCGGGATGTCTGCCGTGATGCCGGTGGCTTTGTTTCGCCAGTAGACGCGCTGCAGCGTTTGAAAATCGGCGCCGCGGAGGATGCCGATGTCGCCGCGGAGCGTTTGGCCCGGTTGCGGCTTGAGGCCGAGCGTGGCCAGCGGGATCGAGAATTCGAAGATGCCGGATTCCGTGCGGGCTTTTTCATTTCTTTGGACCGTGGAAGCGAGTCGCACCTGGTCGCTCACGTCTTCGACGCAGTCGAAGCGGATCGTGCGCAGCGGCGAGCTGAACGGCACGGGCTCGCTTTTGACGCCGGTTGCGACGGGTTGATAGAGCATCGCGACCGTCTTTCCCTTGACGCGAGTCACCAATAGTCGTTCGTCGCCGGCCACGGCGTGTTCGCGGCGCGGGTCTGCGGCGGGATTGGCGCCGATCATCAGATCGAGCGCACCGCCCGTTTTGAACAGATTGCGCAGCAGTTCGCCTGAATTGTTGAGCAGGTTCGGATCATCGACTTTGTAGGCCGCGTACAAGCGATCGCCCGAGACGCAGAGCGCGGCGGTGACGTTGTGCGGCTTGGAGTTGCTGTCGAAAAACGCGGCGACGCCGCTCTTGTCGATATCGACCCACGAGGCGCCGGCCCAATCGTCGAGCTTGCCGTCGACCGCCGGCGAGGTCGAACGGATCGAGACGATCAGTTTGTCGGGGCCTTGGCTTTGCTGGCGCTTGAGCTCGGTTTGAAGCTGATACGCGGCGGCTTGCTGCAATTCGTCGCGCGAGATTTGCAGCGTGGAACCCGGCAGGCGGCGGATGCTGTCGAGGCCGTCGACGCGAACCAGGCTGGTCCGGCCGCCGTCGACCAGATAGACCTGGCCGTCGGACGTTTGCGTGATCGACGGCCAGAAGTTTTCGTCGTGCAGCGTCAGATCGTTGAGCAGCATGTTCGCTCCGCGATCGGCATGGCCCAGGGTCGGCCGAGCCGGGCGTCCTTGAATAGCGTCGCGACGAACAGGCCGTCGGCCGTGAAGAGATACACGTTGCCCATGTTGCCGTTGACGGCCCAGAGCGGTCCGGCGTCGCCGTCCTTCGGCGTGACGAAGTCGCCCAGCAGCCGCGTCGTGCCGATCAATTCGCCGGGATGATCGGGCGGCGGCGATTCGTGCGACGCGTGCAGCCCGGGCCAAAGGCTCGGGATACGACCATATCGGCTTGCCATTCAGCGCGCCGCCGACCGATTGCGGCGCGAACGGCTTCGGGGCGACCGTCAGAACCGTCCAGCCGCCGGAGGTCACGAGCGCTTGATCGCCGCCGGAGCTGGTCGGTGATCTGCGCCTTGCCACAAGCGTTTCGCCGCGAGCCAGATCGTAGACCGGGACGCCGTCGCGCGTGAATCGCGTTCGGTGTGAATCGCATCGCGCGGTCGTCGATGCGCGAGGCGACGATGGACAGATCCTGGCATCACCGTCATTCCGCCGCACCGCCGCTTTGGACGAACTGCACTTCCTCGGGCTGAACCACGCCGTCGCCATTCAAATCCGACCAGACGAACATCGCCTGGTTCTCCCACGTAGTCGCCTTTCGATCGACGCCCGCGGGCCAGCAGCGATTTGAATGCGTCGGTTTTGAGCAGGTTCCAATCGTTGGCCCGGCCCGAACGCGGCGACGGGCGTCGCAATGCCGTCGCGGTCTTGCCCAGATCGCGACGACGCTGGCGCCGTTGGTCGGATTGCTGTTGTAGCAATCGGTGAAGTATTGCTCGGCCGTCGAACTAGATCGGCGACTCCGGCGGCCGCGTCGGGGAATTTCTCGCCGGCAATTGCGGGTCCTTCGGCTCGGGGCGGAAGAAGACGTTGACGAGTCGTGAAGTCCCGCGTTGCCAATCGAGGTTGAATTCCATGCCGTGGAAGTAGAACCGCGTTTTGTCGAGCGGATCGAGCTTTCCGCCGCCGCCATATTCGCTCGGGCCATAGAAGGCGTTGACGAGCTTGCCGTCCGAGCGTCCAGACGCTGACGCGCTTCGGCTGGAAATCAGTCTCCGCGACCCAGAGATGCTCGCGAGAGTCGATGGCCAGGCCGTTGGGGTTGTTCATGTGATTGGGATCATACGGCCCGGCTTTCGGCGCGCCCGGCGCGCCGATCGTGCGCAGCGGTTTGCCGGCCGCGGTGAAGACCTTGACCTGATGGCTTTCGCCGCGATCGCTGATGTAAAGATTTGCCTTGTCGTCGAGCGCGATCTGTTGCGGGTCTTCGAGGCCCTCGGACACGAGAACATCGGGCGACGGCAGCGACACGCTCTCGCTCAGCTTGGGCAAACGATAGCGCAGCAGTGTCTTGCCGATCAACGCCAACAGTTGCCCGTCGGCGGTCGAAAGCCGAGTCCGCGCGGATCGTCGCACGGGGCATTGCCCAATACTTTTCCGCTCTTGGCATCGACGAACAACAACTGCTTCTGCTTCGGAAGGCTGCACACTACGATTCCATCGTGCACTGCCAAGCCGCTGACTACGGAGGCCTCTTTGCCGCCGGGAAGCTTGTACTTGATGACCGGCCGATCGCCGTTGGCCGTTAGCGAGGTGACTCGCAATTCGCCTTCGAAAGCCGAAGCGGCATAGCCATGCACGCCCGCGGTCGCATGAGACCCCGTATCGCGAGCCAGCACGCGGCGCCGGTCCAATTGCCGCCGACCCAGCCTTCGCCGCCCATCTTGTGGCCGTCGAGATCGACCCAAGCCAGTCCGTCGGTTCCTTCGCTGACGTAACTGCCCAAGAAAACGAGCGGTTTGCCGCCAGGCGATTTGTCGGCCGGCACAAACAGCACGCTGCTCGGCGGCGTGTGATTGGCGAGCCATGCGCCGCGATGATCGGCCGTGGCCCAAACCGGATCGCCGGCGCTGTAGACCGAGAATTCGAAGCGGAGATCGATCGGCTTGCGCGTCAATCCGTGGACCTGATATTCGCCCGGTGCGACGAGTTGCGCGGGAACACGATAAATGCCGTGATGAGCGGCGTCGGTGTCGCGGAGCAAGTCGGTCATGCCGTCCCACCAGGCGACGTTGTCGCCCGCCGGATACCAGGTTTCGGAAACAAGATTGCGGACGCGCCGGCCGTTGGCGTCGTCGATCACCAGCGTCACGAATCGCGGCTCATCCAGATGGAATCGCACGGGAATCGGCGGATGCAGCGAACTGTCGGCCACGGCGGGCGGCGCAACGACCGACTTCAAATCGGCGTCGCCCAGCGGCGACAACGCCAGCATCTCGCCTAGCCACACACGGCGTGCCGCCGCGGGTGTTGCCATGCACGTGCGGATGCGATTTTGCTTCGTCGAACGACGTGCGTGATCCGCAATCGGAGGGCGCGGGTGGTGACGGGCTGGCCGAAGTCGAGCCAATTCACGCCGAGTTGCAATGGATACCAGTTTTCGATCTTGTCGGAGCGGACCAGCGTCCGCCAATCGGCGTCCGTGGCTTCGCGCGGGTGCCGATCGGCGGGGCCGACATACGTTTGCACTTCGGCGGCGGCGAAGCCGGCCCAAATAAGATTGACGCCGAGCAATTGCCGCGGCTGCGGCCAGGTCATCAGCACCCATTCGGGATGCTCGGGCGAAATGATCTCGCGCCACCGTCGGGACCATTGTCCCACGCGCCCCAGGTGCCGTTATTGCTTTCGTCGTTCAGGCGGGCGGCAGCGTCGTTGTGGCTGCCGGTCGCAACGGTCGCGTTGGCCGCGGCGTTGAACATCCGCGTGCCGAGCACAAACGCGCCGCCGAGCCAGCCGTGATATGTGGTTTCGGTCGGCGCAGCGACGTGGGTAAAGCGAATCGCGCGGACGGTCGTTTTCGGCGGCAACACCCAGACCGCGAATTCCTCGCGCCCGACTTCATCGCTTGAAATCTTGCCATCTTTGATCCGCTCGGCAGGCGACCATTGCGCATCGTCGGCCAGATCGCCGGGATAGGTCGCCTTCGGCCCCAGCACGCTGAGCCGGCCGCCGCCGCGCACCAGAATCGCGCCGAGCGGCAGCGGCGTCTTGAATCCGATCCGCAGATGCCGAACCCCCGGCTGCTTCGATTCGCCGAAATCGACGCCGTCCCATTCGGGATGCGTCGATTGCGTCCAAAAGCAATGCCGCGGCCCGTCGTTTTGCGGCATCGCCGATTCCTTGCCATCAACCCAGGCGGCAAATGCGGAGGGATCGAGATTGTCGGCGGAGAGCGGAGTTTCGAAGACGCTTTTGGGTGCATCGGGCGGAGCAGCCAAAACGTCCGCGCTGACGACAATCGTCAAGGAAAGGCCGATGAGGGACGGTGCGAGAAGGCTTGCGGTAATCTTGTTCATCATTGTTCGGGAGCGAGCCGTTTAGATCATGGTTTTTGGCGATCTTGGATTGAAACAGCCGTATTGTAACCAGCTTTGGCGGGCTCTGCTTAATTCGCGCCTCAGGAGCGCGAGGTAGAAAACGGCGCGACCGGTTGAATTCGCTGCGGCTTATTTCGCTATGCCGTCGGCCGTTTGCAGCCAGATATAGAGGCCCATCGCTCCCGTCGAACGCGCAGGCCGAAGCCGGCGAGCGCGGGGCGGCCGGTGCCGGCGAAATCGGCGACGCCGAAGCGCACGTCGTAGTAGGGAATGTAGTCAAGCTTGATCCGGGTGATTCGCCGCGGGCTGAGGCCATCGGCGGCGGCGCCGGCGAGAATAAAGGCGCCCCCTTCGTTGCCGCGGCGGGTGAGGATTAGATCGGGAATGCCGTCGCTGTTGAAATCAGCGACCGTCGGGCCGTCGCGGTTCACCTCCGCGTCGGGAACGACGAATTTCGCGTTTGGCTCCTTGCGAAACGGCGATTGCGAATTTCGGGTGTTGCGATAGAGCCAAACAGTTGCGCCGGCCGGGCTGTTGGCCAACAGGGCGATGTCGATCGAGCCATTGTGCTCGAAATCGGCGGCGGCGACGTAGGTCCAGATATTTGAGTCGCTGGCCGGCACCGGCAGATGCATGGCCGCGGATTCCGAGAGGGATCCGTCGGGGCGGCACAGGAAGATGTCGCCGCTGGACGTAATCAAGTCGTCGCGCTTGTCGCCGTCAACGTCGGCCATCTGGCAGCCCAAGTAGCGCGGAATCGGGCCGGCGGTTTGGCGGACGTGAAAAGCGCCGTCAACTCGCGGCTGGGCGATGTAGAATGCGTGAACGAAGCGCGAGCCGATCAAGAGGCCCGAGCGTCCGTCGCCGGAAAAATCGCCGGCGAAGGCGTCGCACGCGCGAGTGACTTGCAGCGGCGCGGGCTTGTATTTGAGCCGTTCCGACTGCGCGAGCAGCAACACGGCGTGGTCTTCGCTGGCCACAAACAGATCGGCCGCGACTGTCTTGCCGACATGCACGATCCGCAGCCGGTTTCCTCGCTCCAGATCGGGTAGCGCGACTTCCGCGTCCGGCGCTCGGCGAATTTGCCGCCGTGGTTCAAATAGATTTTGACGACCGATCCTTTTCCCTTAGGAACGAGCACCGCGACATCGGGCCGGCCGTCGCCGTCGATATCGCCGTAGGCGGCCGCGACGATCGGCTCGAGCCAGGCGGCAATCAGATAGTTCCTTTGCGAGAATCGGTAGAATGGATTCGGCGCGGGGGGCGTCATTCGCGACCAGCCGGTCTCTTCGCCCGCCTCGATTCCTTTGGCGATGAATTCGTCGGCCGGACCAATGCCATGGCCGCCGAGAATCGTGTCGGGCCGAAACGACGCGACTTTGCGCAAACTGCGAAGCACGTCTTCGGCGCTGAAATCCAAGCTGCCGTCGTAGCCCAGCACTCCGCCTCCCATGATCAAATCGCCGGTGGAAACGTAAGTCTTGCCGTTCTTTTGGAACACGTAGCCCATCGAGCCGTTCGTGTGCCCCGGCAGACAAATCGCTTTGACCTTCAGGCCCGCCAGATCGAGTTCCTTGTCCTCCGCGATGGGAATGTCGACGGGCGTCGGCGGATGGAAGCCGTATCCGGTGCCGGCGGGAGTGAGATGTTGCAGGTCGTAGGCGGTCGTCGCGCCGGCGACGGATCGCGCTCCGGTGACGACGCGCCACAGCCGCGCGCCGGGGGCGTGGTCGCCATGCTCGTGCGTGATCAGCACGTATTTGATTTGCATCGGATCGAAGCCGGAGCCGACCATTCGCGCCCAGTTTTGCTCGAACGATTCGCCGGCGTTGGGGTCGATCAGGATCAGACCATGCGGAGCTTCGATGAGGATTTGGCTTCCCAAATCGCTATGCGCCGGCCGCCGTTGGTGCGCCAGATGCCGGGCGCGATCGCTTCGGCTTTTTGGTTCTTGGTCCAAGGTTTGTCGCCAGGTTGAACTTGCTGGTTGAGATTTGTTTCCCAAAGTGTTTTGCCCATGCCGTCGAGCATTCGCACGAAGCCGGCGGTTGTCGCCACGGCGAATCGCGAATCGCCGCTCTTCGAACCATGCACGAGGCTTGCGGCGCCGACGTCGATTCCATCGGTCACGCTTGGGATTGCGTGTCCGGCTTTATCGAGCAAATAGACTTTGTGATTCCAGCAGCCGACGGCGATCGTGCCGCTGACGGTTGCATCGACGGAAGAAATCGCGCCGGGGAATTTGATTGCATGAAAGTCGCCGCTGGCGATTTCGCATAGATAAAGCGTCCGGGCGTTTTCGTCGGCCGGCAGAATCGGCTGGCCGCCGAGGCCGCGGCTGGTCCAATTGTGCGGCGAGATGTGCAGCGTTCGGTCGTCGATGGAGAAGGCGAGGTCGCACCAAAACGCTTCGGGAAATCTTTCGGGGCCGATGCGGCGGATCACGTTGCCGTGCAGATCGTAGATGTGAATTGTCGGCCGCGAGGGCATGAAACGGGTGCCGAAGGGAATGTCTTCGCCGCCGTCGCGCGGGTGAAATACTCGCTGCCAACCTTCAAAATCGGCGACCGCGATTTGATTGCCCGCGCGATCGATCGCCACCGACAAGGGCGCCTGAAATTTCAAATCCTCGTGCGGCGGAACCGTCGGGCCGTAGATTCCTTTTTCCGGCCCGGGCGACGGCGCGACATCGGCGCTAATCGGCCGCAACCAAATGATCGGCTTCACTTTGTCGGGCCGCACGACGACGAGATTCTGAAACGGCGACCGTTTTTTGCCGCCAGCGGCGGCCGGATGCGTGTCGGCGACCGTCGCCAATCCGCCCGCATGTTGGGCCGCTTCGCCGGGCGTGTAATAAAACCCCAACGAAAACCGGCCGACCACGGCGACGCCGGCCGGGCTCGCCGCCATCGCGGTCGTCATGCCAGGGCCGATCTGCGCTCTCTCGACGGACGAATCGCCCGGCGACATCCAGTAGACCTCATGATCGCCCGCGACGACCCAGCGATTGCCGGCCCAGCACGAGATTCGCGGCAGATGGTTCGAGTGCTCGCCGTAGTGCCAGAGAAACCAATCCGGACGGAAGTCACGCGGCTTGAAACTATCTCCAATTTTGCCGACTTCCTTGCCGTCAAGAAAACCATACAGCCGCGGCACGTCGCCCGAGGTTCCTTCCGGCGTGGTGCTCAGCCCGGCGACGAATCGGCCGTCGCTGGACACGGCGACTTCGTTGACCCAGCGCTGCCCGGCGATGTGTTGACTGACGATTTTGCCGTCGCCATCAAGCTGCACGAGATTAGAGTCGCCCTGCGGGGCAATCGTGCCGACGACAACCGATCGGCCATCGTCGCTCGTATCGAGGCAGGCGATTCCTTGCCACGGCAACGGCCCAAGGCCGCGAGCATCCCAGCGGGGCACGTTGCTCTGAGTCGCCGGCGGAGCGATTTCGATGACCGTATCGGCCGCATGCGCCATCGTTGCAGCGGCGACGAGTGAGAAAACAGATAAGCGGAGTACCAGCGTTTGGAATCGATCGTGAAGCTGATACACTGGAACTCGCATGGAAACTGAGGCTAACACGTTGGACAAGCGCATCGCAACTATTTTCGCGACGGCGAATCACATCATCACAACCTGCCGCACGGCTTTTCCTTCGCTCAGCCGGTCGAATCCGAGATTGATTTCATCGAGCCGCAGGCGGCCGGTGAGGAGGCGGTTTACGGGGAGGCGGCCGCGTTGGTAGAGGGCGATGAAATTTGGGATGTCGCGCGCGGGGACGCAAGTGCCGACGTAACTGCCGCGGATCGTGCGTTCCTCGGCGACGAGCTGCACCTGGGGAATCGAAATCGTGTGCTGCGGCGGGGGCAGACCGGCGGTGACGGTCGTGCCGCCGCGGCGCGTGACGCTATAGGCGGTTTGCATCGCCTTCACGGAGCCAGCCATCTCGAACGCGAATTGCACTCCACCTCGCGTCGCCTCGCGCACTTCCGCCACCACGTCGGGCGAAGCGGCGCTGAAGCAATCGGTCGCGCCGAGATTCTTGGCGATCGCCAGTTTTTCATCCGACAGATCGATCGCCACGATGCGGCTTGCTCCCGCCGCTTGCGCGCCCGATCAGCGCCGCCAAGCCGACGCCGCCCAGGCCGACCACGGCAACGGTTTGGCCGGCCTTGACTCCCGCGGTGTTCACGACCGCGCCGACGCCGGTCATGATCGCGCAGCCGAACAGCGCCGCTTCTTCCAGCGGCAAGTCGGGATCGATCTTCACGGCCGAACGACGCGAGATCACCGCATGGTCAGCGAACGCCGAAACGCCCAGATGATGGTGAATCATTTCCTTCTGGCGGCGCAAGCGGCGATGGCCAGAAAGAAGCGTTCCCGCCAGATTCGCGGCCGCCCCCGGCTCGCACAGCGCGGGCCGTCCTTCGAAGCAGGGGACGCAATGCCCGCAGCTTGGCACGAAAACCAGCACGACGTGATCGCCGATTTTCAGATCATCGACGCCCGGCCCGAGTTCCGCGACGATGCCGGCAGCCTCGTGGCCGAGCGCCATCGGAGTCGGCCGCGGGCGATCGCCGTTGATGACCGACAGATCGGAATGGCACAGCCCTGCCGCGGCGATTTTCACGAGAATCTCGCCCGGCCCCGGTGGATCGAGCTCGATCCGCTCGATCGACAGCGGCTTGGTGTCGGCATACGGGGGCAGCGCGCACCATCGAGTTCAAAATCGCCGTTTGGATTTGCATCGTGCCACCGGGGGATGAATCGTGGGATTGAAATGTGCGGCGCCATGCGGCCCGTCAATGCGAACCGCCGTTTTATCATAGATGCGCGCGGTTTCCCATCGTCGGGCTATTGCCAGCCGCGCGGCGTTCGGCGAAATTCTAGCAAGCAAACCGGCCCTGTGATGTTGAAAAAGGGGACAGGCACCTCGCTTCCACCCGCGGTTTTCGAAGAGAACGTTTTGTTGCTCGGAGCCAGTCCCCTTTTTCAACAGCCTGCGCTATACCCGACGGAAAAATCATGGCCGAAATCCGCCTCTACATGCTGCAGACCGGCACGCTCCGGTGCAAGCTCCACAACATCAAAATGAACCAGGGCCTGGGCGAGCCGTATGAGATTCCGGTCCCCTGGTTTCTGATCACGCATCCGAAGGGAAACGTGGTGATCGACGGCGGCAATGCCGTCGAATGCGCCACCGATCCGATCGGCCATTGGGGCGACATCACCAACGTCTATTGGCCGGTGATGACGGAGCAAGAGGGTTGCCTGAGCCAATTGCGCCGGATGAACATCGCTCCCGACAGCGTGCGCTTCGTGCTGCAATCGCATCTGCATCTCGACCACACCGGAGCCGTCGGCCGATTTCCCGGCGCCACGCACATCGTGCAACGTTTGGAATATCAATATGCATTCGCGCCCGACTGGTTCGCCGCGGGAGGCTACATCCGCAAGGATTTTGATCGGCCCGGCTTGAAGTGGCAGTTTCTCGAAGGCGAGGGCACCGACTTTTACGATCTTTACGGCGACGGCTCGATCGTGATGGTCTACACGCCCGGCCACGCGCCAGGCCATCAGTCGTTTCTGATCACGCTTCCGCGCAGCGGGCGGATTCTGTTGACGATCGACGCGGCCTATACGATGGACCACTGGAACGAAAAAGCCCTGCCGGGCTTCATGGCTTCCGTGACCGACGTGGTCCGTTCGGTGCGCAAGCTCAAGGCGCTGGCCGACAAGACCGACGCGCTAGTCGTCACGGGGCACGACCCCGATGCATGGCCGGCGTTCCAACATGCGCCGGCGTTTTACGATTGAAAGCGTCACTGCGGCCAGATAAACGCATCAAGCACGCGCAGCACCTGCGATTGATAGGCAATATCCGGCTCGTTGAATTCCCACGGGCTTTTGCGCCAATCGAGGTCTTCGTCTTCGACCAGGCGCTTCATGTTTCCGTTCGGGCCGCCGATGACGTATCCGGGGAAGGGGCCAATTTTGTTCGGGCCTTCGCCGATATATTTCTTGCTGTAGGGGCTGTTGGCGTTGCCAACCCAACTGTGGAACATCACCATTGCCGAATGCTCGGCGCCGAACGATTTCATGTTGGTGAAATAGCATTCGCCGCGCGGGTTGCGGCCGTAGAGATAGTGGACGTAGTTTTCGGCGCCGTCGAGATAGGCCTTTCGCTTGGCGCTGTCGTCGGTGAGTTGGGCGCCGAGGACGAGCGTGCAGCCGTATTGGCCGATGGTTTGATTGCTGCCCCACCAGTAGCCCGGCACGAAGGTGCGGTAGCTTCGGCCTTCGAGTTGATGGAGCGTCGAGTCGGCGGCGGAGAGGATTGCTTTTTTGATCGTGGCGACGAGGGCCGGGTCGGCGCCTTTTGTGTGGAGGTAGATCCACAGAGCCGGATCGTTGGCGTCGTTGAAGAGATTGCGTTTGGCGAGATCGGCATGGACGATGTCGTCGAATTCCTGCTTGCCGGTGAGGCGGAAATAGGCGGCGGCCGCGACGGCTTGCCAGTTCGAGTAGTCGGCGTCGCCGCGCATTTCGCCTTGGCTGAGAATCTTTTTGGGGTTTTTGGGATCGACCGGCCAGGGATGTGGCTTCGATTGGAGAAGCTTCCACGACTTCATCGACTCGGCAAGGCATTTCGCGGCGAAGGCATTGTCTAACTTCGACTCGCGCCACACCACGGCGGCGTACGCCAGCGCGGCGGCGCGGCCCATCGTCACCTCGCTGTTTGGCATCGTAAGCTGAACCGCGGCGGTCACGGTCTCCGGCGGGCTGCCCGGCTCCTGATGCACGCGGCCGAATGCGGCGCCGGTGCCGTCGGTGTCGCGAAGGAGAAATTCGGTGGCGACGCGGATTTCGTCGAGCTCGTCGGGAATGTGGTTGCCCGACTCGGGGATGTTGAGGTCCTTGTCCTTCGGCCCGCCCTTGACCATCGCCATTTCGTAGGCCATCAGCAGCATGTTCTGCACGTTGACGGTATTCGACGTGTATTTGTTGAGATCGCCGGCATCCCAGTAGCCGCCGTGAACGTCGTAAGTTTTCGGATCGATCACTTCGTCGCCGATGTGGTCGGGCCAGCGATTGCCGACTTTCCATTTATAGACTTTCGCTTCGGTCGCCTGATTGGGCCCTAGAAAAGCCCGGCCATGGTTCCACGGTCCACCAAATTTCTCGGGAATTTCTCCGTCGGCGCGGTTGTAGTAGTAGGCCTTCCACGAAGCGAGGCCTGATTGGAAATACGGATTCTTGGCGATGTTGAATTTATAGGAACGAAGCTGATCCGGCGCGGTGAGAGCCAGATAGTAGCGGCCCGGCGCGGTGAAATCCGAGAAATCGAGTTGGTCAACGAAATCGCCCGATTCGCGATCCTTGTTGCCGTGGTCGAATTTCGTCAACGCCGCGGGATGGTCAGCGAGCTTCCAAACGGCGCGATTCGATTTGTCGTCGCGGAGCTCGATCCGCAGATCGTCGGGAATCGCCTCGTCGGAAGCGATGACGGCCATTTTGTTGCCGTCGGTTCGATAGCCGATCTGATCGACCCAAATACGGATCGGGGAAGAACGCGTAACGACCGGCGGAATGTCGCCGAACGCGACCGGCACAAAACCGACGAAAACTATCGGCAATATCATCATTAACGCGAAACGATTCATGGGATTCCTTTTCGATTGCATGCATGCTGAATTCTGGCGAATCCAGCTACCGTGTCGGGGCCAATCCGTAGCTGGATTCGCCAGAATTCAGAGCTGGAAGCGCGAGAATCGCCTGTGGAAACACGGAGGTTATTTCTCGTGCGATACTTATTGAAACAATTGCGGGGTGAATTCGTTCAGGTAGTTGCGCCAGTTGATCCACACATGGCCGCCGGAGCTTTCGTGAAACACGACGTCGAAGCCATGCTTCTTTAACAAATCGACGGTGGCGCGCGAGGTTTCGATCAGGCGGTCGTCTTTGCCGGTCGAGAACCAGACTAGCTTCAAGTCTTTCTTCAGCGCGGCTTCGTCGAGCGCGTCTTTGTGTTGCTGCTCGAACGTCGGCGACGGAGCGCTGGCGCCGGGGCAGCCGGCGCCGGCGATGCCGAAGATCCCGGCGCTAAACACGCCGAGGTAGCCGAACTTATCGAGATGCGAGATGGCGATGTTCAGCGATTGACCGCCGCCCATCGACAGGCCAGCAATTGCGCGATGCTGCTTATCGGCGATGACGCGGTAGTGCGATTCGATATACGGCATGATGTCGGTCATGAAATCGGCGGCGAATTCATCGACCGGCGCTTGGCCCGCGACGCCTGCGGGGCGAGGCGAGCCGAGAGGGCGCGTGTGGCCGGCCGGCATCACGACGATCATCGGCTTGGCTTTTTTGGCGGCGATCAGGTTGTCGAGGATGAAATTGGCGCGGCCGACCGACGACCATGAGTCGTCGGAATCGCTTGAGCCGTGGAGCAGGTAAAAGACCGGATACTTCTCGGCGTTCGCTTCGTAGCCCGGCGGCGTGTAAACGTGCATCCGGCGGAATTTCTTCAGCGAACTGGAATAGTAGGTCACCGATGCCAAGGCGCCATGCGGAACGTCGTTGGTGTCTTCGAATTCCAGGCCGCGAATGTTGACGAGGCTCCAGACATTGTTGTTCGATTCGCTGGTCGCCGGATTACGCGGATCGACGACCGGCACGCCGTCAACGCTGATGAGATAGCGATAGGCGCCGGGGTCAACCGGCCCGAGTGTCAATTGCCATACGTCGTCGGTCCCTTTTGCGAAGTCGCGCGAACCGTTTCCTTGAATATCGCCGCCCGAAAGTCGCACGATTTCGGCTTTCGGTGCAAGGATTCGGAACGTGATGTGGCGATCGGCGGAGATTTCCGGCGAGATGACTTTCGGGCCAGGGGCTTGTCCAAGCGTCGCTGTCGTGGTGATGAAAACGGAAAGCAACGACGCGGCGGCGAATCGGATTCTGAGCGAGCTGGTCATTGGGAATTCTTCCTGGGCGGCATGCACGACTGGTGGGAGACGGCGGAGAGTCCCAGCATAAGACACCGGGCGCGAAAAACCCACCTTTTTCGGTTAGACAGAATTCGAATCGAGCCCAACCGCTTTGCGCCAATAGCTCATCGATTGAACGTTGCCGACTTTCCGTTGCAGAAACTTGAAGAACTCCATCGCCTCGTCGTACAGGCCGAGGATGGTCAGCGATTTGAGGATTCTCGTGAACCGCAGCCAATTGTGGTTCAGATGCATCCAGATTTCCTGATGGCCCACTTGCTGGAGGCAGCCGTCAACGTAGTCCAAGCCAAACACTCGCAGGAATCGGTGGTACGACTTGAGCAAATTGCTTCTCAAGCGAGGGTCGGTATGAAACAACGCGATTTGATTCTCCGTGAGCACCGGAGCCATCGGATTGAACTGGCTCGGCTCGGTCAGCGGAAACAGCCATTGGACGACGTCGTGCGTGTGCATCAATTCGTCGTCGCTCATGGCCCAGATTCCGGCCAATGTGCGTCCTTCGCTATCGCATCCTTCGTTGAGATAAAAGCCGATGAGATTGTTCATGGGGAGGATCGAAATAGGTTATCACTGATTGACAACGGCGGCTTGCGAGGGGGAGGCCGATTCAACGAGCTTCGCCGCCGCCGCGCGGACGTTTGGCGACGGATCGTCGGCAGCCGCCTGTCGCACGACGCGCTGTGCTTGCGAGTCGATGTCGCGGACGTCCCACAGGTTGCCCAACAACTCGACGCGCACTTCGGGCTCAACTTCTTTCGACAGAGCCTTTTCCTCGGCGGCGATGTTGGCCGAACTCTTGTCGCGGAACCGAAGCGCACGAACCGCTTCGAGGCGAATTCGAAAATCGCGCGGGTCAAAAATCGCCTGCTTCGCCAAGAACGGATCGACTTCCGGCGAATCGATCCAGCGCGTCGCCCAGACCGCCGTGCTGCGCAATTGCGGATTGGAGTCGCCGCAAAGTTTCATCAAGGCCGGCAGCACTGCGGGCGAGCCGGAATTGCCGATCGCCAACAGCAAGCGCCATTTCGACTCGATGGAATCGGCTTCCGCCAAACCTTGCAACAGACGGTCGGCGATTTCGGCGGCTTTCGCCGGCGATTCGTCGCTTAGATGTCGCGCGATCGTGCCGAGGGCAAGCCGAGCCGTCGTGCGAATGTCGCTGTTGTATTTTCCGAAGGCCAGCGCGACGAGCAATTGCTCGGTTTGCCGCGTGGGCGACTCGCAGGCCGCTAGTGCGGGAATGAGAATCTGCAGGGCGGGCCAGTCGTCGATTCGGGCCACGATCGCAGCGCAAAGGGCCGACTGCGCTGCGGGATTGCCGGCGCCTTCGAGGGCGTCGGCCAGTGTGCGCATCGTCAGGCTGCCCGGCTCGGCGTGAATCAATCGTTGGCCAAGCCGCGCGCACGAAGCGGGCCGCACGGTCGCCAGCGCCTTGAATTTGAGAAACAAACGATTGCCGTCGCTGGTTTCGGGCGGCTGGGAGTCGGCTGCCTCGAGTTCGGCCAACAGGCTTTCGAGCGTGGCAGCGCCGAGTTCTTGGCGCTGAACGGCGAGTTGGCTTTCTTCGTCGGACATGGTGGCATTGAGCGGAACGGCCGCGGCGGCGATCGTCCGTTCGGCATTTGCGGATCGCAGTTGCGTCAATTCGTCGGCGGTGCATTGTACCTTGTCGAGCAATTGCATGTCGAACTTGAGCATCGCCTGGCCGACCACGTTTTGCCCATAGCTGATCGATTGCCCTTCCTCGGCGGATATTTTGGCGAGTGCATGTGCGGCATCGAGCTTTTCGACGTATTCACCGTCGGATTCAACTTTCGGATCGATGTGAATGGTTCTGGTTTTCTTGGACCGGGCGGGCACAAGATCGCGCGGCTTGGTTTTGTGAACCGTGCCGTCGGCTTGCGATTGATAATGGGCGATGAGCGTGCCGGCGGGATCGTCTTCCTCGGCGTCCCATTCGGACTGGGAAGTGTCTTCGGCTTGCGGCCCGACGAACTGCGTCGCGGCGAGCAGGGTGCGCACCATTTGTCTTGTGAGGAAATTCGTGGCCGGGTCGAATCGGACCGATTGAATTCGCCCGCGGCCATCCAACAGGCCGAACACGGGCCACGCGAGGTCTTTTTGAACGGCTTGCGCTTGATCGGGCTCCGCTTGGCCGTCAGCCTGGATTTGCACCAGCGTGGGTCGAATCTGATACGCCAGCGAAATATGGTCCGCGTCGGCTTCGAGCACGGAAACGATCAGCTCTCCCTGGACGGTGGACTCGGCAACATGAGCCAGACCTGTTTGAGCGTTGGCAAACAACGCGCCAAAATCCGACGCCGCTTCGTCGTGGAAATCGACGCGATAAATCAATCGCTGCCCAAGGACGAATTGAACCGCGAACCGCCCGGAAGCGGCGGTTTGACGCGCGGGCCGATGCATGGCGAACGCTGCGGCAACTGCCACGGCGAGAGCACCTGTTGCAAGGAACAACCGCGAAGGTTTTCGTCGATTCGTCTGTGGCGGCTCAAGTTGAGTCGATGAAGCAGCCATTGGCTCGGTCCTCGTTTTTGTTTGAAAATGAACCGCTTGCGGCCCCGGGCGGGAGCCGCAAGCGGCGTGTTGGTCGACCGGTCGGATCTCGTTTGCGACGGGCGAACGAGATTAGCTCTTTTTCTTCGCGCTGGTTTTCACCGGCGATTTGGCGTCGGCCTTGGCTTCGGCATTCACCGGGCCGCCTTGGGCCAGATAAACTTTTGCCCCGCCGGAAACCGGAGTGAACACTTTGATGACGCCGCCGAAGTTGAACAGCGACGTGCTAAAGAGCTTCTCTTCATAGCCGAAAGCCTCGGCGGCAACGAAGACGCTAAGATTTCCCGCAAGCGCGGTCATCGTGTCTTCGGAGACGATCCAATAATTGACGAACGTGCCGGTCGAGTCGGCTCCCTGACTGGCCCCGCCGGCCAGAATCAAGTTGTTGTTGAGAAGCGTCAGGTTCACTTCGACGCCGGCGACGAGCCCGGTGTTGTCAACGTCGAGGCCGAATGCGGCCTGTGCGTAGACGCTCGAGGTGACCTTCGGAATCATCCAGCCTTGCGCCGACAGGGGCGTGAGCCCGACGAAATAGGGCATCGAGATGCTCCCTTTCACGCCGGCGACCAACACGATCGAGAACGGCCCCACCGGAACATTGTATTGCACTTGCAGTGAATTCGGCAGCGATCGCGTGAAAGTGCCGGTCTTGCTATACGACGCGGCTTGACTCTCGTTGACGACCACGACGTCGTCGCCCAAGACCGTGACTTTCACGTTCGCGGTCAGATTGCCGGTCTGCGGCGCTGCAAGATCGACCGTCGCCACGACGATGTCCTTGGTGATTCCGAGGACCGATCCGGCCGCGCGTCCGACTGCGTTCAACTTGGCACTGGTGCCGTCGTCCGTGAAAGTCAGCGACGTGTTCACATCGGCGCCGAACGTCGAAGTGCTGCCGATTTTCTCGTCGAATGACTTCGTGAACGTAAACGGCTTAAAACCTCGCAAGATGCCGACGCCCGTGGCGCCGTTTCCGACGCCGGGGCCCCTGGCAACCACGCTGGCGGTTTTACCGGCCTTGGCGCTTTCCTTGGCCGAGGTCTTGGCGGTAGTCTTAACGGCGGCCTTGAGAGCCTTCACCGCGGCGGCATGCTCTTGCTCGAGCACTTTCGGCGAAGTCAGCAGCAACTGCGCTCGGGCATCGCCCTTCACAAGCGGAAGCTTGACCTTGGCTTCCTCCGCGAGCTTCTCCTTGCCGAAATCGAGCTCGCTGATCACGATCTTTTCGGCGGGCCCGCGCAGCGAGTAGCCCCAAGCGTTGAGCATTTTCTCCTTGGCATTGATCGAAGTCAGGTATTTTTGGGCTTCGACCTGCTGGCCGTTTTTCAGTGTCAGCATGGCAGTGGGCGCGGCGCTTGGCCGGTCTTGGTATCCTTCAGTTCGGGATCGGTCAACTTGAACGGCACGAACGTCTTCGGCGTCAGCTTGTGGGCCACCATCAGTTTGGAGCTGACCTTCGCCGTCAACGGCGCGGCAAGCTGCGTCGAATTCGACGCTTTGGCCGATTGCGCCGTCTTTTCTTCCGGCTTGGCGGCCTTTTCCTTCTTGGTCTCCGCGGCCGATGCCGCCAGCAGGAGGCCAAGGGTGGTCGTAGCAGCAACAACGGTGGTCAGAATTGTGCGATTCCAATGTCTCATGGCACCTATCCTTTGCGCAAAGTGATCGAGCGGCATGGCCGCAACCGGAGTTGCAAACCACGTCGATCGCTGCCGGAACCGACTGGCATGAGCAAAGTTGACCGAATTCGATGCGTCGCCATCGCGGCATGTTAGCCGTTTGGCACGACATCGAACCGATTTTGCATCCAGCAGCGCCGAGCCACGATCGAGGCGCGGAGAGCCACATAGCTCCCCAGTCTTGAATGCTAAGCGGAGATTCGCCGCCGATGTTACAGAGAATTCCGTTCGGTTTTTTTAGACGGAAATCGTCAAGTCTTCATGCGCTAGCTGCACATGGCAGGCGTCGCTCGGCTTGCCCGCGGCGAGAAGTCGCTCGCGAAGCAATCGCTCGGCGAGGCATTCGATGTGGTGCAGCTCCAAATCGGTTCGATGCGGTTCGTGGTGCCCCAGGTGCAACTGGCGCACGTCCGCTTCGACGGCCGTCGCCACGGCGGCATCGACGGTCGAATGGCCCCACCCTACATGCGATCGTGCGACGCCGTAGCCGATGGCAGCCTGACCGGAATACTCTTCCGCGAGATATTGCGCGTCGGTGTACAGCAAATCGGCGCCGCGGGCAAAATCGGCCAGCCGGCGATCGGGAATCTCTTGGTGTTCGTGGTCGGTCGCAATGACGACGCGACGGCCCCCGCGCTCCAAGCGATAGGCGACGCAACCGCCTGGATGATTCAACGAAAAAGTGCCAAGCCGAGTCTCGCCGATGAAAAAATCTTCGCCCGGCTGCACGGCGCGAAGTTGCTTGATGCCCGACATTTCGTTGTAGCCCGTGGGAACATACACGCGGGCCAACGGGGATCGATCGAGAAAAATGGCGTCGAGGCTGTCGAGCATCGCCTGCGTACCCCAGATCGTGAAGTGGTTGCGCGGATCGTAGAACGAGCCGACAAACGGTATCGCCGCGATATGATCGATATGCGGATGCGTGAAGATGATGTCGGCATGACGATTGCCTGTGAAACCGGGGGCGTTCCAACGCCGCTCCAATGCGTAGCCCAAATCGCGAAAACCCGTGCCGCAATCGACGACGATCAATTCGCCGGGCGTTTCGATCTCGATGCAAGTGCTATTGCCGAGATACGACGATCGCAAATGGACCGGCAGCGACGATTCGAGATATTTGCGAATTGTCGGCAGATCGGCGCGGCTGCGGACGATTTCTTCCAACACCTGTTCGTCGAGCAACCGCCGGATGGCCGCTGCCAGCTTGTCGGTGATCTCACTCGGCAGCAACGTCCGAGCCAGCGTGCCCGTGACGCCCCAGTATCGAACTCGGAATTGTGGTTCTTGCGACATAGCCATCAAACCATTATCGCCGCCATTCGTCGATGAGCGATGCCACGAGAGCCGTCCAACCGGTTTGGTGGCTAGCGCCGAGGCCCGCGCCATTATCGCCGTGGAAGTACTCGTAGAACAGGATCAAATCGCGCCAATGCGGATCGGTTTGGAATTTTTCCGTGCCGCCATGGACGGGCCGGCGCTGCGTCGATTCGTCGCGGCGGAAGATGCGGATCAACCGGTCGGCCAGATCGGCGGCCAATTCGCGCGTTGTAACACGGCTTTCGCTGCCCGGCTTGCCGATCCGTGGTTCGGGGCCCCAAGCCTTGCCCAATTTGCGCAGCGATTCGATCAGCAGAAATGTGGTGGGAAACCAGATCGGACCGCGCCAATTTGAGTTTCCCCCTTTCAGCTTGCAATAGTTCGGCGCTTCGGCCGGCTCGTAGTGGACCCCTTTCCCCTCGAATTCGAAGGGCGTCTGCTCGTGGGCCTTCGACAGGCTGCGAACGCCGAAGTCGGAGAGGAATTCCTTGTCGTCGCAGAGCCGCGTCAGCAATGAAGCAAGCTGCTTTTGATTCGCGATGCTGAGAACGAACGATTTCTTGCCGTCGCGCTCGATCGGCCGCACCAGATCGCCGACGAGGCCCTGCTTGTTGGACACGAACCATTGGAATTCGGCGTGGAAATTCGGGAATTGCTGGATCAAATCCTCGTCGATGCACTCGATGGCGAACAGCGGGATCATCCCGACCAGCGAGCGGACGCGGATTTTTTCGAACCGGCCGTCGGGAAAGCGGAGCACGTCGTAGAAGAATTCATCATTTTCATCCCAAAGTTGATACTCGCGGCCTCCCATGTGCTTCATCGCGGCGGCGACGTAGACGAAATGCTGGAAGAACTTTGTGGCCAGCCGTTGGTATTCGCTGTTCTCCTTGGCCAGCTCGAGCGCGATCCGCATCAAATTCAGGCAGAACATGCCCATCCACCCGGTTGCGTCGGATTGCTCCAGCACGACGCCGTCGGCGAATTTCATGCTGCGATCGAACACCGTGATGTTGTCGAGCCCCAAGAATCCGCCCTCGAAAACATTATTGCCCTGGCTATCGACTTTATTCACCCACCAGGCGAAGTTGATCAGCAGTTTGTGGAAGCAGCGTTCGAGAAAACCGCGATCGGCCTGGCCGCGGCGGCGAGCCATGTTGTAAATCCGCCACACCGCCCAGGCATGAACCGGCGGATTGAGATCGGAAAACTCCCATTCGTAAGCCGGGATTTGGCCGTTGGGATGTTGAAACTGCTCGAACAGCAGCACCCAAAGCTGGTCCATCGCATATTGCGGATCGACGAGCGCCAACGACACGCATTGAAACGCCAGGTCCCAGGCCGCGAACCAAGGGTATTCCCATTTGTCGGGCAGCGTCATGATCCGCAGCGAATTCAGATGCCGCCAATGTCGATTGCGAATCCGAGCGCGTCCCGCGTCGGGCGGCCAATCGGGATTGTCGCCGATCAGCCAACGATTGACGTCGAAGATGTAGCACTGCTTGTTCCACAGCAAGCCGGCAAGCGCTTGCCGCTGGATCAGTTTTTCGTCTTCGCTCGCTTCGGGAGGATGGAGGCTGGCATAGAACTCGTCCGCCTCCGCGCGGCGATCGGCGACGATCGAATCGACCTCCGACAAGAGCTTGTCGCGGGCGACGTTCTTGTCCGATAGCCGCAATTGCAGCACTACCGAGCCGCCGGACGGTACGGCGTCGAATGCGTAGTGAATAGCGCCCTTCGTGCCATGCCCGGCTGGATTCGTGCAATTCTCGCCGCCGATGATCCGGCGATGAAAGGCATCTTTCACGAACGGCCGCGAGTTGGCCGCCGCCGCGCCGAAGACGCGCGCCACGTTCGTTTCGTTGTCGGTAAACAGCATTTCGCCGCCCGGCGGAGCGTAGAGCACACGCTTTCCAAGACGGTAATGCATCGGCAAGTTGTCAACCAGTTCGAGATTCCGATCATCGGCCACGAGCCGGATGCCGCCCTCCGCGGATCGCTCGCCGGCGATCGTCGGCTCCGCCTTCCGGTCCTTGCCCCAACACCAGGTGTTGCGAAACCAGATTTGCGGAATGATGTGCAACGTCGCCGGTTCGCGACCGCGATTGATCGCTTCGATCCGAATGCAGATATCTTCTTCGTCGGCTTTGGCGTATTCGATGCTGATGTCGAAATAGCGGTCGTCGTCGAACACGCCAGTGTCGAGCAGTTCGAATTCGGGCTCGCCGTCAACGCGGCTGCAATTCTCGTCGATCAACTGCCGATACGGGAACTCGGCCTGCGGATATTTGTAGACGTACTTCATGTACGAATGCGTCGGCGTATTGTCGACGTGGAAGTAATACTCCTTCACGTCCTCGCCATGATTGCCTTCGTGCGGCGTCAGCCCGAACAGACGCTCCTTGAGAATCGGATCGCGGCCGTTCCAGAATGCCGGCGCGAAGACGAGAATCTGGTAACGATCGCAGATGCCGGCAATGCCGTCTTCGCCCCAGCGATAGGCCTTGCTGCGAGCCAGATCGTGCGGCAGAAACGACCAGGCGTCGCCGCTGCGGCTGTAATCCTCGCGCACGGTGGCCCAAGATCGCTCGCTGACGTACGGCCCCCACCGCCGCCAGCCAAACGTCTGGTCGCGAATCTCAGCCAGCCGGGCATGTTCGGCGGTGGTCGCATGTTTTTGCATGAACGGCTCGGCGTACCGCGGGCGACTCGCCCAATTCGAATCTGCATGTCGTTCCCCGCATCCCGTAAGTTTACCACTTATAACCCGTGGTTCGAGCGGTTGCAAAGATTCGGTCTAAGCCGGTCAAAAGGATGCGAAGGTTGGATAGATCCGCTTGGCGGCCGTGCCTGTAAAGCGAACCAAACCTGCCCACCGCCAAGAGCTTACGGAGTTTGACACCATCTTTATGGCATGTTAGAAAAGCGAGCAATCCTCGTCCCCCAGAGCATGGCGACGATGGTCTTTTCAACGTGCCTGTCGCGCCATTGGAAGCAGATGCCTTGCTAGTCGATCTCAAGAATCTGGGGCGCATCGGAAGTGGGTCATCTTGTTCGTGCTCGGCACGGTCGCTTCGATCGCTTGGTATGCGACCGCGAGTCGCGGCGCGAGCGAATGGCCCAGCGGGGCCAGTGCGCCGGGTTTGACGTTTGGAATCGCTGCCGGACTGTTGATCCTGTTCGAATTCCTGCTCTGGCCACGCAAGACTTTGTTTCGAGTCTGGCGCATCGGGCGCACGCAGGTTTGGATGCGAGCGCATATCTGGCTGGGGCTGCTGACGGTGCCGCTGATCGTGTTGCACTCCTGCGCGCGAACTTGGCGGTGCGCTGACCACCACGCTCATCGTTCTGTTTGCCGTCGTGATTGCCAGTGGCATCTGGGGGCTGGTCGTTCAGCAGTTCCTGCCGCGCGCGATGCTCGCGCAGGTGCCGGCCGAAACGATTTACACGCAAATCGCTGGCGTTGTTGAAGGATTTCGGCAAGAGGCGCGGCATTTGGTGAATGGCGTCCGCGGGGAATTGTCGGCGGAGAGCGGCGCCGGCGGCACGGCGACCGTCGCGGCGAATTTCGCAGTCTTGGAGAATGCGTTTGTTACGGTGATCGAGCCCTATTTGTCAAAAACTTTTCGCGGCGGCTCCGTGCTGACCAACGGCATTCGGGCCGCGAACTTTTTCCGCGGCCTGCGCGATCAGCTTCCCCTCGGCGTGCATCCGACGATCGATCGGTTGGAAGCGTTTTGCGACCAGCGGCGGCAATTCGCGCTGCAAGCCCGGCTGCATTTTTGGCTGCACAATTGGTTGTGGATCCATCTGCCGCTGTCGGCCGCGCTGGTGGTCCTGATGATTGTGCATGTCGTCGTCGCGCTGAAGTTCTGGTAAGTCGAAAGTTGAGCCATGCCGCACCGCGAAACTGCCAAACAACGAGCCAAGCGAATCGACGGGCGAGTGCTCGACGGCGCGCGCTGGCTCGAACGGGGCCGATTCCTGCTGGCGGGCGTTGCGGCCATCGTGGCCATCGGCTGGTGGGGCGCGGGAATGCATTTCCACAGGGCCGACGCTTGGGTTTCGCCCGGACCCGTCGCGGCCGTTCATGCGACCTGGGCAAATAAATGTGAGGAATGCCACACGCCCTTTCAAGCGATTCGCGGCGACGCGCTGCTGACATCGAACGCGGCGAGATCGGCCGCCGATCAAAAATGCCAGAAGTGCCATCACGTGGCGCACCAAAATGACCCGCTCGGACCGTTCGGACATCATGCTTTGACCGGCAACGATTTCCAACTCGGCTGCACGACATGCCATCATGAGCATCGCGGCATTTCGCAGTCGCTCGTTCGCACAGCCGATAGCAATTGCACGATGTGCCATGCGCGCGATCAGGTTGTAAAGCTCGCAATAGGCACGCCGGCCATCGCCGATCTGAAACTCGTGACGCAATTCTCAGCGACCGGGCATCCTTTTTTCCGCTCACTCGGCGATCCCGAACTTGGCTCGACGTCGCCAAGGCAGGTTCCGCGAAAGCTCAAGTTCGCCCAGTTTTCGCATCACTTGCACATGACGCCCGGCATGGCGCGCGACGGCGATCATCAAGCCGTTTGGACGCTCGGTCAAATCGCGGAAGCCGATCGGCCGCGGTACGCCAAACAAGGACAGGCACTGTCCGATCCGGTGCAACTCGATTGCGGTTCTTGCCATCAATCGGAAAGCCGAAGCATCGAACGAACGAAGGTTGGCGATTCGCCCGACGCGGCTTTGCCACGCAGCTCTTCCGTCGCCGGCGCTTATATGTTGCCCATCACGTTTGAGAATCAATGCCGCGCGTGTCATTCGCTGACGATCGAACCGTGTGCCGGCGTTGAAAATGGCGTTGCCACTAATGATGGGGCAAAACCCTGTGACACCGTGCCGCATCGACTTGGCCCGGCCAGACTCGCGGAGGAAATCGAAAAGTATTGGCAAACCCGTTATTTCAACGATCATCCAACGTTGGAGCGACGACTGTTGCCGTTGCCGGGCAGCCCGCATGTAGTGGAAAATCAAGACGCGAGCGATTGGGTGCGAGACCATGCGCGTCAATCGGCCACGCACCTGAACCGCGTTTGCAGCACGTGCCATCAATTCACCGAGGAAGTGGCGCGGAGCCATCGCGCCAAAGCCAAGCAAGCGCCGACGAACTGATCGACGCGATCATCCCCCGAGTCGCGCCGCCGGAAATCCCACGAACTTTCTTGGCACACGCCCGCTTCGACCACGCCGCCCATCGAGCCATCGACTGTGCCGCTTGCCACCAGGATGCCTATCCCGCGAAATCTTCAGGCGACAAACTGCCCGATTCCGAGCCGGTTGAATCGCCATTGATGATCGCCAACCGAGACAAATGCCTCGAATGCCACAGCCCGCGGCAAGAAGACGCAACATCGTCTCGCGGAGGCGCCGCGCTTCGATTGCGCCGAATGCCATCGGTACCATGACCGCGATGCCGCGCCGCGGAGTGACAAGCTGACGAGAGATGATAGATAGCTGCGCCGAATTTCTCGCAGTGAACACGGATTCAGGCAACGAGGTGGCTCACGATGAAGGTCTATTTTTCACAAATCTACATTAAGCCCGGCGTTAGCTTTCCGTTCTCGCATCAGTTCCAGGTTCATTTGTCGAATGTGATAACTGATCTCGTCGTATCGTCGATGTCCTTTGTAGAGAAATATGGCGACGATTCTAACCTCATATTCCGAATCAGCGCGAAGACGGAGATTCGTGACAATGAACTAAAGGGACCGACTGTGTTCAACAAAGGAAAGGACATCGAGTACACGGTGTTTTTGCCTTTCGACGTCATCCATTGCGCGTCTGATGCAAACCGGTCGGCTCTACATTATCTGTTGAACGGGGTCACTTCAGCCTTGGAATCTCTCGACATCAACGCCGAAACGCTGTTGAAAAATCGCGAATCATTGGTCGAGCGCGTCCTGTCCGATCCAATCATGCTCAAGCGTTGATCGTCCAAGAACTCCAATGCCCGGCAAAAGGGGACCACAGCACCCGGTACGTCGTCCGTAGCCCAATCGATGGAGAATTTCCTCGAGCGGTTTGCCCGTTCGGACGTTGCGCCGTTCGTGGCTAATCACTTTTTCTGCGGCGAAGCGAGAAGTTTCTCCGTTTCCGCAACGATTTGTGCCGCCAATTCGTCCACTGCGGTGGTTTTTCCGGTGATCGTGAATTGCTGGATGCGCGTCTTGTCCTGAAACAGGTTGACGGAAACGGTTGCCTTCTCGCCGTCGATCTTGTAGCGACCGGCCACGTGGTAGCTGTCGGGCATGGCTCGGGCGTTGACAAACACGACGCCGGCCTGCGTGCCGCGAACTTCGATGCCGCGAAACTGTTCGTCAACTCTTTTTGCCAATTCCAGCACGTCGTCGAACGACTGTTCATCTTGAAACGCGGCCCGCAAGACAAGCGGACGCTCGCGCTGCAGCGGAATCAATTTTCGATCATCGGCCGTCAGTTCGCCGATCTCGAAGCTAGATCCCTTTGGACTCGAAATCACCGGCCGCTGAATGCCGCCGAGGTCTTTCGCCAGCGTGGGCACGCGGTCGGCCGCGAAATTGAAAAGCGTGCCCACGTCAACGAATTGGTCTTCCTTCAGCGCCGCGCCTTGCATTCCCAGCAGCAGGCTATAGGTGAGCACGCCTTGACCGTATCGCGAGGCTTCGTAGCTGCCGGAATCCGACGCACAACCGGCCAGGATGTGCAAGCCGGTGCGGTCTTTGATCCGTTCCAGCGCTCGAACCTCGTTCGAGGAAATATCGCGTTTGGCGGTCAGATCTTCGATCAGCCGGCCCGAATGGCAGGTGTCGAGAATCATCACCTGCTTGAGGGCCGGACTCTTGGCGATGGCGGCCGTCAACTCCTGATCGGAAATGGCCCACTGCTGACGGATCGCCGGGTCGTTGAGTTCGGCGCTTTGGGCATCGCAGGTGAGATAATAAAAACCATCGTCCGCGCCGCTGCGAGTGACACCGTGGCCGGCCATGTAGACGACCAAAATATCGTTCGGCTTTACTTTCGCGGGATCTTGCAAGGCATTCAAAGCGGCGACGATGTTCGCGCGGTTCGGAGCGGAAGCGCCGTCGGGTTTGGCCGGCGAATCGGCCGGCGCGTCGGCCTTGGCGGCGGGATCGGTCTCCGCGGAAGCCAGCAGTGTCAGATGGACTCGATCGGCGTCGAACAAACGCGCGCGCGGCGATCTTTAGCGCGGCGGAAAAATCTCTGGCGTCCTTGGCCGAATAGCGCAGATTGATCGCGCTACTCTGATAGCGCGACACGCCAATGACCAGCGCCCACAGATTGGGCTTCTCCGCGGCAGTCGCCTCTCGCGGATCGTCGAAGTCGAATGCAATTCCGCGGCTGGAGAGATATCCCTCGGCGTTGAACGCTTGCACCTCGACAACATTCTTTTGCCCCGGCTTGAGCCGTGGGTCGCCGGCCAGATCGACGGGAATCGTCAGCGCGGTCGCCTTGGGATCGAGCCGGGCTCCACGCGCGTCGGCCGTAAGCTCCTTGCCGTTGATCTTCACGACGACACGGCCGATGCCGCCCCCCTGATCCCGCAGACGGATATCGAAATGGCTTTGTCGCGGCGGCGGAGCATCGACTGCCACGCGAGGATACAATTTGGGAGCCAGAAACGATTCGACCTTCCTTGGCGGCTCCTGGCTCGCGCCGAGCTTCTTGCCCAGTAGGCCCGGGTCGTAGTAGCGATCTTTGAGTTGAGCTAGTTCGACCGGTTCGTAGCCGACGACCCAGTGCAGTCCTTCGACGTCGCCGCCGTTGGAGGCGTCGAATCGGCCCGCCGAGTCGACGACGGCCCAATCGCCATTGGGCATGCCCACCAAGGCGCACAACTCATCGCCGGTGGCGACATCCCAGATCCGCGTCGTGCAATCGCGGCTTCCAATCACGAGCCATTTTCCATCGGGCGAAAAGGCGACCGTTTGTGCTCCGATCGCCTGGCTTTCGAAGCGGCGAATTTCCTTGCCGCTGGCCACATCCCAAAATCGGACCGAGGCGTCCCAGCCGATGGTCAAAACCTGTTTGCCGCTCGGAGCAAAGCCAACCGCGCGGGTATTGCTTGTGAGACCGTCGAAGCGCTGGATTTCCTTGCCCGTGGCCGCCTCGAACAGTCCTGCGGCGCCGACACCGCCGATCAAGATTTGCTTGCCGTCGCGCGAAAGTGCGGCCGCACTGGCCCAACCTTTGTAACCTTTGAACTGCCGGATTTCCTTGGCGCTGCTGGCGTCGAAGAGCCGCACGATATTGTCGCCGCTGCCGGTCAGGATTTGAGCGCCATCGGGTGAAATGGCGATCGAGTTGACGTTGGGTGCTTCGTAGCGGCGGATCAGGTTGCCACTGGCGATATCGTACAACTCCGCGGTTTTCCCAAATCGCCCGGCCATGAACTGCTTGCCGTCGGGGGAAAAGGCAATTGCGTAGGTGATTCCGAGGGCCCCCTCAAAGTGGCGAATTTCTTTGCCGCTTTCCACGTCCCAAAGCCGCGCACCGCCCACGCTGCCAGTCAACACTTGCTTGCCGTCCGGAGAGAATGCCACTGCATTTCTGTATTCAAGATGGAATGGGTTTTCAAAACGGCGAACTTCCTTGCCGCTCGTCAGATCCCAAAGCCGCGTGCCATCGACGCTGGCGGTCACCAATTGCTTGCCGCCAGGAGAAAAGGCAACGGCGCCGACGACGTAATACTCGCCTTTCAAAGTGCGAATTTCCTTGCCGCTTTCCTTGTCCCACAGCCACGTGCTCAAGCCGCCGGTGAGAATCGATTTGCCGTCGGGCGAAAAGGCGGCCGCCCTGAGAACGTCTTTGTGTCCGAAGCGGCGGATTTCCTTGCCGGTGGCTGCGTCCCACAAGCGTGCCGTGCGATCCAGGCTCGCCGTCAAGACTTGCTTGCCGTCGGGAGAAAAGGCGAGCGTTTTGACCGCCTCCGTGTGCCCTTCGAACGAGCGAATTGCTTTGCCACTTGCCAAATCCCAGAGGCGCACCATGTGGTGTCGCGCCGCCGATTGCTTCGCTGGCGGTTAAGGCCTGCTGCCCATCCGCCGAGAAAACGATCGACTCGACCGTGCCGGCTCGGTCCATGATGCGGCGAACCAGTCTGCCGCTGGTCGCGTCGAATAGCTGCATCGCCCCGAACGTCTCTCCGACCAACACCCGCTTGCCGTCGGGCGAAAGTGCTGCCGAGGCCAGACCCATCAATACCTTTGGGAATTGACGAATAACATCGCCGCTGGCCGCATCCCAAAGCCGCGCAACACCATCCTGACTCGCCGTCAGAACTTGCTTGCCATCCGACGAGAACGTCGCCGAAATGATCTTATTCGAATTTCCCGCGAAGCGGCGGATTTCCTCGCCGCTGGCCGCGTCCCACCGCCGGGCCGTTTTGTCCCAACTTCCGGTCAAAATCTGTTTGCCGTCCGGCGAAAAAGCGACGGAGACGACTTCTCCGCTGTGTCCTTCGAATTGTCGGATTTCCTTGCCGCTGGCCGCCTCCCAGAGGATTGCCGTGTGGTCGGAACTGCCGGTCAAGATATACTTGCCGTCGGGCGAAAAAGCGACCGAAGCGACAATCTCGGAATGGCCCAACTGAACCATCAACCGCGGCTTCGGGGCTGCGGGAACTCGAGCCGTCGGAACTCGAGCCGGGGGTGGCTCGGCGGCCCGGAGCGGCGCGCTGAAAATGCACGCCCATCCAAGACCAACAATCGCGAGCAGCGTCGCTTGCGAGCCGGGCCGCATTTCAGAACCTTTATCAATACAGCGTACAAATATCCGAGCAGGAGACCAACCGACATTCTAACACTACCGCGCGCCGCGTTGCGAATTCGTGGAATTCGCGAGCTTTCAACCGATTTTGGCGTCTGAATTCAACAGTTCGAGCGCATATAGTGCCGTTGATTTCCGTGCTGCGTTGCCCCATGATAGCAACGAACGGCTGGCCGGCACTCGTCGCGGTGGACGGGGTTATCTCGCTCGTTGAAGAAGGTGCCGCGTCGCTGGACAAACTGCGATGATCGTTCAAGAACTCCACAAAATCCAGCATGAATGGGGCTATTTACCGCGGGAGCAGCTTCTTGCGCTGGTCGAGCGGTTGAATGTCGGCAAGACCGATCGGCGCGAGGAGACGAAGCTCTATCAACTTCATCAGGTTGCCAGCTTTTTTCCGCACTTCCGTTTGGAGCCGCCGCCGGTTGCCGATGTTCGCGTTTGCCGCGACATGGCCTGCTTCATGCATGGCGGGCCGGAATGTCGGGCGATGTTAGAAGCTCTTTCGAGTGAGATCGGCGGGAAGCAGGTTGTCGTCGGAGGCGTGTCGTGCCTTGGGCAATGCGATCGGCCGCCGGCGGTCGCGATCAACGACGAGGTTTATCGCGGCAAAACGTTCGACGAGCTTCGCCAGCTTGTGCAATTGGCGGCGCGGGGTGAACGGTTGCCGCCGCAATCGGCCGATAGCCGGCCGCTCGGCTGGCAGATCGATCCGTATGATGGCCAGCCGCGCTATGAATGCGTGCTCAAATTCGCCGAAGCCTGGCAAGCCGATCGCGATGCCGATTTGCGCGGCAAGCGGGCTCGCATCAGCGATCCGATTCTAAAAACTTTCGAGACGGCCAAACTGCGCGGCATGGGAGGCGCCGGCTTTCCGACGTTCCGCAAATGGACGACCGTTCGCGATTGCCGTGGCGACGAAAAATACACGATCTGCAACGGCGACGAAAGCGAGCCGGGCACGTTTAAGGATCGCGAACTGTTACGCCGAGCGCCGCATCTGGTCATCGAAGGAATCACGCTAGCGGGGCTCGTCACCGGCGCGGCTCGCGGCTGGATTTTCATCCGGCACGAATATCAGGAAGAGATTGCCGCGGTGCGAGAAGCTCTGGCCGCGGCCCGAGCGATTGGCGCTTCAGGTGCGCGGATATTCGGCTCCGAGTTGTCGCACGAGCTCGACGTTTTCGTTAGCCCGGGCGGATATATCTGCGGCGAGGAGACGGCGCTGTTGGAAGCGATGGAGGATCGCCGGGCGGAACCGCGAAACAAGCCGCCACTATTGGTCTTCGAGGGCTTTCGCGGCAAGCCGACGGTCGTGAACAATGTCGAAACGTATTCTTGGGTGCCGTCGATTCTGTTGCGCGGCGGCGAGTGGTATCGCGACCAAGGGACGCGCGGGGGCAGCGGATTGCGGTTCGTCTCGATCAGCGGCGACGTGATGAAGCCGGGCGTTTATGAAGTTCCTTTCGGCCAAACGGTTCGCGAATTGGTGTTCGAAACGGCGGGTGGCATGGCCGCCGGTCGGACGTTGAAAGCCGTCGCAACGAGCGGCCCCTCAGGCGGGTTTTTGCCGGCAAAATGCCCGGCGGCGACGCTGCCGAAGGAATTCGTGGCCGGATTGGTTTCTCGCGGCGTTCTGACGGCGGCCGACACTAAGTTCGATTTGCTCAATTTGCCGCTGGATTCCGACATCATGAAGCCGTTTCCGGATATGATGCTGGGGGCGGCGTTCGTCACCTACGACAATCGGCGGAACATGGCCGAGCAAGCCGTCAATTGCACGGAGTTTTATCGAAACGAATCGTGCGGCAAATGCGTCCCCTGCCGGATCGGTTCGCAGAAGCTGGCGCAAATGCTGCGGCGATTGATTGACGGCCAAGCAGCGCTCGATTTGGAATTGGTCAACGACCTCGCCGACGCCATGTATCAAACCTCGATCTGCGGCTTGGGCCAGGTGGTGCCGAACGGCATCCGATCGGTGTTACGATATTTTCGGGATGATTTGAACAAGTATTTGCAGCACGATTAAGAGACCACAAACAAGTGGATTCGCCGCGACCCGCCTCCCTCGCTAACGCTTCGGGTTAGTGTATATACGTAGCGACTCGGCATACTAACCCGAAGCGTTAGCGAGGGCGGCGGAGCGAACTCCCGTAGGCATTTATCGGTCGAGCAAACAGCACCATGCCAACCAGCGAAACGGAAGAATTCGATCGGCTGATCGGCGACCAGCTTGTTACGCTGGGGCGTTCGTTCGACGATTTGTTTTCGCAAGGCAGGATCGAGCTCACGATCGACGGGCAGGAAATCGAGATGAACCGGATCATCCGGGCCTACGACGCGATGGATCGGCGCGTTCCTCCGCGGCGAACCACCGTCTACGACGCGGTGAATGAGCTGTATCGGAAGAGCGGCGCGGCGCAGCCGGGCGGCACGGTTAATCCGGCCGACGAGGCGCTCGGGGCCAATCGGCCGGTTCCCGTGTTGTGCCATCGCGAGCACATGCGGCCGGCGGCGGTTTGCCGGGTGTGCATGGTCGAACTCAAAGGCGCGCCGCGATTGGTGGCCGCCTGTCATCAGCCGATCGAGCCGGGAATGGTCGTTTCGACGATTCGCACCAGCCCGCGCGTGCAAAAGGCGACCAGCGTTGTGGCGGAGCTGCTGCTCGCCGATCACCAAAGTCTGAAGGACAAAGCAGGCTCGGAGGGAAGTTGGCGGCAATCGGGCGAAGATGAACTGAAACTCTTGCAGAAGCGGTTCAATCTGCCGGGCTCGCGGTTTGCCACCGACGGCATCGATCGGGGTCAGGATGATTCGTCGCCCGTCATTTCGGTGGATCATAACGCCTGCATCCTGTGCGACCGTTGCGTGCGGGCTTGCAACGAGGTGAAGGAAAACGGCGTTCTCGCGCGAATGAACAAGGGCTACGGCGCTCGGATCGCGTTCGATCTGAACGATCCGATGGGCGAATCGTCGTGCGTTGCCTGCGGCGAGTGCATGATCTCTTGTCCGACCGGCGCCTCTCGAACCGCATGGTGATCAACGTCGAGTTGGATCAGAAACGGACCGGCGCGGAGTCGCGATCTGCTGGCCAGATCGTCGAGCCGCAGTATTTGCTCCAGCATCCGCTGTTCAAGGACATTTCACTGCCGTTTCTGATCTGGAACAGAAACGCGATTTTGCGGCGGACGTATAAGAAGGGTGACGTGGTCTGCCGCGAAGGGGAATTCGGAGCGACAGCGTTCATCATCGAAAGCGGGAAGTTCGACGTTCATATCAATCCGGCGAAAGGCCGCGCGGCTGCCAAACCTTCGGGCGGCGTGCTGAGCTGGTTTCGGAAGTCGGCTCCGACGCCCGTTCGCGCCGATGCACAGGCCGGCGAAACTCCGCGAAGTGATTCCCACGCGGTTCTGGTCAGTGAAGGAGACCGCTGGACCGCGCAGCTTTCCCGCAAAGACCTGATCTTCGGCGAGATGGCCTGCATGAACCAATATCCGCGGTCGGCAACGATCACCGCCGCGAGCGACGATTGCCAGGTGCTCGAAATCCTCCGCAACGTGCTCTACATGCTGCAGCGCACGCAAGCGTCGAAGGAAAAACTCGACCAACTTTATCGCGAGCGCTCGCTCGACACGCATCTGCGGAAAGTTCCGCTGTTTGCAAATCTGCCGCCGGGCGTGTTCGCGGCGGTGCTGGAATTCTTGAAGCAGCGGGTCAAGCTGATTCGCGCCCATCCAAGTCAGGTGATTTTCCGCGAAGGAGATCGGGCCGACCATTTTTATATGGTGCGGATCGGTTTCGTGAAGGTCTCGCGGCGTTCGTCGGGCGGCGAGCGAGTCGCGAATTACATCGGTCCCGACGAATTTTTTGGCGAGATTGGCCTGTTGGCGCAGATCCCGGAGATACAGCGAGCGTTGGAAGTGTCCGACATTCGCACGGCCACCTGCACGGCCCTCGATCACGTCGACTTGGTTCGCATCGACGGCGAGGATTTTCATTGGCTCCTGCGCGCGTTTCTGCTCGATCGAACGGTGCTGGAAAAAGTCGCTGAACCATTCAAAACCCTGTTCCAGCGGTTGCTCGACGAAGTGGCTCGCGCCGACCGCTCGGCGAATGTGGCGGACCGAATCGTCCGAACGGCCCGCGAGCGGCTCGAGCAAAATCGGGCGTCGCAAGGCCGCATCGAGTCGGCGCCGCTCGAGGATTTCTTGCAGCAGGGGTTGATGGAAGCCTCGAATTTGCTCGTGCTGGATTTGGAAAAATGCACGCGTTGTGACGAATGCGTCAAGGCTTGCGCCGATATTCACCACGATCCGGTGCCGGGCAACCATGTGACGCGCTTGATTCGCGACGGATTGCGATTCGATAAGTATTTGGTGGCAAGTTCGTGCCGCTCGTGTCTCGATCCTTATTGCATGGTCGGCTGCCCGGTCGGCTCGATCCAGCGGAATCTGGATGGAACGATTTTGATTCGGGATTGGTGCATCGGATGCGGATTGTGCGAACGAAATTGCCCCTACGGCAATATCACGATGCACGAAACGACCGGCCGGGCGACGGCGGAACGGGTTGCCGTCACTTGCGATTATTGCGCCAGCGCCGACGGCGTGGCCCGCTGCGTGTATGCCTGCCCGCACGACGCGGCCCATCGGATGAAAGGGAGCGAACTGCTGGGGATCGTTGGTGCTTCGAACCTGATCGGCGAACGGAAGTAGCCAGATGCCAAACGTCGCTCATCGCGAGAACCAAGATTTCCGTGCAATCCGGCGATTCGCGGGTTTCTGCCTTGCCATTGCCTTCGTTGGCGGTGTCGGACGGATGGCCGCCGTAACGCCCGCGGAGCCCGAAACGGCGGCTCGCGCGACGCCACCGACGGAAATTCCACCGGGAAAGCTGGTCTTGCCCGCAAAGGATTTGAAATACGTCGGCGTGGGCGGTTGCTCGGCGGCGGCTTGTCACGGCGGGCCTTTGACCTCGAATCCGGCGCGGATGTGGAATTGCTCCTACACGATTTGGGCGACGCAAGAGCCGCTCGAGCTCGCCGAGAACCGCGCGATGAAGACGGCCGATCGCGGACGGCTTATCGACAAGCATAATCGCGCTTACGCCGTTTTATACGACGAACGAGCGAAGCGAATGGTCCAGTTGCTCGATCATCTGCCGGACGCCGACGCGGCCCAGCCGTACAAAGACGCTCGCTGCATCGCCTGCCACAGCGTGCCGCGCGATCCGGCGACGGTGCCGATCGGCATCCTGGCCGATGGAGTCGGTTGCGAATTGTGTCACGGCCCGGCCAAGGATTGGATTGTCCGGCATACCGAAAAGCAGTGGATCGAGAGTTACCACGCGGGCAAAGCCGCGCCGCTGCCCGATATGAACGACACGCGCGGCTTGTTGAGCCGGGCGAGAATCTGCGCCGACTGCCACGTTGGTTCTCCCGGCGATGCAACGCAACTTGCGCGGGATGTTAACCACGATTTGATCGCCGCCGGCCATCCGCGACTCGATTTTTCATTTCACGCCTATCTTGGCGTCATGCCGAAGCACTGGTCCGATATTGCAGCGAAGCCTGGCTCTCCGGCGAACCAACCAGCATTCAAGACGGATCGTGAAACCCACGCCGAAGCCTGGGCGATCGGTCAAGTCGTGGCCGCCGAGGCCGCGCTGAACCTACTGGCGCACCGCGCGGCAATGGATGACAAGGTTTCCGCGTGCCCCTGGCCGGAGTTTTCCGAGTACAATTGCTACGCTTGCCATCACCGATTGGAGAGCAAGTTCCCAAGCCCGCGTCAGAAATCGGCCGAAGGGCGACTCCGGGCCGAATCGCGTTGGTTCGCTTCCTTGGGGCACATGGTATTTTCCCGAGGTCCGTTTCATGATTGAAAGCGAGCCCTTCGGAAAATGGCCGGAAGATTTCGGGCGACCGCTCGCCGAATTGAGCGCCGCAATGAACCGCTCGATTGCGAGCGTCGATCGCAAGCAGGTCCAAGCTCTGGCCAAGCGCGCCGCGGAGGCGATGCATCGGCTGGCCGACCGGTTGGCGAAAACGACGTTCGACCGAGCGACGGTCGATCGCCTGCTGTCGCGCGCGTCCGAAGAAAATTTCGCGCCGAGCGATTGGGACGAAGCGGCCCAGCGCCTGCTGACGCTCGATGCGCTGTGGGACGCCCATCGGTTCTTTCAGTCGCAACTTGGCGTCGAACCGGGTAAAGACGAACAGGCGGTGTCGGACGCATTGGAAACGATCCGCCAGCGGCTCGAGTTTCCGGTTGTGGACATGAAGAACCAGTCGCCGGCCGAAGCCCAGCGGCCAAATGCAAATCCGCATTTCGACAGTCCCGCTCAATTCGATCCGGAGGCGATTCGCGCCGACGCGTTTCAGCCGGCCTTCGCGCGAATTCGCGGGCTGCTTTCAACGAAAGATCGGAAATGACATCCCGCGATCTCTGCATGAAACTGTGTGCGGCGGCGCTCGTCACCGCAGCCGCGCTGGGGATGGGTCTCTGGCTGGCCGAGCCGGGAAAGGCCGCCGACGCGGAGCCGCCATCTGCGTGCCCCGGCGCCGGCAAGCCCGATTCGCGCTTCATGGGCGCCAGTTACTGCCGCCGCTGTCACACCAACGGCGAGGCATTCCAGTTTCCCAGCAAATTGGCCACGCTCGACGAGTTTCCAATTTGGGACAAGCGCGACAAGCACCGGCACGCCTTCGAGGCGCTGACCGGCGATCGCGCCAAACAGATGGAATCGCTGCTCGGCATGAAGCCCGGCGCGGCGGCGACATCCCGCGAGTGCATGGCTTGCCATACCACCGCCGTGACGGCCGACACGGCGGGCCCGTCGTTGGACGACGACGCCAAGCGGCATGCGGCGATCGAGCAAGGCGTCAGTTGCGAAGCCTGCCACGGCCGGGCCTCGCCGTGGGTCGACGTGCATCCGAAACCAGGCGATTGGAGCAACCGCAAGCCTCCGCTGCTAGACCAAGAAAAGGAGGAAAAATACGGCATGACGAATGTCCGCGATCCCGTGCGGTGCACCGAGCTTTGCCTGTCGTGTCATGTGGGCGACATCGCTTGCGGAAAATTCGTCACGCACGACATGTTCGCCGCGGGCCATCCGCCGCTGCCGGCTTTCGAAATCGAAGCGTTTCTCCAGCAGATGCCGCCGCATTGGCGACCGGCTCCGCCGCAATCCCGCACGCGCAGCGTGGCTCTCGAAGGATTGGTGGCACTACGGGCATCGGTCCGATTGCTGGCGGATGCCGCGCGGCTGCCGCGGCACAACGATCATGCCGATTCGGCTTCGCTCGATTTTGCGATCTACGACTGCACGGCCTGCCATCATGAATTGCAGATTCCGAGCCCGCGCCAAGATCGCGGCTATTTCGGCAGCGCTCCGGGCCGTCCGCCGATGCACGTCTGGAATACCTCCTTGGCCACGGCTGCAATGGAGCCGCTATCGTCGAAAGTCGAAACACCTGCACCGTCGCCGCTCGACGCCGCTCTTGCACGGCTGCAGTCCGCAACGCGCAGCCGCCCCTTCGGCGATCCGCAGGCAGTACACGTCGCGGCTAGCGAAGTCATCGAACAGTTGAATAAGGCAATCGCGACCGTAAAGGAAAAGCCGTTTGATGGCCAAGGATCGCGGCATCTGTTCGAACAAATCTGTCGCGTCGGCGCCAAATCGCCGCTGGATTACGAGTCGGCGTGGCAGTTGACCGGGGCGCTGCGAGCGGTTGGCACGGACATGGTGCATCCCGGCCCCGGCGAAGCCCCAACGCCGCTCGATCCCAAAATCAAATCGTCGGTCGAGGAATTGTCGGCGCTGGTTCATTTCCCTTCACCGCCGGATTCATCTTCCACAGCACCAGCGAATGACCGCGGCACGCTGTGGCAGAGTGGCGAGGATTTTAAGTCCGAGCAGTTTCGTGAAAAGCTTGGAGAGATCGCCAAGCTCCTCGGCAGTCGGTGATGCGTGCGACCCGGACGGAACGCCACGGAGGGCGTTCCCTACAGTACCAAAAGCTGTAGGGAACGCCCTCCGTGGCGTTCCGTTGTCCGCGCCTGTGCATCATTCGCCCGGCGGCGCGGCTTTTTCCACCGCGGCTGGTTTATGATAGCGTTGTCGGGCGATCTGCTCGATTGCCGCGGTGAATTGCGGGTGGTCCTGCAGGATGCGGTTGAAGTCGGCTTTGTCCAATACGAACAAGTCGCACAACGTTTTGGCGCGCACGGTCGCCGTGCGCAATTCGGAAAACACCAGCGCGATTTCGCCGAAGCAGTCGCCGTCGCTCAAGGTAGCCTTGACGTTGCCGTTGTCGTCGAGCACTTCGACTTCGCCGCGACAGATCAGAAACATCTCCGTCCCAACGTCTCCTTTGCGAATAATCACTTCGCCGGCCGATGCGGCGCAGGGGGCGAAGCGCGATGCCCACCTGGCTCAAGAACAGCGGATCGCCGCCGCGGAATAGCGGGGCGCGCTCGAGCGTTTCACGGTTGATCACCTCGAACCAACGCCGGTCGTCTTGCTCGATCAGGTCGTGAGCCGCCCACGGACCCCACGAGCCGGCGGGGTAGTTGGGAAACTCGACAGCCGGCGTGGCGGCCCAGGCGTCGAGCAGCGGTTGCGCGATCCGCCAAGCCGTTTCAACCAAATCGGTTCGCGAAAACAACGTTGGGTCGCCCATCATGCAACTGTAGATCATCACTTCGTAGCCGGTGCCGCGGGCCGCGCGAAACGCCTCGCCATAATTGAACCGCATGTTGACCGGCTGAAGCTGCATCACCGGGCCGGGCGTCTTGGCCTGAAAAAAAGATTCGATGGCCTGATCGGGCTGGATGTGGAAAATCAGTCGGTTGGCGGAGAGCCTGGTCACGGGCGTGCCGCGGAATAGTTTGGCCGGCGCTTTCTTGAATTTCACGACGATCTCGGTGCCGCGCTTCCACAGCGCTTTGCCCGAGCGCAAATAAAACGGCACGCCTTCCCAGCGCCAATTGTCGATGAACAGTCGCAGCGCGGCGAAGGTTTCGGTGGCGGATTGTGGATGGACGTCGCTTTCCTGGCGATAGGCCGGACACACGCTGCCGTCCGCTTTTTTTCCTGGGCCATATTGCCCGCGGACCGTGTTCTTTACGCCTTCTTGCGGCGTCCAGACGCGGACCGCCTTGAGCACTTTGGCCTTCTCGTCGCGGACATCGTCGGCCTCGAAGGAGACGGGCGGCTCCATCGCGACGTAGGCGAGCATCTGCAACATGTGGTTTTGAATCATGTCGCGGAGCACGCCCGAGCGATCGTAATATCCGCCGCGGCCTTCGACGCTAACCGATTCGGCGACGCTGAACTGAATGTGGTCGATGTGCTGCTTGTTCCACAGTGGCTCGAACATGCCATTGGCGAAGCGGAAGGCGAGGATGTTTTGCACGGTCTCCTTGCCGAGATAATGATCGACCCGATAGACCTGGCTTTCGTCCCAATAGCCGAGAATTTCGCGGTTCAAATTCTTCGCCGACGGCAAATCGACGCCGAACGGTTTTTCGACGATGATTCGCTTCCAGCCGGGAAACTGCTTGAAGCCGGCGCGATCCAGGTTCGCTGAAATCAGGCCGAAGCACGACGGCGGCGTGGCAAAGTAGAACAGCACATTGCCGCCGGCGCCCTGCTCGGCATCGAGCCGGGCGACCAAATCGCGCAGCCGCTGGAATGCCGATTCGTCGTCGAACCGGCCGGGCGTGTAGTGCAGCCGCGAACAGAGATCGTTCCAAATCGCCGGATCGAGTTTCGATCTCGTGTTGAAGGATTGGATGCTCTGCGTCATGCGCTCGCGGAACGCATCGGTCGAGAGGTCGTCCATCGCGGTGCCGACGACGGCAAATTGCCGCGGCAGCAGGCCGTCGCAGGCGAGGTTGTAGAGCGCCGGCATCAGCAGCCGCTTCGTCAAATCACCCGACGCGCCGAAGATGACCATGACGCAGGGAATGCCGCGCAAACTCGCCCCAGCCGATTTCGATTCCGGGACTCCAACGGATTGGACGATTTCCATGACCGGCGCGTCTCCAAGGCGGAACAGTTCCGCGGAATTCGCGAAACCGACGCCATCATAGACGAGCTAGCGGAGATTTGCGATTAGAAGAAGCGGTCGAATTGGACGATCAGTTCGGAATCGAATTCCTTGTCGCGCTGCGAGGTCAGCGGCGGAGCGCAGGCGGCGAGGGTCAGGTTCGACATCGGCCCGAGTTGAAAGGCCAGTCCGCCGGTCAGATCGAGCGTGTCTTCCCCCGCGTAGGGGCTACTGATCGTGGAGACGTGGGTCGAAAATGCTTGCAGGGAAGTCGTGTAGTGGAGTTCGACGATCGGCGCGATTCCGCTGACATAGCCACCCAGCAGCCACGATCGGCGCGATTCGCCCCGCGCGTCGAATAGCCAGTAGCCGACCGAAACATCGACGTATAAAAACGTCGGGTCGCGGAGCCGTCCGTCGTAGACGACCGGGGCCCCCGGTTGCCCGCCGACGAACTGTGATGTGACCGGGCTGCCATTCGCGTCGAAATCGAGTTGAATGTAGCTGATCGAGAACAGACGTGTGCTTGGAGCAAGGAGCAGGCCGACAAACGGCTCCAAATGCAATGATTCGTTCTTGACGCGGGTGATTTCCTCGGCGTTGACCGTGTTCGAGGCATCCGGAGCGGTCGGCAGACTAATCGACATGCCGACCGATGCGGCCCAGGCGTCGGTTCTGGCCAACAGCCATTTGGGAATGATCGACACGTCGCCGAGCACCGTGCCTTCGTTGTCGTTGGCCGCGAGGGGAACGAATTCGTTTCGCGCTCAAGCCACTGACGATCGGCGCGCGAATTTCGATGGAACATGCCCCATCGAAAAACGTCTTTTCGATGCCGAACGTGAATCGATTCACGTCGATCAACCGTCCGTCGGAGGTCAACGCGGCGGAATTGAAATGATTGTAGTCGGCGAACACCCGATCGGTGGGAATCGGACTGGTGTCTTCGGAAATCTTTCCTTGGCGATCGCCACCGGCGACCGGGACGTTGCCGCCACTGAGAGGTTTTCCGGACATTCCGCTGGCGACAAACATGTAGTTGCCGGCGAGCAAGTCGCCGATCATGTTGGGCGTGGTCGCCAGGCTGAATTGCTGAGCGGCGCCGGCGCCGCCGATGCCGGGGGTCGAAGTCGTTTGCTCTTCGGCGAGAGCGCCGGGATTTGGATTCGTCGCGTTCGGCGCAGTCGTCGTCGGCGCAAGCGGATTTGGACCAACCGGATTTGGAACGCCCGGAATCGGGGGAGCGGCGGGCGGTACGGATGGCGCCGGCGCCTGAAAGGCGAGGCTTTGATAATCGGAAACGACGGATTGGCTGACAGCGATCTTCGGCATTCCGATCGCGACGATTCCCACAACGGCTAGCGGCAAGACGCACCGCGACTTGAAGCTTCGAGACATGGCAATCCATTGCTCAGGGAATCTGGGGGTTTTGGAACGAGCGTCCGGTCCTCCGATGTCTTCCGTCTATATCAGTTCTACTATCGGCACGCCGCTAGATTGCCAACGCCCCTAAAAATCGGAAGAGCCACACATTTGGCGAACTACTTTGCTTGGGCCTTGATGGCGGATTGTGTCTGGGCAAGCTGGGAGGCGTATTCCGCGTTGGCGGGAAACTCCTTCACCAGCGCCGTCAATTCATCGAGCGACGACTTCAGATACTGTTTCGCCTTGTCGGCCTGGCCGGCGGCTGCTTCACGGCTTGCTAGCTCGCGATGCGTGGCGCCAAGATCGCAACGAAACTGCGGATTGTCGGGATACTTGTCCGCGAGTGCTTGCAGCAGTTCGCGGGCATTTTCGAACGACGCTAGCGACTCGGCCCCTTTCTGTCGGCTTCCCTGGTTCATATAGACGCCGGCCAAGACCGAGGCGTATTCCGAGACGTCGGGATTGCGCTCGACCAATCGCGAGAGCGTCGCAATGGCCTGGGCATAAGCCGAGTTCGATTCCTCGGCGGCCCCTTCCGACGCTCTCAAGTCTGCAAACAATCTAAGGCTCAATGCCATACGATATTGCAAATTCAAATCCTGCGGTTGGCTCTTGATGAGCGCGGCGAATTGACGAATCGACTCGCCGAAATCCTTGCCCGCCGCCGCCAGGTTTTCCGCTTTGACGTCCAACAAACCTTGGTTGAAGTCGGCCATCGCAATGTCGCGCTGCACCTTGGTTGCACCAGGGTCGTCTTTCAACAAGTCCGCCCGGATTTTCTGGGCTTGTTGGAACTGTCGGGCGGCATTGTCCAAGTGCCCGCTGTCTTTCTCGACGAGGCCGATATTCATGTAGCTGTTGGCCAAGAGACGTTTGTTTTCGACATCTTTCGGCGTCTGTTGGGCCAGTCGTTCGCGGATATCGAGCGCCTGTTGATAGGATTTTCGCGCGTCGTCGAGCTTTTGACCGCGATGCTGCACTTCGCCGATGGCGTTGTACGTGTCGGCGAGCGCTTTCATGCGGCTCGCGTCGGACGGTGTCGCAACGAGCAATCCTGCTTGTATCTTTTGCGCGCTGGCATAGTAGGGCAGCGCCTCTTGCGGAGACTGGAGGTCTTTGACGATCCGGCCGGCGCGGAAGAACGTGACGCCGAGCTCATCCTGCAGCGCCGGATCGTCGGCCCGCTCTTTGATGAATTGTTGGTAATACTCGAGCGTTTTCTGGAGCAGCTTTTTGCGCAGTTCCTGCATTCCCGGCTGATTAAGCAACGTGTCTTCGCTGACCATAGTGAACTGATCGTCCACGGCGTTTTGCGCTTGACGGAAGCCCGATTCGGCTTGAATGCGCGCGGCGTCGCGCTCGATGGCTAGATTCGCCGCCAGCCGGCGTTGATGCTCGATCAACACGGCGGCAACGATCGCGACGGCTGCGACAATCAACGTTGCCGCCGTCGTGGCTCGAACCAGCGCCCGATGCCGCCGCGCCCAGCGCGACGCTCGGTCCATCCGGGTGTCGGGCAGCGCGGTCACCGGCTCGTCGGCCAGCCAGTTCTCCAGATCGTCACCCAAGGTGCGCGGCGAAGGGTAACGCTGGGCTTGATTGAGGGCCATCGCCTTGAGGCAAATCGCTTCGAGCGGTTTTGGGATGTCGGCGGCGAGTTTGCGCGGCGGAATAAAATCGCCCGCCTGCACTCGTCGCAGAATTTTTCCAAGATCGTTCGTCGTTTCGTCCGACAGCGGCGATTTGCCTGTCAGCAGGCAATAGAGAGTCGCCCCGAGGCTGTACACATCGCTAGCCGGGCCGAGTTGATCCAGTTGCCCGGCGGCTTGCTCGGGGCTCATGTATTGCGGAGTGCCGATGGCCGAGCCCATTCGCTCCGGCGCCGTGCTGCTGGCCGAGGAAGGATGCAGGGCTCGTTCGGTCGGATCGATCTGGGCCGAGATCGATTGGCCCATCAGCTTTGCCAGGCCCCAATCGACGACCAGCGTTTCACCATATTTCCCGAGCATGATGTTGCCGGGCTTCAGATCGCGGTGCAGCACGCCCTTGCTGTGCGCGTATTCGACGGCATTGCAAACGTCGATGAATCGGCCAAGCAGCTTGCGGAGGAGAACGGCTCGCTCGCCTGGGCTTTTTTTCGCGCCGTCGCCGATATGAAAATCCTCGATGGCTTCTTTCAAACTGTCGCCGCGGATGAACCGCATCGCGTAGAACGGCCGGCCATTGGCATACGTGCCCAGTCCATAGACCGGCACGATTCCGGGATGCTCCAAACCGCCGGTGATTTCCGCTTCGAGGACAAATCGGCCGCGGCTATCGGGATCGTCCGCGTAATGCACTTGAATTTGCTTCAAGGCGACTTCGCGGCCGAATTCTCCGTCTTCGGCGACAAGCACCTCGCCGAGTCCGCCGCGAGCGTGTGGCCGCAAGACGCGGAATCGCACGCCCGACGACGTTGACTCGCCCATCGATTGCGTCAGCGTCGCGCCGAAATCTTGCGGCGAGCGATCCAGCGCCGTTCGGTCGCGAGCGACGTGAACCAGGCTGGCTTGGATGTCGGTGTCGGTCAAACGCTTCAGATCGTCGCGGGCCGTCTCGACGGGGCTGATCGCGGCGAGGCTTCGCTCCGCGTCGCCGCCATGCTTGGCGAGGTGTTTGGCGACCAAGGCTTCGAGCAATTGCCGCTCGTCTTTGTCGAATGCCTTCTGGCGGAGGAGAATTTCGCCGAGCGACGTGCTTTTCTCGAGCACCCAGGCGTTCATCGCCGCGACCAATTGCTCGCGCGTGACGAAATCCATCTGCAGCGCGAGGATGCCGAACAGGAGATTATAGTCGGCGGTGTTTTTCATGAATCGTGGGAAGAGGTTCGCGCGGGAGCGAGGGTGGTTGTCAACGTGAGCTTTATGCCTTCAACGGAGTAAGCTGCCATATCGCCTTCGTGTTTGGTCTGGATCGTGGTCCGGGTGGCGCTGACGAGTTTGAAGGCTCGTTGATACATCTCCGGGCTAATCAGCACTTGCCCAGGACCAGCGGCGTCGCAATAGCGGCTGGCGCGATTGACGGCGTCGCCGATCACGGTGAACTCCATCCGTTCCTCGGAGCCGATGAAGCCATGCAGCACTTCGCCGCAATGGATGCCGATGCCGATCTCGCAGACGACTTGATGATTGGCGCGGCGCTTGTCGTTGATCTCTTCGATGGCTTCCTGCATCGCCATCGCAGCTTGAACGGCGTTGACATGCTGCTTCGCATCGGGCTCGGGGCTGCCGAAAACGGCGAGGATTGCATCGCCGACGAATTTATCGACGGTGCCTTCGTGGCGGAAGATCGCGTTGACCAGCGCGGAGAAATAGCTGTTCAACATATCGACCACGTCGGCGGCATCCATGTCGGCGCTCATGGCGGTGAAGCCGCGGATGTCGGACGACAGAATCGTGACCATCGATTTTTCGCCGCCGAGCCGCAGGCGGCCGAGCTTGGCCTTTTCCAGCAGTTTCTTGCGGACGGATGGAGAAAAATTGGTCAACAGCCGCTCGACCAGCGAGGCGTTGCGGCGGAGGTCTTCGCGCAACCGATAGTTGGCGATCACCAAGGCCACATGCTGAGCCGCGGTGACGACCAGTTTCAAATCGTCGTCGTTGAATTGCCGCGGGCTGCGGAAATTATCGACGCACACCACGCCGTACGTATCGCCGCGCCAAGTGAGCGGGGCGTAAATGCCGGAGGCGATTTCGGAAACTGAAATGTCGAGCCCCTTGCCGCGCTTCCATATAAACCCTCCGCCGCACGCCACGGCATGTTCGGCCAGCGTCGTGCTGATCGCGGGTTCGCACTCGGGGCAGTGAGCCTTCAGCAACCATTCGCCCGAAATCGCATCCTTGAGCAGCAACGCCCCGCGTTCCGCCGTCGGCACCGCCGCCACGAGCCGCTCGACCGCGAATTGCAGCAGTTTGTCGAGCGAGGCATCGGCACCGACTTGAAACAACAGTTCGTGAAGCAATCGCTCGTGCCGAACCGCCGGCGAATCGGAATTCTCCAGCGGAATGAGCAGGCCCTTTGAGCCCGTGTCGTCGGCGATGGCCGCGTCGGAGGCGAAACCGATCGTGAGATTCCCCGTCGCCAGCGCCGTCGGCTCCTTGGCTTGCATGACGGGCGAGATCGTCTCGCCGCCGATTGCCGCGGGAAGCTCGATGAAGAGGGTCGTCTCGCCGATGCGGATCGAACTCTTCTCCGTCAGCAAGACTTTTCCGCAGCCTTTGATTTCACGATCGTCGACCTTCGTGCCGCGAGTGCTTTTCGGGTCCTCGATCCAATACTTGCCGTCTTCGAGGCTGATCCGAGCATGGGGGCGGGAAACCGTCTTATCGGGCGTCAGATCGAGATCGACCACCACGCCCTTCTCATCGTTCGGCCGCCCCACGACGATCAACGACTTGAGCGAGTCAAATACCTTCTCGTCGCCGTTGAAAATATGGTGGATTCGCATGGCTCGCTCGAACCGCCCGCGTTGTCTCACATCGAGTATATCTCTGCGCCGGGAGTATAGCGAACCTGCGGAAACTGCTCAACGTGAACCGCTGTTCGCTCAATGGTTCAACAATCGCGTGCGATCGGGCTGATATTGGCCCGTGCCGCCTTGGTATCGTGCGCCGTGCCACCACCCGAGGTCGATGTGGCGGAGGGAGAAGGGACCGGAATAGTCCCAGCCCCAGGTTCCTTCATTCGGCGCACGGGGCTCGCCGCGGAAGGCTGAGCCGCCGCCGACGTAGTAACCGGTGAAGTTGGGACCGTTCGATGGCCGCGCTAGGCGGGAGATGCATTCGGGATTGCCGGCGCGTTGGAAGTTGCAATCGTGGCTGGCGGGCTGGATCGCCGCGGGCTCGACATCCGCGGCAAAGGCGATCGGCGCGCTGGCTAGCAACAGACCGATGGCCAACAGCAGCATTTGCCAATCCTTGGCGCTATCCCTGACGCTGTGCAACATCTTCCTTGAATCCTCTTAGCGGGTTTTGTTCGCAGCACTCACGCACACCGCCGCCCTCGCTAACGCTTCGGGTTAGTGGGATTGTCGCTTTATATGCCGTTGGGATTCCGGTCGTAATTGACATACGGAATCCGGATGCCGCGGACGAAATAGTTGTCGGCGTGGATCGCCGCCGGCGGAGCAAAACTTGCTCCCGACTTGGACGATATCACATCGTCCTGGGCCACGCCGTCGCCGCTCACGCCCAACCCGAACGTCAACACGCTGCCGACATACAGCGGCAGGCTGCCGGGGAAGAACACGACGCCGTTTTGATTCGCGAGGTTGAACGGATCGCGGAAGTTGCGATCCTCGTTGAACGCGCCGAAGCCCAACACGCTAGTGGTGTTGGTCGAATACACAGCGGCCGCCAATGGACTGCCGACATTCTCGCCGGTGTGTGGATTGATGCCCGGATCGATCAGCGCCGAGAACGGTCCCGGCGGCGCGCCGTTGATTCCTTCGGGATAGAACGGCTGCGACAAGTAGCGGAACGTGCGGCTGGTGAATGCCACGCCGGTCAACGGCGCCACGGGCCCGGTCGCCGACTTGCTGCCGAGAACCTCGTCGGCGGGCTGAAGCTGCGGCGAGGCGTAGTAGACGTCGTTGCGCGCCTTGGCCACGGCCACGTCGATCGAAAAGATCGGCGCATCCGCCATTCGATAGAGCGCCAGCAGGTTGCCGTCGGTGTCGGTCACGGCGAATATCATCTTGGCGGTGCTTCCCAGTTGTCGGATCGCCGAGCGGGTCGAATTGGCTTGGGCGATGCCCGCGTTGATGATTTGATTCTCCTGCGCGATTTGGGTGGCGGTGCCATGCGGCGTGACTAGCCAACCGCTCCCCAAGTCTTTGCCGTTCAGATACGACGCGGCGGAGTCGACCGCGCTCGCATTGCCGGGGTTGAATCCACCGAGCGACAGGCTGCTGGCGGAGTTTCCCGAACCGGCCGCGGCGGCGATCACGCGAATCTGCCGCAATCCGAGATACGGTCCGCCCGCGCCCACTTCGTCCAGGATAATACCGGCCATGTTGATCTGCGTGGCCGGGCCGCCGGGCAAGTTGTAGCCCGGCACGGGAGGAATGCTCGGGCCACTCGAAGAATGCAACGTGCCGACCGTGTAACTCGCGCCCGACGAGCCGTTGGTCGCCGCGAACGCCATCCATTCGGCGGTCTGCTCCAAGGTGGTGTCCGTGCGGGCGATTTCCGCGTTCTGCTCGGCGGTCGCGCTGGCGTTGGCCGGCAGCGGCGTGAAATTCTGCTCGAAGTCGGCATAGCCATGCGGGCCGGGGAAGAACACGCCGATGCCGCCGACCAGCGTGCCGTTTTTGTAGAGCGGAATGCCGCCGGGAAGCGTGCCGATGCCGCGCGGCTGCGCGGTGGGCAATAGACCCGAGGCGACGCCGTAAGATTCGGTGTTGATGATTTGCGTCGAGCTGATGTCGGCGGCGGTCAGATCGGCGGAGGGGACGTTGAAATCGAGATTCGTGTCACGGTTGGTGAATTCGATTTCGAACAAATCGGCCGACGGCGTGTTCAGCGCATTGATCGGAAAGTTGCCGCCGACGCCGACTCGGGCCACCACTCCAGGACCCTGATAGACCGACGTGGGGTCGTTCAAATCGGGATCCGATTGCACCTCGCGCTGCGTGATCGTCGATTGGCTGACGAAGCCGACGGTTCGCGAAGTGAGCGGCCCTTGGTTGCTTGAGAAAAAGGCCGCGGAGCGCGCGAGAGCGACCGCGCCGTCGATCGAGAACACTAGCGCGTTCAAATCGTTGGCGGGCGTGTTCGGCAAACCTTGTAGCGTGACATTCACGCCCGACTCGACCTTCACGCCCAGGATGTCTCCGTCGCGATCGACGACGGCGATGATGGCGTCGTTGCGCGAAGAAGCCGCCGCGGCACGTTGCAGCAATTGATTGACGTCGGCCGACGTGACGCTAGCACTGAGCATCTGCCGCTTTTCGAGACACTCGAATCGGCCTCGAAAGCCGCCTCGCCGTTTGGGAAGACTGCGATCGGTTCGGCGATGCGGCAAGCCTGGTAATCTCATAGTGGGAACTCTCGGGATTGGAACGAATCCACGCTCACTAGAATCGTCACCCCAGGTGCGCGCGGATTATCCCCGCAACTTTCCGCAAACGGGATTTATGGAGGCTTCGACGATTATACATGCGCAAACCGGCAAAGGCGCTAAACTCTGCTCGACTTCTGCAATCGCTACAGCCGATAAAGTTCGATGGCACTCCCTCTATAGGCAGGATGGGCAGTCCGTGTCCCGTGGCGGTTTTGCCGCAAGCTGGCCGGTTTGATCGTGAAACTTCGGCGGGTAACCGGCCATGTGCTCAATTTCGCCCACGCCTGGCCAATTACTGGGAGCCGCGTCGATCGCTTCTCGACGAATTCAGCTTTCGATTTGGCGGATGTTGGCCGTCGGCCTACTGACGGCCTCGATCGTCGTCTGCGCACCGCTGGGCAAGTGCTTTTATGGTGGGGCAATTGGCATTCACACCGCCGCCGCGGAGGAGCCCTCCGTATTTGACATGGCCGTGCAATCGACGGGGCAAACGGAGTCGCCGGTCGCGCCGACCAACGAAATCACGTTTCACCTCTTGGACGATAAATTCGCATTCCTCGAACCATTGCCACCGCCGCCGCCATCGTCGACAGGCGGCGGCGCATCGGCCGGCGAGGTGAATCCGCCGGTGCTGCGCGTGCCGCCGGCAACGCCAACTCCGGCGCCGGAAACTGTGCAGCCGCCAGTGCCGCAGCCCGGCGAATTGCAGCCGCCGCAAGAATTGCTCCGCTTTCCGATCGATCCGCCGCTTGGCTTCACGGGTCCGTCCAGTGTGCTGCCGAGCGAAAGCCAAGAATCGAGCGATTTCGTTCCGCTGGAAGATCGCTGGCGCAGCGGGTTCCCCGACTGGGATCGCTACGACAAAGGCCATCCGCCGATCGACGACTATCCCTACGTCAAAGGCGACATCTTCAATCCCTATACGCAAAATGTTCTCAAAGGCGACTATCCGATCATCGGCCAGCACACATTTTTGAACATCACCGCCGAAAGCCAAACGATCGTCGAAACGCGACAAATTCCCACGCCGCAAAACGGTTTCGACAGCACCAGCTTTCCCGGCGGCAGCGAATTCTTCGGCAATCCCAATCAGTTCGCGTTGCAACAGTTCTTCAGGCTGTCGTTCGACCTGTTCCACGGCGACGCGGCGTTCAAGCCGGTCGATTGGCGGATCAAGCTACAGCCGGTGTTCAACATGAACTACCTGGACGTGCAGGAATTGGGAGTCGTCAGCCCGGATGTCACGCAAGGCCGGCTGCGGTTCCGCGATTATTTCGCGCTGGAGCAATGGTTTGCCGAGGTGAAGCTGGCCGATCTCAGCCCCGACTACGATTTCCTTTCGCTGCGGCTCGGTTCGCAACCTTTCACGAGCGATTTTCGCGGCTTCATTTTCGACGACACGAACCGCGGCGCACGATTGTTCGGCACGCGGGCGTCGAACCAGGAGCAATTCAACGTCGTCTATTTCGACCAGCAGGAAAAAAACACCGACAGCGATTTGAACACGTTCAACGACCGCGGCCAGCAGGTGTTGATCGCCAACTATTATCGGCAAGATTTCATCTGGCCCGGCTACACGACGCAATTCAGCTTCCACTACGACCACGACGCCGCGACGATTCACTACGACGATAACGGTTTCTTGGTGCGTCCCGATCCCGCCGGCATCGCGCAGCCGCATCAGATCGACGCCTGTTATCTCGGTTGGGCCGGCGATGGGCATATCGGCCCGTTGAACATCAACCACGCCTTCTATTGGGCTTTTGGCCTAGATCAATTGAATCCGATGTCGGGGCAGCCGGTGACGATCGATGCGCGAGATGGGGGCGCTCGAGTTGTCGTACGACAGAGACTGGGTTCGGTTTCGCACTTCGCTGTTTTACGCTAGCGGCGACAGCAATCCCTACGACAATCATGGCCGCGGCTTCGACACGATTCTCGACAATCCGAATTTCGCCGGCGGCGATTTCAGCTATTGGCAGCGGCAGCCCATCAAGCTATTGGGCGTGAATCTCAAGCAGGCCAACAGCCTCGTGCCTGATCTCCGGGCCGCGAAATCGGAAGGGCAAGCGAACTTCGTCAATCCGGGCTTGGAACTGGTCAACTTCGGGATGGATTTCGAGTTGACGCCAAAACTGCGGCTGATCGAGCAACGCGAATTTGCTGTGGTTCGAAAACACGGCCGTGCTGGAGCAATTCGTTTTTCAAAGCGATATCCGCCGGTTCATCGGCACCGATTTGAGCCTGGGCATGGAATATCGGCCGCTATCTGAGCAACAACTGCATCGTTCGGGCGGGCGTTGCCAGCCTATTGCCCGGCCAAGGTTTTCACGACATTTTCGATCCGTTCGTCGGCCACCTCGGCGACTTGGTAGCAACGTTCGTCGATGTAACGCTGACGTATTGAGGCGGGGTCTGGCTCATTTTTCGGCCCTTTGACGGAACGAATTGCAAACCAAGGTCTCGCCGAAAAATGTGCCTGACCCCTTCGAATCACACTGAACTTCCAATCATGGACGATCGCGGATGTTGAACGCTCGCAAACAGAATCGGCTGCCGAAGTTTTTGCTTCGGCTTTTGGCGCTGCTCGTCGGAAGCGGAGTTCCGCTGGTGCTTGTGCTAGGCCAACAGCCGCCGGCACCGCGCGGCGTCGTTCGTGTGTCGGATGAAGAGATCGTGCCTCGGGCCGCCGCCGCGCCGTTGCCGCCGGGAATGGTTCCGGCGCAGCATCGATCCCTTTCCATTGCCGCCGGAAATGATCGGCGTCGATCTTTCCCGGCAAACCGAAGCCGACGCTGCCGCCAAGAGCCAGGGCTGCGTCGCCTGCCATCAAAACGTCGGCGATATGCACGACAAGGCGACGGTTCGCCTCGGCTGCATCGATTGCCACGGCGGAAACCCTTGCGCGGCGACCATGGATGAAGCCCACGTTCATCCCCGGTTTCCCGACGCCTGGCCCACTTCGGCCAATCCGGTGCGCTCGTACACGCTGTTGAATCACGAATCGCCCGAGTTCATCCGCTTCGTCAATCCGGGCGATCTGCGCATCGCTCATATCAGTTGCGGCAACTGTCATGCCGCGCGAAGTGCTCGAAATGCGCAAGAGCATGATGACGCACGGCTGCATGCTGTGGGGCGCGGCGCTGTACAACAACGGCTCCGTGCCGAGCAAAACCTCGCGCTACGGCGAAAGCTACAGCATGAACGGCGCGCCGCAGCGAATTCAGACCGTTCCGCCGCCGTGCGAGCGGGAAATCGTCGAAAAGGGCGTCGTGCCGTATCTCGATCCGCTGCCGCGATTCGAGATCAGCTCAGCCGGCGAACATCCTGCGAATCTTCGAACGCGGCGGCCGCTTCCGCCCCGAAATCGGCATCCCCGGAGCGGCTCGAAGAATCGGGCCGCCCGCGACACGCGGCTGAGCACTCGCGGACTCGGCACCGAGAACCGCACCGATCCGGTCTTCATCGGCCTGCAAAAAACGCGGCTCCTCGATCCGACGCTGAATTTCCTCGGCACCAACGATCATCCGGGCGACTATCGCTCCAGCGGCTGCTCTGCCTGCCATGTGGTTTACGCCAACGACCGGTCGCCGGTCCATTCCGGACCGTACGCTCAGTTCGGCAATCGCGGAACGTCGTTCAGCGCCGATCCGATGATTCCGCACAGACGAGCCGGGGCATCCGATCCGCCACGAGTTTGCTCACGGCAACGGGATACCCACGAGCCAGTGCATGGTGTGCCATATTCATCCCGGCACGACGGTGATGAATAGCTACATCGGCTATCAGTGGTGGGACGAAGAGACCGACGGCGCATTTGATGTATCCGGCCCAGCAGAAGCATCCGACCGCCGAGCAAGACGATCCAGAATCGAGATGTCGAATCCCGACGAAGCGGCCGGCCGCGGACTGTGGTCCGATCCCGAGTTCCTCGCGAATCTGACCGATCTGAACACGCAAACCCGCCAAACGCAATTCGGCGATTTCCACGGCCACGGCTGGGTGTTCCGCGCCGTATTCAAGAAAGACCGCAAGGGCAATCTGCTCGATCACGCGGGCCAGATCGTCGAACCGGTGACGAACGAGAAGCTGCGTGCAGCCGTGGCCATCACGGCCGAGATGAAAGACCCGTATCGCGATTCCGAGAGCAAGCCGCCGGAGCGAAGTGCATCGCGAAGAGGCCGAATTGGCCCACCGGCGCAACGGCTTGCCCGTGCATCTGCTCGACATCCACATGGAAAAGGGGATGCACTGCGTCGATTGCCATTTCGTGCAAGACAATCACGGCAATACGCGATTGCAGCGCGAAGTGCGCGCGGCGATCGAGATCCAGTGCATCGATTGCCACGGCACGACGAGCGAACACGCGAAGCTGCACACTTCCGGCCCGGCGGCGTATACATCGTCGCCCGAGGGCTCGCGCGATCTGACGTTGCTGCGCACGCCCTCCGGCCGCCGACAGTTCGAGCAAGTCGGCAACAAGATCTATCAAAACTCAATGGTCGAGGACAAACTGCGCTGGGAGATCGTGCAAACGGCCGACACGATCGACCCGACCAACGAGCATTACAACGTCAAATCGGCGATGGCCAAGACCGTGCGGTTCGCGGCCGATGGATCGGGATTGGAATGGGGCGGCAAGCCGGAGGAAAAACGCTGCGCCCATCAGAACGGTCAAATGAGTTGCATCGCCTGCCATTCGTCTTGGAATCCGAGTTGCTATCGGCTGCCATCTGCCGCAGAAGGCCGACAAGAAGCTGCCGAATTTGCACAACGAAGGCGACGTGAGCCGCAACTACGTCTCCTACAACTTCAAACCTTGCGCGACGACGTGTTCATGCTGGCCCGCGACGGCGACGTGACCGGCAATCGCATCGGTCCGGTGCGATCGAGTTGCGCGATTCACGTCGGCTCGTACAACGCCAACCGCGAGTCGATCTACGTACAGCAGCAAACGATCTCGGCCGAGGGCTTGAGCGGAATCGCGTTCAGCACCAACGTGCCGCATACCGTTCGCGGCGGGCCGCACCCGGCCAACGGCGAGACATCGAACAATTTCGCCCCCGGCACGACCGAGACCAAGATGTGCTCCGATTGCCATGTCGCCCGGCAGAATAACAACAACGCGATCATGGCTCAGCTTTTGATGCAGGGAACGAATTACGTCAACTTCATCGGCCGCTATTGTTGGGTGGCGATGGGCAATCGCGGGCTGGCGGCGGTCGAAGTCACCGAGCGCGACGAGCCGCAAGCCGTATTGGGGAGCACGCTGCATGCGCTGGCCTTTCCCGAGAATTACCAACAGCACGTCGCTCACGGCGGCATCCTGCAACATGCGCACACCCATTCCGGCCGCGACATCAGCGACGCCGTGACCAAGCCGTTCGAGACCAGCGAAGTGCTTGGCGTGCAAAACCGCGGCGAGTATCTCTATGCCGCTTGCGGCGCCGGCGGGCTGCGCGTGTTCGACATCGCCTTCATCGACGATAAGGGGTTTTCGCAACGGATCACGACGGCCCCCGTTTCGCCGATCGGCCAGCAATTTTACGTGCCGACGCGTTATGCAACCGCCGTCGCCGCGCCGAGCACGCTGGCCCCCGATCCGACGCGGCATCATTTCCCGGAGAATCACGAGCAGTCGGTCCATTCGCTGTATGCGTATCTCTACGTCGTGGATCGCTACGAGGGCTTGATCCTCGTCGGCGCCGGGACGTTGCTCGACGGCAATCCGCTGAATAACTTCCTCAGCCGCGAGCTGACATTCAATCCTGACGGCATCTTGTGCGGCGCTCGGTCGATCACGATCGTCGGCACTTACGCCTATATTTGCTGCGACGCGGGTTTGGTCGTCGTCGCTTTGGACGATCCGAAGCATCCGCGCGTGACGTGCGTGCTGACGAACGACGTGCTCCATCAACCGGTGGCGTTCAAGGCGCAATTCCGCTACGGCATGGTTTGCGATTCAGAGGGAGTCAAGGTGCTCGACATCACCGACTTGGCGCACCCCACGCTCGTTTCCGCCCTCGCGCTGCCGGAAGCCCGCAACATCTACCTCGCGCGAACCTATGCCTATGTCGCCGGCGGCCGGCAAGGGCTGATCATTTTGGACATCACCAATCCAACGCAGCCGAAGGTCGACCAGGTGTACAACGCCGGCGGATGCATCAACGACCTGTGCGACGTGAAACTCGGCATCACGTACACCAGCGAATTCGCGTATCTAGCCGACGGCTGCAACGGCATGAGAATCGTGCAACTCACTTCGCCCGACACTCCCGGTAACCAAGGCTTCAGCCCGCGCCCGACGCCGCAACTGATCGCCGGCTATCCGGTGGCGCACGGTGGCCGGGCGTTGGCGATTGCCAAGGGCCTGGACCGCGATCGAGCAGTGGACGAATCGGGCAATCAGATCAGCGTCTTCGGCCGCATCGGCGCTCGCCCGCTCAACCTGGATGAGCAACGCCGGCTCTACATGCGCAACGGCTGGCTATGGACCGTAAGCGACGATCCGTGGGACGACGAAGTTTATCGACATCATCCGTCGATACCCGAGGCGATTCCAGTTCCGGCGCCGGCGCGGTGAAATCGGTTCGTTCAAGCAAGCGTGAAATCAGCGAACCAGATTCGCCTCTTCCAACTCGGCGATTGTCCGCTGCAATAACGGACAATGCGGGTCGTTCCGTTTGGCCTCTTCGACGTATTCATTGGCGGTCTCGCAATGCGCCGTTCGCATCATCGCTACGGCAAGGCAACACGCGTTCCAGGCTTTGGCCGAGGGCAGGTCGTTCTCCTTGATCGCTTGCGCGAGTAGTCGAATTCCCTCATCGATGTTTCCGAGTTCAACCAGAACGCTGCCCCGTATCGCTTTTGTATAAGAGTCCCACGGAAACGCTTCGACGCCTAGCTTGGAAAAATGGTCGGCTTCCGCAAGCAGAGCCGGGTCGCCCAACATGAGGTCGGTCCACGCGATGCTGGTTTGAAAACCGGCCATCGCTCGTGGATTATTCTCCGATTTCGCAAGCAGCGTCAGGTAAAGCTCGCGAGCTTCCGCATTTCGTTGAAGCTGGGAAAGGGCGCATGCCATGCTGTGCGGAGACCATGATTTGTCGGGATATTCCTTTAGTCCCTTGGCCAGCCAGTTCTCGCCATCTTGGAGCCTCCCTTGCTCGGCGGCTTCTAACGCTTCCAAATAAAACCGATCCACTTGCCACCACGTTACTGTTTCCTGCGATGCAAAGGGGAGCGTGAACAGTACAAGCCCGTCGTTTCGAACCTTTTGCGACCCAACCCAAATCTTCATTGGAAACAGATCACGGGCGAGGTTCAGGGCATTTCCCCACATGAATCCCGCAAACATCCAGAAAACCGCACTCTCGGCGGTGAATTGTGCGCACAAAGGAATGGCCAAGGCGATCAGCAGAAGATTGGCCAGCGGACCGCCCAGCAGGAACAGGGAATATCTCACTCGGGCGAAGACAATGCTCTTCGGTTTTGCCAGCGTATGGCCACCAAGCGGAAGGCTGCGAAAGACAACGTCGTGGCCGAACAATCTGCGGATGGACCGTATGCGGCCGCGATTTCCGATGTTCACGGTGAAGATTCGCATTCCTGAAATGATTCCGGCGAGCACATGTCCGCATTCATGGGGCAAAACGCAAATGTACTGCGTGAGCCTTAGGCATCCCAAGAAGAGAAGGCCCCTGCCAACCGTGTGCGGCGAGCCAACCCAAAACAGTCCGGCTCCAATGATGGCGAGCACGATGGCGACGATAAACTTGAACAGACGTGCCGAATCATGGTCCCGATTTTGGCAGGCCGGACAAATCGGTTTGTGGCTCTTCCGACCAATCCCTTTTTGGCGAAAGGCACGGTCAAGCGTGGTTCGAATACCACAGGCTGAGCAACGAGAGGCCATTGCCGACGGTCCTTACGCCTTTCGTCACAAAGCCACATCCGGCGCTTTTTCATACGCCGAACCGATTCGGCACAGTTGGTCGAGCATTTCGGAGAACAGGTCGTAAAGCGCCTTCAATCGCTCGACATCCTTGATGACGCCGCCCACGCGAAAATAGAGCTCATCGACGGCCTCCGGGGATTTCGTCGAGAACCCGCTCTCGTCGCTCTTGACCGTCAAATAGATCGACCGCTGGGCGTCGATCAATTCTCGCAGTTTTGGATCGGCAAATAATGCTCGCAGCTTTTCCTCATCTTCTCCCTTGATGACGAAATCCTCGTCGAACGGCGGATCGCCAATCTCCACGTCGCGCATTCCCAGCAGCTTGCCGAGCCCGCTGAACAGCCCCTTGCGGTAGATCGTAAATCGGAGGCCGTCGCGATTCACGTAGGGCGCGCGGATTCGGGTGTAGGTCGTCGAGCTCGACGTATCGCCGCTGGAACTGTGTTCCGTGAACGTATCCAGCGTAATGGTCCATTCGCCATGTCGCGCGTGGACCTTCGCTCCTTTCCAGAATCCGCCATCGACGTAATCCGCGCCAATCTCGGCGGAGAGTTGCCGCCAGATTTCGTCTTTGCTCGGACCGAAAAGTTGCCGTAAGAGGCCCATGCGATTTACTCCGGGGGAAAACTTCGTGGTTTACGACGGACTGTCTTCGGACGACAGGCACTCTCGCGGAGCCCGTTTGTCAACTGTTCATTGTTTGGCCGAACTGGCGCAGCGCGCCTTGAAAAAATCCCAAAGAGCATCCGTCGCGTCGAGTTTGTCGGTGCTTGTTCCGACCATGCTCTCGGGCAAAGTGCGTTTGCCGCCGGGCCAATTGTGGCCCTGACCTTCGATGTAGATCACCGAAAGCGTGGGCCCATTGGACTTCGAGGCGTATTCGACTTTTTTCAGGCCATCCTTTTCGGCGACGGTCTTCGGCTCCGTTTCGCAGCCGATTGCCTTGGCCCAGGCTGAGAGCATTTCCGCGACGGGCTGATTGTGGTGGCTTCCCCAGGGCAATTTCACTTCGCCGCCATCCATCGGCACGAAAGGGTCATTCGTGCCGAGGATAAACAGCGTCGGCAAGGGCTTTTTGGGTTTCGCGCCGCTTACGTCCTTCATGCCGGCAACGATGCCGATCGCCGTGAACCGTTCGGAAAGCTCCGTTCCCAGGCGGAACGTCATGCCGCCGCCGTTGCTGTGGCCAACGCAGAACACGCGACTTTCATCGAACGGAAGTTTTTCCTTCAACTCGTCGAGCAATTGGCGAACGAACGCCACGTCGTCGATGGCCGCTCGAGCCGAGCCCGGCCTCAATTGGCCCGAATTCCACACTGCCGGATTGGTGCGAAAATCGGGCGGCAGACGAGGCCGCGCGGGCAGACCGTCGGGCGCGACGGCAATGAAACCCTTTTGGTCGGCTTTGGCCGACCAGCCGTCTTTGTCGAGAATGCCAGTCCCATTGCCGCCGGCGCCATGCAACAGCAGCACCAACGGCGGCTTTTGGTCGGACTTGTAGCCCGTGGGAATCTGGATGTGCGCGACTCGGTCGAAATCGCCCGATTTGATCGTCAGCGTGAATCGACCGGGTTTGGGAGGCGACGTTAGCGGCGCCGGCGGCTCTTCGGCCCTGGCGAGCGTCGTCAGCGAACCGAACATCGCCAACGCCATTAGCAGTCGATGAAGGACGTTCATTGTTGAATTCTCCAGACGGCGAGACTCATGGCCTTTCCGACGACGGTCAGTTTGCGCTCCTAAATCACTTTCGCTCTTGCCCTTCCTCGAATTCCTCGCGAAGCCTGCGCAATGCTTCGTGGTTGCGCGATTTCGAGGTTGCGACTCCGCCGTAGTTTCGCTTCAGGCTCCCTGCTTTGCTCGTTCGCTCTTGAATCCCGGTTGTGATGAATTCGCCGCCAAATCTGGTGATTGCTCGGGCATGCTCCGTGCAAAGGCGGGAATCGGGAATGGCCTCTGCCCGTTCGGGATCGATGGGTTGCTTGCAGATTTCGCACGCGCGCACCGCAGCCATGATAGTCCTCCTGAAACAAGGGAAAAAACAACCAGAATGGCTTCGTCGAAGGCGATCGTTCCGTGGGAACGGCCAATCGCCGGATCTGCGTGGGACTGCGTCGGAATTCGACATTATTCTAACGGGTCGTCTCGGCTTGTCCAGCGGCGGATTCGACGACATTCCAAACACTGGAGATTGGCTCGAAAGTTGACTAGTATCGTCACAGGGTTGACAATCAGTTGGCAATGAGACGATCCCAGATTCAGACCACTCCCACCCTGTCAGAAGAAGGAGCCATTCCCATGATCAACCGTCGTGACGTACTCATTCGCTCGGGCGCTGCCGCCGCGGGAATCGGATTGGCTCGGTTCCCACTGGCCTGGTCGTCCGACTCGACCGCCGCGGCGCCGCGCAAGTTGCTGTTTTTCACGAAGTCGTCGGGATACGAGCACTCGTCGATCAAGCGAAAATCGCCCGACGTGCTGAGCCATGCCGAGCGAATCGTCACCGACTTGGGCGCGAAACACGGCTTCGAAGCCACCTGCACGAAAGACGGCCGGATTTTCCACTCCGACAAGCTGCGGGACTTCGACGCCTTCATGTTCTACACGACGGGCGATCTGACCGAGCTGGGAACCGACCGGAATCCGCCGATGTCGGCCGAGGGAAAGGAAGCTTTTTTGAATTCGATCAAGGCCGGCAAGGGATTCGTCGGCACCCACAGCGCCGCCGACACTTTTCACAGCCCCGGCAACAAAGATCATGGCCACGCGCGCTATGTTCAAGACGGCGACAACGTCGATCCCTATGTCGCGATGCTTGGGGCCGAGTTCATCGTTCATGGCGCACAGCAGAAGGCGATGATGAAAGTCGCCGACAAAAAGTTTCCTGGCATGAAGGCCGCCGGCGACGGCTTCGAGATGCTCGAGGAATGGTACACGCTGAAAGACCACGCCAAGAATCTGCATGTGCTGCTGATCCAAGAGCCGGGCTTGAAGGGCAACATGTACGACCGCCCCGCCTTCCCCGCCACCTGGGCCCGCGAATACGACAAGGGCCGCGTCTTCTACACGTCGATGGGCCACCGCGAAGACGTGTGGCTCAACCCGATCTTCCAATCGATCCTGCTCGGCGGCCTGTCGTGGGCGTTCGGCAACGTAAAAGCCGACGTGACTCCGAACATCGAGCAAGTCACGCCGCAGTATCTCACGCTGGGAAAGGAAGAGGCGCCGAAGAAGAAGTAGAGGGGAAGGCTTGAGGCTTGAGGACGAGCGTCGTAGGCGTAGTCGTACGTGCCGCCGGTGAGCAAGCGATTGCCGGGACCGACGACTTCGCCGCCATCCGCATCCCACGAGCCATAGGCATTGCCGCCGTAGGAATCGGTCGTCCCCGGCCAGTAGGCCGACCAGGTGCCGTCGGTCGTGCTGGCGTTGCCGTTGGGATCGTAAGAATTCGCCAACATTAAAGGCCCGGACCCGTCGCTCTAAGAATTAAGTATGGTGTCCCCGGAATTCTCTCGTGGGTCGTATTGCCCATCGGATCGGTGACGCTCGTCTGGTTGCCGTCGTCGTCGAACGTGTAGTGCGTGACGTTGCCGAGCGGGTCGGTGGCGCTGGTTCGATTGCCGTCGGCGTCGTAGCCGTACGTCGTGGTGTCGTTGACGTAAGTGCCCGTGGAAGAATTGTAATGAGTCGTCGGCAACGCGATGCTTGTCAGATTGCCGTCGTCGTCGTAGGCATAGTGCGTCGTGTTGCCGTTGCCATCGGTGACGGAAAGGACATTGCCATCGTCGTCGTAGGTGTAGGAGGTGGTGTCGCCGAGGGCGTCGGTGAACGTGTGGACCTGGCCGTCCGCGTAATACGTGTAGTTAATCGCCGGCTTTCCGGGCGCGGCGACGCTCGTTTGGTTGCCGTCGTTGTCGTGATCGAACGTGGTCGTGTCGGTGTCTTGAGTTTGAGTCCAGAGCTCGCCGAGCGTGTTGTACGTGAACGTGATCGGGTCTTGGCCGGGATCGGTTTCCGAGCTCTTTTCCCCAAGTGCGTTGTAGAGAAAGGCGGTCGTGCCAATGCCGGTGTCGGTCGAGAACAGCACATTGCCGTCGCCGTCGTTCCTGACGGCACGGATTCCGCAAACGGTGCGCACAAGGGCCGCTCAAGCGCGCATTTAAGAAGTTTTCAAAGATCAATCTGCGTCGAACATCCTCGACGCCATCCGTCCGGCAATCAGCATCCTCGTAAACGCAAAACCCAAACCCCCTCATTCGTTCTATAAAACGTCCGCCGGACCAGGACACTAACCGCTGATAAGTTCAATGGAAAAGATCAGATCGTCAAAATCGTCGTCCGCCAGCCCGTCGTTGCACTTGTAGCGCTTGCCGTTCGGAAACTCTTCGACAATCATCGCAGCACCGTTGTGCCACGAATCTACCACCCCGTCGCCTGTATCCCAGACATTTCTCACCAAGACCTCGCCCTTTTTGCTATGCGCAACGAACCGGCATTCTTTCGGCGCTGTGTCCTGCCACAGAACGATCGCCTTCCTTATCGTCTGCCCATTGATTTCAAAGCGATCGTCGATGTCGAGGCGGATGCCCTGCCGCCAGTTTGAGTTGGCGCAATCGAAGACGACCTTCAACCCCTGCCGCCTGTTGACGCCCAAAACATCAACTCTCCAGATACGGAGGCCGTTATACAAAACCGGCCGCTCTTTGGACTCGGAAAACAATTTATCAAACGATGGCATTTCGTCCTCCGGGATCGGTATGTCACTTGCCAGTCTTCCTGAATGGATCAACCGCCGCGTGCTCATCGGGCCACACGGGCTGAACGTCAAATAGTCCGCCCGTTCTCTGCGGCGGAGTGTGGTCCAATTCCATGCTTTCCCAAACCCTTGTGGTTTCATTGAACCGCTGCGGCGCGTTCCCCTCCTGCATGCGGGCAAGATTCTCGCTGTCGTATTTCGTTGGATTGAGCGCCGCCTGATTCTTCCAATAGCGCTTTCGCACTGCGCTCCATGACGGCACCTTACCGCTCGACGTCAGGTTGTTGATCGGATCACCGACCTTCCATCCGCGGGTCGAATTGGCTTCGGTTGGCGGTAAATTGTCGAAGTCCGGGGCCGGCGGCCCGTTTCGAGGGCCGATCTCTTCCCCAATCGCCCCCGCCTCCTCTCCAAAGATCTGACCCCACGCAGCACCGCGAGAGATAAAGGGGACAGGCGCATATAATGGGCAAAATGGGATTTCCAACTGGCACCGTCCTCTGAGGTGCTGCCGGTTTGACGGACAGCGGAACTCCTTAAACTGGGGCGGTGTTGAGGTACTCGAACTGTTCGGGGGTGAGGTAGCCGAGGGCTGAGTGTTTGCGTTCGGTTTGGTAGTAGTCGATGTACTCGCCAATCGTCAGCAAGGCGGACCGATGGTTTTCATATTCGGTCATTTCGAGTTCGGTCTTGATTGTGCCGAAGCACGATTCCATGAAGGCGTTGTCGTAGCAGTTGGCGGCGCGGCTCATGCTTTGACGAAAGGCGCCTCGACGGAGCAGGGCGCGGTAGCGTGCCCCGGCATATTGGCCGCCGCGATCCGTGTGGTGGATCAACATGGCCGGTGGTTGGCGACGGCGAATGGCCATCCGCAGAGCCGGCAGCACCAACTCCTCGGTCATGTTTTCGTCCAGGCGCCAGCCTACGATCGAGCGCGAATAACGATCCATCAACATCGCCAAGTAACTGAACACTCCGCCGCGCAGTGGAACATAAGTGATGTCGCCGACCCACAGCTGGTTGATCCCCGTCGGCTCCGGAGATTCCAGCAGCAAGTTCGGGCTGTAGCCCAGGCCATGACGGCTGTCGGTGGTTTTGGGAACAAACGATTTCGGTTGGATGGCTCGCAAACCCTGCGATTTCAGGAGTTTGGCCACACGCCGCGGCCCGCAAAGCTGACCGAGATCGGCCAGTTCGTCGGCGACGCGTCGCGCTCCGTCAGCGCCGGCGATGTTTCCAAAACACCGCCCGCACCCAGGGAATCAATTCCTCATCGCACCGCGCTCGGGCCGAAGGCTCTCCGTTCCGCCAGGCGTAATAGGCCGAGCGGCTCACGTCGAGCACCTCGCAAGTCGTCGCCAAGGACGACACGTTGGACTGAGCGATCGCTTCCACGGCAGCATAGACCTCCGCTATTCGTGCCGGCCGAAAATAGCCAGCGCTTTTTTTAAAATGTCACGCTCTCGCTCGACACAATGCAACTCGCTCTCCAATTCCCGGACGCGGGCCTCCAGCGACGTGCCCACCGGCCCGCTCTGCTCCAACTGCTCGCGTTTCCAGCGATATAGCAGATTGGGGCCAGGCAGGCCCAGCCGCTCCGCTACCGAGCCGGCCTTGTGGCCGTCCAGCAACATCTGCACGGCCTCTCGCTTGAACTCTTCGGTAAAAACTCGCCGCTTCGATCTGACCGGCAACGACACTGGCTTCGATGGCTTCCTGCGCATAACGGGACTCCTTTCTGGCTTTCCAGTTTAAGGAGTTCCGCTGTCCGTCAAACCGGCAGCACCTCACTCGGCCCTGGCAACGTCTACTTTTGCTTGGCCTTCTTCTCGAAGAACTCCAGCCAACCGAGCGCGAGTGCTTTCTCGATCTTCTTGGATCCACGAAGTTCATCGGGCGACTGTCCCCAATAGAACCCGATGACACCTGTTGCGTGCGTCTCGGATTGCTCGATGAACTGCCCGAATTCGGCGATCGAACACTTGAGCGGGAATGTCTCTTCGATGACCACGGGCTTGCCGACCGAAAAAGCCTTGAGCGTCTTCAGGGCGTCGTCTAGTTTCCCCGTTTCCGGGTAGAGATGCACGCAGACGAAATCGAGATCATCCACGATCTTCTCGGGTACGAACCCGGAGGTGAGTCCCGGACGATCGAGACTCCAGTCCACAAGCCCGACCGTGATCAGATGCCGTTTGTCCTTGGTCCGGATGGCGGCGGTCAACTGCTTCACCCATTGACGGGCGATGTCGGGCCTAGGCCGGCCTTTCTGATCGAGTGTGATGAACTGGACGAAGTGTTCGCCGGCGAACGCCGGCCCGAGCCAATCGCCGTCCTTGCGCTTTTCGCCCGGCACCACCGGCTCGTTCATCAGGTCGTAGCAGAAGATGGTCGGGCTTTCCGCCATCTGGCCGCCACGGCTCGCCAGAAGCTCGCCTGCACGTTCCAGCGGCCACGCTCATCGAGCTTGTCATACCATTCTGGCACGTCGGCCTTGTGGTAGCAGCCCAGGACGGTCAGATCGAGATACAGGCCAACGACCTCGACCAACTTGACGAGCTTTCCAAGCCGTTCGAGAGCCTTCTTGTTCGGCTGCTCCGCACTTTCCATGAACTTGCCGAGTTGCAAGTGGATGCGGACGACGTTGGCCCCGAGCGATTTCATCGATCGGAAATCCCGCTCGACTTTTTCCCAATCGGTCTCCCAGTAGTCCTCGATCAATCGCCCGTTCTGATCGTGATCGTAATTGAAGCCCCAGGGGGCAAACGATTTGTTTTGCTGCTCAAGGGAAAAGCCTTTTTGATCCTTCGCCACAACCACCCACGGCAGATCGGCGGCAAACAAGGAACCAGCGAACGATGCAAGAAGCGTGGCCGTCAGTAACACCCGCCGCAGCCCGACTTGCGAGCTCGGGACCGCGCCAAGTGAACATGGTTCGGCATCAGGCAATAGGGCCAAATCCGCACCCCTTCTTCACGACATCGTTGCGCCATCAGATCGATTTGGAGGGAATAGTCGTCGGCACAAAAAAAGCGTCTGCCTGGCGCCGGTTGCCGCGCCGGGTAATATGATGCGGCATGACAGAGACAACTACGCGAGCTAACCGAGGCATGCGGCCGATCGTAACGAGCCACCGCGGTCGCGTCAAGAATCAAGCATGGTGTCCCCGGAATTCCCCGTCGATCGTGTAGCCGGATTCGTGAGAATTCGGATGCTGGGATCCGCTTGACGCTCGGAATTCTCACAAATCCCGGTACAACGTGCGCTGTCGTGCTAAGATTGGATTTCGGTGGATGTAGAAACAATTGAGCCGTTGAACAATCGAGCGCATTTCCATGAAGTCGCACCTGATGAGTATTTTGCACGGCGCGGCCGTCCTTGTTGCAATCTCCATTTCCTTGATCTGCCGCGGTCAAGTTTCGGCTGCCGAACCGCTGCCCGCTCCTTTCCCGCCGAATGAGGAAGCTGTCCGGATGAAGTTGCCGCCGGGCTTTCGCTGCACGCTGTTTGCCGGCGAGCCCGATTTGGTGCAGCCGATCGCGTTTGCCTTCGACGACCGCGGACGGTTGTGGGTCGTCGAGAACTATTCCTATCCGAGTTGGCAAACCGACGGCAAGCCGGGGCATGATCGTGTTTTGATCTTCGACGATCCCGACGGCTCCGGGCATTTCAAATCGCGCAAAGTGTTTTGGGACCAGGGATCGAATCTGAGCGGGTTGGCGCTCGGCTTCGGCGGAATCTGGCTTTGCTCGACGCCGAATTTGATTTTCATTCCGATCAAAGACGGCGAAGACAAGCCCGCCGGCCCGCCGCAAGTCGTCCTCGATGGCTGGTCGCTCGAAGCCCGGCATAATGTCTTCAATCGGCTCATGTGGGGACCGGATGGTTGGCTCTACGGTCTGAACGGGATACTCGCCACTTCGAAGGTCGGTAAGCCGGGCACGCCGGAGAAAGACCGCATCCCGCTGAATTGCGGCGTGTGGCGGTATCACCCGACTCGCCACGTCTTCGAGCCCTTCGCCTGGGGCACGACGAATCCTTGGGGAGTCGACTTCGACGATCGCGGGCAGATCTTCATCACCAATTGCGTCATCAAGCATCTCTGGCATGTTATCCCCGGCGCTCATTTCCAGCGGATGTATGGCGAGGATTTGAATCCCAACACCTACGGGCTGATCGAAAGCTGCGCCGACCATATTCACTGGGGCGGCGGCAGTTGGACCGATTCGCGCGGCGGTTTCGGCAAGCACAGCGAAGCCGGCGGCGGACACGCTCATGCCGGCGCGATGGTCTATCTGGGCGACAATTTTCCCGACACGTATCGCAACTCGATTTTCATGTGCAACATCCACGGCAATCGCGTGAACAACGACATTCTCGAGCACTTCGGCTCGGGCTATGTCGGCCATCACGGCAAGGATTTCATGCTTTCCGACGACACCTGGTTCCGCGGCCTCGATTTGCACTACGGCCCCGATGGCGGCGTGTTCGTCTCCGACTGGTGCGACACGGGCGAATGCCACAACTACTCCGCCGTCGATCGTTCGAACGGGCGGATTTACAAAGTCACTTTCGGCCCTGCGAAAAAGGTGCCTCCCTTCGATCTTGCACATCAGTCGGACGAAGCGCTGGTGCAGTTGCAGACGAACAAGAACCATTGGTGGAGCCGGCACGCGCAGCGGCTGCTCCAAGAGCGGGCCGTCGCCGGAAAACTCGCTCCGGGAACCCGCGCGGCACTCGAAAAAATCCTCGCGGGCGATCCGGACACCGCGAACCGTTTGCGGGCGATTTGGTGCTTGTATGGCATCGGCGCTCTGGACGACCCGCGCCTCGAATCGCTGCTCGACGACGGCGATGAATACGTTCGCGGCTGGGCGGTTCAACTAGCCACGGAGCAAGGCGAGCCATCGGCGCTGCTGTTGGCGAAGTTCGAGAAACTTTCACGTCGCGATCCCTCGCCCGTCGTTCGATTGTATTTGGCTTCGGCGCTGCAACGATTGCCGGCCGCGCGGCGATGGGCGATTGCCGCCGGGTTGGTGAGTCATGCGGAAGACGTGAAGGATCAGAATCTTCCACTGATGATCTGGTACGGAATTGAAAGCGCCGTGCCGCTGGATTCTGAACGATCGATCGAGCTAATGCACGAATCGCGAATTCCGCTGATTCGCGAATATACGGCCCGGCGGCTGGCTGCGGGCAATGAGGCAGGCCTGGCGTCGGCGGTCGAAGCATTGAACGGCGCCGGTGATTTGCAAGAGGAACTGGATTCGTTGAAAGGCATCATCGAAGCCCTCAAGGATCAGCGCACGGTCACGCCGCCGAAGAATTGGAAGGCGGCAACGCAGCGTCTTGCCGATAGCAGCAATGCGGACATCAAAGAAATGCTGACGCAACTCTCGCTGAAATTCGGCGACCCGCGGGCCTTGGCGTCGCTCCGTAAAACGGTGGCGAGCAGTTCGGCCGACGTCGCCGCCCGCCAGCGAGCGCTGCAGTTGCTCGTGCAGTATGGCGATCCGGAATTGGCGGCGCTGCTGAAGCCGATGCTGGCCGACCATGCGCTGGCCCGGGCTGCCTTGCGCTGCCTGCCGCTTTCCCCGGCAATGAAACACCGCGCGTGATCCTTGAGCATTACAAGACGTTTTCAAGCGAAGAGCGCGGCGACGCGATCGACACGCTCGCCTCGCGGCCCCAATGGGCCCTGGTGATGCTCGACGCCTTGCAAAGCGGCTTGATCTCGCGCGGCGATGTTTCCACCTTGGTCGTTCGCCAATTGCAGTCGCTCAAAGACCCGAAAGTCGACGCGAAGCTCGCCAAAGTCTGGGGGATTGTTCGCGGCACGTCCGACAGCAAGAAAAACATCATCGCCAAGTTCAAAGCGACCTACACGCCCGAGGTGGTTCGGCAGGCCGATCTGCCCAACGGCCGGGCCGTGTTCAATCGGGTTTGCGCCCAGTGCCACACGCTGTTCGATTCCGGCGGACACGTCGGACCGAATCTCACGGGCTCGCAAAGGTCGAATCTGAACTACCTGTTCGAAAACGTGCTTGATCCCAGCGCCGTCGTGGCCAAGGAATATCTGATGACGGTGGTCCAGTTGAACGACGGCCGCGTCGTCAATGGAATCATCCAAACGGAAACGCCCAACTCCCTGACGCTGCGCACGCCGAAGGAAGACCTGATTCTGGCGAAGAGCGATATCGACAATCGCAAGACGTTGACCATCTCAATGATGCCCGAGGGACAGCTTGAGGCGCTTTCGGCCACCGACTGCCGCGACCTGCTCGGCTATCTGGGCAGCCCGGTGCAAGTGCCGCTGAAGCCGCAGAAATCCAATCCCGCGGCGCCATAGGCCTCGACTCGCGACTATCGATTGGTTAAAATCCTGGGCTTGGCATTTTTCCTAGCCCCTAGCCCCCAGTCCCTGTCATGTACGCAATCATCTCCGACGGCGGTCGTCAATATAAGGTCGAAGAAGGCCAAACGTTGCATCTCGACTATCGCAGCGTTCCGGCCGGATCCGAAGTAAAGTTCGACAAGGTCTTGGCTTACCACGACGGATCGAGCACCAAGCTGGGTGGTCCGTTATTGGAGGGCGCGACGGTGACGGGCAAGGTTGTGGGCCTGGTGCAGGGGCCAAAGCTGGTCGTCCAACGGTTCCGCCGCCGCAAGAATTCCCGCCGCAAGAATGGGCATCGGCAATTGCATACGACGGTGAAGATCGGGAAGATTTCCGTCGGCTGATCGCGCGACGCCACGCCCTCGCTAACGCTTCGGGTTAGTATCGTCGCGGTGACTATCCACACCAACCCGAAGCGTTAGCGAGGGCGGCGGTCGTGGCGACGCTATTTCTGCGTGCCGTCTTTCCGCACGTCGATGCAGACCAGGTGCCCCATCGCGTTGCGGCAGTAGATTCGGCCGCCGGCGAGCGTGGGCATCGTCCAGCATTTTCCGTCCAAGGCTTGAGTGCTGGCCAGAAGCCGATATTCTTTCGGATCGGCCGCGACGATTCCGAGCCGGCCTTCGTCGCTGAGCACGATCAGTTTGCCGCCACCCTTGTCATCCGCGGCCAGCAGCAGGGAGCCGAGGCCCCAGCCTCGCTCTTTCCAAAGCACTTTGCCGGTGTCGTATTCGACGGCCATCAGCTTGCATTGCGAAGGAGTGCTGTTGCCGCCGTCGATGCCGTAGAGCACTTCGTGCCACAAGACGCAAGTGCAAAGCTGGTTCGACATCGCCTTGGTCGAATATCGCTTCACCAGCTTGCCGTCTTTCAGGTCGAACAGCGCGCAGCCGGCACGAAAGCTGGAAATGAAGATCGAGGTTTCGCCGTTTTTCTGACGGACGATCGGCGTGATGGCGCTGGTCACGTATTGCGTTTCCCATTTGACTTTGTCGACTTCGGAGCCGTCGTTCGCGCGAACCACGAGCAGATCGTCGTTGTTCAACACGGCGACGTACGGCTGATCGCCGACGTTGAAAATCGTCGGCGAGCCGTAGCCGGGCCGATAGATGGCGGTTTTCCAAATCACCGCGCCGGTGAGTTTGTCCAGCGCGACGGTGCGGCCGGCGTCGAGAATCAGCATGTTGCCGAGCACTCGTGGCGAGCAAGAAAACCCCCATTCAGGCATCGGCACGCCGAGCAGCGATTGCAATTCTTGCTTCCACAAGGTTTTTCCCTGGCTGGCTATGTCGAAGCAGAACAAGTGGCCTTCCTTGCTAAGCGTATAGAGACGGTTGCCATCGACGGTCGGCGTCGCGCCGGGCCTCCTTCGTTCAAATCGGCGACTTGCTTGCAGGCGTACCGGTATTCCCAAATTCGCCGCCCAGTCTCGGCATCCATGCACAACACATGGTCGTCGGTCAACTCGCCGGCTTTCTCCTTCTCGGGCGTGTTCGGATCATGGCCGAGCGTGTAAAGAAAATCCCCGACAACCGCGCACGAACTAAAGCCGATGCCGACAACATCTCTGGACCAAAGTTTCTTCGGTCCCTCAGCCGGCCAATCGCTCGTCCAATCGGTTTCGGTAGAGATTCCATTTCCCATCGGCCCGCGCCACATCGGCCAATCCTTCGACTGATTTGGGCCTGAGGGAGCGATCGGCAAATTGGTTGACGCATCGGCGGCGGATTGCGTGGACGCCGCCGGCGCCGCAGGCGAACCAGAGGAATCGACCGAGCAACCCGCGACGATCAGGCATGTCGCAAACGACACGACCGTCCCCATGCGATACGCGTGTTCTGTAATCATCGAACGAATCCCTAGAAATCGGCACCATGAGCAGCGAATCGCCGACCGCGACGAACTATACGAACCACGGCGGCGTATTATTATCGTGAATGCAACGATTCGACGCCAGTCGATTCCACTCCTGCGCGACAGCATCGACCGTGATTAGCATTGGCCGAAAGCAATGCGATGGGTTATGTTGGTCTCGATCGTTTGGCACTCCGCCGTGTGGCACTGGCCAGCGAAGTCGGCCAGTGCCGGGCGCGAGTGGAGCGACGAACCGCTAACAAACGCTGGCCGGCATGCCCCTGGACTAGACGTTGCAGTGTCAACCGTCACTCCGCCACTGGCCGAGTCCACTGGCCTGTTGCACACACGCGAACTTGAAACGCAGGATCAACTCACACCCGCCACTGGCCGACTTCGCTGGCCAGTGCCACACGCGCACGCCGACGCATCGAACAACCGAAGCTTATCTCCGACCCTTGAAGAGGCAACCATGTATAGACCATCGTTCAACATTTGCAATTCCGCTCGATCCCGAATCCTTCCCGGCACCGCCGCCGTCGGAGCGTTGTTGTTGTTCGCGGCGGCGATTCATGCCGCCGATAAATCAGCCGAGCCGGCGACGCGAATCCCCACGCCGTTGATCGCCGACAAAAGCCTGTTGCCGCCCCCAACCGTCGCCGGCCACAAGACGGGTCTGATTCCGCGCGAAGTGCTGTTCGGCAATCCCGACAAGGCGATGGCCCGGATGAGCCACGACGGCAAGTGGCTGAGCTACCTGGCGCCGGTCGACGGCGTGCTCAACGTCTGGGTTGGGCCGATCGACGATCCGGCCGCCGCCAAGCCGGTGACGAAGGAGAAGGATCGGCCGATTCGGCGGCTACTTCTGGGCCTACACGAACCGGCACATCCTCTACTCGCAAGACGTGAACGGCGACGAGAACTTGCACGTCTACGCCGTCGATCTCGAGTCGGGCGAAATCAAGGACCTCACGCCGCGCGCGCCGATCAAAAAGTGCGGGCCGAAATCGAGGAGGTCAGCTACAAGTTTCCCGAGGAAATCCTCGTCGGCCTGAACGATCGCGATCCGCAGTTTCACGACGTCTATCGCGTTCAACATCGAGACGGGCGAGAAGAAGCTGGTGCAAGAAGAACAACGAGTTCGCCGGCTTCGATCACCGACGACGACTATCAAATCCGCTTCGCGTCGAAGTTCACGCCCGACGGCGGCAAGCGAGCTGCTGAAGCCCGACGGCAAGGGGGCTGGAACGATTTTCTCAAGATCCCGCAGGCCGACACGCTCACCACCGGCATCGCGGTTTCGACAAGACCGGCAACGTCGTCTACATGACGATAGCCGCGATCGCGACACCGGCGCACTGGCCACGCTCGATCTCAAGACGGGCAAGGAAAAGATCGTCGCCGAAGATCCGCGGTGCGACGTCGGCGGCATCATGCTCCATCCGACGGAAAACACGCTCCAGGCCGTCTCGTTCACCTACGAGCGCATCCACTGGGATTTCCTCGATCCGGCCGTCAAGGCCGACTTCAAGTATCTGCAGACCGTCGCCGACGGCGAGATCACGATCGTCAGCCGCACGCTCGACGACAAGCAATGGATCGTCGCCTTCCTGATGGACAACGGGCCGGTGCGCTACTATCACTTACGATCGCCCGACCAAGAAGGCGAAGTTCCTGTTCACCAATCGCAAGGATCTTGAAGAGTGGCCGCTGCGAAAAGATGCACCCGGTGGTGATCAAGTCCCGCGACGGCCTGAATCTGGTCAGCTACCTGACGCTGCCGCCCGGCAATGATCGGCGGCGCGAATCACGACGGCCGGAAAAGCCGGTGCCGATGGTGCTCAACGTGCACGGCGGGCCGTGGGGAGCGCGATTCGTGGGGCTTCGATCCAGAGCACCAATTGTTGGCCAACCGCGGCTACGCCGTGCTGAGCGTCAACTATCGCGGCTCGACCGGCTTCGGCAAGAAATTCGTCAACGCCGGCGAAAAGCAATGGGCCGGCAAGATGCACGACGACCTGATCGACGCCGTCGATTGGGCCGTGCAGCGAAAAGATCGCCGACCCGAAGAAGATCGCCATCATGGGCGGCAGCTACGGCGGCTACGCAACGCTGGTCGGCCTGACGTTCACGCCCGACGATTCGCCTGCGGCGTCGATATCGTCGGCCCGTCGAACTTGATGACGCTGCTTGAGACGATTCCGCCCTATTGGGGCCCGGCGTTGCAGATGTTCAAGGACCGCGTCGGCGATCCACGACCGAGGACGGCCAAAAGCTGCTCAACGAGCGATCGCCGCTAACGTTCGTCGACCGATCGAACGGCCGCTGCTGATCGGCCAAGGGGCCAACGACCCGCGCGTCAAGCAAGCCGAGGCGGATCAGATCGTCCAGGCGATGCAAGAAAAGCACATTCCGGTGACGTACGTGCTGTTCCCCGACGAAGGGCACGGCTTTCACCGGCCGGAAAACAACATCGCCTTTACGGCCGTGACCGAAGCCTTCCTGGCCCGCAATCTCGGCGGCCGCTACGAAGCGATCGGCGATGCGTTCAAGGGCTCGACGATCACCGTGCCGACGGGAGCGGAGCAGGTGCCGGGATTGGAGGCGGCGCTTGCGCCGCGATCGAGCGAGAAATGAACCGGCCGCATCTCACCGCAGCGCGTTCCGCATTTGGCGATACATCGTCCCCTGCGAGCGTTGCTGAGGGGTCGAGTTGGAGAGGCGCTGTTGCATTCGCTGGGCTCGCTGCTGGTCGCTCGCGTTTCTCCAGCCGCCGCGGCCGGTGTTGCTATTTTTGTTGGCCGTCTGCGATGCATCGGCCGCGGGATTTGCCGCCGCCGCTTGCTCCGCCGCCGCCTGCTCCGCCTCCCAGGCTTTTTCGCGTGCAACGTCTTGTTGCACTTCGGCCAACTGGTCGGCCGACGACTTTGCAAAAAACTTTGTCAACCGTTCCGACCAGCGATTTTGGCCCATCCCCACCTGTTCGCGAAGATTGCTGGGCAACTGATTGGACAGTTCAAAAGCGCGGCCCATCAACTCGCCCCGGATTTCGTCGGGCACTTCGGCTTCCGCCACGACTGTTTGAATGTCGTCGATTTCCTCTAATCGCGGATCGGGCCTGAAGTAAACCATTCCCAAGGCCGTGCCGACGCCGAACGCCAGCAGCAGCAACAAGACCGCCGCCACCCGCGACAGTTCCTTCTGGCTCTCTTCCCCGCGCGCGGCCTTCTGACCCGACGGAGCTTTGCCCGCCATGCGCTGCCGCTGCTTGAGCGTGAGATTGGTTTTCGCGTCGCTCATGGGAAAGACCTGATTGAGTAGCGAAGGAACGGATTGGTGGCGGCGTTTGACTGCGTCTGAAATTGCGCGAGGTTGCCCGGAATGACCGAAACACGAATGGCGGGACTGCCCCTATAATATAGGAGCCGGCATTCGCTTCCGTCAATAAAGACGCCTTCGACGGCCGGTGGTGTCGGATTAGCCTCAAATCCGAGTGCTGACCTGGATTTGACAGCAACCGCCGGCTAGCGCCTTGCCGCTCACTGACTCACGAGCCGAAATGTGAGCGGCAAGGCGCTAGCCACCGGTGCGTTACAGGCCGCTGATCTCGAAGTCGTAAAGATTCGCCATTTCGGCCGGCGTTTTTTGCTCCAAATTCGTGAAACGGCGATCCAAGGCATCGACGTCGCTCACAGCGCTGCCGGCTGCACGCGGAATTTGTATATCAGAAGATCGTCGAGGTGGCCGGTGTTTGCGCGGGCGTGGCCTTCGGGGTACATGACTAGGCCGCTGGATAAGTGGCCGAGGGTTCCGTGGTCGATGGCCAGCGTGGTGGGGATGCCGTCGGGGTAATGGTCGTCGAACGATTTGCCGCCGTGGCGGAGTTGCATGAGGTCCATGAGACGGCGGGTCAACGGGTGTTGCAAGGCCGCGTCGCTATAGTCATCCGGCATCAACATCAGCTCGCGCCAGCCGGATCGCTGTTGCTCGATGGCCTTTCGGAACAGCGTGGCGACGATGTACGGCATCGAATGGTCGGCGCTTTGGCGCGTGCGTCGGATCGCGCTTGGCCGGATCGGCGATGATGTGAAAGGCCGGCTCGTAGATCGTGATCCGATCGAGCGCAGTAGCTCCGGCTCGGCCATGAGCGCGGGATACGTGGCCAGCAGATCGATCAGTCCTTGAATTGCGCCGGCCGATTGATGTTCGTACAGCCCGAGCTTGAAGTGCATGCCCATCAGGGCGAAATCGTCGCCGGCGGCACGAAAGGATCAGATCGAACGGACTGGAATCGGGTTTGGCCGGCGGCTCGAAGAGCGCAGAAGATCGCTTCGGCATTGCGAAAAATATCGGCCGGGCCGACGAAGCCGTGCATCGCGCGCCGGGCACTGAGCACCGCCACCTCGGCGCTGAAAGCCGCGGAGGCGCCTTTCGAGTCGGAAAGCTGATGCCCGTGGCGGATCGCTCGAAACGGAATGTAATGCGCGACGACGAGGCCGACCGCCGACTCGATCTGGTCGACGGTGGCTCCCAGGAGAGCCGCGAACACGACCGCCGACGCGATCGCGCCATGCACGACGTGGTCGATCTTGTGTTCCTTGAGCGAAAACACTTCGGCCAAGCGGCCGCGAATTTCGTCGAGAAGAATCATTGCCCGAATGGTTTGCTTGCCATCGGCGCGGCTCAGTTGCGCGGCGGCGATTGCGACGGGATAGAAATCGTTGTGGCCGAATTCGCCCTTGCTGTGTCCGCGCGCAGGGTTGTAGCCGAAATTCGTGCCGTTGGAATCCCACTCGCGCACAGCCGAGCAATTGGCCACGACGGCTTTTTCCGGCTGCACACGCACGGTTGAGCCAAAGCACGTTGCGCCGAAATGGGCCGCGCCGTCGCCGGCCGGACAGGCATATTCCAACGCCTCGCGGCGCAACAGCGTCGGCGCATTCGCCCGCGCGGCCAACGCCGACACACCGCAGGCAATACTATCCCGGTGAAACCGTTCGACCTGCCGCACGACCGCCGGGCCAGGGTCGCCGAGTTTGCCGCTGAGAAAGTCCAACGCAAATTGCGCCAGTCCGCGGGCCTGGTTCGAGTCGTGCGGCAGCGTGATGAATTCCTGCTTCACGTCTCACTCGACCTTGGCCCAGAAGGGATGCTGGCGATCGGCGCGCGTGCGGGCGTCTTCCAGCATAACCGCAACGCTCGGCTTGATGATCCGCCGCGTGCCGAGCCGCGCGCCGCCGACGGTGATCGTCACCGGTTGATCGAGGTTCACCCATTCCGGCGACAGCCAGACGGTCAGTTTCGCGCCGTGCAATTGGATATTGATGCCGTTGGTCTTGTTCACTTTCGCCTCGACTCTCAGCGGCAACGTGCCGCGCGGCGGCGGCCAGGCGGCGGGATCGACGATGCACTTCGGCGGAATATCTTGAAGTTCGAGACACCAGAAAAAGTTGTCCCAAGTGCGCAGCGTCACGGCGTCGAATTTGCGCGGGAAGAAATCGCGTTTCTTGCGGCCCATCCAATCGAACACGCGCTGCACTTCGTCGGAAAAATGCTCGTGGCCGCGGCCTTCATATTCCACCAGCGTCACATCCCAGCCGGCCGGCTTGGAGAAGTAGCGATCCCATTCGTGCGAGTTGAGGGCCGTTCGATTGGCGTCCAACTCGCCGCTGATGAAATAGAACGACAGCCGAGCGGCGTTCGGCCAGTATTGCGTCACGTATTTGCCCGACGTGGCGACGATCGGAACCACACCGGCCCACAGATCGGGATGCGCCAAGGCAATATCCCAAGCCGCGTCGGCGCCCATCGAATGGCCGGAGAGAAACACTCGATCGGTGTCGATGGAAAACCGGCGGCAGGCGTCGCGGAGCGTGTCGAGCACGGCGGCATGTTCGCGGGCCGAGTATTGATATTGCATCTGGTGCGGCTTGGTCCAAGCCGGGGCGATGACGATGTAGCCTTGGCGCGTGGCCTGACCCAATCGCATCGTGTGGATGTCGGGAATCGGCGGGCCGCCGGAATTGTCGTCGGCTTCTTTGGCGGCGGCATCTTTTGCGTCGGCACCTTTGGCGTCGGGCGCGGCGGCGAAGGCGGCGGGAATCGTGCGCGGTCGGCCCTGTTGGAGTTCGCGCTTTAGCGTGCCGCCGGCGCCTGAAGGCTGAACTCCAACTTTTGCGGCGGCGTCCCTCGGCGGCGCCGCGACGGGCTCCCGCGATTCGCCGGCCCACCAACTGATTTGCTGCTCGGGCGTCGTGCCCGCGCCTTGCAGCGTGACGATCGTCGGATATTTGACGTGCGGATCGTATTCCGGCGGAAGTTGCACGAGGTACGGCACGTCGGGCTCGTTCTCCAATCCATGCACGCTCAACTCATACGAACCGGGAACCGCTTGCGGCGGCGTGTCGATCGGCGGCTTCATGTGGGCCAGAATCGCGGCCACGTATTTCGGCGCGGCCGATTGCTGCGAAGTGAGCCCTTGCAACAGCGCGTCGCGATTCAACCTCACCGGATCGTTCAAATAGAGAAGCACCATCCGGCGCGTCTCGACCACCGACAAAGCCACCTGCACGTTGTTGACCGCCTCGTTCGCCCCCATCAGCCAGCCGCTAATCGCCAGCGCCAGCTTCTGTTCGGGCAGCAGCGTGGGATCGCCGGCCAGTTGACGGAAAGGCGACAGGCGTTCGAGCGTCGCCAGGCTCAGCTCCGCGGCGATTTCGTCGCGAATCGGCTTCAAATGGGTGCGAATCGCCGTATCTTTGACTTGTGCCAGAATCGCGTCGAACTGCTTGATCGTCGCAGCGCGCTTTTGTTCTGCCGCGCGATAGGTTTCGATCTTTTCACGAACCGCTTGCAGCGTCGTTCCTTTGATCCCTTGCGCCGGGAACCGCTGCAACATGCCGTAAGCGACGCCGTATTGGCCCGCCTTGTGTCGAACTTCGACTTCGGACAAAACTCGCTCGGCGCCCAATTGCCGCAAGGCCTTGGCTTGTTCGTCCAATCCTTCGAGCGAAGGGAAATCGGCGATGACTTGTTTCAACTCGAATTCGGCGTCGGCGAAACGCTCGGCCTGCATGTAAAACCGCACGAGCTTGAGCCGCTGATCGGCATTCCGCGGATCGATCTGCTTGAGCAGAATCTTCGTGAGCAGTTCGCGCGGAATCGAACTGGTGGCGATGCGCATGTCCCACAGATAGGCTTTGCCGCCCTTGAGGGATTCGACGCTCGACCAAAGCGGCGTGACGGTCGTCAGACCTTGAATGACGTTGGCCACGCCGTCGTTGGTTTGCATCGAAAACGTGCGGCGGCCCCAATCGTCGAACGGCGTCAGGCGGACGATCGGACCAATGGTCGCCACCGGCAGGCCGTTGATCGCGATCGGCTGATTCAGCTTGAACATTTCCCAGCGCGGCGGCGGCGCCGGATCGACTTTGTCGGCGAGCCGCCAGGGGAACATCGTGCGCCCGCAGATCGTCGTCGCACATCTCGATCGGTTTCGAAGTGCCCGAACCGCCGTTAACGTTGTCGGGGTCGATTGCGACACCTTCGAGCCGGACGAACTTGCCGTCCAAGACGCGGCCGTCTTTCAGATACACCTTTTCCGCTCGCGCGGCGGAGATGATCGACAGCATGGCCGCCAAAGTAAGGCAGCAAATGAATCGGCTCATGATTGGCCTCGACGTTCCGTAGCGCGAGCGATTTCGAAAGGCCGCGCGCGTAGTCAGCAGTTCCGGCAGCGCGGGCCATAGGGTCCCGTCATTTCATTCTGCCGCGATGGGCCGGAAATTGCAAACAAACCCGGTGGGGGATCGGTGCAATCGTTACAAGTGAACCTGCGGTGCGGCGATTCGAGCCCGTAGTGCAAGCAAGGGAATTGGACGCGTTCGCAGCGCCACTGACGGAACGCAACGGCCGAGGTGCAACCTACGTTGGATTTTATTTAGCCCAGGCTTTCAAGCCTGGAGCGTCGGGCCCAACCACTGTCCATTCTTAGCCCCGTTCACGGGGCTTACCCAACGGCGGCTTTAGCCACTGCGTTTTCCCAGATCCCAGGGCCTGTTCCTGGCTAAAGCCGCCGAAACGCTGAAGCCCGCTGAAGCGGGCTGAAAACATTCGTATTCTGGTCCCGGTCCCCCGGCATGAATGCCGGGGCTACGGAAAAATCGATCGGAACAATCGTCGCGCCTTGCAAAGATTTCAAACATTTGTGGCACGGACGGCGTTCCCTACAGCGCGGACCGCCAATCTTTGTAGGGAACGCCCTCCGCGGCGTTCCGGGCACCGCGGCCGTTCACGTCAATGGCCGCTCGTGGCGAACGCCATTTGATAGCCGATCGCGAAAATCGCCGCGTTGACGAGCATGTGGCTGATCCACACTCCCCACAGCGAGCCGTCGCGCTCGCAGCGCCACGCCCAAAGTGCTCCACCGATGGCCACCGCCGCGGAGGCAATCGTCGCCCACGGCCAAGAGAAATAGTGGAACACCAGGATCGTATGATGGGCCATGAACCCGAGGCTCGAAATCGCGATCGCCCCGCCGAGCGGCATCAGCCCACGCAGCCGGCCGAACACGAACCATCGCCAATAATATTCCTCCAGCAGCGAATGAAGGAGCGAATAGAAGAACGACATCGCAATAATGGCCGCTGGGCTGGTGAGCCCGATGCCGAACAGTTTTTCGCGAACCACGGCCGCCGAGGTGACGAACAAGGGGCTCGATCGCAGCCAGCCGAAATAGAGCCCCATCGTCGCCCCGCCGATTACGAGCCCGCTGACGAGCCCCCAAGCCAATCCAATCCGCGTAGGTCCCTTCCAACGAAAACGCCCCCGCTCGGCCAATAGTAACCAAACGAGCGGAAAGCCGAATTGAACCGCCTTGCCGACGAAAAAAACAGCCTGCTGCGCCGCCTGCGACACGCCATCCATCCGCAGAAAATAGACCCAAGTGAACAGCGTGGGATACACGAGCGCGAACACGACCGCCGCGATTCGCCCGGCCCCGACCGACTTCCGCACTGCCCCGGTTTGTTTCATGCTTCCGGCACCCCTCGCCCCTCGTCCCTAGCCCCTAGCCCCTTCCGCTAGCTACAATGCCAGCTATCCCGCCCCGGCGGATCGTCCGCCGGCAACCGACTTTGAATCCAGAGCCCAGCGATGAACACCTCCACGACGATCGGCGCCCATTTGTTTTGTCTGACCGCGGCCGGCTTGCTGTTGGCTGCCGCGATTTTTTCCGCCGGCTCGGCGACCGCCCGCGCGGCCGAAGACGCGCCGCGGGCTTCATCCGCCAAGACGGCCTTAGTCTATATCGGCCCTTACACGAATGGAAAGAGCCGCGGAATCTATCTATTCCACATGGACCTCGCGACGGGCAAGTTGGAAGCCGCCGGCATGACGCCCGCGAGCGATCCGTCGTATGTGGCGGCCGATCCGAATCTGCGATTCTTGTTTGCCGTCGGCGAGGGGGGCAACTTTCAAGGGAAGAAAGCCGGCTCGGTCAGCGCTTTCAGTTTGAAAAGCCCTAGCGGAGCGCTCACAGCGTTGAACCAACAGTCGTCCGGCGGCGAGGCGCCTTGCCATCTTGTCGTCGATCATACGGGCAAGAATCTGTTGGTCGCCAATTACACCGGCGGCAGCGTTTCGGTGTTTCCGATCGGCGCCGACGGCCGATTGGGTCCGGCGAGCGCGTTCGTGCAACACAAGGGCACCGGCGCCGATCCGCAGCGGCAGGAACATGCCGCATGCGCACGGCGTTGCGCTGTCGCCCGACAATCGCTTCGCGCTGGTTGCCGATCTCGGTTTGGACCGCATTTACGTCTATAAGTTCGACGCGGAGCATGGCACGATTACGCCGAACGATCCGCCGTGGCTCTCGACGGCCCCCGGCGCCGGTCCGCGGCATATCGCATTTCATCCGAACGGCAAATTCCTTTATGCGATCAACGAATTGAATTCAACGGTGGCGCTGATGGACTACGACGCCGAGCATGGCCGGCTGACGGCGAAGCAAGCCCTCTCGACATTGCCGGCCGACGCGAAACTTCCGAAGGGAGGCAATAGTTGCGCCGAGTTGGAGATTCATCCCTCGGGCAAATTCCTGTACGGCTCGAATCGCGGGCACAACAGCATCGCGATTTTTGCGATCGACCAGGAAACCGGCCGTCTGACGCCGATCGGCTACGAACCGAGCGGCGGCCAGATTCCGCGCGGCTTCGGCATCGACCCGACCGGCAATTTTCTGTTGGCCGCGAATCAAGATTCGGCCAACGTCGTCGTGTTTCGCATCAACCGCGAGACGGGTAAACTAACGCCGACCGGAACGACGGTCGAAGTCGATCGGCCGGTGTGCGTGCGAATTTATATTCCGCGGTAGACATTCTCATCTCTTAACCCGTTGGAAAGCCTTCTATGGCCCTCGCAGACGAAATCAAGAAACTGGACGACCTGCGGCAAAGCGGCGCGTTGACGGACGAGGAATATGCCAAGGCGAAAGCGCATGTGTTGGAGGGGCAACCGGCAACCGCGCCGGCTTCGCCCTTCTTCGGCGGCACTCCGGTAACGCCCGCCAATATCCAGCAGCAAACGAATCAATGGGCAATGCTGTTGCACATTTCGCTGTTGGCGGGGCTCGTGATTCCCTACGGCGGCTACGTGGCGCCGATCCTGATTTGGCAACTCAAGAAAGCGGAACTGCCGGGCCTCGACGCGCACGGAAAAGTCGTCGTGAACTGGATGATCTCCGCGGTGATTTACTCGATCGTGTGCATACCGCTCTGCTTCGTGCTGGTTGGATTCCTGCTGCTGCTTGTGCTATTTATCTTGCACATCATCTTTCCGATCATTGGGGCCGTGAAGGCCAGCAGCGGTGAATTGTGGAAGTATCCATTGTCGATCACATTCCTTTCGTAATGGACTCAAATCATGACTTCAATGAATCGCCGTCGTTTTTTGGAAGATTCGATGTTCGCCGCCGCGGCGGCCGCTGCTGCCGCGACGGCCGGTAGCGCCCCGTCGCTATTTGCCGACGAGACCAAATCGAGCAACCCCAATGAAAAACTGCGGGGATGCGTCATCGGCTGCCACGGGCGCGGCGGCGATCATATTTCCGAACTGATCCACCGCAAGGATGTCGAGCTCACGTATATCTGCGATGTCGATACGAAAGTCGGCAACTCGCGCTGCGAGGAGATCGCCAAGAGCTTGAAGGGGCACAAGCCGAAATATGCCCAAGACCTGCGCACTGTGCTCGACGACAAGTCGGTCGATTTCGTCACCATCGCCACGCCGAATCATTGGCATTCGCTGGCCGCGATTTGGGCCATGCAGGCGGGCAAGGACGTGTATGTCGAAAAGCCGGTGAGCCACAACGTCAGCGAAGGCCGCCGCGACGTGCAAACCGCCGAGCGGCATAAGCGGATCTGCCAGGCCGGGACGCAAAGCCGTTCGTCGCCCGGATTGCACGAAGCTTTTGCGTATCTTCGCGCCGGCAAGCTGGGCGAAGTGAAGCTGGCACGCGGCCTGTGCTACAAGCCGCGCGGCCCGATCGGGCCGAGGGGAGTTTATCAGCCGCCGAAAGAAGTCGATTACAGCTTGTGGAGCGGGCCGGCGCAGATATTGCCAATCACGCGGCCTCATTTTCATTACGACTGGCATTGGCAATGGCCCTACGGAGATGGCGATATTGGCAACCAGGGCGTGCATCAAATGGATATCGCCCGCTGGGGCCTCGGCATCGACACATTGGCCAAAAGCGTGCTGAGCTACGGCGGCCGGTTCGGCTACGAAGATGCCGGCGACACGCCGAACACCGAAGTCTCGATTCTCGATTTCGGGCCCGACAAGACGCTGGTCTTCGAAGTGCGCGGGCTGAAGACCGACGATCTGCTGGCGCGAAAGTCGGCGTGGTTTTCTACGGTAGCGAGGGCTACATGGTCAGCCCGAATTACAGTTCGGCGAGCGTGTTCGACACCAAGGGCAAGCTGGTGAAAACGTTCAGCAAAGGCGGCGACCATTTCGGCAACTTCTTGAAAGCCGTCCGCAGCCGCAAGCCGGACGAATTGAACGCACCGATTCTCGACGGCCATCTGTCGGCCGCGCTGTGCCACATGGGCAATATCTCGTATCGCCTCGGCAGCCCGCATTCCGACGGCGAGGCTCTCGACAAGCTGAAGAGCCTGAAGACGAACGACAACGTGAAGGAGACGCTCGACCGGGTGATCTCGCATCTCAGCGACAACAGCGTGCGCTTGGGCGGCAAGACCGAATTCAAGCTCGGCCCGCATTTGGCGTTCGATCCGAAGGCCGAGACGTTCGTCGAGAATCCGGAAGCTAACGCGCTGTTGACGCGCGACTATCGCGCGCCGTTCGTGGTGCCGACGGCGGAGAATGTATGAGTTCGGTTTTGAACTGAGAGCGTCGGTTCGCTTCGGCCCCAACCCCAACGGGGTTTCGTCCTCTAGCCCAGGGTTGACCGCCAGCGGCGGTCTACCCTGGGTTTGAACGTGTGTGAAGAGTTCTACCCCAACGGGGTTGTGTCAGCGTCGCGCCGTGGCAGACGCAACCCCGTTGGGGTAGAAACGCGGTGTTCGCGATCTCGTCCCAGGGTAGCCCGCCGTTGGCGTGCAACCCTGGGCTAATGGCAAAACCCCTTCGGGGTAAACGGCAGTTCGAATTTCGTTGCACACATCGGAACAATCAAGCTGGAAGTCTTATACGAAGACGATATTTGCCTTGCCGTGCTGAAGCCGGCGGGATTGGCGACGCAGGCGCCGCGCGAGTTTGATTCGCTGGAGCTGCGGGTTCGGCAATTGCTCGCCGAGCGCGCCGCGGCGGCGGGCAGTAGCGGCGAAATCTATCTGGGCCTCCCGCATCGGCTCGATCGGGCCGTGTCGGGAGTCGTGCTGCTCGCCAAAACGCGGCGGGCGGCGCGAACTCTTTCGCGGCAGTTCGAGCGGCGGCAAGTGCGCAAGCTGTATTGGGCGTGTGTCGAAGGAATTGTCGAGCCGAGCGAAGGAACTTGGATCGATTTCGTTTGCAAGGTGCCCGATCAAGTGCGCGGCGAGGTTGTAGCGCCCGATCATCCGGGAGCGCAGCAGGCCGTGCTCCATTATCGCACTCTCGGAACGACGCCGCACGGTTCGTGGCTCGAAGTCGAATTGGAAACGGGCCGGATGCATCAAATCCGGTTGCAAGCAATGGCCCGCGGACACGCCGTCTTGGGCGATACGATGTACGGTTCGCGAATCGCCTTCGGACCGGAGCGAACCGACGAGCGCGAACGAGAGATCGCGCTCTTGGCCCGGCAAATCACTTTTGTGCAGTCCGATTCGCACGCCGAGATAACCGTCGTCGCGCCGCTGGCGCAAACGTGGAGCAAACTTGGCTTGCCCTGCGACGTTTAGTCTCGACCATGTGGCACTGGCCAGCGCAGTCGGCCAGTGCGAGGGCAAGTAGACGTCGTAGCGTTTTGGTCGTGGAACGGCGGTTCTCAGGCAAGACATCGCCACGACCAGTCGCACCGCCGCACTGGCCGACTTCGCTGGCCAGTGCCACACCCGCCAGTGCAGTAGGAAGATCAGCGAGTGCCACGCCTGTTAGAGCAGCAGCAACGTCGGCGAGTGCCACCGGCGGCGAGCCCCGACCGGGTGGCACTGGCCAGCGCAGTCGGCCAGTGCGGGCGCGAGTGGACGCGGCGGCGAAATTGGTGTTCGAACGTTGGCTCGCAGATCGAGGTCGCCACGACCACTCGCAGCGCCGGCGCTTACTCGCAGCGCCGGCACTGGCCGACTTCGCTGGCCAGTGCCACACCCGCCAGTCATTTCCCCAGCGGATGGTCGGCGAAGAATTGCCAGATTGTTTCGTTGACGTTGTATTTCGTGCCCCACATGTGTCCGACGCCGGGCAATTCGACCAATTTCACTTCGTGCCCTTCTTTGAGATACTTGTCGCGATTGTCGCGGGCGATCTGGATCGGAAAGATTTTGTCCTGATCGCCGTGAATCATCAGCACCGGGAATTTTCGCTCGGCATTGATCCCCAGCGCCGTTTGCAAGCCCAGCATTCCGGAATGCGCCGCGACCGCGGCCACGGTTTTCGATCGCTCCTTGCCCACCAGATGCGCGAAATATCCGCCGTTCGACATCCCGAGCACGTAAATCCGATCGGCGTCGATCTTGTAGTCGCTCGAAATCTTGGCAACGAGCGCATCGAAAAACGCCAGATCGCTGCGCACTTTTTCCGGCTTGAGGCCCCAGCTTCGGTCGAGAGCATTGGGATAGGCGATGATGAATCCATGCTTGTCGGCGGTGTCGTTCAGCTTTGTGTATCTCGGCATCAGATCCTTGGTGTCGATCAACATGCCGTGAAACGCAATTACCAGCGGGGCCGGCTTTTCCAGATCGACCGATCGCGGCACCACCAGCCGATATTCCCGCGTGACGCCGCCGACTTGCAATCGTTCGGCCGCGAATTCGCCATGCTGCGGCGTGACGGCCTGCGCAGTGCTAGCAAAGCCGACAAGCAATGCGGCCAAGAGAACGCGATCGACAAGCGTCATTACGGCACCTCGTTTCAGACGAATCCGCGGCTGCAATAGCCGCATTTCCATTGCCTGAAATAGTCTACCGCGCTGTAGGTCAGGCTTTCCAGCCTGACATTCCGTGGTCGCCGTCAGCCTGGAAAGGCTGACCTACGGATCGGCCCACCGGGATCAAACGTGGTGAATCTCAAACCCTTCGCGTTCGTGCCGGGCGAACAGGCCGGCGGCTTGCGGGTCGTCGACGATTTTTTCCACTTTCGGGTCCCAATGGATCTTGCGGCCGAATCGGGCGGCGATCGAGCAGAGATGGCAAGTGTTCATCGTCTGCACGTGGCTGAACACGTCGGACACGCGGCAAGCCACCTTCGCGGATGCAGCGATAGAAGTTCGCCTTGTGGCCTTCGAACGGCTTGCCTTTGTACAGCTCGACCAGATCGGCGGTGCCGAACTTGTCCTTGTCCCATTGCTCTTCGATCGGCTTGCCGGCGATCTTGCCGCGGCTGACGAAGATGCGGCCTTTTTCGCCCTCGAACAGAATGCCGTTCTCGCTGCGGCTATCGACGAGCATCTCGATGCCGTTGGCGTATTTGCAGCTTCACGGCGAAATCGTGCGCCGTGTTGTAGCATCGTCCACCGTCGGATAGCCGTCCTTGAAGGGGACCGGATGCTTGGCGTCGGTGCCGTCGATTTCGATCGGGCCCATGCCCTTGCTTTGTCGTGCTGAATGGCCCAGGTGGCGATGTCGACATGATGGGCGCCCCAATCGGTGAACTTGCCGCCGGAGTATTCGTACCACCAGCGGAATTCATAGTGGCAACGCCGCTGGATGTAATCGACCTTCGGCGCCTGGCCAAGCCACAAGTCCCAATCGAGTTCTTTCGGCGGCTTGGTCTTCATGAATTGGCCCGCCGCCGTCGCCGCCGTTGATGCCGACGGTGATCTTCTTGATGTCGCCGAGCAGACCCTTATGCACCATGTTGACCGCCCGCAGAAAGCGATCGCGGTCGCTGCGCTGCTGGGTGCCGACGAAGAAGACTTGCTTGTTGAATTTCTTCGCGGCGTTGCGAATCAACTGGTTTTCTTCGAGCGTCAGCGTCAGCGGCTTCTGCGCAAAAGACATGCTTGCCGGCTTCGAGAGCTTCGATCGCGATTTTCACATGCCAATGATCGGGCGTAACGACGCTGACCACGTCGATGTCCTTGTTGTCGAGCACCTTGCGATAGTCGCCGAACGACGTCGGCCTTGCCCTTGCCGATGTCTTTATCATGCTTCGCGGCGTCGGCCCGTTTGGCATCGACATCGCAAACGGCGACGATGTCGCCGAATTGATTGTGCTCGTGAGCGTCGCCGGTGCCCATGCCGCCGAGCCCGACGCAGCCGATGATCGGCCGATCGTTGGGCGACTTATTGGCGAACGCCGGCTGGCTCCAAGCGAAATAGGGAATCGCGGCTCCGGCAGCGGCGGCAGCGGTCGATTTTTTCAGGAATTCGCGCCGGCTCGATTGGAATTTTTTGGATGGCGACTGGGTCATGGCTGGGCTTTCTTGATATTGCGCGGTGGGAAGAAAATGCGGGACGACAAATGGGCGAGATCAGTTCGGGCGGGACGGCTCGCCATCTTTCGGCGAACCGCTGCAAATGATCTTCGTCGGGCGAACCGAGGCTGTCAAGCATTTCACGTAGGTCAGGCTTTCCAGCCTGACGTTCGCTCGACGCCGTCAGGCTGGAAAGCCTGACCTACGGAAAACTGCGGCCGGATCCCGCTATTCCCAACGCCCGGCGAGCCCGGCGGGTGGGTTCGCCAGCGATTGCAAACGGGCCAACCGCACCGTGCCGCGGTCGGCGAATGATTGCAGCGGCATGATGCCGAAGTCGAGGATTCGCTCGACCGCGCGGTCGCCGAGCCGTGCTTCGGCGCAAGGCTTGATCTCCGGCTCGCCCGCGTTGTCGTACACATGCACCGGCAGGTCTTCGACGTCGTGGCCCAAATCTTCGGTCAGATTCCAGCCGTTTCGACTGAACGCCTGCGCCAGCAGACACGCGGCCACGAACGCCGGATTGCCCCAAAGAAATGACGCATGATCGGGCGTCGGCAATTCCACGAAGTCCAGCCGCTCGGTCGGGCTCGCCTCGGGGCCATACGGATGCCGCAACAAGAATCGCGGCGCGATCAGGCCCAGCGACGATGCCGCCGGCAGGCCGCGAAGTTGTTGCCACATTTCGGCCGACTCGCCCTCGGGCTCTTGCCAATCGTCCGGATCGGGCGTTTCCGCCGGCGAGGGGCAGCCGAACACTCGCGTGTCGGCGGCGGCGATAAATGGCGCGCCGGCGCTGGCGGCAATCTGCGCGATGCGGCCGAGCATTTCGACGTCTTCGCGCGTGTCGGCGAATTGATAATTGCCGACCACGAGCGTCCACGGCGGCGTGCCCGGCGGAAGGTCGGCCAGCACTTTGTAAAATACGGACGATCGCAACTCGGCGACCGATTCCAATTCGGCGGCCAATGTCGCCTTCGACAGATCGATGATAAACAGCTTCAGATTCGCATCGGTCTCGACCCGCCGAACCAAAAAATCGACCGAGCGCCAGACGGATTCGAGCGCCTGAAAATCGGGATGATGCAGGATGGCCCGAAGCCGATCGGCGGTGAGAGCGTTGACCAAATCGAGCAGCGGCTGTTTGTCGGGATCATCGGGCGCGATGCGATACGGCCCGGCAACTTTGTCGAGCAGCAAATCGAACACGCTCGATTGCCGCGTCGCGCGGCCTGCTTGCGATGAATCCTCGGATTGCTCGATCAACTGGTCGAGCAGGTTCTCGCCGGAAATCGCTGGCGGCGGCGCTGCGGATGCCGGCTTGCCAGATTCTTCCGTCGGTGCCTCGGATCGCTTTACGGCTTGCGCCTCGGCCCAACCGCGAACTTCAGCCGCCGCGGCTGCGAATGTCTTCGGGCTTTCCAATCGCTCGTGCGTTTCACGCAACGTATCGAAAAGCGGCAGCCGTTCATAAAGCCGATCGGGATGAAAGTCGTCGAGTTCCGCAAACTCAATTTCGACCGCAGAGCCATCCGGATGAACGCCCTCGAGCCGAAGTGCCGGATGAAAATGCGCCAGCACGTCGTCGAGGTTATCCCGATCGACAACCGAGGGCCGCGGCGCCGACGGCTTGTCGCCGTTGCCCGCTCCGCAAAAATCGCCGACGATCAAAATCCGCATCGGCGAATCGGATTCCTCGTTGGCCGCGGCCGCTTCCTGCGCCGCGGCGGCATTGCCGACAAACATGGAACCGAACGAAAGATGCTTCGCGTTTGCGTTCATTTGGCGATCCGAACAAAAATCAGCTGTTTGCGGCCGAACGGTCGGCCGAATCCGAGCCGGAAATCGAAGGGGATACAATGACCCTCGCAGTTGACAGTTATCCGCGATTCTCTACGACAGAGCAACCCAGAGGCGCTCGAATGCCAATAAGTTGAATACGAACCGATCCGGCGCAGTATGGAACCAGAGGTGTTTTGAATCGGAGACGGGAGCGTCAGCGCTCAATCTGGCAATTGGGCAATGAGTGTTGGAGCCGCTCTACGCCAGCGTCCGTGACCTTCGTGCCGTAGAGGCCCAACTCTCGGAGTTGTATCAAACCTTTGAGGTGTTCCAGACCAGCGTCCGTGATTGGGGTGCCGATGAGGTACAACCCACGGAGTTGTGTCAAACCCTTGAGGTATTCCAGCCCGGTGTCGGTGGTATTGGTGACGTTGAGGGTCAACTCGCGAAGCTCTGTCAAATCTTTGAGGCACTGTAGCTCAGCGTCCGTGATTGTGGTGCTGTTGTAAGTGACCACGACGACTGTTGAGAAGAAATCAACTCCGAGCATCTTCTGCAGCCACCCTGGTTCAGCGGGTGTGGCATGTGCTAGTGGATATTCGTTCGCATCGAACTCCCAATCATAATACACCGATGCCAACACATCTCGGATCCGCTCGACCGCCTCTTGTTGCCGTCGAGCCTGCCGCACTTCGACCGCCAGCCAAACGGCAGCAACCGAGGACGCCAAGCAGAATGCCAGCAACGATCGGATGCCGAACTGAAAATGCCAATGGAAGATTAATCCGGTGAACCACCAAAGGAGCATTACGAGGGCAGCTACTACGACTGCTGCCACCGACATCAGCACCGTCCAGCCCTTGTGGTGATTGAAGCCGAACCATTGAAAGTGATCCGACAGCCAGATCAGGCAGATCGCCAGAAGCAGTCCGACGACGAACCGGTCCGGCGAGAGATGGAGCCGGCTGCGTTTGGGTTCACTGTCCAGCATGTCAGTGGCAAATCTTGCAGTTCGGTAACGAGTGTTGGAGCCGCTGTACACCAGCGTCTGTGACGTAGGTGTTGGTGAGGTACAACTGTTGAAGTTGTGTCAATCCTTTGAGGTGTTCCAGCCCAATGTCAGTTATCTTCGTGAAACGGATGGACAACAGGCGGAGTTGTGTCAAAGTTTTGAGGTATTCCAGCCCAGAGTCGGTGATTGTGGTGCCGCTAAGGTCCAACCTCCGGAGTTGTGTCAGACCCTTGAGGTATTCCAACCCGGTGTCAGTGGTAAAGGTGGCGGCGAGGTTCAACTCTCGGAGTTGTGTCAAGCTTTTGAGATATTCCAGCCTAGCGTCCGTGATGCTGTCGTAATCTATCGCAACGAGTTTGTAATTGACCGCAACGACCGTGGAAAAGAAATCATCTCCAAGTGTAGTCCGAATCCAGCGCGGCTCCGGTGGTTCGGAGTTTCCTGTTGGCCCTCCATCTGCATCGACTTCCCAATCATACGCCACCGTTCCGCGTGAATTAGTTATCGGCTCGACCACCTCCGCCTGCCGTCGAGCCCGTTTCCCTTCCGCCGCCAACCAACTTACGGCAATAGACGCGGCCAAACAATACACGAGCAGCGATCGGATGCCAAACTGAAATCGCCAAGGGAAGATCAAACCGGTGGCCCACCAGAGCAGCATCACGAGGGCAGCCGCCGCAACCGCAGCCAACGCGATCAACACGGTCCAGCCGTTGTGATGATTGAAGCCGGACCACTGAAATCGATCCGAGAGCCAGAGCAGGCCGACCATGAGAAGCAGCCCGACCACGAACCGATCCGGCGAGAAATGGAACCAGTGGCGTTTGGGTTCGACGGTGGGCATTTCAGTGGATAATCTTGCAATTCGGCAGAGCTTGTCGCAGCTTCTCGACACCAGCGTCCGTGACCTTTGCGCCGACGAGGATCAACTGATCGAGCTGTGCCAAACCTTTGAGATTCTCCAGCCCAGCGTCAGTGATCTCTGAGTCGATGAGGCTCAACACTTGGAGTTGCGTCAAACCTTTGAGGCGTCCAAGCCCAGCGTCCGTGATCTTGGTGCCGTCGAGGTCCATCCGTTGGAGTTGTGTCAACGATCCGAGATGTTCAAGCCCAGCGTCTGTGGTATTAGTGTTTTCAAGGCCCAACCGTTGGAGTTGTGTCAACCCTTCGAGGTGTTCAAGCCCAGCGTCCGTGATCTTGGTGCCGTCGAGGATCAACCGTTGGAGTTGTGTCAACCCTCTGAGATGTTCAAGCCCAGCGTCCGTGGTATTGGTGAGGTCGAGGTGCAACTCCCGGAGTTTTGTTAAACCTTTGAGTTGTGCCAGCCCAGCGTCCGTGGTCTGGCCGCTGACGAGGTAGATCGCAGCAACTTCTGAGAAGAAATCATCTCCCAGTGTGGCCCGAAGCCAGCATGGCTCCGGCGGCTCGCGATTGCTGATTTGATTGTTGTCCGCATCAACCTCCCAATCATAATCGACCCAGCCACCCGAGTCGTGTATCCAATCGACCGTCTCCGCTAACCGTCGAGACCGCTGAATCTCCACCGCCAACCAACCGACGACAATCGAGCAGGTCAAACAAAACGCCAGCACGGAGCGGATGCCGAATTGAAATCGCCAATCGAAAAGCAGGCTAGCGATCCACCAAAGCAGCATCACCAATGCGGCTAAGCAAACCACCGCCAGAGAGATCAGGACCATCGAGCCCTTGTGTTGGTCGAAGCCGAACAACTGGAATCGATCAGAGAGCCACAACAAGCCGACCACGGCGAGCAGTCCGTCCACGAACCGATCCGGGGAGAGACGATACCAGCGGCGTTTGAGTTCGGGAGTGGGCATGTCAGTGGTTGATCTTGCAGTTGGGCATCGCCTGTTGGAGCTTCCGCACGCCCGCGTCTGTGACTTTGGTGTTGGAAAGGTCCAGGAATAGGAGTTGAGACAACATAGTGAGGTGTTCCAGCCCTGAGTCAGTGATACTGGTGCCGTTGAGTTCTGACTGCTTAACCGCTGAGAAAAAATCCATTCCCAACAGATTCCGAGGCCACTCTGGCCAAGGTGGTTCGGGATTCCACATTACCGAGCCGCTCGCATCCAATTCCCAGTCATATTGCACCCATCCTCCCGAAATGTTTATCCAATCGATCACCTCGGCTTGCCGCCCTGCCTGCTTTATTTCCACCGCAAGCCAACTGACTGCAATCGCTGATGCCAAGCAAAATGCCAGCAACGACCGAATGCCGAACTGAAATCGTTGAGCGAAGATCAACGCCGCAGCCGACCACAGCAGCATCACGAGTGCCGCAGCGCCGACCGCCCCCAGGGCCATCAGCACCGTCCAACCCTTGTGCTGATTGAAGCCGAACCACTGGAATCGATCCGACAGCCACAGCAGACAGACCCCGAGAAGCAATAAGATCACGAACCGATCCGGCGAGAGACGCAACCATCGGCGTTTCGGTTCGGGGGTGGGCATATCACTAGCGGTAGCGGTAAATCGTGCAGTCGGGCAACGCTTGCTGGAGTTTTCTCACGCCGGCATCCGTTACCCGCGTGAAGCGAAGGTCCAACCGTTGAAGTTGCGTCAATCCTTTGAGGTGTTCGAGGCCACCGTCAGTTAGCGTGGTGCCGGAAAGGTCAAGCAACTGTAGTCGTGTCATGCTTTCAATGTGTTTCAGTCCATCGTCGGTTACCATTGTGAAGCTGAGGCTCAAGTCCAGAAGTTGATCTTGGCCCTTAAGTTGTTCCAGTCCAGCGTCGGTGGTTTTGGTGGTCGCTAACGAAACGTGTCCGAGTCTCGTCAAATCCTTAAGTGCCTCAAGCCCCGCGTCCGTCACATCGGCGTAGTCAAGGTCAACTCCGGCAACCGCTGATAAGAAATCTACTCCGAGCGTCTTTCGCAGCCAGCTTGGTCCTGGCGATTCGGGATTTTGCATTGAATTGTAGTCCGCATCAACCTCCCAATCATACGTCGCCTGACCCACAGTCCGTATCTGCTCGAGCGCCTCCGCCTGCCTCCTTGCCTGCTTCATTTCCACTGCCAGCCAGCCAGCGACAATCGACGAGGCCAAACAGAACGCCAGCAACGACCGAATGCCGAACTGAAACCGCCAATGGAAAATCAATCCAGCGGCCCACCAGAGCAGCATCACGAGGCCAGCCACGGCGATCGCCGCCCCAGAAATCAGCACCGTCCAGCCCTTGTGATGATTGAAGCCGAACCACTGGAATCGTTCCGACAGCCACAGCAGACAGATGACGAGAAGCAATCCGATCACGAACCGATCGGGCGTAGGGCGATACACGCGGCTGCGTGCCTTCTTGACCGGCTCAGCGGTGATCGGCTTCTCATCCATGCCGGCATTGTACCAGACATTAACGACGGCGATGCGGCTGCGAGTCGAGCCGACCTGCCGAGCGGTGTCACGGGAGCGTCCATCCGGAGATTACCGCCAAACAGCACGAGGGGCGGCGAGGTAGCGGGCATGTCAACTGTGAAACCTTTTACATTCTCAAAAGGAAAAAACGGCTGCCGGCTACTCCCTAGCCGCATTTGGTGCTGCGAATATAAAGCTGGCGACGCCAAGCAGGAATGCAATGAGCAGGCCAACGAGCGCGCCTCTCAGCGGCCTTCTGTCGGCGCAACCTACAGTCGCACCGCCGGCCGCGAAAAAACTGAAGAATTGAATCAGAGTATAAATGCTGGGGTCGTATCTCGACAGCAAAAAGAGGTCCAGCATTCGCACGGTAAGGCAAAACAGAGCGATTGCGCAGAGCATCCATCGAATCGAGAATTGAAACGGTTTCCTCATTGCCACATTATATCAGCCGCATCAACAGCGATCCAATGTCCATTGGCAAGGGACTTTTGGGAGACTGGCTCTTGGTGTGAACCCGTGAACCACCGGTTGGCCGCGCCGTCCATCTTACGTTCCCTGCTTGAACAACTTCTTCGTCGCCGCCTCATTTCGCCGGCAGCATTTCTTCCGGTTTGTCGGTTCGGTAGAGCGGCATATACCGGTAGTAAACTTCGAGCGTCAGCACGGCGAGGCTGGTCATCATGATGCGGCCGCCTTGCGTGCCCCAGGCGTCGCGGTTTGGTTTGTCGGCATCCCAGCTTCCGGCGGCGCAACCTTCGCGCGTTTGGCTTTCGACCAGAATCTTGCGCATCTTGCGATTCCATACATCCCAATCGTGGTCGTCCATGTTGTGCATGACCTGGCTGGCGTAGTACCAATAATAAACGTTCGACGAGCCGGCGTCGGGAAGATTCGCCATCAGGTATCGCACGCCGCCGACGATCACCGGATCGGTCTTGCCCGCGCGAAGATATTGATTGCAGAGCAGTCCGACGGCCGACATGGTCGGCGAGGGAGCGCCTTCGGGCTGATAGGCGAACTCGCCCCCCATCGCGCCGCTGCTGGCGCCGTTGGCGGCGCCGATGGCGACCGATCGGAGCCATTTTTTGGTGCCGTCGAGCGATGCGGGATTGACCGTCAGGCCGGCCATTTGAGCGCTCTTGAGGGCCATCAGTTGCCAGCCGACGACCGACGTATCGCCGTCGTCGCCCGGATGATAGCGCCAGCCGCCCGTCTTGGTGTTCTGAGCCGCTTGGATGAAATCGATCGCTTTTTGGGCGGCGCGACCGACATTCTTGTCGTGGCTCATGCCGTAACATTCGCAGAGCGCGATCGTGGCCAGACCATGCGAATACATCCACGATTGCTTGCCGCTGGCGTCGGCGGAGAGATCGCCGTCGGCTTTTTGATGGTTGATGAGCCAGTAGACGCCGGCGGCGATGGTTTGCTTGTACGGCCCATTCGTCAAGTGCGTTTGTCCGGCGGCGAAGAACGGAAGAATGCCCATCGCGGTGGCGGCGGAGAGCGATTCTTGATCGCCGGGGCCGGTGCAAGAACGGTCTTTGCACATTTTGGTGTAGTTTTGGAGGCTCCAACTACCGTCGCGCATTTGATGACGGGCGAGCCAATTGAGAGCGGCGACGACGGCTCGATCGCCGGCCGGGGTGCTGCCGATGCCGGGATTGATTTTTCTGGGATCTGATCCGGGGATAAGCTTTCCGAGGAGTCCTCCTCGCCCGTCGAGCTTCGGACCAGGGCCGACCGCGTCAACCGAGAAACCGGTGCCTCCGGTTACCACCTTACTCGAAGTGTCAATCGTCTGAGCGCCGGATGACAGAGCGGTCGTCGAGGTGCCGACGTCCGGCGACGGTGCTTTCACGTCGGAATCATGGACCATCAGGTCGAGCGTATCGATGCTCTTGTAATCTGGATCTGGCGGTCCTGGATCAATCGGCGACTGATCGACGGTTGAATCGGTCTTTGCGACGATCTCAACCGGATCGAAGGCCGTCTCGCCCGTTTCAATTTTCGGAACGATCATCTTCCCCAGCAGCAGCAACATCGCCAGCGCGGCCATGTGTGCGGTGCAACTGACAGCCCACCACGGCGCCTGCGTGCGCAGCCAGTCGTGAAGCGAAGCCAGCGGCGAAACTTCGTTCAATTCGCCGTCTTCAAGTTCTTCGTCGCGCGGTTCGTCAACTGCCATGATGAATCTCCGATGAAAGAGGTGTTTGAGCGCGCAATCCGAGCGCAGTTGTTGAAAACGAGGGAACGCGACGCGCAGGCCAAGCGCCGATCAGCGCGAGATCATTTTTTTCTCTAGCCCAGGCGTTCTACGCCTGGGTTTCCGGCCGCAACCCAACTCTCTTTTTCAGCCCCTTTCACGGGGCTTCCCGGCAGGCTTTAGCCGTTTGCCCGCCGGCGCGTATTTCAGTGCAGGCAATGGCTAAAGCCGGCATTGCGGGAAGCCCGCTGAAGCGGGCTGAAAAAAACAGTTTTCTCGTCCGCGATCCCCAGGCGTAGAACGCCTGGGCTACGGAAAAGTCTTGCGATATTAATCAACTCGGTCGCGGTCGCAGAATTGCCACACGCGAATGTCAAACGCTGCCTGTCCCGTTCCAAGCCGCGCTGGGCCAGAACACCCTATGATTCGTCGGCCGGCGGCGAATTATTCCCGCTAGCGGCTCAGGAGGGCTAACCACAGAGCGTCTGTGTTAGAGGTCAAGGGTGTTAGCCTGATCAAATCAGGTTTGGGGAAGGTTTCCAGGCGGTGTTGTTTTTGACCATGGTGTTGAGGATTACCAGGAGCTTGCGAATGCATGCGACTTGGATTGCCTTGTGGGATTTGCCGACGGCATGCAGTCGAGCCGCGAAGGCTCGGATGATTGGATTGCAGCGACGTGCGGTCAGGGCGGCCATGTACAGGACGCAGCGGAGGGAGCGGCGTCCGCCCCATGTGGAGCGTTGGCCGTGGCTTTTGCCGCTGTCGCGTGGAAATGGGGCCACGCCGGCCAGTGAGGCGATCTGTTGGCGGTTGAGCTTTCCCAGCTCGGGCAGTTCCGCCAGCAACGTTGTTCCCGTGGCTGGACCGACGCCTGGGGTGCTCGTGAGGAGGTCGAGCTTCGCCTTCCACTGGTCATCGCTTTCGAGCAGCTTCGCGATGCGGTTCTCCACCGCGCAGGATCTGGCGATCGACGGCCTGGGCGACCTGTTTGAGTGTTCTCTGGATGAAGTTGTCCTGGGTTTGCTGGATGCGGTTTTCCTCGGCCACACGAAATCCGATGAGTTGGCGGCGACGCACCACGAGGGCTTGGAGTTCTCGATGTTTTTGCGAGATTTTCTCGCTGGGTGCGGGCATGACCAACTGCGCAAACTGGGCCAACACGGCGGCGTCGAGGCGATCAGTTTTGCCGAGCTGGCCGATCCCCTTGGCGAAGTCGCGGACCTGGCGAGGGTTGACGAGCGTGACTGGCAGGCCGGCATCCTGCATGGCGAACAATGCGGCTCGTTCATATCCGCCCGTCGCTTCGAGGACCACCGCTACCGGAGCGAGTTGCTGCAGCAAAGCCACGAGCTTCGCGATTCCCGCAGCATCGTTGGTGAACTCCGACAGTTCTCCGCCGGGAAGGACACAGACATCGAGCTTGTCCTTGGACACGTCAATACCGACGAACCGACTGACTTCTGTACGGGGCAGTTGTTCAGACATGTTTTCCTCCCTGACTTGCAAATGCGAGCTTGGCGACCGGCGAGGCCGACAGCTCCGGCGACTGTTCGGGCTGGATAAACGAGACCGAGCGGGATCAGGCTCTGTGGCGGCGTCTGAGGCGCCAAGACACGATCGATCTCCGCTCGGCCGCCGCTTCCGCTGCTGCGCAGCAGCGGAAGCGGACGTCTGAAATAGAACAGATTTCTGAGATTCAACCAACATACAAGTCACCGAGAACACCGAGAAAACGGAAACAACCGAATCGACGAGACGCGGGCGATGAAACTCATGCCCGTTCAATTCGTTTTTTATCTTCTCGGTGTTCTCTGTGACTCGGTGGTTACAAAGTCAGTAGCGCACGAATTCGAGCCAGGCAATGCCGATGGCTAGCGTGACGATCGTCAGCGGCAGGCCGACTCTAAAGTATTCCCAGAATGAAATCCGAATTCCCTCGCGGTTTGCATTTTCCATCACGATCAGATTCGCGACCGAACCGACGACGGTCAGATTGCCCGCCAGCGTGCTCGACATTGCCAACGTCAGCCAGGCGTGTTCGCGGGCGGCGGCGGGGATGGCTTGCACGACCGGTTCCAAGAGCAACACGGCAGGCACATTGCTCACCAGATTCGACAGGCCGGCCGACGCCAGGCTCAAACAATCGACCGGCCGATTCAGAAGCCATTGCCAATGCTCGATTCCCCAACGGCTCACCACATGCATCTGGAAAGCATGAACGACGACGAACAATCCGACGAACATCAACAGCAAGCTCCAATCGATCTGCCGATAAATCTTGTCGGGCCGCACGCGACCTATCGCGAGCAACACCGCCGCCGCGCCCATGGCAACCAGTTCCAAGGGAAGGCCAGTGAAAAATAGCAAAATCGCGGCGAGCGTGACGATCATGCTCTTGCGCTGCAGCAAGCGATGAACGTGCCGAAAATCGCCGTCGATCCGTTCGGTGCGTTCGTTTGCGTCGCGTTCGTCGGCAATTGCCTGCCGCACGTTCTCGGGTGGTCGAGCCAATCGCCGGCGATAGACGATTGCAATCACCGCAAAGCTGATCACAAGGCCAATCGCCGCGATCGGCAGCAACCGCAGCGCGAAATGGAGATACGAGATTCCCGAATGCGCGCCGATGAAAATGTTCTGCGGATTGCCGGTGATCGTGCCGCTCGAGCCGATGTTGGCCGCGGTCGCCAGCGCGATCAAATGAGGAACCGGATCAAACCGCAGCCGCCGGGCCAGATGGACCACGAGCGGCGTCATCGTCAGACAAACGATGTCGTTGATGAGAAAAGCGGAAAGGATGCCGGATAGAAGAACAATCGTCGCGAGCAAGGCCAGCGGCGTGTGAATTTGCTTCAGCGCCAATTCGGCGACCGTTTCGAAAAAGCCCGACAGATGCAAGTAGCCGACCACGACCATCATGCCGAACAACAGGGCGAGCGTCTTATAGTCGATTGAATCCTGCCCGGTGGCCTCTTGCAGAGAAATCATGCCGCTGACGAGCATCAGCGTTGCGCCGACGAGCGCGATCCCTGCGCGATCCATGAGCAGGCCGGGGATTTTGCCGAACGCCAGCCCGGCGTAGGTCAGCGCGAAGATGATCGACGCAACGTAGATTGCCACGTCGTGGTTCGGCATGGGGCGCTGACCGCGAGTTGTTTACGTAGTAGGCACTCTCCGAGTGCCGTAACGAATCAGCGGCGGATGGCAGTCTTCATCTCGGCTCGGCGGACGGCACTCGGAGAGTGCCTGCTACAATCAACTCGCTTCGAATTGCGCACGGTCGCCGACTTTGACGGTCAATCGCACCAGTTTCCGGTCGCGGAACACGACGATCGGCACCGCCTTGCCGACTTCCGTCAGGCTGACGAGATCGACCAGATGGGCGTCGTTGTCGATCGGGATGCCGTTGAATTCGAGGATCACGTCGTCGACTTGCAGTCTCGCGGCGGCGGCCGGCGAATTGGCCGTGATGCCGGTTACATGCGAGCCCTCGACTTGCGGCAGGCCGAGGTTCGCGGCGACTTGTTCGTTGAAGCTCGGATCGAGCGTCACGCCCAAGAACGCCCGCACGACGGTTCCCTTTTCAATCAACTGCTTGGCGATGCTCATGGCCATGTTGATCGGAATCGTGAAGCCGATGCCTTCGCTGCCGCCGGAGCTTGTGGCGATGGCGGTGTTCATGCCGACCACTTCGCCGCGCAAATTCAGCAGCGGCCCGCCGCTATTGCCCGGATTGATGGCGGCATCGGTTTGCAGAAAATCTTGGAATTGAATGCGCTCGTCGCCGAGTTCGAGATCGCGGCGGCCTTTAGCGCTGATGATGCCGAAGGTGACCGAGTGGCTCAGGCCGAAGGGGCTGCCGACCGCCAACACGAAATCGCCGATGTCGACCGCGTCGCTATTGCCGATCCGCGCCGGCACGAGATTCGGCGCCGCGACGGCCATCACGGCCACGTCGGTGCCCGCGTCGCTCCAAACTTTGGTCGGGCTGATTTGCCGGCCATCGGAGAGCTTGATGTGAATGTTGGCCTCCGTTGCCGAACGGACGACATGCCGATTGGTGAGCACATAGAACTTGCCGCCCAATTCAAAGATCGTGCCGGAGCCGGCTTCTTCGATCGATTGATGCGAATATCGTTTGGCAAGCGGATCGGCTTTCGTGGCTTCGATATGGACGATCGTCGGGCGAACCAATTTTACGACGCGCTTGAGCACTGAGCCCATCAGTTCCAGTTGGGCGACGTCCTTCGAGAGTGCCTCGTATTGCTTTTCGCGCTCTTGCTGCGTCGGCAATTGTTCGCCGGGTAATTGAGCGAACGTCGGTCGAACCGTCGCCACGGTTATTAAGGCGACAAGGCTCGGCAGGAGCCAGCGACGCATTCCATAAAAATCGGTTCCGCGACGATTAATACCCAGGTGCAAATCCATCCGACAACTCCTCATGACTGTTGGGCCGCGCCCGATTTGGCGGGACCGGCAATTGATCTATGCTTGCGGAATCGCTGTCTCGTCGCGGATGAAAACCGAGAAAAAACATCCACCGTATTCTAATATAGGCTAGCAAACGCCGGACAGGGCCAGCGGAGGGAAATACGCTTGAGGCTTGAGGAGATGGGCGCACGGCGAGAGAATGAGAGCAATTGGTCGCGCCATTCCGTGTCTTGAACCAACCGTGCCACCCACGTCCTGGCTCCGCCCCTCAAGCCTCAAGCCTGTAGCCTCAAGCCTTCCCATGCCCGCTTTGTTCGACAAATTGGGGATCAAATTCCTCTATCCCGACGATTGGACGCTGGAAACCTCGACCGTGGAAGACGAGGAAGGAGCGACGGTCTACAGCCCCGGGGGCGGGTTTTGGTCGATCGTGATTCGCGGAGCCGATGAAGACCCGGCCGATCTGGCCAAGGTCGCTTTGATTGCCCTCGGCGATGAATATGAGGATCTCGATTCCGCGCCGGCCGAAGAGACGGTCGCCGGGCAGAAGCTCGTCGGCTACGACGTGAATTTTTATTGCCTCGATCTGACGAACACGGCGCAGATCCGCGCCTGCCGTCGGGATGGGCGCACGTTCTTGCTGCTGTGGCAAGCCGAAGACCGGGAATTCGACGAAGTGGCGAACGTCTTCCGGGCGATCACGACCAGTTTGCTGTATCCCGGTTGATATGCTGGCGCACGCCCCGGCACCCAGGGAAGGCTGCCAAAGCGTTTTCAATTTGCGGAGTCATCGGCAGCCATCCCTAGGCTTGTCGGCTGCATTTCAAGAGGGCTGCGGAACCGCCGGAAACGGCAATTTTCTTTGGCAAAATCGGCCGAATTGTTAGCCAATTGCTAGGAGTCGATTAGGAATGGACCGATTGCTGGAATGCATTCTTGCCGCTGCTTATAACGACGGTCCGTGGTGCATTTCACGTCTCGAACAAGGGATTCCCCAATGTGGCATTTCAAGCGAGCGGTTGGTCTATTGTCGGTCGTGCTAATTGGTTGTTCGAGTATTGCTTGCTCCTCCAATTCCAGCAGCAGTACTGGCGGTGAAGGTTCGCATGTGAAACTGCAAGGCGCAGGCGCCAGTTTTCCGGCCCCGCTCTACACGAAATGGTTTAAGGCTTACACCGCGGCGCATCCCAATCTGCAAGTCGACTATCAATCGGTCGGTAGCGGCAGCGGTGTGAAAGACGTAATCGACAAAACGGTTGATTTCGGCGCCAGCGATGCCGCGATGACCGACGCCGAAATGGCGCAGGTGGCCGACGGCGTGCAGTTGCTTCCGATGACGGCGGGAAGCATCGTGTTGGCTTTCAACATTCCGAACGTCGATAGCCTTAAGCTTTCGCGCGAGGCCTACGCCGGCATCTTCTTGGGCAAGATCAAGAAGTGGGACGATAAGGCGATCGCTGCGACCAACGAAGGCGTCAAGCTTCCGAACGACGATATCAACGTGGTGGTTCGCGCCGACAGCAGTGGCACCACCTATGTCTTCACGAAGCATCTCAGCGCGATCAGCAAGGAGTTCGAAACCGCGCCGGGAACGAACAAGCTGCCCAATTGGCCGGTGGGCACGAAATCGAGAGGAAATGAAGGAGTCTCCGCGGCAATCAGCAGCACGCCGGGATCGATCGGTTATGTTGAATACGGCTATGCCATCGGCGCGAAGTTGAAGATGGCCAAGCTGGAAAACAAGGCCGGCAAATATATCGAACCGACGATTGCCTCCGGCCAGGCGGCCTTGGCCTCGCTCGAAATGCCCGCCGATCTGCGAGCCTGGCTGCCCGATCCGGAAGGGGATCAATCGTATCCGATCTGCACCTACACTTGGATTTTGGCCTACAAGAAATACTCCGACGCCGGCAAGGCGAAGGCTCTGAAGGATGTGTTGACCTATTGCCTGACGGATGGGCAGAAGCAGAGCGAATCGCTGGGCTATATTCCGTTGCCCGACGCGGTCGTCACGAAAGTGAAGGCGGCGCTCGAAAGCATTCAATCGGGCGGCGCCGCCCCGGCGAAGACCGATGATAAAACGGACAAAAAGGCGGCCTGAGGTTGGCAGACTGCGCACCACTGACCATGCGGGCTGGTCGTGTTGACGATACGAGCGTGGAAAGACATCGCGGAGCCAGTGGCACGCTTGTGGGTTGGAGATGGTGGATTTGTTTTCGGTTGATCCTTAATTGCGAATCGCAAGCCGATGTCCACGACGCTAGAACGACCGAAAACCGAAGCTGTTTCCATCTCGCGGCCGCCGACCAAGCGCGAAATCTACAGCGACAAGGGATTTCGCGCGCTCACGCATTTCTTCGCCTGGGCCACCGTGGGATTGCTCGTCTTCATCGTGTACGAAATCGGCTCCAAGGCGGTCCCGGCCATCAAACAGCATGGCCTGGGCTTTATTACTCGATCGGTTTGGGACGCCAATACCGAAACGTATGGCATTCTGCCGCAAATCTGGGGGACGCTCTATAGCTCGGTAATCGCCCTCGTGATCGGCAGCGTCTTGGGCATCGCGGTCGCCGTCTTTTTGAGTGAACGATTTCTGTCGACGGCGCTTTTCAAACTCCTCTCGATATTCGGAAAGCAGTACCATCCCTTTTGGGGCAGGCTGCCCGATCAGATGGATGCGCTGCTGAAGAACCTGGTCGAACTGTTGGCGGCGATCCCGAGCGTGGTCTACGGGCTGTGGGGGATCTTCGTCATCATTCCGCTGATCCGGCCTCCTTGCGCTTGGCTGCACGAACATCTGGGTTGGATACCGTTTTTCGGCACATCGTTGAGCGGCCCTGGCATGTTGCCCGCGTCGTTGGTGCTGGCGATCATGATCCTGCCGACGATTTCCGCGATCAGTCGCGACGCCTTGGTAAGCGTGCCTCCGAAACTGCGCGAAGCAGCTTATGGTCTCGGAGCGACTCGCTGGGAAGCGATCATCGGGGTGATCATTCCGACGGCTCAGATCGGCATCATCGGTTCGATCCTCCTGGCATTCGGCCGGGCGTTGGGCGAAACGATGGCCTTGGCGATGCTGGTTGGCAATGCCAATGTGATCAGCGTGTCGCTCTTCTCGCCTGGAAACACTTTGGCCGCGCTATTGGCGAACAACTTTCCGAACGCGAATCAGCAGGATGTCGGAGTGCTGATGTTTGCGGCGCTGGTGCTGATGGCGATCACGCTGGCGGTCAACATCATCGGCGCCCTGGTGTTGCAGAAGTCCGCGGCGCAAACGCGGGGAGCCCGATGATGGATGAAACTGTTGTTCGTCACATCGGTCGAGACGACGCGGCGCGGCTTGCGGCGCTGATCAGCACCGCGGAATTGCAGAAGTCGCTGCGCCGGCCGCGATCGCTATTCAGTTTCCTGATGAACGTGGTCACCACGGCGCTGACTCTCATGGCGCTCGTGCCGCTTTTTTCGGTCGTCTACATGCTTGTGGTGCGAGGAGTGCATGCGTTGAGCATGTCGGTTTTCACGTCGCTTCCGCCGGACGCGAATGAAGCGGGGGGTGGCTTTGGCAACGCCATCGTCGGCACGCTGGTGATGGTGGCCATTGCTTCGGCCATTAGCGTCCCCTTCGGCATCCTGGCGGCCGTTTATCTGGCGGAAGTCGGCCCGGAAAGCCGGCTGGCGCAGTTCGTGCGATTCAGTGCCAAGATCCTCAGCGGATTCCCCTCGGTTCTGGCGGGCGTGGTCGCCTATGGCGCGGTCGTGCTCGTGATTTGGAGGTTTCTCGGCCTGGGCGGGCGGCGTTGCGCTGTCGCTCTTGATGCTCCCGACCGTGATTCTGACCGCGGAAGACGCCATTCGGATGGTTCACCCGAAGATTCGCGAAGCGGCGATCGGCATGGGCGCCACCACCACGCAGACAATCTGGAGCGTGTTGCTTCCCACCGCGATGCCGGGAATTCTCACGGGCGTGATGCTCGCGGTGGCGCGGGCCGCCGGCGAAACGGCCCCGCTGCTATTTACCGCGCTATTTAGCAACTATTGGCCGGTGAGTCACGGTGTGCCGCAGTTATCGCAACCGACGGCCTCGCTGGCCGTGCTAATCTACAATTTTTCGGGCAGCCCGTTCGACAATTTGAAAGATATGGCCTGGGCCGCCTCTTTGGTCCTGGTCTGTTTAGTTCTGACGATCAATCTCATCGGGCAAAGCCTCTCCCGTCGGCGCGTCTAATAGGGAACTCAACGTATGATCCAAGTTCAAGAAGCGAATGGCAACGGCACCTCGCATAAAAACGGCGCCGGAAACAACATTGTCATCAATTGCGACATCAAGGAACTTTTTTACGGCACGTTCAAGGCCGTTCGCGACACGCGGATTCCGATTCAGCAAGGCTCGATCACGGCCTTCATCGGCCCCTCGGGCTGCGGCAAGAGCACGGTGCTGCGCTGCTTGAACCGCATGAACGATTTGGTCCGCGGCTTCCGCTTCAAGGGCGAGGTTCACTTCCGCGGCAACGATATTTATGGCCCGACGATCGATCCGGTCGCCGTCCGCCGGCATATCGGCATGGTCTTCCAGCAGCCGAATCCGTTTGCGATGAGCATTTATCGCAACGTCTCGTTCGGCTTGCGGCTCAACGGCTACAAGGGCGACAAGGCCGAGCAGGTCGAACAAGCCCTGCGCGGCGCGGCGTTGTGGGACGAAGTCAAAGACAAGCTGCACAAAAGCGCCCTGGCCCTCTCCGGCGGCCAGCAGCAGCGGCTGTGCATCGCTCGAGCGATCGCCACCGAACCCGCGGTGCTGCTGATGGACGAACCTTGCTCGGCGCTCGACCCGATCGCGACGCGGAAGATCGAAGAACTGATGACAGAGCTAAAGAAGCGATTCACGATCGCGATCGTGACGCACAACTTGCAGCAAGCCCAGCGCGTGGCGGACAAGACGGGATTCTTGTACGTCGACACCACGCAAGGGGGCCGCACCGGCTATCTGGTCGAATTCGGCGACAGTCGCGAGCTTTTCGAGAATCCGCGAGAAAAGCACACGCAAGAATACATCCGCGGGGAATTCGGCTAAGCGGCTGATTGCGTCAATCAAGCGAGCGAGCCGCCTTCGGGCGGCTTTTTCATGCGCGCCAGTATAGAATGACCGGCATGCAGCCTGCTGCGTTGTGCTGTTTTGGCCCTGCAACGTTCATTCGGCCACGAGCATGAAACGACCCTGGCAGTTCAGCTTGTCGAGTTTGCTGCTTGCCACGATCGTGTTGTCGATCGTCGCGGCGCTGTTCGCCCGGTTTGGCGTCAACGGAATAGGCTTCATTCTCGCGGGCTGCGCCCTCGCCGGGGCGATTCTCGGGGCTGCGGGGCACAATAATCGATGGATGCTGGCATGCTTGTTCTGCTTCGTTCTCATGTCGGTAGGACTTGTTACAGTTTCCACTGCCGTATGGGACGGGTAAAAAACGGTGCCGTTGAGATTCGTCGTCGTGGATGCGGCGAGCCAAAATCCGATCGCCGCAGCCAACGTCCGGCTTCGCCAAAACGTTCTGTTCCCACCGCCGACAACAATCCCATCGGGCGAGAAGGGTCTTGGTGGCACGACCATATCCGATGGCTCCGTGGCGCTCCCGTGGGATTTCCCCGCCAGCGGCCACGAAGGCATTTGCTGACGCAGCGGGGTCGTGTTCCTCAACGAATGCCTGTGGATTCAAGCGTCCGCGCCGGGACACGAAACTCAATTGATCTGGCTGCAATCGCTGACCGGCGGATCGCGCGATATCTCCGATCCGATTCCGCCGCCGATGCGGATTTCGCTCGTGTTAAAGACGGCGAGTCGTCAGCACTGATCCGCGTCGGGCCAACATTGCTTCCTTGCCGATGTCGCCCGCCATCCCTGCTGCTTGCAGCTTTCGGCCGATTGCCTCTGCTTCCTTGTCGCAACCGCGCAGGTAGTCGTCGAACGGTGTCGGGTTCGCCAAATATCTGCTGATGACCGCGTAGACGTCCGCCAGCGCCAGCGACCGGTAGGAACGAACGATCCCCTCGGGAGACTCGCCGCGTTGGAAGGCTCGCAGGACCAATTCCAACAGGACGCGGCTCTTACCGACGCGAAAAACGCCCGGCGGGTCTTCCCATAAGGGGACCGCCACGGTCAACGGCTCGAAATCGACAGTGGTCATTGCGAGGCAGCTCCTCTAAGTTGCTTTCCGGCCGCTCATTCACGCCGTACAAAATGCGCTGGGCGCAGGGCGGTCGGGCGGGATTTCGGCGCGGGATTTCGGTGCGACGCACAATAGCTATTGTAGCACTATTTGTTCGCCGTTCATGGCCGGCTGCGGCGGCAGGGCGAAGAAGACGGTGTGAATCGCGTCGCCAGCGCGATTCAACTCCGATTGGAAGTGGTCGATGAATTCGTGCAGGCCCTGATTGATGATGTCTTCGATGCTGGTGTAGTCCATCTCCGAACGCAATCGGCCTAGCTGCTGCTCGGCGCGGTCGTTGAACGAGCCCGGCGGGGTGCCGGTGATTTGGTGCAACGATTGCTCGCTCCGCACGAGGCAGAATCGCACGGAGCGCGGAAAGTCGATGTCGAGAATCAGAAACTCCGCGACGTTGGCCGGCAGCATTCGACCTTTCCGCTTGCGATACATCTCCAGCGCGCTCGCCGATTTGAGCAGCGCCGACCATTGCACGACATCGAGCGGCGTGCCGACGTCGCGGCTGTCGGGCAGCAGGATGTAATACTTCACGTCGAGGATGCGCGAAGTCTTGTCGGCCCGTTCGAGCAGTTGGCCCATCCGGCCGAAATGCCACGCTTCGCCGTGCGACATCGTCGTTTCAGTGACGCCTTGGATCAAATGGCTATGCAGCTTGACTTGCTCGATCGTGTGCCGAATCGATTCGACGGTGCTCGTGCGCACGGCATCGCGCATCATCAAGTAGAAGCGATTGATCTGCTCCCACATCGCCGAGGAAATGATTTCGCGGATCGCCCGGGCGTTGTCGCGCCCGTTGGACGCACATCAAGATCGAATTGGAATTCTCGGGATCGAACGTGAGAAAGTGGAGCACCTTTTCCCGCGCCGATTCGCCATAGCGGGCGAAGAACAGCTCGTGGTCGCCGGTGGTGTAAACGAGCGGCGCCCATTGCTCGGTCAGCGTGCCTTGCAAGTCGAGCGTCAGGTTTTCGTTAACGTCGATGAATCGCGCAACATTATCGGCCCGCTCCAAATAGCGGTTCATCCAAAACACGGATTCGGCAACGCGGCTTAGCAAGATTCACCTGCGAAGAAGAAGATCAACAGTTTCTACGTCGCCGCGAATTGCGATTGCGATTGGGATTGGCTCAATGCCGGCGGCGGCGCGCGTGCCGTCGGACGCGGCATGGTCCATGAGCACCCAGGTGTCTTTGCTGCCGCCCCCTTGCGACGAGTTTACGATCATTGAGCCTTTGCGCAAAGCCACTCGGGTCAATCCGCCGGGCAAAACGTAGATGTCCTTCCCATACAGCACGAACGGCCGCAGATCGACGTGCCGGGCTTCGAGCTGATCGTCGACGATTGTCGGCACGGTGGAAAGCGTGAGCATCGGCTGGGCGATGTAGTTCCGCGGGTTGGAACGGAGCAAATCGGCGTAACGCGATCGCTCGTCGGCCGTGGCTTGCGGGCCCATCAAAATGCCGTAACCGCCCGATTCGTTCGTCGGTTTGACGACCAATTCGTGCATGTTCGCAATCACATGCTGACACTGCGCCGGATCGGAGCAGACGAACGTCGGCACGTTGGGCAGAATCGCGTCTTCATTCAGATAATAGCGGATGATCTGTGGGACGTAGGCGTAAATGGCCTTGTCGTCGGCGATGCCGGTGCCCGGGGCGTTGGCCAGCGTCACGCGGCCGGCCAGATAAACCTCCATCAAGCCCGGCACTCCGAGCATGGAATCCTTGCGGAAGCAGTGGGGATCGAGGAAATCGTCGTCGATGCGGCGGTAGAGAACGTCGATGCGCCGCAGGCCGTTCGTGGTCCGCATGTGAACGTAGCCGCCGGTGATCACCAGATCGCGGCCTTCGACAAGCTCGATGCCCATCTGCTGGGCCAGGAACGAATGCTCGAAATAAGCGGAGTTGAAGATGCCGGGCGTCAGCAGTGCCACGGTCGGCGAATCAACGCCCTTCGGCGCGGTGTGCAGCAGCGTGTCCAAGAGTTTTTCGGGATAATCCTCGACCGGCGTGACGCGCATGCCGTTGAACACCTGCGGAAAAGTGCGTTTCATCACCTCGCGATTTTCCAGCACGTAGGAAACGCCCGAGGGACAGCGAAGGTTGTCTTCCAAAACATATAGCTGCCCGTCGTGGTTGCGAACCAGATCGGTGCCGGTGACATGGCACCAAACGCCTTGGGGCGGCGTCGTTCCATTGCATTCCGGCCGGAGCGTTTTCGCCGTTTCGACCAAATCCTCGGGCACGATGCCGTCTTGGCAAATCTTGCGGCCGTTGTAGATGTCTTGCACAAACAGATTCAGCGCCCGAATGCGCTGCTGCAAGCCGCGCTCGATTTGCGGCCATTCCTCGCCGCCGACGATCCGCGGAAGAATATCGAACGGCCAGACTTTTTCCAGCCCGGCCTCATGGCCATACACGTTGAACGTGATGCCCATGTTCCAGAGAGCGCCGTCGGCCGCCTTCTGATGCCGCTGCAACTCGGCGAGCGTCAGCGATTGCAGGCGGCGAACGAGCGGTTCGGCCCGAGGCCGGGGGAGCCCGTCGGAAGCGAAAGTCTCATCGTACGCCGCGCCTTGCTGATAGGTGCTGAAATCCATCATCCGAAATCACGGCCGAAGCCGCCGCCTGGAGATCCATCGAAGTCCGCAATCGGCAAGCGTTGGTGGGCCGATCGTGCTCAAGCGCCGTGTTGGCGGAATCCTGTAGGGAAGGGACTCCGTGGCGTTCCGCCGACGCGGCAACGCAACCCGCCGCGAGGAACGCCACGGAGGGCGTTCCCTACAGAAACCAGGTTCGTCACATACGCTATCGCCGGAAGGCCATTGTCGATTGCGGAATACAAGTGTGGTAACAAATCTCGTCCTTTGAAGCAAATCCAGTGCCGGGCTGCCGATTGGACGAATCGTCGCTCAGCTTCTGTCGGGCTAAGCCTTGAGCATTGCTCTGTTTCTGGCCGCGATTAAGACTTTCGCTCACGACTCCCGAGCCGGCTACCCTGAACGCTCGGTTGCGTAAGAAACGTGCGAGCTCGCCGCTGTTTCAGGCATTCGGACTAATCGGAGGCGCCGGTATCGAGTAAATCAATATCGATGGCGGTCAACAGACAGCAAGACACAACCCATGCGCCATGAACCACTTAGCGGGCCGCCAGCGACGGCTGTTTCGATCCGGCTACGATCAAAATTCGTCATGCGTCGCCGAGTTGGTATACGGCTTGCGAAAGCGAGCCCGGCTGGATGTTCGCGAGAATCTCTTTCCCGATCGATTTTCGATCTTGGGGGTCGATGTTTGCAACCGAGTCGAATCGGTCGGTCCAATTGTTCGAGAGGCGGAAGCGGTGGAGTGCCAGGCGGCGGAATCGCCCAATCTTGATTTGTCTTCGCTCGCGGATCGGTATCAATCCGGAGCCCTTTCTCCGACGCAGGTGATCCAATGCCTGTGGGACGGGTTGGCGGCTTCGCGCGATTTGGCGATCTGGATTCATTTGTTGAGCCTCGACGAACTTCTCGCGCAGGCTGCGGCGCTGGAGCGCCGCGCCGACGAACGAGCATCGTTGCCGCTGCACGGCGTTCCCTTTGCCGTGAAAGACAATATCGATGTCGCCGGTTATCCGACGACCGCCGGCTGCCCCGCTTATCGGTATCTGGCCGAGCGGTCGGCGCCGGTCGTTGCGCGGCTCATTGAAGCTGGGGCGATTTTCGTGGGCAAGACGAACATGGACCAGTTTTCCACGGGCCTGGCCGGCGATCGCAGCCCTTACGGAGCGCCGTGCAATCCATTCGATTCGAGCCGGATTTCGGGCGGATCCAGCTCGGGATCGGCGGTGGCGGTCGCACGAGGGTTGGTCGGCTTCGCGCTGGGCACGGATACGGCCGGTTCGGGTCGAGTTCCGGCCGGCTGCAACAACATCGTGGGCCTGAAGCCAACGCCAGGCCAACTGAGCAACGAGGGAATCGTTCCGGCCTGTCGGTCTTCGGATTGCGTTGCGATTTTTGCCACCACTGCCGCGGATGCTTGGACCGTTTTCAACGTGTCCCGTGGTTGCGCCGACAGCCCGCCAAGCTTGGACGAACCGGGCTTGGGCGACAGAGTTGATTCCGACGGAGCGACCGCCGCGATTCCGTTCCGGTTTGCGATCCCTCGGCCGGAGCAGCTTGAATTCTTTGGCGACAATTCCGCTCGCGCGGGATTCGAATCCGCCGTGGAGCGATTGGAATCGCTGGGTGGAATTCGCGCGACGATCGATTTCCGGCCTCTGCAAGAAGTCGCCGCGTTGCTCTACGAAGGCCCCTGGCTGGCCGAGCGGCTGGCCGTTTTGGGCGATTTTCTGCGAGAACATTCAGCCGACATTTATCCGGCGACTCGCACGGTCCTCGAAGCCGGCAGCCGATACTCGGCGGCCGATTACTTCAAAGCCAGTTATCGTTTGGCAGCATTGCGGCCCGTCTGCCAATCGATTTTCGATTCGGCCGACATGCTCGTCGTGCCGACAATGCCGACGCTGCCAACCTTGGCGGCTGTCCAAGCGGATTCGATCGCATGGAGCCGCCGGCTCGGCTATTACACGAATTTCGTCAATCTTCTCGGCCTATCCGCCATCGCGATTCCAGCGGGATTCACGCCGGACGGGCTCCCGCACGGTATCACTCTGATTGCGTCGGCCGGCAAGGAAATGGAACTGTGCCGCTTCGGTGATCGCTGGCAGCGAGCAACCGGCCTGGCGCTGGGCGCGACGGGGAATCATTTGCCTCGCGCCACGGACTCACGGCCGACAAAACCGCGGCCCTGCGCCCGACTATGTGCGCGTGGCAGTGGCGGGCGCGCATTTGCGCGGTCAGCCGTTGCATCCCGATTTGCGCCGCTGGGGAGCACGGTTCGTGCGATCGTGCCGGTCGGCATCACGATACCGCTTCATGGCCTTTCTGGATCTGAAGCCGCCGCGGCCCGGCTTGTTGCGCGACGATTCTCGGCCGGGCGCCGTCGATTTGGAAATCTTCGACATGCCGGTGGAAGGATTTGGACGGCTCGTGGCGTCGGTCGCGCCACCGCTGGCGATCGGCACGGTGGAACTGGCCGACGGGGAAATGGTCAAAGGATTCTTGTGCGAGTCGTTCGCCGCGGCGACGGCACGAGACATTACGGAGTTTGGCGGTTGGCGGAATTTTCGGGATCAACAGGCTCACGAGTCGGCTCGATCCAATCAGGTTCTTATTTCGTGAAAGGGAGCATGAATGCTTCGTAATCCTCGCGGTCTGTTGTGCGCACTCGTTGGATTGTCGGTGGCGATTTCAGGAATGAGCGGGTGTAGCAGCAAGGGCACTTCCGGGTCGTCGGGCGATTTGATGGTCGGTTTTGCTTATGTCGGACCAAAAGACGACTACGGCTACAACCAGGCTCATCACATCGGCGCCGAGGCCGTCAAGAAGATTCCGGGCGTGAAGGTAGTCGAGGAGGAACGGGTCGCCGAAGACGCCTCGATCACGAAGACTATGAAGAGCATGATCAGCACCGACGGGGTGAAGATCATGTTCCCGACGTGGTACGGCTATTTTAAGCCCTATGTGCTCGACACCGCCAAGGACTTCCCTGACGCGACCTTCTTGCATTGCGGCGGCCGCTGGGAAGAGTTGATGCCGACGAATGTCGACACGTATTTCGGCAACATCTACGAGTGCGAATATCTTTCGGGCATCGTGGCCGGACATACGACGAAATCCAAGAAGCTCGGTTTCATCGCCGCCAAGCCGATTCCGCAAGTGCGGCAGAATATCAACGCGTTTGAACTGGGCGCGAAAGCCGCAAATCCCGATGTCACCTGCACGGTGATCTTCACCGGCGATTGGTCGATGCCGGTCAAGGAAGCCGAGGCCGAGAATAGTCTGCATGACCAAGGCGTCAACGTGTTGACGTGTCACGTCGATAGCCCGAAGGTGATCGTCGAGAACGCGGAAAAACATGGCATCTATGTCTGCGGCTACCACTGCAGTCAGGCCGATCTTGCGCCGAAGGGCTATCTCACCGGCGCCGAATGGAACTGGGAAAAGGTCTACACCGACTACGTCAACACCATGAAGGCCGGCAAGAAGATCGAGCCGCGCAATCTTCGCGGCGGATTGAAGGATGGGATCGTGAAGATGTCGCCGTATGGGCCGGCTGTCGGCGCCGAAGCGAAGGCAGATGCCGACAAGGTGAAGGGCGAATTCATGGCGGGAACGTTCGTGATCTTCAAAGGGCCGCTGAAAGACAACACCGGGAAGGAAGTAATTCCGGCCGGCAAAGGTTATCCGTCGGGTGACCCGGAACTCGACAAGATGGATTACTTCGTTGACGGCGTGAAAGCGGAGAAATAGGGCCGAATTCGGCCGCGGCGGCTCGGTGCGTCCAATACAGCGGAACTCGTTATGAACTGGCGCGGAATGGCGGAGACGTTGACGATCACGCTCGCGGCGCTCGCCAGTTCGTTGGCGTTGTTCGGAGCGTTCATGGTGGCCTTCGCCCATGTCTCGCTCACCGATTTGTATTACTACATGTATCTCGGCGCGTTCGGCAGCAAAGTGGCGTGGCAAGACACGCTCACGCGGGCCGCTCCGCTGATCCTCACGGCCCTCTGCACGGCGCTCCCCGCGAGGTTGGGGCTGATCATCATCGGCGGCGAGGGGTGCTTGTGCTCGGTGGGTTGGCCGCCGCGGGCACCGCGCTATTGCTGTCGTCCGCTCCGGCTTTCGTCATCCTGCCGTGCATGATGCTCGCCGGGATGCTCGTCGGCGGGCTGTTGATTGCCGGCGTGGGCGTGTTGCGCGATCGCCGCGGCGTGAATGAAACAATCTCCAGCCTGCTGGTGGCCTACGTCGCCATCGACGTTTATTCCTACCTTGTGGAAGGGCCGATGCGCGATCCGGCCAGTTTGAACAAGCCTTCGACGTATCCGATTCCCGCCGCCGCGGTGTTGGGCAATATGTTCGGCTCGGTGCATTGGGGTCTCGCGTTTGGCATCGTGTTTTGCGTCTTGGCATACATCCTGATGCGCTACACGACCTTCGGCTTCGCCGTGCGAATGGTCGGCGGCAATGTGCGGGCGGCTCAAGGGGCCGGGCTGCCCGTCGGTCGGCTGATCTTCATTACCTGTCTGTTGGGCGGCGCGGCGGCCGGCCTGGCTGGCGCCGTCGAGATTTCCGCGATCCAGATGCAAGCGAATGCCGCATTGATGGCCGCGGGTTACGGATTCGCGGGGATTCTCGTGTCGTTTATCGCTCGGCACAATCCGCTGGCGATTATTCCCGCGGCGATTTTATTCGGCGGGCTGAACGCGGCATCGGGAATCTTGCAGCGCCGCTTGGAAGTGCCCGATGCCTCGGTCAAGGTTCTGATGGGCATTATTTTCGTGACGATCTTGCTGTTCGAAACGCTGTACGGCCGGATCAAATTGTTTCAGGTAAACACGAGCGCCGCGGCAGCAACTCCGCCGCCGTCCGCGCCGCCCAAAGTTGCCGCGGAGCCTGTGACCGTATGACCGATATTGGAAACTGGTCGATTCCGTTGGCGGTGTTTGGCGGCGCAATTCGCGTCGGCACGCCTTATTTGTACGTGAGCTTGGGCGAATGCCTGACGGAGAAATCGGGCCGCGTGAATCTCGGCCTTGAGGGGACGCTCGTGATGGGAGCGATGGCCGGATACGCCATCAGCTACAAAACCGGCTCACCTTGGATCGGAGTTCTTGCGGCCGGCGGCGTCGGCGCGTTATTCGGGGCCATCCATGCTTTGATTTGCAACCGACCGCGGGTGAATTCCGTCGCCGTCGGGATCGCGATGATGGTGTTCGGCATCGGTTTGGCCGCGTATCTCGGCAAGCCCTACATTCAACCGAGCGCTCCACAATTGCCGTCGTTTAGCTTGGGCGGCTGGTCGTCGATTCCTCAAGTGCAGTCGGCATTGCAAATCAATTCGCTATTTATCATCGGGCTGTTGCTGGCGCCGGCGATGGCCTGGATGCTGAAAAACACGCGGTGGGGAATGGTCGTGCGTCTGGTCGGCGAAAACACCGCCGCGGCGACCGCGATGGGCTATTCGATCAATCGCACGCGCCTGATTGCGACGACCATTGGCGGCGTTTTCGCCGGCGTTGCCGGGAGCTATCTCTCGCTCTACTACCCCGGCGCATGGACAGAATCGATCTCCTCGGGCCAAGGGCTAATGGCCGTTGCGCTGGTGATCTTTGCCCGATGGAAACCGATCAATTGCCTATGGGCATCGCTCTTGATCGGCGGCGCGGGTTCGATCGGCGTGGCGCTGCAGGGCGTCGGTTTGGCGACCTCGGCGGCGGGATACTTATGGAACGCCGCTCCCTACATCCTGACGTTGGTCATCATGGTGATCTCTTGCTCGCGGGCTCGCGCCTTGGCGGGTGCGCCGGCCGAATTGGGAATGGTGAGTTGAGGACGAATTCATGCACAAAACTCACGACAGCACGCTCGATGCCGTACACGTCGCCGCAAATCCTTATCCGTGGCCTTACGATGGCGATTTGCAGCCGGGCAATACGGCGCTGATCGTTATCGACATGCAGATCGATTTTTGCGGCCAGGGCGGATACGTCGACAAGATGGGCTACGATCTTTCGCTGACTCGCGCCGATCGAGCCGATTCGGCGCGTTCTCGCCGCGCTTCGTTCCAAGGGCTATACGATCATCCACACGCGCGAAGGCCATCGGCCCGATCTTTCCGATTTGCCGGCGAACAAGCGTTGGCGCTCGGAGCGGATCGGCGCGGCGATCGGCGATCCCGGACCGTGCGGGCGGATTCTTGTGCGCGGCGAGCCGGGTTGGGAAATCATTTCCGAACTGGCCCCTGAGCCGGGCGAACCGATCATCGACAAGCCGGGCAAGGGCTCATTCTATGCCACCGATCTTGAATTGTTGCTCCATCGCCGGGGAATCAAGAACGTGATTCTGACCGGCATCACGACCGACGTTTGCGTTCACACGACCATGCGCGACGCCAACGATCGCGGCTTCGAATGCTTGTTGCTGGAAGATTGCTGCGGCGCGACCGATTTGGGCAATCATCGAGCGGCGTTGAAAATGATCACGATGCAGGGAGGCGTGTTCGGCGCCGTCGCTCCCTCGCAAGCTCTCTTGGAGGTGATTTCATGACCACGATGACAAGCGCTTTGCCCGAGCCCAGCGTCGCCGCTGCGCACACCTCGAACGGAAACGGCGCCGTTCGCCACAACGGCCCTCCACATCTCGAGGCGCGAAATCTCTCGAAGCGATTCGGTGCTCTGCAAGCCCTCGCCGACGTGTCGCTGAATCTGCGGCCGGGCTGCTTTCGTGCGCTGCTCGGCGAAAACGGCGCCGGCAAAAGCACGCTCGTCAAATGCATCATGGGCGTCTATCGGGCCGACGGCGGATCGGTCCACGTCGGCGAAGGCGCGATCGAGCTAAAAAGCCCTCGCCATGCGCATGCGCTGGGCCTCGGCATGGTGTATCAGCATTTCACGTTGGTCGAGAACATGACCGTCGTCGAAAACATTGTCATGTCTCACGAGCATGTGCCGGCGGTCGTGAATTGGAAACGAGAAACCGAAAAACTCGCCGCTTTCATGGAGACGATGCCGTTTCGAGTGAACCCGCGCGCGGCGGTGCGCGACCTTTCGGCCGGCGAAAAGCAGAAAACCGAACTCCTGAAGCAACTCTATCTGCATCGCAAGATCCTGATTCTCGACGAGCCGACCTCCGTCTTGACGCCGCAAGAGGCCGACGAAATGTTGACGATGGTCCGCGGCATGTGCAGCGAGGGCAAAGTCAGCGTGATGATGATCACACACAAATTTCGCGAAGTGATGTCGTTCTGCGACGAAGTGACCGTTCTGCGGCACGGCAAATTCATGGGCGAGGGATTGGTCCGCGATTTGGACCCCAAGACGATGGCCCAAATGATGATGGGCACCGCGACGCTCCCCGAGCCGGCCACTCGGGAAAACGTGAACGGCAACGGCCATTCCAAAGAACCTCTGCTGCGGATCGTCGAACTGAAGGCCGACGACGACACCGGCCTGCCGGCGCTCGAAGGAATCGATTTGCAGGTCGTGCCGCACGAAATCGTCGGTCTGGCCGGCGTCTCGGGCAATGGGCAACGCGAGTTGGTTCAGGTGCTCGGCGGACAGCGGGCGTTTAGCGGCGGGCAAATCATCGTCAATGGCCAATCGTATCGAGCCACTCGGGCGGAAATCCATCAGCACGATTTTCACGTCCTTCCGGAAATGCCGCTGCAAAACGCCTGCGTCGGCAATATGAGCACCGCCGAAAACCTCGCCTTCCGCCATTTCGACCGCGCTCCGCTCACTTGGGGCCGCTGGTTTCTCCGCGATCGGGCCGTTCGCAATCGAGCGACCGATCTGATCGGCCGTTTCAACATTCGTCCGCCGTGGCCCACGTTGCCGATCCGCACGCTTTCGGGCGGCAATATCCAGCGGGCCGTGCTGGCCCGCGAATTGGCCGACGACGTGACCGTGCTCGTGGCCGCGAATCCCTGTTTCGGGCTCGATTTCAAATCCGTGGCCGAAATCCGTTCGCGGATCATGCAAGCGCGCAATCGCGGCGCGGCGGTCCTGTTGGTGTCGGAAGACCTCGATGAGATTCTGGAACTGGCCGACCGAGTGTTGGTCATTTCCGACGGCAAGATCGTTTACGAAACACCGATCCAACAAGCCGATCGCCAGGTGATCGGCCGCCACATGGCCGGCCACTAGACTCAGCCAGCGCAACGAACCGTGCCAACGATCCACGCTCTACCCTACGACTACACGTTCGATCCGGGGCATCTTGCGCTGGTCATCATCGACATGCAGCGCGATTTCGTCGAACCGGGCGGTTTCGGCGCCGCGCTGGGCAACAACGTCGGGCTACTGACGCCGATCATTCCGGCCGTTGCCGAGTTGCTGGCGACGTTTCGCCGCATGGGGCTGACAGTCGTGCATACCAAGGAATGCCATCGGCCCGACTTGTCCGATTGCCCGCCGGCAAAGCGCAGCCGCGGCCCGGGCCCATTGCGAATCGGCGACGTCGGCCCGATGGGCGCATTCTCATCGACGGCGAACCGGGCAACGATTTTGTCGCCGATCTCTGTCCACTGCCGGGCGAACTGGTGATCCGCAAGCCGGGCAAAGGTTCGTTTCACGCCACGCCGTTGGCCGAAGAATTGCGCAGCCGCGGCATCACGCATCTTCTGATCACCGGCGTGACAACCGAGGTATGCGTGCAAACGACAATGCGCGAAGCGAACGATCGGGGCTACGAATGCTTGTTGGTGGAAGACGCCACCGAAAGCTACTTCCCCGAATTCAAACAATCGACGCTCGCGATGGTCCGAGCCCAAGCCGGCATCGTCGGCTGGACGGCCGGGAAAGACGAAGTCTTGGCGGCTTTGCGGTCGGCCTGAGCGACACAAAATCGCCAGCCCGAAAGCGAGCTCGCTTCAACGGGATGCTCCCGAGATTCTAAAAGCCCCGACCGTGATGGCTTTTTCGACGGATTTCAATTCCAATCCCAGCCGCCGCACCCCCCGCTGGCGCTTGAGAACGGCTGGCTTGGGTGTTAAAGTCGGTAGTGGTTCAGTGTGAGGCATTCTTTTCCCGTATTCCGCTCTTATGGCTAAGACCCTTGCCGTCGGCATCGACCTGGGAACGACCTACTCGGCCGTTGCCTATTTGGACGATAAAGACCGCACCCAGATCGTTCGCAACACCGAGGGAGACTTGCTCACTCCCAGTGCGGTGCTGTTCGAAAACACCGAGGTGATCGTCGGCAAGGAGGCCAAAAAGGCTTCCGCCGTTCGCAGCGAGTCGGTTGCCCAGTTCGTCAAACGCGACATGGGCAAGAAATCGTTCAGCCATCCGATCCACGGCGAAGAGCTCCATCCCGAGGTGATCCAGGCCTGCATTCTCAAGAAGCTGAAAGACGACGCGATCGCCTCGCTCGGCAAGAATTTCGAAGTCGTCATCACGGTGCCGGCCTATTTCGATGAACCGCGCCGCAAGGCGACTGCCGACGCCGGCGAAATGGCCGGCCTGGCGGTGCTCGATATCGTCAACGAACCGACCGCCGCCGCGCTCTCGTTCGGCGAAACGCTCGGCTATCTCACCGCGGAGGGAGAGCCGCGGGAAGCGATGAAAGTGTTGGTCTACGATCTTGGCGGCGGCACGTTCGACGTGACGATCCTCGATCTTCGGCCCGGCGACTTGCGCACGCTGGCGACCGACGGCGACGTGCAACTCGGCGGCTACGACTGGGACATGCGGCTGGTGAATTTTGCGGCCGAGGAGTTTCAAAAGCAGTATCGGCTCGACCCGCGCGAAAGCCCCGCGGCGCTAGCCGCGCTGCAAGCCGCCGCCGAAGAGGCCAAGCACACGCTCACCGCCCGGCCCAAGACCACGCTGATGGTTCGCCACGGCGGGCATTCGCTCGAACTTACGGTCACTCGCGAGCAATTCGAGGAGCTGACCGAGGATTTGTTGGAGCGCACGGCCTACACCACGCGCCAGGTTTTGGCGGCCACGGGCCTGAGTTGGCCGCAGATCAACCGCGTGCTGCTGGTCGGCGGCAGCACGCGGATGCCGATGGTGCAGCGGATGATCCAGCAGCTTTCGGGCCAGAAGCCGGATCACACGGTTCATCCTGATGAAGCGGTCGCTCGCGGCGCGGCGATTTTCGCCGGCTATCTGCTTCGCCACCGCGATCCGAACGCCAAACCGTCGTTCAAGGTGGTCGATGTCAATGCCCATAGCCTCGGCATCGAGGGCATCGACCAACGCACGATGCGCAAGGAAAACGTCGTTCTGATCAAGCGCAATTCGCCGCTGCCGGCGAAAGTAACCGAGAAATTCGTCACCAAGACCGAGGATCAGATATCGATCGTCATTTCGGTGCTGGAAGGCGAGAGCAAGGTTCCCTCGCAATGCTCGATGATCGGTCGGGCGGTGCTGCGGCATTTGCCCGAGCATTTGCCGAAGGGCTGGCCGGTCGAAGTGACGTATGAATACTTGACCAATGGCCGGCTCGACGTTCATGCCAAAATTCCCGGCACCAGCCGGCAGGTCGAGTTGGAATTGCAGCGCGAGCAATCGCTCACCAGCGAACGTGTCGGCCGCTGGAAAAAGATCGTCGAAGAGGCGAAGGGTTTCGACGCCTTCGACGACATGCTCGACGACGTTGCCAACGCTCATCGAATCGAGAAGCGGAAGGATCCGTTGTCGCCGTCGATTCCGGCGAAAGCCACGATGCCCGGTCCGGCCCGCTCGGTCGCGACGGCATCCACCGCAGCTCCGCCGCCCGCGCCGGTGTCGCCCAGCCGCGATTTGTCGGGCGCCAGCCGAGCTTTTGGCGCGTTTGCCGATGCGCTCGATGAGCCGGCGAAATCACCCGTCGCCACCGGCGCCACGACGCAATTCGCGGCCTTGCCGTCGTCGAAAGCTGGCGCAAAGCCCGAATCGCTTCCCGCGGAAAAAACTAAACCGGAACCGGCAGCAAAGGCCGGTCCGTCGCGATTGCCCGTTCAAAAGAAGCCGATGACGCTCATGGAAGCCGCGGCCGCAAAAGCCGGCGCCTCGATGGGCTCGACGGCCACTTTGGCAGGCGCCGCGCGTGCGGAAGCCGCCGCTCAGGCTTCGCCTCGTCGGACGCCTGGCTCGCTTAGCCCGGGATTGCGCTGGGTGATGAGCATTGTCGCGTTCCTGCTTGTCTCGGTATTTTCCTTGTTGGTGTGTTACTATGTGCTAGCGAAGTATGGGCACATGGGAAACTTCCTGAACCTGCCGCTGCCGTGGCTGCCGCCCCCCAAGGCAGCGAACGCGGCGATGTCGAACGCACTGATGTCGAATGTCGCGCAAAGCATCGGCCAGTGGTTGACTCGTTGGAGTTGAACGAATCATTATCGCTTTGTATTTCCGGCTAGTGAAAGAAGAATGTCAGGCACATGAGCAACACTCCCTCCGCCATCCAGCGCAGTAAAAACGTCCCGGCCATCGGCATCGACCTGGGCACGACCTATTCGGTCGTCGCCTATCTCGACGACACGGGCCGGCCCGTCACGATCGTCAACGCCGAGGGCGATCTGCTCACGCCCAGCGTCGTGCTGTTCGATGGCGACAACACGGTCGTCGGCAAGGAAGCGATCAAGGCCATCGCCACCGAGGCCGATCACGTCGCCGAGTGCGCCAAGCGCGATCTGGGCGAGCGGACGTATCATCGCGTGATCGAAGGCCGCCGCTATCCGCCCGAGGCGATTCAGGCCTTGGTGCTCAACAAGGTGCAAGCTGGATGCCGAGCGGCAGCTGGGCGAATTCTCGCAGTCGTCATCACCGTGCCGGCCTATTTCGACGAAGTCCGCCGCAAGGCCACGCAAGACGCCGGCTACATGGCCGGCCTGGAAGTGCTCGACATCATCAACGAGCCGACCGCCGCCGCCGTCGCCTTCGGGTTTCAGCAAGGCTTTTTGAACGCCCAGGGGGCTGCCGACAAGCCGCAGAAGATTCTGGTCTACGATCTGGGCGGCGGCACGTTCGACGTCACGGTGATGGAAATCTCGGGCACGAAATTCACCGCCCTGGCCACCGACGGCGACGTGCAGCTCGGCGGCCACGATTTCGATCAGCGGATCATGGACTTCGTGGCGCGAAGAGTTCATGCGGCAACACAAAATCGATCCGCGCGAAGACCCCAACGCCGCCGGCCGGCTGTGGCGCGAATGCGAAGACGCCAAGCGAACCCTCTCGGCGCGATCGAAGGCCGCGATCAGCTTCGACTACAAGGGCCACGGCAGTGCGGACCGAAATCACCCGCGAGAAGTTCGAGGAAATCACCCACGACCTGCTCGACCGCACGCAGATTCACCACCAAGCAAACGCTTCAAGCGGCCGGCTGCACGTGGAACGACATCGACCGCGTGCTGCTCGTCGGCGGCTCGACGCGGATGCCGATGGTCCGCAAGATGCTTCATGAGCTGTCGGGCAAGGAGCCGGATGTTTCCGTCTCCGCCGACGAAGCCGTCGCGCACGGCGCCGCTTTGCACGCCGGCATCTGTCTCTCCCGCACGCAAGGGAACCGTGTGGCGTTTCAGATTCGCAACGTCAATTCGCACAGCCTGGGCGTCGTGGCCACCGACGGCAAAACCGGCCGCAAGCGCAATGCGATCCTGATTCCCCGCAACACGACGTTGCCGGTCACCGCCAAACGGGTTTTCAAGACCTCGCAAGCCTCGCAGCGATCGATCCTGGTGCAGATCGTCGAAGGGGAAAGCGCTTCGCCGGAAGATTGCTCGCAATTGGGCAAATGCGTGGTCCGCGACCTGCCGCCGAATCTTCCTTCCGACACGCCGATCGAGGTGCAATTCCGATATGCCGACAACGGCCGCTTGGGGATCAGCGTCAAAGTGGTCGGCACCAACACCGAGTTGAAACACGAGATCAATCGTGAAAACAGCCTCACGCCGGAGCAACTCGACACCTGGCGCGAATATATCTCGGGCACCACCGCACACCCGCAAGCCGCGCAGTCGAGCTGAATCTCACGCCGGTTCCTGCTGCGTTATGCAGTGAAACGCTCCGAGCCCCAAGACTAGATCGCGCCGGCAATGGAACGATCCGTCGATCCTTGAGCACGCGGCCGAATATCTCCACCGCTTTCGCATCGGCCCGATCGTCGAACTGCGGCACGATGGCAATTCCATTCGCCAAGTAGAAATTGCAATAGCTGGCCGGCAACCGCTTGCCGTCGTACACGACCGGCCGCGGCATCGGCAGCGGAATGATTTCGAGCGGCGCGTCGTCGGCGTCGGTGAACGAGCGCAGCCGCCGCAAGTTTTCCTGAAGCGATGCGTAATTCGCGTCTTGCGGATCGTCTTCCACGGCCGCGACGACGATCTTCGGCGCGACGAAGCGAGCTAGTTCGTCGATGTGTCCGTCGGTGTCGTCGCCAACGATTCCGCCGCCGAGCCACAGCACTTTGCGAACTCCCAGATTCTCCGTCAGACATTGCTCGATCTCCGCGCGCGAAAGTTGCGGATTGCGATTCGGATTGAGCAGGCATTCCTCGGTCGTCAGCAGAGTGCCGCGGCCGTCGACGTCGATCGAGCCTCCTTCAAGAACCACGCCCGGCTCGTGGCAGATGCGGCCCAGCTTCCGCGCGATCCGCCGGCCGATGGCGTCGTCTTGCTGATAGTTCGGATATTTGCGGCCGTAGGCGTTGTAACCCCAATCGATCAGCGCTGGCGGCGAACCTGGCGGGCCGACCAAAAACGTCGGCCCCGAGTCGCGAATCCAAACGTCGTCGGTCGGAATATCGTGCAACGTGACGTTCGGTATCCCAGCCAACAGCACCCGGGCTTGCGCCATCGGATGGCCGCCCGCCAAAACATGCACCGGTTCGACGGCCGCCACTGTCCGAACCAATTGTGCGTACAGCCGCGGGATCGGCGCAAACTTTCCTGGCCACGTGGCCAATCGATGCGGCCACGAAAGCCACGTCGCGGCGTGAGGCTCCCATTCGGCCGGCATTCGGTAGGAAGCTGCGGGCATCAGCGGGCCGTTGAAAAAGGGGACTGGCTCCGAGCCACTTTACGGTTTTGTCGAGTGTAAGGGGTTGCGGCGAGGTGCCTGTCCCCTTTTTCAACACGCGGTTAGTCCAAATACCTTTTCACCAACCCGCCGTAAGCGTCGATCCGCCGATCGCGCAGGAAGGGCCAATGGGTGCGCACGGAATCGATTTGCGACAGATCGCATTCCACGAGCAAGGTTTCTTCGGCGTCGTGCGCGGCCCGGGCCAGAATGTTGCCATGCGGATCGCAGACGAACGAGGCGCCCCAGAATTCGATGCCGTCTTCGATGCTTCCTTCGATGCCTGTCCGATTGACCGCCGCGACGAACACGCCGTTGGCGATGGCGTGGCTGCGCATCATGGTTTCCCAGGCGGCATGTTGGCTCGCGCCGAACTCGGCTTTCTCGGCGCCGAGCCAACCGATGGCCGTCGGATAAAACAGAATCCGCGCGCCCGCCAGGGCCACCAATCGAGCCGCTTCGGGATACCATTGGTCCCAACAAACCAGCGGCCCAACCACTCCGAATCGCGTCGGCACGCTTTGGAAACCAAGATCGCCGGGCGCGAAATAGAATTTCTCGTAATAGTGCGGGTCGTCGGGAATGTGCATCTTGCGATACGTGCCGGCGTTCGAGCCATCGGCATCGAGCACGATCGCCGTGTTGTGATACAAGCCGGGCGCGCGCCGTTCGAACACGGAGCCGACAATCACGATGCCATGTTGCTGCGCGGCGGCCGCCAGGGCTTCGCTCGTGGGCCCCGGAATTGGCTCGGCCTGGGCAAATCGCCGATGATCTTCGCTTTGGCAGGGATATTGTCCGGCAAACAACTCTTGCAGACAAACGATATTCGCGCCCGCCGTCGCAGCTTCCGCGATTCGCGAAAGAGCCTTCTCGACATTCGGTGCCTTCGCCTCGCCGCACCGCATTTGCACGAGCGCGACCGTAACGCGATCCGGCGGCGACGATGGTTTTCGGGCAATAGTAGACATTCAGAGCGCGTCCGCGACAAGAAAATACATCGGATGATTGCCACCTTCCATCTTTCACCCCTGCGATGGTACTCTATTCGGCACGATGCGCGAACCGGTACGCGGGCTGTTCATCACGGGAACCGACACCGGCGTGGGCAAGACCTACGTCGCGGCGCTCGTGGCTCGTCTATTGGCGGCCGAAGGGCGGCGCGTGGGCGTGTACAAGCCGGTCGCAAGCGGTTGCCGCCGCGACGGCGATCGACTGGTATCGGACGATGCGCTGAACTTATGGGAAGCGGCCGATCGACCGGGCGAATTGGAGCGGGTCTGTCCGCAACGATTCGCAGCCCCGTTGCGCCGCATCTCGCGGCTCGGGCCGAGGATGCTCGAGTCGATGAGGAGCAACTTCGCCGCGGCTTGGATTATTGGACCGAGCGGTCGGACATCGTGATCGTCGAGGGCGTCGGCGGTCTGATGTCGCCATTGGCGGACGACGTATACGTGGCCGACCTGGCCTACGAGTTTGGCTATCCGCTGGTTGTCGTGGTGCGCAATGCCTTGGGGGCGATCAATCAAACGCTGCAAACGTTGATCACCGCGGCCACATTCCGTCGCGGCCTGCCGATTGCCGGGATCGTGCTGAATCGATCGACTCCGGCGGGCGAACGCGCCACAACCGAGCGCGGCGCTAGCGGTGGCGACGCGGCCGAAGCCGATCCGAGCGTCGAGTCAAACGCCGACGAGCTTGCCCGCCGTTGCGTGCCGCCGCTGTTGGCGGAATTGGGCCATGGCGCCGCGGCCTTCGAGCCGTCGGTGGATTGGTTCGCGTTGGCGCGATCGTAGCGACAATGCGGTCGATGCCTCAATTCTCCCACTGTTCCGCCGTCGAAATTTGCCGTGGAACCGCGCGTGACGTAGGTTTGCTAGATGCAGGGTGGCGAGAGGCTTGCGTTACCGCGCTCGCGGTCTACACACGGCCGTTGGCGATTTTAGCGTTTATTCGGCGGGATTCACCGTCGGTGCGCGGCCAGTCCTTCGCGATTACGGGCGAACATGGAAGAGCATGAATCTCAGGCCGATTCCGCGCCTCGCGGGCCTTCGTCCGGTCGGCGAACCGCCAATCAGCGGGCACGCGCCCGAGAGTTTCTCTCGGCCCAGCAGTCGCGGCTGGAGCAGATCGAAAGCGATTTGACCACGCAGTTCGAGGACTTGCTGCGAGCCGCGGCCGAACGCCTGGCCAACGACGCTCAATTGATCCGCCAGGAATTCGACCGCCGCGATCAGGCGCTGGCCGAGCAAACCCGTCAGCATCAGTCGTCGGTCGAGCAATTGCAGCAACAGCAGGATGCGCTTACGCGGAAACGCGTTGAACTCGAGGCTGCACGGAACGAGCTCGCCGAAGACCGGCAGACGCACAAGCGAACTGTGGCCGAGGCACAATACGAAGTCGAGGAGATCGCTCGCAGCCGCGGTCGTTGCCAGCAGCTTGAGGAGCGACTCGCCCGCGAGGCCGAGCAACTGGAAATTCGCCGCGAGCAAACCAAGAACCAGCGCCGACGCATCGCCCAGGAGCTGAAAGCCGAGCGAGATTCGCAGCAGCACGAAGTCGAACGAGCTGCACCGCACCATCGAGCACATGCGAATCACGCAACAGCGTGGAATCGAGCAGGCGGCGGCTGAAATCAAGCAACAGCGACGCGATCTCGCGCAAGCGACGGCCGAATTGCAAAAGCAACGCGAGGAACATCAGCGCGCGACGGAGCAATTCGCACAACAGCGGCAAGCTCATCAGCAAGCGGCGGCCGAGCTGCAGCGGCAGAGTGAAGAACACGGCCGCGCGACGGAGCAATTCGCACAACAGCGGCAAGCTCATCAGCGAGCGGCGGCCGAGCTGCAGCGGCAGAGTGAAGAACACGGCCGCGCGACGGAGCAATTCGCGCAACAGCGGCGGGAGCATGCGCAAGCCGCGGCCGAACTGCAACGGCAACGCGACGAACACGAACTCGCAACGCAGCAATTCACCCGTCAGCGGCAGGAACATGAGCAAGCGGCGGCCGAATTGCAAAGGCAGCGTGAAAGGCTCGAACAAACAACGGCCGAATTTGCAACTCAATGCGAAGAACACAAGCAAGCGACAACCGAATTGCGGCGGCAACGCGACGAACAGCAACGCGCGACGGAGCAATTCGCGCAACAGCGGCGAGAGCATGAGCGAGCAGCCGCCGAATTGCAAAAGCAGCGCAATGAGCTCGAACAAACGTCGGCCGACTTCGCAACTCAATGCAAAGAACACCAGCAAGCGACTGCCGAACTCACACGGCGCAGCGACGAGCTTGAACAGCTCCGACAGCAACATCAGCAAGACTTCGAGCGCCAGCGCGATGCCTTCGAGCAACGAACCTCCGCAATCACCGCCGAGACATCGAGACTCGCGCGACAATCCGCCGATTTGGAAGCCAGAACGAACGAAGTGCAGGCCGCCCAAGAGCAGTTGGGGACTGCCCGCGAGGAGCTCGAACAACGCGAGCGGCAACTTTCCGACCAGATGTCGGCGGCAACCGAGCAGCGCGCCGGTCAAACCGAGCAGTTATCGCGCGCTCTGGCGGAGGCCCGCGAGACGGCGGCCACTTCCACCGCCGCCGCGTCCGAATTGCGACAAACCGTCGAGGAATTGCGCCGATCGCACGAACGGCTGCGAGAATCGACCGAGGTTTCCGAGCAGCGGCACGGAGAGTTGCAACACAAGCACGAACTGCTCCAACAGCAATATCAGGAACTTCGCCGCAGTCATCAAGAGTTGACGGAATCGGAGACTCAATCCGTCGCCGGTTGGGAGGCGGAGCGGGCGGCATTGATCGCTCGCGCGGCCGAAGCGGAGCAGAAGCTCTCGCAAATCGATCCGCGGCAACTCGAAGATTCCCAACGGCGATTCGAAATGGCGATCTCCGACGTGCGGGATTTGAAGCGACGCAACGCGGAATTGGAAGAGCAACTGATCGCGTTGCGAGCGGCTGGCGTCGCATCCGCTCCGCGGCAGCTCGACAACGATGTTTCCCCCGATTGGGAAGCAACCAAGCGCCGCATGCTCGAAACGCTGGAAGCCGATAACGGCGAGGCAGCGGATTCCATCGGCGCCGAACAGCGGTTGACGGTCGAAAGCACCATTCAGATCACCGATCAAATCGTCGCCGTCAAGGATCGAGAAATCATGGAGCTGCGGATGCACTTGTCGCAGCAGAGCAGCAATATCGGCTCGGTCGCCGTCGGCGCCGCCGCGATCGCGGAAAATTTCGATCGCGATGAATTGATCCAACAGGAACGGGAAAAACTGCGCGTTCTCCAGGAGGAATGGCGCGACAAGCTTCGCCAGGCCGAGATCGATATTTCGATCGAACGGGCCCGAATTGCTCGCCAACGGGCCGAGGTCGAAGAAAAAGTCTCGGCCTACGATTCAGCCCGGGCCCAGCACAAAGCGGACGACAACGCCAGCAATCCAACCAATCAACCCAAACAACCGACTCGCGGCCGCTGGCTCGCCCGCCTGGGATTGAAAGACGACGCCGGGTAAGGAAGATTCGGCGCTAATTCCGTTCGTCCCGTCCGCCAACCACGCCCGAGCGGCGCAATTCTTCGATCCGCAATCCGTCGTAGCCCAACCACTGGCTCAATATCTCTTCGCTGTGCTCGCCGACATCGGGCGGCGCTTGCGGTGAACAAATCGATTGACCGTCGTAGTGAATTGGCGCGGCCACGACGGCGATCCGGCGTCCCGCTGCATCGTTGACGTATTGAACCATTTCGTGCGCCGCCACTTGCGGAGTTTTCAACACCTCGTCGATCGCCAACACCGGCGAACAGGGAACCTCGGCGGTTTTGCATGCCGACTGCCATTCAACGGTGGGTCGTGTTTTCATCAAACCAGCCAAAAGCGGAATCAATTCCTCGCGGTGCTCGACGCGCGACGGGTTGGTTTTGAACCGTGCGTCGGCAGCCCATGCGTCGCGTCCCGCGGCGGCGCAAAATCGTTGCCACTGCCCATCGTTGCCGATCGCGAGGACCATATATCCGTCGGCCGTTGCGAATGCCTCGTAGGGAACGATCTGCGGATGGGCATTGCCCCATCGCCGCGGGCGCTCGCCGCTCACAAGCACTCCTTGCACGACATTGACCTGCGCCGCGAGCGTCGAATCGGCAAGCGACACGTCGAAGGCGCCGATTCCGGATGCCGCAGTCGAACTCTTTCGGTCCCGCGCAAACAGTCCGGCCAACGCCGCCGTCGCCGCATACAAGCCGCTGAGCACGTCGGTGATTGCCACGCCAATCTTCATCGGCGGCCCTTCCGGAGGCCCGGTGATCGACATGATGCCCGCCGAGGCTTGCACCGTCAGGTCGTAGCCGGGCAAATCGGCCGCCGGGCCGGTGCGACCATAACCCGAAATCGACACGCGAACCAATCTTGGGTTCAATGCCGCCAAACGATCGGGCTCCAAACCGAGCTTCACGAGCGAAGCGGGCAGAAAATTCTCGACCATCACGTCGGCGGTTCGCAGCAAATCGTCGAGCACGCCGCGCGATTCGGGACGCGCCAAATCGAGCGCCAACGAGCGTTTGCCGCGGTTGCAGGAGAGATAATAGGCACTCGGGCCGTCATCCGCGAGAAACGGCGGGCCCCATTGCCGAGTGTCGTCCCCCAGCCCCGGCCGCTCGACTTTGACGACATCCGCCCCCAAATCGGCGAGCAATTGGCAACAAAACGGCCCGGCCAGAACCCGCGACAGGTCCAAAACCCGGACGCCGTTCAACAGGCTTGCCGATTGCGCCATGGGTCACCGTTTTCCTCATTGCCTGCCGCCAGTATACTGTCGATCGCGAGAAGCTAGGATAGTATGGATGGATATGGGCAGTCGATTCAATTGACGGGAGCGTGCATGGCCAACGAGTTTGACCCTTATCGTGAAGCTTTGATCGTCGAGAACGTGACGATTTGGCCAGACGAATACGACGACTGGTCGTTGGCCGATCGGCAACGGATCGAGGCGCTTTTGCACTCCGAGCCGCAACAGGCGGCACAACTGGAATACATTCGGCAGCATACGGGCTTCAGCCGGCAGATCACCGTCACGCCCGCCGATCTCGAACGAGTGGCCGCGGCTTGACGGTCGTCGCGCCGTAAGCTCCGTAAGCCCAGGGATGGCCGAGCAGGACCTTTTCAATTCGATAACGCGTCGACGGCCTTCCCTGGGATCCGTGCCGAGAATTGTGCGGCGTGCCAAGAATGACCTCGCAAGCAACAGAAACAATTCGCGTCGCGCTGGGCGAGCGCACCTATCCGATCGAAATCGGCGCGGCGACGCTGGCCGAATCGGGGCGCTTCTTGCGCCGCTCGCGCCCGCCGCGAACGTCGTGTTGATTTCCGACGGAAACGTTCATCCCTTGCACGGCCCCGCGGTCGCCGACAGCCTGGCGAATTCCGGCGCCAAGGTGGATATCATCGTCATTGAACCGGGAGAGCAAGCCAAATGTGCGGCCGTTGCTGAGTCGCTGTGGCGCCAGCTATTGGAATTGGGCGCCGACCGGAAGACGATCGTCGTAGCGCTGGGCGGCGGAGTGGTCGGGGATTTGGCGGGGTTCGTGGCCGCGACGTATGCGCGCGGCGTGGGCCTCTTGCAAATCCCCACGACGCTGTTGGCTCAGGTCGATAGCTCAGTTGGCGGCAAGGTCGGGATCAACCTGCCGGGCGCCAAGAACATGGTCGGAGCATTCTGGCAACCGCTGGGAGTGTTGATCGACACCGACACGCTAACGACGCTGCCGCAGCGCGAATATGTCTCGGGGCTGGCCGAAGTCGTCAAGTATGGCGTCATTCTCGACGCCGAATTCTTCGCCGAACTCGAAGCCAATGCGGCCGCGCTCGCGCAGCGTCGTTCCGACGTGCTTCGCCGAGTGGTGGCGCGTTGCTGCAGGCTGAAGGCCAACGTGGTCGAAGCCGACGAACGCGAAACCGGCTGCGGACCGCCCGAGCTGAATCGCGCGGTGTTAAACTACGGCCATACATTCGCGCACGCGCTGGAGACGACCAGCGGCTACGGTCGCTGGCTGCACGGCGAAGCGGTGTCGATCGGCATGATGCTGCGCCGCCCGGCTGGCGCGCGCGGCTTGGAAAGATCGACGAGCGATTCGTCAGCCGGCAGCGCGAGTTGCTGGTGGCGCTCGGGCTGCCGGTCGAGATGCCCGATTCGGACGCCGAATCGCTGCTTGCGGTCATGGCTCGGGATAAGAAGAGCGAGCAAGGCCGACTGCGATTCGTGCTGCCCGATCGAATGGGACGGGTTGGGTTAGTCGATGGCGTATCCGCCGACGACGTGCGCGGCGTCTTGAACGAGTAGGGATTGGAAACGGGATTGATGCTTGCGCTGTTGGAAATGCCCTCTGCCGTGAGCAGTCCACGATCGCAAACGCGATGAAACTATCCGTCATACAACGTAGCGCGCTCGGTTTATGCGTCGCCCTATTGCTGGCGCTATTGGTCAGCATCTGTCTACATCACACCATTCAATTGTCGATGGAGTCGGAGCAATGGGTTGACCATTCCAATGAAGTCTTATCGACCATGAGCAATCTGAGCGCGCGGCTGAACGACGCGGTCAGCGCGTTGCGCGATTACGTCGCCACGGGGTACGAGCGCGACCGACAATCGATCGAGCATTCTTGCAACGAAGCAGAGATATTTCTCACGCAACTCCATCGATTAGTCGCGGACAATCCACGTCACGAGAAGCGACTTGACGAAGTCGATCCACTCGTCAAAAGGCTGATCGGAGCGGCCAAATCGACGGTCCCGGCGTCGGCGCACACTTTGCCGGAAGCCTCCGGCGACACGTTCAATTCGATTCGCGAGGCCATTCGCCGGCAGTTGCGCGACATGCACAACGAAGAGCAGACTCACATGCGCGATCGTTTGGAGGAGCAAAGAGAGGCCACCCGCATGACCATGGCTTTTGCCATGTCGGGCAGCGGCCTGACGCTATTCCTCCTCAGTGCATCGGGATATCTGATGATTCGCGAAGTGCGTGAACGGACCAAGACGGAGCGAATTCTGATGGATAAAACGCAGTTGCTGGCCGCCGCGAACAAGGAATTGGAATCTTTCAGCTACAGCGTTTCGCACGACTTGCGCACCCCGCTGCGCTCGATGAGCGGCTTCGCCAAGATTCTCGAAGAGGATTTTGGCCCGCAGTTGGAAAACGGCGGAGTGCGCTATCTCGGCTTGATCCAGAAGAACGCCGAGCGAATGGGGAGCCTAATCGACGACCTACTGGCGTTTTCTCGATTGAATCGTCAACCACTGACGCGGTCGCTTGTTTCGCCCGCGGCTCTGGCTCGGGAAACCTTCGATTCCCTGGAGGCGGAGCGAAACGGGCGCGAAATCGAACTGGTCGTCGAAGATTTGCCCCCGTGTCATGCCGACTATAGCTTGCTGCGGCAGGTGTTCGTGAATCTGCTTTCGAACGCCGTCAAATTCACCCGCAACCGGATCCCGACTCGAATCGAAGTCGGCAGCCGAGGCGAACAGGGCAAAACGGTCTATTTCGTCCGCGACAACGGCGTCGGTTTCGACATGCAATATGTCGATAAACTGTTCAATGTCTTTCAACGCTTGCACCGGGTCGAAGACTACGAGGGAACGGGCGTAGGACTCGCCATCGTGCAACGAATCGTCGCCCGCCACGGTGGCCGCATTTGGGCCGACTCGGCCCTGGAACAAGGCGCAACGTTTTATTTCACCCTTTCGGGAGAGGCATCGAGTGGTTGATAATCCTGTTGACATTCTGCTCGTCGAGGATAGTCCCGACGACATTGAGCTGACGTTGCGAACGCTCGGCAAGCATCTCGTGGCCACGCGGATCGAGGTCGTTCGCGACGGACCCGAGGCGCTCGAATACCTGTTCTGCACCGGCGCACGCTGCGCGCTCGATCGAACTCAAGCCGCGCCTGGTGTTGATGGATCTGAAACTGCCGAAGGTCAACGGCCTGGAAGTGCTGCGCGCCATCAAATCCGACGCCCGCACCCGGACCATTCCCGTCGTCGTGCTGACTTCGTCGAGCGAGGATCGCGATATTGCCGAAGCGTACCGACTCGGCGTGAATAGCTATATTGTCAAGCCAGTCGATTTCAAGCAATTCGACGAGGCGCTTCGCCAAGTCGGCTTGTATTGGTTGCTGCTGAATTATCGTCCCGCGAAATGAGAAGGTCGTTGGAGCCGAAACAACCGATGCCGTCCGACACGAAACTCGATCTGCACCTGTTGATCTGCGAAGACCGCGCGGACGACGTGGAGCTCATGATCCGCGAGTTGAAGCGCGCCGGGATCGCTCCGCGTTGGAATTCGGTTGACACGGAGCCACAATACGTTACGGCGCTCGACAGCCCGGACGTGCCGCAAATCATCCTGGCCGATTATAGCATGCCTTCTTTCAACGCTTTGCGGGCGTTGAAATTGCTGCGGCAGCGGCAGTTGGATATTCCCTTCATCGTCGTCACCGGCACGATCAGCGAAGACACTGCCGTGCAATGCATCAAGGAAGGGGCCGACGATTATCTGATCAAAGACCGCCTCGCCCGGCTTGCCCCGGCGATCCTGCATTCTCTGGAGGAGAAGCGGCTGCGCGACGAGAGACGGTCGGCCGAGGCGGCCCTGCGGCAAAGCGAGCAGCGCTATCGCAGCCTCGTCGAGCACTCGCCCGACGCCATCCTGGTCGTCGCCCACGACGGCCGCATCGCGTATGTCAACAACGCGCTCGCTCACCTGCTCGGGGCCTCCGAAAGGAAGGCATTGCTCGGCCGCGACTTTCTCGACTTCGTGCCGGCCGATTACCGTGAGCGAATCGTTCGTCGGACACGGGAGATGCTTGACCACGGTCGCCCGACGCCCTTGTTGGAACAGCAGTTCGTCCGATTGGATGGCACGCCGGTCAACGTGGAAGTGGCCGGCATTCCGTGCGTCTATGACGGCTCTCCGGCAATTCAACGCATCGTTCGCGACATCACCGAGCGCCGTCGTGCCCAGGAAGAGTCGCGGCAGCGCTTGGCCGAGTTGACGCACGTCATCCGTCTGACCACGATGGGAGAGCTTGTCTCCGAATTGGCGCACGAAATTAACCAGCCTCTCTACGCAATCTCCAATTTCGCAGAAGCATGTTTGAACCGATTTCGCGCGGGCACGATCGATCAAGCGGAGCTGTTTCGCTGGATCGAGCAGATTGCGACCCAGGCCAATCGGGCCGGCGATATTCTGCGCCGCGTCGGGCGATTCCTTCGCAAGTCGCCTCCCCGACAAACGACCGCCGATATCAACGAACTGATCCGAGGCGTGCTCGAATTGATGCAGTTCGATGTGCGTCAGGGCCGAGTCGTTCTCCAATGCAGCTTCACGGAACCGTTGCCGCCGGTGAAGGTCGATTCGATTCAAATCGAGCAAGTGCTGGTCAACTTGATCCGCAACGCGATCGAAGCCATGGCTGGAAATCCACGCGGCGACCGCCCGCTGGTGCTTCGGACCGAATTTGTCTCGCCCGATCGAATCCGCGTCGCCGTGCAAGACGCTGGGCGAGGCATCGATCCGGGCCAAAAAGCGCGATTATTCGAGCCTTTCTTCACCACCAAATCAGACGGAATGGGCATGGGACTTGCAATTAGCCATTCCATCATTCAATCTCACGGGGGAACGCTGGAAGCGATCGTCAATCCAGAGCGCGGATTGACCTTCCAGTTCACGCTGCCAACTTTTGCCGCGGAGGTTGCTGATGGAAGCTAAGCAAACGTCGGAAGCCAACTGCACTGTTTTTATCGTCGACGATGATCCCGCGGCGCGAGAGTCGGTCGCAGCGCTCGTCGGATCGCACGAAGTGCCGACGCAAACGTTCGCCTCGGCCGCCGAATTCTTGAGGGTTTATTCGCCGAGTCAGCGCGGCTGTTTGGTTGTCGACGTGCGGATGACCGGCATGACCGGATTGGAACTCCAACAGGAACTCGCCGTCCGCGGCTATCGAATTCCGGTGATCGTGATTACGGGCTTTGCTGACGTGCCGACGGCGGTTCGTGCGATGCAGGCGGGGGCGGTCACGTTTCTCGAAAAGCCGTGTTCCGACAAAGAGCTGTGGGCCAGCATCGAAACCGCGCTGCAATGGGAAGCCCGGTCGCGGCAGCAGCGAACGCAGCGCGAAGAGATTCTGCGCGGCGCGAGACGCTGACTCCGGCGGAGGTGCAGGTTCTTGAGCGGCTGATCGCCGGCAAGGCCAACAAAGCCATTGCCGCCGAATTGGACCTCGGCCTGCGCACCGTCGAGCTTCGCCGCGCGACGATCATGAAGAAGATGGAAGCGAATTCGCTGGCCGAATTGGTCCGTCTGAGTCTATCGATCGAGGGCCCCGCGGATTCTGCTGTCCCACGAGCGGACCAATTGCAGGACGAAGCACCAACGAGCCGGAGCTGAAAAAACAACGGCTCTCCCGACAGAGCGACCGGGGCAGTGATCGCTCGATGCCAAAGAGAGCCGTTGAATATCAAATGACGACGAAGCCAGCGTCGCGGCAGCGCCGTTCCTGTTTAATTCCTATCGGCATTACGGCTGTTTTCACTTCACAACTACGACAATTTCGCGCTTAAACCGTTGCGAACGATGGATTTCCGTTCTGCTTGCACTAGAATGGCCGGTCGTCCGCGAGCACGCTTGCTTTCCGAATCGTTCGACTCGTATTTCCTCTCGATTATAGCCGATCTGCATAAGCCGTCTTGAATGCCGCAGGATATTTGCCATCCCGAATCGACCGAGCCGGACGAGGAATTGGTCGATGCTGTTCGATTGTCGCTAGTGACCGGAGTTGGCCCGCGCACCTGGCAAATTCTCATCGCTCATTTCGGAACGGCCCACGCCGTGCTTGCGGCCGCGCCGAGTGAGCTGCGTCGCGTTTCCGGCATTGGTCCAAAACTAAGTCGCGCCATCGCCGCCGCGAAAGAGGAAATCGACGCCGAAGAACAAATCGCGTTGTGCCGGCGAGAGGGCGTCGAGATTCTGCTTCGTTCGTCGCCCGCCTATCCGGTTTCGCTGGCCGAAATTCCGGACCCGCCGGCTGTGCTGTTCATTCATGGCGCGATCCAACCGACCGACGCCATGGCGATCGCCATCGTCGGGTCGCGGCATGGCACTCATTACGGCAAGACACAGGCCGAACGGCTCGCGGGCGGATTGGCTCGTGCCGGATTGACGGTCGTCAGCGGATTGGCCCGCGGCATCGACGCCGCCGGGCATCGCGGCGCGCTGGCCGCCGGCGGCCGAACTTTGGCCGTGCTGGGAAGCGGAGTGTTGAACATCTATCCGCCGGAGCATAAAGAATTGGCCGCCGAAGTCCGCGCTCGCGGCGCCGTGATCAGCGAAGCCCCGCCGCACGGCAGCCCGCTCAGCGGCGGCGTTTCCGCAGCGCAATCGGATCATCAGCGGCCTGGCACTCGGCGTCGTGGTGGTCGAAGCCTCGATACGATCCGGCGCGCTGATCACCGCCCGACATGCCATGGAGCAAGGCCGCGAAGTTTTCGCGGTTCCAGGGCGCGTCGACAGCCCGTCGTCCCAAGGCTGCCATCGACTAATCCGCGATGGCGCAAAGCTGGTCGAAACGGTCGATGATATCTTGGAAGAACTCGGCCCGCTGGTGCAGCCGGCCCTGGCCGCGGATGGTCAGACCGTCCATCATCCGGCCGAGTTGCTTTTGAACGAATTGGAGCGCCAAGTGCTCGCCGGCATCGATCAGCAACCAACGTCGATCGACGAAATCATCGCCACCAGCAACTTGCCCGCCCCGCAAGTGCTAGCGACACTGAGCGTCTTGGAAATGCGGCGGTTGATCCGTCGCGTGAGTGGCAACCTAGTCGTGCGCCCTGACGAGTGAGAAAAACCACATTATACTGACGCTTCGGCCGGCTGAGAGTTCGGCGCGCACATGCCGAGTTCGACGCCAAAACAGCCGTTGTCGATTTGAATTCGCTTTGCTCAACAAGGAATTTGAACATGTCCGGCAATTCTCACAGGCGACTGGGTTGCTCATTTTCCATCTGCCTCTCCGTCGGTCTTTTCACTTGCTTTGCTATGCGGCCAGGAGCATTGCTGGCGGCCGATAAGGCCCCCTCGCGCCGTGCCGAGGCGGACAAGCTGCTCTCGCAAGAGAACTACGACGCGATCGCCGTTGGCATGACCTCCGACGAGGTCAAGGCGATCTTGGGCAAGCCATCGTCCGGCGTTGGCAGGAAGGGAGACTGGACCGACAACTGGCAACTTTCCGCCGATCATGCCCAGGTGATCCACGTTCACTTCAAGGGCGACGAAGTCGATCGCAAATCGAATTCGATGGAATGGGACCAGACTGCGACGGCGTCGACCGGCGACCCCGCGAAAACTAATTCTCCCGCCAAAGCCGGCAAACCGGCCAAAGAGCCCGACGACAAGATCAGGCGCCGTGCTGCGGCGCTCTTCGTCGGCGAAGCCAAGCAAAAAAGGGCCGCGCGGCGGACGTTGATGGAGGCCACGCCCGACGCCGAACATGCCCAAAAAGTCGTCAACGTCGTGTCCAAACTACTCCACGACAAGGATTTCGGCGCCTCAATGGACGCCCGGACAATCCTTCGCAAATGGAACAACAAGGATACCAACGACGTGTTCTTGAAGATGTTGGAAAAAAAGCCCTCGACGAAAGATCTCAAGGATGAGAATCGACTGGCGTTCGCAATGGAGATGGTCGTCAAAGTCAAAGACCCTCGCGGGTCGAACCGCTATGCAAGATTCTGCATTGGCCGTTCTTCGAACGAAATGGGGCCAGCGACGCGCTCAAGAAGATGGGCCCCGAACTCGCCCAAAAGGAAGTGCTCCAGTGCCTGAACGATCCCGACGCGAACGTCCAGCAAGAGGCCCGAGAAATCCTCGATTCGTTCAAAACCGGCCAGGGCGTCGAGCTCGACCAAGCGCTGGCCGATCTGAAATCCGACAAGCTGGAAACGCGATTCGGCCGCCAACAGCCTGATATCAACGCCGGTCGATCCCAAGCGGAAAAACGAAGTCGCGGCGGCCTTGGCGACGCTGCTCGCCGATCGCCCCTCGTCGATCAATCAAGACATCAAGTCAGCCAAGAGCGAAAGCCGGCCGGCAATAGCGTCGGCTCGCTGCGTCAAGGAGATAACCCGCCATCCAGCCAACGCGGCGATGGCGGCCCTGATCACTTGGGGCGGACCGGACAACGAAGACGCCGTCGTGGCCGTCTTGAAATCGACCAGCGACATGCAATCGGGCGCCTTGCGGGCCCTCGCCGCCTGGGGGACGCGAAAATCGCTCCCCGCGGTCACGGCCGTCGCCCAAAACTCCGGCAGCCCGCTGGCCGCGCAAGCTCAAGAAACCGTCAAGGCAATCAACGGGAGGACGCGGAAGTAGCCTGGCGGCGTTCGGTGTTGATGCTCACGATGCGAGTCCATAGGCCAGTCTGAGTGATACCAGTCGATGCACTCAGGGGGAAGAAAAAGTGTCAGAACTATTTATTAAATAGTTCTGACACTTTTTCTTCCCTTCTTCCCCTTCCCCGGCCAGTTCAACGATTTATCGCACGGGCCCATATTGTCTCGTGCGAGCCGTCGCGTTTTCGAACATCGAGTGGAGAATCGGCCCCAAGGCGTGGTCAAATGCCGTCCACGCGTCGGCCTCGTCCTTCTTGCCTTGCTTCTTCAGCAGTCCCGCCCGCGCTTCGGCAATCTTGCAATACTGTTGAAGCACGGACGCGGCTTTTTTCGAGTCTTGCTCGAGCTTCTTGCGGGCCGTGCGGAATTTCGCTTCGATTTTCTCGTCGCCTTGATTCCGGTCGAGCTTCGTCTCGATATCCTCGAAAGATTTTTCCGATTTATCGGCGTCTTGCAGTAGTTTGCCGGCGTTCTGTTTGAGATAAGCCTTGAACTCGTCCTTGAGTCCATCCTTCTCGCCAGCCGTCTTGGCCCTTTTGTAATCGGAGGAGTAATCGCTCATGAGATGCGACTCCGCGAAAATGTGTCGATGCTGGCTGAAAACACCTCCCTCTGAAAGGGATCCAGCGTCGCCACGAAGTCAGTCGATCGAGCAACTCGCGGCGAATTCCGAGTGACGCGATTAGCTTACAACGACCCCGCGGACAGTGTCAACAAATTCCACGATCCGACGGATTGCCCGATTTGCCGCCTCGGCGAAATGAGCCGGGGCGGCAAATCGATGCTGCCCGCTTGGTTTCGCGAGCCTGCTGTTTACGTGGCTCGACGACTCGGAGCCGCCATTGCCCGGCCGTTTCGCTCGGCCCGTTATAGACCTCGAACTGCCTTCGCGGCAATAATCATCGTCTGGCTTGTTTGCCCCTTGGTCGCCTGCTGTATTTCTCAACACGACCGGCTTGACCCTGCCGAACGAATTCACCGGAAACCGAACTTATGCCAACCATCGTCTTAGCGGGAGTAATGCTATTCGCCATGAACGCCGTCGATGCAAAGACACCTGCCGATCCCTATTCGTGGCTCGAAGAAGTCACTGGCGATAAGGCGATGGCTTATGTCGAAGCGCAAAACGCCGTCACGCTCAAGGAGCTGGAATCCAAGTCGGAGTATCCGGCGATCAAGCAGGAGATGCTCGCGATTCTGAATTCGCACGAGCGGATTCCGTATGTTCGTAAGCTGGGCCGCTGGTATTACAACTTCTGGCAAGATGCCGCCAATCCGCGCGGCCTGTGGCGGCGGCACGACGCTCGAGGAATATCGCAAGGCCGAGCCGGCCTGGGAGACCGTGCTCGATCTCGACGCCCTGGCCAAGAACGAGAACGAGAATTGGGTCTGGGCCGGATCGAATGCGTTGCCCCCGAAGTACGAGCGCTGCCTGGTTTCCCTCTCGCGCGGCGGCGGCGACGCCAAGGTCGTGCGCGAGTTCGATCTTGAGGCAAAGAAATTCGTCGAAGGACGGATTTTCGCTGCCCGAGGCCAAGAGCGAGGCCACGTGGCGCGACGAGAACACGCTCTACGTCGGCACCGATTTCGGCCCCGGCTCGCTGACCGACAGCGGCTATCCGCGCGATCGTCAAGCGCTGGAATCGCGGCACGCCGCTGGCCGACGCGGTGACGGTGTTCGAAGGCGAAAAGACCGACGTGTCGGCCGGCGCGTGGGTCGATCACACGCCGGGCTTCTTCCGCGAAGGATTCGACCGCGCGATTGCGTTTTACAACTCCGAGACGTTTCTCACCGTCGGCGGCAAAAATATCAAGCTCGACGTGCCCAACGACGCCGAATCCGAATTTCTTTCGCCAGTGGCTGACCGTTCGGCTGCGGAGCGATTGGACCGTCGGAGGCAAGACGTACAAATCCGGCTCGTTGATTGCAACCCATCTCGACGCGTTCTTGCGCGGCGAGCGGAACTTCGAAGTGCTGTTCGAGCCGTCGCCGCGCGTGGCGTTGCAAGAGGTTTCCGAAACCCGCAATGCGCTAGTGCTCAATCTCAGCGACAACGTTCATAGCCGGATCATCGAGGCGCAGCGCCTGAATCCGCGCTAAATGCGGCCGGCGAATGGAAAACTCGCGAAATGAAACTTCCCGGCACGGGCACGGCCGACGCCTCGGGCGTCGATCCCGATGAGTCGGACGAACTGTGGGTGAACTACCAGGATTTTCTCACGCCCGCCTCGCTCTATCTGACCAGGTCGGCGATAATCCTGCGGAGCCGCTCAAATCGCTGCCGTCGTTCTTCGACGCGCACGGAATGGAAGTGCAACAGTTCGAAGCCACGATCGGCCGATGGAACGCAGGTGCCCTACTTCGTCGTCGGCAAGCGCGAGGCGATCGAATCCGGCCACGCGCCGACGTTGCTCTACGGCTACGGCGGCTTCGAGATTCCGATGGTGCCGCACTACACCGCCGGCGTCGGCAAGGCGTGGCTCGAGCGTGGCGGCGTCTACTGCCTGGCGAACATCCGCGGCGGCGGCGAATTCGGTCCGGCCTGGCATCAGGCGGCGATCAAGGAACATCGCCAGCGCGCGTTCGACGATTTCGAGGCCGTCGCCGCCGACCTCGTCAAACGCGGCATCACGCAAGTTCAAGCCATCTCGGCATCATGGGCGGCAGCAACGGCGGTTTGTTGGTCAGCACGGTCGGCGATTCAGCGGCCGGAGTTGTTCGGCGCCGTCGTCTGCCAGGTGCCGCTAACCGACATGCGGCGATACAACAAGCTGCTCGCCGGCGCAAGTTGGATGGCCGAATATGGCGACCCCGACAAGCCCGAGGATTGGGCCTATCTGTCGAAATACGCCCCGTATCAAAACGTCAAGCCGGGCGTCAAATACCCGCGCATCCTGTTCACCACGTCAACGCGCGACGACCGCGTTCATCCAGGCCATGCCCGCAAGATGTTCGCAAAGATGAAAGACATGGGCCACGACGTTCTGTACTACGAAAATACCGAAGGGGGCCACGCCGGCTCGGCGAACAACGAGCAACGGGCAAGAATCACAGCGCTGGAGTTCACGTTTCTGTGGGCGGCATTGCGGTGATGTAGGTCAGCCTTTCCAGGCTGACAGTGATCGAGCAAAATCAGACTGGAAAGCCTGACCTGCGTGAAGCCATACCACAAGTCTGCCCCCTCTGGAGTTGTCTCGGAACTTGCCGACGACTACGATCTAGGTGGTAGCCCGTGCAATCAGACCACGCGATTCCGCACTAAGCTCCCCTTCGCAATCCACCGAGCAATCGACGATGGCAATTGAATTTGCGTGTCCGAATGGCCATAAGCTGAGTAGCCCCGACGAAAACGCCGGACGAACGGCCAAATGCCCGCGCTGCGGCGCGGCGACGCTCGTGCCGAAGCCGGGCGGTTCCGGAAAGGGCGTTTTGACCGACGCAGTCGCCGCGAGCGGCGGCAGCGGAAAGGGCGCGGGCAGCGGCAAGGAAGTCGGCAGTGGCAAGGGGAGCGGCAGCGGCAAGGGAAGTGCAAAATCACCGTCGGATGTTGCGAAGGGCGGTTCTAACGGGGCTGGCGCATCTGGCTCCGGCGTGAATCGGCAGGCCAAAGACGGCGCTAGTGGCGACGGCGCCGTTGCCAACCCGGCGCCGAAAGCCGCCGGAGCCGCGGTCGAAGAGCAAATCGTTTTCCTTTGCCCCAACGGCCACAAGCTCAATGCCCCGCAGCGGCTGCAAGGCCACGCCGGCCAGTGCCCACATTGCAAAGCCACGTTTCGCATCCCGTTGGTCGAGCAGAACATGCCGGCCTCCGAAAAGGCCCAGCCGACGAGCGAGAGCGACGAATTCACTGCCTTCGAAAACGGCTTGCTTGAATCGGCGCAAGACAACGGCTTGGCGGTCGAAGGCTACGAGATGCTGAGCACGGTTCTTTCCGATGCTCCCGCGGGCGGATCGCTAGCCGGCCGCACCGAAGCGATGCCGGCCAACGCCCATCCGCTGGCTCGCCTGGTTGCACGGCTCTGGAACGAGCGCGAGCATGGCGGAATCGTTGAGTTGCATCTGACCGGCGGCGCGCTGCTCGTGCCCGAGTGGTTCGACGCAAAGCTGTCGCACGATAGCCACGGATTGTTTGCCGTGCAAGCGGCCGACGGCTCGGTCACGATGACCATCGTCCCCTGGGATTCGGTGCAGCGCGTGGTCGTCCGCGGCGTAATTGGCTTGCCCGACGGCCTCTTTGAGTAAGCGGCGCAATTCTTGCGAACCAGTGTCGCGGCTCACTTGCGGTTTCGCCCATCCGACCGCCTTTTAGCCCGCGGCGTCACTCATCCTGCGTCAAATCCGCTTCCGAGATCATCGTAAAGCCCTTATGGGCCAGCGTGTCTTTCCCCATCTCGATATTATCGACCATCAGAGCCACAGCCGGGCGGCCGTGCGGTCGAACGAGAATCGGATAAGCCTGGATGATGTTCACCTCGGCTTGCAGAAGGGCCGTGCAGATTTGCAATAGCGCCTGATCGCCGGCGGGCAATTCAACGCCGATCAAATCGCTTTCGATCAGCGCCAGCCCGGCCCGCTCCAGAATCTCGCGCCCTTGTTCCGGATGGCTGAGCAAGAAGCGAACGAAAGCGCATTCGGCCGAATCGGTGATCGAAAGTCGCGACGATTCGCACCTTGCTGCCTTCGAATCGCCGAATCACTTCGAGCAGCCGACCGACACGGTTTTCCAGGAACACCGTAAATTGACGAATCGAGGGATAATCCCGTGGCGCATCGTCGCAAAGCCGGTTCCCGTGCCTTCACCGATGCTCATGGCTACGATCGACGTTAGAGACCCGCGGCCGCGCGAAAGTTGCGCGGTCTCGCAAAGAAGTCGATTGTAGGGGGCCGACAACCCGCGCGTCAACGTGATCGGCCCGATGGCCGCGGTGCGCTTAAGTAGGTCAGGCTTTCCAGCCTGACTTTCCCCAGTCGCCGTCAGCCTGGAAAGGCTGACCTACGGCGCTTGGCCTTACATGCTGGAAATCTTCAGGTATCGCATCAGGTCGGGGATCATCTTGACTCCCAAGTAAGCGAAAAAGCCCAAGAACACGACTCCGACGAAACGAGTGATGCTCATGACGTTGCTCCCAATGCCTAAAGGCCGGCCAAAAGTAATTACCCCGTCCGTGTGCTGCGTGTCGCTTGGCCCGGAAAATGCAACTTCCGGGCCAAACTCGATCATGGGCCTCAAAGCTCCCTCGCGAGTCGGTTTCCCGCGGGGCCACGTTCCGAAAGCCGATTCGGCGGCAATCATGCTGGCCAAATCGCGCCCATCGGATGGGGAACCGTTGCGATGCGCAAATCTCTCGAATGAGTGCGACGATGACCTCAAAACCGGTCAAGACAGAACCTGCCGCCGAGAAGCCCGAAGAGCCTCTCGAAGAGCCGCAAAAACCGTATCGCCAGATCCTGCTCAATGAATTGAACACCGGCCTCGAAGAATTTCAGCGCCCTTCGCTCGGACTGTTTCTTTCGTCGTTGTCGGGCGGACTCGATGTTAGCTTCAGCCTGCTTCTGATGGCCGCGATGCGAACGCTCGTCCGTCACGATCTTTCGACGGCCGTCACGGGCCTTCTGGTCGCCAATATGTATGCGATCGGATTCATCTTTGTCGTCGTCGGTCGCAGCGAACTGTTCACCGAGCACACGTCGCGGGCAATGTTTCCCGTGATCAGCGGCTATGCCGGCTGGGGCTCGCTGGCGCGGCTGTGGGGACTGGTTTACATCGGCAATCTCGTGGGAGCAGTGGCGTTCTCGGCTCTTCTTGCTTATGCCGGGCCGCCGCTGAAAATCATCGATGATGTCGCTTTTACCGCCATGGCGCGTCCGCTCGTCGAGCGAACCTGGTTACTTACGCTCGTCAGCGCCGGATTGGCCGGCTGGCTGATGGGGCTGTTGGCGTGGCTTGTTTCCGCCTGTCGCGACACTATCAGCCAAATCATCATTGTATGGATCGTGGCGACGGCCATCGGACTGGTCGGACTGCCGCACGCGATCGTCGGTGCGGGAGAAGTCCTGGTGAATGTCTTTGCGGGAAAAGGAACGACATGGGATGAATTCCTTCGTTTCCTGCTCTGGACGACGATCGGCAACGGCATCGGCGGCATCGTGTTCGTCGCCGCCTTGAAATACGGCCACTCGACGCGCGGCTCCGAATCGCCGGAAGCGGTTCATCCATGATGCTCGCACGCTCAATTCTGGCGAATCCAGCTACCGCGCGGGGCGAATCCGTAGCTGGATTCGCCAGAATTCAGAGCGATGTGCGACAAGTGCCTGTGAGGAAGTCGCAGTTATTTCTCGTGCCATTCTTGCTATGTGCGAGGCCCTTTCGCATAGCAATTGGTTGACAACCAATAGAGCCCGGCCTAGCGTGGTCTTTGAATTGCCTGACAAAGCCACACGCGGAGCATCCATGAAAATCGCAATGTTCCTTTGGTCGTCGGCGCTAGTGCTCTTCTTCACGATCGCGGTGAGAGCCGCCGAAGTGGAAACGCAAACGAACGTTCCCGTCGAAATATCATTCCATGCGAGACGGCCCCATGCCGATCCATTCAACGATGTGATACTCGATGTGCTGTTTACCGAGCCCGATGGGACGACGCGGCGCGTGCCGGCGTTTTGGGCCGGCGGCGATACTTGGAAGGCCCGCTATGCGTCGCCCCAATCGGGCCGGCACACTTGGCGCAGCGAGTGCAGCGATGCAAAAGACGCTGGACTGCACGGCATGAGCGGCGCGATCACAGTTTCGCCCTACACGGGCGACAATCCCTTGTTTCGTCACGGTCCCGTCCGCGTCGCGAAGGACCAGCGGCATTTCGAATATGCCGACGGCACGCCGTTCTTTTGGCTCGGCGACACCTGGTGGATGGGCCTTTCTCATCGGCTCCATTGGCCGGAGGATTTCAAGCAACTTGCGACCGATCGAAAGCAAAAGGGTTTTAACGTGGTGCAGATCGTCGCCGGCTTGTATCCCGACATGCCGCCGTTCGATCCGCGCGGCGCGAACGAAGCCGGTTTTCCTTGGGAGAAGGATTACGCCCGAATTCGGCCCGAGTATTTCGATGCCGCCGACACGCGGCTGCGCTATCTCGTGGATCAAGGGATCACACCCTGCCTCGTCGGCGCCTGGGGTTATTTCATGCCGCGGATGGGCGTTGCAAAGGTAAAGGCCCATTGGCGATATCTGATCGCGCGATACGGAGCCTGGCCGATGATTTGGTGCGCCGCGGGCGAGGCCAATCTGCCGTATTATTTGGACAAGGGCTTTCCTTTTGACGATCGAGAGCAAGTCCACGGCTGGACCGAGGTACTGCGATCGATCCGCGCGACTGACCCCTGGCGACGGCCGTTGACGATCCATCCCACCGCCATCAATCAATACTCGTCGCGCCACGCCACCGACGACCCGGCGCTCTTGGATTTCGACATGCTGCAAACGCCGCACGGCGAAGCCGGGCGGGCGAAGTTGCGGTTCGAGCGATGAGCGAGTCGTATGCCGCGAAGCCGACCATGCCGGTCATCGACGGCGAAGCCAGTTACGAAATGCTCGGCGATTCGCTGCCGACAAGATGGACGCGGGCGATGTTCTGGCTCTGCATGACCAACGGCGCCGCGGGCCACACCTACGGAGCCAACGGCATTTGGCAAGTCAACCGTCGCGGCGATCCGCACGGCAAATCGCCGCACGGCGGAAGTTACGGCGTCATTTCTTGGGACGATGCAATGCGGCTGCCGGGCTCGGGACAAGTCGCCTTGGGCAAGAAGTATTTCGAATCGCTGCCGCCGTCGCTGCAAGTTTGGACAAAGCTCGCGCCGATGCCGGGCGCGGCGAGTTGGATCGATTCCGCATCGACGGTTGCGCTCGGCGATTGGATTTGGTATCCCGAAGGCAATCCGAGCCACAATGCGCCGATCGCCGCGCGATTCTTCCGGCGAAGCTTTGAGTTGCCGAAAGACGGTACGATCCTCAATGCACAACTGCGAATCACGGCCGACGATCGATTCACCGTGTGGCTCAACGGCAAGCAACTCGGCGAAGGCGCCGACTGGCATCAGCCGGCCGTCATCAACGCCGCGACCGCGCTCGTGGCCGGCAAGAATGTTTTGGCCGTTCGAGCCGAAAATGTAAAAGCGCCGGTCACTGAAAATCCAGCGGGCCTGACGGTCGGATTGGACATCGAGTTGGCCGATGGGAGCAAGACCCATGTTCAAACCGATGCGAAGTGGCGTGCATTCAAAACCGAGGCTTCCGGATGGCGCGAGCGCGAATTCGACGATTCAAGTTGGCCGGCCGCGATGATTGCCGCCAAGTTCGGAGAAACGCCGTGGGGCAAAGTGGGCGACGGCGCGGCCACCGCGGACATCGCTCCGCAAGCCTGCGGCGATGGGAAGCATCTGATCGTTGTCTATGCGCTCGAACGGCGGCCCGTAATCGTCCATGGCCTGTATCACGACGGATTTTATTGGCTGACTCACTTCGACCCGGTTACCGGCCAGCGAACATTTGGAAATTGGGTAAGCCCCGACGCGGACGGTTCGATTCACGCCAGCCCGCCGCATTACGACCACGACTGGGTGCTGCTCCTAGAAAGGAAGCACCCGCAAGGACTAAGAGGACCTTAGGCCAGCACCGCGTCGATCACTTTCCCATGCACGTCGGTCAATCGGCGGTTCGCGCCGTTGTGGCGGACGGTGAGCCGCTTGTGGTCGATGCCGAGCAGATGCAACACGGTTGCGTGAAAATCGTAGGTCGTCGTCACATCGCGGACAGCTTTCCACGACCAGGGGTCGCTTTCGCCGTAAGAGATTCCCGGGCTGCACGCCGGCGCCGGCCATCCAGCCGACGAACGTGCCGCCATTATGATCGCGGCCGTCGCTTCCTTGGGAAAACGGCATTCGGCCGAATTCGGTGTTCCATAGCACCAGCGTGTCGTCCAGCAGGCCGCGCTGTTTCAGATCGGTCAGGAGCGCCGCGATTGGTTGGTCGGTCGCGGCGCACATCGGCGGCAGATCCTTGACGATGCTCGTGTGGTTGTCCCAATTGTTCACTGGGCCGCCGGCGCCGCTCCAGACCTGCACGAACCGCACGCCGCGCTCGACGAGCCGCCGGGCCAGCAGACATCGCCGGCCAAAATCCGAGGTCGCCGGCTGATTGAGCCCATACAGCGAATGTGTTTGCGCCGTCTCTTGTTTCAAATCGAATGCCGCCGGTGCGCTCAACTGCATCTTGGCCGCCAGCTCGTAGGATTGAATCCGCGCCTCGAGCATCGCATCGCCGTCGTTGGCCGCGGCTTGTTGCCGATTGATTTTGTCGAGCAACGCCAGACCGTCGCGCTCGGCCGCAGGCGTGATGAATCGCGCCGTCGGCGGAGCGAACAGATCCGGGATCGGTTCGCTGGCTCCGCTTTGAATGATCGTCCCCTGATGCGTCACCGGCAGAAAACCCGAGGAAAAGTTCCCTTTGCCGTTGTAGGGCAGGCCGCGCGGGTCGGGCAGCACGACGAATGTCGGCAGATCGTCGGTCAGGTTTCCCAGGGCGTAGCTGATCCACGAGCCCATGCAGGGGAAGCCCGGCAGCAGAAAACCGGTGTTCATCAGATAGCTGCCGGGGCCATGCACGTTCGTGCGGCTCGACATCGCCATGAAAAACGCCAGATCATCGACGCATTTCGCCAGATGCGGCAACTGATCGCTCACCCACCGGCCGCAGTCGCCGTGCTGCCGCAACGGATACGGCGGTTTGAGGACGTTGCCGGGCGTGCTGGTGGCGGCTTCGACATGCGCCCCGTCGCCGGGATCGAACGGCTTGCCATGCCGCCGCGCGAGTTCGGGCTTGTAGTCGAACAGATCGGCCTGACTGGCTCCGCCGTTCATGAACAACTGAATGATCCGCTTCGCCTTGGCCGGAAAATGAAGCCCGCCGTTCCACTCCGGGCGCGGCACGTCGGCCAGAGCACCGGCTTGCCCCAAAGCATTCGCCAGCGCGACCGCTCCAAAGCCGCCGCCGAGAGTGCGCAGAAAATCGCGGCGCGATCCGGCGATCCACGATTCGTTGCCCGCAGGCATTGGCGACATGCAAGCACCTTAGTTCACGAACAGAAATTCATTGGCATTGAAAAGCACGCGGCAAAGATTCGCCAATCCATGCTTGTCGGCGTAAGCCGTTAGCTCGGCAACTTCGTCGGGCAACACGGGCCGGCCGAACACGAGCAGCACGGCAGCTTCCACTCGCGCGAGTCGTCGCGCCCATCGTTTCCAGCCGCGCGGCCAGATATTCGCAATGCCGAGCGATGAATGCGTCGTTCCACAGGGCGAGGGCTTGTTGCACCGTGACGCTGCTCGTCCGCAGCGCCGTGATCTCGTCGCCCGAGGGGCAATCGAGCGTTTCCATGAATGGGTCGGGCAACGTGCGAAACAGGAATCGATAGACGCTGCGCCGCCGCCCCGCGTCGCTCTCCAAGTTGAACTTGGAATAATCGACGACCGGCGTGACATGGACGCCCGGCCGCAGCTCGAACTGCCGATCCGACGGCCCGCCCATCCGCAAATCGAGCCGGCCGGAAATCGCCAGCACGGCATCGCGGACCGATTCGGCGTCGAGCCGCTGCCGGTTCATTCGCCACAGGAATCGATTGTCGGCGTCCGACGCAATCGCAATGGCGGCTCGCGCGGCGCCGATGTCGCCGATGCGCGACGATTGTCGATATGCCTTGCTGGTGACGATCAAGCGATTCAATTGCTTGATCGATTGGCCATGATCGCGGAATTGCACGGCCAGCCAATCCAACAGTGCCGGATGCGTCGGCAGCGCGCCCATCCGGCCGAAATCGTTCGGCGTTTCCACCAACCCGCGGCCGAAATGATATTGCCACACGCGGTTGACAATCGAGCGCCAGGTGAGCGGATTGCGCGGGTCGCTCAGCCAACGGGCAAGCGCCGCGCGCCGTTCGCCTTCATCGTCGGCATGGACCAGCTTGAATCGCGACTCGATTCCCGCCACGCACGACAGCGCCCCAGGCACGGCCGGGCCGCGCGGTTGAAGAATGTCGCCGCGATGCAGCACTTCGACCGGCCGTAAGCCGTGTGGAGCGACATGCCCTCCATCGGGCTCGAAATCGCTGGCCGCGGCATAAACCAACGATGGCTTCGGCAGCGCCGCCAGATCATGCAGCACGATCGTGCGCTGTTGAAAGCGCGCGAGCGCAACTCGCTCGGGATCAGTTCGCTGGACCGCCGGTTTCGCCAGGATTGCGGTAACATCACTCGGCAACATGTCCAAACCGACAGGCGGCGCAGCACCCGTCACGGCAAGCCGCGCTCGGCCGATCAAATGTCCGCCGCCGTGCAACTGCTTGAGGACGACGGTGAGCCGCGAACCGGCGGCAACCACGAATTTGTCTTTCAATTCGAACAGGGCCGTGTGCGTTTGTCCGACCTGCGGGTAAATGCCCCACGCGGTCGCATCGACGCCATCGATGGCCCGCTCGATGCCCCAGCCGTCCTGATTGAAATCGGCGACGGCCGTGGTAATCGGCAGTTGCATTCCGTGAGCGTCACCGGCAAACACTTGAATTTCCGAAAGATGCAGATTGCCGTTGTCCTGCCGGCCCGGGCCGCGATGCGGAAATCGATCGTCGGCCAACACTTCCAAACGGATCGCCGTCACTTGCGCCAACGGTGCCGCCGCGGTGATCGTGTAGGTGTCGCGCTCGGGACGAGTTCCGCTCGACAGCACGGAGCCATCCGGCTGCGTCGTCAGTGTCGAACCTTCCGCCGACGTGGCATGTTCGGGCATCAGCACGGTCCAATGGACCCGATGAAACGATAGATCGCGTTCCCAAGCTACCACTTCCGCTTGAACTGCCGGCGACAACAGCGCCGCGGTTGACTGGGCGTCGTCGCGGTCCAAAACCTGCTTTCGCCGCACCAATTCTCGCCGCTTGCGACCGACCGCGGCGTCGGCGTCGTACGCTCGAGTCGCTTTGTCGACGCCGGCGAAGACGGCCTGCAGCGCGTAGTAGTCTTGCTGCGAGATCGGGTCGAACTTGTGATCGTGGCAACGGGCACATTGCACCGTCGCGCTGGCGAAGTTGTTCATCACGTTCGACACCATGTCGTCGCGATCGATATAGCGGGCGATCTGGCGGTCGAGCGTGTTCTCCTGAATGTCGCGCAGCGAGCTTTCGTCCCAGGGACCGGCCGCGAGGAAGCCCAGCGCGACGGTCGCCTGCGGATCGTCAGGAAACAACACGTCGCCGGCCACTTGTTCCTGAACGAAGCGGCCATAGGGCTTGTCGGCATTGAACGACGCGATCAGATAATCGCGATACGGCCAGGCATATTCGCGAATGCGATCCTGATCGTGGCCGTGCGTTTCGGCGAAATGGGCGACATCCATCCAGTGCCGCGCCCATCGCTCGCCGTAGCGCGGCGAAGCGAGCAAGCGATCGACGACATGCTCATAGGCCGCCGGGTCGTGGTCGTTGAGAAAGGCCGCGATTTCTTCCGGCGTCGGCGGCAGGCCGATCAGATCGAAATACAATCGGCGAATCAGCGTTCGCCGATCGGCCTCGGGCGCTTGGGGAAAACCCTTTTCGCGCGAGCGTTTGTTCGATGAACGAGTCGATCGGATTCAGCGGCCCGGCGGCATCGCCGTTCGTCGGCACGGGCGGTTGCACGAGCGGCTTGAGCGACCACCAATCGAGCTTGTCGGCCACCTTGCCAGCCGCTTCGTCGGGCCAGGTTGCCCCTTGCTCGATCCACGCCCGCAGCAAACCGACGTCGCTCGCCGAAAGCCGCGGCCCCTCGGGCGGCATCGTGACATCGTCGTCCAATCCGGCGACGAATCGCACGAGCGGGCTATCGGCCGCTTTGTCCGGCAAGATGTTCGGAGCGTAAGCATCGCCTTTCGTCATAGCGATGCTGCGCACATCGAGCCGATAGCCGCTTTTCTGTTTTTCGGGCCCGTGGCATCGATAGCACGACCGCTGAAAAATCGGCCGAATATCGCGGGCGAAATCGATCTTGCGATCCGCTGGCGGAGGCAATTTTGCAGCCGTCGTCTTCGGCGGTATGGCTTTCGCTGGCGGCGCGGCAAAGGAGCGATCACTCGCGAAGGCCAGCATCGCGCTAGTCAATAAAATGGCCAACGGAAGGTATGGCAGCAATAATTCCGCAACGCAGTCTTGTTTTTCGCTCATGCTCCGCATTATACAAGAGCGCAGCCGACCATAAGGGCCAAGCAGCAATCCAATAACCAGCCGGGGCACGCGTTTCATTCTCCCATCCTACACGAGCGGGCTTCCAAGGCCCAACGGATTAGCAAAGTCGGATGATTCAAATGGTCGGAATTGGCGCAACGGACGTTTTTCCGCAAGAAGGCCGCCGTGACCCCGCTCGGCGTTGGTTTCAGTTCGGGCTCCGAGGGCTATTGGTCGCGACCTTGCTGAGCGCATTTCCCTGCGTTTGGTTGAAAGTGCGAATTGAACGAAGTCGGAAAAGCGATGCCGCCGCGCAAGCGATTGCCGCCGGAGGCGGATGGTATCACTACGACTATCAACTCGCGCCGGATGGCGCGGAAATACCAAATGCCGAGCCGCCCGGCCCCGTCTGGATTCGCCGCATTTTCGGCGAGCATATTTTCGCGTCTGTCGTCGATGTCGGTTCCACTAGCGGCGCGGGCGTCGAACTGCTGGTGCGCTGCCCGAACTCAAATCGTGTGTCCTTTCCGGGCCCGAAGTCACGGATGAAAAGCTTGCAACTCTAGACCACCTGCGGAAGCTCGAGATCTTGAGTCTTGCGGGAAGTTTTCGGGTGACTGACGACGGCTTGAGGCATCTCGCCGGACTCGCCGAGCTAAGCGAGTTGGACTTGAGCTTCACCGGGGCGAGTGACGCCTGCACTGTGCATCTTAGCAGCCTGTCGAAATTGCAGCATCTGAAACTCACTCATTGCCACGTCTCGAGCACGGCTCTGCGGAATCTTTCACAACTTCGAAAGTTGGAGGAAATCAACCTGGACGGGGATCCGATCACCGACGATGCCCCGGCGATCTTGACTGGCCTGCCCGAACTTCATTCGCTGGTTTTGACCGATTGTCAGATTACCGACGCCGGCGTCGAACCCCTAAGTCGCATGCCGCAATTGCGCATGCTCGACCTCCGCGGCAACCGCATATCTCGGCAGGGACTCAAAAGGCTGCAGGCTGCGTTGCCCGGTTGCGACATCGCGTTCTAAATCGGCCTGAGTGGACCGGGTCTATACCGACTGACTGCCGCGGCATTCAAGCGGCGGCCAGCGCCTTGCCGCTCACTGTGCAGTTGTCTTCGCCTCGTCCAGCAATTCCAAGATACCGTATAGCGGAATCCGGGCCCATTCGGGACGGTTGTTCAATTCGTAGCGAAGTTCATAAAGGGCCTTTTCCAACAGATACACGTCAAGCAATATCTGCGATTCTTCCTGCGACGCGGGCACAAACGATTGGCCGTGGGCGACGGTCATATACGATTTCAAAAAAGCCGCGCTCGTCCACGCCGTCCAGAACTGCATCCAGCCGCGCAATCGCTGCAGCTCATCGTGGCCGCGAGAGAGGCTGGAGATTTGGTCGGCCAGGGCGGAATAACAGGCGTAGTCGAACGAGCGAATCATGCCGGCGAGATCGCGAAACGGCGTGGCTTTGATTTGCCGTTCGTTGATCGATCGCGTCGGCTCACCCTCGTAGTCGATGATGACGAAATCGTTGCCGGTGTGCAGGACTTGCCCGAGATGGTAGTCGCCGTGGCAGCGGATTCGCATGGCGGAGATCTTTCGCTGCACGATTTGCTTCAAGCGCTGAGTGATCTCCGCTTCACGGGTCAAGATGGCCTCGCCGCGCGGCTTGACGTTGTCGGCCAACTCGCCGACGCTCCGCTTCAACAAGGCAATCGTCCGCACAGCGACGTTCCGCATCGTCTGATAGAGCGATCGTTGATAAAAAGGCGTGAACGGCTCGGAGCCAAATTGCGGCTGATCGGTCGGCGTCGCCAATGCGATATGCATTTCGGCCGTGCGCCGGCCAAGCAGTTCCGCCGATTCCAAGAATGACCCGAACATCGTGTCGGCCAGCGGCGGCGGATCGCCGGCGGCCAATTGCAATAGCGGCGCATGGGACACCAAGTCGGGCGGCAACTCCGGCAAGGGATGTTGCATGATGATGGTTTCGAAATACGCCTCGACGGCTTCGAGCGCATAATTCCAAGCAGTGCCCTGACTATGCACGAAACCTTCCAGCACGCCGACCGTCACCGTCGGCCGCTGCGGCGCGACGTATTCGATCGAGCCGGCCAGCGGCGGCGAATGCGAAAACGCGACCGTGTCGGTCAGAAAATCGCCGATTTCCAACTCCGGATTGACGCCCTCCTCGAGCCGGCGAAATTGCTTCAGCAAAAACTTGTCGCCATAAATCAGCGTGCTATTGCTCTGATCGGCCTTCATGGCGGTCACTTTCAGCGGCTCCGTGGCCTGGCTTCTCATGCGGCGAAACGATTTCGACGGCCGGCCGACGAGTTGCCCCGATTCGCCATGAAAGCGCCGCCGGGAGCTGATCATTTCCAAGAGCATCGTGCTCAGTGTTTCTTCGCCGAATGCGTCGTACAATACGCCCGACGTTCGGGCGCACTCCCTTTTTCACTTCGACGCGAGCCAAAATGCTTGCGGCCCCGGTGGATTCCGTCGAGCGCACATGCTCTTCGTTGCCGAATCCCAGCGGTAATAGATACTGCTCCGGCTCGCCGTCGTTGTAATTGACCTGCACGACGGCATAACTGATCTGCGTCGGCCGGATCGGGATCACGTCGGCGATCGTCACCGCGCGAATCGTCCGCGCCTTGCCGCCGAACCAACGCCGGGAAGCCAAAAAACCGGGCAAGAGTTTTTCCAATTGCCGCCGCGACGTGCCTTCGAAGACGTCGTCCCATTCGCCGTGGACTTCGATCAGCGGCAATTGCGTCTCTGGCGTCGCTTCCTTGCCAGGCGCGCCGGCCGCCGCGGATCGCTGCGCAGGCGGAGGGCCGAATGTTGAACCACAAGAAGCCGTGGCCCGCGATCGTCAGCAGGTAGGGCGACTCTTTGATTTGCGGAAACTCGCCCTGGCCGAACATTTCGACCGGCGTGCCGCCCGCCAACGATGCCAGATCGAGCTCGACATATTGCGGAAACCGTGACAAATTGGCGACGACTAGCACCTGCTCTTGCGTCTGCCCATCGTCGAACCGGCGAAAAAGGCAAGCAGCTTCGGATTGTTCGGCTGAAGTAGCTCGAACGTTCCACGACCGAGCGCCCGCGATTGCTGCCGCAGCCCGATCAGCCGTTGCATCCAGCGGAGCAACGAATTGGGGTTCTTCTGCTGCGTTTCGACGTTGACGGTCTCGTAATGGTATTCGTAGTCGACGATCACCGGCAGGAACAACTGCTGCGGGCCGACATTCGAGAACCCCGCGTTGCGATTGTAGTTCCATTGCATCGGCGTCCGCACGCCGTTGCGATCGCCGAGATAGATATTGTCGCCCATGCCGAGCTCGTCGCCGTAGTAGATCACCGGCGTGCCGGGGAGCGAAAAGCAATAGACCGTTGAGCAATTCGATCGTCCGGCGGTTGTTTTGCATCAGCGGCGCGAGGCGGCGGCGGATGCCAAGATTGATTCGGGCTTGGGGATCGCGAGCATACGCCCGATACATGTAGTCGCGCTCTTCGTCGGTGACCATTTCCAGCGTCAACTCGTCGTGATTGCGCAAGAAAAGCATCCACTGACAGACGTCGGGAATCGCCGGCGTGTCGGCCAATGTTTCGACGATCGGAAAACGGTCTTCCATTTGCACGGCGATGAACAGCCGCGGCATCAGCGGAAAATGGAAGGCCGTATGACATTCGTCGCCGTTGCCAAAATAGTTGACCGCGTCTTCCGGCCACTGGTTGGCCTCGGCCAGCAAGCATCCGGCCTTCGAAATGCTCGTCGATATGCGCCCGAAGTTCTTTGAGAAACGCATGCGTCTCCGGCAGATTCTCGCAACTCGTCCCCTCGCGCTCGACCAGATAGGGGACGGCATCGAGCCGCATCCCGTCGACGCCCATTCCAAACCAATAGTCCATCACCTGCGATCATCGTGCGGCGCACTTCCGGATTGTCGAAATTCAGGTCGGGCTGATGGCGATAGAAGCGATGCCAAAAATAAGCCCCGGCGACCGGATCCCAGGTCCAGTTCGACGTCTCGAAATCCTTGAAAATGATGCGCGCTTCCTTATATTTATCGGCCGTGTCGCTCCAGACATAGAAATCGCGCCAGCGGCTTCCCGGCTTGGCGCGCGTCGCGCACGGCGGAACCAGGGATGCTCGTCGGACGTGTGGTTCAACACCAACTCGGTGATGACCCGCAGCCCGCGCTCGTGCGCTTCGCGCAGGAACGTGCGAAAATCGTGCAGCGTGCCGTACTTGGGATGGATGCCGTAATAATCGGCGATGTCGTAGCCGTCGTCGCGCAGCGGCGAAGGATAGAATGGGAGCAGCCAGATCGCGGTGATGCCGAGTTCCTGGAGATAATCGAGCTTGCGAGTCAGTCCGCGGAAGTCTCCAATGCCATCTTCGTTATCGTCGAAAAAGGCGCGGATATGAAGCTGGTAGATGACGGCGTCTTTGTACCACTGCGGACTGGCGGAGGGCATGAGGAACCGAGGGTGAAGGGTGTGGGAGTGATTGGCGGTTGGTGGTTAGTGGTTATTAGGATTAACCGGCGCTGCAATTGCTTGCGTGTCACCTATTCCTCACCCTAACCCCTCACCCTAAAAAATGGGAGACGAATGATGGCGCAGCGGATCGAGGATTATGCGTTGATCGGCGATTGCGAAACTGCCGCTTTGGTCGGCCGCGATGGCTCGGTCGATTGGCTTTGCGTTCCACGGTTCGACTCCGGCGCTTGCTTCGCGGCACTGTTGGGTAGGCCGAAAATGGCCGCTGGCTCATCGCGCCGCGCGGCGAAATTCGCAACACCCGCCGCCGCTATCGCGAAGGCACGCTAATCCTGGAAACCGATTTCGAGACCGCCGATGGCGAAGCTACGCTGATCGACTTCATGTCAACTCGCCGCGACGATCCCGATTTGATCCGAATCGTCGCCGGCAAGCGAGGCACGGTGTCGATGCGGACGGAATTGATCATGCGCTACGATTACGGTTCGATCGTTCCTTGGGTCCGAAAAACGCACGATGGTTTGCAAGCAATTGCCGGGCCAGACGCGTTGCATTTGACGACGCCCGTGGAGCTTCGCGGCGTCGATTTGCGCACCGTCGGGGAATTCGAAGTTGAAGCGGGCCAGCAAGTTCCGTTCACGCTGACGTGGTGCCCTTCGCACCGGCGGCGGCATTCGGTCGTGCCGGCCGACAAGGAATTGGAGCGAACCGAACGCTGGTGGCGCCAGTGGTCGGATCGCTGCACGTATCAAGGGCCGTGGCGCGAAGCCGTCGTCCGCTCGCTGATCACGCTCAAGGCGCTAACGTTCAAGCCGACCGGTGGCGTGGTCGCGGCCCCGACGACATCTCTCCCGGAGCAACTCGGCGGCATTCGAAATTGGGACTACCGCTTCTGTTGGCTTCGCGACGCCACATTCACGCTCTGCGCCATGATCGCCGGCGGCTATCACGACGAAGCCGCGCTGGCGCAATTGGCTGCTGCGAGCGGTCGCCGGCGATGCGTCGGCCATCCGGATTCTTTATGGATTGGGCGGAGAACGCCGCACGATGGAATGGGAAGCGCCGTGGCTGGCCGGGTACGAGAATTCACGGCCCGTGAGGATCGGCAACGCCGCTTCCGATCAATTGCAACTCGATGTCGTCGGCGAAGTGATCGATGCCTTGCGGAGCGCCCATCGGAGCGGCCTTCCATTGAACGACGACGATTGGCGGTTGCTGAGCGGTCTGGTGGAGTATTTGGAATCGGTGTGGCGGGAGCCGGATCATGGAATCTGGGAGATTCGCGGGGAACCGCGACACTTCACGCATTCCAAAGTGATGGTCTGGGTGGCCTTCGATCGGGCCGTCAAGGCGATCGAGGATCGCGGGCGCCAAGGCCCTGTCGAGCGCTGGCGGAAGTTGCGCGACACGATTCATGCCGAGATTTGCAGCCGGGGATTCGACGCAAGTCGCAATTCGTTCGTGCAGTATTACGGGGCAAACTGGGAAGATGCGGCGTTGCTGATGCTGCCACTGGTCGGTTTTCTGCCGTGCGACGATCACCGCATCGTTGGCACCGTCAAGGCGATCGAAGAGCATTTGATGGAAGATGGCTTCTTGCGGCGCTATCCGGAAACAAGCAATGTTGACGGATTGCCGAGCGGCGAAGGGGCTTTTCTAGCGTGCAGCTTCTGGTATGTTCAAGCGATTGCGATGCAAGGTTGACGGGACGAGGCCCGGCAACACTTCGAGAGTCTACTCAAACTGGCCAACGACGTCGGCCTGCTGCCGGAAGAATACGAGCCAAAGCTGCGGCGATTCGTCGGCAATTTCCCCCAGGCGTTTTCCCATGTCGGGCTGATCAACGCCGCCTGCGCAATCTCCGCCCAGGGCGGACCGGCGGAGATGCGGCAAAAGGGCTAGTATCGTCGTGGCACGGCGTTCGCATTGCCGCATCCGTTCACATTCGTGATTTGACCACTTGCCTGGAGACATTGCATGAGGGTTTGGCCTGGACGACCGTATCCGCTAGGGGCGACGTGGGACGGCGGCGGCGTTAATTTTGCCTTGTTCACGGAAAATGCCACCCAGGTTGACCTCTGCCTTTTCGATTCCCCTGAAACCACCAAGGAAACGGATCGCATCCGCCTGACCGAGTACACCGACCTGGTTTGGCATTGCTACTTGCCGGATGTTGCGCCGGGACAACTGTATGGCTACCGAGTCTCCGGTCCCTACGAGCCGGATAAAGGGCATCGTTTCAATCCGGCCAAGGTCGTACTCGACCCGTATGCCAAAGCCATCGGGCGGGATCTGAAGTGGTCGCCAGAAATGTTCGGCTACAAGATCGGCGATCCGCAGGCCGATCTGTCGCGAGATGATCGCGACAACGCGGCGTCTGTTCCCCTGGGCATGGTCGTCGATCCGGCGTTCACTTGGGGCGACGATCGGGCTCCGCGCACGCCGTGGCACAAGACGATCATCTACGAAGCCCATATTCGCGGCTTCACGAAACTCCATCCCGACGTGGCCGAAGCAGTGCGCGGAACTTATCTCGGTCTGGCATCCGAGCCGGCGGTTCGTTACTTGACGGAACTGGGCGTGACGGCCGTCGAAATCATGCCGGCCCATGAATTCGTGAACGATCAGTTCCTCATCGACCGCGGCTTGCGCAATTACTGGGGATACAACACGCTCGGATACTTCGCTCCGGAAAGCAGCTACGCCTCAGGCCTGAGCGAAGGCAAGGCGGTGCGCGAGTTCAAGCAGATGGTGCGCGATGCTGCATAGCGCGGGCATCGAAGTCATCATGGACGTGGTTTACAACCATACGGCCGAAGGGAATCAGTTGGGGCCGACGCTCTCTCTGCGCGGCATCGACAACAGTTCGTATTACCGCGTCGTCGCCGACAATCCGCGTTACTACATGGACTACACCGGCTGCGGAAACACGTTGAACATGCGTCATCCGCGAGTGTTGCAATTGATCATGGACAGCCTGCGCTATTGGGTCACCGAGATGCACGTCGACGGCTTCCGCTTCGATTTGGCGAGCAGCCTGGCCCGCGAACTGTTCGAAGTCGATCGGCTGGGAGCGTTTTTCGACATCATTCATCAAGACCCCGTGATCTCGCAGGTGAAGTTGATCGCCGAGCCGTGGGACCTTGGCGAAGGAGGCTATCAGGTCGGCAATTTTCCCGTGGAATGGACCGAATGGAACGGCCGCTATCGCGACGCGATCCGGCGGTTCTGGAAGGGCGACAAGGGCAACGATCGCCGAATTGGCCACGCGGCTTTGCGGTAGCGCCGATCTTATACGCCGCAGCCGCCGCCGGCCTTATGCCAGCATCAATTTCGTGACCGCGCACGACGGTTTCACGCTGCACGATCTGGTGAGCTACAACCAAAAGCACAACGAAGCCAACGGCGACAACAACAAAGACGGCGAGATCGAACAACTTGAGTTGGAATTGCGGCGCGGAAGGACCGACCGACGACGCCGAGATCAATCGATTGCGGCGACAACAGATTCGCAATTTCTTCGCCACGCTGCTCCTCTCGCAAGGCGTGCCGATGATTCGCCACGGCGACGAATTTGGTCACACGCAAAAAGGAAACAACAACGCCTATTGCCAAGACAACGAGATCAGTTGGTTGAACTGGCAGCACGACGACGAGCAAAAGCATCTGCTTCATTTCGTCTCGCAAGTGATTCAATTGAAGCGCAACGAGCCCGTGTTCCGCAGGCCGAAGTTTTTCCAAGGCCGCCCGTTGCGCGGGCAAGGCGTGCAAGACATTTATTGGCGCGAGCCCTCGGGCCAGGAAATGACCGAGGAGGCCTGGAATTCAGGGACGGTCGGCTGCGTCGGCGTTCATCTGGCGGGCGACGCCATCGCGGATATCGACGAGCGCGGCGAGCAACTCCGGGGTGACACGATGCTGGTGCTCTTAAACCAGGAGCATACCAGCGTCGAGTTCACTCTACCGACTCACAGGCCGGACGAATACTGGGAACTTGTGTTCGATACGTCGGAGCCGCCGCAACGCGAAACGAAGATGCATGGCGGCGACGCCTACACGCTCGACGGCCGCACGACCGCGCTGTTTCGGATCAGCAAGAACCCAACCGAGAATCCGCCCGTGCCGATTTAGCCGGCGAGTTCTTTTCGTAGCGGAATTCCTGAAAATTCCACCTGCCTGAACGCGGAGTTTTAACAATTCCCGCTACGTTCGCTGCTCGGAATTCTTAGACATTCCGCTACAACAATCGACCCAACGGGCGGCATATTGCCGCCCGCCGGGTCTTGGAGCCCGCATCAAAGGTGAGCGAGCTCGAAAGTTATTGCTGCGCCGCGGTCAGGTTCGTGCCGTCGAACCAGTAGTAGCGCTTCTGGCTGTCGTTCCAATACCAGCCGACCGGCGCGGTTGGTCCGCGGTAGTTCGTCGCGTAGGGAACCGCGGTGTCGGAATAATCTTGCCAGCGGCCGTCGTTCCAATAGGCCCAGGCATTGCCCGGAGTCCAATACCACCAGCGATTGTCGTGGAATCCGTAGCGCCAATCGTTGTCGTGTCCGCGATCGTTGCGGTAGAACGGGTGTTCGTTCGGCCGATCATTATTCCGGACGTCATTGCGAATTGCCGGCTGATTGGTGCGAACATCGGAACGCACGGCCGGCCCTTGTTCGACGTCCGCCGGTCCGACGGCGTTGGCTGGCCCTTGCTCGACGCGCGCCGGTCCGACGGCGTTGGCTGGCCCTTGCTCGATATGCGCGGGTCCGATGGCATTGGCTGGACCATGCGGCGCGATGCCTTCATGACCCCCGCCCCCTGCATGTCGCTGGGCAAACGCGTTTCCGCTTGCCAAAAGAAAAAGTCCCGTGGCCAACAACGTGTGAAATAGCATCCGCTTCATAAACACCCTCCACAAAAAAAGCTCCCAAGCGAATCCGCAGCGCGACCACCGCCCTGCCGGGAAAGTTACCCAGAGAGGGTGAGAAGCATTCTCCGTGCCGCAGTCAGATCCCCATGAATTTGGCGGCATAATCGAGAAAATTGCCGGCAAACGTGGCAGCGCAGCGAGCAGTCCGGTCGTTCGTCGTTAGTGCAATTGCGGCATGAAGTTTGCTATCCTAACTCGGATACTTGGATAAAATTGTCGCGGGAGTTTTTGCAGGAACATTCGGGCTCACCGGGCCAACCCCGATTCTTGACGACATTGCCGCCGCGTCATTGCCGAAAGCGAAATCCAAGATGGAACCTCGATATGAACCGCAAGGCGCGATTCTCGACGTGAAAGGGAATGCGACCTGGCGTGTTTGGGCTCCGTTCTCGGATCGAGTCTTGCTAGTGACGGGGAGCGGGTCGGAGCGACGCGAACTCGAAATGACGCCCGAGCCGTTTGGCTACCGCGCCCGCCAACAAGCGAATGTTCGCGAGGGGTTGACGTATGCATTCAAGCTAAGCGATGGCCGGGAATATCCCGATCCGGCATCGCGCTGGCAGCCGCAAGGAGTTCACCGCCCCAGTGCGGTCTTCTTTCCCGACGCGTTCAAATGGTCGGACCGCGATTGGCGTGGCGTGCCACGCGAGGATCTCGTGCTGTACGAATTGCACGTCGGCACTTTCACTCCCGAGGGAACTTTCGATGCGATCATCCCGCGGCTAAGCGAATTAGCCGCGATTGGAATCACGGCGGTCGAGCTGATGCCGATCGCTCAGTTTCCCGGCGAGCGGAATTGGGGTTTCGATGGCGTTCATCCTTATGCCGCGCAGAATAGCTACGGCGGGCCGCGAGCGTTGCAGCGGCTCGTCGATGCGGCGCACGGTAGCGGGCTGGCCGTGTTTCTCGATGTCGTCTACAACCATCTGGGGCCCGAAGGGAGTTACTTCAACCGCTTCGGACCCTATTTCACCGATCGCTATCACACTCCCTGGGGCAACGCGATCAATTTCGGCGACGCCTACTGCGATCCTGTGCGGCAGTTCTTCATCGACAACGCCTGTTACTGGATTCGCGATTTTCACATCGATGGCCTGCGCCTCGATGCCATCCATGCGATCTACGATGCGTCGGCGCGCACATTCTGGCCGACATTGCCGCCGCCGTTCACCGTATCGGCGAACAACAGAATCGCGCCGTGCATGTCACGGCCGAAAGCAATTCGAACGACGTGCGCGTGGTGTTGTCGGAGCAGCAAGGCGGACTCGGCCTCGATGCGGTCTGGAGCGACGATTTTCATCACAGCCTCCATGCGCTTCTGACCGGCGAGCGCGACGGCTACTATCAAGATTACGGCAAACCCGAGCAGTTGGTCAAAGCGCTGAACGACGTGCATGTCTACGACGGCTGCTACAGTCCATTTCGCCGTCGCCGGCGCGGAAATAAAGTCGGCGACACCGATCGCACGCGATTCATTGTCGCCATGCAAAACCACGATCAAGTCGGCAACCGCGCGCTGGCCGATCGGCTGACGACTTTGCTGCCCCCGGCGGCGCAGCGGCTTGCGGCCGCGCTGATGCTGCTGTCGCCGTTCGTGCCGCTGTTTTTCATGGGCGAGGAATATGGCGAGACACGGCCGTTTCCCTTCTTCTGCTCGTTCGGCGATCCCGATCTTGTCGAAGCGATTCGCAAGGGACGCCAGCGGGAATTCGCCGATCTGGCGTTCCAGTGGCATCACGAAACTCCCGACGCACAAGACCCGCACACTTTCGCTTCGGCGAAGCTTGAATGGGCATGGCCCGAGGGGTCTCCACAAGCGCAGCGCCGGCAGCTTTTTCACGACCTTCTCTCGGTGCGCGGCCGATGGCCGTCGCTCAGGCCAACTCAATCGCTCCGAGCGGAATTAGTCGATCGCATGATCATCCTTCATCGCGGCGAGTCGCCTGAATTGATTGCTTACGCCAACATCTCTTCTGATACAATCGCGATGCAATCCCGGCGGAAAGACGTCCTGCCGATCCTGCTTTCGACCGAAAGTGCCCGCTACGGCGGCTGCCGCGGCAACGGATTCGTCGAACCAACTGCATCCGTATGAACTCTTGGTCACTGGCCCGAATGAATGGCGGCTATGAACGACGCTGCTTTGCCGAAGGTTGCCGCCGAGCCGATGGATGCCGCATCGCTGCTCGATGAGCTCGTTAACTCGGTCCAAAAAACTTTGTCGGAACGATCGCGCTGGCCGGATTCCACTTACCGGCTGCAATTTCAAGCCGAGAAGATGACATTTCGCGACGCGGCAGAGATTGCGTTTTATCTCGCGCAACTCGGCGTGAGCCATCTCTATGCGTCGCCTTATTTCAAGTCGCAAACCGGCAGCACGCACGGCTACGACGTGGTCGATCACACGGTCTTGAATCCGCAGCTTGGCGGCCCGGAAGACTACGCCGCGATGGTTGCCGCTCTTCGCAAGGAAGGCATGGGACAGATTCTCGACATCGTTCCGAATCACATGGGAATCGTCGGCGGCGAGAATCCGCTCTGGAACGACGTGCTCGAAAACGGCCCCAGTTCGCCCTACGCCCATTTCTTCGACATCAATTGGCATCCGATCAAAGCCGAACTCGATAACAAAGTGCTGCTGCCGCTGTTGGAGGATCAATATGGCAAAGTGCTCGAGGCGGGCAAGCTCAAGCTGATTTATTCCGAAGGCGCATTTTTCCTCCAGTATTACGAAACGAAGCTGCCGCTCGATCCGCGGAGCTACACGGTGCTGCTGACCGCGGGAATTGCGGAATTGAAGCAGAAGCTCGGCGCGGAATCCGCCGACTTGCGTGAATTGGAAAGCATTCTCACGGCCCTCGAGTACTTGCCGCAGCATACAGAAACCGCC
>CAVTYW010000029.1:0-210554 GCA_963738955.1 Pirellulales bacterium | reverse complement strand
CCTTCGCTTTTGTAGCCGACGTCGAGCAGGACGAAATCGTCATCGACTCGCAGAATGCGGCCATCGACGACCGAATTGACGGCCAGATCGCCGCCGCCCCATTCGAATTGATCCCCGGTGCCCCCTTCCATGGCCGCTTCGAGTTCGCGGTCCAATTCCTCACTATCGACATCAAGTCCACGGATGAGATTACGATTGACCATAAATAAGTGCTTGTGTTCCCGCCTGGCCGGTCCCGCGGCGTACTTAATGGCGACGCCTGGGAAAAAATTCGAGCAAGTCGAAAAGCTGGCAACCGCGGGCTGAGGCGGGACGTAGCTTGGGGAGTTTTCCCCGTCGTCTCATTGCCCCTGCGGTGAAGATGCCGAGCCGGCCGCAATGTAAAAATGCCGATTCCCCGGTCCGGACTCTCTGCGCAGAGAATCTACCTACAGACGGCTGGGAAGAACCCAATATATTACCGAGTTCGGTCCGCTGGGACAATGGGAGGATAGCTGGGGGAAAAAGCGGGGGCAGGGAGCGGGAGCGGGGGACGCGCGTCGTTCGCCAAGTGGATGGTTGAAATCCGCTTACCCAGTCGGTTACAGTGGTCGTGGCAATCCACCAGCCCGACCCAGAGGAAAATAGCCATGCGACGCCGCACTTTTCTCAAGCAGACCGCCGTTGCCGCCGGCGCGGCTGCCGCTGTCAGCCATTCCGGGCCCTTGCTCCTGGGCATGGAAGACAAGGCCGGCACGAAAAACGCCGTCATCGGCGACGGGCGAATACCGCTACGAATGCATCCACGACTGGGGCGAGTTGCCGGGCAGCATTCAGCTGGGAAACGACCCACGGCGTGACGATCGACGAAGCCGGGCTTATCTACATCAAGCACCAGGGCCACGGCAAGCACGTGATGGACACGATCGTCGTGTTCGATCCACCGGGCAAGTTCGTCCGCTCGTTCGGCAAGGATATCTATCCCGGCGGGCACGGCATCGACATCCGCAAGGAGGCGGGCGAGGAGTTCCTCTACCTGTGCGACATCGACCATCGCCAGGTGATCAAGACGAACCTCAAGGGCGAGGTCGTCTGGAAGCTCGATTACCCGAAAGAGGCCGGCGTCTACAAGGATGCGACGGGCTACAAGCCGACGAACGTCGCCTTCGCGCCGGACGGCGGCTTTTACGTCGGCGACGGCTACGGCTCGCACTACATCCATCAGTACGACAAGGACGCCAATTGGGTGCGCACCTGGGGCGGCCAGGGCACCGAGCCCGGCAAGATGAACACGCCGCACGGCCTGTGGCTCGACGATCGGCCGGGCCGCACGCCGTCGCTCGTGGTCGCCGATCGGGCCAACGCCCGGCTGCAATACTTCACGCTCGACGGCAAGCACATCAGCTTCGTCAACGACGTGCTGTTCCCGGCGCACTTCGACATTCGCGGCGACGTGCTGCTGGTGCCCGATCTGCACGCCCGGGTGTCGCTGTTCGACCGCGACAACAAGGCGATCGTCGCATCTGGGCGACGACGCGACATGGATCGCGGAAGTGAAGAAGATGCAGATTCGCATGGACCCCAAACGCTGGGTGGCGGGCAAATTCGTCCATCCGCACGATGCTTGCTTCGACCGCGACGGCAATATCTTCGTCGTCGAATGGGTCGATACGGGGCGGGTCACATTGCTGAAGAAAGTGAGTTGAGCTATGCGAGGCCACCGGCTACAGGCGGAAGGCTACAGGCTACAGGCTACGGGCCACAGGAAATTGGCTAGCGGCCTATTTCTTTCGGTGCTGGCTTTTGGGGCGATTGCGTGTGCGACCCACATTGCGCCGGCTGAGCCGCCGACGCTCAAGACGCCGCGGGGGGATGTCGCCATATTTCCGGCCGACAATCCTTGGAATACGCCGATCGATAAGCTGAAGGTGCATCCGAAGTCGGAGCAATACATTCGCTCGATCGGGCCCAACAAGGGACTGCACCCGGATTTCGGCGCGCCGTCGAACGGTATCCCAAGCGGCATTCCGTATTGCATCGCGTCGAAAGATCAAAAGCGCCTGCCGGTGAAATTCGAGTATCCCGATGAAAGCGATCCGGGGCCGTATCCGATTCCCGACGATGTGCCGATCGAAGGCGGCCCAAAATCGGATGGCGACAGGCATGTGCTCGTCATCGATCCGGAAGCGAAGAAGCTCTACGAACTGTTTTCGACGTACAAAACGGCCGCCGGCTGGAAAGCCGGCTCGGGCGCTATCTTCGATCTGACGAGCAATCGCCTGCGGCCGGCCGGTTGGACTTCGGCCGACGCGGCCGGGCTGCCAATTTTCCCCGGCCTGGTGCGGCACGATGAAGTCGAGCAAGGCGAAATCCGCCATGCGCTGCGATTCACGATCGTGAAATCGCAACGGGCCTATATCAACCCGGCCACGCATTGGGCCAGCTCGTCGAGCGATCCGAATCGGCCGCCGATGGGCCTGCGGCTGCGATTGAAGGCCGACGTCGATATCAGCCATTTCCCGCGGGAAGACCGCGTGATTCTGCAAGCGTTGAAGACTTACGGTATGATCGTCGCCGACAACGGCGGCGATTGGTTCATCACCGGCGCTCCCGATCCGCATTGGGACGACGACGTTCTGCACCAAATCGGCAAGATCAAAGGCCATGATTTCGAAGCGGTCGACAGCGGGCCGATCGTGACAAGGTGATCCGCCTGCGAGAAGGGGACACCCGGCGGTTTGCGAGACGATCCTAACCTGACGTTCACGGAGCCCTAACATGCCGATGATAGCTTGGCACCGAAATGTACCCGTCCTCGATCGTTTCCTTGGGAAGCGATTGGAAGGCACTTCGTCCGCCGAGGGAAGCGTCATGGCTCGTGAACGAATCCTCGTCGTCGATGACGAGGAAGACCTGCTGGAATTGGTCAACTACAATCTGGCCAAGGAAGGCTATCGCGTTCGCTGCGTTGCTTCGGGCGAAGAGGCGCTTGCGGAGGCCCGGCAGAATGTGCCCGATCTGATCGTGCTCGATCTGCTGCTGCCGTCGGTCGATGGTCTGGAGATTTGTCGCATTCTGAAGGCCGATAGCCGCACGGCCCATGTGCCGATTTTGATGCTGACCGCCAAAAGCGAGGAATCCGACGTCGTGTCGGGACTGGAGCTCGGCGCCGACGACTACATGACGAAGCCATTCAGCCCGCGAGTGTTGCTGGCCCGCATTCGCGCGTTGCTGCGGCGAGTGCGTGCGAAAGACTCGGTCGAGGAGCAAGCGACGGTTCGCATTCACGAAATCGTCATTCACCCAGGGCGGCACGAGGTGCTGTTGAACGGCGAGCCGGGCGATCTCACGTACACCGAATTCCGCCTGCTCCATTTCTTGGCGCGAAAGCCCGGCTGGGCATTCACGCGAGCGCAAATCGTCGATGCCGTGAAGGGAGAAGACTATCCCGTCACGGAGCGATCCGTTGACGTGCAAGTCGCCGGCCTGCGAAAGAAGCTCGGGGAGTATGGGTATTATATTGAGACCGTCCGCGGCGTCGGATATCGGTTCAAGGAATAGGGTGGGGGTGTAGGAAACGCGCCAAACCGCAGGCGTGCTTCACTACAAAAACTCATTGCGGAGTTCGCTTGCGGTTTCGCGCGTTTCGTTCTTCGTCTCCCCTAACCGCTCACCCAGCACCCTCACCCTACTTTCCTCCCATGTCGCGGAAACGGTTCGTCGGGCAACTGCTTCGGTCGCACCTGACAATCGTTTGTGGAGTCGTCTTGGTTGCCGGCTGGTGCGCGTCGAAGGCGCTCGAAGAGACGCTGGTCGCCAGTCTTGAAGACCGCATGGAGTCGATGGCTCGGCTGGTGGCAAGCCGCGGCTCGAAGGCGTTTTCCGGCGACATGACCGAGCTCGAGCAGTTCGCGGCCCAAGCCAGCCGCGCTCTGGTCGGGCGGTTCACGATTATTCGCACCAATGGCGAAGTCGTGTTCGACACGCAAGCCGACATTTCGAAGATGGACAACCATGCTCGGCGCCCCGAGATCGTCGAGGCCCTGGCCGGCGCGCCTGGCCGTTCGATCCGCTACAGCACGACATTTAGCCAGCGAATGCTGTACGTGGCCGTGCCGGTTCGCGACGAGGGGCGCGTCGTGGGCGTCGTGCGGGCGGCGATTCCCGCGAGCGATATCGACGCCGAGCTAAGCCGCTTGCGCTGGGAAGTGGCGTTGGCCGGCGCCGTGATTCTGGCCGTCGCACTCCCGCTGGCCTGGGTTTTGGCCCGGCGCGGTGCGCGGCCGGTGACGGAGATTGCGCTGGCCGCGCGCCGTCTGGCCGATGGCGATCTCAATGCATCGATCCCCGCGCCCGACGCCGATGAATTGGTCGGACTGACCGAATCGATTCGCCGCTTGGCGGAGCAGATCGAGGAGCGCAGCCACGTCATCGGACGCAAAGGTCACGAACAAGAAGCGGTGTTGGCCAGCATGGTCGAAGGCGTTTTGGCGGTCGATCCGCAGGAACGAGTGATCAGCTTGAATCGCGCGGCCGCCGATTTGATCGGTAGCCGCCAATCCGACGTTCCGGGCCGCAGCTTGCAAGAGGTTTTGCGCAATGCCGATTTGCGGCGATTCGCCAGCCGAGCGCTGCGGAGCGACGTGCCGATCGAAGACGACGTCGTGTTGCATGGCGATCAGGAAAAAACGCTCCGCATCCGCGGCACCGCGCTGCGCGACGCGGCCGGCCGGAGCGTCGGCGCCGTGATCGTGCTGAACGACGTCACTCGTTTCCGCCACTTGGAAAACGTTCGCCAGGATTTCGTCGCCAATGTGTCGCATGAATTGAAAACGCCCATCGCGTCGATCAAGGGCTTCGTCGAAACGCTGCTGGACGGAGCGATGGAGCATCGCGACGACGCGCTGCGATTCCTCCAAATCATTGCCAAGCAGGCCGATCGGCTCAACGCGATCATCGAGGATTTGCTCAGCCTGGCGAAGATCGAGCAAAACGAGCGAGCCGTCGATCTGCTGCTCCTCGATTCTTCGATCCACGACGTGCTCGAAGCGGCCGTCGCCGATTGCCAAGCGAATGCCGACGCACGGCAGATCGACGTGCAATTAATTTGCGATGCGGCGCTGCGAGCGGCGATCAATCCGCCGCTGTTGGAACAGGCCGTCGCCAATCTGCTCGACAACGCGGTGAAAAACAGCGAGCCGCAACGGGCGGTGCAAATTCATGCCCAGCGGTCGGCCGATGAAGTGACCATCGCCGTCAGCGACGAAGGCTGCGGCATCGAGAGCGAGCATCTGCCGCGGCTCTTCGAGCGGTTCTATCGAGTCGATCGCGCCCGCAGCCGCAAATTGGGCGGGACCGGTCTTGGGCTATCGATCGTCAAGCACATCGTTCAAGCCCATCGCGGCCAAATCACCGTCACCAGCCGGATCGGCGTGGGAAGCACATTTACGATTCATTTGCCGGTGAATCAGGCATCGTCACAAAGCATTCAGGAGCCAGTGGTTGCCGGCGATAATTTCCTCAGCCCGCAGCGCTAGCCAGGAACGAAATCGAGACGAATTCGCCTTCCCATGCGTCGCTAATGTTCCCCTAACAATCGAGCCTTAGACTTGGCGCGTGGAACAGTAACCCCGCTCGAAAAGTCCCAATCCAGGAGAAGTCCTATGTCGTGCAAATTCTTGTCCGGCCCCCGGATGAAATGCATGAGCGTCGCCGCTTTTGTTCTGGCAATCGGTTTCACCAGCTTCGCGATTGCTGCTGCCGATGAAGCCACGGTCGAAAAGAAGCCCGCCGCTAGCAGCCTCGATCCCAAGCTGCCGGCGTACGAGAAGGTGACTACCGAAGTTTCCGGATCGATCAAGAGCGTCGGTTCCGACACGATGAACAACCTGATGGACCATTGGTCGGCCAGCTTCACCAAGATGTATCCCAACGTGCAACGCGAGATCGAAGGCAAGGGCTCGGCCACGGCTCCTCCGGCGCTGATCGAAGGCACGGCCAACTTCGGTCCCATGAGCCGCGATTGGAAGAAGAAGAAATCGACGAATTCGAGGCCAAGTTCGGCTACAAGCCGACGGTGCTTGCCGACCGCGATCGACATGCTGGCCGTCTACGTCCACAAGGACAATCCGATCGAAGGCCTGACGTTCCAGCAAATCGACGCCATCTTCTCCAAGGCTCGCAAGGGAGGCTACGCCAGCGACATCGTCACCTGGGGCGACCTGGGACTGACCGGCGAGTGGAAAGACAAGCCGATCAATCTCTATGGCCGCAATTCGGCCTCGGGCACCTATGCCTACTTCAAGGAACACGCGCTGTTCAAGGGCGACTATCAAAGACTCGGTCAAGGAGCAGCCCGGCAGCTCGGCCGTCGTGCAAGGCGTGGCCAGCGACAAGTACGCCATCGGCTACAGCGGCATCGGCTACAAGACGGCCGACGTGCGAGCGGTGCCGTTGGCTCTCAAGTCGGGCAAGAAATTCGTTCCCGCCGAAGCCGAATATGCGTATCGTGGCGAATATCCTTTGGCCCGCTTTCTCTATATCAGCGTCAATTACAAGCCCTCGAGCCAACTCGACTCGTTGCGGGGCGAATTCCTCAAATACGTGCTCAGCCGCAACGGCCAGGAAGATGTTGACCGCGAGGGTTTCTTGCCGCTGACGGAAAAAGTGGCGCAGCGCAGTTTGAAAATGGTGGGCCTCGCGGAGTAGAACAGTCCAGTCGCGTTTAATGCCCACGCAAGCCCAGGGAAGGCCGAACAAAGATTTGGCAATCGCAATCCGCAGCGGCGGCCTTCCCTGGGCGTAACGCGACACGGCGACAAACATCCCTTTTCATCGACGACGAATGGCCAGCGATCCGCAACGCACGTTTACCGGCCTCGAGCGCCGCCGAAAAACGTCGTGGACCGTTACGGCCGGTGATCGGATTGCGAGAAGTTTGGTGGCCGTCGGCGGGATCGGCACGATCGGCGCCGTGCTGTTGGTCTGCGTTTTTCTGGCGTCGGAAGTGATTCCGCTCTTCATGCCGGCCAAGATCGAGTTGACCAACACCTTGCCCGGCGCGATCGCCCCCGTCGCCGCGGCGAAAGAGCCTGCGGTCAAGGTCGGACCGCCGATTCGGCTTGGCATGGATGAATTCGGCATGCTCGGCTGGGCGCTGTTTGCCGACGGACGCGTGCGCTGCTTTCGTTTGGACAATGGGCATCTGTTGAACGACCTCTCGCCGGAGCAAACCAAGCTCGCGGGCATGACTGCGGTCGCGCTTTCCGTGGATGGTCAGCAAGCCGTCTTTGGATTCGGCGACGGCAAGTTGCAACTGGGGAGAATCGGATTCGACACCCGATTCGTCGAACCGGCGGAGGTTCCCGCCTCCGTGCGTGACATGGCCATCGGAGCGACCGCCGAATGGGATGGCGGTCTCGTCAGCCGAACGCCGACGGGCCAATATCGCCGCCAAAAACTGACCGTGAAGCTCGACGAGCCGATCGTCGCGCCCGCGAAGGCCGAGCCGGCGATTCGGCTCGTCGATCATGTCGAGCCTGCATCGGGCCCGGTGTTTTGCTGGTTTGCCGACCACGGCAAGCTGCAAGTCGCCTCGGTGGAGTCTCGCCACGATTTGCTGGCCGGCGAGGACGTGTTCGAACGCTTTCGGCGCCGATCGAATTGAAGCTGCCCGCCGACATCAAAGGGCCGCCGAAATTCCTCCATCTCTCGGGCCTCGGAGATTACGTGTACGTCGCTTGGAGCGACGGCCGATTGTTGCGCTATGAAATCCGCGATCTCGAGCATCCTCGACTTGCGGAAGAAGTGAATCTGGTTGACGAATCCGGCGTGAGTTTGACGGCGCTCGAGCCGCTGCTCGGCGGCACCACGCTGTTGGCTGGCGATTCGAGCGGCCGGGTGCGGGCCTGGTTTCCCGTCCTTGCGACCGGCGCTCGATCGTTCGGCAGCGAGGAAAAGGGGGGCCCCGGCGCCGACAAGCGCCGGTTGATTCACGCCCAGGAATTCGCCGCCGAAGGCGCTGCGGTCGCCACCATCGCGTCGTCGTCGAGTGATCGTGAAGCGGTGGTGGGCTATGGCGACGGACAAGTTCGGCTTCTCTATATCACGACCGAAAAAGTCGTCTTGCATTTGCGGATGCCTGAAAAAACTCCGGTCGAAAGCGCTGCTATTTCACCAAAGGGAAACCGCCTGCTGGCGGTTGCGGGCGGAGTGGCCACGACGTGGAGTTTCGATCCCGGATACCCTGATGGATCGCTGTCCGCGCTGTTCTTGCCCGTTTGGTACGAAGGGGAGCCGGGGCCGCGGCAGGTTTGGCAAAGTTCTGGCGGTGGCGGGTTCGAGCCGAAGCTGGGGCTGATGCCGCTCGTGTTTGGCACGCTCAAGGCGACTTTTTATTCGATGATTTTCGCCACCCCGCTGGCCCTGTTGGCGGCGATGTTCACCAGCGAATTTCTCCATCCCCGTGCCAAGGCACGAATTAAACCGACGATTGAGTTGATGGCCAGCCTGCCGAGCGTCGTGCTGGGATTCTTGGCGGGGCTGGTCGTCGCGCCGGTGGTGTCGGGCATTGTTCCGGAAGTGTTGGCGGGATTGGTCACACTGCCACTGGCGCTCTTGCTGGGAGCGTATTTGTGGCAATTGCTGCCGCATGGGCTCACGTTACGCTTCGCCCGCTGGCGGTTTGCCGCGATGATTCTGTTGGCGATTCCCGGGGGCGTATTGGCCGCCGGCGTATTGGGGCCGTTAATTCAGCGGTATCTATTCGACGGCGACATCAAGGCTTGGCTGAGTGGACAGCGAGGCACCGGCCGGCCGGGTTGGATCATTCTGTTGCTTCCTTTGGGCGCGGTGTTTACGGCCCTGCTCATCAATCGCACCGTCGATCCTTGGTTGCGGCAGATTTCGGCGCCTTGGAGTCGGACTCGCAGCGCGGCGACCGAGCTGTTGAAATTCATCGTCGGCGTGGCGGCGACGTTGCTCCTCGTGTTCGTCGTCGCTTGGATTCTCGACGCCGTCAAGATCGATCCGCGCGGAACGTTTCTCGGGCGCTACGATGAACGGAATGCTTTGGTCGTCGGCTTGGCGATGGGATTCGCGATCATTCCGTTGATTTACACGCTGGCCGATGACGCTCTCTCGTCGGTGCCGGCCAGTTTGCGCTCCGCCTCGCTTGGCGCGGGGGCCACGCATTGGCAAACGGCGGTTCACGTCGTGATTCCGACGGCCATGAGCGGGCTATTTTCGGCGGTGATGATCGGGCTGGGGCGAGCCGTCGGCGAAACGATGATCGTATTGATGGCGGCCGGCGGCACACCCTTGATGGATATCAACATCTTCAACGGCTTCCAAACTCTTTCGGCGGCGATCGCCACGCAAATGCCGGAAGCGGCCGTGGGCACGACGCATTTCCGCACGCTCTACGTCGCTGCGCTGGCATTGTTCATCATCACGTTTGTCGTCAACACCGTGGCGGAAGTCGTTCGGCAACGATTCCGGCGGAGGGCGTATGAGCTCTAACATCGCGCCGCCGATCGCGCCCCCGTTTCGCCGCCGACCCGTTCCACCGAGCGAGCGCCGCGGCCACGGCGGCGAAGTTCGTCTCATGCGACGCTGGTTGCCCACGGCGAGCCGCAACTATGGCTGACCGGCGGAGCGCTGGCGATTTCGCTGGTGCTGATCGTGGGACTGATGACGCTCGTCGTGTATCAAGGCATCGGCACGTTTTGGCCGCGGCCGGTCGTTGAATTGACGCTGGCCGACCATGCAATCGTCATGGGCGAGGTCGCGCGATCGAGGCGCTACAAGCCGGAAGCGCGGGCCCTCGACTCGCTCCCGCCGGCAATTGCCGAACAGGCTCGAAAGGAAATCGACGACGATGGCGGCTTCGCGACACGGCGGTTGGTGCGCGTAGGAAATTTCGAGCTGACTCATGCTCCGTTTCAATGGGTCAACGATTTTCGCGTCGTCGAAGAAACTCGGCCCGAATGGGCGCTCGCGATCGAACGCTTGGAGATCGGCCGGTTTTACGGCCGCATCGAAGCGCTGTTGATCGACGGCAAAGTTGTCGCCGCGACGCCGGAAGAAGCCTGGCGGCGATTTCAGGATTTGCACTCCGAAGTGCGCACTCGCTGGCGAGAAAGCGTCGCGCTCGATAAATCGGAAAACGGCGCCGTGCGGCGGAAAATGAAACAAGCACATTTGGCGCAAATTCAAGCGGGCCTGGACTACGGCGTCGATTCGCCCCAATATGCCGCCGCCGGCAAGGAACTCGCCTCGACCGATGCGTGGTCCAAGCAGCAATTCAAAGAGATCCAAACGAAAATCGATCGCCTGAAATCCGAAAACGCTCGCTATCGCTTGCGAGTCAAGCCGGTGCAGGGCTCGGCGAAAGATCTTGCGATGGAAGACATCGTTCGAGCTTATCCGGCCAATCAACTTGGTTTTTGGGGCAAGATGGGCGTCTATTTTTCGCGCTGGCGGGAGTTTCTGCTCGACGATCCGCTCCAATCCAATCAGCGACGGCGGATATTTTCCCGCCATCTGGGGCACCATCGCCATGACGCTCATCATGTCGCTGTTCGCCGTGCCCTTCGGAGTGCTCGCCGCGCTGTATCTGCGCGAATACGCCAAGCCGGGCCCGGTGACGAGCGCCGTGCGAATCGCGATCAACAATCTGGCCGGCGTGCCGAGCATCGTGTTCGGCGTGTTCGGATTGGGGTTCTTTTGCTACGGCGTCGGCGAATACATCGACGGCGGACCCGAGAATCCTTGGCCGGCGGGCACTTGGTTTGTTTTGCTGAGTTGTGCGGTCGTAGTGGGTGTCGCGGCGTTTTTTATCGGTATGGCGGGCCGGCCTTCGGTGGCTAAGACACTTTCGGCGGGCCGGCCGCGGCTACGCCGATTGGCAATCGCGCTGTGGCTCGTGTCGCTTGGCCTCGTAGTGGCCATGATCGCGACGACGCCGTTTTTTCACGGCTTTTATCGCGCCAGCCTCGTCGATAACGATCCGACGTTCGGCAAGGGCGGCCTGCTCTGGGCGTCGCTGACGCTGGCGCTGTTGACGCTGCCGGTCGTCATCGTCGCGACCGAGGAAGCCCTGGCCGCGGTGCCCAATTCGATGCGCGAAGGTTCCTATGCTTGCGGCGCGAGCAAGTGGCAGACGATCCGGCGGATCGTGCTGCCGCGAGCGATGCCGGGCATCATGACCGGCATGATTCTGGCGATGGCCCGCGGGGCGGGCGAAGTGGCCCCGCTGATGCTGGTCGGCGTCGAGAAGCTGGCCCCGGAATTGCCGATCGACGGGGTTTTTCCGTATCTTCATCCTGACCGCAGCTTCATGCACCTTGGCGTACATGATTTACGACGTCGGATTTCAGAGTCCCAACAGCGAAGCGGCCAAGCCGATGGTCTTTACGACGACGTTGCTCTTGATCGCGATCGTGGCTTCGCTCAATCTGGCGGCGATTTGGCTGCGAAAGCGTTTGCGGCGAAAATTCATGTCCGACCAATTCTGAGATGATCGCGGTCTGGCACTAACTTGTGGCTGAAATGAACACTTTGAAACCGAATCCGAAATCTCCTCAATCGCCCGAGGCTGCACAGCGCCGCCGCAGTGCAGACCGCAGCAGCAGCGCTACCGCCGAACGGCTCGCCGACCGCGCCGATTCCGCCCGCCGCCGGCCGGTTGATTGCGATTACTCGCGGGGAGTCGGTCGCCACCGAAGTCCACCCCGCGATGGCCAGGAAGAGCCGGTCGTCGAAGTCGATCATTTCAACCTGTGGTACGGCCAGAAACAGGCGCTGCTCGACATCTCGATGGCGATTCCCAAAGACAAGGTGACCGCGCTGATCGGCCCGTGCGGCTGCGGCAAATCGACCCTGCTCGCGCTCCGTCAACCGGCTGAACGATCTGCTGAGCGACTGTGCGCATCGATGGCGACATGCGGCTCAACGGCGATTCGATCTATCGCACGGCCGTCGATGTCATCGAGCTGCGCAAGCGGATGGGCATGGTGTTTCAAAAGCCGAATCCGTTTCCGATGAGCATCTACGAGAACGTCGTCTACTCGCTGCGCATCGACGGCGAGCGCAATCGCCGCGTGCTCGACGAAGTCTGCGAGCGGAGCCTGCGCGGCGCGGCGCTGTGGGACGAAGTCAAGGACCGCCTGCACGAAAGCGCCCTCGGCATGTCGGGCGGCCAGCAGCAGCGGCTTTGCATCGCCCGGGCGATCGCCGCCGAGCCGGAAGTGCTGCTGCTGGACGAACCTTGCTCGGCGCTCGACCCGATCGCCACCGGCAAGATCGAAGATCTGATCCAGGAGCTGCGCGGCTCGTACTCCGTGCTGATCGTGACGCACAACATGCAGCAAGCCTCGCGGACCAGCGACTACACGGCGTTCATGTACCTGGGCCGGCTGATCGAGTACGGACCGACCGACGACCTTTTCACCAAGCCCATTTTGAAGGAGACTGAAGACTACGTCACCGGCCGTTTCGGCTAAGGTTTGTAGACCAACGCCGCCACACTAACCCGAAGCGTTAGCGAGGGCGGCGCGCGGTTCGCCCTCGCTAACGCTTCGCGCTTACTTTCACTCTGCTATTTCCGAATCTCTCCCGACTGACATGACCCAACACATCCATCGCCAGATCGACGCATTGAAGCAGAAGATCCTCTTCGTCGGCACGCTGGTCGAAGAGGCGATCGCCAAGGCCATCTCGGCCCTGATCAATCGCGACGCGGTGATGGCGAAAAAAGTGATCGCCGACGACGCCGAGATCGACCGCATGGAGGTCGACGTCGAGGAAGAGTGCCTCAAGATCCTGGCCCTCTACCAGCCGGTGGCCGCCGATCTGCGATTCGTCGTGGCGGTGCTCAAGATCAACAACGACCTGGAGCGGATGGGCGACCTGGCCAAGAACATCGCCAAGCGCGTCGTGTTTCTGCCGAGCGCCGAGCGGATCGACCTGCCGGTCGATTTTCGCGGCATGGCGACGCAGGCGCAGCACATGGTCAAACAAAGCCTCGACGCGCTGGTGAACGCCGACGCCGCCTTGGCCCGCCAGGTGCGCGACGACGACGACGAAGTCGACGAATCCGCGGCAGCGCATCCGCCAGCAAGTGATGGCCGCCATCCGCCGCAATCCGGAGCGGACCGAGTATCTGCTGCAGCTCACCTCGGTGTCGAAGCATCTGGAGCGGCTGGCCGACATGGCCACGAACGTCGCCGAAGACGTGATCTACATGGTCGAAGGCGAAATCGTCCGGCATCAGACGAAGGAGTGAGTCGGGTCATTCGCCGAGATACGCGTCTTTAACGCGCTGGTCGGCCAGCAACTCGCCGGCGGGGCCTGATAAAATGATCCGGCCGGTTTCCATCACATAGCCGCGGGCGGCGATTTTCAATGCCATCCGCGCGTTTTGCTCGACCAGCAGCACCGCAATGCCGCGCGAATTGAGTTGCCGGATCACGTCGAAGATTTTCGCGCACACCAGCGGCGCCAAGCCGAGCGACGGTTCATCCAAGAGCAACAGCCGAGGCCGGCCCATCATCGCCCGCGCGACGGCCAGCATCTGCTGCTCGCCGCCCGAAAGCGTGCCGCCGGCTTGCTTGGCTCGCTGGCGAAGAATCGGAAACAGCGAAAACGCTTGCTCCAAATCTTCCTTGACGCCGCGCGGATCGCTGCGCATGAACGCGCCCATCTGCAGATTCTCCAGCACCGTGAGCCGCGGAAAAATCTTGCGGCCTTCGGGGCAATGGCAAAGTCCGCGGCGAACGATCCGGTCGGCGGCGACCGTTTGCAACTCCTGCCCATCGAACCGCACTCGGCCCGACCAGATTCGATTCACGCCGGAAACGCACATCAGCGTCGATGTTTTGCCTGCCCCGTTCGCCCCGATGATGGTGACAATCTCGCCCGCGCCGACTTCGATCGAAATGCCTTTGAGCACTTCGATCGGCCCGTAGCCGGAATGCAGGTTGTCGATTTCCAACAGAGCGGGCATATCAGTTCGTCTCTTCCTGTCCCAGATAAGCCGCGACGACTTTCGGATTGGCTCGCACTTCGGCGGGCGTTCCTTCGGCGATCTTGATTCCGTGGTCGAGCACGGCGATGCGATCGGAAATGCCCATCACGACGTTCATGTGATGTTCGATCAACAGCACCGTGACACCCCGATCGCGGATGCCGCGGATCAATCTCGTGAGATCGACTGACTCGGTCGGATTCATCCCCGCGGCCGGTTCATCGAGCAGCAGCAGCCGCGGCTCTAGCGCCAATGCCCGTGCTATTTCCAATCGCCGCTGCTGGCCGTAGGCGAGCGATCCGGCGAGCGACGAAGCCCGCGGTTGCAAACCGACGACGCCAAGCACCTCGAATGCCAGTCGGGCTGACTCGCGTTCATCGCGGCGCTTCAGCAACTGCGCTTGCAATAGCAACCCGCATTCCACGAACACGACCGCAATCGTCATGACGGTATTCAGCGCCGCTGGCCGCTCCGGCCAAACCAAAGGCAAGAGACCCCAAACGACGGCACCGGCGACTACGAGCCACGCGATCGCGATGAAGAGCCACTGTCGCACGCCGCGCCCGAGCCGCCGATCGATGGCCACTTGCACATTTTCCAGCACGGTCATGCTGGCCAACAAGCGGATATTTTGAAACGTGCGGGCAATGCCGCTTCCGGCGATTACGTCGGGCGTCCGCCGCGATCGGCTCCAAATGGAATACGAGCCGGCGCTCGCGACGACCAACCCCAAAATCGCCGCGATCCATTCGAGCCGCAATTGCGCTCTGCGAGCTTTCGCCACTTCGTCGATCACGGGTTTCTCGGCCAGCACTTCCCAGCGTCCATGGGAATCCGGCAATAAATCCAAGCTACTGTTTCCGGCAACCACGCTGTCGAGCAGGCCGGCGAGCTCCCGTGCATCGTCGCGTTGGTTGGCGAGTCCGAGAATCGGGCGCGACGAGTTCCAAGGCACAACGGCCCAGCCGTCGCCTTTCCGCTCAGTGCCCAATCGTCCATTCAGGTAACCGCGAAAGTCGGCCCAAGCCGCCGCGGACGAAAACGGCGTGTTTGGATCTTGCATGTTGCGGACGATCGTCGCCCGCCACAGTCGGTCGATGTCGACCGCTAAAAGCAATGCTGCGATGCTGGTGAGAATACCGACCGCGGCGCAAAATACCGCGACCCGAGGAGCGAATGGCCGGCGCAAGTCGCGGCCGCCGCAACGGATCGAGCCGGTCGTCGGCTCATAGATGCCCGTGATCGCGTTGAACAACGTCGTCTTGCCGGCGCCGTTCGGCCCGATCACCGAAAAGATCGAGCCTTTGGGCACGTCCAAATCGACATCAGAGACGGCCGTCAGACCGCCGAACCGCATCGTCAGTTTTTGGACTTCAAGGAGCGTCATTGCATTGTCGGATTGATTTACGACGCCGGCTTCGGTTCGACGAGCGGCGGAGTTTCTTGATGCCATTCATGTTGAATGCGCCGCGACGGCAAAAGCCCCTCGGGGCGGAATCGAACCATCAGGATCAGCACGACGCCGAACGTCAGCAGGTTCCACTGCTTGAATGTCACCGACCAATGCAGCGCATGAGCCCATTGGTCCAATTGCGGCACCAAGATAATCTCGTAGCCCTTCAGCAGCAGCACGCCGAGCAGCACGCCGCGAATGCTCCCCAGCCCGCCAAGAATCAGGCAGCAAAGCACGGTGATCGAGAGATTGAAGCTATAGGTATGCGGATCGGAAGTGCTGGCCAGCTTGGTTGCAAACAATCCGCCGGCAAGGCCGGCGATGGCCGCACTGAGCGAAAATGCCGCAAGCTTGATCCGCGTGGCGTTGATTCCCAAGCACGTCGCCGCCAACTCGTCTTCGCGAAGCGCCACCAAGGCGCGGCCCAATCGCGAATTCTCCAGATTGCGCAGCACGATGACTACGCCGACGAGAATCGCCAGCGAGAGAAAGTAAAAGGGGCGATAATCGCTGCCGAAATCGATCGGCCTGTCGAGCAGTTTCGTCAGCCAGCCGGGCACGACAGGCGGGGGCAGCGGGTTCAAGGTCTTCATGCCGCCCGTGATGTTTTCAAGATTCTTCAGGGCGACATTGACCACCTCGCCGAACCCGAGCGTCACCAACGCCAGATAATCGCCTTGCAGTCGAATCGTCGGCGCCGCCAGAATCAATCCCGACAAGCCGGCGCCAACCGCGGCCAGCACGAGCGCGGCGGTGAAGCTGAATTGAAACGGATACCCGCCGACAGTGAGAATGCCGATGATGTAGGCGCCGATGCCGAAGAAGGCCGCGATGCCCAAATGCAGCAATCCGGCGTATCCGACCGCGACATTCAATCCCAGTGCCAAGATTGCGAAGATGAAAAGATCGGTGATGCTTCCGCCGACTTCGGCCTTCCCCATCAACATTGGCAGCAGTGCAAATACGGCCAATGCGATCAGATCGGGCACGAATCGACTCCAGCGCCGGCCGGCGCGAATCCGCGCCGCCGAATTCGCATCGACGCGCGGCGGGCTTTCCGGCCCGCGACCGCTGGTTCCCGACCTCTGTTCCGTCATACTTTTTCCCTCGTTCGCACGCCCAGCAATCCGGTGGGACGGAACACAAGAATCACGATCAGGATGCCGAAAATCAGCGCGTTGACCCAGTGCTGACTCACGTATCCGATTCCGAGCGAACGGACCAAACCGATCACCACTCCGCCCAAAACGGCGCCGGGAATGTTGCCGATCCCGCCGAGCACCGCGGCCGTGAACGCATATAGCCCCGTCTTATAGCCCATCTGAAATTGGATCGTGTTGATATACAGCCCGTAGATCACGCTGGCGATTCCCGCCAGACCGCCGCCGATGAGAAACGTGGCGCCGATCACGCGTTCGACGGGAATGCCCATCAGCCGGGCGGCGACCGGGTCTTGCGCCGTGGCTCGCATCGCGCGACCGAGGCGAGTTCGTTTGACCAGAAGCGTGAGCGCGATCATCGTCGGAACCACCACGACCAGCAGCAGAAGATCCTTGAGCGTGAATTGCAACTCGTTCAAATGCAGCGGCAGCGGCAAGCCGGCCAACAGATTCTTGCGCTCGATCAAGTCGGGAAAGTCGCGATCGGCCGAGCCACCCCACCACTGACCGATATTCATGAACGAAAACGACACGCCGATCGCCGAAACAAGCGGCGCCAGCTTCGGCGCTTTGCGCAGCGGCTTATACACAAGTCGATCGACCGACCAATTCAATCCCGCGCAGAACAGCGGCGTCAGCGCGAGGAGCAGCAGAATGCCACCGACCGTTGCCGCGGTGCCGGCCCCTTCCAAATGCAGGCTGGCGACAAGCGTCAGTGCGAAGAACGACCCCAGCATGAACAGATCGCCGTGGGCGAAGTTAATTAGCCCGATGATCCCGTAGACCATCGTGTAGCCCAGGGCAATCAGCGCGATCAATGCGCCGAACGTCAGCCCGTTGATGCACTGCTGCAGAAACTCGACATGCCACAAGGAGGCGTCCGCGGCGGCGGCCAGCAAATAAGGCGTCATGCGGCGGAGCCCCGGAGCCTTAATCGCCTAGAGTCTTGACGAACTTGAATTTGCCGTCATGCACGACATTGCCGCTGAGGCGGTGCATGGTTGTATCACCGTTGGCGTCGAACGACCAGGTGCCCAGCGCTCCGTGAAAATCCTTGGTGGCCAGGCAGGCCGCGATGATCGCCGCGCGATCTTTCTTTCCCGCGCGATGAATCGAGTCCAAGGCGACTTTCGCCGCTTCGTAGCCGTATACCGCATAAGCCTCCGGCAAATGGCCGAATCGCCGCTTGTAGTGATCGACGAACTGCTTTTGCGATTGATGTTTTTCGTTGAATTCCTTGTCGCCCGTTTCGAACGCTTCCGACGGCAAACCGCCGAACGTGACGAAACAACGGTCGTTGAGATTGTCGGCTCCGGCCGATTCGATGAACCCGATTTCCATGCAGCCGTCGGGCACCATCAACTTGGCATCCAAGCCGACGGCGACCATGTCTTTCGCCAACTGACCTGCCTTGGTTTGCGTCGTGCCGCCGAAATAGATCATGTCGGGATGGAGAAACTTGATTCGGGTCATCAAAGAACGGAATTCAAGTTCGTGGGCATCGACGCTGTCGTAGCCGATCACGGTCAGACCGATATCGTCGCACCGCTTGGCGAACAGTTGAGCCAGCCCTTGGCCATATACCTCTTGATCGTCGAGCACGAAGATCCGTTTCATGCCCATCTGCTTGGCCCAATCGGCGCCGAGCGGTCCTTGCAAATCGTCGGTGGGCACGACGCGAACGTAATTGATCTTGCCGGTGGGGCGATAAACGCCCGGTTCGCGTGGATCGTAGGGATTCTTTTTCGTGAGCCCCGGCGTCGTATTGGAGGGGCTGATCATCAATAGGCCAGTTTTGACTTCATTCGAACCGCCGTCGGCCGTCGCCTGATTCAGAATCGGCATCGAAATCTTCGCGGCGCCGGAATTGTAGGGCCCGATATAGACCATGACATCGGGATCATGGGCCGCCGCATTGGCGTTGCTCGTTTCCAATTCGGGCGTCCATTCGCCGGCGGATGCCGTGGCATCGTCGCGATCTTGATACTCGATCTGAAAATCGTCAACCCGGTCGCCGGCCTCTTCCAAGGCCATCTTGATGCCATTGACGATCGTGTCGGTCTGCTGCCGGGCGCTTCCCGTGCGAGGAAGGCTGGAGACGATCCGAATCAGATGCGAGTCGCCGGAATTCTTGGGCGATTGGTCCGGTCCATCGCTCATCGCCGGACGAGCGCAACGCGCTAACAAGGCGGCGGCTAGGGCGATGAAGCAGAACGGCAACGATCGGCGGACTGGCATATCAGTTCCATGAAAAGCGAATCGCCTGAAAAGCGCTGCATTTTACGGGGCCGACCATCGCGGCGTCAATCAGCGATGAAAACTGGTGCTGGTCCAAGGTTAGATTGATGGCCGATCGCTCACTTCTCGATCGGCCGGCCGTTTTGGTCAAGCGGCAGCCGCTTGCCGTCGTCGTCATAGTATTCATCCTTGAATACGGGCCGGTGATCTTCAAGCCACTGATGGCTGCGAAACGCTAGCCAAAAGGCGACTCCAGCCATTGCGACCACGATCAACAGTGTGCGGAGCCTGAACTGAAACGGGCGTTGCTTCGGCGGCTCAGCAGTGTGGGGGTTGGTGGACATGGCTCTCGCTCATTCTCCCCGATCGCCGCGGTCTTCCAACAGCCGGACTTCCCATTTCGCCAACTGCGACTGAATTTCGTCCCAACTTAGCGGCACCCTTGGGAATCCTTGCAGATCGTCGGTCGATTCGTCGTGCGGCGCCGCGGCGCGGTCAACTTCCTCTTCCAGAATGACTAGCCAATCGGGCAGGTCGAGCCCGGCGCCGGTTGGTTCCTGAGCCAATTGGCCGGCCTCCGCTTCCAGTGCCGTGAACGCGTGCGGCTCCAGTTGCCGGCGCGATTCGGCGATGGCGGGGCGGATCAATGCCCGCAGACGGTCGATCGCCAGCGGTTGCAGGAATTGCTCCGCAAGGCGGTCGGCAACGGTTGACAACCGCATCCCGTATTTCTTTTGCAATTCCGCGAGCCGATGCAACTGCTGATCGGCCGTGGCTTGCGTTTCCTTGGCCATTGCTCGGGCCCACAGCCGGGCGGCGCCGTCGCGGCCTCGGCGGACGAGCACTTCGTGAACCATCATCACCGGGCGCAGGTTCCAATGAATCCGCTCGTAGATTCCCTTGAGCCGCAGGAAATCCAACAGCGTGTAAAGCAGTTCGCCGCGGTCGGATTGCGTCGTCGTGGCATTGAAGTCGCGGTATTCGCCGTAGTTCTCGACGATCGCTTCGATCACCAGCGAGAGATGTTTTTTCGCCTGAGCGCGCGGCAATCGGCCGCCCAAATCGGCGACCAATAGCAACTCGCCATATTGTCCCGGCTCCAATTGCAATTGGTCGAGCCAGGCGTCGATTCCCTGATGCAGGATGGCCCGCAGATTGGGATACGTGAAAAACATTTGCGTGAACAGATCGTGGCCATAGCGCTCGATGAACTTGATCAGTTCCTGCCAATCTTTTTCGGTGGCGACTTTTTCCAGCACCGACAGGCGGAGCGTATGGCTATGCGAACTCCATTGGCCGAGCAGCGATTCGGTGAGATGTTGCAGGGCGTCGGTCAGATCGCCGTCGCGCGGGTTTTCGTCGATGCCGCCCGCGACATCCTCCGGCACGTCGGCATGAGGCCAGGCGGTCGATGATTCGACGACGCATTCGACCAGCGCCTTGAAACCGACTTCGAACAGCCGATCGAACTCCGTGACCGCGCCGGGCCCAAGCGGATGGTTTCGCTCCATCGCCCGAGCGGTGTGAATCAATTGGCACGTTTCGCGAATCAGCCCTAATCTGGGCAGCCGCCGGAGCAATTGGCGAAACGTTTGTTGCAGGCTGCGAACGGCGGCGATTTTGTCGGGCTCGCCACCTCTTGCCAATCGCAAATAGAGGAGCGGATCCTGACTGACGGCGGCCAAGAAAGGAACGAAGTGAGTTCGCGTGGCTTCGACATCGCCGGCCAACACGGCCCGCCACAGCCGCTGAACCGCACTGCCGGAGCCGCTGCCGGTACAGGCCGCGCCTTCTGTACCCGCCGCCTCGGCGCTTTCCTTCGGCTCACCGCTGGCGGTTTCGCGCAGTCGCAGGGCAGTGCGAAGTCGTGCCACTTTCGGCGTCGGACGGTTTCACTTCCCCCACCGCCGCATCCAAAAACCGGCAAGCCTCATCAACCGCGACGCTCGCGCCCACGATCCGCTCCACAAGTGCTTCTTTGGCATTCCAACGGCGATCGTATTCGACGAGCGATTCGGGATTGGCCGTCGGCTTGGCGATCGTTTGCCGGGCGACGGCATCGGCCAAAGCTCGCAGACGAACGCCGTTTTGCTCCGCCCGTTCGCGCCAACCGGCCAGACAATCGACCAACGGCTCTCGCGGCTCGCAGCGCGATTTCGACAACCCAATTTGAGCCAGAGCGACTTGTTTCCAGAGTCGGGCCAATGTCGTGAGGAACCCAAGGCGACGGACCAACTGACTCGAATCGGCTTCGGCCTCGGATTCGCTTCGCGGGTTGACCGACTCCATCATGCTCCCTTCGATGTCGTCGGCCGTGCTGTCGCGGTAGACCATTTCATCGTATGCGGCGCTGTAGACGCTGCGCGGATCGTCATCATCATCGTCGGCGACCTCTTCTCCCTCGGGCGTTTCGGCCGTTCGGTCGGGCTTCGGCGGGCCACGATGCGCCGACGGAGGCGCTTCGAGTTCGGGCACATCCCAATACGTGTCGGCGTTGGCTTCGAGGTAGTCGAAGAATTTGCGGAGCAGACGGCGGGGAGCGACGGCAGTGGAATCGCCGGCGGAAGTTGCCTGACGGCAGTTATCCAGAGCCAGTCGAAGCCAGCGCTCGGCCAGCGAATGGAACGAATGCGAGCCTTCGTCGAGCCGCACTTCCTCGGCCCTGCCGAGCCAATGGACCAGCAACGACATCGCCGCCGCCAGATCGCGCTTTTCCAACAGCGCTTCGATCACCCATTCGTAGGCTTGCGGCGAATCAAATTCGGCGACGTAGGGCCGCCAGAAATTCAAGTCGCCGCCACCAGCGCCGGCTTGATGCCATGCCGACAAAGCATCGGCAACTCGCCGCGCGGCCGCCAGTGATTCACGCCCCGAAACCCAGCGCATGCCCGACACCGATCCGGTCGCGAATTGGTCCCACCATTCCGCAAGATGCTGAAAATCGCGCGGCAATCGGCCAAGCACCTCGGCATCGTCGCTCGCCGCGGCTTGGTGCCACAGCCGGGCGTACGTTTGGAACAGCCGCTCCATCATTTCCAAAAGTTCATCGACGCGCGAGTCGGGAATGCTGTTTTCGACGGCCGGGAAAAGACTGAATTGGCCGCCGAAGCCCAAGATGTTCCACGGGTCGACGATCGCTCCGCATTCGATGCCGCGATGCAGCAGGTCTTCAATTTGCGTAAGAAACGAAACGCCGTCGGCAGGCCGACCGCGGTCCGCCGCCCGATGCGCGGCCGTCATCAGGCAGTGAATTTGGCAAATCATTCGCGCCGACACGGCCGGCACGATCTGCGATTGCCGCTCGGCCGCCTCGGGGAACCCCAATCGCGCGAACAGTAGCGCCAGATGCACGTGCTGCATTTGCAGCGCTCGGCGGCGGGCAAGCTCCGCGTTCAGATGCTGCCGCGCGGCGGCGAACGGTTGATGCAGCGCGGCGATTTCGGCGGTCAATCGGGCGGCGTGCGATCCGCTGAGGCGGTCGAAAAGCTGATGATAGAAGGCGTCGCGATAAGCGGCGATCTGCGGCAGCAGCGTCGACAGCGAAGTCGTCGAATCGTGCGCCGACGGGCTGCCCCCGCTCGTGCCCGAGGCCATCAAGATCGTGCCGGCCAGCACCGCCGCCGCCTCGAACAGCAATTCTTCCCGCGGAATGGTGCTTGCCGAATGCACTCGCTCCAGCAGCGCATCGAGCGTCACCTGCTGCACGACGAAGCGGCGATAACGGCCCTGGCCGTCGAGCGCGTGCGGGTCCCATTGGCCGAAGTGGTAATTCGGCCGTTTGTTGACCGGATGATTGAAATCGTAGGCCCGCGGATCGATGGCCAATTCGTCGAGCAGCTTTGGATCGAAGCAGGCGGCTTCGAGCAGCGCCGGATCGGTGTCGCGGAGCAAATCGAGGGCCAGTGATATTACTTCGTGATAGGCTCCGACGCCCGTGCCGGCGCCCGCGATGAACCACGGGATCGGCCGCACTCGTTCGTGCGGATAGGGCTCGATTTTTTGGGCCGTGTTAAGGACGGCCAGCGGACGATGCCCGAGAAAATCGTTCAGCCGCGCGAGCGCTCCGGCGACGATCCGCGGCGTTTCCTCCCACGACGGCCCTTCGGACAACACCGCTTCTACCACGCGGCCAATGAATAGCGGCCGCAAAAGTTCGCCGTCGGACAAATGAAACAGCAAATCGCGATGATGCCGCCGATACGCCGGCAGCACGGCTTGAAACACCAGGCCCAAAACGGCCCGTGCCTGCTCCGCGTCGGCAAACACGGGCGAGCGGCCGGCCAGTTCGGCGAGCTTTTCCTCAAGTCGCTTGTGGAGCACGGCGGCCGAGTCGCCGGGCGGCGTGCCAGCAGCCTCGATCTGGCCGACAAGCTCGTTCAGATTGCGGAGGAACCGGCAGTCGGGCGAGCCCGACGAAAAATTGAGGTAGCCCAGCATCTCTTGCCAGACACCCGGTTCGACCGTCGCGAGAATTTTGTCCGCCATCAAGTGCGCCTCCCAGTGCCACAAGCCAGTTATGCGGAAAAACCGGCCAGTCGGCAAGGGGGAGCACGGGTCAGGGGACAGGCGTCAGGGAACAGGGGTCAGGGGACAGAAACGCGCGCACGCGGGATGCGTGGGGTTGCCGAAAGCCGTGATTCGGTTTCACCGTTGCAAAACCAAGCGGCCCCCCTCTTGCCGAAGCCGGTTGGAACTGGCGAGAATGAGTGCCGCCCGATCCGCTTGCGCGACACAATCGAGGTACGAATCATGGGTGCGATCCTTGCGGTCCGAGATGAGACGTTGAACGGAGAGCCTTCCCGCGAATGGATGCTTGAGGTCGCCGAAGAGAAGATCACCGTCCGTGAACTGATCCGAAGCCGCGTTTATCAGGAAGTGCAAGACTACAACCTTAACGCGAGCCTCAAACGCGGCTCGGTGTTCCAGGGCCTTGTCCAGCCGGACGAGGCCGAGAAGGCACTGAATGGCTGGACGCTTAAGAAGCCCAGAACGCTCGAATGGAAACGCCAATTCGATCGTGCGCTCGAGGCATTCGATAAAAGCCAGATTCTGGTTCTGGTCAACGATCGCCAGGCCGGTTCGCTGGAAGAGGAATTCGTCGTCGCGCCAGATACGCGAATCACGTTTCTCCGCCTGACGCTGCTGGTCGGGGGCTGAACCTGTGGCAAAGAAACAATCTTCGGTTCCCGTGCATGATGCGACCGACGCCGATGCCGGGAAAGCCGCTCGAAAGCTGTTCGATGCCGCGACAAAGGACTTTGCGGGGGCTAATTCGCTGTATGGGAGGAAGTTACAGCCCCGCCCTTCTGGCACCGCGATTCTCGCACTGGACCGCGAGACCTGGTCCGAAGTTTTTCGTTTGGTGATCGACCAGTTGGACACTTTAGAGCAAAGGCTAGCGATCAGCGATTACGCGTTGACCGATTGGGACCGGCGCCACGTGCAGGTTGCGATCTTGCGCACATTGCTTTCTAGCGAGTTGGCGATGTCTGAAGCAGATGTCGTCCGCTTATTGGCTTGGCCGGTGAAAGCTGCCGAGCTTTCGGCGAATGGCCGTTCATCGCACATCCGTTCCGAACTTTACCCATTACCGGAGTTGGCTGCGACGGTGGAGAACTGCGTCAAGAGCTACGGGCTTGGCCCAGACCTTCGCAATTGTCTCGATAAATTTCTCAAGAACCTGCGGAGCGTTGCGTTCGACAAGATTTGCCGCAAGGTCGCCGCTCGGCTGGAAGCGGTTCTTACCGGGGGGACGAGAATAATTCTCGAAGCGGGCGAGGCCTGGTCCGACGTGGCAATCGCCGACCTGAACGATATGAAGGGCAGCGTGCGCCCCACTTGGGATGCGCTGCTGGTGCATTGCCAAGCCGGAGGCCGGGGAAAATACTCGGAGAGGTGGCGGCAAACGATTGAACCGCTCATTAAAACGATCGGATTCGACCGGTTCAAGAAACGGTTGCTGGTCTGGTTCCCGCTTGTTGACAAGCCTCGGACGCTGCCTCAGGCTCCCGTGCGGCATTACTATTCGGACTATACGGATCTCATCGTTCCGGGACATGTCGAGGTACTCCGCGGTCTGGTTGGGTGCTGCGGGCTGCGAGAGGATGACGAGCTTGCCCGCGCTTTAATGCGGCTGGCTCTGAGCGCCTATCGCAAGATTCCGGGCAAAGGTCCGCGGCTCGTCTCGCTGGGAAACGCCTGCGTGACGGCGCTGGGCATGATGCCCGGCATGGCCCCGATCGGCCAGCTCGCGATTCTGAAGGTCAAAGTGAAGTTTGGCACCGCCCAAAAAGAGATCGCCAAGGCATTTAACGCCGCCGCTTTACGAGAAAAGCTGCCGGTCGATGAAATCGAAGAACTGGCCGTGCCCTCCTACGGATTGGAGGAAGTAGGCCGCCTCGACACTTCGTTCGGCGAATACCGAGCCGAACTAATCATCGATGGATCGAGCGCCGGCCTGCATTGGCTCAAAGGGGACAAGCCGGTCAAGTCGGCGCCCGCTGCCGTGCGGGCGGAGCATCCGGCGGAATACAAGGAATTACAAGCCTCGCTGAAAGACATCAATGCGATGCTACCGGCGCAGCGCGAACGGATCGACGCCCTGTTCCTCGCGCAGCGATCGTGGCCGATTGCCACTTGGCGCGAGCGGTATCTCGATCATCCGCTCATCGGTGCGATCGCCCGCCGCTTGATTTGGTCGTTCACCGCGAAAGGGAAAACGATCGACGGCATTTGGCACGACGGCGAATTGGTCGGTCTGAATGCGAAGCCGCTCAACTTCAAGGCGGAGCCGACTGTTTCGCTCTGGCATCCGATCGGCCGAGCGATCGACGACGTTCTCGCATGGCGCGACTGGCTGGAACGGCGAGAAGTCGTACAGCCGTTCAAGCAGGCCCATCGCGAAATCTACTTGCTGACCGACGCGGAAATTCGCACGGGCACGTACTCGAACCGTTTTGCCGCGCACGTTCTCAAACAGCATCAGTTCAACGCGCTGTGCGCGGCTCGTGGCTGGAAGAACAAACTTCGGCTGATGGTCGACGATAGTTACCCGCCGGCCACCCGCACGCTTTCGGCGTGGGGGCTGCGTGCCGAATTCTGGATCGAAGGGGCCGGCGACGAACATGGCCGCGACACGAACGACAGCGGCGTTTTCTTGTATTTGGCCACCGATCAGGTGCGATTCTATTCGGTTGAATCTCCGCAGTTGCGCGCGCATGCCTCTGGCGGCGGTTACGAAACGATTCGCGGCACGCCGGACGAACCTCTGGCCTTGGATTCGATTCCGCCATTGGTCTTCTCGGAAATCATGCGCGATGTCGATTTGTTCGTCGGCGTGGCGAGTGTCGGCAACGACCCCAATTGGTCGGACGGCGGGCCAGGCGGCCGTTATCGCGACTACTGGAGCGGCTATTCGTTCGGCGAATTGTCGGCGACGGCCCAGACTCGCCGCGCGTTGTTGGAGCGGCTGTTGCCGCGGCTACGAATCGCCGAACGCTGCTCGCTGTCCGAACGATTCCTCCATGTCCAAGGCGATATTCGCGGATACAAGATCCATTTGGGGAGCGGCAATATCCTGATGACGCCAAACGACCAATACCTGTGCATCGTGCCCAAGCAAACGACCGCCGGGCACGATCGCGTCTTTTTGCCCTTTGAGGGGGACAGCGTTCTCTCGGTGATCCTTAGCAAAGCGTTTCTCCTGGCGGGAGATACGAAAATCACCGACCCCAGCATTACCAGCCAGTTGAAGCGGTAACCGGTATCTCGGTGCATTGAAACGCCGTGCGGAAGCGGAGTTTGGAGCCAACCATTTCATGGTTTTTGGTATCCAAACGCCCTTCACCGGATTATTATGGAATGGTCGGGTTTCTCTATTCTTCTTCCGTTTTCTGAACGTTCGATTCTTAGGACTTTTTCGCCAAAGGCATTGCCATGCGCGCTTGTTGGATATTGCTGTGTGGAATGGGAGTGTTGCTGGTTTCCGCGGCGGCGCGAGCCCAGAGCGTATCGGATTTGCTCGTTTCGCAGTCGGCGATCGAGCGGCATGGGTTGACGCGGGCCTGGTTTGCCCAGTTGCCACTGGCCGGGGTGCGGACTCGGATTGTCGCCGTCGTGCCCGACGACGATTTGTTGTTGATTTCGACGACGGCGGGCGGCGTTCATGCGGTGGACGCCGAAACGGGCCGGATCGTTTGGTCGACGCAAGTCGGCGATCCGCGGCAGCCGACGCTGCGGCCGGCCGGTAACGGTTCGCCGGCGTTTCGCAAGGCTCATTGGAAGCCCGATGGAATGGGGAAGCCGGCGGCGGCCGCGCCGAAAGCGGATGCCGCGGCGCCTGGCGTCGCGGGAGCAGCCCCAGCATCCGGATCCGCAGCGCCGGCTGGCGCTTCAGCCGATTCGAAAGCACCGGTACTCGATGCGAGTGCGCCGATGGTCAACAATCTGGTCGTCGCCGTCGTCAATGGAACGACTTTGTATCTCCTCGACCGCGCCGACGGCCGGCCTCATACCGACGGAAAAAGTCATCAGCCCTGGCAAGTCGAGCTGCGCAACCTGCCAAAAAATGGGCCGTTGGTGACCGACGAATATGTCTACGTTCCGACCGCCAACGGACATATCGAAACCTACGCGATCAACGATCTCAAGGCGGGCGTGATCTACGTGACCAGTTCGGGCCGCAACGAATTGCCGCCGGTCGTGTCGGGCCAGCGCGTGGCTTGGATTTCCGACAAAGGGACGGTGCATATCACACTGCCCGACGGCGTGACTCCGAAATTCGAAGTCGATTTGGGCGGGCCGGCCATAGCACAAGTGGCGGTTCATGCTCCGTATGTGTTTGCCGCCAATTCCGACGGCTACTTGTTCTGCATCCGCGAAACCGAAGGGGCCGTTCTGTGGAGCTTTGCCACCGGTTCGCCAATTCGTCATGCTCCGGTGGCTGTCCGCGATGTCGTTTACGTCTTGCCGGAAGACGCGGGCGTGTTTTGCGTTTCCGCGGCCGACGGACACGAGGAATGGGTCAACGCCAATCCGCGGCAGTTTCTCGCGGCCAGTCCCACGAAAGTTTACACCGTCGATCGCTGGAACCGGATGCTTGTGCTCGACGGCAAGGCCGGCGGCACGCTCGACACGATTCCGTTGCCGACGGACGTGCGACCGCTGACGAATCCGCAGACCGATCGGATTTTGCTTTCCAGCGACGCCGGCATGTTGCAATGCTTGCACGAGACGGCGATGACCGAGCCGGCTTATTACACGACGCCGAAAATCGCCCTGCCGCCGAAGCCGGTTGCGCCGCCGACCGTTGCAAAACCGAAGGCGGAAACCCCCGACGCCGACAAACCGAAGCCGGAGCCGGTGAAGCCGAAGAAGAAGCCGGATGCCGACGCGGCGCCGGCGGTGAAGCCAGTCAAACCGGCGAAGAAGCCAGCGAATTGAGGGCTCGAAGATCGGTCGGGACAAAGGATATTTTGTCGTTTAACCCGGAGCCAACGGCGACGGCGGGCGGCGCGCCTGACCGTCGCCGTTGGCTCCGGGTTAAACGAAGATTGCCATTCACGCTCGCAGGAGAATCTCGCCTTTGCCCAAGGCGAGTTGGTCGCCGTGGTAGATGTCGTAGGCCGACTCGATCCATGCCTCGGCGCCGGAAAAGCCGCTGTGGTGCAAATGGACAGTGAGCACTCGCATGATTTGCGGGCTCCAGCGATTGGCTCGGGCAAACGTCGGCAAGAGCGATGGTGTTGTGGGCGTCTCGCTTGCGGGAACCATGAGCGCAATCGTGCCGCGGCGCATGCCGGCGCCGATTTGCCGTCCACACGGACCGCCAATCAAGATCGTTCCGGCGATCATCCGCGCCGACGCCGTCGCCGGCCGAACCGCCGACGGCGATCAAGCCGCGCCGCATGGCGGTGCCAAGACGGTCGCCGGCATTGCCATCGATGAGCAGTTCGCCGCCGGTCATGCCGCGCGGGCTGCCAGGATAAGCCGCGCCCGCATGACCCGCGCCATTTCCGTGAACGCGGATTTGTCCACCGTGCATCTCAGCGCCGAGCCAGTCGCCTGCGTCGCCCGAGACTTCGATTCCTCCGCCGCGCATTTCCGCTCCGAGATGCCGGCCAGCGTTGCCTTCCACGCGAATCGAGCCTTTGGCCATTCGGGCGCCGATGCCATGAACGCTCGTCAAATCGCCCGTCAAATGGATTGCGCCATCCGCCGGATCGCCGGAAACGGCGAACAGCTCGGCCAGCGGCAACTGCTGATTGCCGCGGAAAACCTCGATGCGCTCGATCTCAGCAAGAGACAATCCGCGCGTTCGCGCGGCACTGATCCCCGCGAAATCGATCGGAAGGTGAGAGGCGGCTCTAAATTGCAGGAAAAGCGGCATAACGCTGACAATAAACGCGATACGGCAGTGCGGCAACCGGCCGATGCCGGTTGCCGCAATCCGCCGCTCCCCTGGCCATCACGACAAATCCAAGCTCAATAGATAATCATCGAGGCTCTTGCGGGCTCCGTTCTCTTCGTTCTGCAGGCCGTCGATTTGCTTGTGCAGGGTTTCGATCTGCGTTTCTTGCTTGCTGAATTTCTCGACGTAGTCGGCATAGATTTTCAGCGTGTGGTCGAGCTCGTGCATGTTCTGGCGGATTCGGGCCTGGTCCGAATCGATCACGCGAACCTGCTGCTCCAACTGCTGCCGCTTTTGCGCCAATTGCTCGATGGCTTCCTTGCGCTTGATGATTTCGTCGAGCGCCGCCTTCACCTTGGGGGTCGTGACTTGCGTGTTTGCGTAGAACGCGATCGTGCCGTTGTCGAGATTGGTGACGGCGAATTGTTGCTGGTCGGTCCGCTCTTCATCGACCGACAGCACGGCCGGCTTGCCCGGCTCGGCTTTGACGAGGAAACGATACATATTGCGGGTCTTTTCCGCCGGCTCCTTCGGCGCGACCAAGGTCCAATTCGGGTCGAACGGGTATTCGATCAGCACGTCTTTCTCGTGGCTGCCGGAGTTTTTCACCGTGTATTTCTGCGAACGAGTGAACTTGCGGGCGGCATAAAGGGTTCCCTTGACGATTCGCACGCTGACGAGTTGCTCCGGATGGCCGACCGATTCGGGGGCGACTTCGGTGTCGAGGTCGATTGCGTAGCTGATGAGCCGTTCAGCGCCCGGCTGAACGTCGTCGATCTCGGCATCGCCGGCGTAATTTCCGCCGTCGAAAACGGTGATCGGCCCCTGCATCAGATGCAGCGACGTGCTATTGGTCAGTTTCAGGCCGTTCAGCGGATACTTGGCTTGAACTTGCTGGTTATAGATCGACACTTTTTTGCCTTTGACCGACTCGTTCACGATCGGCAGCATTGCCGATTGGCGGCGAGCCAACGTGACGGGCGTCGCGATTTCGTATTTGAACATTTCGCCAACTTTGGCGGCTTGCGCGAGGGATTGGCCTCCTTGCTGGAGATCGATCTGCCGATCAGCCCGCTCTCGGGCAAAATTGCCGGGCGCGCCGGCCATCGGAGCGGCCGCGGCCTTGCGCAGTGCCATTGCTCCCCGTCCACCGAAACCCGCGCCAGGGCCTGCCGCAGCTTCCTCGTCGCCTTTTCCTTCCGCCATCCGGAATTGCTTTTCGCGGTTGGCAAGGTCTTGGTCGTAGGTTTGCGGCCGCAACGAAGCAAACAGCTCCGGCACGACGGTCGGACGGGGCATGTACAACGGGTCGTATAGGTCCATCACGAACGAGATCGGCCGGCCGCTGATCAACGTCAGAGCGACATTGTTCCAATCTTGCTCGGTCGGGTTCTCGACGATCGCCCAACCTTGCAAGAAGGGCTCCTGCTTGTCTTTGAGCACCAGCCGATAGCTCGTGTTCCACACCGGCGACTCCTGGATGTAGCCGACCCGCACCGGCCGCTTGCCGTTGCCGAGGAAATGGAGCGTCACGGTCTTTTTGTCGGTGTCGTGGGCGGTGGAAAGCACGGCCAGGGCTTGCTGCAATTCGGCGTTCAGCTTTTTGTTGGTAAGCTTTATTCCGGTGACATTTTCCATCGAGATGCTTCGCAGCCCGTCGGCGGTGAGCAGATTGATGAAATCGACATCGATCGTTTCGTCTTTGCCGGCGCGGACCTTGCGTTTTTCGACGCCGATGATTGTGCCCGTGTCGTGCTGGTTGTTCCCCTTGGGAGTCGTCGAATCGATTTCCACCGCTTCGCCGCGAACCTGCCGCAGCAAATCGGCCATCGTCGGTTGGCCAGTCAGGTCGATCGAAAACGATTTGAGCGTCTTGGTGATTGGCTCCTTCGAGCCGTAGTTGACGGTCGAAATCCGGCCGTTGCCGAAATCTTGCAGCACCATGCTCTTCAGCAGATCGTCGATGTCTTGCACTTTGAATTGCAGATCGACGTGGGCGTCGCCGGTCACTTCGCCGTCGTGCTCGAAGAACCCGACGCCCGAGCTGAACAGGGCCACCTTGGACAGCGGCAGCGAAGCGGCGGTCGTCGGCTTGTCGGCTTCTTTATCCTTGGCGGCGGCATCGTCGTCGGCCGCCCGGAGAGCGGTCGGCAGCAGCAGGATCAACAGCATCAGGCCGGCATGGACGGTAGCCAAGGGAACGTATTTGCGGAGCAACAGAGAAATCGACTGGGGATGACACTTCGTAGCGCTGGACGACATGGCCAAACTCCTTGTGGGAAAACGATGGGATTCGGCGGCAGCGGGCCGCGAACTGGGTTCAATGGCGGCCCGTCCCGCTGCTGGATAATTGTAGCTTTGGCAGGCGTTAGACGCCCGCTTTGGACGGCAAGTTCCCGGTTTTTGCGTAGGTCAGGCTTTCCAGCCTGACAAACCGCCCGTCGCCGTCAGCCTGGAATTTAACGGACCGGCAGCCTGACATTCGGCTGGGCGCCGTCAGCCTGGAAAGGCTGACCTACGGCGAGCGACGAACATCGAGCCGAGTCGCCGCGTAGAAGCGGCAACGAAAAATAAGATTTGTTTGACGAATGTTGAAAGTCGCGCGGCCCGATCAACCGCGGTCAGGGTTACTAACAATACGGGCGCTCGTCGCGCATGCTCGCTCTGAATTCTGGCGAATTCAGCTACCGATTTGCCCCGGCGCGGTACCTGGATTCGCCAGAATTCAGCATCAAACCAGTGTTCTCCTCAAGTTCGATCAAGAATGGTTCGATAGTTTTGCGAAAACCACTTGTAGTTTTTTCCGACCGATGGTATACAGCGCAGCTAGATGGTAGCGTCAACCTCGACAACATGGCAGTCGAGGCCAAGATTCCATGATGGAGGAGGCGATCGCCTCTGAAAATGAACGAGCAAAACGCCGGTTCAGCCGTTGTGTCGGATTCCGCGGTCGCTACGTCGGACGCGATTGCCGGCCGAACCGAAGACCCTCCGGGTACCGAATTCTCCCCCGACGCCGGAAGCGACGCAGAGCCTCCGAGTTCGCCGGCTCCGCAGGCACGTCTTTCGCTGTCGCCTCTCTCGCAGTTGCGTCTTGCCGCCAGGCTTTCCGCCTCCGAGCCAAAAAACCCGCGAAAAACCCGGCCCGAAACTCCTCCAGAAACGCAGCCGGTGTCTCTCCCGGCGACGACTCAAGGCCGCCGGCATCCCCACTGGAAAGACGTCCCCGACCACCTTTGGGAAGACTGGCGCTGGCAGCGGCAACATGCCGTTCGCTCGGCGACAGAATTGGCCGAATTGATCAGCTTGCCTCCCGAGGAAGTCAAAGCCCTCGAGGCGCTGGAATCGAAATATCGGACGGCCATTCCGCCCTACTATTTCTCGCTGATCGACGTCGACAATCCCGACGATCCGATCCGCTTGCAGTCGGTCCCCTCGTCGAAGGAAGATTCGAACATCTCCGGCGTCGAATTCGACGATCCGCTGGAAGAAGACAAGGATTCGCCGGTGCCCGGCCTGACGCATCGCTATCCCGACCGTGCCTTGCTGGTCACCACGCACGTCTGCACGCATGTATTGCCGGTTCTGCACGCGCAAGCGGGTGACCATGGACCGCGACGGCTGGGACGCCCCCAGCCACAACGACCAGCGGATGATCCAATATGTCCGCGAACACCGAAGCCATCCGCGACGTGATCGTCTCGGGCGGCGATCCGCTGTCGCTGCCGGTCGCCAAGCTGCGCTGGTTCGTCAGCGAACTGGCCGCGATCGACCACGTGGACGTGATTCGCATCGGCACGCGGGTGCCGGTCACGCTGCCGCAGCGGCTGTTCGACACGGAGCTGATCGACCTGCTGGCGGCGGCCGGCAAGATCTGGATTCAAACGCATTTCAACCATCCGCGCGAAATCACGCCGGAAACCGCCCGAGCCTGCCGCAACCTGGTCAACGCCGGCATGCCGGTCAGCAACCATGCCGTGCTGCTCAAGGGCGTGAACGACTCGGTCGCCACGCATGCGGGAGTTGGTCCGCGGACTGCTGCGGATCAAGGTCCGGCCCTACTACCTGTTCCACTGCGATCCGGTGACCGGGGCGGGCCACTTCCGCACCTCGATCTGGAAGGGGATGGAAATCATCGAGGGCCTGCGCGGGCATGTCTCGGGACTGGCCGTGCCGACCTACGTCGTCGACGGCTTGCACGGGGCGGGCAAGATTCCGGTCATGCCCAACTACCTGGTCTCGGCCTCCGACAACGCCGTCATCCTGCGGAACTACGAGGGCATGATGTTCCGCTACGCGCCGGAAGACAAGCAGGCGCCGGCCAAGCCGATCGTTTCCGACGGTGTGAGCGGCGTGTTGAGCGGCGAAGCCAAGCCGCTGATGCCGGAAGCCAGCCCACGCATGGCACGCCGCCGGAAGTTCGCCGCTGAAAAAGCGGCTGCCGCGACGCCGCTGGCCGCGGCCGTCGTGCCGTTGATTTCGATCAACGGAGCGAATGGCAACGGCTCAAACGGAAACGGCAAGAATGGCAACGGTCATTCGAACGGCAACGGCCATGCAAACGGCAAGACGAATGGCGCCGCTGCCAATGGCCCAACTAGCGCGAAGAGCAACGGCAAGACCAATGGGAAATCCAACGGTCATGCCGCGGCGATGGCGATCGGGAACGCGGCCGAACAGAATGGGCAAAACGCTTCGCCCACCAACGGCGGCGCTAACCACGTTGCGAATGGACACCCCACGAACGGCAAGCGTCAGCCAAGCCGCAAGTTCATTTGGACGTGCCCGCGCTGAAGGAAAACCTGTTGCGTCGCCCGGCTCGATCACCGGCCGGAGCCGGCAACGGGCGGAAAACGCTCAGCAGGCCCACGAAAAAAGAATAGCAACGTGAAAATCGGTCTCACTTACAATCTTCGCTCGTCCACCGGCGACGCGCGCGAAGCTGGCTCGCACGGCGCCAACTGGCCCGACGACGCCGAAGAAGAATTCGATTCGCCCGAGACGATTCAAACGCTCAGCCGAGTGTTGGAATCGTTCGGCCATGAAGTCGAGCTCTTGGGCGACGGCATGCCCATGCTGCGCCGATTGGTCGATGGCAGCCGGCCCGATTTGGTGTTCAACTTCGCCGAGGGAACCGGCAGCGGCCGTTCGCGCGAAGCCCGCGTGCCGGCGGTGCTCGAAATGCTCGACATCCCCTACTCCGGCTCCGATCCGCTAACGCTTTCCACCACGCTCGACAAACCGTGCGCCAAGCAATTGGTTCGCGGCGCGGGCCTGGCGACGCCCGATTGGCTCGTCGTCGATGGCGACGTGGCCGACGTCCGCGATCGGCTGCTGGCGATGCCCTTGCCGGTGATCGTCAAGCCGGCTTTCGAGGGTTCGAGCAAGGGCATTCATTCGACCAATCTCGTCGAAGAACCGGATCGGATGCTGGAGGTCGTCGAGCAAATGACCGCACAGTATCGGCAGCCAGTGTTGGTCGAGGAGTTCATCGACGGCGATGAGCTGACGGTGGGAATCGTCGGGCATCGGCCGCGGCAAGTGCTCGGCGTGATGCGGGTCGTGCCGCGGGAAGCGAGTGATCGGCCGTTCATTTACAGTTTGGAAGTGAAACGGAACATGGACCTGGTGCATTACGAATGCCCGGCGCAACTTTCGCCGGCCGACACGCGGGCCGTCGAAGCCGCGGCGCTGGCGGTTTGGCGGACGCTGGGCTGCCGCGATGTTGCGCGGATCGACTTCCGGCTGCGGAACCATGTCCCCTATTTTCTTGAGGTCAATCCGCTTCCCGGTTTGAACCCCCTGACCAGCGATCTGCCGATCATCGGCCGGGCGATCGGAATCGAATACCCGGAATTGATCGGCCGGATCGTGCAAGCGGCGACCGAACGGCTTGCCGAAACCACCGTCGCCGCACGCTGCTGATCGCCGTGTTTTTTCCCAATCTTGTAGGGAACGCCCTCCGTGGCGTTCCGGTGCCGGCGGCAATTCGCGGCCAATTCGCGCCGCCGCGGAACGGCACGGAGGCCGTGCCCGACAGCCTGCATGTGACGTGCCGTGGTAATCACAATCCTCTACAACCAGCCCGCCTTGCCGCCGGATCATCCGGCTTACGACCAGGAAGCGGGCGTGCTGGAATCGGTGGCCGCATTTCGCGCGGCCCTCGTAGCGGCCGGGCACGCGGTATACGAATTCGCGCTGGCCGACAGCCTCGGCGCGTTGATCGATGCAATTGCGGCGCGGCGGCCCGACGTGATCGTGAATTTCTGCGAAGAATTCAGTGGCACCACGGCCGGCGAAATCTATGTGGCCGGCCTGCTTGAGACTTTCAAGATTCCATACACCGGTTCGCCGCCGGAATGTCTGGCCCTGGGCCGCGACAAGGCCAGGGCAAAATGGCTGCTCGCCGGCGCCGGCCTGCCGACGGCGCCCTTCGTTCGGCTCAACCGAGGCGAGCCGCTTCCGGAATCGCAGTTGACCGACTGGCTTGCCGAGGGGCCGCTGTTCGTGAAGCCAGCATCGGAAGACGCGAGCCTCGGCATCGACCACGATAGCGTCGTTGCCGATTGGGCGGCGCTACGACGCCAAACCGCACTCATCCTCGATCGCTTCGGCGCCGTGCTGATCGAGCGCGTACATCGACGGCCGCGAGTTCAACATCGGCGTCGTTGCACTGCCGGAATTGCAAGTGCTCCCGCTGGCGGAAATCGAATTTCAACTCGGCCCCGGCCAATTGCGCTGGCCGATCGTCACCTACCAAGGCAAATGGGACATGGAAGGCGTCGAAGACATGGCAACGCAAGCCCGCTGCCCGGCCGACGTCGAGCCACCGCTGGCCGAAGCAATCCGCGCAGCCGCGATTCAAGCCTTTCGCCTACTAGGCTGCCGCGACTACGCCCGCGTCGATATGCGCGTCGATCGCGCGGGCCGCATCTTCATTCTCGAAGTAAACGCCAACCCCGACGCCGGCCCCCGCGCCGGACTGGCAAAAGCGCTACGCATCGGCGGGATCGAGTACAATGATTTCGCGCGACGGCTGGTGGCGACAGCGGCGGGACGCACTGTTTAATCATCACAAATCCGGCGAGATGTCATTCGTGCCGAGCCTACCGTCGTGCGAAAGGAACACCTTGTGGACTTCTGGATGCGCACATGGCAGGAACGGGAGCAAGAAGTACGGCGGCGATTCGGTCCGACCGAGCCGCAGGACTGGGTGGTTTCATTTTCGTGGAACACGCCGCGGCTTCCCGGCGCTTCGCGTTGGTCTTTCCGCCTGTTGTTGAAACCGGCGACCCTCGCGGGGCGTGGCATCGCAGGGACCATTGGCTCTACCTGAGCCTGGGTCTCACACAACCGCTCAACAAAGACCAGGTCCAGAAAGAACGGGCGGCAGGCAAGCAATACTCGTCGTACGGATTTGAAGTAGGCATTCTCACCGACCAACGTGCCGATTGGGCGACGAGGGCACTGTACTTGTTTCTATCGCAAATTACCGAGGGCACCCAGTTAAAGTGGGGCGACCGATGCGCCTTTGGATTTCGACGCAACGATCGCGATGGGCTCGACGTTTTTATCGGACTGCCGACGGAACCAGGATTTAACCCGGTGGGAGATATCCGGGCGATGTTGTTCTGGCCATATCTTTTTCCCGACGCCAGTTTTATCACGAGTACAGGCAAATCCATTATCTACGTAGCCACTGGCATCACCGATGACGAATGGAAATTGGCAAAGGCGACGACGAGCCAGCATGTTCTGCTGCTACTCTGCCGAGCTGGTGTGGGCCAGCGCACCGACGCGATGCGGCATTCCGTGCTGATTGATCCGCAATGGAAAGAAGAGTGGCAGCATATCGCATCTCTTGACGGCAAGCAGGCCTATGAGGAACTTGGCGCATACTGCCCGGCCTGAACTAGGCCCGCCGCGAGAATCGGGACGCCACAGTTAAGCTCGCACGCGATCGTTTTTTGTTCGGCAATTCTTCCGAATCTAAGCGCTCGGCGGGATCGACTCATCCGGAAATGCATCGCGCCAAATATCGCTAAAGCCGGCATGGAGAGCCAAGCGGCCGACCCAAGCCGCCAAGTATTCCAGGTCGATCTCGCCGCGATTCTCGCGCAGCAGCATCGCCGCATCCGCTCGGTCGATGATTCGGCCGGCCGTGAGCTTGAGAAGAATCAGGTCGTCCGGTCGAAGCACGAGAACCGGGTGGTCGAGCCCGGGAATTTGCTGGGCGACGGCCCTCGCCAAGGCAGCTTGTTGCTGGCCTTCGTTCGCCAGCAAAAGATTGAGTTGGAATGGGAAACTTCCCGTCCGGCGGAAGGAACCTGAATTGAACGATCTTCTGCTGGTCGATCTGTGAAACGAGAGGCGAATGTCGGGCGTAAAACCCGGCGGCTTCCAGCGCATTTTGTATTGCGCCGAGCGCCGATTCGTCGGCCGCGATCAGTAGATCGGCATCGCGCGTAAAGCGGGCGTGTTTCCAAGCGGCCAGCGCCAAGCCACCGACTACGGCCATCGGAAGGTGCAACGGTTCGAGTGCCAGCCAGCCGCGGCGCAGCGTGCTCAAGACGGCTTCACTTGCCATTTTCTCGCTCCCGACGGCGCGATTCGGCGACCATTCGCAGTTCGCGAATTTTCTCGTCCGAGCGGCGGTCGAGCCACTGAGTGAACGCGGCGGTCAAATCGGCGTCCGGGCCGAGTTCGCGCCGCAGGGCGGCTAGCACGAGTTCATCCCCCTCGTCAACCATCTGTGCCCACAGGGTGATTCGCTCCTGGACCGACAGATGGCCGATGCCGGGGGGCGCGAGTTCGGGCGGCGGAATCAGTTGGTTCTTCATATTGGAATTCTATCATCCGCGACCGCGCTTGCGTGTACCGGGGAATGCAAATCGGTCGAATCGAACAGAACAATTGCGATTTGCTCCGCGGTTCCCCGACTGTCGGGAAGAAACCGCTGCCGATCGAGCAATGTGCGACTTGCATCGCTGGGACGCCTGGTGAGCCGGAAGTCTTTTGGTATGCCGCCGCGACGTGATATAATGGCTGGAGTTCTAGCGAAAAGAAAGGAGCGGCAATGATCTATCACGGCCATATTGAAAACGGTCTCGTGGTTCTTGATGTGCCGGTTTCTTTGCCCGATGGCGCTCAAGTAAGCGTTCAGATTCAGGTGGTGCCCGAACCGATCAATCAGCCGGCGTGTGCGCGAGCCTCTTTTGGGTCGCTCTCCAGTGGCGATGCGCCTCGGCGGACAATGCCCGCATTGATGAGGATCTGGCGAAGACTTACGGGGCCGACGCCTGATGCTGCTCGATACCTCGGGGTTGCTTGCCTGTTTGGATGCGTCGGAGTCTCGTCACGATGCCGCGGTTGCATGTTACGACAGCCGGGCAACACGTCTGACGCACAACTACGTGCTGGCCGAATTGATCGCGCTCGCGCAGGCACGTCGCCTGCCGCGTGATCCGGTGATTCGTTTCGTAGCTCAACTTTCAGTTGACCCAGACATTGAAATGATTTGGGTGGACCGCGCGCTGCATCACCAGGCGATCAGCCTGCTCGCCGCACAGCTCGACAAGACTTACTCGTTGTGCGACGCGGTTAGTATCGTCCTCATGCGAAATCGTGGCCTCCAAGAGGCGCTTTCGACAGACCATCATTTCGAGCAGGCTGGATTCTCGATCCTGCTCAAATGATTCTCGGCGGCGGTTGCATCGCGTTGACGACATTGGATGGGAAGTCCCCCAACTGCCCATTCGCGCCTGCTTCGCCTTGACCCATCCGCGCAAATCTCCTACAGTTCCGCCCCCGTATCGACCCACCCTCGGCAAGGAAGCCCGGCGGACATGCGCACACTTATTCGTCACGAACTCGCGATCGTTCTCACCGCGGCGGCGGTTTTTTTCATCGGTTTCGGCGCACCGAAGCTGTGGGATGAAGACGAGCCGGAATACGCCCGCTGCACGCAAGAGATGATGCGCGGGGCGATTTCATTGTGCCCACGTTCAACAATCATCTGTGGACCGACAAGCCGGTTTTTCTCTACTGGCTGCAAATGGGTTCGTTCAGCCTGTTTGGCGAAACGGAGTTTTCCGCCCGCTTCCCTTGCGCCTTGATGGCCATCGGGACGGCGCTGATGACTTACCATTTGGGCCGGCGGCTGTTTCGGCCGGAAGTCGGTCTGTGGGCCGGGCTGATCGTCGCCACAATCGCGTCGTTCGCCGTGATTGGCCGGGCGGCGGCGCCCGATTCACCGCTGATATTTTGCACGACGCTTTCGCTGATCGCGTATGTGTTCGGGGTGAGAAAAGAAATGTGGGAGGGCGGAGGCAATCAACTGCAATCCGCCGAAAACGGCGCGGCCACTCCACCGACCGCTCTCGCGCGATTCCGCGCGGTGATGCCGCGTTCTTGGTGGTGGTTTGTCGGCATGTATGCGCCGATGGGCGTTGGAATATTGGCCAAGGGCCCCGTCGGCGTGATGCTGCCGGTGGCGGCGTTTGGGGTTTGGGCGTTGGTCGCGGGCGCGGCGAAGATGGCGCCGATCGTCGCTGAGCCGCTGCCCGAACTGCCGGGAAGCAAACAGACGCCATCCAAAGCCGCTGTTTTCAGAAGCCGGCTCGCTTCATTCCTGCCGATCGTCGCGCGGCGCATGAAGGCCACGATCGTCGATTTTCCCGCGGCGACTTGGGCCATGCGGCCGTTTACATTGGCGGCCGTCGTGTTGGCGGTCGCATTGCCGTGGTATGTCGCGGTCGGAGTGCTTACGCATGGGCAATGGACCGACGACTTTCTGTTTCGGCACAACATGCATCGCTTTTTGCACACGATGGAACAACATGCCGGCTCGATTTTCTACTACCCGATCGCGCTGATGATCGGCTTCTTCCCGTGGGACGTGCCATTGCTGCTGGGCCTGATTACGCTCGTCGGCCGAGTGCGGCGCGGCGACGCCAAGGCGAAGTCGTATCTGTTCGCGGCTACCTGGAGTCTGACCTGGTTCGTCATCTTTTCGATGTCGGCCAGCAAGCTATCGCACTACGTTGCTCCGACATATCCGCTGCTGGCAGCGATCGCCGGGCTGTGGATCGCCGATTGGATCGCGGCGCCGAGGACGGTTTATGGCCAACAGTGGTTCAAGATGAGTTGGGGAGCGCTGGCGACGCTGGGTGTCGTGTTTGTCGTCGCGTTGCCGCTGGTTGTTTCGCATTGGGCGCCGGGCGCGCCGAGCTCGAATTGGCTGGGGCTGATCATGATCGCCGGCGCCGGGGCGGGATGGTTTTTCCAGCGGCGCGGCCAGTCGGCGTTTGCGGCCACGTCGCTCGTCGCCATGTCGGTCGCGCTGTTCGTGGGCATGTTTGCCATTGCCTCGGTGCCGTTCAGCAAGGAGCAAGAGAGCATGCGGTTCGTCGAGGCGGTGAATCGCTTCGGCGACAAAACGACGCCGCTTGCGACGTATCGCATCCGTCTGCCCGACCTCGTTTACTATGCCGATCGTCCTGAGCCGATCATGGGAGTTCGACTTGCCAACACGAGCGACGCTCGGGATTCCGTCAAACTGGCGCACGAGCAGGCCAACGAGGGCGCGGCCGATCCCTTCAATCCAGACGACACTCGGCTGTGGCTCGACAACCTGGACAACGCCCTGGTCATCACCGATTTGCAAGGCTTGGAAGAGCTGCGGCCGATCTTGCCGGCCGACGCGGTGGTGCTGGCCCGCGAACGACGGTTTTTGAAGCACGGCGAATTGCTGCTCGTCGGACGACGGCCGGCGGCAAATGCGATCGAGACGGCGAATCGATCGTCGGTTGATCTGAAGTAGATCTCGATCGGAGGCGTGCCTCCATCATTGCTCTCCGCTCTCTGCTCTGCGCTCCCTGCCCATGGTCCTCCGCCACCAACTCTGGATCGTCTTGGTTGCCGGCGTGGTGTTCTTTGCCGGGCTGGGCAGACCGCGCTTGTGGGACGACGACGAAACGAAAAACGCCCGTTGCGCCAGGAAATGCTAGTTCGCGGCGATTGGGTCGTGCCGACGTTCAATTTCCGACTGCGGCCCGACAAGCCGGCGCTGTTTTACTGGCTGGCGATGGTTTCCTACGAACTGCTGGGGACGACGGAATTCGCCGCGCGGCTTCCCTCGGCTCTGCTGGCGATTGGCACATCATTGGCCACCTACCATCTCGCGCGTCGGCTGTTTCGCCCCGAGGTTGGCATGTGGGCCGGTTTGGCGATGGCGACGAATCTGATGTTCGCCATGGTCGGCCGCGCGGCGACGCCGGATTCGACGTTGATCTTTTGCACGACGATGGCGCTGCTGGCCTTTGTCGCTGGAAGAGAGTGGAGTGAGGGGCGAGGGGCGAGGGGCGAGCGAGAAGAGGAGGCAGCGAGCCGGTTTCGGAGGATCGTGCCGCGGGCGTGGTGGAGCTTCGCACTGATGGGTGCGGCGATGGGATTGGCCGTGCTTGCGAAGGGGCCGATTGGAGTCGTGTTGCCGGTGGCCGCGATTGGAGGGTTCGTGTTGTTTGAAGGGTCGAGATTTGGATCGCCGGGCCTCAGCCTGATGAAAAAGGGGACAGGCACCGAGCGGCGAGGCGATGCGTGGAGCGCCACCTGTTCCTTGCTCGGAGCCAGTCCCCTTTTTCATCCGCCGGCGCGGCCCGAGATCGTCACGCTCGGAAACCAATTGCGGTATTGTTCGCGGTTGATTGTTTGGCGGCTGCGATTGCTCGCGAAAAGCGCACCGGCTGCTGTTGTCGCTATGCGCCCGCTGACGCTGATTCTGGCGATGCTCGCCGTCGCGCTGCCGTGGTACGCATGGGTCGGAATCCGGACGCATGGGCAATGGTTGACCGGCTTCGTTTGGGAGCACAACGTTCAGCGGTTCATGGAGCCGCGTGAAGGGCACCATGGATTGCTCTTGTTCCCGCCGCTGACGCTCATGGGCTGCTTCTTCCCCTGGTCGCTGCTTTTGCCGGTGGCACTTGTGGCGGCGCTTCGGCGAATTCGCCGCGATGCGCCCGACGCCGCGGCTTGCCGGCTGATGCTGTGGTGGTCGGTGGCTTGGATCGTGTTCTTTTCGATTTGCGGAACGAAGCAGCCGAACTACATTCTGCCTGCGTATCCGGCGCTGTCAGTTCTCGTCGGGCTTTGGGTCGCCGATTGGGTTGCGGCTCCGCGAAAGATTTCCGCGCGGCGACTCATGCCGGCAATTTGGCTTACGCTCGGATTGAGTGGCGTCGGGCTGACCGTCGCGCTGCTGGTGCTGCCGCGATGGTTTCCGGCGAGCGCGAATTTCGCTTGGATCGGCCTGATTCCAATTGCTGGAGCGCATGTCTGCGTGGTTCTTTCAGCGGCGGCATTTGCCGAGCTTGGCGATGGGGTCGTTGGTGGCCGCCACGGCGCTATTGTTGGCGTCGGTATTCGGGGGCGTGGCGACGCCGTTGAGCCGCGAGCAAAACGGCGTCCGTTTGGGCGAGTTCGTCGGGCAGTTGCCCGACGCGCCGTCGAAGCTTGGGCAGTTTCGCCTGGCGTTCGTCGGACTAGTCTATTACGCCGATCGAAAGGTCGAGGAGCTTGGCACGGCAACCGAAGCGGCGGCGATGTTCGCCGGCGGCGAACATCCGCTGGTCGTCACCGATCCGGAAGGATTCAAACAACTCGATGCGCTCTTGCCGGGCGAATTGCAGATCATTGGCGAGAAACCGAGATTCTGCCGACCGGGCGATATGGTGATGGTCGCCCGATCGGCGGCGGCGGCCGCCGAATCAGTCGCCACAGATTCGCCGGTAATCATCGCCAGCAAGAATTCGACTACGTCACATTGAAAATGGGCACATTCGCATGAACAGCATAACCGCAGATCCAGCGAAGTTGGACACGAAGCCGCCTGCCGCCAACGGCCGCCGCCGCTGGATGTTTTGGCTGCGCGCCGCGGCGGGCGCTTTATTGGTCGCTTTTTTGGTGCGGCATACGCAATGGCGGCCGGTCGAGACGGCGATCCAGGGAATGGCTTGGAGTCATTGGGGGGCGGCGTTGGCGCTTTATTTGGCATCGCAATTGGCAAGCAGTTGGCGGTGGGCCGAGTTGGCCCGGCCGCTGGGATTCCATTTTTCGCGGCTGCAATACATGCAGTTGTACTTCGAGGGGATGTTTTTCAATCTATGCCTGCCGTCGTCGATCGGCGGCGACGTGTTGAAGGCGTATTGGCTGGCCCCGAACACGGCGGGCCGCGTTTTGGCCGGCTGCACGGTGCTGGCCGATCGAGCGGTCGGGCTGGTCGGATTGGGTGTGATCGGCGTGACCGCGCTGTCAGCCCGTGCGTTTGCACTTTCCATTCCAACGGCGATTTTCGTTGGCATTGGATTGTTGGCAGCAGCATTGGTGGCGGTGTCGCTTGGTTTGCGAATGTTGAAATGGTTCGCCGGATTGCTGCCCACGGAAAGCCGGCCGGCGCGGCTGGCGGAACAACTGATGCCGTATCACGATCGACCGGAAGTATTTCGTCGGTCGATCGGCTGGGGGCTGCTCGTACAGAGCTTGAATGTGCTGGTGGTAACCGAAATCGGCCATGCCATCGGGCTGGGAATTCCGCTGGGCGCTTATTGCGTCGCGGTGCCGGCGGTGGCGCTGTTGACGATGCTGCCGATCAGCATTAGCGGCGTCGGAGTGCGCGAGGGAGGGTTGGCGTGGATGCTGGCGTCGTACGGCGTGAGCGAGGAATTGGGCGTCACACTCGGGCTGCTTTGGTTTCTGGTCGCGATCGCCGGCGGAATGGTCGGCGGCTGCGTTTATTTCTTTAGTTTGAAACGGCCGTATGAAACGGTCGCCGACGACTCGGTGGACAATACACCGTTGGATGCTCCGCAAAGCGCAACGCGCCGAGCGGCATGACCAATCATCGCTGCTCGACTCGATAGAGATTCGTCTTCGTGCGCAGGATCAAAGAATGGCCGGCGACGGCGGGCGAGCTTTTGAAGCCGTCGTCGAAATGATTCACGGCCAATTCGTCATACTCCCGGCCGGCGCGCAGCACCGTCGTCGAGCCATTCTCGCCGGCAAAATAGATGCGGCCTTCGGCGGAAATCGGCGATGCGGAGAATTCGCCGCCAAGCCGCTTCGACCACACCACGCTGCCGGTCTTGGCGTCGATGCACGAGGCAACGCCGGCGTCGTGAACGACGAAAAGTAAACCGTCCAGCAGCAATGCCGAGGGCTTTGAGCCGATCGATTTGCCCTGCTTCCAAACGATGTTCGTGGAAGTTATGTCGCCGCTGCCGTTCGACGCGCCGCCTGGCCGAACCGCCAGCAGATCGGCCTTGCCGAAACCGGTGTTGAGAAACAGCAGCCCGCCGCCATACACCGGCCGAGCCGCCGTCGAAAAGCTCGCATAATGGACTCGCCAAATGTCTTTTCCAGTATGCGGATCGTAAGCCAGCGTTGCTTTCGAGCAAGCGCTGATGATTTGCAATTGTCCGCCGACGTCGATCAGCAGCGGCGTCGAAAAGGCTTTCTTCATGTCGCCGTCGCCGGTGCCATAGTTGACATCCCGGTCGCGCTTCCAGACGGTTTTGCCCGATCGCTTGTCGAGGGCGATGATATATTGATAGTCGTAACCGTCGAAATGGAGGAACAACAGGTTTTCGAACAGAATCGGCGACGACCCGGCCCCGCGGAAATGGTTGCAAGGAAGGTCGCGGCGCTGCCAAATCACATGGCCGTCGGCCGTGTCGAGACATGCCGTGCCGGCGCTGCCGAAACTGACGTACACCCGGCCGGCTTCGATCACCGGGGTGGGCGAGGCGTAGCTGTTGTAGACACGGGTCGCGGCGGGGTTGGCAACTTCGAAAACCTTCAGATCATGGAGCAAGTGGCCCGATTTCAGATCGACGCAGACGGCAAACAGCTCTTTTCCGTCCTCCGTCGCGGTGGTCAGCCAGATTTGATCGCCCCAAACTACGGGGCTCGACCAGCCGCTGCCGTGGATGGGCGTTTTCCAAACGACATTCTCGGTTTCGCTCCAATGCACCGGTAGCCCGGTTGCGGCGGAGTGCCCTTGCCCGTCAGGACCGCGAAACTGCGGCCAATTCTCCTCGGCCGCCAGTGGTCGCGGCGCGACCAGGATCGCGGCGAGCAGTGCCGACAGGAGGATCGATCGCGGAATTGATGCAGGCATAAGGCGGCTTTCCAGACTGCTTTGGATCATAAGCGGCCCGCGAGGAAAGTTCAAACCCGCGAACCGTCATTAGGAGGGTACGTGCCAGCGTCGCCAATTCTAAACCTATAGACACAAGCCCATCGGGCAGGCTACGTTAGTGCTAGGTTTACACGCCTTTGTTAAGAAACCGTGGGGGATTTCGCCTCATGCGTTTCCGCTAATACTTCGTTTTGCCACGCTGGGTCGCGCAGGGATGTCGATGAGGTTCACTCAGTTCATCTGCAAAAACGTGCTGCGGCGGAAAGTGCGCTTCGACGCTGACCGGCATCGGCGTGGCGATCGCTATTTCGGCCGTCGTGGCACTTTTGGGCGTTGCCAACGGCTTCGAAGAGTCGTCGCGGGAGATGCTCACCGGGCGGGGCGTCGATTTGATCGTCCAACGGGTCGGTTCCGGTGATTTCGATACCGGCCGTCTGGATGAGTCGATCGGCAAGCAGATAGCTGAAATTCCCGAGGTTGGAGAAGTTGCCCCTTTGCTCGAAGAGACCGAAAAGCTGAACAACGACCCGCTGGGAGTGCCGCTTGAGGGCCTTCCACCGGGCAGTTTTGCGTTGAAGGACTTCGAGCGGCGGATCATTCCCGGCCAGGGGCGTGGCCTGGAGCCGACCGATAAGAACTGCGTTATGCTTGGCACGATTATCGCTCGAAATTTGGCAAAGAAGCCTGGCGACACCGTCGTCATCGGCCTGAAGCCATTCAAAGTCGTGGGAATCTTTCAAGGTTCGTCACTGCTGGAAAACCGGTATATCGTGGCGCATCTGGCGGAATTGCAAAAGCTTATGGACCGAGTCGGCCAGGTGTCGAAGTTCGAGATCGTCTTGAAACCGGGGCTGGCCGGAGATCAGGCAGCGGTGGATCGCGCCAAGGCAGAAATCGCCGACTTGCGCGGAGCGGATGGCCAGCCCTACCATTTAGGCGCTATGACCACCGAGCAATTCGTGGACAACGACAACAGTATCAAGCTGGCCGGCGCGATGGCCTGGATGACCTCGGCGATTGCCTTGGTCATCGGGGCGGTCGGCATGCTCAACACGATGATCATGTCGGTGCTGGAGCGAACGCAGGAGATCGGCATCTTGCGGGCGATCGGCTGGCGAAAAGCTCGCATGATGCGGATGATTTTGGGCGAATCGTTTGCGCTCAGCTGGGCGGGGCGGTCGTGGGCACTTGGCGGCGGTTGTTTATGACCCGATTGATCAGCCATCTGCCGGCTGCCGAAGGTCTGGTTCGGCCCGAATATGTCGCCGCGAGTGATCGGTATCGGATTTCTGCTTTCTCTGCTGCTCGGGATTGGTCGGTGGGGCGTATCCGGCATTCGCGGGGCGAGTCTGGCACCGACGGAGGCGTTGCGCTATGAGTAGCACTTTATTACGATTCCTCCCAGTCTCTGATTCGAGTGCGAGCGGCGTCGGGCCGGACCTACACGGACGGCGAAGTGACCGCTTTGGTCGATGTGTCGCTGGAAATCCGCCGCGGCGAATATGTCGCCATCATGGGCCCCAGCGGCAGCGGCAAATCGACGCTGCTGAATTTGCTGGGCACGCTCGATCGGCCGACCAGCGGCGAAATCTTCTTCGAAGACAAGCCGCTCTCCGCCACTGCGCGATCTCGACCACTTCCGCTCGCCGCAAGATCGGCTTCGTCTTTCAATCGTTCTATCTGCTGCCGACGCTCACGGCGATTGAAAACGTGCAAATTCCGATGTTCGAGGGCTCGCTTTCCGCCGCCGAGCGTATTCGCCGGGCCGGCGAGCTGCTGGAATCGGTCGGCATGAGCCACCGCGCGAAACATTTGCCGATCCAATTGTCGGTCGGCGAACGGCAACGCGTCGCCATCGCCCGGGCTTTGGCCAATGAGCCGCCGCTGTTGCTGGCCGACGAGCCAACCGGCAACCTCGATTCGCACAGCGGATCGGATGTGCTGGACCTGTTCGACCAACTGCACGATGAGCGGGGCATGACGCTGATCGTCATCACGCACAGCCTGGAAGTCGCGGAACGAGCCGAACGGATCATTTGGATTCGCGACGGCCGGGTCGCCGAAGAGCCGGTCAATTCGGCGCCGATCGTCCATCATCAACGAGTTCACCGATAGTCGCTCGAAGTCTACCCGGTGTTCCGTCCCCGCCAATAATCCCACGCCCGGCTCTCAAATATGCGATTTTTCGCGTTTGTTTGGAAAAACCTTTCTCGCCGCCGGACGCGCAGCGCGCTGACGGTGATCGGCCTGGGCGTGGCCGTGGCGGCGGTCGTCGCGCTGGTCGGCATTTCCGACAGCTTCTCGCGGCAATTCAAGGAATTGTATGCCAAGCGCGGCGTCGATTTGGTCGTGCAACGGGTCGGCAGCAGCACCGAGCTGAATAACGGCTTGCCGGCTTCGATGGCCGATCAAATTCGCGCTTTGCCCGGCGTCGCCTCCGTCAACGGCGGGCTGATGGACGTCATCTCGTTTCCGGATCACGATATTCCGAATGTCATCATCAACGGCTGGGCGGCCGACTCTCCGCTCTTCGACGAATTGACGATCCGGCCCGGTGGGCGATTGCTGAAGTCCGACGATCATCACAAGGTGCTCGTCGGCAGCGTGCTGGCCGGCAATTTGAACGTCAAGGTCGGCGATAAGATTGCGTTGTACGGCGAAAGCGCCGAAGTCGTCGGCATTTTCGACAGCAAGCAGGTTTACGAAAGCGGCTCGATCGTCGCGCTATTGTCGGACATGCAGCAATACATGAACCGGCCTGGGCAAGTGACGGGATTCATGGTCCGCGCCAAAGTCGCCAAGGATGCGACGGCGGAGCAAAAGTCGGCCGAATTGGCCGAGCTGCGCAAGCGGATCGACGGCCTTGATTCGAGCGTTGCCGCGGTTCCGACCGACGAATTCATCGCCAGCGTCGGCCCGATCAAGCTCAGCCGCGCCGTGGCTTGGGTCACGTCGGCGATTGCTCTGTTGATCGGAGCAATCGGCATGTTGAACACGATGATTATGTCGGTCTACGAACGGATTCGCGAGATCGGCACGTTGCGAGCGATCGGTTGGAAGAAGATTCGAGTGATCCGCATGATCCTCGTCGAGTCGCTGGTGTTGAGCATCTCGGGCGGCATCATCGGCACGATCATCGCCGTCTCGCTGACGCACGTGCTGAGCCATTTCCGCGAGACGGCCGGATTGATTCAAGGCGACGTCGCGCCGGCCGTGATTCTGGAAGGTTTTTTGCTGGCCGTCGCGATCGGCGTCGGCGGAGCGATCTATCCGGCCTACTGGGGCGCGAATCTGCGGCCGGTCGAAGCGATGCGGCGGAAGTAATTTCATCGGAGCCCGCAGCGCGCACAGGGTCGCAGCGCACCGGCGGATCGCTTTCTACCCGCCCGGCTCTGCTGCTTTCACATCGCGACGGAATTCGCGGACGTCGTCCGGAGTCTTCAACCGCAACTTTGGCCGCAGCAGATTTGCGCCGTTGAACCAGGCTTCCGGCTCGTCGTAGATAAAGTGATATTCGACCAGCAGAGCGCCGGCGGGTTGAATCAATTGCGTCACTTTCGCATAAGCTCCGGAGGAATAGTAAAGGGCCGGCGGGCCGCCAACGACGCCTTGCACGACGGGCCGCCATTCATTTGGAAACCTGGGGTCGGGGTCGAATCGGCGGTCGATTTGCCCCGCCATGACGGACGATTCTTTCGTCGTGGTTTGTGCGACCCGATAGGTTCCCTGAACCTGGACTCGCACGTTGGCCTGAAACAGCAGAAACTTGCCATGAACAAACCATTCGTTCCCATCGGGAATTACGCGCGGAACGATTTGTCGTTCCTTGAGGTCCGCGGGGCTCAGAGTGTCGATCTGGCTTTTGGGGTCTGGCTTGAACTGTGCCTTCATGAACCTCGGATTCGCAACAGTCTTCAAATTGCCATAGGCGACGAACCAAAGATCGATCGAATGTCCCGGGGCGTTGGCCGGGGTCGTCGGATCCTCGTCGATTAGCAAGACATTCGGCGTGTTCAAATTGTTTACGACGAATTCTTTATACGTGATCGGTCGCCCTTTCTTCAGCGCTAGCACGGCTTCAATCGCTTGTTGTTGCTGCGCGGCGTTCAGGCCATCGACCACAGTCGGCGGACGAAGCTTTCGCATCTGCCCGCCGGGAAACGCCACGCCTTGCGTCAGCAACGCATTCAATTCCGGATTGGCCGCTTGCGCTCGCACCGGCGAAGCGGTCGATAACTGCATCGCCGCCGCTCCGAGCATCAACAACAACCAACGACCGCTGAGCAAAATATTTCGCATGAGGGATTTCTCCAAAAAGGGGGCGGCGGGTCAGAACTAGACTGGTCAAAACCGTCGCATTTCCCGTGCAATTGCGATCAACGATACTGATGTCTTCTGTTACTGCAAGCGTTGGCGGCTGCTCGCGAATAACCCCAACGGTATCCTCAAGCCCAGCGGCGGGTCGCTTCGCGCCAACCCCAACGGGGTTTTGTCCTCTAGCCCAGGGTTGGTCGCGACGGCGACCTACCCTGGGTGGACGGCAAACGTACCATTTCTACCCCAACGGGGTTGAGATTGCCTTTGCATCACCGCAACCCAGGGTAGCCCGCCTACGGCGTGCAACCCTGGGCTAATGGGACAGAACCCCTATCGGGGTTCCCCCGGCCTCCGACATTCGACCTCGGATCGTCAACCTCTCACATCCGACCTCCGACCCCTGCCCCTGGCCCCTATCACTACGTCTTGTTCTGCTTATACCGCTGAGCGTGGTCAACCACACCCGGATCTTTGCAGATGGCAATCACCGCATCAAGGGCCTTGGCGAACTCGGCTTCGTTCGGCAAGCGCAGTTCGCGATGATGCGCCAGCTCGACGATGCTGGCACACGTCTCCTGGGCAAGCGGCGGCTTCTCCAAATACGGGAGCAGAAATCGCAGCGACTCGACCGTCCGAATCGACGCGGCGCAGTTTGATGACGTAGTTGCGCTCGTCGTCATGCGTGGCCAGGCTCATGCATGTTTTGAGCAGATCAAGCCGCTGGGCGTTGGTCCGCTTGTCGTGCAATACGGCCACTCGCGTCAGAGCGCGCAGCAGCAATGTCTGCCGCTCTGGATTGCTCGCGGATTGAAACAGTTCGAGCAGGCGCGGAGCGACGGTGGCATCGGGCCAGTTGCAAATCGCGCGATAGCCGGCGTCCGAACGCAGCGAGTTTTTGTCGGCGATGGCCGCTTCGACGATCTTCAACGCATCGGCATTGCCGACCCGGCCGAGCGTCGGCAGCAGCGCCGTCTTTTCCTCGTCGCTGAATTTGCTCCAGCCGGCCAACACAGGCTCGGCCCGCTTGCTCGGATCGGCGATGTGATTGCAGACCATGAGCACGGCTTTCTCCGCGGCATCGCGCTCCGCGCCTGTTTCGGCTTTCAAGACGGCATGCAGCATCCCCGGCACGTCCTTCGGCGCGGCCAATTGGCCCAAGGCGTCCATCGCGGCCTTGCGCACCATGGCATGCGAATCGAGTGCCGCCGACAGCAGATTGGGAACCGTGCCAACCGCACGCCGCATTGCAAGTATACGGATCAACTCGGCACTGGTATTCGGGGTCGATTCTTTCATCGCATTGGCGATCGCCGAATCAATGGCCTGACCCGGCAGGTGAACAAGACTCGACAAAGCCGCCGACGATTTTTCTGGCGCCGGCGACGCGGCCATCGATTGCACGAGGAGCGGAACGTCGGCCGCTTCGCCGATCGAGCCGAGAGCACGCAGCGCGGCGTCGCGGACCGATTTGTCTTGGCTGCGGAGCAGCTCGAGCACGGCCGGCCGGGCCGCCTTGTCTCCCCGGTCGGCCAGTGCATCGAGCAGGCCTGGTTGAGCGTCGGACGATAGTTTCGGCAGCAGGGCGGCGAATTGCAAAGTCGCTTTCGATCCCTTGGCGGACTCGCGCACTTGCTGAAACCCGAGCGCGCGAAGGTCTTTGTCCTTGTCGCTCACCAAAGTGACGATCGTCTCGACGAGATCATCGCTCTCGTCCGTTGCGGACAATCGCCCGACCAGCGCGACAACCGCCGACAGCGCGAAAAATGCTGAAATCACGAAGGCACGAAAATTCACAATGCGTCTCCGGCAAAATGAAAACAGAAGAACGTCGGACAATCGGAACACACCAGAATCCCGATGTCAACTCGCTTGGGGCGGCGGTGGTGTGGTTTGACGTAGGTCAGCCTTTCCAGGCTGACAGCGACCGGGGAATGTCAGGCTGGAAAGCCTGACCTACGGCAAAAAACTCGATCACCGGGCAGGCGCCGCCAGGCTGGCTTGAGACTGCACGGGCGGATTGCGGCGATTGATCTCTTCCTGCAAGCGGTGATTCAATTGATCGAGCTCTGCCGCCATCTTGATGTTCGCGCGGAAGGTTTGCGATAGCTCGGCCCGCAGTGCTTCGTTTTGCTTTTCGACGGCGGCAACAAACGCGGTGACGGCTTCGCGCTCGGCTTGGAATTTGGCAAGGTCTTTCTTCAAGCCGTCGCGTTCCTTTTCGATCGCGGCGATATCGGCGACCACTTCAACTTGCGCGGCTTTGATCCGATCGGCCTGTCCGGTGACTTCCGCGGTTTGCGCGGTTAGCTCGGTGCGGCGGCGAGTCGCTTCACGGAAGATCTGGGCGTAGTCGCGCAGCTCGCGGACGAAAACTTTTCCTTTGTCGTCGCGATTGGTGTCGTATTCGGCGACCATCTTTGTTTCGACGAGATCCTTCGCCGTCGCCGGATCGAACAGAGCCACGTCGCCCGGCTTGAACACATGCCCAGTCGCCGCGGGAGCGGCAGGAACCGGCGCGGCGGCGGGCGGAGTGCCGGGCGGAACGGGAGCGGCCGCCTTGTCGGCCGGCACTTTGTCCGACGACCATTCTTTCGTGAACTTCACCCACAGATAGACGCGATCTTTCGGATCGGCGTCGGTCGCCGCGGTGAAGTCTCGCAGATACTCGGGCTGCACATCCTTGCCAAATGCGGCTTTGATCAGGTCGTCGCGATTTTCGAGCGAGGCGAACAGCGCATGGCTGTCGACCGGCATGATTTCATACAAATCCAAGCGGCCGCGGCTGCGCAAATCTCGGTCAATTCGCCTTGCGACAGAGCGAGCGACGGCAGCATCTTGATTTGCTTGTCGCCATCCTTCGCGACGGTGACGGTGAATTCGCCGAGATACTTTCCGCCTTTTTCCTTGTCGTTTTGCTCGAAGACGAACAACGTGGTTTTCGGCTCGATGCCGTGGGGCGACGGCTCGTTGACGGTCGCGGTGATCTCTCCCGTGTCGGCATTTGCGCGAACCAGATTGGCTTCGTGCCAAACGCGGCCTCGGTTGGCCAATGCCACGTTGACTTCGTGCTTCAAGCGAGTCCGATCCAGCCGGAGCTGCTCGATTCCCTTTTCCACGATTTGGTTTCCCTGTGACTTGCCATTCTCGACCTGATCGATGGCGACGACATATTTTTTCAATTCCTCGTTCCAGTTTTTCGCCAGTACGAACGTGCGCGCGGCGAAGTAGAGGAACACCAGCGATCCGAGCAGCGTGCCGGCCATCAAGAGCATTTGCGGGACCGACCAATTCGCGCGGCTCATGACGATGGCCACGAGGCCGATGATCACGACCAGCCCGCACAGCCCTGGTATCAACATTTCCATGGAAAACTAGCCCTTTGCGGCCTGTGGCAGCTTTGGTGCTCAGCCGAATTGATCGAAATTGAATGCGAGCGACCTGCAATCGGCCGCCGAATGCCGCCGGTTTACGTGCCGCTCCGTGGCGGAATTCTTGCGAGGAGTCTGAGTTGCGGCGACGAATTCATAGTAAATGGGGCAAGTAGGGGTGTCAAGCAAAGGGGAGCGGCACGGAAGCGTCGAGTGCACGGAGGCCCAGGGAAGGCTGCCGAAGTGGGTTGCCAAAGATGAGATCTTTGGCAACCATCCCTGGGCTTGAGGCCCTACAATCCGCGCGATCAGCAGGCCAAATCGTCCCAAGAGGGGTGCCATGTTTCGACACGGGGGAACAGCAAGCCGGCCAATTCCAGAGCGACTTGCGTCGAGGCGGTGAGCCGGCCGTGGTCGGCTGCCTCGGTCGGATCGGAATGACCCATCGCCAGGCGGGTCAATTCGGCCGAACTGCAAGCAATATAGTTCCGTCCCAGCCGGCCAGTGGTCATGCGCACTCCACGGCGATTCACGGTCAACAAATACTTTTGCTCGCCGACGTGCAGCCCGAGTTCGCATGGGCGCGACGATCCGCTTTCACGCAGCCGCGATTCCCAAAGCGGAGCCAGGCTGCGCGCCAAGCCCGCCACCTCGGGCCGCTTGACCATGTAAACCTCGCGGTCTTCCATTTCGCGATGGTGGAACTGCCCATCGGCGGCCGCGACGAATCGGTGTAGCGGATCGCTGGGCGGAGCTTCCAATTCGATCTCTTGCTGATCGCGCTCGATTGCATCGGAGCAAGCGCGGGCCAAAAGCTGCGGCCCGGCATGCGGATATGCGGGATCGATGAGCAACTCGACCACGCGCTGTTCGGCGCACGACCGCGTAGCCGACGATCGGCGCGCTGGCTTCATCGAGCTCGAGTTTATCGGGCCCCGCGATCGCCACGATGATATGGTCGAACGCCTTGCGGCTGATCAACCAGCGCCAATAGGGCTCCGAGCGCGCGAGCGGGCCGAACGAAGCGGCGGTGTTCTGCGCATAGATTCGCATCAAGGCCGACAATTCGACGTGCCGCCACAAACGGATATTGAGCGCCGGCGCGCACAGCGCCGGATCGGCCCAATAGCGAGCGAGGATGTTGCGCGCTTTCGTGCGCGAGCGGCTATGCCGGCCACAGACGGCCCATCCCCAGCGATGGAAAAAGTGGGGGATGCGAGTTCGCAGCATTCCGAACGGGGCCGCATCCGCCGCGGCGCGCGCCGTCGCTTGGAGCAACACGCCTGCATGACCTTGGGAGCGAAATTCCGGCAGCGTGGCCAGCCAGGCGACTCGATCCACCGGCAATCGCAGCGGCCCGAAGCCCATCGTCCGGCGGATCAATTGCAAATGCGACACAAGCCGGCCCCCTTGCCGCACGAGCAGCCGATTCGCGGGCTCGTAGGTCGGATCGTCTTGCGTCGCGTAGAACTCTTCGCGCGAAGGGCCTTGGAACACGGCCAAGAGCAACTGATAAACATCTGGATGATCGCCGGCCCGACCGAAGACCACTTGCGAAGAATCCGTCCGGGGCGGCTTGCGAGAAATTGCAGCCGGGGGACCTTGACGGCCCGGCGAGATTGGCGTGGGCTGGCGCGGCCGGAAGAAACGCGATTTGGCCGTCGGAGCGGTATTCCGGCGACTCGACCGAACCCGCGGCGGCGCGGGCGTTCGTTTGTTGATTGGATCCGCCGCCGAACGATCGGCGGTTGGACCACGTTTCGAATTCTCGAACCGCTTGACCGGCGCGGCGTCTCGGGCCGCTGCTTGCTTTCCTTGAGAGACAACCGCCGAACCTACGGCGTGGCTCATGCCGAATCCCTTCTTCGTTGGACTTCGATCCTTCTAATTTCCCACGAACGCTAAAGATTATAGTGCCTTGAGTTTACAATTCAAGCTGTTTACGCAAGTTTCAGAAGGAAACTTTGCGGCGGTCGCGCGATGGCGGCGAGCGAGGATCACCGCGAGGCGGGATAATTGAGAAGAAAATCTCGCAACGTCGGCTCGGGATACAAACAAAAACCGTACTCGCGGGAAGACAACACGGCTTCGGCGCGCATCCGCGCTGAGCAATTCACCGCGAGCGACCAATTCCGCGCGGCGATCGGCAACGTAGGGCTGAAGTTGCTGGTTTGCCTCTCGAATCGCGCGACAACGGCGGCGACCGTCTTGATGCGCGACAGCCGCGGCGATCCAATTCCGTTTTTCGTTAACCCAATGTGCCGCGCTGAACCGTTGTTCTGCGCCGATTGCAATGGAGGGTCCAAATACACTTCCGGATGAAATTCCAATTCGCGCAGTCGATTGCGGACGGCTCGCAAATCGTCGGTCGTCGCCGATTCATGCACGATCGGCAAGTGCCGCGTGCCGGAGACAATCAGAAACGTGGGCGACTCGAGGCAGAAGAAACGTTGGATCATCGCGTCGGTGAGCCGGTCGTATTTCGCGCCGCCGATGCCGTGGATGAACAAGTCGCCGAGCAACACCCGCGCGGCAAGCGTCGTCAGCAGCGCGCGGCTGCGCAGGTGGATGCCGCGGCCGGATAGTTCGGCAAGCTGGGCGACAGCCGCATCGGCCTCCGACTCGGGCGAAAGCCGCAAGGCGACTTCCAGTCCTTGCAAGTCGGAGACGACCATGTCGTCGCCCCGCGGCTGGACAAATACCCGACGGCGGCGCGGATTGTCGGCGGTCCAAATCCAGAACGGGGCTTCGAGCCAGGCCCCTTCCGCCGCCAGCTCCGGCGCCGGATGCGAATGACTGCGAACGTGATGCTTGCGGCGATATTCGGCGATCGCGCAGTTGTACACTTCCCATAGCCGCGGCAAGTGAGCCAGCAAATGGGCCGTCAGTTGATGAAAGGCCGGCAAACAGCAAACCAGGCTTTGCGGAATCTCCAGCGTCGTCAGGCCCCAGTGCCCTTCCCATTGGTGTCGCGCCTGCGACAAGCTTTGGCCGAGGTTCTGCGTCCGTCGCGCGCATTCGACCGCCAGCGGCCAGAAGTCCCGAAGCATTGGATCCGCGACCAGCGGCGCCAATCGCTCCGCCGCGCGACGACCGAAGCTGGCGAACAATTCAGGATCTTGAATCGTGCGGGCTTGAAACGGAATCTCTGCCGACGGCGAATCGAACAACACGGCCGCCGCTCGCGGTTTGGCGACCGTGCCGCCTGGCACACGCAACGACGAAGTCTTGATCGTATCGCTATCGATCACCAGATTGACGGCGACGGCATCGTGTTGCCGAGCCAGTTGATGCAGTACGAAATTCTTCAGCCAAACGCCGGGATGAAAAATCTCCGGTTGGTGGCCGGCGAGAAGAATCCCATTCGGCTCGGCAATCGGATCGGGCACGTCGCGATACTGGCGCGTGTAGACAAGCGCGGCGGCCACCAATTGCCGGCGCGCTTGAACCGCCAAATCGGCCAGGCGAATTCCTTGAACGTCGTAATCGGCGCGGTCGATGATGCCGCGATTGTCGGCCAGCAACCGAGCGACACACTCGGCGGGCGGCTCCAAGATCCGCGCGCCGTTGGATCGCGGTGCGTCGGGCACCGACTTGTTGCACGCGGGAGTGCTCGACGACAAGGGGCACAAGCTCATGGGCATCGGGCGCGACCGCTCGGAAATGTGTGACGCGGGAATCAAACCGACCATCAGCAGCAAAGAGAATTCTGCCCGGCAAACAGCGACTTGTCAAAACGCCGCGACCAAAGCCTCGAAAAAAGTTGACCGCTTTTGGCAGGATGGATTCCCTAGGCGTCGGCATTGCCACAACCGGCACCCGCGCAGCAATTCGCCGAAGCCGCCGGGTCCAGCGCCGCGAGGCTGCGGTCGATCACTTGATGATAATAAGCCAGCCGGGTGTTGGCGTCATCCAGCGAGCCGCCAAACGACCGCGGCTCTTCCAAGTAAATCAACGGCACCGGCAGCTCGATGATCTTCATCTTTGCATGCGCCGCCTGCACCCATAGCTGCAGCGGCATCGCATAGCCCGGCTCCGTAATGTCGAACCGCGCGAATGCCGACGCCCGATAGGCTTTGAATCCGCAGAAGGCGTCCGTGACGTGCAGCCCAAGGGACCGATTGACGAGGTCGGTAATTTGCTCGTTGATGCGGCGGCGCTCGGCGGGCGGCGGGGTGTCGCCGGCGAATTGCTTCAAGTACCGGCTCCCCGAAACGATGTCGGCCTGCTCGGCCGCGGCGACGAATTCCGGAATTCGCTGCGGCGAATGCTGGCCATCGCAGTCGATGGTCACGAGCAGGTCGTAGCCATGCTCGAGCGTATATTCGAAAGCCGAGCGCAAGGCGGCCCCATATCCGCGGTTCTTCTCATGCGACACCAGCCGAACATCGCCGCGCCGCTTTAGCAACTCGGAAGTGCCGTCGGTCGAGCCATCGTCGACGACCAGCACATCGGGGCTATATCGCAGCACCTCGTTCAAGACGGGCGTGACGTGCCGAACTTCGTTGTACACCGGCAGTGCGGTTAAAAAGCGAAATGGCATAAATATCTTTCAGCGAACGTTGACTACGAGTGATTTTCTGCAAACCCATTCTAGTAGCCGAGAATGGGTGGTCAACGAACGCCGAATAGGCAATGCCGCACAACGACTTAGGTCGTCGGACAGCTTGGCGTGAACCAGTGGAGCGGGTCGCGCTCGGCGCGGCTTGGCCAAACTTTCAAGGCGCGAAATTGCTCTGCTAGCAAATCGGCCAACTGCTCGACGGCGAAGCGCTCGCTGGCGAAATGTCCGACGAGCACCAGCGCCACGTCGGTCGCTTCCGCCTCCAGGCACGTGTGAAATCGAGTTTCGCCGGTGACGAAGCAATCGCAGCCGCAAGCGATCGCTCGCTGAAGCAGTTCCCCGGCGCTGCCGCAACCGATGGCGACTCGATGAATCGGCCGCTGCGGATCGCCGACCAAGTGTAGCCCGTCGATCTTCAAGAAACGAGCGGCCCGGGCGGCGAGTTCCGCCACGGGCGTCGGCGGTTCTAGGTTTCCGAAGCGGCCGCTGCCGATTGCCGGGTCTAGCGGGTCGGTCGTGAGCGGGGCGATTTCCACGAGCCCGAGTCCCTCGGCCAGCCGCTGATTGATGCCGCGGCCCGCGGAATCGAACGCCGTATGTGGGCTGTAGACGGCAATTCGGGCCGCAATCAATTCCAGCAGCAATCGGCCTTCGGGCGTGTCGTCGGTCAATCGGCGGAGCGGACGGAACGGCAGCGGATGATGGGTCACGACGAGTTCGGCCTGCTCGCGCACCGCTTCGGCGACGCTATCGGCGGTAAGCGTCAGACAGGTCATGAGCCGCTGGACCGGCTGATTGGCGCTGCCGACCAACAGGCCGACATTGTCCCATTCCTCGGCGAGGCGGACGGGAGCGAACTGTTCGAGGAATTGCGCGATGGTGGCGACGGTGAGCATGATCGGATGGAGTTTACCATTTCACTGCTGTGCCGTGAATCGACGGTTGATGATTCGTTCGCCGCCGATTTCGTCGGCCCGCAACAACAGCGTTTTGCCGACGAGCTCCGCCCCATTGGCGACCCGCAGCACTTTCGTATCGGTGCCGTGGCCCAGTTCGACCACTTGCGAGACCAGCGGCTCCCGATCGGGAATATAAATATAACACTTGAAGCTGACGACTTTCTCGGTTTCGTTGGTCACGCGCTGATCGATTTCCAATTCGCCATGCTCGTTCAAGCGGGTGTTCACCTGCACGACGACGTCGTCTTGTCCGATATCGATGTCGCGGTGAACGTCGAATTGATAATGGCGATCGGCCGTGAAATCGAAATCAACGCGCACGTCTTGCTTGCCGGAGGCGGCATCCAAGGGGAGCGTCCATTCGAGCGGTTGCCGCAGCGTTTCGCCCGCCGCCAGTTTGAAATTGAACTCGCGCGGAATGGTTCGCCAACCATCGGGCACGACCAATCGTATCTGCCCGTTGACGCCTTGCCCAAAATCGTTTTTCACCAGCAGCGTGTTTTCCTGCCGCACTCCGAACACGCTCGGAAGCTGCTTCTGCGCGAAACGAGTTGACATTCTCCAGCGAATCAACGAGCCTTGCAAGCCGGTGACGAACACCGGCATCGGCCCGACTTCGAGCACCTGTTGCCCATCCTTTGTCGGCAATGGGGTCGAGCGGCCCCAGAGGTCGATTTGCCGGGCATTCTCGCCGAAGTACATCCGTTCCTGCGTCGGTCGATCACTCCAAGCGACCATCATCGTGTCGTCGCCGCGGCTGAAAACGTGGTTGATGCTGCCCGAGGGAAGATCGCACGAGCCGAGATATTCCGTTCCGGCCAACGTCAGCGCGGTTGTTCGCCAGGGGAGCAGCAAATCGCCGACCGTGCCGTCGTCGTTCATCAGGCCTTGGCGGGTGTTGAAAACTTGCGGAACGAAGGCCGCGTCGGCTCCGTGAATCTTTGCGACCAACATGCGTCGCGTCAGATCGCTGGCACGAGTTTCGATCGAGTATTCGTCCGCCGGCAGCGGCTCGAGCACGACCCAGCGGCGAGTCTTGCTGGCAGCCGTCGAATCCAAATAAGTCGCCTGTTCTTGTGCCGTTAGCGGCGGGTCGGCCGATAGCGAGACGAAATCCCAGGCCTGAGCTTTCATGGGGAGTTCATTCAACCACGACCAGCCGATTCCCAAATTGATCTTCTGGCCGAATTTCGCGGTCCGCTCGCGAAATTGTCCGATTTTTTCCGCGGCACTTGGATATCCGACGAAGCTGGTGTCCTTGTCCAGTCCCAACTGCCACCACCGGACTTTCAGCGCGAGTGACGTCAAGATCGGCTCCAGCGAGGGATACCATCGCTTCGGATCGGTCGCAAAGACCTGCGCGGCCAAGGGATGGGCGACATCCCCGAGTTGATGCTGCACGTCCGGCGGCGGCTGATGCAACAGGCCGACCATTTCGATATGTTGAAAGTGCAGCCGCTCGGCAAGCCATCCCAGCCGTTCGACGCGGGCCGCGTCTTGAGAACCATTCCAAACCGGAAATTTCACCCAGTTGATTCCCGTGTGGTTGATGAGCTCGAGCAATTGCGTCAGGGTCAACGGGTTTTCGCCGTCGGGAAGCGTCCAGCCGAATTCGCCACGCTCCGGATTCGCTTGCGGTCGAATGACGGCCAGCGATAGTTCCCGTTGATGCACGACTCCAACCCGCCCCGGCATCGAGACGCGCACGTGATAATACCCGACCTCTGAAATCGGCGGATTCCAAGCGGCCGTGCCGAGCGATTCGGTCGCCAAGGGGCGAGCGCTATCCAATTCCAGATCGGCCGGCTTGGCCACCGCGACCTGCAAATCCTGCTGCTCGCGAGCCACGACTTTGCCCGCGACGTCCACCAACTCGAACGTGACGCGGGAATTCTCCGTGGCGAAACCCGCGGCCGTGCAAGTGATCGTCGGCCGATTCGAATCGCTGAAAAGTTCTTCGCGACGATTGGATGCGACGAACAAATTGTCGCGGCTATTCGATGTGATCGTCATTCTCGGCAGGCGGCCGGCCCACACGCCGGCGAACCATGCCGTGCCATGCACGTCGGCTCGTTCGGTCGGCTCCAAGTGCAGCCCGATCACGGCATGATCGACGGCCTCGCCGGTCGGGACGATTGGCCCGATGCGCACCTTGGTCCAACCGTTCGTCCGTCGCAGCCGCTCGGAGGTGAATGTTTCCAGCGGTTTCTTCTTGGCGTTGTAAAACGTGACCGCGATATACGCTTCGTCGCGCACCAGTCCGTCGGTTTTGATATTCGCCTCGACGATGTAGCTGAAGATCGTGTTCACTTTGAACGAGGGGCCGAAAATGGCGGCGGCACCGCCGTCCAAGTCGACCCGCAAAGAGCGGCCATCGACCGGAACCGGTTCGTCGGAAATTCGAATCGGCAGATAATGCGGATAGGCGGCCGATTGCTGGCGGATCCAGCGATCGGGCCAGTGGTCGTAGTTCGTATCCCACTTCGGACCGAAATCGCAGCGAAACACTTCGACGGCGTCGGAATAGCCTTCGCTCGCGGCGGCCGTGCCGACGGCAGCTCCCTGAGCGCCGAATTCGCCCCCGGTGGGCGCGGCAGCCACGCTCGCTACAATGAGCAGACTTAGTAAACTCGGCATCAACGGTATTTCCCCACGCGAACCAACGTATTTCTCGACAATACGCCTCTTCAGTCGGTATCGACTCCGCCGCTCCCCGTGAAACACTAACACGCCGCCGTCCGCTACGACCCGAAGGATGCCTCGTGCCAGCCCTAAAAATCGGCATCGCGATTTCCAGCCTGCGGCAACCTTTTTCCAAGGCCCTGTTCACTGCCGCAAAACTGGGCGCCGCGGCGGTCGAGATCGACGCCCGTTCGGACCTCAAGCCGGCCGAATTGTCGCAAACCGGATTGCGGCAATTGCGCAAGATGCTTGCCGATCAGGGGCTGCGAGTTTCGGCAGTCACTTATCCAACCCACCGCGGCTATCAGGTGGCCGAGAAACTCGAGGCCCGCGTGGCCGGCACCAAAGAGGCCATGAAACTCGCATACTCGCTTGGCGCATCGGTCGTGGTCAACCAGGTGGGCCGCATTCCGGCCGAATCGAGCGGCAAGGAATGGAACCTGCTGCTCGAAGCGCTAACCGATCTGGGGCGCTTCGGCCAACACACCGGCGCCCAATTGGCGGCGCAAACCGGCAGCGAAAGTGGCGCCGATCTGGCCCGCTTGATCGCCGCGTTGCCAACCGGCTCGATCGGAGTCGATCTCGATCCGGGCAGCCTGCTGGTCAACGATTTTTCGCCGAACGAGGCAATCGACGCTTTGGGGTCGCACATCGTCCACGTCCATGCGACCGACGGAGTGCGCGATCTGGCCCGCGGCCGGGGCATCGAAGTTCCGCTGGGACGAGGCGCCGCCGACTATCCAACGCTGTTGGGCAAACTCGAAGAATGCGGCTACCACGGTTATTTTACGATTTTCCGCCGTTCGGTCGAAGATCCGATCGTCGAACTCGGCGCGGCGGTACAATACTTGCAAAACCAATGAGACCGTGGTCCACTTTCAATCATCAATCTTTCCCAAGGAGACCGCCATGAAACGCACGTTTGCTATTTTGATGTCGGCGTTGGCGCTTGCGTTTGTCTCGACAGCTTCCCGATCGTCGGCAGCCGAACCGACCGACAAGGCTCCGACGAAAGCGGAATTGGAAAAACAGTTTGCCGATTCGTTGACCGGCGCGACGATGATCGGCCACTATGTGACCGGGAGACTGGAAAAGGGGAAAGAGCTTCCGGAAGATCGCTACCAGCTTGTCAAAGTCTCGAAGGTCAAAGGCGACACGTGGCTGTTCAATGCGCGAATTCAAGTCGAAGGACAAGACCTGACGCTGCCGATCCCGCTGACGGTGCTTTGGGCCGGCGACACCCCGGTGATCACGCTCGACGAAGCATCCATCCCAGGCTTGGGAACGTTTTCCTGTCGTCTCTTGATCCACGGCCACAACTACGCTGGCACTTGGAGCCACGGCAACGAAGGAGGCCAAATGTTCGGCCGCATCGAGAAAACCGCGGGAAAATAATTCTGGCGAATTCAGCTACGGGTTCGCCCCGCGCGGTGGCTGGATTCGCCAGAATTCAGCGCTCGAGCCAGCGCGTGTCGTCCCGCGTTTCAACCCAACACAACCCGCGCTACAAGCGCCACCGCTGCCGTTTCGGTCCGCAACAGCCGCCGCCCCAAATCAACTGTTTGCCATCCGGCGTCGAAAGCTTGCCGCACTTCCGGGTCGGTCAATCCGCCTTCGGGGCCGATCGCGAGCCGGACTTCAGCGGCCGCGCCGCCGGCACTGGAGACGCCCCGCTCAAGGCGATGCCGCCGGGATGGGCCACGAGCCGGATTGAGTCGGCCGGCGCCGTGCCGCCGACGAACTCGGACCACGACTGCGGTTGCCCGATCTCCATCAACCGATTCCGGCCACATTGCTTTGCCGCTTCGATCACTGCCCGCTCGAATCTGCCAAGCGCCGCGCTGACCGGCTGGGCGACACCTCGCGCAGTCACCAATGGCACCAGCCGCGCAACGCCCAATTCAGTCGCCTTTTCCACTAGCCATCGCTGCCGATCCCCTTTCGGCAGCGCCACTCCGAGCGTCACCGCGACCGTCGGCTCGCGATCGACTTCACGTCGCGCGGATACGTTCAAATAAACGGCCGCTCGATCGGTTCGCACGACGGTCGCGTCGAATTCCGCGCCGCCGCCGTCGAACAAAACCACTTCCAACCCCGGCTTCGCGCAGCACATGCAACAAATGATGCGCCTCGGGCCCGTCCAAGCGGACTTCGCCAAGCGCCAGCGGCCGTGAATGAAAAAAACGATCCGGCAAGATAGCAGCCCACGAGTCCTGCAGAATGGTGCGGTAAACCGCGATGGCGTCTCTTCCTCAAGTCTCAAGCCTGTAGCCTCAAGCCTTCCCCCCTCAAGTTTCACCGCGATTATACCGATCTAGGAAAAGTTACGCAGGCTACAACTCCGCTCCCAGGCGCCGCAATCCGGCCGCAAGGACCAAGGATGGACACCGCCGCCGCCACTTCGACTTATCGGGCTCATTGGGGCTTGCGCGAAACGCCGTTTCCCAGCGGACTCACACCGCGGCTCTTTTACCAAAGCCCCTCGCACGAAGAGGCCTTGGCTCGACTCGAATTCCTGGTCGAGCAGCGTCAAAGAGTCGGACTGTTGCTCGGGCCCTCCGGCACCGGAAAATCATTGATTCTGGATCGATTGGCCGGCAATCTTCGCCGTGGCGGGGCGCAAGTGGCCAATCTCAGCCTGCTGGGAATCGATCTGCACGAGTTTCTGTGGCTGCTGGCCGCCGAGTTGGGCTTGAATCCCGACCGCAAGGAAAACACCTTCAGCCTGTGGCGCAATCTGATCGACCGGATCGCCGAGAATCGCTATCAGCAGTTAGACACGGTCATCCTATTGGACGACGCAGACCGAGCGGCGCCCGAGGTGCTTGACCATCTTGTGCGATTGATCCAGTCGGATCGTGGCTTGCCGACGTCGCTGGTGCTCGTGCTAGCGTCTCCCGCCGAAAACATCGCGCGAATCGGATTTCGCCTGCTCGATTTGGCCGAACTGCGGATCGATCTGGAGCCTTGGGAAGAGTCGGACACCGGCGGCTATCTGATTTCCGCTTTGGCGCAAGCCGGCGCAAAACGCTGCTCTTCACCGATGCGGCCCTATTGCGGCTGCACGAATTGTCGGGCGGCATCCCCCGCCGGGTGAACCAATTGGCCGCCTTGGCGCTCGTTGCCGGCGCGGGCCGTCAGCTCTCGAGAATTGACGTCGATACGATCGACTCGGTCTACCACGAGCTCGGCGTGGTCGAAGCCGCCGCGTAAACTCCGTTTCAAGCCGCATGGCCGGCACGATCGGCCCCGTCGGCAAGCGTAGGTCAGCCTTTCCAGGCTGGCGGCGACGGGCAATGTCAGGCTGGAAAGCCTGACCTACGACAGAGTTCCTTTCCGAATCGCCCTCGCCGGTCTATCATGGAAGGAACGGGTTGATTTCCGTCCGCGTTATTCTTCGACCACTTTTTTCTTCGAGTCTTGGTGCTTCCATGCATTGGCTTTTGCAATCGGTCGTCGTGGTGTTGATCGGGTTCGCGTTCGGTGATAGCAAGCCGATCGAGCAGCGTGACGAAAGCGGCGTGCTCCGCATGAAGCGAGAAGTCCACGACGACGGCCACGGCAACCAGATTCGCCAAGGCTACGAAACCCATTATTTCTCCGACGGCAGCGAATCGTCGAAATACCATTATCAAGACGACGATCTCGACGGCCCCTGGCACGAATGGTATTCCGGCGGCAAGGTCAAGGCGGAGGGGAGTTACCGCAAGGGAGAAAAGGACGGGATCGAAATCCATTTCCTGCCCACGGGCGAAAAAATCCAGCAGACCGAATACAAAAACGGCCGCCGCAACGGCAAAAAACTCGAATGGAGCAGCACGACTCACCAAAAAACCCTCGATGCCGATTACGTCGACGACCAACTCAACGGAAAGCTCCAGATTTGGTATTCCGACGGCACGCCGCGGGCTCTTTCGAACTTCGTGCATGGGCAAGAAGACGGGGTGCAGCAAGCGTGGCACGAGAATGGCAAGCTCGCATCGCAAATCGAGTTTCACGACGGTCAAAAAAGCGGCTCGGCGCGCCAATGGTATGCCAACGGCCAAATTCAAATGCAATCCCGCTATCGCAACGGCGGGCTGCAGGGAACGCTGACGCAATGGTATCCCGACGGCGCGAAACGGAGCGAAGTCAGCTTCGTCGACAATGAGAAGCAGGGGACGTTGACGCAGTGGTACGATTCGACCGACAAACAACAGGTCGTCTCACTCATCGAAAACTACGACCACGGCCGGAAAAACGGCGTGCAAGCGACGTACTACGAGAGCGGCAAGAAACTGTTGCAAGTCACCTCGCGCGACGGCGAGCGGCAAGGCCCTTGGGCCGAGTGGTATGAAAATGGCCAGGTGAAAAGCAAGGGCGTGTACAAAGACGATCAACTCGACGGACCGGTTTGGTTCTACTATGACGATGGCAAGCAATGGGCGATCAACTGCTACTCGAAGGGGACACGCAACGGCCGCTGGGCCGAACTCGATCGCGACGGCAAGCTGATCCGCGATCAATACTACAGCCAAGGCGTATTGGTTTCCGACGAACTCAAAAAGGCCGCGGAAAAGGCCAAGGAAGCGGCGGCGGCGAAGAATTGAGGAGGTCCTTAGCCCTTCAGCTTCTGCGGAATCGTGATCGAATACAGCACCGTCACCGCTCCGGCCGAGAGCAGACTCCAGGGAACCCATTCGGGCGGCACGACTTCGCGGCTCCCCATCGTCACGTCGCCATGATTCGCCAGCGTCGCGCTATCGACGACAAGCGCCTCGACACCCATCAGCAGCACGAACAAGCCAAACGCCATGAACAAGGATCGCCACATCGGTCGCCTTCCTCCATTCACGTGACTTGCGCGGCCGATAGCGGAACCCAAGCCGCGCCGATTCATTCAGAGCATTCATCGTCGCGCGACGTGGCCGAACTGCATCCCGCTGCCGGCTCTAGCGAAACTGGCGAAATTGCCGATTCTGCCGCCGCAACGTAAACGCGCGACAGCGCGGCGCCACCCAAAACGCCCAGGGATGGCGGCCAAAGCGTTTGCAATTAGAAGAGTCGCCGCCCGCCTTCCCTGGGCTTGCGCACTGCGGGAGTCTCTGGACATCCTCGCGGCCGCAGCGGCATAATCTGGAAATGACACTCGTCATTTCTCAATCGAATTCTTCGCGAAGATCCACCGCCATCTTGGTCTGCGCCGCGATTTGCGGATCGGTGGCGTTCGTCGCCGGCGCACGGTCGGCCATCGCCGCCGGCGAGCCGTCCGCCGACGATGTTTTGCACGATCACGGATTGCAGCGCATCGGCGGCAATTGGAGTCTCGCGGAAGAATCGGGCCTTCGCGATCGGTTGGTCGGACTCGATCGCCTCGAGCAACGGTTGATCGGCGCTCAGCGCGCGGTCGATGAGATCGTCGGCGAGAATGAAGCTTGCCACGCCCAGCTTTTGCAACTCCAGGCAGTCGTGAAAAATCTTCGCGCCGCGGCCGCCCAGGCCAAGCCAGGCACCGCGCAGCGCATCCAATTGGATTCGCAAGTGAAAGCGGCCGCCGCGGCCGTCGAGCAATTGCAGCGAATCTATATTCCGTCCGACCAATTCGGCCTGTCGGCTCCGCTCAAGCCGGCGTTGAATGATTTGATCATCGTTCGCACCGACATGATGGTTCGCCTGTTGCCGATGCGCGAAACAATGGATCGCCTGACCCAGCGCTACCATGCCCTACACGATGAGACGGCGGTGACGGCCGCCTTGGCGTCGCTAACGCCAAAGCAAACGCTCGGCCTCTCTCGCAGCTTGCTCGACGGCTGGAAGATCGTCAACAAATTGCAGCCGATGGTGTTTTCCGATTCCGTGCCGGTTTCGCGCGATGGCAAGATCTACCGCGTGACGGCGATCGTCAACGAGCGGCAACCGCTGACGTTCAGCTTCGTCGGCACCGGCGAGCCGACGCTGATTCCACAGAATCTGGCCGAAGCCGCCGGATTGATCGTCAACGTCAAGGCGGCGCAGACGAAACTGCGCGTGGCCAAGGACCGCGATGAAATGGCCTGGCGAATGAAGGTGCCGCGATTGCGCTTCGGCCGTCACGTGCTGCACGACGTCGATGCCTATATTCTAGCCCCGGAAGCCGCCGACATCGGAGCTCGCATTGGCGCTGGAGCGTTCGCCGGATACCGCGTGCAATTGGATGCCGATCGCTTGCTGCTGACGGTCGGCGGCGGGAAGTGAGCCAGCGTGAATCGGGCAATCGATATCATCACGAAGGCGCGGCGGCAGCGCACGTGACGACCCTTGTAAGCGCTATGGGCTCAGTCGCTCGCGCATACCCCAACGGGGTTTTGTCATCTAGCCCAGGGTTGGTCGCGCCCGCGACCTGCCCTGGGTCGAAGGGCAAACGAACGATTTCCACCCCAACGGGGTTGCGTCGGCAGCAGCGCCACGCTGACGCAACCCTGTTGGGGTTGAGATTGCTTTCGGATCATCCACCCAGGGTAGCCCGCCTTCGGCGTGCGACCCTGGGCTACGGGACAGAACCCCTTTCGGGGTTCGACGCAACTGAAACGCTTGCGAAAACTGCACGGGGCGGCCGGCCCGAAAACGGGACAGTCTCCAGATTGCATGAGAGGTCAGTTCTCACAACCTACCTCTGTCCCTCTTCCTCACATCGTCCCTTCCGCCGGATCAGCCGCGCGGGGCTCCGGCGCTTCGACGACTGCCGGGCGCTTTCGCTCGGCGCGGGTGCCAGGAGCGATCCAGGGGCCGGTTGAAGTCTCATCGATAATCTGTTTCATCTCTTGGCCGTCGATCACTTCCTTCTCCATCAACCGCTTGGCCAAGGCTTCGAGCGAAGCGCGGCGGGCTTCCAGCAACGTGCGGACTTTTTGAATCGATTCGTCGATGATCCGCCGCACTTCCTGATCGATTTCGCGCGCCGTTTGTTCGCTGTGCATCGTGCCGCGAGACAGATCGGGGCCCGCGCCGGCTAGAAACGGCGATCTTGCACTTTCTCGCAAGCTCATCCGCCCCAGCAGGCTCATGCCGTAGTCCATCACCATCGCGCGGGCGATTTCGCTGGCCCGCTCCAAATCGTTTTGTGCGCCGGTCGAAATGTCTTCGAAGATGATTTCTTCAGTGATTGTGCCCGCCAGCAAGACTTGGATGCGGGCTTCGAGCTCGGATTGCGTCATCAGATAGCGATCGTCCTCGGGCCGCTGCATCGTGTAGCCGAGCGCTGCCAGGCCGCGCGGGATGATCGACACCTTATGAACCGGATCGGTGTTCGGCAGGCTGTAGGCGACCAGCGCATGGCCGCTTTCGTGATAGGCGACGCGCAGCTTCTCGTCGATGTGGATCACTCGCTTGCGCTTTTCCAAGCCGGCCGTCACGCGCTCGACGCCTTCGTTGAATTCGTCAATGCCGACGGCGGCCTTGTTCTTGCGGGCAGCCAATAGCGCCGCTTCGTTCACCAGATTCGCCAAATCGGCGCCGACGAATCCGCTGGTGATCGTGGCAATCTCGCGGAGATTGACGGCCGGATCGAGCTTCACATTTTGAATATGGACTTTCAAAATGTCTTCCCGCCCGCGAACATCGGGCCGATCGACAAGCACATGCCGATCGAAGCGCCCGGGGCGGAGCAATGCCGGGTCGAGCGTTTCGGGCCGATTCGTGGCGGCGAGCACGATTACGCCGCTATTCGAGCCGAAGCCGTCCATTTCGACCAACAGCGCGTTGAGCGTTTGCTCGCGTTCGTCGTGCCCGCCGACGACGCTAGTGCCGCGCGTTTTTCCAAGCGCATCCAGTTCGTCGATGAAAATGATGCAGGGAGCTTTAGCCTCGGCTTGCTGAAACATATCACGAACGCGGGCCGCGCCGACACCGACAAACATTTCGACGAAATCGCTGCCCGACAGGCTGAAGAACGGCACTCCCGCTTCGCCGGCGATGGCTTTGGCCAACAGCGTTTTTCCCGTTCCCGGCGGGCCGACCAACAGCACCCCCTTGGGAATGCGGCCGCCGAGCGTTTGATATCGCTCCGGCGTGCGAAGAAAATCGACGACTTCGCGCAACTCATCGACGGCTTCGTCGATGCCGGCTACGTCGTCGAACATGATGCCGAGGTCTTCCTGGGCGTACATTTTTCCGCGGCTGCGGCCGAACGCCATCGGCGACCCCGCCCCGCCCATCCGGCGCAGGCCGAAAATCAAGATGGCGACGATGAAAAACGTCAGCGCGATCGTCGGCAGCCAATAGGTTTTCAAGCTGCCGGCCGATTCGGAGTAGTCCCAATGGATGTTGTGTTCGGCGAGGGCTTCCTTGAGGTCTTTGTTGTCGCTGGCCGGGCTGTTGCTATTGTTGACGCGGAATTGCACCTTGCGATCGCTCTGGCCGGGCGTTGACGTTTCGGAAGTCGGCGCGGGCGACGGAAGAGGCGCGGTGGCGGGATGATTGGCGGCGCCGTGTGGTTCAAGTTCTTGCCGGAACGCTTTGCCCGTGATTTCTTGCGGCCCGATGTGCAGATCGCTCGGGCTGCTATGCGCGCATCGCGGGTCGGATCGGCCGGGTCTTTGACGTCGACCGTGCCGTCTTTGCTTTGCACAAGCTGCAGCAGATCGCTGTACGAAATCTGGTAGGCCTGATCCCGTTCGACGTACAGCACTAACACCAAAACGGCCACGCCAATCGCCGCCAGGCACCAAGCCAGCGGGGCGTTCAATGGGGGCGATTTCTTGTCCGCCGGTTTGCGCGGCACTTCAGGTGGTCGATTTTCCATCGTCGCGAGCCGCCGAGGGCATATAAGGTAAGAAAAGCCAGTCTCCTTATCCTATGTCTTGCCCGGCTAGGGTCAATCGGCCGCTTGGCCTATATGTGCAATCGCGAAACTCATGGCGATTGTTATAACTGCAATGCCAACCTAGAATTCCGGTATAACCCCACCCCCTTCGCGCGCCGCTAAGCGACTGCTGGCATGACAAGCCGTCCGATCAACGTCGCTCCGCCGCCTGCCGCTCCGACGCGCCTCGCCATTTTGGGCTCGACCGGCAGCATCGGCCGCAACGCCGTTGAAGTCATCCTCGCCTCGAACGGGGCACTGCAGGCGGCAGCTCTTTCGGCTCACACCAGTTGCGCGCTGCTCATCGAGCAGGCCCAAAAACTGCGGCCGCGGTGGGTTGTCGTTACCGATCCGGCCACCGGAGCCGATGCCGATTGGAAAGACTTGCCCGAAGGCACCGAAGTCTTGAGCGGGCCGGAGTCGCTGAATCAGCTCGTCGCCCGGCCCGAAATCGATGTCGTGCTAGCAGCAATCGTCGGCGCTGCGGGGTTGCGGAGCACTTGGGCGGCCATCGAGGCGGGCAAGACCGTGGCGCTGGCGAACAAGGAAACTTTGGTAATGGCCGGGCCGCTGGTGATGCAGTTGGCAGCAGCGTCGGGCGCCCGCATCCTGCCGGTCGATAGCGAGCATAGCGCGATTTTTCAGGCTCTTCAAGCGGGACGGCGGGAAGAAGTTCGGCGCGTCGTGCTGACGGCCAGCGGCGGCCCGTTCCTTCGCCATTCGCCGCAGCAAATGGCCAGCGTCAATGTCGCCGAGACACTCGTCCACCCGACGTGGAACATGGGACCGAAGATCACGGTCGATTCCGCCACGATGATGAACAAGGCGCTCGAAATCGTCGAGGCCCGATGGTTGTTCGACCTGAAGCCGGAGCAGATCGAGGTGGTCGTGCATCCGCAATCGATGGTCCATTCGCTGGTGGAATTCGTAGATGGCTCGGCGATTGCGCAGCTTAGCCCCCCAGACATGAAGCTGCCGATCCAATATGCTCTGTATTATCCGCATCGTCGGTGCGGGCCGGCCCCGCGGCTCGATTTTGCCCGCGTGCTACAATTCAGTTTCGAGCCGCCGACGGCATGGCAATCGGCCGCGCTGCGATTGGGCTGGGAAGCGGCGAGGCGGGGCGGCTCGACGGGGGCGGTGCTGAACGCCGCCAATGAAGCGGCCGTCGGTGAGTTTTTGGCCGGACGATTGGCGTTCGATCGGATCGTGCCCGCTTGCCGAAGCGGTGGTCGGGCGGCATTCGTTCGATCCGCAACCGACGTTGGACCAGATTTTCGAATTGGATCGGTGGGCTCGAGAGGAGACATTGCAGTGGATCAACCGCTGATCGGTTTTGCGTTCTCAGGTTTTGCGCTATTGGGCAGCCTTGGCGAAACGGTTCATTGGATCTTGCCGATCCTTGGGGCCGCGGTGGCCTTGGGATTCGTGATTTTCGTGCATGAACTAGGGCACTTCGCTGTCGCCAAGATGTGCGGCGTGAAATGCGAAAAATTCTTCCTTGGCTTCGATATTGCCGGCAAGAAGATTTGGAGCTTCCAATGGGGAGAGACCGAATACGGCATCGGCATCTTGCCGTTGGGCGGCTACGTGAAGATGCTCGGCCAAGACGACAATCCCACTCGCGCCGCCGAAGAACGCGAGCGGGCGAAAGCCAAGCCCGCCGCTGCGCAAGCAGCCGCGCAATCCGCTGCCGTGCAATCGCCCGGCGCAGCCCGCGGCCGCCGGACATTCCGTTGCGGTGACGCATTCAGGCGATCTGCCGCATGAACGAACCGCCGAAGAAGACCACGAAGAATTCGACCCGCGCAGCTACATGGCCAAGAGCGTGCCGCAGCGGATGGCGATTATTTCGGCCGGCGTGATCATGAATCTGATCTTCGCCGTGATCTTCGCGGCGATCGCGTATCGCTGGGGAGTCAACTATATCCCTTGCGTGGTCGGCACGACCGTGCCGGGCGATCCCGCTTGGACGCATGATCTTCGCCCCGGCGATCGCATCGTGCAATTCGACGATGATCCGCTCAACCGGCATCTTCGTTTCGAAAATGATCTGACGATGGGCGTGCTCTTCAATGGGCCCGACCAGGAATTGCGATTGAAAATCGAGCGCCCTTCCGGATCGGGCGACGAACGGCCAAAAATGCTCGATGTTTCGCTCCGTCCAACCGACCGGCTCAAAGCCGACAACGGGGGGCGCCCATGATCGGCATCTCTCCGGCCGAGACGAACCAGCTAATTAAGGTTGACTCGCCGGTCGTTCCCGGTTCGCCGGCCGCGCGAGCCGAGCCGGCATTCGCCGGCGGCGATACGATCGTCGGCGCGAAAGTCGACGGCGTCGAACATGAAATCACCGACGGCATCCAGATCAATGCCCTGCTGGTGCAACATCCCGATCAACCGATCAAGTTCACTGTCAGCCGCGCGAATGCCGACGACCCCAAAGCTCCGCCGAAGCAACTGGAAATCACCGTTGCTCCCACGCCGCTGCGCGACCTGGGATTCGCAATGCGGATGGGCCCCATCACCGCCGTTCGCGCGAATTCGCCGGCCGCCAAGGCCGGCTTCCGCGCCGGCGACCAAATTGAAACCGTTGACGGCCAGCCGGCCGGCGACCCGATGCTGCTGCCCGAGCAGCTTCGCAAACTCATCGGCAAGGAAGTCACGATTGAAGTCAGCCGCGCCACCGACGCCGGCAAACGGTCGCAGGTTTCGCTGACGGTGACGCCGCGCTTGCCCGACGCCATCGATCGACCCGTGTCGATCGGACCGGAAGGCTGTGATTCGCTGGGCATCGCCTACGAAGTGACCAACACGGTGGCCGCGGTGCGAGCCGACGCTCCGGACGACGTGCATCAGATTCAGCCCGGCGACAAACTCATCTCGGTCGAAATCCAAGCCGACGACGCGCAGAAAAAGAAATATGCCGAACGAGGATTCAATCTATCGAGCAAGCCGATCGAGTTCGACGACGCTCATCTCCGATGGCCCGAGATGCAGTATGTGCTGCAATGGATTCCCGCCGACGTGAAAATGAAACTGACGTTCAAGCGCGGCGGCAAAGATGTCTCGGCCGTGCTGAAGCCGATCGACGTGGCCGGGGCGTTTTACGCGGATCGCGGGCTGCAATTGAAACCGGTCGAGGAAATTCGCAAAGTCGATAATTGGGGAGAAGCGTTTCGCTTGGGCCTGCGGGAAACGAAAGAGTCGGTGATGCAGATCGTCACGACGCTGCGCAAGATCGCCAGCGGCGGCGTGTCGGCAAGCGGATTGGGGGGACCCGGCACGATCGCCGTCGTCGCCGCCGCCAGCGCCTCGCAAGGCATCCCGAAACTGCTGATTTTCCTGACCCTGTTGAGCGCCAATCTGGCAGTGATCAATTTCCTGCCGATCCCGATTCTCGACGGCGGACACATGATGTTTCTGCTCTATGAAGGGATTCGCGGCAAGCCGGCCAGCGAGCGCGTGCAGATGTATCTGACGTATTTGGGGTTGGTTTTCATCCTGGCGCTGATGGTGTTCGTGATTGGCTTGGACTTGACGCGTTTCGTCAAATGGATTTTTTGAGCGGTTTCTGACCGAAAACGTTCGAGTCGGCTTTCCCTGGGCTTTGCGCCGGGCCAGGAAACCGTATAATGCCGGGTTCTGCCATTGCCGCGATTCGGCGCTGGCCGGTCCGTTTTTAGCTTGTTTACGCCTTGCGAGATCGATCCCATGCCTAAGCAAAAGACCCACAAAGGCTGCAAGAAGCGGTTCCGGATCACGGGCCGCGGCAAGCTGAAGCACCGGCACTCCGGCACGAGCCATCTCAATAGCCGCATGTCGAAGAAGCGCCGTCGTAACCTCCGCGGCACCAGCGTTTTAGACAGCATGGATGCCAAGCGAGTGCTCAGCGTGCTGGCCGGCAATAGCTATTGATCAGAGGGGTCTGGCTCATTTTTCGGCCCCACGGGCTGGTAAGACCTACAAGACGACATGTCCGCCGAAATATGTGCCTGACCCCTTGGGCAGCGCATAAGCAAGCAAACCGACTAGAATTCCTCCAATTCATCTCGAACCAGCTCCAGCGATCCTACGATGAGAACGACCAGCAGCGTGCCCCGCAATCGGGCCAAAAAGCGTTTGTTTCAAAAGGTGAAGGGCTTCGTCGGCGGCCGTCGGCGGCTGCTGCGAACGGCTACGGAAACCTTGGTTCGAGCCGGCGTGTATGCCACGCGCGATCGCCGCCTGCGCAAACGCGATTTTCGCAAGCTGTGGATTATCCGCATCAACGCGGCCGTTCGGATGCATGGCCTGCGCTATAGTCAGTTCATCCACGGCTTGGAAAAAGCCAAAGTCGAATTGGACCGCAAATCGCTGGCCGAAATGGCCGTGAGCGATCCGACCGCCTTCGGGGCGCTCGTCGAGCAGGTCAAGGGTTTCGTGACCACGGCCTGACCGTCCGCCGTCCTGCGGTAGCAATCCGCGACATTCTCGTCGCAACAAAATTGACACCCGCCCTCGCTTGGTGTCCAATGGACTTATCTCTGCGGGCAAGATTTCGACGGGAGGATTCTATGACGCGCCGCTCTATTCATGGTGGCTCGCGCACGGCTGGTCGATCGCGCGGATTTACGCTGGTCGAGCTTCTGGTCGTCATCACGATCATCGGAATCCTGATGTCGCTGCTGCTGCCCGCCGTGCAAGCCGCCCGCGCCGCGGCACAGAAGGCCGCATGCATGAACAACCTGCACCAAATCGGCTTGGCGGCCTTGGCGCACGAGCATCAATACGGCTGGTTTCCGACCGGCGGCTGGGGCGCCAAATGGGCCGGCGATCCGAATCAGGGTTATGGCGTGAAGCAGCCCGGCGGGTTTTTCTACAATCTGCTCCCCTTCATCGATCAAGCGAATCTGTGGGCCTACGGGCAAACCGGGCAATCCGCCACCACGATGTTGCAAGCGGCGCAAATGCCCGTGGTTGTCTACAACTGCGCGAGCCGGCGACCGCTGGGAACGTTGCCCGCCGGATCGGGCGTTTCGTTCGTGAACATGTCGGGCGTGAGCAGCGGCACGAAGTTGGCTCGCTGCGATTATGCGGTAAACGGTGGCGATGGCGATAAAGGAGCCGGTCCGTCGACTCAAGCCGGTCCGACGTCGGTTTCGAGCGGCCAATCGCAATCGTTTTGGAACACGTATTTCAGCGGCGGCACGCAGTACAACGGCATCTGCGCGCCACATTCGCAAGTTAAAGCCGGCGCCATCACTCGTGGCATGAGCTACCTGATGTTGGCCGGCGAGAAGTATCTCAACCCGGATAACTATCTCAACGGCATCGATCCAGGCGACAATTCGACTTGGGACATGGGCTTCGACGTCAACAATATCCGCTGGGCCGGCACGACGTTTGTGCCGACGCAGGATACGCCGGGCGTCGCCGCCACCGCCGGCACGTTCGGCAGCACACACGTCGATGGCTTCGGCATGGCCTTCTGCGACGGATCGGTTCGGAATCTGAACTTCACGATCGATCCGGTCATGTACGGCTATTTGGCCAACCGCTTCCTGACCACCGACACGGCCGATTTGATCGACGACGCGAAGTTCTAAGTTCTGGTCAGCCCCACCCAGCCGGCTTTGCGCATCTGCCCGCATTTCCTATGATCGGGCATTATTTGACCGGTCGCTTCTGTTCGACCGGCGAATGTACCGCGCATTTTTGGAAGAGAGAGTCGTCGTGCCCCTGGCCGATTTCATCAACGAGCTCGATGCACTGGCCGCCGCGGGCAGCGCGGCGCTCGGCGGCGCGGCGGATCAAGCGGCGCTCGAAGCGGCGCGGGTCGAATTCCTCGGCGCCAAAAGCGGCCGGCTGAAAGCGGCGCAAAAAGGGCTCGGCGGCGTTGCCGGCGCCCGACAAGCCGGCCGCCGGCAAGCGATTCAACGAGGTCAAGCAGCAGCTCGAAGCCGCCTTCGCCGCGGCCCAAGCAGCGATTGGCGCAGCGCCGATGCCGCCACCGGCAGGCCCGCCCTTCGATCCGACGCTGCCCGGCACGCGGCCGCGGCTCGGCCATCTTCATCCGATCACGCAGACGATCGAGGAGCTGAAGGAGATCATGGGCCGGCTCGGCTTCACGGTGGCCGACGGGCCCGGAGATCGAAGACGAGTGGCACAACTTCGAGGCGCTGAACATTCCGGCCGACGCATCCGGCCCGCGATCCGCTGGAGAATTTCTATCTCGTCGACCGGCCGGCGTCGCGGCGCCGGCTCGGCCAGCACGCCGGCAGCGGCCCGCTGCTGTTGCGCAGCCAGACGAGCACGGTGCAGATTCGCGTGATGGAGAAGCACGCCGCCGCCGGTGCGGATCATCTCGCTGGGCCGCGTCTATCGGCCCGACACGGCCGACGCCACGCACTATCCGATGTTCCATCAGATCGAAGGCCTGCTGGTCGATCGGCACGTGACGATGGCCGACCTGAAGAGCGTGCTGCGGCTGTTCGCCGCGCAGCTATTTGGGCGGCGACGTGCATATTCGCTTCCGCCCGTCGTTCTTTCCGTTCACCGAGCCGAGCGTCGAAGTCGACATGAGCTGGGGCGACGCGCTGGATCGAGATGGGCGGCGCCGGCATGGTCGATCCGAACGTGCTGCGGGCCGTCGGCTACGATCCCGAAGAGGTCACCGGCTTCGCCTTCGGCCTGGGCGTCGAGCGCGTCTGCGCCCGCCGCCACGGCGTGACCGACATCCGCGAGTTTTACAAGAACGACGTGCGGTTCCTGCATCAGTTTTGAATAGCTCGCTTGCGGTTTGCCAGCCTTCCGAACGCCTGACTCCGACTCTCCCCGATGATCGTCTCCTGGAACTGGCTGAAAGAATACGTCGCGCTCGACATGCCGGCCGAGCGAGCTCGCGCGGCGGCTGATGATGGCCGGGCTGAACCACGAAGAGACGACGGCCGTCGGCGACGATCTGGCGATCGATCTGGAAGTGACCAGCAATCGGCCCGACTGCCTGGGCCACATCGGCGTCGCCCGCGAAGCGGCCGTGCTGTTCGACCGGCCGCTGAAGCTGCCGCCGGCCGAGCCGCGCGAGAGCGGCGACGCCGGTCGAGCGAGCTGACGCAGCGTCGACGCGTCGATTGCCCGCAGCTCTGTCCGCGCTACACGGCCCGCGTGATTCGCGGCGTGAAGGTCGGGCCGAGTCCGGCGTGGCTGGTCGCAGCGGCTGGCGACGATCGGCATCGCGGCGATCAACAACGTCGTCGACATCACGAACTACGTGCTGATGGAATGCGGCCAGCCGCTGCACGCTTTCGATCTGGCGAAGCTCGCCGGCCGCGAGATCATCGTCCGCGAGGCGCGGCCGGGCGAGCAGTTCGTGGCGATCAATCACAAGACCTACGAGCTCGAGCCGGGCATGTGCGTGATCGCCGACGCCGAGCGGGCCGTCGGCGCTCGGCGGCGTGATGGGCGGGGCCGAGACGCGAAGTCTCCGCCGGCGACGACGCGAGCTGCTGATCGAAGTCGGCCGAGTTCGATCCGCTGTCGATCCGCACCACGGCCCGGCGGCTGAACCTGCACAGCGATTCGTCGTATCGCTTCGAGCGCGGCGTCGATCCGGAAGGGGTCGATTGGGCCAGCCGCCGGGCTTGCGAGTTGATTCTGGAATTGGCCGGCGGCGAACTGGCCGCGGGCGTGATCGACGTCGGCCGGCAGCCGACGCCGCGCGAGCCGATCGTGCTGCGGTTCGCGCAATTGCAAGCGAATTCTGGGAATCGAGATCGCGCCCGCCGAAGTGCGCACGAATTCTCACGGCGCTCGGCAATCGCGAGGCTGCGGGCCGACGCCGCGAGCGGGTCGAAGTCGTCCCGCCGAGCTGGCGGCGCGATCTGACGCGCGAGATCGACCTGGTCGAGGAAGTCGCGCGGATTCACGGCTACGACGAGATTCCCGAGGACGTCAGCGTGCCGATGGCGCCGTCGCACCGCGGACCGATCGGATCGCGTGCTGGGCCAGGTGCGCAGGCGCTGCTGGCGGCGGGGCTCGACGAGGCGATGACGCTCAGCGTCGTCGAGCGGCGATCTCCGAGGCGTTCAGCCCCTGGACCGATGCCGCGCCGCTGCGGCTTTCGATGCCGATCCTGCGCCGGGCCGATCGCTTGCGGCGGAGCCTGATTCCCAGCTTGCTCGTGCGCGGCGCACGAACGAATCGCTGGCCAATCCGCGGATCGAACTGTTCGAAACGGCTCGCGTCTATTTGCCGAACGCTGCTCACGCCCGAAGCCGGATCGCTGCCGAGCGAAGAGTTGATGCTGGCGATCGCCAGCGGCCGAGAGTTTCTGGCGGTGAAAGGAATTCTGGAATTGGTGCTTGCGCGGCTCAACCCGGCCGCGGCGATGGAAGTGGTCGATTTCCGGCACGAATTGTTCGCGCCGGCGAGAGCTTGCGAACTGCGGCTCGATGGCGAGCGGTTCGGATTTCTCGGCGAAATCAGCGCCGCGGCGCGGCACCGATTCGAGCTGCGCGGCCCGGCGACGGTGGCCGAAGTGCGATTCAGCTTGCTGGAGAAAATCGCGGTGCTGGTGCCGCAGGCGGTCGAATTGTCGCCCTATCCGGCCGTCGAGCGCGACGTGAATCTCGTCGTGGCCGAATCGATTCGCTGGGCCGACGTAGCGGCGACGGTCCATTTCGCCGCCGGCGCCGATCTCGAACGGCTGGTCTACAAAGACACCTATCGCGATTCGGAACGATTGGGCGCTGGCCGGAAGAGCCTTTTGATGACGCTCACGATGCGCCGTACCGACCGCACGCTGACGAGCGCCGAGGCCGACGCCGTGCGCGATGCGGTCGTGGCGGCCTGCGTCGCGAAGCATGGTGCGCCAATTGCGGTCGTAGCTGCCGCGCAGCTTTTAGCCGGCGACCGGCGGTTCCCACGGAACGCGCTTCGCGCTGCACCAGAGTTGCTCGAGGCCGTAGTATTCGCGCGATTCTTCGTCGAACAGATGGATCACGACGTCGCCGTAGTCGAGCAGGATCCAGCGGCCATCGACGTAGCCTTCGATGCCCAGCCGATGGTCGCCGAGCGTTTCTTGGAGAATGCGGTCGATCTCTTCGCTGATCGAGTGAAGCTGGCGACGGCTCGTGCCGGTGACGAGCACGAAGTAGTCGAAGATGGGAGTCAGCTTCCGCATGTCGAGGATGGCGATGTCGCGACCCCGGTTTTCCTCGGCGATTCCGGCGATAGTCAACGCCAGTTGCAGGCTGCGGTCGGGACGTTCAGCCTGGGGGGCGGTGCGATGAATGGTGGAGCTTGCCAAATTTGGCCCTCGGCAATTTCTGGGGTTCCGGTTTGAAGAGTTCCTTCGCGCATCGACGATGAAACACAAACGCCCGATGGGGCGGCTTTCGCTCGCTTTATTGTAACCTCCGGCCGGCGGCAAGCCAGTAGGCGCGGCTGGGCACCGGTCGTCGCATTTCCCAGGGAAGGCGGGCGACGACTTCTCTATCGCCAATACGCTTTGGCCGCCATCCCTTGGCTTAACGGCGCTGTGGTATAAAGTTATCCTTCCTCTCGGTTGGTGAACCGCACGGCTTGCTCGGCCACGTCGAGGCCGACCAATTCGTTCCAAGCCGCCAAGATTCGCCTGAAAATCGGGCCGGGACGGCCGTCGCCGATCGGCCGGCCTGCAAAACGGGTTACCGGAAGTAGACAGTTGGGCGTACTCGTCAAATAGGCCTCATCAGCCACAGACACGTCGGCCGGCCGCAACGTTCGCTCGGAATAGGAAATTCCCAGCCCACGGGCCAGTTCGATCGCCACTTCCAGGCTTACGCCGGGCAGAACCTGGCCCCGCGGCGGCGCGATCAAACCTTGGCCCGGAATATGAATCACGATGTTGGCGGTCGAGCTTTCCGTCACGTTCCCCTCGGCGTCGAGCAGCAGCGCCCGGGCGCCGCGTTCGATAGCGGCCGCTTGCCGATCGGCGAGGTAGTAATGCATCCGGCTGCGGCATTTCATTTCGGCCGGCCAACAATGCGGCGAAACTTGCTCGACCGGCGTCACGACGAGGCTGACGCCCTCGGCATATCGCGCTGCCCACAGGCCAAACGCCAGCGGAAACGTGTGCAAACCGACCGTTACGCCGCCTTGGCGTCCGGGCGAGAGTGCCGCGTACGGACCGGGCGTGACGAAGATGCACAATCCCAAATCGTCGCCGCGTTCCAGCAGCGGATGGTTGTGCTCGACCAGCGATTGAGCGATGCGGCCGAAATCGCCGCGAGTCAGCCCGCAGTCGAGGCCGCAGATGTCCAGAGATTTCGCCAATCGCTCCAAATGCCGGTCCGTGCGAAACAACCGGCCAGCGAATGTGCGAAGCTGTTCTGTTACCGTTGCGCCCAGCACAAAGCCCGCGTCGTCGATCGGAAGCGTCGCTTCGCGGGCGGGGAGAGTTTTTCCGTTGAGAAAGGCGATCGGTTGGACCATGCCTTAAGTTTTCCCAGGCCGGCGCGATTTGTCCACCCCGGAGACTGCGCTGCTGATCGGCGGCGTGTTGACCAGATACAAATAAGGGCGCATGAGCGCGACGAGGCACTCATTGCAAAAGTAGTTTGCCCAATTATGCTCCGAGCCGACGGCGCAGCATTCGTCGAACTGCTCGATCTTGGGATCGCTCGTGGCCAAGCCAACATAACCCAGCGCCGAGGCGCGGGTGCAACGGTCCATCAGAGGATAATGCTTTAGAGGCGCTATCGCAGCCGTTGTTCAACAGCAGCATGCGGTCGACCGTGGGAATCGCCATCCCATTCGGCGCGCCCGGCGAAAGCCAACCGTCGTCTTCGGCTGCGGCCAATAGCACGGCGCTGATGATGGGCCGGCCGGCTTTGGGGTCCAACTTCAGCGACGAGCCCAACAACTGTCCGCCGCCCATCAAGTGAATCGCGCCGGTGGCAACTCGCGCCCGAAGCTATAGCCCGCCAAACCGATCGGCACTCGACGGTCCATTCGGCTCAGCAGCCAGCCGAGATACCAGGCGTCGGTGTCGGCTCGGTAAGCGTGGCTGCGGATGAGTTGCAAGGGATGCCGGCCCGGATCGGTCGGCCACGACCAAATGACGAATCGCATCGGCCGATCTTTGGCGGCTTGCGCGACCAACCGATCGTAGACGGTGAAGCCATCGTTGTTCGCGTCTGCGGCGGTGGTGGAATTGCCGTGAATATAGAAATCGGTCGGAGTATGGGGATCATCGGCGGCAAGGAATGCCTTGAGGTCGGCGCCTTGCCAACGATTGCCTTCGTATCGCCAGAACCGCAAGCCGGGATCGCCGTCCAGGCAGACACCGCAGCCGAGCTGCCGCGTGCTGATCAACCAGATCTGATCGCCGACGCGTGGCCGCGAGCAAGCGATCGGCTCAGCAGCCTGGATTGTTTGCGTGGTGACCGTCGGCGCGCTTGGAAGTGATAGCGCCGGGGGATCGGGCGGCACGGGAGCGTCGGCATTCACCGACGACACGGCATTGGCGGGGACCGCGGCAGGCATTGGCGGGCTGGCGAGCAACCGCGAGGTGCTAGCGAGCGTCAACAATCCGATTGCCACTGCGAACGAAATCAGCGTACGGCAGCGCATGGAGAAGTTTCGGCGATTCGCATTCATGTCTTTGCAACTCTCGCGATGTGAGCCGAGAAGATTGTCTATCGATCAGTTGCCGCGCGTCCGCCACCGGTCACCGATGGCGTTGGAGTTCAGGCTTCAGCACGCCGGGGCGCAGCCTAAAGGCTGAACTCCAACTTTGGCTGCGGCGCTACTCCGCTCTACAAGTGTAGCACTTGTTCAACACGGAGGCGTTGCGATTCGGAAACGGCCGTCGAGAAAAATCCACGGCGTTTCGGTTGCACATCATTCGCCGTGGGGTAGAGTTGCTGGACCAAGGAGCCGGTTGAAAAAGGGGACTGGCTCCGAGCGACCGTGGATCCTGCCGGAGCTTTGCGTTTGTTCCAGGCGTCTGTCCCCTATTTCAACCATCGCAAGGCTCGCCGGCCAAGGCTTCCGCTTCGTACTGGAGATACCGACGATGAAAAAGCTTCTGCTTCTAGTGGTTCTAGCGTTCGCGACGGCCGGTGCTACCGGTTGCACCTCCTGTGGCTGCGAATCGGGCTCGTCCTGGTGGTGCCGCGACCGATGCTGCAAACCGTGCGAGTCGTGTGGCTCGTGCAATTCGTGCAGTTCGTGCGGGTCGGGCGGATGCACGACCTGCGGGATGGGCGAGGGCGTCTTGCCCGGACCCGGCGCGGAAACGTACAGCTTTCTTCCCGGCAGATAGCCTGCCGGAGTGGGAAGTTGCCGAAGTTGTCGGTGGGTCGGTCGCGCGATCCTGAACGCGACCGGCCCGCTGGCGCAGCGGCAAGCGCAAGGCTTGAGGCTTGAGGCTTGAGGCTTGAGGCTTGAGGCTTGACGCGTTGAGGCTACAGGAAGGGGAATCGCTTTTTCGCGGCACGGCCGGCAGTCCGCTTGCGCGTCCTGTAGCCTCAAGCCTGTAGCCTCAAGCCTTCCCTCATCTCGTCCCCCGCGTGCGGATGTCTTGCTGGTGCTCGAAGTGCTCGCGGCTGTCGCCGTATTTGAAGATGAAGTCGGCGTCGGGGTCGAACACATTCGTCCGCGTGTCTCCCTCGGCGCGGCTCTTCGACAGCGATCCGTCGAGCGACATCGTGTGCATGAAGGCCAGCCATTTCCGGTCGGGCGCCAAGCCGAAAAACATGTCGCTATCCGGCGCCGCCTGGAACGATCCGTCGAGAAAGCTTGCGCGATAGCGGCGCCATGTGCAGGGTGAAGGTGGTGAAGCAAACCATCAGCCAGCCGATCCAACAGGCGAAAAAAATCCCGCCGGCCGTCTCGACCGGCTTGCGGAATCGCACCTGAACTGCGCGACAGCTTGTCGCTGATCGTTTGCATGATGCCCAGCGTCACGCAAAAGATGGCCCAAACGGTGAGAAGATCCCACACGTAGGTAAACGTCGGTTGTTTCGCCGTCAGCCAATCGGCCAGCGGCTCGAAATAGTTCGTCGCCAACATGGCGGCCGTCATCACGTTGAACAATTTGATCGCATTGCTCCACAATCCTTCGCGCACCAGCGATCCAAGGACGGCGAAGAAGACGAGCAGGAGTACGATATTCAAGTACATAAAAACTTTCTGACGCGTGCTCCCCGCAAGCGGTTGGCCGACGCCTTTCGTATTTCCTATCCCTTCAGCGCTCTCATCAGCTCCGCAAGCGAAGTCACGCCCTTCGCCACCAAGGCGATGCCCTCTTCCTGCAGCAGCCGCATCCCGGCCTTGGCGCCGTTGCGCGAACAATCTCCAACTTCGGTGTTTTCAGCAGCGCTTCGCGCACGGCGTCGTTCACCACCAGCAACTCGAAAATGCCGGTCCGGCCGAAATAGCCCAGGCCTTGGCAGGCTTCGCACGGGGGCGGCGGTTTCTTTTGATCGGGCTGCGGCTGCGGCGGCCGAAATAGCTCCGGCACCCGATCGGCCGGCAAGCCCAATTGCTTGAGCACCTCCGGCGTCGGCGTATAAGCTTCTTTGCATTTCTCGCACAGCTTGCGAATCAATCGCTGATTCACGACCCCGGCCACGGCCGGAGCAAACGCCGCCGCCGGCACTTTCATCACCAACACCCGCAACAACGCCTCGGCACATTCCTTGGCCTTCAGGCCGCCGATCGACAGCCGGTCTTCCTTGGCTTGCTCGCAAAGAAAATTGATCGTGTCGGCGTCGGGCAAATCGCGGACGACGTAAATATTCGGATAGGCTCGCGACAATTTCGGCAGCACGCTCATCGGCGTTTCGCCGGCTGCGCCGTTGAACGTGGTCACCGGGGCATTCTCGATTTCGTGCTCGTGTCGGACGGCATCCTCGACGACGACCACGCTGCGCAGAAACCGATCGAGCGCGCGAATGCCGGTGTCCATGAGCGTGCTCAAGCCGCCGCCCGCGGGCGCCGAATAAATCACGATCCCCTTGGGCAAATCGTGCAGCGCGCGAAGTTGCTCTTCGACTTTCGTGCGCATGCCGAGTTCTTCGAACGTGAATTTTGGCACCTTCGCGTCAGCCAATTGCAGCAACACGCGCTCGCCGGTCTGCGTCCCCTGGCTGGTGAGTTTGCAGGTTCGCTTGGTCTTGTTGAACTCAGCGTCGAAGCGCCTTCTTGCTTGGCGCGGTGCCGTTGGCGTTCAAGGCGCTGATTGTCTTGAAAACGCCGAGCATCGGGTCGGCATCGGCTCGTTCGTAGGGCTCGTGATTATGCCAAACGCCGTCGATTTGCAGCTTCGACGTGACGCCCTGGGCCGTGTAGTCGAGCAACACTCCGTCGGCCCGATGATCGATGGCGTCGGCGATCAATTGCCGGGCGGCGGGAAAGCCGGGCGATTGGCGCGACAGCAACAGATTGGCCGCGTTGTCGCGATCCGTCTTGCCCCCTTTGGCCGTGAAATTGACGGCCGGACCGAGCTTCTTCGACTCCTGCTTCTCGGCGGCGACTTTCACTCCGAAAAGTGCGGCCTTCTTCGACATCAGGAAACGAAGGTGATTCGGCGTGAGAACTCGCCGCTCCGACGAAACCGAACGGTTGCGAACGACCACATAGCCCGCCAATGGCCCGGCATAAGCGGCGACCATCAGAAACGCCCCCAGCCAGAACGAAGGGATCACCCACATCAGCACGAACGCCGCCACGAAGCTGAAGAAAACTGCCGAATTCCAAATCGCGTAATTCTGCTTGAGGCGGTGAACATCTTGATTGACCCAATCGGTCGTGCGCACCCAGAGCAGGAACAGCAGCCAGCAAAACAGAATCTTCGGCAGGCTGAGATAGCCGCCGGGCCCGCGCGTGAACGGAGCATCTTCGTTCGGCCAGGCCGTGTCGGCAAGGGCCGTTTGCACGTCGGCTAGCAGCACCAACCCGGCAGGCAAAATGGCGGCCGGAAACGCGCGAAACATGCGAACCATCAAAGAATTCCGGGTTGCGAAACGTCGATGCCTTTGAGTGCCATCTTGAGCGCCTCCACGTTCGGCGCCACTTCCAACGCCACGGCCCGGTCGATCAAATCCCGGTCGACCAGACTTTTCAGACTCATCGTGAAATCCTGCATTCCTTCGCTTGCCGACATGCGGATCAAATCGCTGAGCTTCTCGTCGCGCTCTTCGAGAATCAGCTTGCGCACCGTAGGGCTGAACGTCATGATCTCGACCGTCGGCACGCGGCCGATGCCCGGCGTGATCGACGGCAGCAGCTTCTGAGCCACGATGGCCTTCATGTTGAAGGCGATCGCGCTGCGTAAGGCCGGGTGCATGTCTTGGGGAAACAGGTCGAGAATGCGGCCGATCGTCGAAGGCGCGCTCGAGGCGTGGATCGTGCCGAACACAAGATGCCCCGTTTCGGCGGCCTGAATGGCCGTCATGAAACGTCTCCCGATCGCGCATTTCGCCGACGAGCATGATGTCTGGGTCTTCGCGCACGGCGTGCTTCATTCCGATCTCGAAATCGCTGCACGTCGATGCCGATCTCCCGCTGGTTGATCAGGCACTTGTCTTCGGTGAACGTGAATTCGATCGGGTCTTCCAGCGTGAGGATGTGCTTGCGATAGCTGCGCGTTGATGTAATTGAGCATCGAAGCGATCGTGGTCGATTTGCCCGAACCGGTAACGCCGGCCAGCAACACCATCCCTTGATCGAATTTGCAAAGCTCCTCGATGATCGGGGGCAAATTGAGCTTGGCAAAGTCGGGAATGTTGCGATTGACCCGCCGGGCGACCATGCCCATGTGTCCCTGCTGCTGCATGAAGTTGACGCGGAACCGCCACAGTCTCCATCGACGTCGACGGTGTGGGCGAAGTCGACGCCGCCGGTCTCGTCGAAGATTTTTCGCCGGCGCTCGTCGAGCATCGGCAAGCAGCAGCCGATTCATTTCGGCGGTCGTCGATCGGCCCGCGATTCATCGGCCGCAGCGAGCCGTTGACGCGCACATACGGAGGCTGGCCGACTTTCAGGTGCAAATCGCTCCCTTCCAGCTTGACCGAGCGCGCGAAACAGCTTGTCGATTTCCAAGTCCGAGCGCTTCGGAAGCATACGGCATTTCATCCGAATTACCCGAGGCGTTGGCACTGCTGGCTATGTTTTGACTCATACGATTCGTGAAACTCACCAAACGAGCCCCCGCTCAATTCTGACTCAAGCCGCCGGCCGCGCAGCCCAGCGAACTGGGATTCCCTGTTCATGCATTTGCTGCTTCACCTGGCCGATCGTGAACTGCCGTAATGAAAAATCCCGGCGGCCAGCGCCGCGTCGGCGTGTCCGAACCGGATGGCGTCGGCGAAATGCTCCGGCTTCCCCGCGCCGCCGCTGGCCACGACGGGAATCGACACCGCCTCGGCTGACCGCCGCGCGTAATCTCCAAATCATAGCCGTTTTGCGTGCCGTCGGCATCCATGCTGGTCAGCACGATTTCGCCGGCCCCGAGCCGCTCGACCTCTTGGGCCCAGGCGATCGCTTCCAGCCCGGTGCCGATCCGCCCGCCGTTGATATGCACTTCCCACACTTCGCGGCCGTCGCGCTACGACTCGCTTCGGGTCGATATTCACGACGATGCACTGGCTGCCAAACCGGCGGGCGGCCGCGGCGACAAACTCCGGATCGCGCACGGCCGCCGAATTGATCGACACCTTGTCGCTGCCGGCGTTCAGCAGCGATCGCGGATATCCTCGAGCGTGCGAATGCCGCCGCCGACGCGTGAGCGGCATGAACACAACCTCGGCCGTTCGGCGGACGACGTCGAGCATGATTGCCCGGCCTTCGTGGCTGGCGGTGATGTCGAGAAACACAAGTTCATCGGCCCCTTCGGCTTCGTAGCGCGAAGCGACTTCGACCGGATCGCCGGCATCGCGGAGGTTGAGGAACTTGGTTCCCTTCACCACTCGACCGCGATCGACATCCAGACAGGGAATAACTCGTTTGGCGAGCATTTTTTGCAATGTATGGGCTCGCTTGCGAGCCGCTGTTCCGGCAACCGACGCCGAGGAAATTCGGCGGCGAAGAAGGATCGAATGGTTCCGTAGCGGCCGAGCCAGCCGGCCAGCAATCGTCCACTGTAAATCCCGCAACCCAGCCGGTCAACCCGCCGACGGTACGCCTGGGCTAGGGAAAACCGTGCATCGCGCGTAGAATCGGCACCGGGGAAAACGAGTTAAGACGTACATTCCACGGAGTGCCGTCCGAATCATGCTTACGCTGGTCACCGGCGCCACCGGGCTGGTCGGAAACAACGTTGTGCGGCTGCTTTTGGAGCGGGGCGAACGTGTGCGGGTTTTGGTTCGCGGTAGCTCCGGCAGCGGCTCCGGGGCGCGGGCGTTGGAGGAATTGCCGGTCGAAATCTGCTTGGGAGACGTCACTCAGGCCGAGACGGTTCGACAGGCTTGCCGCGGTGTCCAACGGGTGGTCCATGCGGCCGCGCAAGTTCACATCGGCTGGACCGGATTGGAAGAGCAGCGAGCCGTCAACGTCGGCGGTACTCAGAATGTCGTCGCCGCGGCGGCCGCCGAAGGGGCTCGGCTGCTGTATGTTTCCACGGTGAACGCCTTGGGCATCGGTGACCACGACCATCCGGCCGATGAAGAAATGCCCCCCGGCGAATTCGTTCCGTGCCCGTATGTCATTACCAAGCGCGAAGCGGAACAAGTGGTGCTCGAGGGCGTGGCTCGCGGACTGGACGCGGTGATCGTCAATCCGGGCTTTATGCTCGGTCCGTGGGACTGGAAACCTTCGTCCGGCCGGATGATGCTTCAGGTGGCCACGGGTTGGGCCAAGCTGGCTCCGCCGGGCGGAAACGATGTCTGCGATGTCCGCGATGTGGCGGCCGGAATTCTGACGGCCTTGCAGCGGGGGCAGCGCGGCAGGCGATATATTCTGAGCGGCGAGTATCTTTCATTTCTCGACACCTGGCGGATGTTCGCTAGGATCGTTGGCGTCAAACCACCGTGGTACGCAGCCTACCCGCCGGGCCTTTGGCTCTACGGACATGCCGGCGACTTGTGGGGCAAACTGACCGGCCACGAGCCGGGCTTGAACAGCGCCGCCGTTGCAGATGTCGAAGCTCGAACATCACTATTCCTACGCCCGCGCCGCCGCCGAGCTCGATTACCGCCCGCGCCGGCAAACGAGGCGGCCGAATCGGCCTGGGCGTGGTTCCGTGAATATGGCTATGCTTGAGCGCGCTCTCGTCAGGCCGGCGGCTTGGGGTATAATTCTTGTCGTCAACAATCGTAGACCGCGACACCGTCGCGGCGGCCGCCACGGAGTCGCGGACTGCGAAAATCATTCCGTCGGAAAGGAATTGGCTTGTCATGGATAAAGAATTGAGCGATCGCGTAGCTTCGTTTCATCAGCGGTTGGTCCAACTGCGGGATTCTCTTTGACTACGCTGCCAAGCAAGCCGAAACCGCCGCCATCGACGAGCGGATGGCCGCGCCCGATTTCTGGACCAATCAGGAACGAGCCCAAGCCGTAGTCGCCCAGCGGAAATCGCTCAATGCCATCGTCAAGCCGATGGAAGAACTTCTCCGCACCGACCAGGAGCTGAACACCCTGGCCGAAATGGGCCGCGAGGATGAAGGATTTATCCCGGAGCTTCGCAGCGAACTGGCTCGCGCCGAGCCGGCGCTTGCCGATCTCGAGCTCAAATCGCTCTTGAGCGGTCCGCACGACGCCAATGCCGCGATCATGACGATCAACGCCCGCGACGGCGGCACCGATGCCAACGATTGGGCCGAGATGCTGCTGCGCATGTATAGCCACTGGGCGCAGAAAAACGACTACACAGTCGAATTGCTCGATCGGCAAGACGACGGTGTCGCAGGCATCCAAAGCGCCGCGATCATGATTCGCGGGCCGATGGCTTATGGCTATCTCAAAGGCGAGACGGGCATGCATCGGCTGGTGCGGATCAGCCCGTTCAACGCGGAAGGAAAGCGGCAGACCAGTTTTGCCGCCATCGATGTTTCGCCCGAAATCGCCGAGGCCGCCGAAATCGAAATCCGCGATGAAGACATCCGCGAAGATGTGTTTCGAGCCAGCGGGGCGGGCGGGCAGCACGTCAACAAAACGTCCAGCGCCATCCGGATGACGCATTTGCCGACGAACATCGTCGTGCAATGCCAGAACGAGCGCAGCCAACACAAGAATCGCGCGACGGCGTATAAGATGCTCCGAGCGCGCCTGGCGCGCCTCCAAGAAGAAAAACGCGAGGCCGAGCAGACGAGCAAATACATGGGCAAAGCCAAGACGGGTTTTGGCTCGCAGATTCGCAATTATTTTCTTCATCCGGACCAACGAGTGAAAGATCAGCGAACCGGCTATTACGTCGGCAACTTCCAAAGCGTGCTGGACGGCAATATCCAAGGATTCTTGGATGCGTATCTCCGCTGGCGCGTGACCGGTGAATCGCCGGCAAGCGCCAAGACGGCGGATGATGAATAAACATAGGACCCACCGTGACCAACGCCGTCCTTTCCGCCGGCGACCGCTTGCAACTCCGCTTCGCGCGGTGCGGCGATCGGTGGGAGCACGCCGTTGAATTTCGCGAGGCCGGCCGCACGGTTTGGCAATTGAACTCCGTCGAGGGAACGGCCGACGACGTTTGGCCCGCCAGTCCGCCATTCCAAAGCCTTGAAATGCACTCGCATCCTGATGGCCGAACATTTGCGCTGCTCGTCGGAATGGCCGGCGCGAGTCATTGGTCGGCGAGCATCGAAACCGATCCGATTCGAGAGCGGATCATTTTCGACGTGGCCTGCCGAATCAAAACCGAGCCGAAATCGCTGGGCAGCAGCTACGCTGTCTCGAATCCCGTCGAACGGCCGCGCATCGAAGCGATCGCATTGGAATCAACGCCGAGTGGATCGCAGGCGGTTGTTGAGACCATCGGCCAGCAAATCATTCTATGCATGGCGGACTTGTCGGGGCCGCTACCGCGAACCGTGCGATGGAAATACGCGATTTCGGCATCCGAGCCCGCGGCGCAAGCAACGTAGTCGCAAGCGGAGGGAGGTCCTGGCCGATGAACGATGAACCCTCTGCCAATGATCCGCAAACTTCCGGCGAGCCGGGAGCCGACCTCCACCTCGCTCCGCCGCAAGCCGATCCGCCGCCCGGTGCGAGAGGACCGTTGATTCCGCTGCATTCCGATTCCGACGGCCCGCCGACTGAACCGCCGGCTCAGTTCTCGCTCGGCGAATCGTTGGTGTGGATGGCGATCGTGTCGGTCGGCCTGAGCGGTTTGGCGTGGATGGGTCCGCCGATCTTTGCCGGCGTGTGCGGCTTCCTCGCGTTGGCCGTATTGATTGTCAGCCTGGTTTGGAAACCCGGGGCGTCGCTGTTTCAGATTCTTTGGTATGCGCTGTTGGTGATGTATGCGACGGCGATCATCATAGCGATTTTTGCCCGGCCACAGGCGGGACGGTGAGCCCTGAAACGGCGTCCGGATGCTCGCGTTGATCGACGAGCGTTCGATGAGCTAGAATGAACACCCGGAGCCGGAATCAAACATTTGTTTGACCGCGACCGCTTGCAATGGATTCGTTACATGCTACGAGCAAATTCAAATCCAGCACATCTCGGTGTCGGCCTCTATTCGATCGCCGATGCGGGGCGTCTTGTCTCCGTGCCTCCCGGCCGAGTTCACCGATGGTTATCCAGCCGTCTGGTAAAGCAGTCGCTCGACCCGTCCGAGCAAACGATGACATTTGCCGAATTAATGGAGTTGCATTTCATCAAGATGTTCCGTTCGCAGGGCGTTTCGCTCCAGGCCATTCGGCAGGCGGCCGCCGCCGCGGCAAAGAGATTCGGAACCGATTATCCGTTCAGCTTTAGGCGGTTCGACACGGATGGCCGCACGATTTTCGCGACGCTTATTCGAGATTCAAGCAACGAAACGATTCTCGAAGACTTGAAACGGGGCCAATTGGTGTTCAATCAGATCGTGAAGCCGTTTTTCAAGAAGCTGGAATACCAGGATTCCGTCGAGGTCGCGCGTTTCTGGCCGATGGAGAAATCGGGCCGCGTGGTGCTTGACCCGGAACGAAAATTCGGCAGGCCGATCGATGCCCAAAGCGGCATTTCGACGCGGGTCATCTGCGACGCGGTCATGGCTGGCGGCGGACAAGAGCCGTCGGAGGTGGCACGGTGGCTTGGAATCCCGTTTGCCGCAGTGAATGCCGCGGTGGCCTTTGAACAATCGCTTGCCGCGTGAAATACATCTTCGGCAACTGCATTTCGTTCCGCTACGCAGCGATGCTGTCCGCCTTGAATGAGGACGTGGTTGCATTGCGCGATCTGTGCGACGTGGATATCAGCGATGTCGAGCTTTTTGCCTTTTTGAAAGACAAGGGCAGAGTTTTCGTTACGATCGACGATCGTCAGAAGACGAGGAATCGCGAATCGCGTGCGCTCCGAGAGGCCGGCTTGACGGCACTCTGGTTCGGGCCGTTCTGGGATCGAAAGAAATTCTGGGATCAGGCGCGCTGGCTCGCAAATCGCTGGCCGATCATCGATGGTTTTGTTCGAGGCGCCGTGCAAGGAACGTGCGCCGAGATCAAGGAAAACGGCAAGGCAATGCCATTCGCTCTGTGATTGCTTGCAGCGAAAATGGAAACCGCGTCACCGGGCTTGCAGGCCGGCATTTGTTTGGCAAAGATATTTCGTTCTGGAATTCCACCGTCGTTCACCAAGGACAGCCATGATTTACACGATTTTCGGCAGCCTATTGATCGTCGCGATGTGTCTGGCGGTCGTCGCCGTGGCGGCGCGGCTGACGCTTGGCGAATAGGCGGTGCGGCGGTGGTGATCTCTGTCGGCGCGGTAAGCCCAGGGATGGCTGCCGACGACTTTGCAATTCGAAACCGCGCTGGCAGCCTTCCCTGGGCTTGGTCGCGATTCAAGTCTTGTCCGACGTGCCGCGGTGCTTTTCCATCACCACACGCTTCCCCTGCTGGCTGAACTCGACGCGGGACATGAAGTTTCGCATCAGCAGCACGCCGCGGCCACAGGGGCATTCGAGATTCTCGTCATCAGTCGGGTCGGGAAGCTGATCCGGATCGAAGCCCGAGCCCTCGTCGATGATCTCGATCCAAAACCGATCGGACGTCACTCGGCAGGCCACGCGGACTTGCTTCGAGGCATCGAGCCGATTGCCGTGCTTGATGGCATTAACGATCGCCTCTTCCACCGCGAGATGGACGCTGAAAACGTCGTGCGGGCTCCACTCGGCTTGCTCCAGCCGCTCGCGAACCTGATCGACGACTTGCTTCCCGGCAGCTTGTGCGCTGGGAATGCTGATGCTGATCGACCAATTGCCGGACGTTTGTGACATGACCCGATGGGATGCGGACCGCGGTCAGGCGGGAGCGTGCTTAGCCAAGGAAAAACACGACCGGCTGCGATTATCCAAGAAGAGCGGGATTGAAAAGTCGGACGCCATCTTGCTTCAAGGCGCGAACTGGAATTCGCCGCCGGCAAGGCCAGTGAACTGCAAATCACTTGAGGTTTGTTTTCGAAACAGCCTCAAGCCCACCGCTGAGCCTGGCGGATCCCAGCCGCCAAACGAATCGAATGAAAAAGCCGCCGACACATTGTCACCCGCCGCATTGTCACCGACACACCAACTCAAAACGCCGCCAATGCGTCGGCCTCACCGTCCTTGATGTCGAACAATTTGTTCAGCTTCGTAATCGCAAAAACTTCGTAGATCTGAGGGCGGATGCCGCTGAGCTTGAGGCGTCCGCCATGCAGCTTCACTTTCTTGTCGAGCGTAATCAACTTGCCGAGCGCGGCGCTGGAAAGGAATTCGACGTTGGAAAAATCCAACAGGAGATTCTTGCGATTCTCTTCCTCGACCAATTGGAACAATTCCTGGCCGAGCTCTTGGATATTCGATTCGTCGAGAATCTTTCGATCCACGAAACGAACGACCGTAACCTCGCCGATCTCTTGAATCTCGAGCCGCCGACGTTGGGCCATTGAATTCCTCCGCGGAACTGGCCGCCTGGCGCACCGGAACCGGTGAACTTGGGCCGACGCACCACCACATGCCAACGAACCACGACATCAACGACCACCGCCTGATTCTTGGCCGCCGAAAGCCTGGTCCGACAACGCATCTACATTCCCGCCATCTTATTCGACGCACGGCCCATGTCAAGGTGCCGTCGTTCAACCGGGCGGTTCTCGGCTTCAGAATGGCCTGAGTGAGAAGCAGGAAATTCGTCGCGCGGTATTCGGTCAATTCGCCGTTCACCGACCACAAGAGCGTCTCCGGCGAATCGGTGACGGTGCGGGCGATCCGCTGGGCGCAGAGGTTTTCCAGACAGTCGAAATGGAGCGTACCGTCGGAAGAGCTGAAACTGACGCGGTCGCCGGTGATCTTGAACTGCCCCAATTGGTCGATCAGCCGCGTGCCTTCGCGCCAATGGCCGTTCACCTGGCCCCCTTCTATTCGCGGCCCTTTCGCGGCGGGCGTCGTCGCGGCCGGTGCGGATTTCGGGCCGGCGGTCGGTTCGCTTGCTGGAACGCTGGAAGCGGCAAAAATCGCCGCTGCACAGCCAAAGGCGGCCAGCAGCACTCGCCATCGCGTCGCTCGGATCATGGGATTCGCCGTTGACGTTTGGAGGGGTTTACAGCGCGGCCAAAGTTGGAGTTCAGCCTTTAGGCGCCAAACGGCCAAACGGCCAAACGGGCGGCTGAAGCCTGAACTCCAACATCGCGACATGTAGAGCATTCGGCCGCCAATCAAAGTATTCGACACGAACCGACACTGGCGCTTGGGAGTTTTTCATTCAAGCGAGCCAATCGCAAGCCCAAACACCATTGATGCCGTCGTGCGACGTCGTGTTGCGTTTCGGCAACGCCGCAGCGTTTGGTCGATCCGGCTCAAATGTCGCATCATCCTACTTAAGCCCTTTCGTCCTTATGGCTTTCGGCGATGAAGTTGATGCGGGAATCGCTCGGGGCACTGTTTGTGCCCTGTGAATGAATTGCAGTTGACCCATCGCAATCATTCGAGCGCCGTGCAATGAAATGTCGTCAAGTCACCGTGAGCGCTTCAATCGCTTTAATCGGCCCGTTGATGCTATTGGGCACACTCGGTCCGAATTCCGCCGCCGCACAAGTTGCCGAACCGACCGCGACTGATCCCATTTCGGTTTCGGCAGCCAGCGGCCGAACCTTCATCGGTCAACTCGATCCGCAAACCGACGGCGACTTGCTCTGGCTGCGTGTCGTTGACGGGCCGATTGTCGTGCGGCGGCCGATCGAATGGGGGCGAGTCGTGCGGGTCCGACAAGGCGAAAAGGAGTTGTCGCCCGATGCATTGCGCGAGGCAGCGAAAGCTTTGAAATCCGAATCGCACGAAGGTCTGCTTCCGGCGCCGCCGGTCGCGGCGTCGGATTGGACCGCCGCAAAAACCTGGCTAACGGCTGCGACCGGCGGAGCAAACCAAGTAGGCGCTGTTCAAACTATCGGATCGCTGCAAATCGACGCCGAGTTGGGCCATTGGACTCCAGGCGTCGAGACCAGCGGCATCGTGGTCTGCATTCATCCGACCAGCGCCAACGGAACGCTGTTGCCGGTGGATGGAACGTTGGCGGTTGACCTCGTTGGTCAGATACCGGCAAGCCAAGGTCAAAGCGACGGCCTGACGACCTTGGGCCGATGGAACGCAAACGGTGCGTCGGTCCGATTTCGGTCTGCTGGGAGCCGAATTTCGCTTCGGGTTCCAGGCCGCCCATCCGGATTTCGATCTCGAACTGCGAACGCATGGTCTGGTTCATGCCCGGCTGATCGTGCCGGGCCAAGGAACGTTCGAGGCGAGCCAAGCCATGGTTCGCCTTCGGCCGTACAGTTCCGTCCGCGACCGATTGCAAGAAAACACCGGTAGCCGCTTCGCGCCGATCGAGCAAACGGATCGATGAGCTATCCGCGTGTTGAAAAAGGGGACAGGCACCTCGCAGCGGTCCAAAGCGATCGACAAAACCGCGATGTGGCTCGGAGCCAGTCCCCTTTTTCAACGGCTCGCTATCCACCCGGTTTCTTCATCGCCAGGCTATGGAGAATCAATACTGAGCCGATCGACATCAGCGACCAGCCCAGCCAACTCGGCGGCCGGATCACTTTGCGGACTCCCGATCCGCTCGACGTAAACAGATTGCTCGTGGCCGCGGCCGAGCCGGTGTCCGAGAATCGGTTGGCTAGAAACTGCGTCGTCTTCGGATTGAGCGTACACGATTCGAACGTGCGGAACTGCAAACCGAGCAGCAACAGCACGACGCCGATCATCATGAACTGATTGCGATTGAATTCCATGGCTGCCGACCTTTCCGGTTCAAACCTCGCCGGTCCATCGGCCCAAGAATCCGCCACCCCGTGCTACACTCTTATCGAACGGCGGGCCCAAAGAATTCAGGGTTGGGGCAAGTTATGCCGATTCGCGCGAATGTGCCGGACGAAGGGCCGGCCGGGCAATCTGGCGCCGTCTGAATTCTGGCGAATTCAGCTGCCGCGGACGCCGCGCCGCTTTGAAAGGCTACCGCGATTCGAGTGGCACCCACGGCCGAACCGCCGGGCCGGTGTAGCGCGACAGCGGCCGAATCAACCGATTGTGGTCGAGCTGCTCAATCACGTGCGCGCTCCACCCCACCACGCGGCTGACGACGAACAGTGGCGTGTAAAGATCGGTCGCCAACCCGAGATAGTGATACAACCGCGCGCTCGGCCAATCGAGGTTCGGCGGCAGATGCTTTTCCTCGCCGACGATTCGTTCGACGATGTCGGCCAGCTTCTCCAAATCCTCGCCGCCGGTCTCCGCGGCCAATTCGGCGCAAAGCGGCTTGAGAATCTTCGCCCGTGGATCGCCGTCTTTATAAACACGATGCCCGAAGCCCATGATCCGGGCCTTGCGCGCCAGCGAGTCGCGAACCCAGGCTTCGGCTTTGTCGGACGTGCCGATCTGGCGCATGACTTCCATCGCCTGCTCGTTGGCCCCGCCATGCAGCGGGCCCTTTAGCGCGCCAATTGCCGCCGTGATGGCCGAGTGCAAATCCGACAACGTCGATGCGACCACGCGGGCCGTAAATGTCGACGCATTGAATTCATGCTCGGCATAGAGCACCAGCGAGATTTCCATTGCCCGAACTGCCCGCTCGCTCGGCTGTCGCCGCGTGAGCATCCACAGCAAGTTGTCGGCCAGGGCGCGATGCTTGTCGGGCCCGACCGGCTCTTTGCCCTGCCGCAGCCGATGCCGCGCCGCCAAGACAACCGGCAACTGAGCCAGCAATCGCTCGGCTTTGCGGAGATTCGCCTCGTGACTGTTGTCGCCGGCGTCGGGATCCCAATGCGCCAGCAGGCTCGCCCCGGTGCGCATCGTGTCCATCAGCGGAACATGCGCCGGGATCATCCGCACCATGTCGATCACCTGATGCGGCACGGCAGCGTAATGAGCCAGCCGATGCCGAAACGCGGCCAATTCATCGACCTTCGGCAACTCGCCGTGCAGCAGCAAATACGCCACTTCGTCGAAGCGAGCATGCGCGGCCAATTCCTCGATCCCGTAGCCTCGATAGGCCAATCCAGGGGCGATCGTGCTTACCGCGGTCTCGCCCGCGATGATTCCTTCGAGTCCAGGGCGGTAGAGGTCTTCTGGCATGAGAGGCTTGAGACTTGAGGCTTGAGGGGGCGGGGAGCAGGGGCGGGAATGGGGGACGAGGACAGGCTTGGTAGATCAATCGCGGGGCGGCCGGGATTCGCCGCCGAAGTAGTGGCGGTCGCGTTTTTCGTAGTCGGAGTATTCCAGTAGATCGTACAATTCCTGGCGCGTTTGCATCAGGTCGAGCAGGCTCGACTGCGTTCCTTCGTCGGCCAACACGGCCAACGCCGCCTCGACCGCCTTCATCGCCACGCGAAGCATCGTCACCGGATACAGCACGACCGCATAACCGAGATCGGCCAATTCCTCGAGCGCCAGCAACGGGCTCTTTCCGAACTCCGTCATGTTGGCCACCAGCGGCGCGTCGACTTCGTCGGCAAACCGCGCGAATTCATCGCGGTCGGCCAGCGCTTCGGGAAAAATCCAATCCGCTCCGGCCGCAAGATAAGCCTGTGAACGGTAAATCGCGTCGTCGAGCGAAGTCACGCCACGGGCATCGGTTCGCGCGATCAACACCAAATCGGGATCCTGCCGGGCGGCGGCGGCGGCTCGCAATTTCGCGCACATCTCGGCCGGATCGATCAATGTCTTGCCCGATAGATGCCCGCAGCGCTTGGGCCAGTGCTGGTCTTCGATCTGGATCGCCGCGGCGCCGGCCGATTCCAATTCGCGAATCGTTCGCTCGACATGAATGGCCTCGCCGAAGCCGGTGTCGGCATCGACGATCAGCGGAATCGTCACACTGCGCGACAATCGGGCCGTCTGCTGCGCCAATTCGGTCAGCGTGAACAAACCCACGTCGGGCATCGCCAGAGCGCCGGCCGAAAAAGCGGCGCCGGAAAGATAGACGGCATCATAGCCCGACTGTTGCACCAACCGGGCTGTGAGCGCATTGAAAGCGCCCGGCACTTGGATCGTTGCATCGACCACAGCCTGCCGCAAACGGCTCCCCGGCGACAAATCAGACACGATAACGACTCCGACGGCCTCGGCGGCACAGCGACACGACGCGAAGCCGAATATACGGGCCGCAACGCCATCGCCGCAAGGGCCGCGGGTTTCGCGCGTTCCTCTACCGTTCGGCCTAACCCTTGATTACGCTAGTCCAATGACCGACGCATTCGCAAACTCCGTTTCAACGCCGTCTTCGATCAGTCCGCCGCCGTCGCCGCGTTGGCGGGCCCTCGTCGAAACGCTGCTCATCTTCGCCGCCTTCTCACTGCACGGCGCTTGGCCGGTGCCGGATGTGAATGAGGCCCATTATCTTTCGAAAGCCAAGCACTATTGGAATCCGAGTTGGTGCCAAAGCGACTTTTTCGTCAACACGGCCGATGCCCATCAGGTGTTTTATTGGACGTTCGGCTGGCTGACGCGACTGTTGCCGCTGCCGGCGGTGGCTTGGGCCGGCCGGCTGCTGACTTGGGCGCTGCTGGCCTATGCCTGGCGGCGATTGAGTTGGGCCGTGCTGCCGCACGCGTGGCTCGCCGTTCTTGGCGCCGTGTTGTTCGTTTCGCTGAATGAAAATGCGCACATGGCCGGCGAATGGATCGTCGGCGGAGTCGAAGCGAAGGGATTTGCCTATTTCTTCGTGCTGCTGGGAATCGAGGCCGTCGTGCGCGCGCGCTGGAATCGGGCTTGGCTGCTACTGGGCGCGGCGACGGGAATGCATGCGGTCGTCGGCGGCTGGTCGCTGGTCACCGCCGGCGTGGCATGGCTGGCCGACCGGCGCGACGAACGCCCAGCGCCGCTGCAAATGCTCCCAGGGTTGATTGGCGGTTTTCTGTTGGCATTGCCCGGCGTTTGGTTTGCGCTGGCGCTGACACGAGGGCTCGATCCGCAAACCGTCATCGACGCGAATGCGATTTACGTTTGGCAGCGATTGCCGCACCATCTTGCGGCTGATCGGTTTCAAATTGGCTTCCCGAGCCGGCACATGCTCCTTTGGGTGCTTTGGCTCGTCCTTATCACCATATCGCCGGCCGATGCCGCTCAGCGACGGCTGCGCTGGATGGTGGATGGAGCCATGCTGCTGACGGTGATCGGATTCGGCTTTGTCATCCTCGGACATTGGTATCCGGATTTCGCGGCGTCGCTGCTGCGGTTCTATTGGTTTCGCATGTCCGACGTGTTCGTGCCGCTTGGTGTGACGCTCGTCGGCCTCGATTGGCTGTGCCGGATGACTCTCCCCTTCCCCGTTCCGGGTGAGGCAATGAGCGTGCGGGGCCGTCGTGCCGGCCGCTTGTGGCTGGCGGGATTGATTCTAGTTGCCATTGGTGATCTGGCGTTGCAGTTCGAGCATCTGCCGCCCGAATTGGCGTGCTGCGGTCTGCCGTCGGTGACGCCGCGGGCCGACAAAGGAGTCATCTACGACGATTGGCACGACGTCTGCCATTGGGCCGCAGCGAACACCGATTCGCAAGCCCGATTCCTCACGCCGCGAATGGCGATGACGTTTCGCTGGAACGCCGATCGTGGTGAAGTGGTGACCTGGAAAGACATCCCGCAGAATGCCGATGGGATCGTCGAATGGTGGCGGCGGCTGGGCGAAATCTGGGGCGTCGGCACGCCCGCCGGCGCGATCGATTCGCTGGCTCTGCTCGGGCCGCAACGGCTCGCCGAAATCGCGAAAAAGTATCAGGCCGAATACGCAATCGTCCAACTCCTGCCCAACGAAGCCCGATTGCCGCTCAAACCCGTGTACGAAAACAATTCCTATGCCATCTATCGGTTTTCGCCAAAGTAGCAGGCATTCTCCAAATGCTGTAGCCGCACTGCCGAGCTGGGCACGCCGAACCGATTGTGCGTGCCGCGAACGGCACACGGAGTGTGCCTGCTACTTTCCGTAGATTAGAATTGAGCCGTCGGGGTGCCACGCCCGCGGCCTTGCGTGGACATGAACCGCGACGGCGTCAAGCGGACGAGCGGATATGGCGAATCTCAGTATCCTTAACGGCCAGCGCGCCGGCGAAACCTTCGAACTGCTCGGCACGCAGATTCAACTCGGGCGCGATTCGTATTGCGACGTGGTGATTCCGCTGCGGAGTGTGTCGCGGCAGCATGCGCGAATTCTTCGCGAACCGGATGGCTTCTACATCGAAGACCTCAACAGCTTGAACGGCACGTATATCAACGGCCGGCGAATCGCGTGCCGCACGCGACTGGACGATGGCGATCAGATTCGCTTGTTCGACGTGCTGCTCGAATTTCATTCCGGCGCGGTGCCGACCGACGCCGCGGCAAGCGCCCGACGCCAGACCGCCGGTCCCAATGAAGAGACGCTCACAGCCCTGTTGCCGACGACCATTGTCGATTCGCTCGATGCCAGCGACGACTCGCGACTCGACGTCGGCGCAAATGAAGCTGCGGGCAGTGCTCGAGATCACTCGCAACCTGGGCCAATCGCTGGCCGTCGACGTGTTTCTGAAAAACATTCTCGACACGCTTTTTCAAATCTTCCCCCAAGCCGCTCGCGGTTATATTCTGCTGGCCGAGCCGGACGGCCGTTTGAAACCCCGCGCCGTCAAGCTCGATCGGGGCGACGGAAACGAGTCGCTGACGCTGGGGCCGATCAGCCAATCGGTTGCCCAGCGGGTGATGATGGAAGGAAAAGCGATTCTCAGCACCGACGCGAAGCCAGGCAACGCCGATCGAGGCGCATCGGTGCTTGAAGATCCGGTCAGTTCGATGATTTCCGCGCCGCTGATGGGTCCCTCGCAAAAACCGCTCGGCTTGATTCACATCGACACCTCCGATCCGATCCGGCAATTCAGCGCCGAGGATTTGGATGTACTGGCGAGCGCGGCGGCGGTGGCGGGCCATGCCGTCGAACATGCTCGGCTGCACGAAACGGCGATGAAGCTTGACCGCCGCGAGCGAGAGCTGGCGATGGCTCATCACGTTCAATTGCACTTTCTTCCGCAGCAGCCGCCGGACTTGCCCGGCTATCGTTTCTACAGCTTTTACCGCGCGGCGGAGGATGTCGGCGGCGACTACTTTGGCTACATACCGATGGCCGACGGCCGGTTGTCGATCGCTCTGGCCGACGTTTCCGGAAAAGGCGTTTCCGCGGCGCTCTTGATGGCGCGGCTTTGCGCGGAAGTGCGCTATTGTCTGGCCGTCACGCAAACGCCCGTCGAAGCGATCGCCCGACTGAACCGCGAATTCTCCGGCCCGGCGCTCGGCGACATGTTCATCACGTTTCTGATGGGCGTCGTCGATCCGCGCGACAACACCTTGACGCTGGTCAACGCCGGCCACATGCCCCCGCTGATTCGCCGGCAGAAATCTGGAGCCGTCGAGCCGCTGGGGGTCGTCGAATCGGGACCGCCGCTGGGCTACGAAGCGGACCAAGTCTATGCGGCATGTTCGGTCGCAATCGAGCCGGAAGACGTGATCGTGATGTACACCGACGGCATCAGCGAGGCCACGAATCCGAAGGGCCTTTTCTATGGCACCAAGGGCGTGGAAAGTCTATTGGCCCGCGGCGCGCGCGACGTGGAAACCTTGGGCCGGCAGCTTTTGTGCGACGTCGAGCAATTCACGCGCGGCAGCCCGCAAAGCGACGACATCTGCTTCCTCTGCTTCGCCCGCGCTAAAGACGAAGAGTGAACTCAGTCGCCGCCGCCGATTTCTTCGTTGAACACTTGCACGATCAGCGCGTCTTCCTGCCCTTCGTGGTCTTGCAATTGGCGATGGAACCGGGCGAAGCCGCTGGCCAGATCGTCCATTTCCAGCGGTGGCCTTTCGTGATAGAGCATGTGCTCGGCTTCTTCGACGAGGTCGCACAGCGCGATGAACAGCCGCGGATGTTGCGATTTCAAGCATTCCGCTTGGCGGCTCAATCGCGGGGCGACGTCGATCGCGTCGTCGAAATAGCCGTAGGCCTCTTCCAACGAAAAATGCATCGCCAACTGATCGCGCAGCTTGCCGAGCTGTTGGCTCACGCGCCGCAACTCGACTCCGGCCCCGCGCGGCCGCGTCAGCAGTGCCGAGCAGTCGTCCAAAAGAAGCCGCAATTCGCGATTGTCCTCCTTGATCTCCTGGAGGAAGGCGGCATTGATCGTCAGAGTTCGTTGCGCGGTAACCATCGAAAAGCCTCCTATTGCCCACGGACGGGCACGGACTAGCGAACTTGAGCGCACGGCGCATTGAGCGAACGCAACACTATCGGCAGACGGCAAGCGGAATCGCTCTACGTTGAAAAGGCCGTGCCACTAATAAGTCTAGGGCTCGCCGCCGGGGGATGCAACGGTTTTTTCGCCCTGATTTGCCTTATTCGGCAACTTACATCTTTTCGACGACATTGATCCCCAGCAAATTCAATCCCTGGCGAAGCGTTCGCGCGGTGATGTTGCACAGCGCGAGCCGGCTACGTTTCAGCTCCGGCGTTTCGGCCTTCAAAACGTGACATTGCTCGTAAAACGTCGAATAGCGATTTGCCAATGCGAATAAATAATTCGTCAGATGGTTCGGCCGATAATCGCTCACCACCGCGGCGAGCGCCTCGCCAAAACGGAGCAATTCCAATGCCAATGCCCGCTCCGCGGGCTTCTCCAGCGTAATCGGAGTGTCGGCGACCGAGATGGCTCCAATCTCGGCTTCGCCCCGTGAAAAGATGCTGCGAATGCGGGCGTAGGCGTATTGCATGTAGGTCGCCGTGTTGCCGTTCATCGCCAGCATCTTGTCGTAGCTGAACACGTAATCGCTGGTGCGATTCTGCGACAGATCGGCGTATTTGATCGCCCCGATGCCGACCGCCTCCGCGACCTGCTGGCGTTGCTCAGGCGAAAGCTCTGGCCCTCCAGGTTTCGCATCGTCATTCGTGGAGACGATCTCGAACGCGCGCTGGACCGCTTCGTCGAGCAGGCCCGTCAAGTCCGACGGTGTCGCCGGATCGCGTTTTGAACGGCCGTCCGTCGTCCCCCAGAACGGTGCCGAAGCTGACGTGCATTAGTTCGACATTTTCCAATCCGAGCCATTTTCGAGCCGTGTCGAACAACTGCTCGAAGTGCAGACTTTGCCGATGATCGACGACGTAGATCATCGCATCGGGATGCCAGTGCTTCATCCGATATTGAATTGTCGCCAGATCGGTCGTGGCGTAGAGAAACGCGCCGTCTTTCTTTTGCACCAGAAACGGCGGCGCATCGGGATCGTCGTCAAAGAAAACTCCGATGGCTCCTTCCGAACGGCGCGAGCGATCTGCCGCTCGAGCAAATCCTTCACGACGCCAGCGAGCAGATCCTCGTATTCGCTTTCGCCGAGCGTGTCATCGAACTGCACGTCGAGCCGCATGTAAAGGTTGTCGATGTCGCGCCGGCAGGCTGGCAGGAACTCTTCCCATAGCCGGCGGTTTTCCGGGTCGCCGACATGAAGCTTCGCGGTTTCTTCCAGCACTCGCTGGCCGATATCGGGATACTTCGCCGCGGCGGCCGAAAGTTCGCCGTCTTTCTCGACGGATTCCAGCGAGGCTTGCAATCCGCTCATTTCGGTCCGCGTTTCTTCCAGCGAACGCCTTGTTTGGCGCAGCGCTTTTTCAGCCTTCTTGTCTCCGGGCGCGGATGCGGCTTCATCGCGAGCCAGCGTCTCTTCCTGCTGCTTGAGCCGAGTTTTCAACTCCGGCAAACGGTCTTTTCCTTCGAAGTAGCCAACCAGGCGACTGACGAAGCGATAGACTCGGCCCAATTCGGCGACGCGGTTGCTTTCATAGGCTGCTCGGTCGAGAAAATGCTTGTAGCCAAAGATGATCATCCCAAACTGCGTGCCCCAGTCGCCGACGTGATTATCGCTGATGGCCGTATGGCCGAGGAACTTTAGCGTGCGATACAGTGCGGCGCCGATCACCGTTGAACGGATATGGCCGACGTGCATCGGCTTGGCGACGTTTGGCGAAGAATAGTCGACGATATACGTGCGCTGCGAAGCGACCGGTTCGATGCCGAGTCGTTCATCGGCCGCGGCGCGTATCACTTGGGCGATGATCCAATCATCTCGTAACCGCAGATTGATGAATCCCGGCCCGGCGATTTCAGGCGGCAAGCAGATTCCGCTCAATCCTGGAGCGGCATTCAATCGTTCCATGATTTCCGTCGCCACGCTCGCGCGGGCCGATCAAGCCGCTTTCCAAGCGGCATGGCGAAATTGGCTTGATAATCGCCAAACTTCGGATCCTGGCTGGGGCGGATCATGTCGGCCATTTCGGCCAGTTGTCCGGCATAAAGTTTGTCGTCCGCCAGACCGGCGAGCGCCGCGCAAAATGGTGCTGCAATTGGGCAAGGATGTTCATGCCCGAAGGATACGGTCAGGCGGCACAGGTGGCAAGGTTGCCAGCGTACTCGCGCCGGTCGCCCGGCAATCGCACCGGTCGTCAAGGTCGTTTTTGACGCAATTTGCGGCTGTCGCTAGAATTCGATTGAGGAGATTCTCAATGCCAAGTCGCGAAGTCATCAACAATCCACGCCGCCCCGGGCCGCCCCGACCGAGTATGCCGGACAATGGGTGGCGTGGAACAAAGAGCAGACCGAAATCGTGGCGCACGGCGCAGTCATGGCTGACGTTTGCAAGCAAGCCATTGCTGCTGGTCATCCGGACGCGGTCCTGCAAAAAGTTCGCCGGCCCGGCGTCGTTTATATTTGAACCACCAGAACGTCGCTGGTGAAACGCAGCTCCCTCGCAAGTCCGGCTCCGGTTCTCTGAACGACGAATAGCCGGTCTCTAAAATTGCTGGTCGCCGCCGCGCGACCCAGCCTCTCCGCGCGAACCACCCTTTGTCGCCGGCGGTCTTAGCCGTATATTTGCAGATTATTCCTCCTGCAAATTTCGCGATCTTCGCCCAGGAATTTCCCACATGCTCAAAGTCAAACTCCCCGACGGCAGCGTTCGCGAATATACGCAGTCGGGTTCGGCCCGATCGACGTGGCCGCCGAGATTGGCCCCGGCCTGGCCAAGGCCACGATCGCCGCCGAGGTCGATGGCCAGACCGTCGATTCCGTTACGCCGCTGCCGGCCGACGGCGAAGTCTCGCTGCGGCTGCTGACCAAGAAGGATCCCGAGGCGCTGCGGATCATGCGGCATTCGTGCGCCCATGTGATGGCCCGGGCCGTGATGCGGCTGTTCGACGGCGTGCAACTGGCCTTCGGCCCGACGACCGACAACGGCTTCTACTACGACATCGAGCTGCCGCGCACGCTGACCGAGGACGACTTTCCGGCGATCGAGGCCGAGATGGCCAAGATCGTCAAGGTCGACGAGCCGTTCGAGCGGATCGACGAGCCGCGCGACAAGGCGCTCGAGATCTGCCGCGACCTGGGCCAGGCGCTCAAGGTCGAGCACATCAACGAAGGGCTGGCCGATCAGCCGACGCTGTCGTTCTATCGCCAGGGAGAGTTCATCGATCTCTGCCGCGGCCGGCACATTCCCGCGGCCGGCGCGATCGGCGCGTTCAAGCTGCTGTCCGTCGCCGGGGCCTATTGGAAAGGGGACCAATCGCGCCAGCAGTTGCAGCGGCTCTACGGCACGGCCTGGTTCAGCAAGGAAGAGCTGGAGAACTACCTGCAAAGCGGTCGAAGAGGCCAAGCGCCGCGATCATCGCGTGCTCGGCAAGCAGCTCGAACTGTTCGCCACCAGTCCGCTGGTCGGCTCCGGGCTGATCCTGTGGCTGCCCAAGGGGGCGATGGTCCGCGGGCTGCTCGAGAACTTCGTCCGCGAGGAGCTGACCCGCCGCGGCTACGAGCCGGTCTACACGCCGAACATCGGCCGCGTCGAGCTGTACAAGATCTCGCGGCCACTATCCGTACTACGCCGACAGCCAGTTCAAGCCGATCGTGATGTCCGACGACGAGCAGTATCTGCTCAAGCCGATGAACTGCCCGCACCACATCATGATCTACAAGTCGAAGCCGCGCAGCTATCGCGACCTGCCGGTGCGGCTGGCCGAGTTCGGCACGGTCTATCGCTACGAGCAGTCGGGCGAGCTGGGCGGGCATGACCCGCGTGCGCGGCTTCACGCAGGACGACGCCCACATGTTCTGCACCGAGGAGCAAGTGGCCGACGAGTTCCGCGGCTGCATCGAGATGACGCAGACGGTGCTCCAGGCGCTCGGGCTGAACGACTATCGCGTGCGGCTCGGCTTTCGCGATCCGACGAGCGACAAGTACGTCGGCAGCGCCGAGAACTGGAACAAGGCCGAGGCGGCGATCGAGCAGGTCGCCCGCGAGATGAATCTGCCCGGCTTGCACGCCCGAGCGCGGCGAGGCGGCGTTTTACGGGCCGAAGGTCGATTTCGTCGTCGCCGATTGCATCGGCCGCGAATGGCAACTGGGCACCGTGCAGCTGGACTACAACCTGCCGAGCGCCGAGCGATTCGCGCTGGAATACATCGGGGCCGACAACCAGCCGCATCGGCCGGTGATGATCCATCGGGCCCCGCTCGGCTCGCTGGAGCGGTTCATCGGCGTGCTGATCGAGCACTTTGCCGGGGCGTTTCCGCTGTGGCTGGCGCCCGAGCAGGTGCGCGTGCTGTCGCTCAGCGAGAAGGTCGAGGCCTACGCCCGCGAGGTCGAGCGAAGCTCCGCGACGGCCGGCTTCCGCGTGACGGGCGATTACCGGGCCGAAAAGATCGGCTCGAAGATTCGCGACGCCCAGTTGGAGCTGATTCCCTACATGTTCGTGATCGGCCCGAAGGAAGCCGACGGCCGGCGACGGTGGCCGTCCGCGACCGGATCGACGGCGATCTGGGCGCGATGCCGCTCGCGGCGGCGATCGAAAAGCTCGCGACGGAAGTCGCGCGAGAAGCGCGTGCGGCAGGTGGTGAAATCGCCGGCGCCGCTGGCGGAGCGCGGGAACGCAAACGAGTATTGAAGCGGCTTCGGATTATTGGTCCGCTGCAGACGCAGGACTAGATGTACTGGACGTCAGGTAACCCGTTCACGATGCCGTTTTGCAGGAACGCATGAACTTCGCGTTCCCTGCCATCCACCTTGACGACAATCGTTCCCTCGGTTCCTGGCGGGTATTCGCAAGCATCCCGGAGACAAAACGAACTCGGACCAATGCGAGCAATCCGCAGCTTCTTGTCGTCGACCTTCAAGTAAACCTCGACCTCCGCGGAATATCCTCCGTCTCCCCAGTGTTGACCCATGATTGACTCGCCTCCTGAAGAAAGAGCCGTTATCTACGCTCGCCGCAACCAAATAATATTGGCCGGCCGTCTCGGTGCCGGAATGGACGGTGAGGTTTGGGAATCAAACCGACAGACGGCGGTCAAGGCGCTCCAACGCCAGCAAAATTATATCCTGGAGCGTGAATGCTACCAGAGGTTTGCAATGCATGAAGTGACGACAATCCATGGATTTTCCGTCCCAGTCCTTGTCGGGCACGACGACGAATTGGCTGTCATCGAAATCGAAATCGTCACGCCACCCTACATTATCGACTTCGCCAAATGCCGGCTCGACGCGCCTTTTGATTTTTCTCCGGAAGTGATGGCCGATTGGAACGAAGCCGGGATCGAAATCTTCGAAGATCGCTGGCCACGAGTGAAGTCGCTCTTGCGGGCACTCCAACAGTACGGAATCTACTACTTGGACGCCAAACCGGGGAATATCACTTTCGGCCCGGAATCACGGTCGTGATTGCAAACTGAAGCTTGGCGTCGGCGCCTCAAGCACGGGCAGCGATAAGTGCCGGATTCAAGGCCGCGCCAACCGAGCCGCGCGGTTGAGAGGCGAGAGAGCGGTTGGGTATAATCGCGCTATGCGATATCACGAAGCTCTTAAGCATGCATCGCTCGTTGCCGCACGATACAGCGATTGCCTCGGCGATTGCATTTTTGCCTCTGCTGAAAGCGTGTCAGAGAATTGGTGGCTATTGCAGTTCGACATCGTTAAGGGCCCGGCGGATTGGTGCTGGGCAGTCATTGTTACATCAACCGGCGAGAGTGAGCTGATTTGGGCAACGCGCGGACGCCCGCCCGCGGAATGCGCTCCTCCTGTCGGACTTTTGCCAAGAGACCGCCGCGCCTTCTCCAAAAAACGCTCAATCTTTCGGAAAATCCTCGACATGGGTCGATTCGCCGCTACTTCGTAGCCCAACTTGACCCCGCGTTTCCGGGCCAGCTAGAATCGGTGGTGTGATGCTGATCGCACTTCCCGCCGAGCGGGCGCGGTCTTGCCGAATCGGGGTGCGGCAGGCGGCGCCGTCCCACCTTTACCAACGCGCCTGAGATTGCATTCGATGGCCGAACTTCGTTCGAAATCGCGTCTCGGTGGCCTGATTTGCTCGATCGGAGCGTCGCTCAGTCTGGCGCTACTTGCAGTTGCACGAGCGGAGTCGCCGGTCGCGCCGGATCATGCCGCGAAAATGGCTCGGGGGCTCGATCTCTTTCATCAGCAAGTGCGGCCGCTGCTGTTGCAAAACTGCTTCAAATGCCATGGCGGCGAGTCGATCGAGTCGGGACTGAACATCACCGACCGCGATGGATTGCTCAAAGGGGGCGACACCGGCGTGGTCGTCGTCGCCGGCAAATCGCACGACAGTCTGCTCTATAAACTGGTCAACCATTCGCAAAAGCCGCACATGCCGTCGGAGGCGCCGAAGCTTTCTCCCGAGGCCATCGCTCGGATCGCGGAATGGATCGATCTCGGGGCGCCTTACGATGGGCCGCTCAAGCCGATGACAGGCCCTTCGTGGACGGAGAAAGAACTGCCGGCCAAGGCGCAATTTTTGGTCGTTTCAACCATTGCATCACGTCGAGCCGCCGGCGGTGAAAAACGCCGCGTGGTGCCGGACGCCCATCGATCGATTCATCCTGGCGAAAATGGAAGCGGCCGGCGTGACGCCGAATCCGCAGGCCAGTCGGCCGCAATTGATCCGCCGGCTCTATTTCGATCTCATCGGCCTGCCGCCGACGCCGCAAGAGATCGCCGCCTTCGTCACCGATCCCGCGCCGGACGCTTACGAAAAGCTCGTCGATCGCCTGCTGGCGAATCCGCATTTCGGCGAACGCTGGGCGCGGCATTGGCTCGATCTGGCTCGGTTCGCCGAAAGCGGCGGTTTCGAACACGATCAGGATCGGCCGAATGCGTATCTCTATCGCGATTTCGTCATCCGGGCAATCAACGACGATCTGCCTTACGACACCTTCGTCCGCTGGCAGTTGGCCGGCGATGAATTCGAGCCGGAAAATCCGCTGGCGATGGAGGCCACCGGCTTCCTCGCCGCCGGCGTCCATTGCACGCAGATCACGAAAAGCGAAGTCGAGCGGCATCGCTACGACGAAATGGACGACATGCTCGCCACGACCGGCACGGCCATGCTCGGCCTGACGATCGGCTGCGCCCGCTGCCACGACCACAAATACGATCCGATCCCGCAGCGCGATTATTACCAAATGCTCTCGGCATTCACCACGACGGTCCGCAGCGAAGTCGATCTAACCGAAAACGCCGATCAATATCGCCGCGAGAAGGAGAAGTTCGATCGAGAGCATGAGTCTTTCGTGTCGGCGCTGCGGAAATATGAAACCGAAAAGCTGCCCGCGCGATTTGCCGATTGGGAAAAATCGCCGCATCCCGCGAACCGGCCCACCGACGATGGAATGTGGCTGGTGCTTGAGCCATCGAGTCTTGTGTCGCGCGAAAAAGCTACGTTCACGCGATTGGACGACGGCTCGTGGCTCGCTTCCGGCGCCAATGGTCGCTTCGACACGTACACATTCGTCGCTGGCACCGATCTCTCGGGCATCACCGGCATTCGCATCGAAGCGATGGCCGATCCGTCGATGGTTCGCGGCGGACCGGGCCGGGCCAGTAACGGGAATTTCGATCTGACCGACTTCCGCGTGACGGCCGTGCCCACCGACGAGCATTCGGCCAAACCGGCGAACAGCGCGAAAAAGGGAGCGATACGAAGGACAGCGAAGCCACGTCGTCGCAGGTCGCTCTTTGCAACCCGCGTGCGACGTTCGAGCAACCGGGCCTGCCGGTTCGCGCGACGATCGACGGCGATCCGCATTCCGGCTGGGCCATCGATCCGCAGTTTGGCCACAACCAAGCCGCCGTTTATGAAACGACTTCGCCAATCGGCTTCCCCGGCGGAACAGTGCTCACTTTCACGCTGCAATTCAACGGCAACGATCAGCACAGCATCGGCCGGCTGCGCATCGCGGTCCGCCGCGGTCCGCCGCCGAAGGAATTGCTCGGGCCGTCGGTCGCGGAGCCGGTCGTTGCGGCGATGAATGTGCCGGCCGAGAAACGCAGCCCGCAGCAAATGGCGGCGCTGCTGGCGTGGTATCGCTCGACCGATCCGGATTGGCAGAAACTGAATCGCGCGGTGCAAGAACATGCGGCAAAGGCTCCGAAGCCGCAATTGACGCGCACCTTCGTGTGCAGCGAAGGCTTGACGCCGCTCAACACCGGCAGCACGCAAGGTGACCTGTTCTTCAAGCAAACTTATTTCCTCAGCCGCGGAGACGGCGCGAAAAAAACCGGCGTCGCTCCGCTCGGCGTCTTGCAGGTTCTCGACACGGCGCCCGACAAGGTAAAGCATTGGGAAACGCCGCCGCCTCCCGGATGGCGCACGTCGTATCGGCGCCGCGCGCTTGCCAGTTGGATCACCGACACGAAATACGGCGCCGGCGATTTGCTGGCTCGCGTCGAAGTGAATCGTCTGTGGCAATTTCATTTGGGGCGTGGCATCGTTGGCACGCCGAGCGATTTCGGCGCACGTGGCGAACGGCCGACGCATCCCGAATTGCTCGATTGGCTGGCCAGCCAATTCATCGCCGAAGGCTGGCGGCCGAAGGCGATCCATCGCATGATCCTCACCAGCGCCGCCTACATGCAAAGCGCGGCCAGGAACGAGGCCGATGCAAAGGCCGATCCCGACGATCGCACATTCTGGCGCCGGCCGACGCAACGGCTCGAAGCCGAAGTGATCCGCGATTCGTTGCTGGCCGTCGGCAATCGGCTCGATTTGACGATGTACGGTCACAGCACGCTCGATCTGAACAGCCGTCGCCGCAGCATTTATCTGACGATCAAGCGAAGCAAATTGATTCCGATGTTGACCGTGTTCGACGGACCCGACGCGCTCGGCGGCATCGGAAGTCGTGGCACAACCACCGTCGCGCCGCAATCGCTGTACCTGTTGAACAACGAGCAAGTCCGCCAATGCGCCAAGCGATGGCCGAGCGAATCGCGCCGACGCCGCAGACCTCGCTCGAAGCCGCCGTCGCATCGGGTTATCAGGTGGCCTTGGGCCGATCACCAACCGACGGCGAAGCGGCCGATTCGCTAAGCTTTCTTAAGCAGCAAATCGCGTCGTACCAGCAATCCGGCAAGTCCGACGCACGGCAGCTTGCCTTGGCCGATTTTTGTCAAGCGCTGATGTGTTTGAACGAGTTTGTTTACGTGGAGTGACGTCGGTCAGGCTTTCCAGCCTGACGAGAGTCAATATCGCTTCATTGTCAGGCTGGAAAGCCTGACCTACGAGGTACGACAATGGACGGTTTTCAAAAAATCTTCAGTCCGTTGCATCCGGCGTACGCCAATCGGCGCGAATTTCTCCAGCGGGCCGGCGGCGGCGCTGGGATGTTGGCCTTGGCTGCGATGCTGGGGCAAGAGCGATTGCTTGCGGCCGACACGTCCGGCGGCGCCGCGACGGCCGTGAATCCGCTGGCGCCGAAAACCGCTCATTTTCCGGCCAAGGCCAAATCCGTGATTTGGCTGTTCATCAACGGCGGACCGAGCCACGTCGACACTTGGGACTACAAACCCGAGCTTGCCAAGCGCAACGGCCAAAAGCTGAAGAACTTCGACAACACGACCGGATTCTTCCAGGATCAGGTCGGGCCGATCATGCGGTCGCCGTTCGAGTTCAAGCAGCATGGCCAGTGCGGCGCCTGGGTGTCGAGCATCTTTCCGAATATGGCGAAGCATGTCGACAAGATGGCATTTCTCTATTCCTGCTGGACCGACACGAACAATCATGCCCCGGCGCTGTTGAAGATGAACACCGGCATGGCCCGGATGGGATTCCCGTGCGTCGGTTCGTGGGTGACGTATGGCTTGGGGACCGAGTCGCAGGATTTGCCGTCGTTCGTGGTGATGTACGATACGCTTGGCCGCGGAATGCCGAAAGGTTATTCGCAAAACTGGGGCGCCGGTTTTCTGCCGGGCATCTATCAGGGAACGGCCTTGAAGCACCAAGGCCAGCCGATCGACAATCTCGATCGCAGCAAACTGATGACCGACTCGCAGCAGCGGGCGCAACTCGATTTGATCGCCCGGCTGAATCGCCGCGAGCTCGCGCAACATTCCGGCGAAAGCGATCTGGCGGCGCGGATTGATTCCTTCGAACTTGCGTATCGCATGCAAATGGCGGCGCCCGAGGCGCTCGATCTCAAGCGCGAAACGGCCGCGACGCAGCAGATGTATGGGCTTGACAACCCAAAGTGCGGCCATTTCGCCCGGCAGTGCATGATCGCCCGGCGGATGGTCGAGCGCGGCGTGCGATTCGTGCAGATTTACAGTGGCGGCGAGGAGAATCAACGCAGTTGGGACGGCCACATCGACATCCGCGGCAACCACAGCGGTTTCGCCGCCGAAACCGACCAGCCGATCGCGGCCCTGCTGACCGATCTGCAAGCCCGTGGTTTATTGGATTCGACGCTCGTCATCTGGGGCGGCGAATTCGGCCGCTTGCCGCTGGCGCAACCGGGAGCGACGCCCGGCCGCGATCATAACCCACATGCTTTCACCGTCTTGATGGCCGGCGGTGGCGTGCGCGGCGGCACGTTTCACGGCCAAACCGACGAGATCGGCCACAAGGCGGCCGTGGATAAAGTCAGCGTCAACGACCTGCACGCCACGATCCTGCATCTCCTGGGCATGGACCACAAGCGCCTCACGTTCCGCTACAACGGCCGCGATTATCGGCTGACCGACGTGGCGGGCGAAGTGGTGCGGTCAATCGTGGCATGAGGCTACAGGTGGCAGGCTACAGGCTACAGGACGCGCAAGCGTGACCTCGCCGTTCTTCGTTGCTTCGTTCTTCGTCCTGTGGCCCGGAGCCTGTAGCCTTCAGCCTGTAACCTTGCCTGCTAGCAGGCCGACGTTGACATAGACCGAATGGGCTCGCGCGGGTACGATCCGCGCCCCATTTTTCTTGCGAGGTCACTATGTCCACCGGCTTTCTGTCCGACGGTTTGGTTGCTAGCGGCGCCGTGCCAGTTCGTGTGCCCGCCGTGCGCAAAATCCGTCCGGCGTCCGACTGCAGGACCTGATCGGCAATACGCCGTTGGTGCAGGCGCGCTCTCTCGACACCGGCCTCTGCGAGCTGTTCATCAAGCTGGAAAATTGTAATCCGGGCGGATCGATCAAGGATCGCATCGGGCGGTCGATGATCGAAGCGGCCGAGCGTGATGGCCGAATCGAAGCCGGGTCGACGCTGGTCGAAGCCACCGCCGGCAACACCGGCCTCGGGCTGGCGCTGATCGCGGCCCAGAAGAATTACCGCCTGATCCTGGTCATTCCCGACAAAATGAGCCAGGAGAAAGTGAACCATCTCAAGGCGCTCGGGGCCGAGGTGGTGATGACGCGCAGCGACGTCGGCCGCGGTCATCCGGAATACTATCAAGACATGGCCGAGGAGATCGCCCGGCAAACGCCGCGCAGCTTCTACGTCAATCAGTTCAACAATCCGGCCAACCCCGCGGCCCATGAAACCACGACGGCGCCCGAAATCTGGCGGCAATGCGAGGGCCGGCTCGACGCGGTCGTTTGCGGCGTCGGATCGGGCGGAACGCTAACGGGCTTGAGCCGCTATTTCGCGAAAATCGCGCCGCACGTCGAGATCGTACTGGCTGATCCGGTCGGGTCGGTGTTGGCCGACTATGTGCAAACCGGCCGCATCGGCAACGCCGGCTCGTGGCTGGTCGAAGGAATCGGCGAAGACTTTTTGCCGCCGATCGCCGACCTTTCCCGCGTGTGTAAGGCGTTTACAATTTCCGACCGCGAAAGTTTCGAAACGGCCCGCGAACTGTTGCGCCGCGAAGGATTGTTGGCCGGCTCGTCGTCGGGCACGCTCGTGGCGGCGGCATTGCGTTATTGCCGACAACAGACCGAGCCGAAACGGGTCGTCACATTCGCCGTCGATTCGGGCAACAAGTATCTCTCGAAAATGTTCAACGACAACTGGCTGGCCGATCAAGGATTCGGAAAACGCGAAACCACCGGCGATTTGCGCGATCTGATCAGCCGGCGGTTTGCCGATCAGGCCGTCGTCACCGTCGCGCCGAGTGATCCGCTGTACGTCGCTCACACGCGGATGCGGCTGCACGACATTTCGCAGTTGCCGGTGATGCAGAAAGACAAGATCGTCGGACTGCTCGACGAATCGGATTTGCTCTTGGCGGTGGCCGACGATCCGGCCGGATTTCAGCAGCCGGTCGAGCAGCACATGATTTCGCGATTGGTGACCGTGCCGCGGACGGCGCGGATCGAAGACGTGCGCTCGATTCTCGCCAGCGGATTGGTCGTGATCGTCGCGGATGAGATGGGATTTCACGGATTGATTACGCGGATCGACTTGTTGAACTTTTTGCGGCGACGGTAAGTAGGATGCAAACGCGCGAAACCGCAAGCGAGCGACTCTATCAAATGGCATTTCGAAGCTCGCTTGCGGTTTCGCGCGTCAGTAGCAAATGAGAGGACGCTCGACATGCTCAACGACACAATGGCGGCAACGGCGGCGGTGACTCCCGTAATCGTTCCAACTTCATTGCCGGCCCGCTTGGGATTCACCACGCGCACGATCCACGCCGGCCAATTCGCCGACCCGACCACGGGCGCGGTGATGCAACCGATTTACGCCACGAGCACGTACATTCAACAATCGCCCGGCGTACACAAGGGTTTTGATTACGGCCGTTCGCACAATCCGACGCGGTTTGCCTTCGAGCGCTGCGTCGCCGATTTGGAGAATGGGCAGTCGGCGTTCGCGTTTGCCTCCGGTCTGGCTGCCGCGGCGATGACCCTTGAATTGCTCGATCATGGATCGCACGTCGTCGTGTGCGACGACATGTATGGCGGCACGTATCGGCTGTTCGAACGGGTGCGGCGGCGCACCGCAAATCTCGATTTCACTTACGTCGATCCGACCGATCTGCCGGCGATGGAGCGAGCCATCCGGCCGAACACGCGGATGATCTGGATCGAGTCGCCATCGAATCCGCTGTTGAAGCTGGCCGACTTGGAACGCATCGGCGCTCTTGCGGCCCGGCATAATCTGATCAGCGTCGCCGACAACACATTTGCGACCCCGTATGTGCAATGCCCGTTGACGTTGGGATTCGACATCGTCGTGCATTCGGTGACCAAGTATCTCAACGGCCATAGCGACATGATCGGCGGCGTGGCGATCGTCGGCGATCGAAAGGATTTGGCCGATCAACTTCGCTTCTTGCAAAACGCGGTCGGCTCGATCAGCGGGCCGTTCGATTGCTTCTTGGCGCTGCGGGGATTGAAGACACTCGCGTTGCGGATGCAGCGGCATTGCGAAAGCGCTCTGCAAATCGCTGAATGGCTTCAGAAGCGGAAAGATGTCGTGAAAGTCTACTATCCGGGCTTACGATCGCATCGGCAGCACGACTTGGCAAAGCGGCAGATGCGGGCTTTCGGCGGCATGGTGTCGGTCGTCCTCGATGGCGGCCAGGCACGGGCCAAGCGACTGCTGGAACGCTGTCAGATTTTCTCGCTCGCCGAAAGCCTGGGGGGCGTTGAAAGCCTGATCGAGCACCCGGGCCTGATGACTCATGCCTCGATTCCGGCCGCCCAACGGGCCGCGATCGGCATCGACGACGGGCTGATCCGCATGTCGGTCGGCATCGAAGACGTGCAAGATCTGATCGCCGATTTGGACCAGGCCATGCAATAACGGCCCCGAAACTGCCTCTTTTCTCCCACTCCGCGGCCGCGCGTCCCCGCGCGAGAAATCACGGCATTTCTTGCATTTCCGCCGGTTTAGAGCCTATTTATCTGCTCAAAATCTGCTAAAATCGGGGGAACCTGAACGAGCCGAGGCTTGTCTTTGCGGTAGGTGGCACGCGATCGCGTCGCCGCTGCTGATCGTTGGTATTCCGCGATTCCACCTGAGATGGTTGCCCCATGATTCAAAACCGGGAGCCGCAGATGACCGCTTCGGAACGCTCGATTATGGAGTTCTTCCGCCGCTATCAAGCGGGTCCGGACGAAATGCTGTTCTTCAATCCGACCGATTGCAAGATGCCGCCGACTCCGTTCCGCAACGCCATGCAATCGCTGATTCGGCGGTCGCTGGTCATCAAGGAGCGCCCGAAGCAAGCCTACTCGCTCACCCGCGACGGCTACGACATGTCGCTCTCGATGCAGCCGCCGGAGCCGGTTCTCCGAGGCCGCGGGGGTGGTCGGCGAGTAAGCCAGGTTTAAGGCTTGCGGGTCGTGTGGCATTGCAACACAAGCCGCTGTGGCAGCAGTTCGAGCGCTTCGACATGCTCGAGCGTCTCGCGCTTGCGAATCACGTCGATCTGCCCCTCGATGCCGATCATCACGACCGCCGGGCGGTACATGATGAATTGCGTCGATTGCGAGATGTTATAGGCGCCGACCGGCTGAATCACTAGCCGATCGCCGGGCTCCAGCGATCCGAGCAATACATCGTCGCGCACCACGTCGGTGTTCATGCACAATGGGCCGTAGAGCGTCGTCGGTAGTTGCGCGCCGTCGCGCGGTCGCGCCGGCCAGACGTCGTATTGGAGCCGTGCGGCCGTGTAGAGCAGATTGACGCCGGCGTCGATGATCGCCGATTGCCGGCCGTCGCTCGATCGGCGGGAATCGAGCACCGTGGCGATCAAGTAGCCGGCTTCGTCAACCAAGGCCCTACCGGTTTCGAGATAGAGGGTCGGCTTCGGTCGATCGGATGGCAGCATCTCGTCGAGCGTGCCGCAAATCGCCGCGGCGTATTCGTCGAACGACGGCACGGCGCTGCTCGCCGACGGCGACTGTTCACGCATCGTGCCGGGCGAGACAAAACCGCCGCCGAGGTTGATGTATTCGACCCGCTGCGAGAATTGCTCTTTTAGTTGCCGCGCGAGATTCAATAGCGCGATCGTCGCCGCGCGGTATTGTCGCGGCTCGCGGATGCATGTGCCGATGTGTGCATGCAATCCGACGGGTTGCAAACTGTCGCTAGCCGCCAGGCGCTGAAGGATTCGCAGGGCATCACCATTCTCGTAGCTGAAGCCGAATTTTTTCCAGGCCGGCTGATCGCCGGTTTCCATCGTGACGCGCAGGGCAACCGGAATTCTTCGGCCCATCTCCCGCGCGATTTGCTCCAGGAGAACGATTTCCTGGAAGTTGTCGATTTGTATCTTGGCTCCTTCGGCGGCCGCGCGGCGCAGGATTTCGAGGCTCTTGTAGGGACCATTGAAAATGATCTGGTCGCCGCGTACGCCGAGCTTTCGGGCCTTTTCATATTCGAAATCCGAAACCACTTCGGCGATCGATCCCTCGCTGTGAAACACATTGCAAATCGCGTTCAGATAGTTCGTCTTATACGACCAGGCGAATTGCACTTTGGGATAGCGATCACCGAACGCCCGATAGGCAGTCGCGATACGTCGTCCGCAGCGTCGATTCGGAGAACACGAAGAGGGGCGAACCGTGTTCGGCGGCGAGACCATTGACCGAAACGCCGTCGATCTTGTCGAACGGCCGATTCACTCGGGCGGAAGCGAGTTGACCTTGCTTGTGCATCTAAGCGGATACTTGGTTAGACGCGGCCCGGAAACCGCTTACAAGGTGCGCGGCTCATTTTCGATTTGCGGTTCGGAAATCGCCGCGGCGGCGGCCACTTCGCGGCGGATTCGGGTGAAGATCGCTTGCAGGCCGCGCATGCGGACCATGCCGAGCGATTCGACCAAGCCTAAGCGCTGCAAAAGGTCGGCCGGGGCCAAGAGCACGTCGTCGGGCGATGCTCCGCAAAATGCCTCGACCAGAATGCCGACGAAGCCTTGCACCGTCGGCGCTTCGGGGGCGACTTCCGCATAGATTTGCACTCGGCGATCGACGACTTCGACCCACAGGAACACGGCCGTTTGGCATTCGTGAACCCGATGGTCCGTCCGGTCGCGCTCCGCTTGGAACTTGGGCGGCAGTGGGGGCAGGCCTTCGGCGAATTCCAGCAGCAATTCCAGCCGTTCGCGCGGTTCCGATTCCGCGAATTGCTCGATGATGGAATTCAGTCTGTTGGCAGCGGACGACATAGTTGAAGACACCGGCTTACAGTCTTCCAAAGCGTTCGGCAAAACACCGGCGGCTAGCGCCTTGCCGCTCACCTCGTCCGTTGCGTGAGCGGCAAGGCGCTAGCCGCCGGTGGCTCGAGCGCATGACACCCAATCTCACACGGTTCCACCAACGGATGCCGCTGCCGATTCCGCTGCCACCTCCGTCGCGGGTTCCGGCGTTGTTTCCGCCGGCGGCGGTTGTTCGCCCCGTTCGATCGGCAGGCCGACCGCGTTGCCCCATTCGGTCCACGACCCATCGTAATTCTTCACCTGCGGGAACCCAAGCAAATAGTGGAGCACGAACCAAGTGTGGCTCGACCGCTCGCCGATGCGGCAATAGGCGACGACGCGGCTGCGGCGCTTCAGGCCATTCTGCTTGAGATACAGGGCTTCGAGTTCCTTGGCCGAGCGGAATGTGCCATCTTCATTCGCCGCTTTGGCCCAGGGGATGTTCACCGCGCCGGGAATGTGGCCGCCGCGCAAAGCCCCTTCTTGCGGATAGTCGGGCATGTGGAGCAGTTGACCCGTGTATTCGCCCGGCGAGCGGACGTCGACCAGCGGTTTTCCCGATCGCTGATGCCGCAGCACTTCGTCGCGGAAGGCTCGGATCGAAAGATCGGGCTCTTTGGCCTGATATTCGGTGGGCGAATAATGCGGCTCGGGATCGCGGACCAGCGGGCGATTGTCGAGCTCCCAGCGCTTGCGGCCGCCGTCCATGATGAAGCACTTTTCGTGGCCGAACAGCTTGAACACCCAGAAGGCATAGCAGGCCCACCAGTTGTTTTTGTCGCCGTAGAACACGACCGAAGTGTCGTGGGCGATCCCTTTGGCGCTCATCAGCTTTTCGAAATGGGGCTTATCGAGAAAATCGCGGACGGTCTGGTTTTGCAGATCGGTATGCCAATCGAGCCGCACCGCGCCGGCGATATGCCCTTGGGAATAGAGCAGCACGTCTTCGTCGGCCTCGACCAACCGCACGCCCGGATCATGCCGATGCTCGTCGACCCAGGTGGTGGAGACGAGCACTTCGGGAAACGCGTATTTGGCCATGACTTCCTCGCCGGGTTGAACGAAAGCCGCAGGCCGCCGGACCGATCGCTTGGGATGGATGCGGCGAAGCGGGCGGCGGTGGGGGCTGCATCGTGGGTGGCGTTCAACCTACTAAAGCGACGTTCGGCGTGCAATCGGGCATCGGCATGTCGATCGCCGCGAACCGGCCTCGGTGCGGATCCTTCGCAAATACGCAGGTCGTTGCGAGAATGTGAAATCCGTGCGGAAAAGAGCGTTTAATTGTTGCAATGCCGCGATATGGTGGTAGCGTAGGTGCCTGAGGTCGTGTGCGCCTTTTGGGACATTGAGCCGGTCCGGTCGGATAACGAATTCGTGATCGGGAAGACTTATTTCAACTGGGGAATCTAAAATGAAAAAGCTCGCAATTCTACCTTTTGCCTTCGCGGCGACTCTCGTTTTTGTAGCCGGTGGCGTTGGTGCGCGCCAGGGCTGCGGGCACCATCACAACCGCGAATGATACCAATGCCAACGACCTCGCCAACGCTCTGACCACCGGCGGGGCTGGGGGCATAACGATCACGGGCGCCACTCTGAGTGCCAACACTTTAGGCGACGGCACGGCGTCGTCCGGCATTTACTCGGTGTCGGGCGGCCCGATCGGGTATAATCTGACGGGCAGCGGCATTGTCATCTCCAGCGGCGACGCCCATACGGATGGCACCACCGGGCCGTTCATAAATGGGGTTACTACTGCTTTTGGTCAGAACGCCACCTTTTCCCAGTCCACCCTGCTCAATCTAATTTCTTCCGCCCCCAATGGCTGGCATGACGTGACCGAACTTGACCTCACCTTTACTGCCAGTCCGGACACGACCAATGTATTCTTCAACGCGGTCTTCGGCTCGGCGGAGTATCCGGAGTATGTGGGCGAATTCGTTCAACGGATTCGGCCTGTTTCTCAACGGCGTGAACATCGCCTTTGCGGGCGGACCGGTCAACATCGACAACCCGAATATGGTAAATACCGGCTTTCCGACAAATGGTGGCGTGGATGGCTCGGCTTACCAGACAACGCCCCTCGGAGGCCTACTTGTAGTCGGTGGGAATCCTGTCGTGACCTATGGCGGCCCCGTGATTGCCGGCACGAATACGCTCACTTTCATAATTGCCGACGCAAACGATACTGTGCTGGACACTACGGCATTCATTGAGGGTCTGGGCAATGCACCGCCCCCAACATCCCCAGTGCCCGAACCGTCTCGCATCGTCGGCTTGCTCGGCATGGCCGGTCTGGGCCTCATTGGCTTGGCTTGGCGTCGCCGTCGCGCGGCCGCATAGTTGATTGCGAATTGTCGCTGGACCACCGCGCCCGCGCAGTTCTTAACGCGGGGCGGAGTGAAGTCGCCATCTACGGCCCGATCATCATGCGGATCGGCGCCGAACCGATTTCTCGCTCGGTCTATTTTGGTGTAGATCTAGTCGGCCAAAAGGCGCCCCCTTGGGCGACAATGGTTCGCACCATCCATTCGTCAAAAGAGCGTGAGGGCGTGCTGCCGCCCGCAGCATAAGTGTGCCCCTTCCCGTCGCTATGCCGGCCGGTAGAATTTGGGGTTCGGTCGCTTGATCGACCAACCACGAACCAAACCCGAGCCAATAGCAGCCACGCATGGGTCAGCAATACATCTATCAAATCGAAGACCTCGTCAAGAAGCATGGCCAGCGCGAGGTGCTCAAGAACATCTGGCTCTCGTTTTATCCGGGGGCCAAGATCGGCGTGCTGGGGCGCAACGGCTCCGGCAAAAGCACGCTGCTGCGAATCATGGCCGGGCAAGACAAGGAATTCGACGGCGAGGCCAAGCTGACCGACGGCTTCACGGTCGGCTATCTGTCGCAAGAGCCGCAGCTCAATCCCGACAAAGACGTGCTGGGAAACGTCGAAGAGGCGGTCGCGACAACGCGGGCCATCTTGCAGCGGTTCGACGAGATCAACGCCCGGCTCGGCGAGCCGCTCGAGCCCGACGAAATGGAAAAACTGCTGGCCGAGCAGGCCCGGGTGCAGGATCAGATCGAAGCCGTCAACGCCTGGGAACTGGATCGGCAGATCGAAATCGCGATGGACGCGATGAATCTGCCGCCGGGCGACGCCGATGTCACCAAGCTCTCCGGCGGCGAGCGGCGGCGCGTGGCGCTTGTGCAAGATTCTGCTCGAACGGCCCGATCTGCTGTTGCTCGACGAACCGACGAACCATCTGGACGCCGAGAGCGTCGCCTGGCTCGAACGGCATCTGGCCGAATACACGGGCACGGTCGTCGCGGTGACGCACGATCGCTATTTTCTCGACAACGTGGCCGGCTGGATTCTGGAGCTCGATCGTGGCCGCGGCATTCCCTGGGAAGGAAACTACAGTTCGTGGCTCGAGCAGAAGCAGGACCGGCTGGTGCAGGAGGAAAAAGCCGCGTCGGCCCGGCAAAAGACGCTCGATCGCGAACTGGAATGGATTCGCATGTCGCCCAAGGCCCGGCAGGCGAAGAGCAAGGCCCGCATCAGGGCCTACGAACAGATGTCGGCCGAGAAATATGCATGACCGCGAAGATGAATTCGAAATTCAAATTCCGCCCGGGCAAGCATCTGGGCGAATTGGTCGTCGAGGCCGACAAAGTCTCGAAGGCGTATGGCGATCAACTGCTGTTCGAGGATTTCAGCTTCCGCCTGCCTGCCGGCGGGATCGTCGGCGTCATCGGGCCCAACGGCGCCGGCAAGACGACGCTGTTCCGCATGATCATCGGCCAGGAGAAGCCCGATTCGGGAACGATCCGCATCGGTCCGACCGTCGAAATGGGCTACGTCGATCAGATCCGCGATGCTCTGGACCCGGACAAAGCGGTCTTCGAGGAAATCTCCGGCGGCCACGACACGCTCGACATGGGCGGCCGCAAGATCAACGCCCGGGCCTATGTCGCTCGCTTCAATTTCAGCGGACAGGATCAGCAGAAGAAGGTCGGCGTTCTCTCCGGCGGCGAGCGGAATCGCGTTCACCTGGCGAAGCTGCTGCGCCGCGGGTTGCAATCTGCTGCTGCTCGACGAACCGACGAACGACTTGGACGTCGATACGCTGCGAGCTTTGGAAGAAGCGATTCTGAATTTCGCCGGCTGCGCGGTGGTGATCAGCCACGATCGCTGGTTCCTGGACCGCGTGGCGACGCACATCATCGCCTTCGAGGGAGATGGCTACGTCCATGTGTGCGAAGGCAATTTTCAGACGTATGAAGAGCAGCGCCGCCAGCGCCTGGGCATGGAAGCCGATCAGCCGCATCGATTTCGGTATAAGAAGTTGAAACATTGACGGCGGAAGGGTGAGGGTGGGGGTGGACTGAGCAAAATGAATTCATTTGACGCTTAGAAGTTAATCTCCGTTTTGGACTCCGACGTTGAGCCGACAGCGTTGCGGGCGACCGACTTTTACGCCAAAGGCGTTTCGTCCTTTAGCCCAGCGTTGAACGCCGAAGGCGGTCTACGCTGGGAAGACGTCGAATATGAGCACCATTTACCCCAACGGGGTTTCGTCCAAGTTTAGCGCTCGGCGGACGCAACGCCGTTGGCGTAGTAATCGGTCGCATTGCTTTCTACCTAGGGTAGGCCGCCCTCGGCGGCCAACCCTAGGCTAGATGACGGAAGCCCGTTGGGCTACGGTCCCGGCCTTCCCTGGGATTGTGCTCCCAGTGCATCAACTCTCCGTCTTCGGTTCATCGCTGGGTGGCGGCGCAGAGCGATTCGGCGCCGGGCGATTCGGCGGCGGACCTTCGCGATCCGGTCCTGCACGGGGCTACGGCCGCGCGGGCGGCGCGATACTTCCTTGTCGTTGATCTTCGTCGGATGCTCGATCATCGTGTGGCCGTCGGGCATTTTCATCGACTGCCCTTCGACGGAGATTTCTTGTCCGACCGCCAGCTTGGCCTCTTCGGCTTCGCGCGGTCCGATGTGAACGAAATCGCCGCTTTCGAGCACGGCCCCATCGACTTCGCCCCGCGGGCCGTGATTCAGATATTTTACAACGCCCTTCAGGGTTTCGGTTTTTTCCGGAGCACGTTCGCCGCGCGGGCCGCGATCGGCGGTTCGCTGGCCACGTTCGCCGGAGCGCGGGGCACGGTTAGCAGGGCCACGATCACCAGGGCCGCGATCAGGTGCGCCGCGATCGTCGGGACCACGATCCGGCGGGCCGCCGGCGCCTCGTCCGGGAGCAGGCGGCTCGTCGATGGCGATCTCCGTGCCCTTGGCGGTCGTTAGTTTTTGCAGACGGCAGACCGTGTGATCGGCTTCGGTTCGCTCGGGCACGCCTTCCGCCGAAACCTGATCGCCGACGGCGACTCCCTCGGCGAGTTTGCCGGCTTCATGCGGCGGGAAATTGAGTTGCACGAGCTTGCCGTCGCTGGAGAGCAAGACGCCGTCGCGTTCGCCGCGTGGCGTGTAGTTGAATTGTTGCACGGTGCCGCTGAATTTTTTCGCTTCAGGACCGCGCGGCGGGGCTTTGTCGTCGGAGTCGGCCGCGCGCGACATCTTCATTGTCAAAAGAATTGCGATCGACGCGACGAGCGTCAGCCCGCGAGACCATGTGCTGCTCATAACGACCCCCTGTTTCGTGAAGAGATATGGACGTTGGCATCCGGAGAAAGCTGCCGCGCTATTTTAGCGTGTTCCGCCGCCGGCCGCTCGCGCTTTTTCAACCACGCTGGTTTTCGATACGGCAATAGACACGGTTCGCCCGTAAAACCGACGGCGATTTCGAGGGAATGCGGCGCGGCCGGTGGCCCGTCCGTCGGATTTGACAGCTGACAGGACAACGACAGAAGATACCCGTCAGAACCGGTGTGTCAGACCACTAGTTGGTTCGCGACGGCCGGGCGGCGATGGCGCTGGGCCCTTGGGCGCCGGGCGTGGTGGGCTGCTGGGGAGTGAAGCTGTCGGCGTATTGCTGCCATTTGTTCAGATCGCTGCCGAAATCCTTGCCCGAGGCCGATTTCAGCGACGACACGACGCGATAGGTCAGCGCCGGGTTGTCGGAGCCCTTGAGCGCGACGCCGAGGGCCGCGATAGCCCGCGGATCGTGCGGCACGTTGCCCAGGGCTCGCGCGGCCGCCAGGCGAACATCGAGATTCGTGTCGCCGGCCAAGGCTCCGGCGAGAACCTGCACGGCGATGTCTTCGGTCGGTCCCGGCGGGATGCCGCCACCCTTGGTGAGCGATTCGTGAACCCGTTTGCCCCAGGCCAGGCAGACTTCCATGCGGACTTCCGGATCGGGGTCTTTGATGCCGGCCTGGAGCACGGCGGTCGATGTTTCGCTCGGGATATTGCCCAGCGTGCGGATCAGCACGATTCGCACCAGCGGGTTTTGCTCGGTTTGGATATCGGCGGCGAGTTTCGCGGCGACTTGTTCTTTTTCAGCCTGACCATGCTTGGCGGCATACGCGCCCATTTTTTGAATGGTGTCGATTCGCTCGAAGGCAAAGGGGCCGTACTTTTGCAGATCGGCGAGTTGCTGCTGTTTGGCCGCTTTGCTCTGCCACCAAGGGATGCCGTCGGTGGCGCCCCAGGTGCAACCGGTTGCGAGGGCGGCGAGGCACGACGGCGCAAGGCGGCACAACGTGGCGGACGGCTTGCTGTTGCCGTAGGATGCGCGCATCAAAATCGCCATCGGCTGGTTCGGAGAAATTGAACGAAGAGGAGACTCAGTGGCTGGACGTGAGCGGCGGGACTATAGCAGAACCGCCGCAATGTCGCCAAGAGCGGTAAAGCGAAGAAAAGAAGGGTGAGGGTGAGAGCGGAGGGTGAGGAATGTGTGGCACCGGCCAAAGGCGCGGAGTTTCCTGCGCAGTTGCGATCAGTGATAATAGCGCCTTCTCTTGTGCAAGCGTTGACGACGTTTTGCGCATACCCCGACGGGGTTTTGTCCTCTAGCCCAGGGTTTGACGACTTTTTCCTCATACCCCAACGGGGTTTTATCCTTTAGCCCAGGGTTGGTCGCGACTGCGACCTACCCTGGGTCGAAGGTCAAACGAACGATTTCTACCCCAACGGGGTTGCGTCAAATGCGGTGCCACGCTGACACAACCCCGTTGGGGTTGAGATTGCGTTCGGGTCATCCTACCCAGGGTAGCCCGCCGACGGCGGGCAACCCTGGGCTAGATGACAGAACCCCGGTTGGGGTTCATTCTTACAACTCACCGACGCCCCTCACCCTACACCCTCACCCTCTGCTATCATGGGGCAAGATCGGCGGCGGGGAAGCGAATTACCGGCTGTCGGTTTGCCGCGCGGTCTGCTAGCGTGTTGAAAAAGGGGACAGGCACCTCGCAGCATTCCGAAACATCCCGCACGACCCTGTTGTCGCTCCTTGTTCCTTCGAGATTTATATGCCCGAGCCACGTCAGTATGTCGAGCAGCGTAGCGGCCTGGAGCGGCTTGTCGGATGGATTCCGGGCTTCCACGGCTACTTGGAAAAGGAAAACCGCCGCGATAGCGACGCTTTGCAGCGCAAATGGCTGGCCGACCGCTTGCAGCGAAGCAAGCGGGCCATCGATGCTATCTCGTTGCGGCTGGCCGACGCGGGGCAGCTACCGCTATTGCCGCTGTGCGACCGGTTGCGCCAGCGTCGATCATTTGATCGCTCGGATTCGCGGCGCGTGGGAAGGGTATACCGGCGTGTTCGATCTGGTGAAGGTCGATACGACGCTTCTGGACAAAATCTACGATCACGATGTCGGGCTGATGCACAGTGTCGAAGAGTTTGTCACTTCGCTGGAGAAGCTGGCCGGGATGCCGCCAAGCGCGGATGCAATCGCGAAACCGCCAGCGGCCGCTGCGCCGCCAGTTGGCGCTGGCAGCTCGGCGACGGATAATCCGGTGCCTGCGGCGCCACCTGGTGAAGCATCACTGCCGAGCGATCCAGCGGCGGCATTGCCGTTGCTAGCAGCCAAGCTCGACGTGATTCAACAAGGCTGCGACGCTCGGGCCGATCTGCTCAAGGGGTTGGGATAGCATTCGTTTCGATGTCCAATCGAACGTGGACAAATCCTAGGGAGATTTTCGCATGGGCCTGCGCCTCGAAGTGATCGAGTTCTTCGACGAATCCAACCATTCGCTGGTGCAACGCGTTCCGGCGGAAGGGTCGGCCGATATCAAATTACGGCGCGCAATTGATCGTGCAGGAAAACCAGGAAGCGGTTTTCTTCCGCGACGGCAAAGCGCTCGATTCCTTCGCAGCCGGTCGGCACATGCTCACGACGGCCAATGTGCCGATCCTCACCCGCCTGCTGACGATCCCCTGGGAAAAATCGCCGTTTCAGGCCAGCGTCTATTTCATCGGCAAGCAAACCTTCCTCGATCAGAAATGGGGCACGCCGCAGCCGATTCCATTCCGCGACAAAGATTTCGGCATGGTGCGGCTCCGGTCGTTCGGAAAATACTCGCTGCGAGTCGTTGATAGCTCGGTGCTTTTGAACACGCTGGTCGGCACGCAGGGCAAATACACGACGGATCAAGTGACCGAATTCCTTCGCGATCTGGTCGTCTCGCGATTGGCCGACGTGCTCGGCGCGGCCGGCATGAGTCTTTTGGACATGGCGACGCACTACGAGCAGATCGCGTCGGCGGCGCGGGCGAAAGTCGCGGCCGACTTCGGCAAGTATGGCCTCGAACTGGTCGACTTCTTCATCAACGCGATCACTCCGCCCGACGAAGTGCAGCAAGCGATCGACGCCCGCAGTTCGATGGGCGCCGTCGGCGATTTGAACGCCTTCATGAAATTCCAGGCCGCCCAAAGCATGGCCAAGATGGCGGAACAGGGAGGCAACGGCGGCGCGGCTTCGACGATGGGAATGGGCATGGGCGCAGGGTTCGGCATGATGATGCCCGCGATGATTCGCGACGCCATGATGAGCGGCGCGCAATACGCATCGCCTCCGCCCGGCAGTGTGACGGCGGCTCCACAAGGCTACGCGCCATCGGCTCAGCCGTCCGTGGCGGCGCCGGCGGCGGTCGGTGCGGCGGCGCCGATGGTTTCGACGGCCGCGGCCAGTCCCGCGCCGAGTGGGCCGGCGGCCAGCGCGAGCGGCTCGATCGTGGCCACGGCGTCGGGCGGGCCCGATTTCGACGATCTATCGGCGTCGGTCGATCCGCGGCAATTGATTCGCAACGTCGTTCAAGCCGGCGGCTACAAGTTGCAAGAAGGGGACGATGCGTGGCAGGTGACGGTGCCGGTCGGAACGCTTCGCAAGCAAATCGTCACGATCACATTCGGCCAGCACGACGAAGGCGGCCATGCGACGGTGAATTTCCGCGCGACCTGCGGCCCGGCCACCGATCAAAACGCAGCCGCGCTATTGCGCTACAACACGAAACTGGTGCATGGGGCATTCGCATTCGACAAAGTCGGCGACCGCGAAATGGTGCTGTTGCAAGGCAGCATGTTGGCCGACACGCTCACCGGGCCATCAGTGTCGCAGACACTCACGGCGATCGCCTGGCAGGCGGATAAGGTGGAGGAGAAGCTGACTGGGGCGGATCAGTTTTAGCGCCGCAAGCTGAGGAACCCGTTTTTCGCTTGACCGTTTTCGCTCCTCGACAGGGACGAGGGGATGGCGTAGAATTGGGGCTTGGCGAATTGCCGGGTGTTTCTACTCTCTTTTTTCCTCCGTTGCGACGGAATGAACTTTCGGAGCTCGCGAGGGGCGACTTGATGATTGCCAGTGTTGCTGAGATTTTGGACGCGGCGCTGAAACTGCCCGAGCCAGAGCGTTTATTGGTCGCGAGCCGTTTGATGGATACGCTTCCGCCTGATCTGGCGGAACTGTCGGTGGATGACCCAAAATTTCTCGACGAATTGGAGCACCGCGCCGTCAACCCGGAGCCAGGAGTTCCGGTTTCCGAATTGTGGAAACGGGAGTGATCGGTGAGTCGGACGGTTATCTTCCACCGATTGGCTGTGAACGAAGCTCGGGCGGCCGAAGCTTGGTATGCCAAACGGAGCTTGGATGTCGCCGCTCGGTTTCGCGAATCGGTTGACGCGGCCGCGGGCCGCATCGCCAGCGGAGATGTGTCGCACGCGGTTGGCACAACCCGGTTTCGTTACGTCCGTTTGCATCGATTTCCGTATCGTCTGATCTTCTTGGAGGTCGACCGGACAACGGCTCGCGTTGTCGCCGTCATGCACGATCGTCGCCGACCAGGCGATTGGCGCCGCCGAAAGTGAGCGTACTCCCGGTTCTGTAAGCTGGGGAACTTTAACGGGGGAACCTTAACGGTACGGGATTCATTTTTTCTCCCGTCCACGGGAGCGTCGGTGAAACGCCGGGCGGTTTGGGTTCCTGCGATTCTCGCACTAATCGTGCTGGGCGATGCCTGGATCGTAAGCGATGCGACGAGCCGGGGGCTCGTCGTCAACACGCTTTGGCTCGTCGCGGTTACGCTCGCGATTAGCATTCCCATTGGTACGGTGCTCGCGGTCGCGCTGGCGCGAACCGATGCTCGGCTGCGGCGGATTGTCGCCGTGGCGCTGGGGATCATGCTGGTCGTGCCGCTCTATCTTCATGCCGCCGGATGGGAAGCGGGTTTCGGCATGTCGGGCTGGTTTACGGAGTTGACCGCCGCGCCGTATCGGCCCGGCTTGCTCAGCGGCTGGCGCGGCGCGGTTTGGGTGCATGGAATGGCGGCGATTCCTTGGGTCGTGCTGATCGTCGGCACGGCAGTGCGGTTCGTCGAGCCGGAGTTGGAAGAGGCGGCGCTGCTAGATTGCTCGGCGTGGCGAGTGCTGCGGAATGTCACGCTACGGCGAGCGCTGCCGGCGATTGGCGTGGCGGCCGTTTGGATCGCGGTCGGCGTGGCGACGGAGATGACGGTCACGGATATTTTTCAGACGCCCGGCGTTGGCCTGCGGACTTACGCGGAAGAGATTTACACCGACTTCGCGCTCGGCACCGAACCGGGGCCGCCGCCGGGCGCGGCGATCGGCGTCGCGGTGACGGGTGTGCTGGCGGCCTGTGGGTTGATGTTGTGTCTGGCGGCGGCGAGTTGGACGCCGCCAACCGCGCGAACGCCGCTGGTGTTTCGCTTGGGACGCTCGCGCGGGCTTGTATCGCTGGGACTATTGCTCGCGGCGGCGGCTATCTTCGGCGTGCCGCTGGTTAGCTTGATCGTGAAGGCCGGTGAGAGCGTGACGCATACTGCCGCCGGGTTCTCACGCGGTTGGTCGGCAGGGGAGGGTGTGAAGATTCTTGTTCAAAGCCCCGTGCGATTTCGTTGGGAGATCGGCTGGTCGGCATTGATCGCGGTGGTCGCGGCCAGCGCGGTGTTGGCCATTGCTGTTCCGATCGGTTGGATCGCGCGGCGGCGCGACGGGATTGGTCTGTTGGGAAAAGCTGCGGCGGTGTCGGCGTCGGCCGCGTGTTTGGCGGTGCCGGGGCCACTGGTGGGAATCGGGCTGATCTGGCTGTTCAACCATCCGGATGCGCCGATTCGGAATTTTCTTTACGATCGAACGATCCTCGTCGCGGCGATTGGGCAAGCGGTTCGCGCGTTTCCATTATGCATGTTGATCGTGTGGCATGCGCTGAACACGATGCCTGCCGATCTACTTGAAGCGGCGCAGCTCGACGGGGCCGGCGTGTGGACGCGGCTGGTGCGAATCGTGTTCCCGCTGCGCTGGCCGGCGCTGGCAATTGCCTGGCTGGCGGCGTTCGTGGTGGCGATCGGCGAATTGGCGGCCACGATTCTGGCAGTGCCGCCGGGAGTGACGACGCTCGGAGTGCGAATTTCGCAATTGCTGCACTTCAATATCCAGAACGAACTGGCCGGGCTGTGTCTGATTCTAATGGCGGCGGCGGCGGTGCTGGCGGGGACAATGGTCGTGCTGGCGGGACGGAGCGGGACGGCCGAACGGGCGTAAAACCCAGGGAAGGCGGGCGACCGTCTTCTGTGATTGAGAACTCGCTGGCCGCCGTCCCTGGGCTTGAGGCATTTGCGGCGTGCGCTTTCGAGCGGCGTTGCCGGCAGCTATAATAATCGAGTCTCGCTGACGCCCCTCCCGATGCCCCGCCGCGTTGTATCCCTCGATGCGCCATCGCCGCTTCGGTTTTCTGTTGACCTGCTTGCTGGTCGCTTTGCTGCTGACGGCCGTGTCGTCGGGCGGGGCGGCGGCGGTGGATCAGGTTACGTTTCAGCGCGATAAGCAACAGCAGACGGTTGCCGGCAAATTGCTCGTCACCGCCCAGGACGGCGGGCTGATGCTGATGTCGGCGGACGGGATGCTTTGGAACATCGAGCCGACGGAGATCGTCGCGCATACGCAGGACAACCAGCCGTTTGCTCCGCTAACGCTCGCCGAGGCCGGTAAACGGGTGCAGGGGGAATTGCCCGGCTTTCAGGTTTTGCCGACCGCCCATTACATGATCTGCTACGGCACGAGCCGGGTTTACGCCCAATGGGTCGGCGCACTCTACGAACGACTTTACAATGCGTTTTCGACGTATTGGACGGCCCGCGGATTCAAGCTGCACGATCCGGAGCTGCCGATGGTCGTGATGGTGTTTCCGGATCAGGAATCGTATGCCGATCATGCGAAGGCCGAACTGGGCGACGCCACGAAATCGATCATCGGCTACTACAGTTTGCGAAGCAATCGGGTGACGATGTACGATCTGACGGGCGTCGAATCGGTGCGCCGGCTCGGCGGGAATCGCAGCTCGGCCGGCGAGATCAATCAATTGCTCAATCGGCCCGAGGCGGAAGCGATGGTGGCCACGATCATCCATGAAGCGACGCATCAACTGGCGTTCAATCGCGGCTTGCAGGTTCGCTTTGCCGACGTGCCGCTATGGGTGAGCGAGGGGATTGCGCTATATTTCGAGACGCCCGATTTGCGCAATGCGCGCGGCTGGCAGACCGTCGGTGCGGTGAATCACGTGCGGCTCGATCGGTTTCGCCAGTATTTGAACGACCGGCCGACGATGTCGCTGGAATCGTTGATGGTGAACGATCATCGCTTTCGCGATCCGCGGCAAGCGATCGACGCGTATGCCGAAGCCTGGGCGCTGACTTATTTCTTGATCCACCAAAAACAGAAGGCCTACATGGAATTCATCCAGGCGATGGCGGCCAAGAAGGCGCTGTTTAGCATCACGCCGGAACAGCGGCTGGCCGAGTTCAAGCTGGCCTTCGGCAACGATTTGACCAAGCTCGACGCGGAGTTTTTGAAGTACATGCAGAAGGTGCGTTAGCAAGCCCGTTGAAAAAGGGGACAGGCACCGCGCCGCCCTCGCTAACGCTTCGGGTTAGTATGTGTTTGCCCGCGAACACTAACCCGAAGCGTTAGCGAGGGCGAACGACACGTTTTCGTTTCCATCCAAATAACACACAGTAGAATCCCACCCATTCCCGGAGACCCGACGAATGCCCAAGCCTGAATCTTCCACTCGCCGCGATTTTCTCAAAACCTCGACCGTGGCCGCCGCCGGCGCTTCGCTGGCCGGCTCGCTGAGCATTGCCCGTAGCGCTCATGCTTCGGTTGACGACACGCTGCGTGTCGGCTTGATCGGCTGCGGCGGGCGTGGCACCGGCGCCGCGGGTCAGGCGCTGAATGCCGACAAGAATGTCAAGCTGGTCGCGATGGGCGATGCGTTTCCCGATCGGCTCGAAGCCAGTTTGCGCGGATTGCGGAATGAGCAGGGCTCGAAAGTGGACGTGCCGCCGGAGCGGCGCTTTCACGGTTTCGATGCGTATAAGGGCGTGCTCGGCGCGGGCGTTGATGTTGTGATTCTGACGACGCCGCCCCATTTCCGGCCGATGCAATTGAAGGCCGCGATCGAAGCCGGCAAGCATGTTTTCTGCGAGAAGCCGGTGGCCGTCGATGCGCAAGGTGTTCGCAGCGTTTTGGAAACCGCGGAACTCGCCAAGAAGAAAGACCTCACGATCGTGTCCGGCCTTTGCTGGCGCTACGATCCGCCGAAGCGCGACGACGGTCAAACGAGTTCACGACGGCGCGATCGGCGACGTGACGGCCATGCACAGCACGTATCTCACCGGCACGCTCTGGCAACACCCGCGCAAGCCCGAGTGGAGCGAAATGGAGTATCAGGTGCGCAATTGGCTCTATTTCACCTGGCTATCGGGCGATCACATTACCGAGCAGCATGTGCATAGCCTCGACAAGGCTGCTTGGATCATGCACGACGAGCCGCCGGTGAGCGCCGTCGGCATCGGCGGCCGGCAGGTGCGCACCGGCGAGCAGTTTGGCAACATCTACGACCATTTCGCGATCGTATTCGAGTACGCCAACGGCACGAAGCTGTTTTCCAGTTGCCGGCAGATGGCGAATTGCCAGGACGACGTGAGCGATCACATCATCGGCACGAACGGCACGGCCCACTTGATGGACAATGCGATCAGCGGCCCGAACAAATGGAGCTATTCCGGCCCGACGCCGAACATGTATCAGGTCGAGCACAACGAGATGTTCGCCGCGCTGCGGGCCGGCAAGCGGATCGACAACACGCTCTACATGTTGCGCAGCACGATGATGGCGATCATGGGCCGCACCGCCGCTTACACCGGCCAGAAGATTACTTGGGACCAGATGATGGCCAGCAAAGACGATCTGACCCCGCCGAAATACGAATGGGGCCCGTTGCCGGTCGCACCGGTGGCGCTGCCGGGGATGACGAAGTTTGTGTGACGGCAGGAGCCCGTTGCGCCAGCGAGGGAGTTTGTCGGTTGTCGTTGCCGCGCCGTGAGTGATCGGCGGTACATTGGAGTTGCGCCCGGCGTGCGTAGCAACAGGGCGTCGGATGCACGTAGCCCCATTCATGGGGCTTCCCGCGCAAGCGGTAGTAGGCCTGCCGTTTACGGCAGGTTCCGCGAGAAAACGCGATCACTGCGCGAGCCCCGTTCACGGGGCTTCTCGCTGTTTGGCTTGAGCCATATCGGATCGCACAGACGGCTAAAGCCCCAGCAGCGATAAGTCCCGTAAACGGGACTTGCGCCGTTCGTCGATGTGTCGCACGGCGCACCCGACCTAAAGGGTCGGGCCTACGACCGCTGCGCGGAAAGCCCCGTGAACGGGGCTGGTGGAAAACAAGTTCGCTCGAACGACGGCGACGATTTCCGCGCGCGGCGGCGAGTCATTGCGCGGAGACGCAGCCCCTTGCTTGCGCTACGGCTCCGGTCGCTTATTGCGGCTTAAGCGGCCGGTTTTCCGCCAAGGCGGCTTGCCATTCTTGTAACAGGCGCAGGGCATCGAGTGGTGTTGTGCCGTCCAACTTGAGTCGCGGATGCGGTCGAGCAGCGGATGCTCTTGCGGGGCGAAGAGGGTGAGTTGCAAATCGCCGCTCGTGCGCGTTGGGCCGCTGCGGCCATTTTCGGGCGGCCGTTCGTCGAGAGTGCTCTTGCTCCAAGCTGGGCCAGAATCTCCTTCGCCCGCTCGTTCACTTCGCGCGGCACGCCGGCCAGCCGGGCGACGTGGATGCCGTAGCTCTTGTCGGCCGGGCCGGCGACGATCTTGTGCAGGAAGACGACCTGCTCGTCCCACTCGCGCACCGCCACGTTCAGATTTCGCACGCCGCGCGAGCGATCGGGCCAGATCGGTCAGCTCGTGATAGTGCGTCGCGAACAGCGTGCGGCAGCCGATGCGGTCGTGCAGATGCTCGACGACCGCCCAGGCCAGCGACACGCCGTCGTAGGTGCTCGTGCCGCGGCCGATCTCGTCGAGAATCACCAGGCTGCGCGGCGTGGCCGTGTTCGAGAATGCGGGCCGTCTCGGTCATCTCGACCATGAACGTGCTCTGGCCGCGGGCCAGTTCGTCGCTGGCGCCGACGCGGGCGAAGATGCGATCGGCGATGCCGATCGTCGGCCTCGCGGGCCGGCACGAAGCTGCCGATCTGCGCCATGAGCGTGATCAGCGCCACCTGGCGGATGTACGTGCTCTTGCCGGCCATGTTCGGGCCGGTGATCAGCAGGATCAGGCCCGTCTGTCCGCGCGCCAGCAGCGATGGTCGTCGTTGCGGCACGAACGAGCCGTCCGGCGAGCGATGATGTCGAGCACCGGATGCCGGCCGTCGACGATTCGCAGCACCGGCTCGGCGACGCAGCGCGGGCGGCAATAGCCGCGCTGCCGGGCCAGCGTCGGCCAGCGCCGCAAGCACGTCGAGCTGCGCCGAGCACGGCGGCCGTCGCTTGCAGTCGCCGCGGCGAGCGGCCGTCGCGTCGCGCAGTTCGACGAACAACTCGTATTCCAGTTCCTTCGCCTTCTCGTCGGCCGTGAGAACTTTTTCTTCGTACTCCTTCAGCTCGGGCGTGATGTAGCGCTCGGCGTTTTTGACCGTCTGCTTGCGGATGTAATGGTCGGGAATCTTGTCGCCGTGCGTGTGCGTGACTTCGAGGTAATAGCCGAACACCTTGTTGAAGCCGACTTTCAGGCTCGGGATGCCGGTGCGGGCGATTTCGTCGGCCTGATAGCGGGCGATCCACTGCTTGCCGCCGGCTGGCCAGCTCGCGCAGCGCGTCGAGCTCGGCGTGAAAGCCGGCGCGGATGAAGCCGCCGTCGCGGCTGGCCAGCGGGCAATCGTCGACCAGCGCCGCTTCGAGCTCGCGCGCGAATCTCGGCGCACAGATCGAGCTCGGCTTCAAGTCGGCTCAGCAGCGCGCTGTTGCGGGCGGTCAGCTTGGCCTTGATCGCCGGCAGCGCGGCAAGCGTGCGGCCGACGAAGGCCAGATCGCGCGGCGCTGCCCGGCCGGTGGTCGACGCGAGCCAGCAGCCGCTCCAGGTCGTAGATGCCTTGCAGGCGGTCTGCGCAAGTCGTCGGCACAGCCGCGGATCGGCGACCAATTCGGCGACGGCGTCGAGCCGCTCGTTGATCGCCGCCAGATCGGTCGAGCGGATTGGCCAGCCAATCGGCCAACAGTGCGCGAGCCCATCGCGGTCATCGTGCGGTCGAGCACCGCCAGCAGCGAGCCTTCGCGGCGGCCGTCGCGGAGCGTGCGCGTGATTTCCAGGCTGCGGCGGGTCGATTCGTCGATCTCGAGCGTTTGGCCGGCGCGATAGGGAATCAGCCGATCGATGATGGGCGAGCGAGGTTTTTTGCGTTTCGGTCAGATAGTCGAGAATCGCGCCGGCGGCGCGAGATGCGCCGGGCCGTCGGCTTCGTGCGTCGAAGCCAAAGCCTTCGAGACTCGCCGTGCCGAAATGTTTGGAGAGCGACTGCACGGCGGCCGTTTGACGCGAAAGCCCAGGGCGGCCGCCGCGTGACGACTTGCCGGCCGACGGTTGCCGCCAATAGCGTCGCTCCCTCGGCCAGCAGACATTCGGCCGGAGCGATGCGCGCCAGTTGATCGGCCGATGCGTTCGGCGGGAAAGCAGGCCGCGTGGAAGCGGCCGGTCGAAAGCTCGACCCAGGCCAGGCCCGCCGGGTTCGCCGGCGCACGACGGCCGCCAGATAATTGCTCTGCCGCGGATCGAGCAGCGCGTCGTCGGTGACCGTGCCGGCGCGTGACGATCCGCGTCACCTCGCGGCGCACGAGGCCTTTGGCCTGCTTGGGGTCTTCGATCTGATCGCAGATGGCGACGCGCAGTCCGCCGGCGATCAGCTTGCCCAGATAGTTTTCAAGCTGATGATACGGGAAGCCGGCCATGGGGATGGGATTCTCCCCTTTGTCGCGGCTGGTCAGCGCGAGGCCGAGCGTTCGGGCGGCCGTCTTGGCGTCGTCGAAAAACAGCTCGTAGAAATCGCCCATCCGAAACAGCAGAATCGCATCAGGGCAGGCCGCCTTGGCGTCCTGATACTGCTTCATCATCGGCGTCGTGGACATACCGGGGCATGGTAGCGACGTGGGGAGGGAAATGAAAGTGCCCGGGCGGATCGTGGGACGAGATTAGGGCCGACGCGCGAAACCGCAAGCGAGCTTCACTGTCAAACGGTGCATTGAGGCTCGCTTGCGGTTTCGCGCGTTGGTCTATTACTGAATCAACTGCTCCGACGCATCGTCGCTCTGCATCGAGATTTCGCCGGCGTCTTCCAGTCGGCGAACGATGTCGACGATTTGCTGCTGCATCTGCTCGACGGCCGAGAGCTTGACCGGGCCGAGGTATTCCATTTCCTCGCGGAGCATGTCGGCGGCGCGGCTCGACATGTTGCCGAGAATCTTCTGCGCAGCTCCTCGCTGGCGCCCTTGAGAGCCATCGCCCATTGCGAGGTTTCGACGTTCTTGAGCACCGTCTGCATGTCCTTGTCGGAGAATTTCGTCAGGTCTTCGAAGACGAACATCAAGCGGCGAATCTCTTCGACCAGGTCGGGATCGTCCTGGGCCAGGTTTTCCAGCAGGGTGCGTTCGGTCGCACGATCGGTGACGTTGAGAATTTCGGCCACCGTCGGCACGCCGCCGGCGTTTTCGAACTGCTGGCTCATCACGCTCGACATCCGATGCTCGAGCCCCTTTTCGACTTCCTGGATGATCTCGGGATTCGTTTGCCCCATCGTGGCCACGCGGCGGATCACCGACAAGCTGCCGTTCGGTGGGCAGGCCGGCGATGATCTCGGCCCCTTGCGCCGGCGGCAGATGCGAGAGGATCAGGGCGATGGTCTGCGGATGCTCGTCGATGATGAACGTGAGTAGGTTTTGGCTATCGACCTTTTGCAGGAAGCCGAACGGCAGGGCCTCGATCTGCTGGCGGACGTTGTCGAGCGTGTCGCCGGCGTTCTTGCCCAGCGCCCGTTCGACGAGGTTCTTGGCGATGTCGAAGCCGCCTTTGCCGCCGCTGAGCGAACTGGGGCTGGAGTCGGCGAACTCGTTGATGACGATTTCCTGCTCGTCGCCGGTGATATTGCCGAGCTTGGCGATTTCGATCGAAACGGCCTCGACCTGCTTGGGCGTGAGCTTGCCGAGCACCTGGCCGGCCTCTTCCTCCGGCAGGCTCATCAACAGGACGGCAGCTTTTCGGACGTTGGCCATGGCCGGCTCGCAAGTTGGGGGCTTCGCCTAAATTACCGAGACGGATCGGTTGCCGTGCCGTTTATCGGCCGGATGATGTGGCAAACATTAGCGATTAGTAAAGTTGCGCATTTGTTACGATCATTTAGCTGGCAAGCTGGAACTTTAGAGGTGAAAATGCCGTCTAACGCGCTGCCGCGCGGGCTTTGGCAGGGCCGACGCTGGTGCAAACCTTGCCGAACGCTGTTTGCTATACGATAATGACCCCCGCGCCGGGTGCCCCCTGTCGATGGCACGGCACCCGAATTTCACCCAGGTTTCGAACGGAGTGGAGAGCGCTATGGCCGACGACTTCAATCCGTATCATGTTTGGCTCGCCATTCCGCCGGACGAGCAGCCGGCCAATTACTATCGGCTGCTGGGCGTGCGGCAGTTCGAGACCAATTCCGACGTGATCGACGGCGCCGCCGACCGGCAGATGGCGCACCTACGCACGTTTCAAGGCGGCAAACATGGCGATCTGACGCAGCGGCTGTTAAACGAATTGGCGGCCGCGCGGGTCAGTTTGCTCGATCCCAAGAAGCGAGCAGAATACGACCAGCAGCTTCGCGCCAAGCTGGCGGCTGCGGCGCCGGCGGTTCCGCCCACCGCACCAACGGCAGTGCAACCGGGCAAGCCGCCCATTCCGCTTCGGCGACCTTCAGCGGCGGCAGCTTCGGCGGCGGCAGCGCAGGCAACTGCTGAAAAATGGGACGATCTGCTCGGCGATACCGGTGTTCGCACGCCGCAGAAATCCGGCATCAATAAATCGGCAAAGTCGCTCGAACCTGCGGCGAAGCAAGAGGCCAAGAACCGCAAGACCCCGGTCTACATTGCCGCCGCCATCGCGCTGGTCGTGGCGGCCGGAGTCGGCTTCTTCCTATTGAATCGCAAGACCGAGGGAACGCTGGTGCTCGATTGGCCCGCCTCCGATCTGACGGGCGCCGCGATCAGCGTCGATGGCGCGGCGATCGAGATTCCTTCCTCGGGCGCATGGGAGCACAATTTCGCCGCCGGGCCGCATCGCTTCGTTGCCCAGCGTCCGGCATTCAAAATGACTTCGGACATTACTCTCGCCGCGGGCGAGCGAATGAGCATCGCGCCCGACTGGAAACCGAAGGCGACACTGGCGTTGAACTGGCCGCCCGCGGAGCGCCGCGGCGCGGCCTTGACGATCGATGGCCGCCCGCAAGTCGTGTCGCAAAGCACGCCGTTGGAAGTTCCCGTTGAGCCGGGTCAGCATGTGGTGCAAATCACGCGGCCCGGCGCCGCGCCGTTCGTCGCGATGCCGGTCGCCGTGGAAGATCAACCGGTGAATGTCGTCGTGATTGCGAGGCCGCCCGACGATGCGCGGCTGGCATTCGATTGGCCGCTGGCCGAGCGCCGGCGCGGCAATGACCATCGATGGTCAAGTGGTTGCCGGATTCAACGTCGAGTCGTTCGAGAAGAAGCTAAAGCCGGGCCGGCACGAAGTGCATATCAGTCGCCCAGGCTTCCTGACCTTCAACCAAACCGTCGATTTGGTGCCCGGAGTCAATCCGCTGCTGCGGCCGATTTGGAGGCCCGCTCCGACGACGGTTGCGATCGATCCGAAGCCGACGACGCCCAACGCAACGACGCCAAATGTGACGCCACCGAAGGTCGCCGAGACGCCCGTGCCCACGGAAACGAAAACGCCGTCGGCGGCGACAAATCCGCAACCGGCGAAGAAGCAGCCCGCGCCTCCAGTCGCCGAGCAAGAGCAGGTTGCCAAGCAGCTCGACGAACTTTACAAGATCTCGCGGCCGGGCTCGAAGGACGCCGCCAAGGCGCAAGAACTCTACGACGTGGCGGGCAAGCCAGGAGCTTCGCCCGTCGAGCGGTATATGCTGCTGTTGAAAGGGGCGGAAATCGCCGCGGTCGCCGGGGATTTGAGCCTCTCGATGCAAGGCATCGACACTCTCGATGGCGACTACGAAATCAACGCGCTCGAGATCAAGCAAAAACTGTTCGACAAATTCGTCACCGCAACCAAGCCCGACCAACTGGCGATCTCGATTCCGACGGCCGAGCAACTGATCGATCAGGCGATTGCCGCCGATCAATATGCGATCGCGCTGACGCTATCGACGACGACCAGCCGCGCGGTGACGAAATCGAAAATCGCCACCCGGAAGGAAGTCGAGGAGCGGTTGTCGCGGCGCCGCCGCGACATTCATGTTCTTGAGCCGATCCATGCCGCCGTCAAGAAGGCCCAAGAGACGCTCGACAAGAATCCGGCCGATCCGGAAGCGAACACGATCGTCGGCCGTTGGCGATGCTTGTTCAAGAGCGATTGGACCGCCGGCTTGCCGCTATTGGCCAAAGGGAGCGACGAGAAACTGAAGGCGCTCGCGGCAGAGGATATCAAGGGGCCGACCGAACCGGCGCAGCTTGCCCAACTGGCCGACGGCTGGTGGGACGTCGCGCAAAAGGAAGCCGGCATGGCCCGCGATTCGCTCCGCCTTCATGCCGGCGACCTGTATCAATTGGCGCTGCCGAACTTGGCGTCGGCCTTGAAAAAGGCGGCGATCGAAAAACGGATGGCGGAGGTCGCCAATCTGCCGCGTCCGACCGTAGCCATGGCGCCGAAGCCGGCCGTCGCGCTCGATCCATTCCCCACGGCAAAAACGCCGTCCGCTTCGTCGGCGGCGCCGGTGCATTTCACGCTTGGCCAGTGGGTCGATGTCTTGCAAATGGTCGACATCCCGCGCGATCGGATCGCTGGCACTTGGAAGCGAGACGACACCGATCTCGACTGCGGCGCCGGAGAGCAAACCCGGCTCGAACTGCCCGTGGTCGTCAACGGCGGTTACGATCTCGAAATCGAATTCACCCGCACCAAAGGCAACGCCGATGTCGTCGCGCTGCTTTCGATCGGGGGGCATTCCTGCATGGTGACGTTGAACGGATTCTCGGGCTTGGCCGGCGGACTGATGTATTTGGACGGCCGCGATGCGAACAACCCGGCGAATCCGATTGTCGTGCGGCCCTGCATTCTCGAGAACGACCATCGCTACCGGATGTTGGTCAGTGTGCGCCTATTGCCCAACGGTCGGGCCAGCCTTGATTTTTCGCTCGATGGCAAGCCTTATCTGCCTCATTGGGAAGGCGATCCCTCGCAACTGAGCGATTATTGGGCTTGGGAATTGGCGAATCCAAACCGTCTTGGGTTCGGCGCCTCCAGAAGCGAGGTCAGCTTTCATTCCGCTCGATTGAGGATGGTTTCCGGGCAAGCCACGTCGGTTGCCGGGGCGGCAAAATCGAATTTGCAACACACGAGCTCCGACAAGCCGGCTGGGCCAGTCGCGTTTCCACGCGGCGTCTGGGTCGATGTCTTGCGGCTGGTCGATACCTCGCGCGATCGCGTCGAGGGAATCTGGACCTGGAACGGCAACGAGCTCTCCTGCAAGGCAGTGCCGTTCAGCCGGATTGGAATCCCGGTGAGCATTGATGGTGGATACGATCTCGAAGTGGAGTTCACCCGAACCGTCGGCTGGGGCGACGTCGCCACGATCGTTTCGGCCGGCTCGCACCAATGCACGGCGGTGATGAGCGCCTGGGGAGGCCAGGTCAGCGGCCTGGCGGTCGTCGAACAATCACGACATCAACGATCCCGACAACACATTCACCGTTCGGCCAGGAAAACTCGAAGACAAGCATCGCTACCGGCTGTTGGTCAGCGTTCGCGTTCTCGCGAACGATCAAGCTACCATCGACGTGTCGCTCGATGGCCAGCCCTACCTGCCCCGTTGGAAAGGCGATCCGGCTGCGCTCGTCCTGCGGCCTTGGTGGTCGGTGCCGAATCCGCGGCAGCCGGGGCTTTGCACCTTTGGTTGCAAGGTGACGTTCCATTCCGCTCGTCTAAAGATGGTCACTGGAAAAGCGACCTTGGCCGAGCCGCCGTCCGCTGGCCGATAGCGTCCTACCGCGATACGTGTTCCTCTTCTCTGGTTCCGCGAACGGTCGGCACTGTCTGGCACCCCATGACGGCGCTTGGCCCAACGTGCCGCAAGCAAAAACACGCTCGCCCGGGGGCACCGTCGCAGAGAAGAGGAACCCGTAACTCTTCGTTGCAGGCAGCCGCCGCGACGGTTTCGGATAGACAGCGCGGGCCCTCTTGTGGCACAATCGGGGGCGAGTTTCGACGGCGCGCGGTCGCATGATTCGCATCCTCGTTGCATGCATTCTCACCGCGCGCGTTCCACCGCTCTTGTTCCCTTGCCTTTTCTTACGACGGATCGATCCATGACAGCGATTTTGAAGGATGAGCCGAAGCCCACCGACACTCCAACGGCTGCTCGCCCGGCCCCGGCTCCCGGCGAATTGAAGTTCACCCGTCCCGACGACTTTTATCACGAATTGCGGCGGCGCGTCGATGAGTATTTCCGCACGACCGGTTTGCGGCGGCGCGACTGCCCGCGGATGTACGTCAAATCGGCGATCATTCTGAGTTGGTTCGCGGCTTCCTACGCGCTGTTGCTGTTCGCGGCGCCGACGTGGTGGATCGCCGTGCCGCTGGGCCTATCGCTGTCGCTATCGCTCGCGGCCATCGGCTTTAACATCATGCACGACGGCGGGCATGGGGCCTATTCGGATCGGCCCTGGGTGAACAAGCTCACGGCGCGTCGCGCTCGATATGCTCGGCGGCAGCTCGTATATGTGGGACCAACAGCACAACGTCATGCACCATAGCTACGCGAATATCCACGGCCACGACGAAGACATCAACCTCGGCATCATGGGCCGCGTGGCGCCGCATCAGAAGCATTTCGCCTTTCATCGGCTGCAGCATTTTTATCTATGGGCCCTTTATGGAATGCTGCCGCTGAAGTGGCAGATTTACGACGACTTCAAGAATTTCATCACGGGCCGAATCGGCGGGCATCATTTCAAGCGACCGCACGGCCTCGATCTGGCGATCTTCGTGGTGGGAAAGATCGTGTTCTTCACGCTGGCGCTAGTCATCCCGACGCTCGTGCTGCATTCATTCTGGCAGGCGTTTGCTTGTTACGCGGCGGTGTCGTGGGTGCAGGGGTTGGCGCTGAGCGTCGTTTTTCAGGTCCCGCATTGCGGTGAGCAGTCGGCGTTTCCCATGCCGCGCGAAGACACCGGCCGGATGGAAACGCCTTGGGCCGTGCATCAGATTCATACGACGGCCGACTATGCTCGGAGCAACCGGTTGCTTTCCTGGTACGTCGGCGGCTTGAATTTTCAGATCGAGCACCATCTCTTCCCGCGGATTTGTCACATCCACTACGCCAAGATCGCGCCCTTGGTGGAAGCCACCTGCAAGGATTTTGGCTTGGAATACAAGGCCTACGACACGTTCAGCGCGGGCGTGAAATCACATTATCGGTTGCTGAAGAAGATGGGGAAGAAGCAGGGTGAGGGTGTTGTGTGAGGTGGTAGCGGGTTTACTAACCACTTCTTCTACTCGCTCAATATCGAATCACGCGGCGCATGAGCCAGGCGCCGAACAGCGCTAGCATCACGTTGCCCATCCAAACGGCCGAGCCGGGCAGCGAGCCGCGCTTCGCCTGATCGACGCCGAAGATCAAGAGCGGATAGTAGACGACCAGAATGGGGCAGAAGCAAGCGAAGAAGCTGGTGAGAAAATCGGCGTTGCGCATGCGAATGGCCATCGGCGCGCCGATCAACACGAAAAACAGACAACTGAAGCCGTTGGCCCAGCGACGGGCCGGCTCCGCGAGCAGTCGAAACAGTCGCTCCTTTTCATGGCCGAGATCGGTTTCCTCGACCGCCCAATGAGGACCTCGCAGCGTGGCGAAGTCGCCGGCGATCAATTCGTCGCCCGCCTTGAGAGCCATCGATTCGGTGAGCGTTTCAATCTGCGTTTGCTCGATTTGAGTTTCTTGCGGGATTCGGTTCATGGGAATATCGGCCGGGCTCATGCGGCCGCCGCGTTTGCTGGCTTCGTCCAAGGGAATGACGCGCTCGAGCGTGTCGGGGAAAACACCGCGCAACTCGCCGGCGTCGATCGTGCCGTTGTGGCAGACGAGCGTCAGCGTGTTGGCGATCAGGTCGCTTTTCAGCTCGGCCCAGTTGCAATTGATGCGCACCGTCGGGCTGTCTTCGCTGGCAGCGAACGTAAACGTCGGCTCGACCAGCTTTCGTCCTTCGACGGCCCTGACGTTGATGGAAAACGACCGCGAGCTATACGATCGCTGCTGGGTCAGCCGCGAATAGACGATCTCCTCGACCGATTCGATCACGACCCGTTTGGCCCCTTCTCGGCCCCAGCCCGAGGCGACGTCGTTGAGCCACACCGCGACCAGACTCAGCAAGAATGCGAACACGAACGTCGGCCACAGGATCGCCCACGGCGAAATCCCTTGCGCTTTGACCGCCACGACTTCGTTCGTCGAAGCCATGCGGCCGTAGACGCTGCAAGTGGCGAACAGAATCGTGCCGGGCACGGCAAACCGCAGCGAATCGGGCAGGATATACGGGATCAGCAGCAGAATTTGCTTCAGCCCCAAGCCCTGCGAATAGGCCTCGCGCACCACGCCGACCAGCACCATGAACAACGTCATCCCCGTCAGGGTGATCAAGAAGACCTTGATCAGCTCGAACAGGACGTAGCGGGTGAGGATGCGCATGGGAGCGGGGAGCAGGGAGCGGGGAGCAGGGAGGTCGGAGGTTGGAGGTCGGGAGTCAGCGGTCGGAGGTTTGAGGTCGGGCAGCCCCATTTATGGGGCTTTCCGCGGTAGCGGTACTAGGCCCGTCGTTTACGACGGGTGACTTGACGGCACATTCGAATCACACAGCCCCGTTTACGGGGCTTCTCGCTGGTTGGCTTTAGCCCTTGTGGAATGTGTTGTTTTTGAAATCCTACGGCATCACGCCGCGCGCCACGCTTTCCACGCGATCCTCCGTCGCCGGTTCGTTTGTCGGTTCATCCGCTCGAACGGTCTCCGCCAATTGACCACTAAACCCGGAGGCCGCCATTTGTTCCGCCATGATCAGCACGGCCAGCGGAAAGGCGTGCAGCATTAGCCGCGAGAACGACGTGCGCAGTTCGTATTCGAGGTGCAGTGGCGTGATGACCAATGCAAACAGCGCCGCACAAATTCCCGCGACTGCCGTCAGCCGCCAGAACCAAACCTCCGCCGGCAATCGTCCGCGGCGCAATAGCACCAGCGACGCCAGGATGCAGGGCCACATCAGATTCCATAACTTGACGCGCACAATTTCCGTCAGCCCATATCGCAGCACGGCCGCCGGCCGGTCGCCGAGTTGCCTGATCCATTTCCAATCGAGGGCGGCGAAGTACGACGGATAATAGGGCGAGTCGGGCAATTGATGCAAAACGATTTGCCGAATGCCGACAATCAGTCCGAGTAGGCCCGCGCCGACAACAGCCGTCGCCAAGGCGTGCCGCGTCGGCCGCGTCGGCCGCAGTAGCCATGTGCCGGCCAAACCGACGCTGCACGCGGCGATCCAGGCCATCCCTTCGGCTTTCGTGCAGGCGGCCGCCCCGAGCAATAGCGCCGCGCAAACGGCCGGCCGCCAACCGGGTCGCCGAATCCAGCGCGACGTTTCGAGCACGCCGGCCAGAATCAACGCCGCGAGCGGCAAATCGGCCGAGCCCGATAGCGCCGCCCCCTCGAAACACTCCAGCGCAATCGGCGTCAGCAATAGCATCAGCGCCGCCATCGCGGCCAGGCCTCGCGCGCCGCAGCGGCGCATTTGGCCTGCATAAATCGAGGCCAGCGACAACGTGAAGCAGAGGAAAAGCAGTTTCAAGCCCGGCCGCGCGTAGCTTCCTTGCGTCCAATAAACTTGCGCTTCGACGAGCGGCATCAGCAGCGGATAGGCCGGATTGAAATGAACTCGCTGGATGTCTTGAAAATCCTCGCCGTGCAGCGTGCCGGTGTCGTACAGCACGCGCGCTTTCAGAGCGTAGATGCTGCGGGCGTCGTAGCCGGCCAGATCGGTGCGGCAGCAGTAGGCGGTCGCGGCGGGCAACGCCACGACGGCAAACAACCGGCCCAACATCGGCAAGTCGCCGAGCCAACCCCAAGGAAGAGCGCGCGGAGGCGACGAGTTTCGCCACCAGCCGGTGATCGTCCAAGCAAGCGCCGCAAGACCGGCGATCCCGATTAGCGCAAAGCTGCGATGCGTCATCTGGCCGTCGATGGCCAGCGGAATGTGCAGCGTCAGGCCAACGGTGGCCGTTCCGAGCAGAAACGCCCAGCCAAGACTCGGCCGCGCGGGGCGAGCGTCGCTCGGCTCGCCGGTGCACAGCCAGCCTGCCAACACTGCGCCGATTGCGCAGATCGAAGACAGGCACAGCGCAGTGCCGCAAAAGCCGGCCAGAATTCCGATCATGGCGCGGGCTCCAAGCGGCAGCGGGATAGATCATAATCGTCGAATGTCGCCACGTAGTTGATTTCGTGCTGTCGGATGAAGTCGGCCGGATCGGGCGAATCTTTCGGCAAAAACTGATGCCAATACGGTTCGTGCGGATCGGGCGGCAAATCGCTCAACTGCGGCTGCTTGTGCCACGACTCCGCCATCCGCGTCATTTCTTGCGGCAAGATGAAAACGCGGCGCGGATAGACTTCGAAAGCGAATCGCATCGCCGGTGTGCCGCCGTGAAACAGAATTCGCGCGCTGGGCGGCGTCGCCTCGCACACTTGCCGGCAGAAATGCTCGAGCAGCGGCGATTGCCGGCCGTCCGATCCATAGGCCGCGAGACGATACGTGTTCGCCTGCGCGATTCGCTCGAAGTCCAATACGGCCGGATAGGTTTGCCAAAATCGCACGACGAACAACGCCTGGCAAATCAGAATCGCGAACATCGTCCGCTGCCGCCAACCCCAATGCTTCCAGAGTTGCGCGAGCGAACGACGAATTGCCGGGCATGCGCGCCGAATTGACCCGCGGCGCCGCCGATCCGATCGACGCGCCTCTTCAGCCATTCACCAGTTCCGTCGTAGGTCAACCGCCAGAGAAAATAGCCTGCCAACAAACCCAGCGTCGGATTGCGGACGCCGCGCAGCGAAATCTCAATTGGGCCGATCTGGTAGCGGTACGGGGCGAATGTGCCGACGGTGATGCCGAATGCGCAAACGAGCATCAACGCAAAACCGCCGCGGTTGATCCACCAGCGGGCCTTCGGGTTGAGTGCTTGCTCGGTCATGATTGCTGTCCAACGGAGCGGGTTGTTTCGATCGAAGTTCAACGTGTGGCACTGGCCAGCGAAGTCGGCCAGTGCCGGGGGGCGAGTTGAGGCGGCGTTTCAACTGCGGCGCGAGCGATTGCCCGAGGGCAAACGGACGGCGCTGGCTTGCGGGTTCAACGTCTGGCGGCGCTCGCACTGGCCGACTTCGCTGGCCAGTGCCACACGATTCAATCTCCTAAGCGGCACGCGACATTCGGCCCGAGGGCAAATGGTCCACGACGTAGTCGATCTGGCGGTCGGTCAGTTCGGGAAACATCGGCAGGCTCAAGCATTCGTCGGCCCAGGCTTCCGATTCCCGCAGCGAACGGCCAACTGGCTGCAAATGCCGATAGGCCTTCAGCCGATGCACGGGGAATGGATAGTGGATTCCGGCCCCGATGCCATGCTGTTCGAGCGTTTGCAATTTCTCGGCCCGATCGGCGACTCGGATTACGTAGAGATGCCAGGCGTCGCTGCAACCGGCGCTCTGGGCCGGCGGCAAAACGACGTCGCCGCGGTGCGCCAGCCGCTGGTTGTATGCGGCGGCGTGAGCACCGCGCTGCGAATTCCACTCGGCCAATCGCGCTAGTTTCACTTCCAGCACGGCGGCTTGCACCGTGTCCAAGCGGCTGTTGAACGCGACTTCTTCGTGATGATATTTCTTTCGCGAGCCCCAATTGCGCATCAGGCGCAGCCGATCGGCGAGATCGGAATCGGCGGTGGTGATCGCGCCGCCGTCGCCGTAGCAGCCGAGATTCTTGCCCGGATAAAAGCTGAACGCGGCCGCATGGCCGAGCGAACCGGCGGGCCGGCCGTGATACGTCGCCCCATGCGCCTGGCAGGCGTCTTCGACGACGAGCAGATCATGGGCCCTGGCGATTTCGTGAATTGCGTCCATCTCGGCGCAGCGGCCGTAGAGATGGACCGGCAGAATCGCGCCGCGTGCGCGGCGTGATGGCGGCTTCGATCTTCTCGGGATCGATCAGGCCATCCTCGCGGCGAACATCGACCAACACCGGCTGCCCCCCGGCGAGACTGACGCCAAGCGCCGTGGCAACAAACGTAAACGCCGGCACAATCACTTCGTCGGTCGGCCGCAATTCCATCGCGCGAAAAATCAACTGCAGCGCATCGGTGCCACTGGCCACGCCGACGCAATGCGGCGCACCGCAGAACGCGGCGAAGTTTGTTTCGAATCGCGTGACCGGCGGGCCGAGAATGAAGCAGGCGTGGTCGAGAACGCTTTGCAGCGCGGCGTTTACGTCGGCGCGGATCGATTGGTACTGGGCTTTGAGGTCAACTAGTGGGATGTGCATGGGAAAAACTCGGTATGCGTCTATGCTGGGTCGATTTGCTCAGCGGGCCACAGATAACGAAAAACTGAATATCTCCCCCTGATCGCCACCCGGTGGGAGCAGCAAATTCCGAAAAAAGGGATCGATTGCGGCTTGCCGGATGCGGTCGGACTCACCGCCGGCACTCTCAGACGCTGTTTCGGTAAAGTCGTCGCACGACAGGAACTGATTGGACTGGGGCACAACTCGCCAAATACCGTCTGCCGATTGCTTCAGGCGGCAGACTTCGTGAAACGAGTATCGGTAGCAAATGTGCAAAGTGCCGTCGTCAGCGGCGACAATGAAATGCCATCCGTCTTCCGATAAAGCGGCCGTTCTCACGAGACTCGATATGCTCGCTCTCCCGGCTGCGCTCAGCGGAAGACGGTCGATGGCATGCCAATCGAAGGAGCAACTTGGTTCGTATTGATCCCAGATTGCGATGAATTTCCACCACCTAGCAGCAGGCGATGGATCGTTAATCACGATTTCTTGATGAATTCGTGATCCATCCACATCGTTTCGTGCGGGCAATGCGCGTTCGGTCGGAGTGCAATCTAGCGCAGCAATGGCGGCCGGTCCAGCGATCATTATCAAGTCGCGTTCTTCGGGAATGTGATTGCCGTTTTCATCAATTTCGTCTTCAACGAACCCGTCTGGGCCACCGCCGTCACCGCGAGACTCGTTCGTCGGAGGCTCGAGGCCGTAACCGATCAAGATAGTTTGTCCGGCGCGTGATAAATCCACCGCTTCCACGCAGATGCTCGACTCACAACCTGGGTTCGCTGCCGACGGTATGACGTAATTCGTGAGGCCATCGCCGGTCATGTCCGGAATCCCGTCGAGATTTGGACGACAGCAGTCGCATACGTTGCTGCCAATGACCCAAACGCCGGTTTCGGTTTCCGCGCGGGACCATTCATGATCGAGCAGATTGTTTTGGATCGCGAGCAAGTGCTGTGCTATGGGAAGGCCTCGAACCGTTGTCGCGCAAACACAAAAGTCGCTTTCGCTTTGAGCCTTCCAGAGCCGATGAACGCTTGACGCAACTGCGGAATCGTTGCTGTTCGCGCCTACATCGCCCGCGAGAATTGGGCCATCAGGTGACAGGCCCCAAATCGTGATGAACGATTCTTCGGCCGGGTTGTTGCTGCTAGCCGTTGTGAGGCTGGCGGGCGAGTCGCCTTCAATGCCGACCATTGCGCGCAAAAACGCGGCCGCCACGGCGATCAGAACCAGAATTCGTAGAAAGGTGCTTTTCATTTGTCCATCGCGCCGTTATGGCTCGTTCACGGAGCCGCCTTAATCACGGTTTTGGCGCCAACCGTCGTCAGCACCGAGTGATTCCGCATCGATTCCTCAGCGGCATTTACTTCGGCGCGGATCGATTGGTATTGGGCTTTGAGATCGACGAGTGGGATGTGCATGAAAAAGACTCGGTGTGCATTTGTGCTGAGTCGAATTGCTGAGTCGAATTGCTCAGCGGACTCCACTTAACGAAAAACTGAATATCTGCCCCTGGTCGCCGATGATGGCAAGCAGGAAATGTTGAAGGAATGGATCGATCGCGGCCAGCCGAGCAGGATCGAGTTCACGGCCGCCCCTCTCAGGCGCAGTTTCGGTAAAGTCGTCAGTCGACAGGAATCGATTAGGTTGAGCGATAGCTCGCCAAACGCCGTCCGGCGATTGCTTTAGCTGGCATAGCTCCATGCCAGAATACCGGTAGCACAGATGTAACGTGCCATCGTCGTCGGCGATTATCAGATGCCGTCCATTCAGCGAGGTCGCGACGGCGATCACGAAGCTTGTCATGCTCGCTCGCGCCGGAGGAGCGAGAATACGCTCCTTGAACTGAAGTGAAATAACCGGGAAATCGTTCCTATTCTCGCGTTCGGTAACCGCCGGTAAGAACCCTTTGGCGGCGGACCCGTTGACCGCGGCTTGTGCGGTCGGTCCGCCAATCAGCATGAATCGGTTCTCCTCCGGCATGTCAGGTTCACGACCGTGCCAGCCAAAAGGCGGATCGTTGACCTCGGCAAGGCCATAGCCGACCAGGATGGCCTGTCCCTGACCCGAGAACTCCACTGCTTCTACGCGCGGATTCGATTCAGCCTCCGCCCACTCGCGGATCGGGAACCAACTGATATCTCCGCCATTATCTTCGGAGGTTTGAGTACTCGAACTTGCAATCCCGGTTGGAGGCGGATCGACGGAGACGCTCGCGCCGGTGTCCGTCGGCAAATCTGGCTTTCGATCATGCAAGCTCCACCATCCTCCGTGGTCGAATGGCATTCGCGGCGGATTTGAGGGGTTGGCAGTCGCCGTTGGGTCCGGCTCGTGGAAAAACTGAACGTTCGCCGAGTCAATGTTCGAAGGGCCTAAATCGCTCGCGTCTTCGAGCTCGGGGCCGCTCTCCGCCAGCATCCTGACCGGCGGTGGTTCGGGAAAGTCTTCTGGGTGATTGTAGACGGCTGCAACTCGTGGCGAGTTGTCGGGCTCGGTCGTCGCTGGGTGAGGCACGTGCGAATCGCGGCCAGTCGCCGCACGATCCGCGGTAGCAAAGGCTGCCGTCCCGACATCGACTGAATCTGTGCCAATGTTCCACAGGCCGGTGCCAGCCTCTTCGTCCGAATGCCCCAGAGTCCAAATCGTGTTTTCAGATAAAAGCAGTTGCGTTGCGGCTGCGTCGCTTGGTCCGCTCGGCTCGCAAACGCAACAGTCCGTTTCGCTTTGCGCTAGCCAGAGTCGCGCAGCGATGCGATTGCATGCGTCTGGCTTCTGCGCACCGCACTCGGCACTGCTATCGGTCGCTTCCTGCGCAGACTCATGGCGCAGTTTCGATACGTCGAGAAACTCGTTTCTCGGACTGTCGGCAATGATTGTGATGCGATCCGCAGTCGCAAGCGCGTCAGGCGTCGATTTGCTTGGAACGCGGGCGACCGGCGCAGCAACACGGCCGACACAATGGTCAATACGATTGCTCGGAGAAAAGTGTGTTTCATTTGTCCGTCGCACCTTTATGGCTCGATTAAGCGGCCGCCTTAAGCGCGGTTTTGCCGCCGACGATCGTCAACACCGAGCGATTCCGCATCGATTCCTCCGCAGCCGCCAGTGCTTGAACGACTTTCAACCCGCCGTGGCTGTCGTTGAGCAATGTCGCTTTGCCTTCGAGGCAATCCAAAAAGTGTTGGCATTCGGCCTCGAGCGGTTGGCCGGCGTCGATTTTCGGGATCACCACGTCGCCGCTGCGGACCAACATGCGGAAGGCGCCGAAGCTATCGACGTAGCCCGGATCGCGTTCGCTGCTTAGCTTTTCCACATCGACCGACTTGTGATAAATCCGCACCGGCTCGTTCAAATCCATGTCGTTCCAGACGATCATCTGCCGTTCGCCGACGACCGTGATCTCGCGCACCTTTTGCGGATTCAGCCAGCTTGCATGAACGCAGGCCTGCACCTGCCGCGGATAATTGAAATTCGCGACGACCACGTCTTCCACGCCGGGCGTGAGATACGACGTGCCGTAGGCGGTCGCTTGCGCGGGCTGGCGTCGAGCCAGTAGTTGAAAATGCTCACGTCGTGGGCGCCCAAGTCCCACAAGGCGTTTACGTCGGTGCGGAAGGGGCCGAGGTTCGTGCGCGTCGAAAAGATGTACCGCACGCTGCCCAAATCGCCGCGGGCGATCAGATTCTTCACGGCCCGAATGCCGTTGTTGAACAGAAACACATGCCCAACGGCAAGCAGCCGGCCATGTTTTTGGGCTAATTCGACGAGCGCTTCGGCATCGGCAACGTTGCCGGCCAGCGGCTTTTCGACGAGCACATGCTTGCCGGCTTCGAGGGCTTTTTGGGCGAGCGCGAAATGCGTGTTGGTGGGCGTGGCGATGACGACGGCATCGGCGGTCGGATCGGTCGCGGCGACGAGCGGATTCGTGCTGGTGCGGATCGAGGCGGAGATATTGCGGTGGATCGTGGCCAGGCGCGATTCGGACAGATCGCAAACGACGCCGACCTCGGCCGCTGGCTATTGATGAACGCCCGAACCAGGTTCGGCCCCCAATGGCCGAGGCCGATGAAGTTGATGTGTTGCACGCGGAGGACCGGAGGGGCTAGGGGCTGGGGGCTCGGGACTAGGGTCGGGGATCGGAGGACAGGGGCGTTAGACATTCGTCATTCGTCATTCGTCATTCGTCATTCATTCGACATTCGTCATTAGACATTCGTCATTTAGCTCTTCAGTCCTGTCCCCAGCAAAAACACCGGCCTTAGGATGTCCCACCAGCCGATGATGGGACGCATTTTGGTGTTGCCGATTTTTTTGGGCGGATAGATTTTCGTGCAGGGGACTTCGCTGTGCTTGAAACCGCAAACGATTAGTTTGTAAAGCAAATAAACTTCCAGGCCGTAGCCGTCGAGCCAGCGCTGGTCGAGCCGGATGCGCGGGTCGGCGAGACACGAAAGACGAATCGCGCGGAAGCCGTTGGTGGTTTCGGTGAGCCGTTTGCCGGTGATGCGGCTCATGAGCCAGGGATGCAATCGCGTGGCCAGTTTGCGATAGGCCGGCATGTCGCCGCCGTACGCGCCGCCGGAGAGGAACCGCGAGCCGATGACCAGATCACAGCCGTCGTTGCGAATCGGATCGAGCAGGCGCGGAATCTCGGCCGGATTGTCTTTGTTGTTGCCCGCCATGATGACGGCGATGTCGAACCCTTCGCGCCGGGCGTAGTCCAATCCGGCCCGCAATGCATAGCCGACGCCGACGACTTCCGGCAGCGAGAGCACTTCTGCGCCGCCGGCGCGAGCGACTTCGGCCGTGCGATCGGTCGAGCCATCGTCGACGACGAGCACGCGATCGACGACGTCGCGCGGAGTGCGCGCGACGACCTGGCCGATCTTTTGCTCTTCGTTGAACGCGGGAGCGATGGCGATGCTGCGCATGGAGGGGTCAGGGAACAGGGGTCAGGCGACAGGGACGAAGAACGGGGTTACGCGGCGGCGGAGTGGGATGCGGATGATTTGCGACACGATTCACAGGGGCCGGCGGTCGACGATCGTTGGCCGCATTGGCAGACCCAGCCGATCGCGCGGGCGGGATGGCCAACGGCGAGGCTGTGCGGCGGCACGTCGCGAGTGACGACTGCGCCGGCGCCGATCATTGCGTATTCGCCGATCGAAATGCCGGGCGTGATCGCCGCTCCGCCGCCGATGCTGGCGCCGCGGCCGACGTGGGTTTCGCTCAGCCAGTTGGACCGCTCGGCGTAGCGCGCGGCGGCGGCCGGCATTCGCGGGCTGCGCGGATGGCGATCGTTGGTGAAGATCACGCCGGGGCCAATGAACGCTTCGTCGGCGATCGTCACGCCGTCCCAGATCAACACACCGTTTTTCACCGTGACACGATCCCCGACGACCGCGCCCGATTCGATGAACGCATGGTCGCCGATATTGCAATCGCGGCCGACGACGGCCGCCGTGCATGACGTGAGCGAAGGCCCAGATGCGCGTGCCGTCGCCGATGGAATCCGATTCGCAGAGCGCGAGCCGGTGGACGAAGGTAGCCATCCTTGGCGCCCTTTTGGTTTAGATCAAACGGCCCAAACTCCGGCTGCAATGGGCAAGCCGGCAGGCCGCGGTGGGTTCAAGCGAGCGGGACACGGGATCGCGGCCAAGACGACCGCAAAATCCGCCGGCCCATTTCTCCAAAATGGGTCGATGGAACGAAGTTTTTACCCCTTTGGCCGGATCGGAACAAGGGCAGAATCGACGTGCGAAATTGGCGAGAATGGCGAAATGAAGGCGGACTGGATTTCGCCGCGATGTCGCTGCGATGCTTGTCGGCCGCCGAGGCTCGGGATACACTCGGATTGAGGCTTAGTGACACTAACCCGAAGCGTTAGCGAGGGGCGTCAGCACTTCGCCCCTCGCTAACGCTTCGGGTTAGTATGTCTGAGCAGGAAAGCTCGGTTTTCTCCCAATTGGTCTGAAAGCAACTCACCGATGCAATCACTTCGATCCGCCGCTTGTTGGATTGCACGAACGGCTGCCGCCATTTCGATCGCATTTCTCACTGCGGCGGCGGTTTTGGCCGTTGATGCTGCACCCGCGCAGCCCTCTGCGGGCCCGGGCTATGTCAAGTCGTACATGTTGACGGTGCTAGCAGTCGCCTTGGGCCTGATCGTCGTCGCTCGCTCGGCGAATCGCACGACCGAAGTCAAGTATTTTGACGACGATTGACATGGCGTGGACTCCGACGGTGTGGCACTGGGAAGCTCCGACGGTGTGGCACTGGGAAGCTCCGACGGTGTGGCACTGGCAAGCGAAGTCTGCCAGTGCCGGCGGGCGAGTTGAGGCGGCGTTTCAATTGCGGCGCGAGCGATTGCACGAGGGCAGACGACGACGCTGGCTTGCGGGTTCAACGTCCAGCGGCGCTCGCACTGGCCGACTGCGCTGGCCAGTGCCACACAGTCAAGCCTGCCGCACTGCTAATCAACTCGGCTTCGTCGCGTCGCGGCGGTCGAGGAATTTCGGGCGTTTCACTTTCGCCGCCGGTTGCTTTGCGCGAAGAATTCGGCGATCCGTCCGACCACCGTTCGCTGCTCGAGCACTCGCAATTCCGGGAAGATCGGCAGGGCCAGCGTTTCGCGCGCCGCTCGTTCCGACTCGGGCAGGCTGCCCGGTTCGTAGCCCAAGCCGCGAAAGCATTCTTGCTGATGCAGCGAGATCGGATAATAGATTTCCGTGCCGATTTTCGCGCCCGCCAGATGGGCTCGCAATTCGTCGCGCCGGCCGTCGGGAACTCGAATCACGTACTGATTCCAAACGTGCGTGCAGCCGTCGGCGGTGATCGGGAGCGTCAGCGTTTTGTCGAGGCCGCAATCGGCGAACAGCTCGTGATACAGCTCGGCGTTGGCTCGCCGCAATTGAGCCCAGCGGTTCAGATGCGGCAATTTGACCTGCAGCACGGCCGCCTGGATCGAATCCAAGCGGCTGTTGATTCCGACCACTTTGTGATGGTAGCGCGGCTCCATGCCGTGAACACGGAAGAGCCGCAGCCGGGCGGCCAGATCGTCGGAATTCGTGGTCAGCATTCCGCCGTCGCCAAAGCCGCCGAGATTCTTGGTCGGATAGAAGCTGAAGCAGGCCATGTCGCCCAGAGTGCCGGCCGAGCGGTTGCGATAGCCGGCCCCGATCGCTTGCGCCGCGTCTTCGATCACCGGCACGCTCAGCTTTTCCGCCACGCCGCAAATCTCTTCCATGTCGGCACATTGACCGAAGAGATGGACCGGCAGAATCGCTTTCGTGGCGCCGGTCGCGCGGGCAGTGATCAATTTCGGGTCGAGATTGTAGGTCGCCGGATCGATGTCGACGAACACCGGCTTCGCGCCGAGCCGCCAGACGGCGCCGGCGGTGGCGAAGAAGGTGTACGACGGCAGGATCACTTCATCGCCTGGCCCGATTTTCAACGCCATCAGCGCCAGCAGTAGCGCATCGCTGCCCGAAGCGCAAGCGATGGCATGGCGAGCGCCGGTGTATGCGGCGATGGCCTGCTCAAGCTGCTCGCAATCGGGCCCGAGCACGAATCGGCCCGATTCGCAAACGCGGTCGATGGCGGCGCGAATCGCGTCGCGGAGCGGCTCGTATTGCCGGCTCATGTCCAATAGCGGCACGGGAAGAGTGGCGTGCGCGTGCGGGCGGTCGGAGGGCGAGTTTGCAGCAGATTTAGTAGACGGCGATTTGCCGGGAGATCCATCCATGGAAGCATCCCTCAAAGTTGCGGATTGAATTGTTTCGCGCAGCGCCGATCGATGGCCGCCTATCGCAGAGCGCGGGAAACGAGGAACCGACGCGGTCGTCGGCGGTCGGGAAAGTTACGCGCAGGCGGGATTTGCGTCAAGAGAGATCGGCGAATTGCGCGGGTCGAATTGCACGGGATTTATGCCGATTCGGCTCCGCGCGGCGGCTTTTCGGCGAGCCATCGATCTGCCACAATCTGGGCCATCACCACACGAGCCAAACAAATCCGGCTGGGAGAAGGGGACAGTCCCCGCCGGATTTGCTTGGCAATGTAAACGACTTTGCATTCCACGAGGCGGCGAAATCCCATGAAAGTTGCTGTTGTTCGCGAGACGTTTCCCGGCGAACGCCGCGTGGCGCTGGTGCCGACGGTCGTGCCGGCGCTCGTTAAGGCCGGGCTGGAAGTCGTCGTCGAAGCCGGGGCGGGCATCGCGGCCGGGTTTCCTGATGCGCTGTTCAGCGACCGCGGCGCTAAGATCGTCTCCCGCGCCGAAGCGCTCGCGGCCGATGCGCTGCTGCAAGTGCGCTCGCTCGGCTGCAATCCGGAATTGGGCCGGGCCGATTTGTCGGCGCTGCGGCCGGGGCAAGTCGTCATCGGCATGTGCGAACCGATTTGGAATCCGCAGTCGGCCGCCGAACTGGCCGAGACGGGCGTCACGCTGTTCGCGCTCGAATTGATTCCGCGCATCACGCGGGCCCAGAGCATGGATGTTCTTTCGTCGATGGCCACGCTCGCCGGTTATCGGGCCGTGCTGCTCGCCGCCACTTCGCTCGGCAAAATGTTTCCGATGCTGACGACCGCCGCGGGCACCGTCACGCCGGCGAAAGTGTTCATCGTCGGCGCGGGCGTGTCTGGATTGCAGGCGATTGCGACGGCCCGACGGCTCGGCGCGGTCGTGTCGGCCTACGACGTGCGTCCGGCGGTGAAAGAGCAGGTGCAAAGTCTCGGGGCAAAATTCGTCGAGATGCCGCTCGACACGGCGGCCGCCGAAGGCAAAGGTGGCTACGCCCAGGCAATGGACGAAAATTTTTATCGCCGCCAGCGCGAGCTAATGACGCGAGTGGTCGCCGAGCACGACGTGGTGATCACGACGGCCGCGATCCCCGGCCAAAAAGCGCCGGTGCTAATCACGCGCGAAATGGCCGACGGCATGTCGCCCGGCTCGGTGATCGTCGACATCGCCGAGCGTGGCGGCAACTGCGAACTAAACCGCCCGGGCGAAACGGTGCAGCACGGCAACGTGACGATTCTGGGCCCAACGAACCTCCCGGCCGACGTTCCATTTCACGCCAGCCAGATGTTCGCCAAGAACATCACAACGCTGCTGGCCCATCTGGTGCGCGAAGGCAAGTTTCCGTTGGACATGACCGACGAGATTACTCGCGAGACGCTGGTCGCCCGCGATGGGCAAGTGGTGCATCCGCGAGTGCGCGCGGCGCTGGGGTTGGGCGACGCGGCGAGAAAATAGACCGAGGGAGAACAAAGGGGTCGAGAGGGCGGGGGCGTTTGAACGCATTTAAGACTCCCGACGCCTATGATTTTTCCGCGGCTCCGTCTTTCGCACGGCAGCAATGGAGGACGATCTCCTCATCGGCAGCCGAGGAGAGTGCGATGATGTACACAATCAAACAGGTCGCTGAAATGTTGCAAGTCGCTTCAGTGACAGTGGTCGATTTTGTTGACTCCGGTGAATTGACCGCGGTAGATGTTAGCTTGCGGCGCGGAAAGAAACGACGGCTCCGCGTTCCGGCAGATGCGCTAGAGAAATTTCTTGAGCGTAGGCGCGTGTATGTCGAACCACCGCGAAGTCGCAACAGACGATTACGGCATTCACAACCCAGAGAAATTATCGATTACTTCAAATTCCAAGAGCCGGAAAAAAACGGGCGCAGACGGATCAAGATTAGCCAAGTCGCGGAATACCTTGGCATTACTGACGACCATGTTCGACAGTTGATTGCTTACGGGCACCTGACGTCGGTTAACGTGGGCGGCACGTCGAGGGAGAACCGGTATCGCATCGCCGAAAAAGACCTATACGCCTTTGTCGAACGCAGCAGGCAGGAACCGAAGAATCAGCGAGCGGCCCGCCTTCGTGGCCCCGATTTCCTTGACAAGTTGCCGGAAGGGAAGCGGATCGGCGACTAGCTGGGCAGTTCGTCGGCTGCAAATGCCAGGCAGGCCCGGATGTCTTCCTCTGTCAGATCGGGGAAATCCGCCAAAATGTCGTTGACGGACATTCCGCCCGCGAGGTACTCAAGGACATCCCTTACGGAAATTCGGAGTCCCCGGATGCATGCCTGGCCGCTTCGCTTGTCCGGTTCGATTGTTATCAGGTGTGTGTAGTCCATACTCGAACCGTACCCTCTCTCGGCCAAACGGTCAACCGGCAGCCGGATTGGGGTCAAGTTTTCTTGGTGACGCTTGTTGCGTGTAGGTTGCCAGCAAATTGCGAAAAAAGCATGTCCGCTTTCGACCCCGGCTCTCGCACTAGTTGATAGAGGAACAGAGAAGAGGCAAATCTCTCTATCCCGGAAACCGCTTACACAAGGACAAAAGCACCATGAGCCCGTTGACTCGCGATCCATCCAGCGTCGGCCAACGTTTGCCTGTGGCATCCAAAGCGGTCGCGCGACGCGGTTCGATCCGCCGCCTCGGCCTGAAACTCGCGGCGGTTTGCCCGTTGTTCTTGCTCGGTCTATTCGCCGCCGGCAAGGCACAAGCGCAAGATGGCTACTACATGCGCCAGGCGCAAAATTCGATTCGCGCGGCGACTTCGACGGCGCGATCGCTCAATATAGCCAGGCGCTCGCGATCTGCCCCGGCGACGCGCAGGCATATAGCAGTCGCGGCTTCGATTGGTATCGCAAGGGTGACTACGACAAGGCGCTCGCCGACATGGATCAGGCGGTGGCGAATGCCAGGAACACGGGCACGACCTACGACAATCGGGCCGCGATCGAAACGAGCCACGGCGACTACGACAAAGCCAATGCCGACTATTATCGAGCGCTGGCCGTCGATCCGAATTGCGGCACCAACTATCAAAACTTGGCCTTCTTTCTAGCGACCTGCCCCGACCCGAAATATCGCGACGGCCAAAAGGCGTTCGCCAATGCAAGCCAAGGTTATCAGATGGCGACTCCGGCCGATGCCTACTACTCCGTCAATTCGCTCGCGGCGGCCTATGCCGAGTGCGGCGATTTCGCGAAGGCCCAATTGTGGCAGGCCAAGGTCATCGAGATGGCCCCGCCGAGCGACAAGCAACTGCAAACCGCGCGGCTCGATCTTTACAAGCAAAACAAGCCGTACCGCTCGGCGGTGAAGTCGGCGCTTCAGGTGCGATCCGATCCACCGGCGAATTGAACGGCATTCCGATTGTCGTTATCTTGTATTCAACAAAAAATCCCGCCCGATTTGGGCGGGATTTCTTGCATTCGTTTCCAGCCGACGCATTCCGCCGGCACCTTGTTCACGGCCGCGGTTTGGCGGCGGTTGGCTTGATCGCCTCCACCTTGGCGGCGGTCGGCTTGGCGGCGGCGGTCGGTCGGATTTCCGCCTCCCAAACGTGCATTCCGCCTTTGCCTACATGCGGATTATGCCATCGGCCGAGGTGCTCCAACCGGTGCCGCTTAGCACTAGCCACGCGCGCGTGGTGGCGCTTTCGCCCGTGCCTTCTCGTGCGAGCATGTCGTCCTCTGTGCTTCTTCGACTTGGCCTTCTTGGCGTGAGCTTTCTTTTTGCCTTTGCTTTTCTTCGGCGACTCCTTTGGCGCCGGGGCCGCAGCATCAGGATGCAGGGCCGCCGGGCGCGGTGCGGTTGGGGCAGGCTCGGCGCCGGTGCTCGCTAATGGCGGAGCAAATAGCCATCCCGTCAGTACGCCTCCCCACAGAAGAAGACGCCAATTCCACAACGCACGGCTGCCAGTCGTGTCAGAAGAAGACATTCGTTGATCTCCTCGGTCGGGGTCAATAAATGATGAATTTGGTTGGCGAACAAGGCGACGCGCCTCATTCCGAATTGATTTTTGCCGCCTGGTCGCGATCGGCCTTCGCTTTGTCCGGCGCTCCCGTTGCTTCGAATGCCGTTGCTCGGTCGGCGTAGGCCTCGGCAAATTCGTCGTCGAGGCGAATCGCCGCCGTGTAGTCGGCGATGGCTTGAGGCCATTTTTTTTGGGCGGCGTAGACACAACCTCGTCGATGAACGCTCTCGGCGTCTTCGGCGTCGCGGCCGATCAATTCATTGCAATCGGCCAAGGCCTTCTCCAGTTCGCCTTTTTCCAGGTATATTCGCGCGCGGCAGGCATAAGCGTCGTTGGCTTGCGGCTCGAGCCGGATCGCTTCGTTGCAATCGGCGAGAGCTTCGTCGATCTCGTCGTTGTCCGCATACGCCGTCGCCCGGCTTTCGAGCGCCACGGGGTTCTCGGGGTCGATCTTGATCGCCGACGAATAGTCGTCGATTGCCTTGTCAAGATCGTCCTGCTCGGCGTAGGTCATTCCTCTTGCGATGAAGGCTTCGGCATCGTTGGGGTTCAATTCGATCGCCGCCGTGAGGTCCGACATCGCTTTGCCGAATTCATCCAATTCGTAGTCGGCGCGGCCACGCCACCGCAGCGCCTCGGCATTCTTCGGATCGAGGGCCAACACGGCGTTGAAATCTTGAGCGGCCTTCTCGAATTCATCACTTTCGTAATTGGTTTGGCCCCGATTGAGCAGAGCCTCGACGTTCTTTGGATCCTTTGCGACCGCTCGATCGAAAACGATCAATGCTTTGTCGAGCTGATTGCGCTCGAGGAAAATCAAGCCGCCAATGGTAAGAGCGTCGGCGTCGTCCGCTTGCAATCCAATCACGGTTTTCACATCGCCGAGGGCTTTGTCCAATTCGCCCATTTCGTAGTAAGAGCGTGCCCGCCCGCACAAAGCTTCCTTGTTGTCCTTATGGTCTTGCAGAACGCTCGTGAAATCCGCAACCGCGTTTTTGAGATCGTTCTTGTCGTAGTAAACCAGCCCGCGAGTCAACAATGGCTTCAGCTCGGTCGGCTGCTCCTTGATGATCTTGCTGAGCGAAGTGACCGCCGAGTCGAAATCGCCTTTGTTCCACTGCGCGATTGCTTGCTTCAGTTCGTCGCTGTCGGCGCTATCCGCCGGTTCCGGCTGCGCGGCAGGCGAGGCGCCGGGAGCCGGCTTTTTCTTTTTCGGCTTCTTCTCGGCCGCGACAAGCAGCGAGGTCGAGAGCATGAAGACCGTAGCGAGCATTACGCCCAGCCGAATTCGTCGGCGCATGGAAGTCCCCCCCTGAAAACGAGAATGTATATTTCCAACGCTTACGGCGTCGGCGTCGAGTTCACCGATTGCCGCCCCCGCATCGTGCCACGGAATTTCGTCATCCGCTATTGAATAAACGCGGGGTTCCCGCAATTCAAGAACAGTATCCCCAGCTACTGGGGCCGTGTCAACAATTTTGACGATGGGGTTCAAATTAAATCGGGGAGCACGCGGCCTTGGTCGGGACGCTCCCGGATCGCGCGTAAATTTCACGCGGGGAAACGACCGAGTTTTTCGTTCCCTACGGCCCATCGCTGGATTTCCCACGCTATAATCGCCATAATGTGCGGGGCAGAGTCGTCTCCGCCCGCGCGGACGGACAAAGAAACAGCCTATACGTCGGCTTGGCTGGCGCAGGGAGAAGCTGATGACTAAGTTGTCCATCGTGAATCGGGTGGAGCGGCGCACCGTTGCGAAGCTCGCGTGGTTCGTCGTGACCCAGGCTATCTCCGTGTTCGCTTTCGTATCAGGCGCCAGCGGTACGGTGATCGTCGATGAGACGTTCGATGAACCGGGGGCATCCGTCGGCAACACGGCGAATAATCCATTGGACGTGGCTTGGGGTGGAATTCATAATGCGTCGCTTTCGATCGTGAGTGATGCCGCGGGCATTGGTTCGGGCAACGCGCTGGCAGTCGGCACATCGTCGACGTTTCCCGGAATCGGGGCGTCGTTTCCCAAGGTTGACTTGGCCGTCGGCGAAAGCGTGACCCTCTCGTTTGACTTTCGGTTCACGGCCCTTCCTGGCGCAACCACCGAGGGGCCGCGCATCACGTTGGAATCGAATACTTCGCCGACTGGCACCTACCTTTTTGAGGTGGGATCGGGCGGAACCGATGGCGACGGGTTTATCTATTACCCCAAAGGCCAATTCGCTGGTTCCGGCGGCACAAGTATCCCCACCGTCGGAAGCCCGGCAATGACCATTGATGACAAGCTCACTCACGTTGCCTGGCTTGAAGTCACGCGAACCGCTTTGGGCGTCGATCTGGTCGGCACAATGGATGGCAACGTCTACACGGGCAGCGACCACACCAGCGGCGCCTTCTTCGATTTCGACCACATGGAGTTCGGCGAGGGGGATTTCGCAGCCAACGTCCGGATCGACAACGTGACGGTCGCCACGACTCCAGAACCGCCATCGCTCGTGCTGCTCGCGCTCGGGGGCTTTGCATTGCTCGTCGTTCGAGCGAGACGACGACTCAAGTAAACGTGTTTGCAGTCGGCCGTCGCGACTTGACTCGCGTCGCCGGTTTTTGGCGTTCGATGTTCAGCTTCCTTCCGCCCGCTCTGAACCCTATGCGCTCGTTCCATGGAAAAAAATCGCCAAAAGAAGCCCATCCGGCAGGCGTTCCGATCAAGTGGCTTGAGAACACCGAGACCAGCCTTCAAGCCGAGTCCGACGCGGGGATGCACTTCGTCGATGGGCGGATCGTTTTCCGGCTGACGGAAGCGGACGCCGACATTGCCGCTGGCCGAATCCACCGGTTCCGGTCGGTCGACGAAATGCTCGCTAGCCTCAAGCGGCCACTGCGTTGAAGATCGGGGCACATCGCCGTGGAATATGTTTATACGACGTTATTGAAACACGACATGACCGCGCTCGTCAGGATGTGGCGCGGAAACTGAGATTTGCACGTCGCAGCCAAGATCGTTGAGGAACCGCATCAGGCGGTCGGTCGAAAAGCCATCGAGCCGGCCGTTGATAATCAGCGACACCTTGGGTTGATCGATGCCGAGCAGGTCGGCGGCGTGCGCTTGCGTCAGCTTACGCGTTTCGATGGCGCGACGGATGTGCAGGGCCAAGTTTGCTTTCGCCAGCAAGTCATCGGCATCCGGCAGACCCAAATCGGCAAAGACATTGCCGCTGCTTGGGGTGATCGTGATTTTTTTGCCGTCGCTCATTGTCTTTAACTCCGTTTCCTGTGCATCGCTTCGGCGGCGCGCAGCCGTTGGTGAATCAAATCGATTGTCGATTTTGGAGTCGCTATTCCCTTCGTGGATTTCTTTTGAAAACAATGCAGGACATAGACCACGCCCGCGAATTTCACCGTGTAAACGGCGCGGTAGGCATCGCCATCGAAATTCTCGATAACTTCAAGCACGCCAGCGCCCTTGAATCCCTTCAGTGGTTTGACGTTATCCGGCTTTACGCCACCCTGTGCGAAACGCAGAGCGAACCCCATCGAACGACGAACCGGTGCCGGCAAAGCCATCAATTCGTCCAAAGCGCGACCGACCCATTGAAGCGGCTTGTGTGGTCGCGGTGGGATTAAAACCATCAAACCGATTATACCAAAAGTGGTAATAAACGAACAGTTAGATCGCGGCGGGAATCAGGACGGCAACCGAGCGCGCTATGATTCCGTTTGCATCTTCATCGGGGCATGTCAAATCGTTTCTTCTGAAGGGACACGAGGTACAATGATTGTAAATCGAAGAGACCATTTACTTCGGTTAGACTCGTTACTTGAAATTCGAAGTGCAGCTTGCCTGATGCGGGCAGCGCGGCGGTTGGATGTCGGCGTCCGCGCGTCGAACCGCTCGGCAGGCACCGCCGTAATGAAGCAGGTTACAAGCGAACAATGGGGATTGAGAATGGTTCGTAACTCATTATTGCACAGTAAGATGATGCCGGCGATCATCGCCCTATTCGCCACGGGAATGTTCGTCGCATGTAGCGCCCACGGCGTTGCTGACGATTCGGCGGCCAAGAAACCGGCGGCCGGTGCTGCCGCTCAGGCTACGACAACTGCCGCCGCCGATCCCGTTGACGGCACGAAGTTTCATGCCCTTTTAGTCGGCTGCACGAAATACGACAACCTGAAACCGACGAAGTGGCTCAACGGCCCGGCCAATGACGTCGATCTGGTTCGCCATTTCTTCGTCGATCATCTCAAGCTCCCGCCGCAAACGATCGTCGTTCTTTCCGAAGCGGAAGCGGCCAAGCTCGGTGAAACCTCGCGGCCGACGCGGGCCAATATCGAACGCGAAATCCAAAAACTGATCGACACGGCGAAAGAGGGCGATCAGGTCGTGTTGCTGATGGCTGGGCACGGCGGGCAGCAGCCGGAGCGGGAAGATCCCGATCCGACGTATCTCAAGCCCGACGGCCTCGATCAGATGTTTCTTCCTTGCGATTGCGGCCAATGGAGCGGCAAGAAATGGTGTGTCGAAAATGCGATCGCCGATTATGAGTTGCGCGATTGGTGCAAACAGATTTCGATTACGAAGAAAAGCGCGGCTGTTTGTCGTGCTCGATGCCTGTTGCTCGGGGTGGACGCTGCGCGGCGGCCCCGACGAATCCAAGCCACCGCTGGAACTCAAACGCGACGTATCGTCCGACGAATTAGGCATTCCAAAAGCGGCTCTCGAGAAGTCGCAAAAAGCGGCCGAGGCACGCAAGCCAGCCAATGGCGCGGCGGGAACACGAGGAGATGACTCCAACTCGCCGCCCCCCGCGTTCAATTTCGGTCCGCAATCCCCCGACTATGTCGGTCTCTACGCGGCCCAGCGCGATGAATCGGAATTGGAAATGCCGATGCCCTGCAACGCAGAGCAGGGGCAACCGCAGCGATCGCAAGGCTTGTTGACCTACGCCATCGTCGACATCCTGAGCCACACGGCGCAACCGATCACCTACGGCGAGCTCGCGAATCTGGTTCGTCAGCGCTATCCGCAATGGGGACGGACCACGGGCCCGACGCCGGTCGTCGAAGGATTGGCGCAAGATCGAATCGTGCTCGGCGTGACGCGTTGGCCGGGCCGATCGCGCCGGCAATGGTCCAAGAGCGATTCAGGCGATCTGACGGCCAACGAAGGTTCGGTGGAAGGCCTGACGCCCGGCACGATTTTGGCCCTCTACCCCAACGTGAATGAGCCGAACCACGACACGCTGCTCGGCTACGCAAAAGTTCAAAACTGCGCCTGCTCGAATCCGATCTCCAAATCGTCAAGCATGGCGACGCGCCGGCGGCAAGGATCGACGCCTTGCCGAAAGCCGGTTGTTTCAAAGTAGCGATGATCGACTACGGGTCGCTGCGTATAAAGTTGGGCGTCGATCCTCAGCCGGTCCATACCGATTCCGCGGCAGCGTCCGCCGCAACCGATAATGCCGCGTCGGCAGCTTTGCGCAAGCTCGGCGGCGAATTGAAGACCAAGTTGGCCGAAGCGAGTTCGCTGTGCGAATTCGCCGCCGACGCGCGAACGGCCCAATGGCTGGTGCAAATCCGCGACGGCAAGTTGGTTTTGATCGCCAAAGACGCCGCGCAAATCCGCGGCAAGCTCCCGCCCGAAGTCGCTCAATTCAGCGTTCGCGAGTCCGATTCGGCCGCGGAGATCGTCGGCGACATGACGAAGATCGCCCGGGTCCAGAATCTGCTCAACCTGACGAAGGCCGACGAATCGTCCGGCGGCGGAACGGCCTCCGACGATCCTTCGCAGGTCAATGTCAAGCTGGAGCTATTGCGTTTCGACGGCAAATCGGATCACAAGGGAAAAACCGTTGACCTCGCGAAGGAGCCGCTGGTGTTGCTGCCGGGCAACTACGTGGGATGGCGGATGACGAATCTGGGTCAAACCGACGTCGCCGTCTGCCTGCTCTATATCGATGCCGGTTTCGGAATCACAGCCATCTATCCGCGCCGGCTCCGGCACGGAAGGCATCCTCACCAAGAACGGCGGCCACCAGACGACGAAGCCGGCCAAAATAACGGCCAATCCGTGCGGCAATGAGCATATCGTGCTCATCGCCGTGCCGCGGCAAGCGGGCCATCAAGTGCCCGACTTCCGCTTCTTGGAGCAGCAGACGTTGCCGAAATCCCGCGGCGGCGACGACGACAATCCGGCCTTGGCTTCGCCGCTCGGCCGGCTGCTGAAAAACGCCATGTACGGCGAAGGGGGCACGCGCGGCATGGAGACGAACGACGCCGTCGAAGCCCATCTGATGTTGCAATCGTGGAAGGTGAGCGATGGACCGGGTCCGTCCGCGGCGGCCAAATAGCGCATAGCCGCCAACCAACTGTAGGGAACGCCCTCCGTGACGTTCCTCGCGCCAGCGCGGATCTTGGGCGCCATGCCCACGGCAATCAGCGGCTTGCCACCCGGAACGCCAGAGCGCGGCCGAGCCGCAACCCATGTTGGAGTTCACGCTTCAGCGTGCTGCCGGCCACACGCTAAAGCGTGAACTCCAACAAGATCGTGCAAAGAAACCAACGGTTAGTGGCGCGGAGGGCGTTCTGTACCGCGCCGACCTTTTTCGCCGCCCCCGCGCCTCCAGGCCGCAATCTTTGCCGGATCGAAACACTTTGCCGCGAGGTCATGGTTCGCGGTATTCGCGCGGATCGACTTTTCGCTTTGTGCCGGTATTCATGGCGCCCGAAACGCTCTCTCTCATCGTAACCGCTGATAGGCCCTCTCGATCCGGCCAGTTCGGCTTATAACGGTCGTGCGGGTCGAATCGGGCCTGAGGTTGCGTCTTGAATTTCGGGTAATTCCATACCGATCGTAAGCACTAGTCGCACCGAAAGAGCGGGTTCATCGCGCCGCGCGGAATGTGGCGCGATTGCCCCATGCGCCGTATAGGCGTGATATCCGTCGCCCCGTTTGGATCGTCCGATGACATTCGCAAGGCACAACGTCATGGCCCGACTTCCCTGTCTCTTGTGCTGTTGCTTGGTGGCGATGACAACGGGCTGCATGCACACGCAACTGCGGAACAACGCGGCCAACGAAGCCATGACGGTCGGCGATTTGCAAACGCAGCAAGTGCTCAACAACCTGGCGATGTTCGTTTACAACTACAACTCGATGCCCTACTTCGCATTCCCGAATCAAGGCTCCGCGATCATCACCGATCAGGTCAGCGGCGGGGCGACGGCCGCTTGGGGCCGGCCGATCACGTCGGGTGCCAGCGCACCGTTCAAGCCCGCGCATTTCGGCGATTTCCTGTTGAGCGCGATGGGGCTTTCCACCAGCGCCCAACGATCGTCGCAGGAATCGTTCACCATGACGCCGATCAACGACCCGCGCAAGCTCGAATTGATGCGCTGCGCCTATCAGATAGCCGTCAGCAATTGCGGCTACGGCACGCCGCCGCGCAGTTGCCCCGATTGCCAGGCCCGGCTCAACACGTTTTACACGGGCGACGTTGACGGCAAGATCAGTCAAATGACCAGCGGCACGATCACGTCGGAATGCCTCAAAGGCCCCTGCTGGTTTCACGTCGGCTGCGAGAAGCAAGTGCCCGATTGCCCTTGCATTTTGGTGGGCCATTATTGCGGCGTCTATGTGTGGGTGCTGCAGGACGGCCGGGATGAATTGACGAAGCTCACGCTGGCGATCCTCGACTACGCCACGCACGATTCGCCGCAGCGCCTGACGAAAGACGTGACCTATTATGTCGATGCGTTGGGTCTGCCGACCGATCAGAAGTCCGGCGTCGGCACGATCAAGGCCACGATGGCGATCAACGAGCAAAGCGATAGCTTGTTGAATCTGCCTGCGGCGCAGGAAGTCGAACTCGAGCAGCAGCTTCAAGCGCGGGTCAAACGGCTAAGCGCTCTGCTGGAGGATAAGTTGACCGACGCCGCCACGAAAAAGAATCTGAACGACGACATCGAAGACGCCAAGAAGAAGCTCTACTTCCTCGACCAGCAACTCAAGAACGGAGGCATGAAAGAGCAGTTCGCGCCGGCGGGAGCCGCCGCGGTGCCTCCCTATTCGATCATCCCCGGTTTGCAGCAAGAGTTGAACGCACACACCGCCCCCTCGACTCTGCCGACGCCGCAGTAGGACCGTCAACCCAATTGTAGGCCGCCAACGGAACGCCACAGCGCGGCCGAGCCGCAAACGATGTTGGAGTTCACGCTTCAGCGTGCTGCCGGCCACACGCTAAAGCGTGAACTCCAACAAAATCGTCGGCCTTGCAAAGGAATTAACTGTAAGCGGCACGGACGGCGTTCCGGCGCCGCGCATTCACGCCACCGCAACTACTCCGGCACGGCGCTGGCGGCGCGCGAGAAGAATCCCGGCGGCGGTTGGACGTGGGGCGGTTTCGACGTCGTCGAGGCTCCGTTGTCGTCGTCGTCGCCACCACGCGACGCCACGAAGCCGGCACGCGACGAGGCAACGGCCAGCGCCGCGGTCTCGCCCGACGCATTCTTGTTGTACGTGTCCCACAGAACCAAGAATCGCTGCTGCTCCGCGCCGGAAGTCAATTCGGCGGCTCGCAAGGCGTAATCCGCGGCCGATTCGTAGCGCCCGGTGTCGTTTTGGATCTGCGCCAAAGTGCGCAGACTTCGGGCTTGCCGAAAATAACAAAGATTGCAGGCGGTCATCGCCGATTGCTCGGCCTCGTCCATTCGATTCGCCAGACGCAAGGCTTCGGCCCGGTCGCGGTAGGCGTCCAACGCATTCGGATTCAAGGCGATCGAGCGATTGAAGTCGTCGATGGCCGTGGATAAGACGTTGACCGTCGGAGCGGGAAGAGTCTTTGCGTCGGAATTCGCGTCGCCGCTGGCGGCGCTATCGTCGTCGGCGCCACGCGAGGCCAGCGCGTTCGCCGGCGGCGTCGATGGGTCGGATTTCCGGGCTTTCCAGACCTTGTGATGCTCGAGCAACTGGGTGAGGAATTCGGGCTTGGCGTTGGTCATGACGACTCGATCCCCGCGCGGAGATTCCAAGTCGCATTGATTGAGCATCAGTTCGGCGCGGGCCAAGGGAAGCCGCCACCAATTGGGGCTGAGGCCTTCGGCGGTTTCGTAGTAGATCAACGCTTGGACGGCCGCTTCGCTTCCCGCGGGTGTCGGACCGGCGGGAATGCCGGCGGTGATCGGCTCGGAGGCCGGCGAGTCGCGAGTCGGCTGCGGAGGACTCGGGGTCTTGGTGGCCGGAGTCTTCGGCGCCGGCGTCGTTTTTGGCCCCTTCGTCGGCCGCGGCAACTCGGTCGGCGAGTCGTCGTCGGGATCGATTCCGCGCATCACGACCAATTGGCCGTGCGTTGTGCTGGCTGCGTTCCCGGACACCGTCGAGGCGCCGGGACGATTCGCATCGGCGCCCGACGATTTGTGCGCCTTGGCGGGATCGCGGGCCGGGGGCCGCTCATCGGTTTCCGATTCGCCATTTTTCGGCGCCGCCTTGTCGCTTGGCGATGGCGTTCTTGGCGATGAAGTTTTCAGCGGCGAAGTTTTTCGCACGGCGGCCGGCCGGGCCTCCGTGCAAGCACAAGCCTGGCTTAGAGCGAAGCCCCATTCGTAATACAATTGCGGACGATTGGGATTGATGGCTTGCGCGGCTTGGAAGTGCCCTTCCCAGACCTTTCGCAGCGCGGGATCGTATTTGCCGCGGCCGTTGAGCATTTGCTCTTGGGCAAACAGGCGCCCGAGGCGGATATGCACGTCGTCGATCGTTGTGTTCGGCTCGACCCGCAGGGTGCTTTGAAAATCGGCGATGGCAATGCCTGGCTCGCCCTTGCTTTCCCAACAGATGCCGCGCATCCAGTAGAGCCAGGCCGTCTCGCTCTGCGCAATTCGGACGAGAAATGCTCGCTGGCCCCGTCGAGCCGCACGACGTCGTCGCAATAGATCCAGCCGCCGGATTGCGTGCGGCTATAGCCGCCATCGTCTTGGACCCACAGAAATCGTCCCTTGGTTCTCGTCACCGTCGCCGGCCAGCTAATATCGTTGAGGCTCGTGGTCGAACCGTCGTCGGCTTGCAGGCTGACTTGCGCCGAACTGGGCATGACCTGAGCGCCTTGCCACGACTGGCCCGCTTGCGCGAGGCTCGCCATGAGCCCGACCGCGAAAGCCGCCGCGAAGGGAATACGAACCTTTGACATGACTGCATCTCCAAGGATTTCGACGTTGATTCGGCGATGGACGCACGGCCGAGGCCGATGATTTCGAACCGAGGTGGGAAAGTCCATACAGGGTATTTTAACTATACACCCCCCCTGGTCCAGCAAGGCGGGAATTTTTTCGTTTGCCGACTTCCTCGTTCCTTGCCGGAATCAGAGTCGTGGTGCAGGGGCTTCGGCTGGCGACCGCCATTGCCTTCCAAGAATGTCAACTCGCGGCGGCGGTTGATCTTACGAATGCGGCTGCCCGCCGTTTGGCGACGGATTTCGGCGACAGAAATGTCTCGGAAAGGCCGCACATGAACGTCGTTCGGCGTGGCGTTCCGTAACCATGACACCGGCAGACCATTCCGTGGTTCTGCGAAGAATCGGCAAAATAGTTGGCCGCCTTTTCGCCGGTTTGGCAATTCTCTTATTGTCGAGGGCCGCACAACGCGGCCCCGATCAATACCCGAAATCGCTGTGAATCACAGCAGGAGCATCGACCATGACCCTCGACAATTGTTCCCCGTGTTGCAGTTCCGCGTCCGCGTCGTGGCTAAACGGAAAAGCAAGCAAGGCGTTGATCGTGATTGCATTGGCCGCGGCCGCCTGCGCGATTTCGCCGTCTCGGGTTTACGCCGCACAAGCCGGCGCTCTGACGGTCGTCAACAAGAACAACTCCAATCCCACCGTCATCGATTGGGCGCCTTTGGTTCGAGGCGCCGTTTGGCAGTGGCTTGGCAGCGTCCCCGCCGGGAGGAAGGCGACGTTCAATATCACCTTGCCAGACGGGCGCCTGGCATCGCCGTTCGGGCCGATTCGAACGACGAAACGATTGAGAACGAAAACATCGATAGCACGAGCTACTATTACGAGCCCTATCCGTATCCCGTGTGTCGTCTGGAGCCCTTCACAAAACGCGTCGGAGCATGAAATATGCCCGGCGGATTTGCGAGGGGCTTTTCGCAGTTGCCGATCAGCCATCGGGCGCAAAAAAAGGCCCCCGGAAAGGCCGGGTCCCAGGGGGGCAAAGGACACCATCCGTTTCCGGGAGCGATTGGACGCTCGTTGAGTTGTCGCGCGGAATCCGGTGATTGCTCGGTCCGCGATCGCTGCGAAGCGTCTCCCTCAGCCAAGAAAAGGTGTCAGGAACCAAGTTCACCTGAACAAGTGGAAGAAGGAAAAGAGCATGCAGGAAATTCGTTCCTGACACCTTTTCTTCACCCCACTCAGCCTCACTCAACCCCCCGCCGCTGTATTCGAAGCCTGCGGATGCATCCTTGCCGCCAACAGCGCTTCGTCGGGCCGCAGGAAACCGCAAGCGGCTTCCCGGTGCAGGCCCATCCACCGTGTGGAGAACACTCGTGTTTCGTGCCGCGCCGCCGGGTCGATCGACTCGACCCGTTACGCATGTCGTGGCGGGAGAATATGGCAATCGCCGAAACCGGTCAAGGTCGGTTTTTTCGCGGGATTTCCAGGGGAATTTAGAATTGCCGGATGGAATCCTGCAGCCGGCTGAGCGGTTTGATGCGCGAAACCGCAAGCGAGGGTTCAGCGCCGCGCGACGTGGCGTGACCGAGCGGCGGCTCGGCGTGCGGAAAGCGATCTTGCAGCGCCTGCACGGTCATCTCCTCTTCGCGCAGTGCTTCCATCGCTTTCACGCAAGCATCGGCGGCCGGGATCGTCGTGATGCAGGGGACGCCGTGCGTCACCGCTGCGGCGCGGATGCGGCCTTCGTCGGTGCGGGCGCCCTTGCCGCGCGGCGTGTTCATGATGAGTTGCACCCGGCCGTCGATCAGATAGTCGAGCAAGTTCGGATGACCCTCCTGCAGCTTCTTGACGTGCTCGACCGGAATGCCGGTCTGCTTCGATCACGCCGGGCGGTTCCCTCGGTGGCCATCAGTTGAAAGCCCATCGCGGCCAGCCGCGCCGCCAGACCGACCATGTGCTCCTTCGCGGCCGGCGACGCCACGCTGATGAAAATCCGCCCTTCCTTCGGCAACAGAATGCCGGCCGCAAGCTGGCTCTTGGCGAAGGCGATCGAAAACCGCTCGCTGACGCCCATCACTTCGCCGGTCGATCGCATCTCCGGGCCCGAGCACGATATCGACGCCGGCGAATTTCGAGAACGGAAACACGCTCTCCTTCACCGACACGTGCGCTGGGAATCGGATCGCGCGTGATAACCCTGCTCGGCCAGCGAAACGCCGGCCATCACCTTCGCCGCGACGCGGGCCACCGGCATCCCCGTCGCCTTGGCGACGAACGGCACCGTGCGGCTGGCGCGCGGGTTCACTTCGAGCACGTACAGCACCTGATTGCCGTCTTCCCTTTTGATCGCATACTGCACGTTCATCAGGCCGACGACTCGCAAGTGCCGGGCCATCGCCGCGGTCGCCTCGCGAATCTCGGTCAGGATCGGCCCCGTGAGGCTATACGGTGGAATCGCGCAGGCCGAATCGCCCGAGTGAACGCCCGCCTCTTCGATGTGCTCCATGATTCCGGCCACGATCACTTGCTCGCCGTCGCAAATCGCATCGACATCGACTTCGATCGCGTCTTCCAAGAATCGATCGATCAGCACCGGCTGGCCTTGAGCCACGACAAACGCCTCGGCAACGAACCGCTCGAGCTGCGATTGGTCGTAGCAGATCTCCATCGCCCGGCCGCCGAGCACGAAACTCGGCCGCACCAGATTCGGATAGCCGATCTTCACGGCCTCGGCGCGGGCTTCGGTCATCGTGCGGGCAATGCCGTTGGCCGGTTGCCGCAAGCCGAGCCGCTGCAACAGTCGCTGAAATTTCTCGCGGTCCTCCGCGTCTTCGATCGTGTCGACGCTGGTGCCGATGATCGGCACGCCGGCCGTCGCCAGCGCCCGCGACAGGTTCAGCGGCGTCTGCCCGCCGAATTGCACGATCACGCCGTCGGGCTGCACGCGGTCGCAGATGTTTAGCACGTCTTCGGTCGTCAGCGGCTCGAAGAACAGCAGGTCGCTGGTGTCGTAATCGGTGCTGACGGTTTCGGGATTGCTGTTGACCATGATCGACTCGATGCCCAGCTCGCGCAGCGCGAAGCTGGCATGGCAACAGCAATAATCGAACTCGATCCCCTGGCCGATCCGATTCGGTCCGCCGCCGAGAATCATGATCCGCCGTCCGCCGGGGGGCTTCGGCGGCGTTTCGTCTTCGTCTTCGTAGGTCGAATAGTAATAAGGCGTGTAGGCTTCGAATTCGGCGGCGCAGGTGTCGACCGACTTGAAGGTCGCCACGATGCCGCGGCGCTTGCGCAACTGGCGGACATCCATTTCCGAGCAAGTCCAGATCGTCGACAGTTGCCGGTCGGAAAAGCCGAACTGCTTGGCCCGCCGCAACAATTCATCGCTGGCATGGGCCGGCTCGTCGCACGCTCGCAGTTCGTTTTCGACGGCGACGATCTGCTCGATCTCGTCGAGAAACCAAGGATCGATTTGCGTCAACGCATGAATATCCGCGACCGTCATGCCGGCTTTCGATCGCGTAGCGGATGAACCACGGGCGATCGGCATTTGGCGTGGCGAGCTTGGCGCGGATGTCGTCGATCGAGGGCTGATGCGGGCGTGCCCCACAGGTCTTTTCCGTCGCAGCCGAAGCCGAAACTGCCGACTTCCAGCCCGCGCAATGCTTTTTGAAACGACTCTTTGAACGTCCGCCCGATCGCCATCGTCTCGCCGACGCTTTTCATTTGCGTCGTCAGTCGCGAGTCGGCCTCGGGAAATTTCTCGAACGCGAATCGCGGGATTTTCGTCACGACGTAGTCGATCGTCGGCTCGAAGCAGGCCATCGTTTCGCGCGTGATGTCGTTCGGCAATTCATGCAGCCGATATCCGATCGCCAGCTTGGCGGCGATCTTGGCGATCGGAAAACCGGTCGCCTTCGACGCCAGCGCGCTCGATCGGCTGACGCGCGGGTTCATCTCGATCACGATCATCCGCCCGGTTTGCGGATGGATGGCAAACTGGATGTTCGAGCCGCCCGTCTCGACGCCGATCTCGCGGATCACCGCCAGCGACGCGTCGCGCATCCGCTGGTATTCCTTGTCGCGTGAGCGTTTGCGCCGGGGCAACGGTGATCGAATCGCCCGTGTGAACGCCCATCGGATCGAAATTCTCGATCGAGCAGATGATGACGACAATTGTCGTCGGCGTCGCGCATCACCTCCATTTCGTATTCTTTCCAGCCCGGCGATCGATTGCTCGATCAGCACTTCGCTGATCGGCGAGGCATCGAGCCCGCGGCGTGACCACCGAATCGAATTCGTCCCGATTGTAGGCCACGTTGGAACCGCTGCCCCCCATCGTGAACCTCGGCCGAATCACGCACGGCAAACCGATTTCCTTCAGCACTTCGCGTGCGGCGGCGAGGCTATGCACCGTCCGCCCCTTGCACGATCTCCAGTCCGATCTTCTCCATCGCCTGCTTGAACAGCTCGCGCTCTTCCGCCTTGGCGATCACGTCGGCCCGTGCGCCGATCATCTCGACGCCGAATTTCTCGAGCACGCCGTTGCGATCGAGCTCCATCGCCAGATTCAAGCCGGTCTGCCCGCCGAGCGTCGGCAGCAGAGCGTCGGGCCGTTCGGCCTCGATCACGCGGGCGACGGTTTCCCAAGTCAGCGGCTCGATATACGTCCGGTCGGCCATGCCGGGATCGGTCATGATCGTGGCTGGATTCGAATTGACCAGCACGACCTCATATCCCTCTTCGCGCAGGGCTTTGCAAGCCTGCGTGCCCGAATAGTCGAACTCGCAAGCCTGGCCGATGACGATCGGTCCGCTGCCGATGAGCAGAATCTTGTGAAGATCAGTGCGCCGCGGCACGGTGGGTTCCTTGGTTCAGTCGCGTGGTATTTGCGCACATCGAGCGCATCGGCCGGTCCGGCGCAAGCTCGAAATGCCGATAGTTGCGTCCCGTCTAAAATCTCCCAAGCGTACCATGCCTTTGCGAGTGGCTTCAAGGGGCTTTACCCGTAGGTCAGCCTTTCTAGGCTGACGACGGCGGTCGGCGAATGTCAGGCTGGAAAGCCTGACCTACGGATTCGGTACAACTTTTGCTCGAAATCTCACCATTCGACGGTGGCTTCGTAGGAGCTCGGAAAACAATGCCAAATCCTATCGGTTCGAAACGTTGGGCGATCGCGGAAGGTTACATTCCCGGATGGAGCCATGGGCCGGAACCGACGATGACGAGCCACGAAACGGCCTGCTTGCTCAACGTGAGCGACCAAGATGCACATGTGGCGATCACGGTCTTCTTTTCCGATCGCGAGCCGGCCGGACCGTATAAAAAGCTACTGCCGGCTCGACGCACGCTCCATTTGCGGTTCAACGATCTCGATGATCCCGAGCCGATCCCGCGGGAAACGAATTACGCCAGCCTGATCGAATCGGACGTGCCGATCGTCGTGCAACATACGCGGCTCGATTCCCGCCAGGCGGAAAACGCGCTGATCACCACGATTGCGTTCGCCGGCGACTGAATTACAGAACACCATTTCAAAGAGCGACCGCAGAGATCGAGGCATCCGTGTTGCAAAGCGCCACCCACGAGAAACAAGCGCCAGGCAAGCCCGGCGCCCCGCCGCATTGGACGACCAGCCAAAAAACGAGCGTCGGGACGGCGCGTGGGTTGGCAAGCCATGTCTGGTTCACCACGCACCACGGCGTCGTCGGCGAAATCTATTATCCGCGCGTCGAGTGCGCCGCCGTCCGCGATATGGAGATGCTGGTGACGGATGGCGAATCCTTTTTCTCCGAGGAAAAGACTTGCACGGATTCCAAGGTTGCATGGATGCAAGAGGGGGTGCCCGGCTTTGCGCTGACCAATACCTGCAAGCAAGGGCGCTACGTCATCGAGAAACTGATTTTGACCGACCCACTGCGGCACGTCGTTTTGCAGAAAACCCGATTCCGTGCGACGAAAGGCGCGTCGGCCGACTATCATCTTTACGTTTTGCTGGCCCCGCATCTGGAAGATCGTGGCAAAGGGAATACGGCCCGCGTCGATGAATTCAAGGGAATACCAATGCTGATGGCCGAGCGCGAGGGCTTTGGCCTGGCGCTGGCTTGCTCGGCGCGATGGCTGCATCGCTCGGCCGGATTTGTGGGCGTCTCCGATGGCTGGCAGGATCTACACGCCCACAAGCGAATGACGTGGGAATACGAAGCTGCCGAAGACGGCAATGTCGCTCTGACCGGCGAAATCGATCTTTCGGCGGGAGAAGAGTTCGTGTTGGCTCTCGGCTTCGGTCGCAATATGACCGAGGCCGCGCATCGTGCCCGAGCGAGCCTCGACCAAGGCTTCGAGCAAGCCCGCGGGCGCTACGAGCGGGATTGGATCGAGTGGCAGAACACTCTGCGCAAGCTGGCCTCGCCGCCGAAGGGCAAGAGCGCGGCCTATCGCGTGAGCACGGCCGTGCTCGCCACGCATGAATCGAAAGATTTTCAAGGAGGCACGATCGCTAGCTTGTCGGTTCCCTGGGGCGAGATCCACGGCGACAAGGACAAAGCGGGCTACCACTTGGTCTGGCCTCGCGATGCCTACGAAACCGCGAGCGCCCTGCTCGCCGCCGGCGCGACGGAAGAAGTGATCCGCGCGCTGAACTTCTTCCAAACGACGCAGGAAGCGGACGGCCATTGGCCGCAAAACATGTGGCTCGATGGGACCGAGTTTTTCAAGAACATTCAGCTCGATGAGGTGGCGTCTCCGATCCTGCTGCTCGATCTGGCGCGGCGGCACGAAAAAATCGGCCCCGACGAATTGAACCGTCTTTGGCCGATGGTTCGCAATGCGGCAGGCTATCTCGTCAAACATGGTCCCTCGACGCCGGAGGACCGCTGGGAAGAAGACGCGGGGCTGACGGCCTACACACTCGGCTGCATGATCGCCGCTCTGCACGTTGCCGCGGAGATGGCCGACGCGCATGGCGAAGCGCCGCTTGGCGCGCATTTTCGCGGAACGGCCGACGCGTGGAATAATTCGATCGAGCGATGGACATACATTGAACACACTCCGCTAGCTCGGCGGTGCGGCGTCAGCGGCTATTATCTGCGGATCGCGCCGAAGTCGGTTCTTACCGGAATGCCGTTGAGCGAAGCCCGAATAAAGATTCCCAATCTCGCCCAGGGCAACGATACTTTTCCCGCCGCCGACATCGTGAGCTGCGATGCATTGGCTCTGGTCCGGTTTGGCTTGCGCGCCGCCGACGATCCCCGAATTCTGAACACGATTCGAGTCATCGACGCCACACTGAAAGTCGAAACTCCCCAAGGTCCGTGTTGGCATCGATACAACCACGACGGCTACGGCGAACATGCCGACGGCGCTCCGTTCGACGGCAGCGGCATCGGCCGGGCATGGCCGCTGTTGGTCGGCGAACGAGCGCATTACGAATTGGCCGCCGGAAATGTCCAAGAAGCGCGGCGGTTGCTCGGCGTGATGGAAGCGCTGGCTGGCGAAGCGGGCTTGATTTCCGAGCAGGTTTGGGACGCGGACCCGATTCCCGAGAAAGAGTTGTTTCCTGGCCGGCCCAGCGGTTCGGCCCGGCCTTTGGTTTGGGCGCATGCCGAGCATGTCAAATTGCTGCGATCGCTCGCCGACGGCGCCGTTTTCGACTCCCCGCCGCAAACTCGCCAGCGCGATTTGGTCGAAGGTAAGCCGCGATGAAAACCCCTCCGGTGGAAAGCGTGGAAGTTGCCGCCTATCGCGTTCCCACGGATGAGCCCGAGTCCGATGGGACGCTCAAGTGGGACCACACCGGCGTTGTCGTCGTGCATCTCGCCGCCGACGGATCGTCGGGCCTCGGTTGGACGTATGCGGCGCCGGCCGCAGCCGAACTGATCCGAAACATTCTCTGCGATCACGTCGTCGGGCAATCGGTGATGGCCGTCGAAGGCATTTGGGCGGCCATGAATCACAGCTTGCGAAACGCCGGCGTGCCCGGCGCGGGCTCGATGGCCGTCGCGGCCGTCGATATGGCTCTTTGGGATCTTAAAGCGAAATTGCTGGGTCGGTCGCTCGTCGATCTGTTCGGCCCGGTTCGCGCCGCGGCGCCGATCTACGGCAGCGGCGGGTTCACGAGTTACACGGATAGGCGATTGACTGAACAACTCGGCGGTTGGGCGGCGCAGGGCATCGGCCGAGTGAAAATGAAAGTCGGCCGCGATGCGGCGGCTGACTTGCGGCGCGTTCGTGTCGCGCGGGAAGCGATCGGGCCGAATATCGAATTGTTCGTCGATGCCAACGGCGCTTACACGCGCAAGCAGGCGCTCGCGATGGCCCAGCAATTAGCCGAGGATTTTCAAGTGACGTGGTTCGAAGAGCCGCGACCGTCAAACGATTTGGGAGGCCTGCGATTGCTGCGCGACCGCGGGCCGGCCGGAATGGACATCGCCGCCGGCGAATATGGCGACACGGCCGGATATTTCCGCGACATGCTGCAAGCCGGGGCCGTCGATTGCCTGCAAGCCGATGCGACGCGGTGCGGAGGATATACGGGATTTTTCAAAGTCGCCGCTTTGTGCGACGCGTTTCAAATGCCGCTCTCGGCGCATTGCGCTCCGCAGTTACATGCCCATATTGGCTGCGCCGTCTCTTGCCTGCGGCACGTCGAATACTTTCACGACCACAATCGGATCGATCGGCTGCTCTTCGACGGCGCGATCGAGCCGCGCGACGGCGCGCTTTCGCCCGACCGCGGCCGGCCGGGGCACGGCATGGTGTTCAAGCACGTGGATGCCGAGCGCTATCGGATATGAAAGACGCGACTGCGGCCGTTAGGCTGGAAAGCCTGACCTACAGTACCGTCACGGGCTCGAATGCGGCACGAAGCTTTCCATCACGCCTTTGATGGCTTGCTTGATGATTCCGCCTTCGTTCGGATCGCCGCGGAGAATCGTCTCGGTGAAATGCTTCGCTTGCTCGAACGTGATGTGTGGCGGGATCGGCGGGACGTCGGGATCGGACATCGCTTCGAAGACAACCGGCCGGTCGCTCGATAGCGCTTGATCCCACGCGTCCGCGAGTTGATCGGGATTCTCCACGCGAATCCCCCGCAGGCCAATCGATTCGGCGAAGGCGGCGTAGGGGAAATCGGGCAACTCCTGGCTGGCGAGAAAGCGGATGTCGCCCATCATGATCCGCTGCTCCCAGGTGACCTGATTGAGATCGCGGTTGTTAAGCACGAGCGTGATCCAGCGTGGATCGGACCATTCCTTCCAATACTTGGCGACGGTGATGCAGGCGTTGAGGCCGTTCATCTGCATCGCGCCGTCGCCGGTGACGGCGATGCAGACGCGGTCGGGGAAACAGAATTTCGCGCCCACGGCGTAAGGAACCGCCGCGCCCATCGAAGCCAGATTGCCGCTGCCGCTGGCCAGCATTCCGCGGCGAATTTTCAGATCGCGGGCAAACCAATTGGCCGTCGTGCCGCTGTCGGCCGAAATGATGCAACGATCGGGCAATTTCTTGCTCAATTCCCAGAAGACCCGTTCGGGATTGAGCAGGCCATTGTTGCCGTCCAGATGCGCGCGGCCCTCGACGACTTTCCACCATTCCTTGACGCCTTCGATCAATTGATTCTGCCAGGCGCGGTCGTCTTTGCGACGCAACAGCGGCATGAGCGCGGCCAGCGTTTGCTTCGAGTCGCCCTTGAGATTCACATCCATCGGGTATCGCAGGCTCAGCATTCGGCCGTCGATATCGATCTGCACGCCTTTGGCCTGGCCCGCCTTGGGGTAGAATTCGGCGTAAGGAAAGCTGCTGCCAATGACCAACAGGGCGTCGCACTCCTTCATCATGTCCCACGTCGGCTTGCTTCCCAGCAGGCCGATGTGTCCGGTGCAAAACGGTACGTCTTCGGGCACGACAGCCTTTCCGAGCCAACTTTTCGCCACGCCGGCGCCGAGCATTTGGGCGATTTGCACGACTTCGTCTTGCGCTTCCATCGCTCCGGCCCCGACGAGCATCGCCACTTTCTGTGCCTCGTTGAGGATTTTCGCCGCCGCGGCCAAATCGGATTTATGCGGCACCATGTAAGGCACCGGGCAACCGACGCCGGAGAGGGCGAAGTCGTGGCGCTGCGGCGGATCGGGCACTGCCGCCTCTTCTTGAATGTCCTTCGGAAAAATCACGCACGTCACGGCATGTTGGTCGATGGCAACGCGAAACGCCCGATCGATGCAGTGCCGCGCGGCGGCGGGACTCGACACGGTCACGCAGTATTCATTGGCCACGTCCTTGAACAGCGATTGCAGATCGACTTCCTGCTGATACTGGCTGCCAATGGCCGTCGTCGCCGATTGGCCGACGATCGCGACGACCGGTTGATGGTCCATCTTGGCGTCGTACAGGCCATTGAGCAGATGAATCGCGCCCGGGCCGCTGGTGGCCAGGCAAACGCCGACGGTGCCGGTGAACTTGGCGTGCGCCGAAGCCATGAAGGCGGCCAGCTCTTCGTGTCGCGCTTGAATGAACCGCGGCTTGTCTTCGTTCTTCCGCTGGCCGGCGAGCAGGCCGTTGATTCCATCGCCGGGGAAGGCATAGGTTCGCTCGACGCCCCATTGCTGCATGCGCTGCATCACGAATTGACCGACGGTGATTGCCATGGTTCCATTCCTTCAGCACGGGTCAAAAAATGTCCTAGGAAATCGCGGCGTGGGCATCGGAGCGATCAAGATCGATCAGCGCCAGTCCGAATTCCGGCCGGAACGTCTTGCGCAGGTGCGCCGGCGATTCGACGACGATCAATTCCAACGTCGGTCGGACGGTGCCTTTTTGCAGGTGCCCGCCATGCGCGGTGCCGTCGCGTTTGGCGACGCAAATATGGGCATGCACGGCGGGCTTGCCTTCCGATTCGGCGACGTCGCCGATCAGGCTCAACAGCTCAACTTGCTCGTTGATTTCAATCGGCTGATACTTCTTGGTTTGCAAATCGAACCAGGCGACGGTGAGGCGCGCAAACGCGCCGATGCCGGTGAAATGCGCGGCGGTCAGATGTTCGGCGCCGGCGAATCGTTTCAGTTCGCTCATCACTTCGTCGCCGGAGTCGAAAATCACGCCCCATTCGCGTCGGCCGTCGATGTCGCTCAGCAATTTCGATTTCATCGGAGTGCCTCGCTCGTTTCTGGCTCGTTGATTCCGGCATTGATCGCTCCATAGACGGCGGCGGTGGTGACGCCGTAGGCTACATGCCGCATTCCTTCGCCGGCGATCTCCGGAAATGGCTGCTTCCACAGCGGCCGGGTCAGTCCCAGCAGCGGCAGCCAGCCGAAATATCCAAGGAGATAAACGGCGACGCCGATCGCCGCGCCTTCCAGCAGCGACGATGCGTTTCGCCGGTTGCCGCGAACCATCGCGTAGAGGATGCCGGGCACGATGCCGTAGCCGATGTGCGTCGAAATCGCCGCGGCTTTCTCCGCGGGCTTCGGAATGGATCGCGCCAGATGGGCGGCATGCTCCGCTTGCTGGACCATGAATTTTCCAGGGTCTTCTCGCGTCTTCGGAATCGTCTTGGCCGCGTATCGCAAGTCGAACGAACGCAAGGCCATCATTGCGACCGTGCCCGCAAAGCCGGCCCCGGCGCCCGCCACGATCGCCGAAGTCGATTTCGAGCCAGTCATCGCCGATCTCCGTTGTGCGAGTGGGTTCCGTTTTTCGCAGCGGATGGATGTGCGAACAAATAGCTTGCCACGCCCGCGCCGGCGAGCAGCAGGCCGCCAAGCAGGCTTTTGCGATGTTTCGTCGCCCACAACTCGAGACTGAAGCGGCGCGCCAACTTGTCGAATTGACCATGCGATCCGAGATCGCGATGCACCGGTTCCCAAAAATTGTCGGGCTGATTCGGATCGGCGGGCTCGGGCAGCAGGGAGCCATCCCAGGCCGCCTTCGCAAGGTAGTCATCGAGCAGACCCGGAATTACCTTTTCGCCGAGCGTCGCTTCGACCGTCGTGTATCCGACCATCATCTCGCGGCGATCGTGTTCGACGACGAACATGATTCCGTCGGCGGCGACTTCCGGTTGAAAGATCGTGCCGGTCGGGCGAGCCTTATTCGGCATTTTGTTCTTCGTCCAAGTGAATTGCGTGGTGTTCATCGCGGGCAAATTCACGACCGACACGCGAACCTTGCTTTTCTCATGGATCAATTCGCTGCGGATCGATTCGGTGAAGCCTTGAATCGCGTGTTTGCTGGCGCAGTAGGCGCTTTGCAGGGGGATCGAACGGAACGCCAGCGCCGACCCGACTTGAATGATCACGCCCCGATCCCGCGGAATCATCCGCTCCAGCGCACAGCGCGTCCCGTGGACCTGCCCGAGAAATGTCACTTCGACGATGTGCTTGAATTCTTCCGGCGTCATTTCCATGAAGGGGCTATACATCGACACCATGGCGTTGTTGATCCACAGGTCGATCGGCCCGAATTCGCGTTCGGCCGTCTCCGCGGCGGCTTGCACCTGATCGAATTGGCTGACATCGGTCGGCACGGCCAGCGCGCGGCCGCCTCGCGATTCGACATCCTGTTTGGCGCCGGCCAATCCTTCGCGGCCGCGGGCCAGCAAGACGACTTTGGCGCCGCGGTCGCCAAACATGCGGGCCGTCGCCCGCCCAACGCCGCCCGATGCGCCGGTGATGACCACGACCGTGTCGCGAGTGATTTCCATGGCTTCGTTTCTCCTATTCGTCGCAGACGTATTCGTGAAAACTCGGGCTCCCGACGCGCGGCGGAATGGCCGCAAACTCGGCTACATGCCTCTCGTCGCCGTCGCGCCGCTCGCAGGCACCAGCCGGCCGCGATCGCGCCGCCGGCGATCCAGGCCGCCGTTCGCGCCATGCCGATCCATTGGGACCGCTTCCGCGCCGCCACGATCCGCGCCTCGGGCGGTTCGCCGGGATCTTCTTCGTCGCCGTGAACCGCCATTTGCAATACTTGCGCGAGGTGCAAGGCCGCGCGATCCGTTTGCTGCTCGATCTGCTCCTGGCAACTGAAACCGTCGGCGACAATCAGGTCGTGCCGCGCGGCGCGGCGCACTTCGGGCAGCAGCATCCGCTCGCCCGCCGCCACGCCGACTTCGTAATGATCGTTTTCCTTTTCGTAGCCGAAGGCGCCGGCCATGCCGCAGCAACCCGTCTCGGGATGCTTGTCCTCAATGCCCATCTTTTTGAAGATTTCTTTCTCGGCGAACAGTTTGCCGATCTCCTTGTCGTTCAAGGTGTCGAGCGCTTTTTGATGGCAATGGCCATGCACGATGGCCTTGCGTTTCAACGTTGGAATCCGGTAGTCGGCGGCTTTGGAGCGGAGAAAATCGCTGAGCGTGAATGTCAATTCCTTCAGGCGGTGCGCATCTTCGTCGTTCGGCATCAGGTTCGGCAGCTCATCGAGGAAGGCCGACCAACAACTCGGCTCGAGCACAACCATCGGCACCCCGGCGCGATAATACGGCCGCAGCTTTTCCAGCAGATCGATCCACCACCGCTTGGCCATGTTGAGAAAGCCGTAGTCGTACAGCGGCCGTCCGCAGCAGACGTCGGCCATCGGCACATGCACGCGAAAGCCGGCCTCTTCCAGCACCTCGGTCGCGGCGATCGCCACGTCGGGATGAAAATGATTGTTGAACGTGTCGGCGAACAACACGACCGGCGGTCCCGCCGGATGCTTGGGCGCGTGCGATGCGAACCATTTCTTGAACGACTGCGGCGCGAACGCGGGGATTTTCCGCTTCGGATGCACGCCCGCGAGAAATTTGGCGATCGTGCTCAGTCCCGGCAATTGCGTAAACAAGTTTGCCGCCGAGGGCGCGATGGAGGCCAGCCTTGCCCAGATATGGATCCAGCCAAACGCATAAGCGTGCCGCGGCCGCAGACGGCCCTCGTAGTAATGGCTGAGAAATTCGGCTTTGTACGTGGCCATGTCGACGTTGACCGGGCAATCGCCTTTGCACCCTTTGCACGAAAAGCAAAGGTCCAGCGCGTCTTTCACCTCTTCGCTTTTCCAGCCGTCGTCGATGACTTCGCCGTTCATCATTTCGAACAGCATCCGCGCCCGACCGCGCGTCGAGTCTTTTTCCTCGCGCGTCACCATATACGAGGGGCACATCGTCCCGCCCCCTTCGCGACGACACGCTCCCACGCCGACGCACCGCAGCGCAGCCCGGGCGAAGCTGTGCCGATCGCCGGGGTAGGAGAAATGCGTCGCGGGCTGGGGCGGGTTGTAGTCGGGCCCGATGCGCATATTTTCAGTGATGCCGTAGGCCGGCCCCTCGAGATTGACGACCTTGCCGGTGTTCATGCGGTTCGCTGGATCCCAGATTCGCTTGAATTCGGTGAACGCTTGCATGATTTCGTCGCCGAACATTTTCGGCAGAAACTGGCCGCGGGCCTGCCCGTCGCCATGCTCGCCGGAAGCGACACCGCCGAATTTCATCACCAAATCGACGGCCTCGTTCATGAACCGTTTGTACTTTTCGATTCCCGGCGTCGTGTAAAGATCGAATTGCACGCGGCAGTGAATGCAGCCCTGGCCGATGTGGCCATAGAGCGATGGGTTGTAGTCGAACTTATGAAACAAGGCTCGCAGTTCTCGCAAATACTGCGGCACCGCCGCGACCGGAACTGCGGAATCTTCCCAGCCGGGCCAAGTGTCGGGCTGCCCGGAAACCCAAGCGGTGCTTCCGAGCCCACCTTCGCGAACCTTCCAAATCATCTCCTCCTGTTTCGGATCGTCGTACAGTTTCATGTCGACCGGCGCGCGATCGCCGAGCGTGCGCCACTCGGTCCATCATCCGCCGGGCTTGATCGTCGCTATCGTCTTTCGAGTCGCCGCCGAATTCGACGAGCAGATACGCCGGGCCCTTGGGCAAAATCGCCAGACTGGCGTTTTCGTCGCCCTTCTTTTTCACATATTCGAACAGCAGTTCGTCGATCCCCTCGCAGGCGATCGGATTGAATTTCAGCACTTCCTCGCCGCACTCGGCGGCCGTGTAGATGTCTTGAAAACCCAACATCACAACGCTGCGGTCGCCCGGCGCGGGCACCAAATGCAGCGTCGCTTCGAGAATCGTCACCAGCGTCGATTCCGAGCCTACCAGCGCTCGGGCAACGTTGAAGCCGTTTTCCGGAAGCAGATCGTCGAGGTTGTAACCTGAAACGCGGCGCTCGAGCTTGGGGAACCTTTGGCGGATCAAGTCGCCGTAGCGTTCGACGAGTGATTTGAGGGCGGCATAAATCTCGCCCTGCCGGCCGCCGCCGCGAATGAGCGCTTCGAGTTCTTCCGGCGGCGTCGGACCGACGTGCATCCGCGTGCCGTCGTAGAGCAACACGTCCAACGAATGCGTGTTGTCGCTCATGCGGACGCCGAACCCGTGCTTTTTGCTCAACAGCGAATGGCTACCGCAAGAATTGTTGCCCAACATGCCGCCGATCGTGCAACGGCTGTGCGTCGCCGGATCGGGCCCAAAGAATAGTCCCGCCTGTTTCTTTGCCGTCTCGCGAAAATGATCGAGAACGCAGCCCGGCTGGACTCGACCAAGTCGTTTCTCCGCGTCGATGTCGACGACATGATGCATGTATTTGGAAAAGTCGAGAATCACGGCCACATTGCAGCACTGGCCGGCGAGACTGGTGCCGCCTCCGCGGGAGAGGATCGGCGCGCCATGCTCTCGCGCCAGCCGAACCGTCGTTTCGACATCCTGAATATGCCGCGGAATCACGACGCCGATCGGCGCCTGGCGGTAGTTCGATCCGTCGGTGGCATACAGAGCGCGAGTGCCGTTGTCGAACCACACCTCACCGTCGATCTGACCGCGAAGCAGTGCTTCCAACAAGGCGGTCCCATCGGCGCTGATTTTGTGGCATGAGTCGTCAACGGCCAAACGGCCGAGACGCGTCTCCTCCTCGGTTCGCACGATGGGAAGTTTTTGAATCATTGCATCAATTGGGCCATTGCGCCACTCGATTTGTTCCCCCCAAACGCCTTCTTTGAGCAAGCGAAGGAAAAGCAAATATCGGGCCGACATCCTCACTCGATTGGCAGCATTGAAACTCCGCACCGGGCTCGATCGTCAGGCCGGGGATTTCCTTCCCATCCTTGGCGAGCTTTGCGGAGGTTCGTTCGAACGGCGAGAACTGCCGGCGATTAAATCCGAGGTCGAAGCCGATGCGCGAAGATTCCGTCCCGCGCCCCCGGCTCTGACGGCAATCTGTCCATTCTGGTCTTGAAGGGACCGGACGAAGCCGCCCTTTTTGGCAGCGCAATCCTCATGACCGCTTCAAACCTACGCGCTACGGGCGTCGCCGAGCCGCAACGAGTGTTGGAGATCACGCTTCAGCGTGCCGCCCGCAACACGCTAAAGCGTGAACTCCAACAGGAGGCTTCGAGCCGTGTGCCCGTTTCGCCCTGCGACCGTCGGTCCGCCAGATTGACGGCCCCCATCCGCCCGTTTAGAGTAAAAGCTGGCAGCGAAATGAGTTCCGACATTCCTATCACCCCTCGTCGAGCGCGATCGTGGCGGCAAAGGCCTGGTCAGGAGTGTTCAACGAAGCGACGGACCGCCGCGTCGAGCAATTCACCGAAAGCATCAGCTTCGATCGCCGGCTTTACGCCCACGACATTCAGGGCTCGATCGCGCATGCCCAAATGCTGACCAAGGTCGGCCTGCTAACCGCCGACGAATGCCAGCAGATTGAGCAAGCGCTCGCCGCCATTCGCCAAGAAATTGAGCAAGGACAATTCGAGTTTTCCATCGAGCTCGAAGACATCCATCTGCACATCGAACGGGCCCTCGTCGACCGGCTCGGCGACATCGGTCGAAAACTCCACACCGCCCGCAGCCGCAACGATCAGGTCGCCACCGATCTGCGTCTCTGGCAGCGCGACGCCATCGACGCAGATCGACGCGCGGCTCGTCGAACTGCAACGGGCCTTCGTCGGCCGGTGCGAACGCGACCGCGATTGCATTCTTCCCGGCTACACGCACCTGCAGCGCGCCCAGCCCGTGCTGGCGCCGCATTATTGGCTGGCCTACTGCGAGAAGCTTCGAGCGCGACCGTGGTCGGCTGGCCGATTGCCTGCGGCGCACGAACGTGCTTGCCGCTCGGGAGCGCCGCGCTGGCCGGCACGTCGCTGCCGATCGATCGCGATTTCGTCGCCCAGCGTTTGCAGTTCGACGCCGTCGCCGCCAACAGTCTCGACGTCTCGAGCGATCGCGATTTCGTGATCGAATTCGCGTTCGCGCTGTCGCTCGTCGCGGTGCACCTCAGCGGCTGGGCCGAGGAATGGATTCTGTGGTCTACGAGCGAATTCAACTTTCTGAAACTGCCGCAGGCGTTTTGCACCGGCTCGTCGATCATGCCGCAGAAGGTGAATCCCGACGTGCTGGAATTGATCCGCGGCAAAACGGCCCGCGTGGTCGGCGATTTGCAAGCGCTATTGATGCTGATAAAGGGCCTGCCGCTGGCGTACAACCGCGACTTGCAGGAAGACAAGCCGCGGCTGTTCGATGCGTTCGACACCGTCGCCGCCTGCCTGGAATTGGCGTCGCCGCTCGTGGCCGGGGCGGAGTTGCAATCGATCCGTCATCGCCGAGCGGCTCGACCGCGGTCATCTCGACGCCACGACGTTGATGGAAGAACTGATCCGCCGCGGCACCCCGCAGCGAACGGCCCACGAATGGGTCGGCCGCCTGGTGCGCAAAGCCCTTGACCGCGGCCTGACACTAGCCGAACTCCCGCCCGCCGATTTTCAAGAAATCGACCCTTCGCTCGACGGCAGCCTGCGCGAAGTGCTAGGCGTCGATCGCGCCATCGCGCGATTCAAAAGCTACGGATCAACAGCGCCGGCGGAAGTGGCGAAACAAGTCGGGGCGTGGAAGGAGAAAGTGGGAAGGAGCGAGGGGCGAGGGACGAGGGGCGAGGGAACCATGTAATGCCGCGCACGGCATCGTGGCCAAGCCGGTGATCGTTCGACCGTTGTCCATTTTTGAAACCGCCGAAAGGTAGTGAAAGCAAGAACCACCATTTTTCTGAAAGCAAAAACCCCAAATAAAACCCAACCACCAGAGCAGCCCCGTTCACGGGGCTTTCCGCGCAGCGGTACTAGGCCCGGCGTTTACGCCGGGTTCCGCGACGAGCGAGAGCCCTCTGTCCTGAGCCCCGTTCACGGGGCTTCTCGCTGCTCCGGCTTGAGCCACATCCGCCAAACGACAATATGTCCCGCAACTACTACAGCGAAATCAATCTGCACATCGTTTGGCACGCCAAACAGAGCTACCCAATGTTGACGCCTGACATCGAACAACTCGCCCACCGCGAACTGCGGCAAAAAATCGTCAACACGCCGGGTGCGTTCGTCCACGAAATCAACGGCACCGAAACGCACGTCCATCTGGCCGTGTCGATCGCGCCGACAATCACCATCAGCGAATTCATCGGCCAATTGAAGGGTGCGTCGTCCCATGAGGTCAACCAGCGAGTCGGCCGCAAGGCGTTCGAATGGCAAACCGGCTATGGCGTTGTTAGTTTTGGCTCGAAGGATTTGGAATGGGTCTGCGATTACATCCGGCGACAAAAAGAACATCATGCGAAGCAAACAGTTTTCGATCGATTGGAACGGATCACGTCGGAGGACGCATAAATGGAGAGGGCTCAAGCCGGAACAGCGAGAAGCCCCGTGAACGGGGCTGCAGGAAAACCGTCATCGACCGATTCACCCGGCGTAAACGCCGGGCCTAATACCGCTGCGCGGAAAGCCCCATGAATGGGGCTGGCGCCCGCGACGTTTTATATTTAGTCCAAACCGCGTTTCCTGCGCGAATCAACTATCCAGAATCACAGCGAATTCTAAACAATCCGAACGAGCGAGCAATCCACGGCCCGAAAAAACAGAACCCGCGAATTCTTGAAGGTCCAACTCCACAATAAAACCCAACCGCCAGAGCAGCCCCGTTCACGGGGCTTTCCGCGCAGCGGTATTAGGCCCGGCGTTTACGCCGGGTTCCGCGACGCGCGAGAGCGCCCCTGAGCCCCGTTCACGGGGCTTCTCGCTGCTCCGGCTTGAGCCACATTAGTCAACAAACAACACGCACCACGACGCAATCATCATGACGCACTCGCATTGGTTCAAATCTGTTTCGCTCACTCTCGCACTCTTTCTCGCCGCCGTTGCGCGTGGCCAGGATCAACCTGCGCCTAAGGCCGCGCCGCCCGCGAAGGCCGCCGAAAAAGCGCCGGCCGCTCCGACGACGGCTCGCCCTGCCGCGCCGGTTGTTTTGCCGCGACCGACCGACGCGGCGGTGCAAACGATTTTGGACGCGCAGCCCAAAACGCCGGCCGAGTTGATGCAGGCGGTCGTGTCGCTGCTGGGGCTCGATCGAATCGATGTCGCCAAACCGCTGCTGCATCAACTCGTGGCGGCGAAGCCCGATCCGGCGGCGTCGGCCGATTTGATTCACCGCTTCGGCAGCGCGACGTTTTTGCAAATGGCCAACGATCCGCGGCTAAAGCCCGACGGTTTGCTGCTGTCGCAACAAGTGCTAGGAGCCGCGGCCGTCGCGGCGCACGATCCGGCCCGATTGACGGCGGCCGTCAAACAACTCGGCGCCGCATCAACCGATGCCCAGCGCGACGCGCTCGCCACGCTGCACGACGGCGGTGCCTATTCCGTGCCGCCGCTGCTTGCCGCGCTCGCCGATCCGGCGCAAGCCGCGATTCATCCGCTGGCGCAAGGGGCAGTGATCAGTCTCGGCGCCGATGCAATCAAGCCGCTCAGCGCGGCGGTCGCCGATAGCGATCCGGCGCGAGCGATTGTGGCGATTCGTCTGCTCGCCGCGCTGGGCCAGAAGGAATCGGCCATCTATCTGCTGGCGCCGGCTCTGGCGGCCGATAGTTCGCCGCAAGTTCGCCGGCCGGCCAGCGAAGCGATCGAGCAACTTTTCGGCACCACCGCGTCGCGCGACGACGCTATTACTCTGCTGGCGCGCGAAGCCCGATCGTATCTCGACGGCCAAAAAATCCTCCGCCCCGACGACGGCGACAATGTCGCGATCTGGAATTGGGACGCGGTGTCGCATCGATTCACCGTCGCCAGCTATCCGCCGAGCCGGGCAGCCACGTTCGTCGCGCTGCGGCTGGCGAGCGATCTATTCCGCTTGGAGCCGACTTCGTTCGACGCCCGACGGCTTTATCTCGTCAGTCTGTTGGGTTCGGGCACGTATCGCGCCGGCCTCGACGCGCCGCTGCCGACCGGCCCCGGCACTGAGTATTCGATCGCCGCGAAATACGGTGTCGATGCCATCAATGACGCGCTTTCGCAAGCCTTGGCCACCGGCCACACCGCCGCCGCGCAAGCTGCCGCCCGAGTGCTACAAGGCATCGGCAATGCATCGCTGCTGTCTCGCGATGGCCCGAAGATTAGTCCGCTGGCCAAAGCCTGCCGCAGCGACGATCGCCGCCTGCGCCGCGCCGCCGCCGAAGCGATTCTGAGTTTCAAGCCGACCGCGCCGTTCGCCGGCTCGAGTTATGTGACCGACGCCGTCGCCGACTTGGCAACATCCACCGGCCATCGCCGCGCCGTGATCGGCTTCCCCACGACGCCGATCGCGCAGCAACTCGCGGGCCTAGCCGCCGGCAACGGATTCGAGCCCGTCACTGCAAACGACAACGCCGGTGTTTTCGCCGCCGGGACGCAGTCGGCCGACACCGAATTCATTCTCATCAGCGGCCGCCTCGGCCGGCCCGATGCGTTCGACCTGGTTCAACAACTTCACGGCGACCCGCGCACCGCGCAACTGCCGATCGGCGTGATGGGCGAACTGGAAGATTTGCAGTTGCAAACGAAGCGTTTTGCGCCGGAGCCGAGAGTGTTCGTCGTGTTCCGCCCCGAAAAGCCGGCGGAGATGACGGCGGCGGTGGCCAAATCCGTCCAACTCTCCGGCGACCATATCATCCCGCCGCTGCTGCGGCTGCAAGAAGCCGCGATCGCGCTCGATTGGCTGGCGCAAATGGCCGAGGCGCCGCCGGAGGTTTTTGACGTGCGACGGTATGAAAGCGTCGTCGAACATGCGCTGTATCATCCGCTGACGGCCGCGCGTGCCGCGGCGGTGATGGCCCGTTTGGGAACGCATTCGTCGCAGGTGGCGCTGCTCGATTTGGCGAGCCTGCCGGTCCAGCCGCTCGACGTGCGGCAGGCCGCGACGGTGGCGTTCGCACAAAGCGTCCAACAATTCGGCCTGCGTCTTGCCCCCTCAGACGTCATCCGGCAATACGATCGCTACAATCAAAGTGCGCAGCTCGACAAAGCAACCCAACAATTGCTTGGCCGACTTCTCGACACGATCGAAGCCCCGACGAAACAAAACAAACCGCCTGCGGCAGCGGCGCGGTAAACCCATTCGATTTCCCGCGTAAAACCCACCGACGAATTTCATGTCCTCGCCGCTGCGCCCGATCGACGCTCTTTCGCCTGGTCCCCCGATCAAAGGGATCATCGGCTCGGGCCCCGCCATGCAGGAGGTCTATCGGATCACCGCGCAAGTGGCCCGATCGAACGCCAGCGTCCTGCTCCTGGGCGAAACCGGCACCGGCAAGGAACTGATTGCCAAGGCCATTCATCAACTCAGCAACCGCGCCGGTGGGCCGTTCGTGCGCGTCAATTGCGGCGCGCTCAGCGAAAGCCTGCTGGAAAGCGAATTGTTCGGCCACGTCCGCGGTTCGTTCACCGGAGCGGTGGCCAATCGCACCGGCCGCTTCGAAGCCGCCCACACGGGCACGATCTTCCTCGACGAAATCAATTCCACGACGCCGAAGCTGCAAGTCAAGCTGCTGCGCGTGTTGCAAGAGCGCGAGTTCGAGCGCGTCGGCGATACGCAAACGATCCGCGTCGACACCCGCGTCATCGCCGCCAGCAATCGTGATCTATTGGAAGAGATCGAAAAGGAAAATTTCCGCGAGGATCTGTATTACCGGCTGAACGTCGTGCCGATCCAACTGCCGCCGCTGCGAATGCGGCCCGAGGACATTCCCGAGCTGGTCAGCCATTTTCTGAACGTCTACAACGAAGAGAACGACCGCTACGTCGTGCATATCGACCGCAAGGCGTTGGTCGCGCTGCAGGAATATCATTGGCCCGGCAACGTGCGCGAGTTGCAGAACTACGTCGAGCGGGCCGTGGTGATGGCCACCGGCGACGAATTGACCTGCGATCTATTGCCGCCGGCCGTGCTGGGGGAAAAGCGACCTCGCAGCGGCCGCCTTCGCGCCGCCGATCTGGAAACGCTGACTTACGAACTGGTGCAACAAGGCCTCGCCACCGCCGGCCCGCAGGAAGACTCGCTGCACACGAAGATCGTCAACCGCGTGGAGCGCGAATTGATCGCCCAAGTGATGGCGGCGTGCGACAACGTGCAGACCAAAGCCGCCGGCCGGCTGGGCATCAACCGCAATACGCTGCACAAGAAGCTGAAGGAATACGGGCTGGAAGGCAGCGAGGCGGAGACGGCGTAGCGCAATATTTCAGTCCGCTGCGCGTGCGGCCCGGGGGAACGCGTGTGGTAATGGAATTTCTATTTATCGGCTCGATCGTTGTATCGGCGCTAACTGTCATCGTCGCGTTCGGAATCGTGGTGAGGTCGCGGCACCCCGCGCAGTACTTGCTTCTGTTGTCCATCGCACTAATCATCGCTTGGACAGCAAGTGTCGCCCTCGCTGCGCCGACCGACCGATTGTCGCAAATACTTTGCGTTGCAATTGTGCCCACGGCCACCGCTGGATTTTATTGTGCGGGGAGGTGGCTGCAGCGACGTACTGAGGCTCCATCATCAGCCGTCGCGCGACCGAATTTCCGCCGCTTCGGGCAATTTAGTTTGCGAGAGATGTTTTTGTCAGTTCTCACCATCTCCTTGATCATGGCGCTGATTGTGAATTCGCGACCTTTTGCTCCTTCTCGCTTCTTCAATTCATTGGCCGATAGCGATCCGTTCGCCGCCGTGTGGGTTCGGAACGGAATGCACGTCGAGGGGCGCCGCAGAGGCGTATCAGTCGATTCCACGAGGGCTACGCTGCAACTTACGTACGACATGGAATTATCGATTCCCGATACGGGCGGACAAATCGGCACCGATTTGCAAATCGACCTCAAAGGCCGGTTGAGTCAATCCGGCTGTAGAATCGTGGAGCGTCATTCACTTGAGGACACCGGCCTACGCTATGATTCAGGTTCGACGGACGGCAATTTATGGACGTTTGCTGAGGAGACGGCCGATCGTCATTGGAGAATTCTATTGCTGGTGACTGAATCCAGAAAGTAGGCCGACCTTGGGGGGAACCACTATGAGAGTTGTGTTGCACTCAGCGATCGCTACTGCGTTCGCGCTAACTTGTTTCGGTGTAGCGTCTGCCGCCGATGAAAAACCGCTCGCCCAGGATTGGGATTACGTCGGCCCGATGACGAAAGTCGCGGCCAAATTTCATGGCCGGCCGGGCGTTGTGATTCATGTTGGCGATTCGATTACGTATGCCAATCCCTACGGACAATGGGCCCGCTCCGGACAAGGGCAAACGGCGGCCGACAAAGCCGCGCTCGCTTGGATGCATTGCGGCCGAGACAACGATACCGACGGCTGGTGGCTTGCCCGGTTCGATCATCCGGCCGGCGGGCGGGGCTACACGGCCTGCAGCGGTATTCGGGCCGACGAAATGCTCGCCGGCGGCAAACAGCAAATGCCGCCGCTCGAAAAACTGCTCGACACCTATCGCCCGCAAATCGCCGTCTACATGCTCGGCACCAACGACGTGTCCGCCGGGCGTTTGCTCGATGCCTATCGGGCCGACGTCGAAAAATCGCTCGACTTGATGATCGACCGCGGCATCATCCCGATCGTCTCGACCATCCCGCCGCATCCCGGCCATCTGAAAGAATCCAAAGCGTTCAACGACGCGCTGCGAACGATCGGCCGCCGCCGCGGGCTGCCGCTGATCGACTTCGAACGCGAAATTCTCGTGCGCCGTCCCGAAGATTGGAACGGCACGCTGCTCGGCAAGGGCGACGTCCATCCGACGGCCGAGCATGGCGGCGCGACCGCTGCATCCGCGCCGACGGCGGAGAATCTTCGCAACAGCGGTTATTTGTTACGCGGCTGGCTGTCGGTCGAAAAGATCGGCGAAGTGAAGCGGACCGTCGTCGATCGATTGCCGGCGGAAAAGCAGAGCAGCGAGAAAACGCCGAATGCGAGCGGTGCGAACGAGAACTCAACCTACAAAGCGTCGTTCCCATCGCGGCCGATCGCGACGATCAAGATCCCTGCCGGTGAAGCCGTCCGATTGCCGATCACGCGCAACACCTATTTTTCTCACGTCGGCAAAGAATCCGACGGCAGCAACGGCGGCGCGACGCGGATGAAGTTGAAGTCGTATCAAGAAATGTCGTTGGTCAACGTCGATCCGGCGCCGATCAAAGGCCGCAAGATTCTCGGCGCAATTCTCCATCTCCGTCTGGCGGGCAACGAGCCGTTACGCCGTGTGACAGTGAGCAGTTTCGCCGCCCCGTGGGTCGAAGGGACAGCGAGCAACTACGAACCGCAAAAGGGAAGTTCGTCGTTCAACGCGCGGCAATATCCGGACGTTCCTTGGACCGTGAAGGGAAGCGATCTCACCGCCGTGATGCTCGGCGCGGGCGGCACGATCTGGCGAATGGCCGACGCCACTCCGCCCGACGCCGACGGCTGGCAGCAGATTCCGGTCGATCCCGACGTCGTCGCGGCCCGCGTGGCCGGCTTGAGCTACGGTTTTTTGCTCTTCGACGACACGGGCTCGGAATGGACCCGCGACGGCGAACGGTTTATTCCGCATCCGTTTCCGAATCGGTTTGTTTATACGCACGAGCAGAATGTCAGTTCCGCGCCTTATTTGACGGTTTATCTCGGTAAGGAAAAGCACGAATCGCCGCCGCCAGCGCCGACGAATCTCGCCGTGGATAAAGAGCGAACCTCGCTGCTTCCCGCGGGCGAGGCTTGGATCACTTGGAACACGCCGGCGACCGACACGCTCGGCTTTTTGGTCACGGTGCAGCGATTGTGGCGGTCCGACTTCGACGAAGTGCCGCGTTACTTGATTCCCGCCGCCGGCAAGCCGGGCGGAAAAGTCGAAATGCATCTCCGCGATCTCGACATCCAAGCGGGCGCGTCGATCGTCGTGCGAGTTCGCGCCGTCGATCGCGCCGGGAACGTCGGCCCCGTGGCGGAGCAAGTGCTGGCCGTCTCTGATCGCAAGCCGAAAGAAATTCCCGGCAAAGCCGAATCGCCCGCGCCGGCCGCCGACGCCGCGCCGGAGCCGTTGCCAAAGCTTGGCCAGGCCGAGATCGCTATCATCGACGAACTCGACAAAGTGCAACCGCTCACCGGCGAGATGATCCCGAAGCGGCCCGAAGCGTATCTGGCCCACAATCATCTCTGGGACGCCAAATCGCGAACCATCCGCCTCTTCGCCGCGCGCAATGAATTCGTCGCCTTTCAGATTCTGATTCGCGGCGCGGCGAAAGGCGTCGTGCCCGAATTGAAATTCGCTGATGATAAACCGGCTGAAAAATCGGCTGAAAAATCGTCGCCGACGGCCAGTTTTGGCGTGCTGCGAAATGTCGGCACAAAAAAAGGTCCGCTTCCCGATCCGGTCGTTCCGCTGACCGATTCCGTATCCATTCCCGCGACCGATGACGGCGTGGCCGGAGCGCGCAGCGGCAGTTTGCTGTGCGAAATCTACGTCCCGCACGAAGCGGCCGCCGGCATTCATCGGGCAACGCTCACGCTGCGCTCCGTCGGCCAGTCGCTCGAATTGCCCGTCGAACTGCATGTCTGGAATTTCACGCTGCCCGACTATTTGAGCTTCTATCCGGAGATGAATTGCTACGGCCTGCCCGGCTCGGAGCGGGCCTTCTATCGCCTGGCGCATCTTCATCGCACGGTGCTCAACGTCGTGCCCTATCATCAAAGCGGCGCGGTCGAACAAGGCTGGGCACCGCGCTGGACGGATCAAAAGTTCGATTGGACCGCCTGGGATCGCCGCTTCGGGCCGTACTTCGATGGCATTGCGTTCGCCGACTTGCCGCGCCACGGCGTGCCGCAGGAATGCTTTTATTTGCCGTTGAACGAAAACTGGCCGACGCCCATCGAAGGCAACTACAACGGCGACTATTGGGCCGACCGCGCGTTTCCGAAATCGTATCGCGATAATTTCGTCGAGGCGTCGCGGCAGATGGCCGAGCATTTCAACGCCCGCGGTTGGAACGACACGTTCTTTCAATGCTTTTTCAACGGCAAGAACAATTTCAAATCGGCCGGTTGGTCGCGCGGTTCGTCTCCGTGGCTGTTGGACGAGCCGGCCCATTTTCAAGACTTTTGGGCTCTGCGATATTTCGGCGCCGCGTTTCACGAAGGCGCGAACCGCGCACAAAGGAATTCACCCGGCAAGGCCAAACTCGCTTTCCGCTGCGACATTTCCCGGCCCGAGTGGCAACGCGATTCGTTGGACGGCCTGTTGGATTACAACGTCGTCGGAGGCGCGTATCGGCAATACGCGCGGATGGTGAACGATCGCACCGCGGCCCAAGGGCAATTCATGCTCGAATACGGCGGCAGCAACGCCGTCGAAGATTCGAACGTGCAGCCGGCCGGCTGGTCGATCGATTCGTGGAGCCTCGGCAGCAACGGCGTGTTGCCGTGGCTGGCGGTCGGCAATTCGCAGTCGTGGAAAAACGGCGAAGACACGTCGCTCTTCTATCCGGCCCGAGCCGGCGAAACCGATCCGACGCCGTCGATCCGGCTCAAAGCCTATCGCCGCGGCCAGCAGGATGTCGAATACCTGACATTGTGGGCCCAGCAAACGGGCGAACCGCGCTGGGCGATCGGCCAGCAAGTGCGCCAAGCGCTCCATCTGTCGCCAACTCGCGCCGGCACCGGATTCAAGGGAGACGAAGACGCCGGCGTGATCCGCTTCAACCAACTGCTGCCCGAAAGCCTTTGGTCGCTGCGAATGCGAATCGGCGCAGCGCTCGACAAGCTGCACCCCGAGCCGCGCCGCAAACTGATCGACTTCCGCACCCCGCCGCGCAATTTGAAAAACCTGGCACCGGGCGAAGTGTCGTTCGATCGCGGTAAAGAGCAGCGCACGGAATAAGCGGAATCGGTCGGTGACGACGAGGCGGCGTCGACGATCGATTGCATTGTGTTGAACGAACTTCCACAGTTGTTGCGTTCCAACAGCGGCCGCGCGCCCAACAGCGGCAGTGCGCCCAACAGCGGCAGTGCGCCCAACAGAGGCCGTGCGTCCGACAACGGCCGGGCGCCCGAAAGCGGTCGTGCGTCAATCAGCCCCATTCATGGGGCTTCCCGCGAATGCGGTATTAGGCCTGCCGTTTACGGCAGGTTTTCGCGAGTCGAGGCGATTGTATTCGAGCCCCGTTCACGGGGCTTCTCGCTGTTCGGCTTGAGCCGTCGCATGATGTCCGATCGTCATCGCGTGTCACGGCTAAAGCCCCAACAGCGAGAAGTCCCGTGAACGGGACTCCGGCAATGTGACCGTGACGTTCGTGTCACCCGTCCTAAAAGGACGGGCCTATTACCGCTGCGCGGAAAGCCCCGTGAACGGGGCTGCAGCCCAACCGCCGATCCGTATGTCTCCTAGCGGCGATGGTTTGATTCCACTTCAGACAGCCGATCCGCCTACTTCGTGCGCGGCTCCTTTCGGCGCAATCGCCTCCGGCTTTACAATCGCTCGCGCACGGCGTTTAATAAGTGGCGGAGATTGCGCTTATGTCGCTGGAAGGGCATTTTTTGGTCGCCTCGCGAGAATTGCTGGACCCGAACTTCGCGCGCGCGGTGGCTCTGATCATTCGCCATTCCGACGAAGGGGCGATGGGGCTGGTGCTCAATCGGCCCACCAAGACCAGCGTGTCGGAAGCTTGGAAGCAAGTCAGCGAAGCCCCGTGCCCCAGCACCGGCTTGATCCATCTCGGCGGTCCCTGCCGCGGGCCACTGATGGCCATACATTCCGACGCGGAGCTCGGCGAAATCGAGCTCGTGCCAGGCGTTTATTTCTGCTCCGACCCCGAGAATCTCGAGCGGCTGATCTCGAAGGGCGAAGACCCGACGCGATTTTTCATCGGCTTCGCCGGCTGGGGGCCGGGCCAGTTGGAATCGGAAATGCGCGAAGATTCGTGGCTGACGACGCCGGCCGCGGCGGAGCAAATCTTCGAAGGCCCCTACGACATCTGGTCGCAACTCACGCGGCAAATCTACGGCCTGAAAATGCTCTCGGCCCTGCGGATCAAGAACGTGCCGGACGATCCGTCGGTGAATTAGGCGCATGAAGATATCCATTCGCCCTGCCCCAATCGAGCCAATCGTTGATCATTTCCCGACCGTTGCCGCGGTGTTCAGGTAGGACTGGATCAGCGTCGGTCAGTGCGTTCAACGCGACGAACCATTGATCCGGCTGCCGCCGCATTTCGTTCAGAATCAACGGGATTGCCGGCGGCCCCATTCCGATGATTTTCAAATACGACGGAGTGGCGTCTTGCGTGGGGTCCGATGAGTAGGGATTACGCTCCTCCCGCCATCCAGCGACTAGCCGTTGGAACCGTTGATCGCTGTTCGACAAGACCTCGGTGCTTGTTGCCACGTTCCGAAACCTCCTTAAAACAGCCGTCAATTTACTGAGGCTTCACCCATCGCCCAATCCAATTGTATAGAGCCGTGGTCATGTCCAGCAAGTTCGGCACGCGCCGTAGGCAGCGAATCCCACTCGGAGCCGCGCTGGCAGCCATTTGTCATTCAGCCTTCGTCAGTCTTTCGACATTCGTCATTCGACATTAGGCATTCCGCCGCCCACTTGTAGAGTACAATTGCTAAATACACCCCGCGCCCAAACCCACGCATGATTTCCGGCATCACCACCACTTGTTTCGCCGCCAGCTACACGGTCGCGCTGCTGCTCGAGCTGGCTCGGCTGCTGCTGCGCCATGCGGCGCGGCGGGTGTTGACGCTCGGTTTCGCCACCGCCGGGCTAGTGGCCCAAACGCTGTATTTGGGCTACTGGGCCTACAAAGGTCTGCCGGCGGCGCCGCTTTCCAGCGCGTTCGATTGGTTCATGCTGGCCGCGTGGATGCTGGTTGTCGTCTATTTGTATTTGACGCTGTTTCATCCCGAGGTGTCGTACGGAATCTTCATCTTGCCGCTGGCGCTCGCGCTGATCGGGGCGGCGCAATTCGCCAATCGCGAGCCGTTTCCGCAATCGCCGGCCGCGCAGGTTTGGGGAACGATTCATGGCACGTTCTGGCTGCTCGGGGCCGTGGCCGTGATCGTCGGGTTCGTCGCCGGGCTGATGTATTTGTTGCAAGCCTGGCGGCTGAAACACAAATTGCCGCCGGCCCGCGGATTGCGGTTGCCGAGTCTCGAATGGCTCGAACGAATCAGCGGCCGGGCGATTGTTCTCTCGGTGCTGTTGGTTGGCATCGGCACGCTCTCGGGCATTGTGCTCAATCTGATCCAACATCGCCATCAGCAAGACGAACTCCCTTGGACCGATCCGATCGTCTGGCAATCGGGCGGTGTGTTCGCGTGGTTCGTGGCCGCCGCGCTGTTCAACGCACTCTACAAACCGGCCCGCCAAGGTCGCAAAGTAGCCTATCTCGCGATCGCCAACTTCGTTTTCCTGGCGATCTTCCTAACACTGCAACTGATCGCGTCCGGCCAACACAACGCCCGCACGCGCGTCACGGCGAATTCATCGTCCGCTTGGGAAAAAATGGGGACAGGCACCTCGCTCATCGTCTGCTTCGAGGCAGCACCGCCAATGCGCTCGGAGCCAGTCCCCATTTTTTCCCGCCCCGTTCTTCGTTCTCCGTCCATGCTCCCTGCTCCCTGCTCCCCGCCCCCGCTCCCATGAACTTCCAACTGGTTGGCTGCAGCCACCACAATGCGTCGATCGAATTGCGAGAGCGGCTGGCGTTTAATCCGACGCAAGCCGCCCGGGCGCTCGATCTTTGGCGCGAACGGTTTCCGGCCGCCGAGGCCGTGCTGCTGTTGACTTGCAATCGCGTGGAAGTTTATTCGGCGTCGGAAGCCGAAGCGATCGGGCCGAACCACGAGCAGGTGGCGAAATTCTTGTCCGAGTTTCACGGGCTCGAGCCGGGAGCGGCCGGCAACGAATTCTTTCAGCAGTCGGGCGAGGCGGCCGTGTGGCATCTATTCACCGTCACCGCCAGCCTCGATAGCCTGGTGCTCGGCGAGCCCCAGATTCTCGCGCAGGTGAAGCAGGCTTATCAACTGGCCCAGCAGCATCATAGCGCCGGGCCGCTGACGCACGACATGTTTCAAGCGGCGCTGCGCGTGGCGAAGCGCGTTGCGCGGGAAACGTCGCTGTACGAAAAGCGCGTGAGCATTCCGAGCGTCGCGATCGGCGATTTTGCCCGGCAGATTTTTGATTCGTTCGACGATAAGCAAGTGCTGGTGATCGGCGCCGGCGAGATGGGCCAGGAAACGCTGCGCTACCTGCGCGATGGCGGAGCGCGCGACGTGACGATCGTCAACCGCAGCGCCGCGCGCGCGACCGAATTGGCCGCCGAATTCAGCGGCCGGGCCGCGCCGTGGGAAGAACTCGACGAACATCTCGTCGCGGCCGATTTGGTCGTCAGCACCACCGGCGCCCAAGAACCGATCGTTTCGCTTCGAGCGCTTCCAACAGCTCGAGCCGCTGCGCTACCAACGGCCGCTGTTGATTCTTGATCTGGCGGTGCCGCGCGATTTCGACCCGGCGATCGGCGATCGGCTCGGCGTGTATCTCTATTCGGTCGACGATCTGCAAGCCGCCGCGGCCCACAACCGCCAGCAGCGCGACGCCGAACTTCCGGCGGCGCTGGCGATCGTCGAAGAAGAAACCCGGCTGTTCATGGAGCAAATGCACCACCGCGCGACAGGCCCGATCATCGCGCGGCTGCGTGAGAATTGGCAATCGCTGCGCGAGCAAGAACTGCGGCGGCTGTTCAATAAACTGCCCGAGCTGGATCCGAAAACGTGCGCCGAAATCGACCAGGCTTTCGAGCGCTACGCGAACAAGCTCTTGCATTCGCCGCTAGAGCAAATCCGCGACGAATCCCGCCGCGGCCACCCACACGGCCTCGTCGAGGCGCTGAAGCGGTTGTTTCATTTGAAGGATTGATCCGCGGCGGCGGAAGGCGCCGGACGTTGTGGGGTTGGCGAATAAACTCTTCATCGCGCGGTAAACGAACGGAGTGGAAGAAGATGGAATCTCGCGAGCCCCCGAACCATGTGAAAGAAGAACTTCGCCGAGAGGTCGGATACGGGTGTCCGATTTGCCGAAGTCCGTTTCTGACGTGGCATCACTTTGATCCACCCTACAGTGTCCGGCCGCATAACGATCCGAAAGGAATGATCGCGCTCTGCCGTGAACACCATGACGAGGCTGACAATGATAACTGGGCGCCGGAGCGGCTACATGCGCTGAAGAAGACGCCTCGCTCCGTCGAAGATGTCAGAGGTTCATTCCCGTCCTGGGAGCACGAGAACATCCTGGTAAGGATGGGCGGAAACTACATTGGCGGGTCCGAAGTTCTTGTCGCAATCGCCGGCCACCCTTTGGTACGCCTCCGGAGGAACGCCGCCGGCTTGCTGGCGCTGTCGTTCGACCTGTCGGACAAGGATGGCAATCCGTTGCTGAGGATGGCCGATAACTCGTTTGACCTTTTTCCGAAGGGCATCCACGACTTCGTTGCTACCGCCAAAAAGCGGGAAGTAAAGCTGTGGTTCGGCGAGCGAGATGTCGGTTTGGATCTCACCTTTGAACGGAGTAGCGTGGCGGACCTAAGCGCGGTGCTCAACGATGATTTCGAGCGGAGCAAGGCTAAATGCGATGTTGGGCTGCAAAGAGTTCGCGATCGCATAGAGCAATGCTTGCCAGAGCATTTACGGAATCCGTTCTTCGGTCCGCCAATGGTCCCATGGTGGATCGACAGGGTGAGCGAGGACATACGGGAGCAGGTTCGAGAAGGCTATCTGACGGGAGACAAGACCGGCCCATGGGTCAAAAAATGGGCCCTGAATAATTGCACCGAAAGCGACGGAAAGATCCCGTTCCTCAATTTCAAGAATCTCTCGTTCTTTTTTTCCGGCAAGCGGCTTCGGCTCCGCAATGGGCTCGCAGTAGAGGGAATGGAGATTGGGTACAGCGGCTTCTTCGACAACGCGGTTGGGGCCATCAATCTGCAGACCTTAGTTTAGTGGTGCGCCGCCGAGCATCCAACAAACGGTACAAGAGCCGATTGGAAAATCGGAGGCGACCTGTTGTCGGAATCGAACCCCTACACCCGCTCGATCGCAACCGTCCGGCCAGGAAAGTCGATTCGGAGCCGATAGTCCCGTAACATGCCAGTGCCGATCAGAATCTCGTCGCCGTCGACGAACGTCGCTTGAACACGAACCGCTCGGCCATCGAATGGGAAAATCGACGAGGAAGACGTCCTCCTCGATTCGCTGATTTGCCGCCAGAAGTGACGTCGCACGGCCGACAAATTGCGCGTTGAGATGCGGTCGCAATCGCTGGGGCAGTTTCCAGTTCGCCATTGAAGCCCGTGTCGATGATTGTCTGCCAGCGTTGATTGCCCACTTCCGCCGGGATCACCGGAGTGCCATCGTCCGTGACGATGCCTTCGATCAACGGTGGCCTCCTTTCCGATAATACGTTGCAGACCCGACTCGCACGAAGAACAAGGGAGCTTCGCTGCCGTCGGCGTCGCGTTGAGCGATCACGTCTTGGATCGACTCACCGAACCAAATGCTGCCGCTGGCGCGGTCGATTCCGACGGTCTGGCCGGCTTTTGCCAACACGTCATGCTGCCGCTGATACCCGGTCTAAATCTCGTTGGCTCGATTCGAATCGGCTTCGGTCCAATTGGCAACGGCCATTTTGACGCTCCGGCACGATCGGGCGACAGCGTACTGAATGAACACCTAAATTCTACCATTGCAAAGAGAAAGAAGGAGTCGATGTGGACAGGGAAACGCAAATCGAATGGATGCGCGGCTTTGCTTTCTTTCCCGGTTCGGCGTCTAATTTACTGGCACGCATCAAATGTCGGGAGCGGAGTGTCGCTATGGAAGCGGCCAGCAAACAAGGCGGCGCTTTGCATGGAGCCGTGTTTTTGTTCGCGCTCGCCGCATTTGGGGTTGGCTTGTCGTCGCTGAATTGGCCGTGGCAACTGCTGCTGCCGTTGCTTGCCTATGCCGCGGTCGTGCTGGCCTGGCCGCGGTTGCGACGATCGGCTCCGCGGATCGCCGTCGGGCGTGTCGGAGGTTGGCCGTTGGTGGCGGCGGTGGTTATCGGCTTGGCGACCATGGCGGGGTTGATGTTGTTTCAAAACTTCGCGCGGCCCGACGTCGCCGATCTGGCCACGAGGCTGCCGGTGGCGGCATTTGGCAATTTGCTCTTCGCCGGACTCTGGTTCAGTCTGCTCAACGCGACGTTGGAAGAACTCGTTTTCCGCGGCGTCCTGTGGGGCATCGTGGCGGCGGAGTGGAATTCGGGCGTCGCGCTCGGTGCGACGACCATCCTATTCGGCATGGGCCATCTTCACGGCTATCCGCCAGGGCCGTTCGGCGCGGTGTTGGCGGGCTGCTTTGGATTGGCGATGGGGCTGCTGCGGTGGTGGACCGATGGGCTGGGTTTGGCGATTGCCGTTCACATTTGCGCGGATGCCACGATCTTCGGGTTGCTCATTCGGTCGGGAGCGTTTCACTAAGAGGCACGGCATGGGACGGCAAATCGAGCTTTCAATTCGACAGTTGCTTCTCCCCCTCAACTCAATAGTTGTCTGGACAACTATTGTCTGAATGATTAAAATCGGTGCCGTGAAGACCAAAACCGCCAAAATCGGCCGGCGATTCGATAGCCTCGAACAAGAAGCGTTTCTCGGCCTGTGGCGAACGTACGACCGGTTGCGGGCGTTGGAAGATGAGCTGTTCGCGCGATACGACCTGACGCCGCAGCAATACAATGCGCTGCGCCTGCTGCGGCGCGATCATCCCGCGCCGATCCGAACTCTTGATCTCTCGGCACGCCTGGTGAGTCGCGCCCGGACATCACTCGCTTGCTCGACAAACTCGAACAGCGCCGCCTGGTCGCGCGCGACCGTCCGGCGGAGAATCGCCGGGTCGTTCGCGTCGGGATCACGCCGGCCGGCATCGCTCTATTGGACGCGCTCGGCGAGCCGCTCCGCGAATGCCACGCCCGACAACTTGGCCACCTGCCTAGGCGAGAGCTCAAAGCGCTCGTGGCCATGCTGCAAGCGGCCCGGCATCCGCACGAAGATCCAGAAAGTCCGTGGTGCTAAGAAGCCCTCACAAAACCGCCTCGGAGAAGGGGACAGTCCCCGTTTTGCTTCGCGGACTGCGCAAAAAGGGGACAGTCCCCGACGGTTTTGCGAGGGCTTCTAACGGCGTGTTGAAAAAGGGGACAGGCACCTCGCCGCGAGCCAAAAACATTCGGCAAAACAACGATGTGGCTCGGAGCCAGTCCCCTTTTTCAACGGCCAACTAACCTTCATCGCAACCTGGAGAAACAGATGGAAACAAAAGAAACCGACGTGGTTGTGATCGGCGGCGGGCCGGCGGGCAGCACGGTCTCGACGCTGCTTGCCCAACACGGCTGCAAGCGTTCGCCTCTTTGAGCGAGAGCACTTCCCGCGCTTTCACATCGGCGAATCGCTCATTCCCGAAACCTACTGGGTGCTCGAGCGGCTCAACATGCTCGACAAGATGAAGGCGAGCCACTTCGTCAAGAAGTACAGCGTGCAGTTCGTCAACGCGGCCGGGCAAGGTGTCGGCGCCGTTCTACTTCCACGACAACAAGCCGCACGAGTGCTCGCAGACCTGGCAGGTGATCCGCAGCGAGTTCGACACGATGATGCTCGACAATGCCCGCGAGCACGGGCGTCGACGTGCGTTCAGCCGGCCGCGTGCTGGAGGTGCTGTTCGAAGGCGACAGGCTGGCAGCGACAGGGCCGTCGGCGTGCGGGCCGTCGGCGACAGGGCCGACGGCGTCGGCCCGAGACGAACTGGCCGTGAGCAGTCGTGCGCCAAGGTCGTCGTCGATGCCAGCGGCCAGAGCACGATGCTGCAAAACCGCTTCAAGCTGCGGCTGTGGGATCCGGTGCTCAACAAGGGCGCCATCTGGACCTACTGGCGAAGGCGCCTACCGCGACACCGGCCGCGACGAAGGAGCCACGCTCGTCATCCAGACGACGAACAGGCAAGGCTGGTGGTGGTACATCCCGCAGCACGACAACACGATCAGCGTCGGCGTCGTCGGCGCCGTTCGACTATCTCTTCAAGGGCCGCGGCAGCCACGAGCAGATCTACGACGAGGAAGTCGACGCTTGCCCGGCCGTCCAGCAGCGCCTCGCCGGAGCCGAGCGCGCGACGGGCTATTTCGCGACCAAGGACTATTCGTATCGCTCGAAGCAGGTGGCCGGCGACGGCTGGGTGCTGATCGGCGACGCCTTCGGCTTCCTCGATCCGCTCTATTCCTCCGGCGTGCTGCTGGCGCTCAAATCGGGCGAGCTGGCCGCCGACGCGATCGCCGAGGGACTGGCCAGCGGCGACACGTCGGCCCAGCAACTCGGGCAGTTGGGGCCGAACTGTTCAACAAGGGCATCGATCGCATGCGGCGGCTGGTGTGCGAATACTACGACGGCTTCAGCTTCGGCCAGTTCATCAAGAAGTATCCCAATCTGCGCGGCAAGATCACCGACCTGCTCATCGGCGATCTGTTCGACGACAAGGTGGACGAAGTCTGGGGACCGCTGGAGTCGATGTACCCGCCGGGCAAGTCGGCTTTCCCAACGTGGAACGCCGGAGTAGAGCCGGAAGATGCGCCGGACAAAGTGAACGAGTTGTTCCTGCCGGCAGGCGAAAGGCTGCGATGATGTGGCTTGTCGTTTTGTTCGCCGTCGAAGTGGGTGTTCTCGTCGCCGACTCTTGGCATTGGATCGGCTTCGGCGAGCCGCGTGTCTATGCGACGCTGGTTATCTTCGGAATCGTTGTATTGCCGATCGTCGTGTCGCTCGCTCGGCTGGCCGCTGCTGTTGTGTTTCGACGGCGCCGCTTTCAATTCAGCCTTCGTTCGCTGCTGCTGTTCGCGTTGATTTGTGCTTCGGGCTGTGGTTGGCTGGCTCGGCAGATCGAGCGGAAGCGCGGCGAACGGGAAGATGTGTTGGCAATTGAGCGATCCGGTGGCGTCGTGGTGTATGACGTCCCGGCGGATGGCAGGTCGCTGCCCGGGCCGGATTGGCTCCGCGGATTGCTCGGCCAGATGTTCTTTAGCGATGCCCGCACCGCTCAATTCTTCGACGACCGCAGCGCACAGATGCTTCGTCACGACTGGCTGCGTCGAATCAAATCTCTTGATCTGGTCGGGCAAACCGGCTTCGGGACGACGTCCGACGCCGGGCTGAACCATCTCGACGATTTGACCCAACTTCGCGATCTGACGTTGAACGGGCCCGACTTCACCGACGCCGGAATGGTCGACCTCGCGAAACTCTCGCAACTTCAAGTGCTATCTCTCACCGGGACGACGGTCACCGACGCCGGGCTGGCAAACTTCACGAGATTGCTACAACTCCAGCGATTGTCGCTTTACAATGCGCCCATCACCGGGGCGGGCCTGGCAGATCTGAAAGGGCTGACCCAGTTGCACGACCTCGATCTGAATCGAAGCGGGATCACCGATCGTGGCCTGTCAAACCTAGCAGGATTGATCCAACTCAATAAGTTGCATCTCGACGACACCGCGATCACCAATGCTGGAATCGTGCATCTCAAGGGTTTGACCCGATTGCAATTGCTCTCCCTGCGCGAAACCCGAGTGACCGAATCCGGCGCGGAAGATATTCATCGCGCGTTGCCGAACTGCCTGATCCTTTTTGGCACCGCGGACGAGCATAAAGGAGGTGGCCATGAAGAGCGAATGGCTCGTTGAACGCTGCGCGACGGCCGAACTAGGCCTGGGCGCATGGCCGACATAAGAGGTCCGCGCCGGATTTGTTTCGCGCTCCGAAGGTCGCTTCGGGTTACAATCGAGCGGATGTCCAGTTCACAATTCCCGTCAATTCCGTCGCCTCTTGCCCGTCGACAATTCGCGACGACGCGGTGGAGCATGGTTTCGGCGGCGGGGTTGAGCTCGCCCGAGGCGAAACAAGCGCTGGCCGATCTTTGCTCGGCATATTGGTATCCGCTGTACGCCTTCTTGCGGCGGAAGGGTTTGTCGCCCGAGGATGCGCAAGACACGACGCAAGAGTTTTTCGTGCAACTGCTGGAGCGGGAGACGTTGCGGCGCGCTGATCGTTCGCGCGGCAAGTTTCGCTCGTTTCTGCTCGCTTCGCTCAAACACTTTCTCGCCAACCGTCGCCGCAACGCCGGCACGCTCAAACGCGGCGGCGGGACGAAGCTTTTTAGCCTCGATTTCGCCGACGGCGAAGAGGCGCTACCGCCACGAACCGGCCGACCGGCGCACGCCCGAGGCTATCTTCGCCCGCCGCTGGGCGCTGACCGTGCTCGAACAAACCTTGCAACTGCTGCAAGCGGAATTCACTCGGGCCGGCAAAGGAGAGCTGTTCGAGGCGATTAAAAATCATCTCGGTGGAAACGCTCGGGCGGAAAACTATCGGGCGCTGGCCGCGCAACTGGCGATGAGCGAAGGGGCGGTGAAGACGGCAATTCATCGGCTCCGCAAACGGTATCGGGAACTGCTCCATGCCGAAGTCGCACAAACCGTGAGTGATCCGGCGGAAGTGAAAGAGGAATTGCGCGAGTTGCAAGCGGCGATCAGCGGATAGTGCGAGGGGATAGGTGGGCGTGTTGCGGGTGGCGAGTGGCGGACACGGAATTGGCGTGTAACTTTTTTCTCGCAACCGGTTAGTACAGGTTGAGAACTGATCGCACGCGCCGCACTTTCCGGAGCCGCTCGTATGACCGACATGAAAAACTGCCCTCGATGCGGGGCCGAAATGCCGCCCGATTCGCCGCAAGGCATTTGTCCCAACTGTATGCTGCAAGTCGGCTTGGAGAGCCACGCCAGCAATCCGTCGGGTACTTCCGAGCCGGCCGGAACCACGCCCTATCGCTCCGGCTTCGTGCCGCCGACGCCCGCCGAGTTGTCGGCCCGATTTCCGCAATTCGAGATCCTGGAACTGCTCGGGCAAGGCGGCATGGGGGCGGTTTACAAGGCGCGGCAGATCGGCGCTCGACCGGCTCGTCGCGCTGAAGATCCTGCCGCCCGAAGTCGGCCGCGATGCCGCATTCGCCGAGCGGTTCGCGCGCGAGGCCCGGGCGCTGGCCCGGCTCAATCATCCCGACATCGTCGCCGTGCACGACTTCGGCCAGGTCGGCGGGCTGTTTTATTTCCTCATGGAATATGTGGACGGCGTGAACCTGCGGCAGCTGATGCGAGTCGGGCGGATTGCCGCCGCAGAGGCGCTGGCCATCGTGCCGCAAATCTGCGACGCGCTGCAATTCGCGCACGACGAAGGCATCGTCCATCGCGACATCAAGCCGGAGAACATCCTGCTCGACAAGAAGGGCCGCGTGAAGATCGCCGACTTCGGCCTGGCGAAGCTCTGGCCGGCCGACGCCGCGACGGGCGACTTCACGCTGACCGGTACGCAGCAGGTGATGGGCACGCCGCATTACATGGCCCCCGAGCAAATGGAGCAGCCGCAGGCCGTCGATCACCGCGCCGACATCTACTCGCTGGGCGTGGTGTTCTACGAAATGCTGACCGGCGAACTGCCGCTGGGCCGCTTCGCCGCCGCCGTCGAAGAAGGTGCACATCGACGTGCGGCTCGACGAAGTCGTGCTGCGAGCGCTGGAGAACAGAGCCGGAACGGCGCTATCAGCATGTCAGCGAAGTGAAGACCGACGTGCAAACGATCACGGGGGTCTCGCCGATCGTGTGGCAGCGAGCGTTCGGCAAGGAATACCGCTCGAAGACGACGCTGTTCGGCCTGCCGCTCTTGCGCGTCGCGCTGGGCTTCGATCCGTTCGACCGGCAAGAAACGGATCGCCAAGGGGATTTTCGCCATCGGCGACGTGGCGATCGGCGTGGTTGCCATGGGCGGCGTCGCGATGGGCGGACTATGCTTCGGCGGTTGCGCGCTTGGACTTTTTGGTTGCGGAGGTATGGCGGTTGCTTTGCTGGCGGTCGGCGGCGTGGCGCTTGGCGGATTCGCTTTCGGCGGCATGGCGGTGGGCGGAGTCGCGCTGGGAGGCGTCACCGTGGGATTCTATGCCTACGGCGGATTGGGCCTCGGCGCGCACATGTTGACCAGCAATTCGCAAGATCCCACGGGCATCGCCTTCTTTGATCCTTGGGCGCACAACTGGTGGAAGTGGCTCACGGCGATGGCGTTGCTCATACCCTTGACGCAGGCAATCGTGTGGCTGTTTGTCTGGCGATTGCTCCGCAAGCAAGGGGAAGGGAGTGGCGATTCGCGAAACGACTCGCGGGCGTTTCCAGTCAGGATTCCGCACATTTGTCTTTGGCAACTCTTCTTCTGCGCCGTGGGTTTCATCCCGGCGGCCATGCCAATCGAACTCATGGACCGCGGGCTGTGGGGAATTGGATCGAGCGGTTCGGGCGGTAGCTTTCCCGGTGTGTCAATTTTTGAGTTGAAGTCGAACTCAGCCGCCTACAGGGCTGGCCTGCGCGACCACGACTCGGTGCTTTCGATCAACGGTTCCACGGTCCAGAACAACGACGACATCAGCCGTTTCTGGATGGAGATTCCAGTCGGCACGGAAGTCCCGCTCAAAGTCAATCGCGCCTCGAAAGAAATCGAACTGCACGCCACGGTTGGCCCCGCGGCCGTCGCCGCTCGGGGTTATCGGGGCTATCAGGTTTTGACCGGGATTGTGCTCGGAGCATTGATCGCGATGATCGTCACGGTCCCTGCGACTACCACAATTGGCGCCGTGGCGCGGTGGCATCATCGCCGCGACCACTGGGTTTGCCCTCGTGGTGACGCTCTGCAATGCCACCGAGTGGATTCAGGTAGTGCAGAACATTTCCTACGGCGATCCGGGGCAGTTCGTCGACGAGAATCTTCAACGGTTTTCGATCATGGGCATCATGGCCCTATTGCTCGGGTCGGCGGTGTTGGACATGCGGGCGATGTGGAATCGCGATCCGCGGCCGCAACTCGAGATTACCGACCGCATCGTCGCATCGTTCGGAGGAGTTGCCTTTGCCGTTTCAATCCTCGGCGCAATCATTTCGCTCAACACAAATCTAAGCACCGTCTATTTCAATTACGTTGCGATTCCCTTGATCGTGCTTGCGGCGCTCGGTGCGACGTTCGTCTATTTTCGGCAGAAGTCGAACCCGCCCGCCGGCTGGAAGGGTGAAGTGCCGGACATGACGATCTTCTTTTTGGCGCGGTCGCCGGAGGAATCCCGTGGGGAATCACTAGCTTTTCTGCGATTCGGAACGGCTCCGGCTATTGGCACGGAACCGTATTCTCGCTGGTCTATCTTGGACTGGGATTGACGGCCATCATTCTCAGCGGCAGCGGACGTAAGTCACTTGGCCAAACAGTGGCGACGCTCCTCGGCGGATTGGCGGTGCTGGGGATTATTGTCGTTTTTGGAGTATGGTCGCCGGTCGTCGGCGAGGCCGACTTTTCCATGGATGTCGGCAAAAATGGTTTCCAACCGGGATACTTCGTGGCGGCGGCCATTGCGGTACTAAAAACTGCCTCCTGCTGTGCTTT
>CAVTYW010000028.1:0-397087 GCA_963738955.1 Pirellulales bacterium | reverse complement strand
GCCGAGTCGCTCTTTACTACGATCCGCTCGCGCCGGGCTCGACGCCGCAACAGGCTGCTCGCTGAATCCAGGGCGTCGCGTTGGACTGCCTCGACACCTCGACATAGTCGCCGACGGTCACCGTGATGGAGCATTGGCGCAGGATCCGTTGCACTGCAGCAGGCTGCACGCGGTGAGCGCGGCCAGTAGTTTCACCAGGTTCAGCAAGCTGGGGCGGAAACGACCTGTTAGCCAACGCTTCTCAGCGCTATCTCGCGTTCACCCATTCGCCGCGATCATTTCGCGCGGTTCGGTGAATCGGTCGGCCATCACATCGACATTCGCAGACGCGTTGGCGACTTATTTGATCTCTGAATGCTCTGGGACGAGCGCCCGCAGGGTACCGCTCAACTCGCGAGCGGGCGCCCTAAGCAACTTCGCGAGCGGAGCCGGGTACGGCATGTTGCAAATGGCACAGTCGCCAATCGAACGCTCACCTCTGGCCACCCCAGTAGGCCGGGACTAGCGTGGGACTCGTTCGAACGCCGCCTTCGGCCACAGGAGGTTGACATGGCTGCGAAGTCCGAGTTCTCCAGGGCAAAACAGGCGTTTATTTCATACGTCGCCGAGGACAAGGACCGTGTCGACAAGCTTTGCCGCGTGCTCGACGCAGCCAATGTCTCGTACTGGCGAGACAGGAACGAGCTGGGTCCGGGAGAAGAGTGGAAGCGGACAGTTCGCGAAGCCATCGGTTCGGGGGCAATGGTCTTCCTTGCGTGCTTCTCGGATCGGTCTCGCGCAAAGCAGAAAAGCTATATGAATGAAGAAATCACGCTAGCGGTTGGCGAATACCGGTTGCGGGCCCCTGGCCAAAAGTGGTTGATTCCCGTGCGATTCGACGCGGGGAAAATCCCCGATTGGGACCTTGGAGCCGGTCGAATGCTCGGCGATTTGAATTATGTCGATCTTTTCGGAAAGCCATACACAGAGAACGCTTTTAAGCTCGTCCAAGCGATAAATGCAGTGATGGGCGTGGCAAGTCTGGACCCCGAAACCGTGCGGGCCGTCGAGGAGGTGTCCAAGGAACCGGCCGCAGCACAGGCCGTCGACGAGGAGGTCTCCAAGGAAAATCCATTCCAACTTCGGGAGGCGGCTAGAAACGAGGCGACGGAGACTCGAGGAGAGCGATCAGTACGTATTGCGACGTGGGTAGGTTCGATCAGCGGTGTGGTCGCCGCGGTTGTTGCTCTTCTGGTTTGGGCTCCGTGGAAGGGTGAATCGAAGACCAACGGTGCGCCCACGACCAGCAATCAGGTCGGCATCAACACGAACAGCGGTCAAGTCGTCGTTGGCGGCGGCGGCATTAACAACTACGGTCCGCCTCCGAACAACGACCCACGCGCACAGATCGTCCAGCTCACCGGCTCCTGGTCCGAGGACGGATTCGTGAATGCGATCGTCGACCGCGACACCAGCCTCGTCGATCTGTACCTGAAGTCAGGGATGAAGGCGACGACCCTTGACCAGGGCGCAAGTGCCATCCTCTTCGGATTTCAAGGCGTTCCCCAAAACGGCGATCCCGTTGCTTTGGTCAAGACCTTCCAAGCAAACGGGTTCAAAGTCGATGACCAACTGCAAGACAGCCGACGGAACCCGCCGATATTCGAATCGCCGTTATTGCCGAAGGGCTACGCAGGTGGCCAGGGCGGAACATTCGTCGGCACATTGCTGTTCTGGATCGTCGAGCGTGCGAGCTGGAACGGCGTATCCGACGACGACAGCCAGGTGACTAAATACCTGATCAGCCAGGGCGCAGACTGCAAGGTTCCCCTGTCCTATCTCGACTCCGTCAGCTATTTGCATGATGACGATGTTTACAAAAAGATGCACCCCGTGTTGCAGAGCTGCGCCAAGTGATCAGCCGAGGACTCGGCTTCTCCAGCACCGCATGCAGATCGCAGCCGCTTCCCTGCCCAGTAACCAGGGGTCTATTGCACAAACAGGTGACACGTCGCATGCTGGCCTGCAAAGATGTCACCAAATTCCGAGCCCAAACGACGTGATGAGCGCGTGATCTACGTCGATCTGCGATGTCGGGCACCCGATTAAAGCACCCACGTATATTCGCAGTCAGTCGAAAGAGATGAGCGCGTGTCCGAAGTCGAACGACGGCAGAACATTCGCGACGCGTTGCTCCGATTCGTCTATGACCAGAAGGTCCGACACAGCCGATCCGAAACGACACCGACTTCCGGATTGGTTGAGACCCACGCCAATTGGTCCCAGGCGTCGATTTCTCAAGCAGAGCTCCTCGACGCAGTCGAGTACTTAATCACCGACGGCCAGCTCACCCGCAACGTATCGACGTCGCCGCCGAGCGTTGCCCGCCTGTCGATCACGCCGCAGGGTGAGCGCCACGTTGGACACAGTGAATCTGCGGATCTCCCCGTGCGAGGTCCCGCGGAGGGCGCGGGACCGGCCCCGTCGACCGTGTACAACTTCGAGAACGCTCAGGGCGTCAACGTCGCGAGCAGTAGCCCCCACGCCCTGCAGGCGGCGAGTAACGCCGCCAACGGTTCGCCAGCAGAAGAGGCGACGGGCACTCGACGACATCGAGCAATGCTTGTCGCGACGTGGGTAGGTTCGATCAGTGGTGTCGTCGCCGTGGTCGTTGCTCTGCTGGTTTGGGCTCCGTGGAACGGCAAGCCGAACACCACCGGTGAGCCGAAGACCAGCAACCAGGTAGGCATCAACACGAACAACGGTCAAGTCGTCGGCGGCGGCGGCGGTATTAACAACTACGGTCCTCCTGCGAACAACGACCCCCGCGCACAGATCGTCCAACTCACCGGCTCCTGGTCCGAAGATGGGTTCCATAAAGCAATTCGCGACCGCGACATCAACCTCGTCAGCCTGTACCTGAAGTCAGGCATGAAAGCAACGACCCTCTATCAGGACGCGAGTGTCGTCCTCTACGGGTTTCAAGGCCTCCCTCAGAACGGCGACCCGGTCGAATTGGTGAAGACATTTCAGGCCGCTGGTTTCAAAGTCGACGACGAACTGGAAGACAGCTATCTGATGGACAAGCTGTCTAGTCAGGGGCCCAGGTCGTGGCTTCCGATGCCGTTCACATCGCCGTTGGCGCCCAAAGGTTATGCCGGTGGGTACGGGGGCAGATTTGTCGGCTCGTTGTTGTTTTGGATTGTTCAACGGTCGACCTGGGTTGGGACAAGTGAGGACAATCAGGTGATGAAGTACCTGATTGACCAAGGCGCGGATTGCAAGGTTCCGCTGGCATTCCTCGATTACCAGAAAATGGTTGACATACCGCAATACCAGCTGATGAAGAGCTGCGCCAAGTGACCAGCCTTGTGCGATCTTCGCCGGTGTGCGTGGCACTGGCGGCGCTACGATGCCAAGGCGAAGTAAGTCTGTCGCGATGCCGGCCCATCCGGTGCAGCACACCCGTATGCTCAGTCAACCGAAAGAGATGAGCGCGTGTCCGACGACAGTGAATCTGCGGCCCTCCCCGTGCGAGGTCCCGTGGAGGGCGCGGGACCGGCGCCGTCCACCGTGTACAACTTCCACAACGTTCAGGGCGTCAACGTCGCGAGCAGCAGCCCCCACGCTGTGCAGGCGGCGAGTAACGCCCCCAACGGTTCGCCAGCAGACGCGGCGATCGAGGGTGGACGACATCGAGCAATGCTTGTTGCGACGTGGGTAGGGTCGGTCAGCGGTGTCGTCGCCGTGGTTGTCGCGCTTCTGGTTTGGGCTCCGTGGAACGGTAAGCCGACCACCACCGGTGAGCCGAAGACCAGCAGCGAAGTTGGCATCAACACGAACAACGGTCAAGTCGTCGTTGGCGGCGGCGGTATTAACAACTACGGTCCTCCTGCAAACAGCGACCCCCGTGCACAGATCGTCCAGCTCACCGGCGCCTGGTCCGAAGATGGGTTCGTGAATGCAATTGTCGGCCGCGACACCAGCATCGTCGATCTGTACGTGAAGTCGGGGATGAAGGCGACGACCCTTTACCAGGGCGCAAGTGCCATCCTCTTCGGATTTCAAGGCGTCCCCCAGAACGGCGATCCCGTTGCTTTGGTCAAGACCTTCCAAGCAGATGGGTTCAAGGTCGACGACCAACTGCACGACAGCTACCTGCTGGCCAAGCTCACCCGCAATTTCTTACCGTTGATGTTCCATACGGACCTGACGCCAAAGGGCTACACGGGCGGCTACCAGGACGGAACGTTCGTCGGCTCGTTGCTGTTTTGGATTGTCCAGCGGGGGGTCTGGATGGGTCCCACCGACCAGGACATCAAGGTAATTAACTACCTGGTCAGCCAAGGGGCGGACTGCAAGATTTCGCTGTCCTTCCTTAACTACAACGGCAGAGAACACACCGACAAGGCAGGAGGCACAAATCCATACGATGAGCTGCTTCCGATGATGCAGCGCTGCGCGTAACGACCTTGAAATTCCCCACAGAGTTGACGACACTCCTGACGACAACCGTGACGACAGTTGCTCGCCCGAAACCGCGTCCTACACGATTGATTCCGTCGTGTCGCGCCTGGTCACCTAGGCTGTCTGGTCCACGCATTGTGGGGGTGGGTCAGGGTTTCGAATCCCCTAGGCTCCACTTTTCGGACACCTAAAGTGTCTCTTTCAAACCTGCGTCACTAGACGCGGGTTTGTCATTTGCATCCGAAAAATGTTAGTTGAGCTCAGCGCTGCGCAACACCAGCTGTTCCAGCGCTTAGGAGCGTTCGAAAGGGTTCTGCTCCGCATGGATCTCCGTGCGCCGAGCCGGGGCTTGATGGTGCATCTCGTGAATCAAATCAACCACAGGCCACGAAATCCTAGGTTCGAAACACCGACTGGTTCGAACTCTGGTGGCGATACCGTCGTTGAGATAGCGGTGCAGGCCGAGAGTGGCTAGTGCTACATCAGCGGCGGCGGGCGCGAGCTCGACCACCGCGTTTTTATCTCACCGCGGCAACATCGAGCACCGCTCGCTCGAACTCGACTACGCAAGGGCCGCCGCGTAGCGCGCTATGAAAGCCGCGCCGGCTGGTCACGTCTAGAAGACCAACGGGCGCGGCTTCCGCTACCCGGTTCGAGCAAGACGTCATGGGGACCGACTAGCCGAAGCGGCGGCACCGGTCCTGGGCTGCTACCGGGAGAAATCCAAATCGTTCCTCGAAAGCCGATATCCGTTGCGGCCTAGAGCCAATATCCGCCGGCACATGCGTGCTACTCGGCACCAAGTGGTACGGCGGCTTACCAGTACACGCCGCGGCAGGGGTCACGAGCAGCCTCAGCGAATTCTTCGAGAACTCGCCGAGGCTGGTCTCGACGAGGATTTCGTCGTGACCTATACCCTGGCCCTCAACCATCACATCGACCCGAAGCACATACGCGAGCACTTCCGTGCCGCCCCAGGCAACCCCGACGAGGCCGTCGCCGCTGAAGGCGACCACCTACGAGACCGCGATAGTTGCCGGGCCAATCAGGCCCGGCCATGCGGATCGCGCAGCTTCACCCCCGTTCGTTTCAGCGCATTGCCAACGGCAGTCGGCGTGAGGCCAACCTGCTTGCCAATGGCAGCGAGGGAGTAATTGTCCGCGTAGAGTTGCTTCGCTTGTTCGGCGAGTTCCGGGGTCAGCTTTTGGCGGGAGCGCAGGGTGACGCCGCCACGCCGGAGATGGCTGGTGATGGTGTGGCGGTCGGTGCCGAACTGGCGCGCGTGCGTGTAGGTGGAGTTGCCCAGTTCGTAGAGTTCCAACGCCTGCTGCTGCTCATCCGGGGTCAGGCGACGGGTCATGCGGTAGTTACGGGGCGTTACGGCCCTGACTTGCGGCAATGCCCGAATTTCCTCATCCCGTGGCGAATTTTCATAGAAACTAACTAGCCGCCCAAAGGGGTTGTCAGGGTTTGAAAGACATCCCCTTAGCTCCACAACGTTCGAACTGGTCAGGCCTTTTCCTACGCCTCGGTGAGCGCCGCTCTCGTGTTGCCGAATCCGATGTGGCTGCGAATCAGCGGGAGAGTTGCCGCGGTGGCGAAACCCGTCGGGGCCGCACAGATCGCGGGCACGGCATTGAGCACCTGCATGGCGGTGGCCACACTTGCCGAGCGAACGTGTTCTTCCATGGTCGCGGCGCGGGTGAAGCTGGCCAGGCAGAAGAAATGTGTCCGCATGGATGGGTCGCCCTCGATCGTCAGCGTCCAACCGTCCTGGGGTTTGGGCCAATGGTCCGGATACTCGCCACCGACGGTCCACAGCGTCTCGATCTCGACAAGCACCTCGCCGTTGCGCCGCCCCGACCACTTCCATCGTTGCCCCGCAGTCGTCCCCGCGCGTAGCACATGGTCGAAGATCTGATGATCGTCTCGCGCAGGAACTGCCTCCACGGTCACGGTGACCTCGTCGATCTCGGCGTTGAGCGCGTCCGCGAGAAACCAGACCTGTTCGGTGAAGATTCCACTGTTGAAGGCCAGAAACTCGCTGGCCGCTGGGCTGATGTCCTCGACTGGCTGCCCAAAGCGCATGTTGTCGAACGTGATCGACGTGCTTTCGTAGACCGACCAGTCGGCACGTTCCTGCAGCGTGATCTTGTCGATGGTGCGGGACAGTCCCGAAAGCGCCAGTGGCAGTGCACCGGAGAGGTTCCCGGGGTTCAAGCCACTGCCGTGGATGGTGGTGCCGCCGGCCCGACAAGCCTCGAGCACCCGATCGCGGTCGACCGGTGCGGTCCGGCGCGGGTGGAACAGGAATGCCGTCGTCGCAACGTTTTTCCCGCTGGCAAGCAGAGTGCATACGTCGTCGATGCTGGTATTGCGCGGGGTGTAGAGCACGCAATCCGCGTCGAGCTCCACGATCTTGTCGACATCCGTGGTCGCGGCGACGCCGATCGGGCCGCGACCAACCAAGGTGCCGACGTCGACGCCCTCCTTCGAGGCCGAATAAACGCGGGCGCCGACGATCTCGATGTCGGGACGGTGATCGATGATGGTCGTGACCATCTCGGTGCCTACCGTGCCAATACCCCAAACGATGACGCGAAGCGGCGGTAGATCACTATCATTCGTCACTGCTTCCTCCTGACGCCAAGCACCCGAAGCTCAAGCTTCTCATTGTCGGGGCGGCCGACGCCGACGCCTTTGTCGCGCCGACAGCACTTTCTGTCATCGCGGGTGGGACATCTACCGTCCGGCGCCTAGGATCCCCATATGAGTAGGGCATTCGTCGTCACATTCGCGGTCGGGTTGCTCGTCGCAGCTGTTCGGTCTGATCTGGGCGCTACAGGGGTTCGGAGTGCTTGGTGGTAGCCCGATGAGCAACACCACGACCTGGTCCATCATTGGTCCGATCACGGTGGTGATCGGCATCGTGATCGCGGTCATTCAGTTGGCGGAAAATCTCGTCAAAATAGTCGCGTCAGGTCTCCGCCACGGTGAAGTCCACCGTGTGCCAGCCGGTGGCGCCGTCGGGGACGCTACCAACCTGATCTGCGGTTTGAGTAGCTCCGGTGTTGTCGGTCGCGCGCACCGTGATGGTATGTCTCCCGGGGCTTTTCGCCTGCCACGGGAAGCTCCACAACCGCCACGTCGCGTTGGAATAGCTCGCGCCCAGTTCGGCGGGCTGCCACCCGCCGTCGTCGATGCGGACCTCCACGGCCCGCACGCCACGATTCTGTGCCCACGCGACACCGCCGAACACCACGGATCCCCTCGGCAGTTTCTGACCATCTTTCGGCACGTCGATGCGCGACTCGGTCTTGATGGGTGCCCGCGGCTGCCCAGCCGTGCCGCGTCCAGTACGCCTTTGCCTTGTCGAAACGGGTCAGCTCCACGTCGACGACCCACTTGGTGGCCGACACGTACCCGTAGAGCCCGGGTACCACCAGCCGGGCCGGGTAGCCATGCTCGATCGGCAGCGGCTGACCGTTGAGGCCCGACCGCCAGAAGCGCGTCGCGGCCATCGGTGAGCGCCTCCACCGGCGTGCCGGCGGTGAATCCGTCGATCGACGTCGAGAGCACCATGTCGGCGTCCGCGTGCACGCCGGCCGCCGCCAGCAGATCGGCCACCCGGTAGCCTGTCCAGACGCCCGTCGAAATCAGCTTTCCGCCAACGGGATTCGACACACAGGTCAACGTCGTCACCATTTCGACGACGTCGAAGTGGGCGAGGTCGTCGAAGCTGTAGGTGGCTTCGCGGTCCACCATGCCGTGGATGCGCAGCCGCCAGTCGCCGTGGCTGAGTTGGGGAACGCTGAGTGCGGTGTCCACCCGGTAAAAGTCGGCGCTGGCGGTGATAAAGCTCGGTAGCGCAACGCCGTTCGGCTGCACATCGGCGGGTATCGGCGGCGCCGGTACGCGCGGTCGGGGAAGTGTGACGGCGTTGCGGTCGGCGGCCACCGAATGCACCAACCGCGTGATGACCGCACCCACCACGCCGCTCACTACTCCGAATCCGAGCAATCCGAACATGACCAGCCGTGCGCCTGCCGGCGTCCGGCTCGTCGTGGTCGGCGCCGTCGGCCGGGTCTTTCGGGTCGGGCCAGAACCGACGGGTGAGCAAGCGCAGGGCCGCCACGCCGCAGGCGGCGCCCGCGACGGTGGGGATCGTGTCGAGTGCCGTCGCACCCTGTCGCGACAGCACTGCGATGCATCCGAGGACACCCGCCGCGGCGATCACGGCGCTGCCGATCGGGCGGCGCCGAGTTTCGAAGCTCCCGGCGATTGCCGCGATCGTCGCGATCACCACGAGCACGACGACGGCCAAGAAGAGCTTGTCCAGCGAGCCCAGGGTCTGAATCGCCCACTCTTTGATGGGTCCCGGTGTCAGGTCGACGACCACCGAGCCGATCGCGGCACGCGCATCGGCCCGCGCGCCGAACGGGATGCCCACCAGCTGGGCTACCCCGAGCGAGACGGCCGCGGCGGCGACCCCGGCGATCATCCGCTCATTCGACGAGGCGACAGCCATCGGAGTCACTGTACTCGCGTTCACCTGAAGCACTGCAAAAACCTTGTTGGGCAAGGCGAACCGCAATCGGCTGGCTCAGTGGTGATGAGTGTGAGATTCGGTGCTCTCGCGATGTTCCTGGGCCGCGTTGGTGCCGCCGGCGGGATAGGCATGGATCATCGCGGTGGTCAGCTTGGGCACGGCGTGAATCAGGTCGTGTTCGGCGTCGTGGGCGATGCGGTGCGCGGCCTCGCAGGCTCGGTCGCGGGGTCGATGTCGAGTTCGGCGTCGGCGTGCAGGCGGTGCCCGATCCAGCGCATCTTGCACGCTGCGCACCGCAACGACGCCGGGTCTCGGCGGCGAGCGCGGCTTCGGCGGCGTCGACGAAGGTCGGGTCGACGCCGTCCATCAGACGGCGGAACACGTCGCGCACCGCGGTGCGAAGCACCGCCAGGATGGCCACCGTGATCGACCAGACCGACGATCGGGTCGGCCAGCGGGAAGCCCAACGCCACACCACCGGCACCGAACAGCACCGCCAGCGAGGTGAAGCCATCGGTGCGGGCGTGCAGACCGTCGGCGATCAGCGCGGCTGAGCCGATTCGGCGTCCAACCCGGATGCGGTAGATCGCCACCAGTTCGTTGCCGATGAAGCCGACGCAGACCGGCCACGGCGACCCAGCCGACATGGTCGATCGGCACGCGGGTTGATCAGCCGCGCAATGGCCTCGTACCCGGCGATGATCGCCGACAGCGTGATCATCGCGACCACGAACAGCCCGGCCAGGTCTTCGGCCCGGCCGAACCCGTAGGTGTAGCGGCGGGTTGCGGCCCTGGTGCTCAGCGCGAACGCGATCCACAGCGGCACCGCGGTCAGCGCGTCGGAGAAGTTGTGGATGGTGTCGGCGGCCAGCGCGATCGAACCGGAGATGACCACGACGACGATCTGCGCGACGGCGGTGGCGCCCAGGGCCAGCAGGCTGATCTTGACCGCGCGGATGCCGATCGGCGCTGGATTCCAGCGCACTGTCGAAGCTGTCGGCGGCGTCGTGGCTATGCGGTGCAAGGGTCTCTTTGATCCCGCCCCACAATCCCTTCGGGTGGTGGTGGTCGTGATCATGTCCGTGGGAGTGGCCGTGATCGCTCATCGCGCATTGGCCTTTCGGCGGCCGGCGATCGGTCGTGATGCCGCGCACGTTCGGGTCGCCGCGGTGGTGGGACGGCACTCCGGGACCGGCGTGCTCGGCGTTGAACACCGCATCGATGACCAATTGGCCGACGTGTTCGTTCTCCAGGCTGTAGAAGATCGTGGTGCCGGCCCGGCGGGTGCGGACCAGCCGAGCCATCCGCAGCTTGGCCAGGTGCTGGGACACCGACGGCGCGGGCTTGTCGACCTTTTCGGCGAGGTCGTTGACCGACAACTCGCCGCTCGACCAGCGCCCACAACACCCGAACGCGGGTGGCGTCGGCCAACATCCGGAACACCTCGACGATCAGGCTGACCTGATCGTCGGCAAGGGGCGCTGCAGCATTATCTGCATGCATACGTAGATAGTAGCTTATGGGGCCGTGGTCCGCGACCGACCATTGGGCGACTTTTGAAAGTGATATCAGATGCGATATCGCAGCTGCGAACCGTCTAATGGTCTGGCCGCGTTACTCGCGTGACGGGTAGTGGATAGCGTCGAGACTGACCCTTTAACAGGCGGTCTAGAACTTTGCGACAGCCCCCGCATCGACCGGCAATGCCGCCCCGGTGATGTACTGCGCCTCGTCGGAGGCGAGAAACAGCACCGCATGACTGACCGCACGCGCCTCGATTACCGGCACCGGCAGCATATGGAAGTGGCCGAGCACCGCAGCCGTGTCGGCCATGGTGGGCTCGGGGAGGTCTGGCCGCAGGGTGCGGTGGAACTGCTCGTTGTCGATCATCGGCGTCAGCACGTTGCCGGGGTGGATCGAATTCACTCGAATCAACTGCGGAGCAAGTTCATTCGCGAGTGAATTCATCAAGCCGACAACGCCATGCTTTGCCGAGGCGTAGTGCGCCATGTACCCGCCGCCACGCAGTCCCAACATGGAGCTCACCAAGATGATGGATCCGCCGCGGCCGTCGGACATGTGCGGCACCGCCACCTTGATGGTGTGCCAGACCCCGGTCAGATTGATGTCGAGCATGGTTTGCCAGGCGGCTTCTTCGATCAGCGCGGCGGGCGCGGGACTGCCGCTGATGCCGGCATTGGCAACCACGATGTCAGGCCGGCCCAACTCGTCGATTCCCTGCTGCAACGCTGAGCGAAGACTTGCGAGGTCTCTGACATCGGCCTTGGCGGTCACGATGCGCCGGTCCAACTTCTGGACCAGCGCCGCGGTTTCGTCGAGATCGGCCTCTGTCGCTCCCGGATAGATGACGCCCTCGACGTCGCCACACATATCAATGGCAATGATGTCGGCGCCCTCCTCGGCGAGGCGGACGGCGTGTTCTCGGCCTTGGCCGCGCGCAGCACCCGTGATGAACGCGACCTTGCCGGCCACCCTGCCAACGCCGTTCGTCATCGTGACCCTTCCTACCGATCGATTGGTGTCACGGAGACGATAGCCCTGACCGCCAAGCGCGCCCGCTCAGGAGTCGCAAGCCGTTGAGCGCGACGACGATCGTGGAACCTTCGTGGCCCGCGACGCCCAGGGGCAGCGGCAGGTGACCCAGCAAGTCCCATACGACGAGTCCGGTGATGAATGTCGCCGCGATAACCAAATTGGCGATGACGACGCGGCGCGCGCGACGCGACAGGGCAACGACTGCCGGGATTGCGGCGAGTTCGTCTCGGACGGTGACTGCGTCGGCGGTTTCCAAAGTCAGGTCGGCTCCGTTGCGGCCCATGGCGATTGAGCAGTGCGCGGCGGCCATGGCGGGGGCGTCGTTGATGCCGTCACCGACGAACAACACCCGCTGGCCGTCGGCCTGCAGCTGGCGCACGGCGGCGACTTTCTCATCGGGCAGCAGGTCGGCTCGGACATCGGTGATCCCGACCTGTGCGGCCAGATGTTCTGCTGCCGGCCGGGTATCCCCGGTCAGCAGTGCCGGCTGGCCGGACGTGAGCGCGGCGATCGCGGCGACCACCTCGTCGGTTCCCTCGCGCACGGTGTCATCCAGTCCGAGGACACCGACCGGCGCTTCGTCGACGATGACGAGAACGGCGGTAGTGCCCTGGCTTTCGAGGCTGCTCGCGGCGGGCGGATTGCTGTGAAATGCGCGCGGGCTCAGTACCTCGATCGTCTGGCCTGCGACACGCGCACGCACGCCGCGCCCGGGAAGCGCCTGAAAATCGGTCGCTTCCGGAAAAGCGAGTCCGCGTACCCGGGCGGCGGCCACGACCGCACGCCCGAGTGGGTGCTCGCTGAACTGCTCTGCGCTGGCCGCGATCCGCAGCACGTCGTCGTCGGAGTATCGGTCGTCAACCGCGGCGATGCTGGTGAGTTGCGGCGTTCCCGTCGTCAGGGTGCCGGTCTTGTCGATGGTCACCTGGGTGATGTCGGCAAGGTGTTCAATCGCTACCGCCGACTTGACCAGGACACCGTGGCGTCCCGCGTTGGCGATCGCCGAGAGCAGCGGCGGCATGGTCGCCAGCACCACCGCGCACGGCGACGCCACGATCATGAATGTCATCGCCCGAAGCAACGTGGACCGTAGTTCGGCACCGAGAATCAGGGGGAGCGCGAACAGGGCCAGGGTCGCCACGACAACACCCACGGAATAGCGTTGTTCGACCTTCTCGATGAACAGTTGCGTCTTGGCTTTGGTTTCTGATGCCTGGGCGACGAGGGCGACGATGCGGGCGACGACGGTGTCGGACGGGTCTTTGATGACGCGAATGCGCAGTGCCCCAGCGCCATTGAGGGTTCCCGCAAACACCTCGTCAGCGACGGCCTTGCCGGCCGGCATGGGCTCCCCGGTCACCGACGATTGATCGACATCGGAGGCGCCCTCGACGACGACACCGTCCGCCGAGACGCGCTCACCCGGGCGCACGCTGACGAGGTCGCCGATGCAAAGGTCTTGAGCGTCGACGGATTCTTCGACTCCGTCGGAGTCGATGCGGACAGCGCGGTCGGGTGCGAGGTCAAGCAACCCCTTGACCGAATCCTCGGTGCGCTTGGTCGCCGCGTCTTCCAATGCGCCGGACGTGGCGAAGATGACGATCAACAGGGCACCGTCGAAGATCTGGCCGATGCTCGCGGCGCCAATGGCGGCGACGACCATGAGCAGGTCGACGTCAAGCGTGCGAGAGCGTAACGCTTGCAAGCCTTCCCAGGCCGGGGCCCAGCCGCCGGTGGCGTAGCACGCCAGATAGAAAACCCACCAACTCCACCAGGGCGCGTCAACTAATTGAGCCGCGAGTCCGGCCAGGAACAGGACGAGGGCGACGGTCGCCCACCGGATCGATGCGACTGACCACAGGCCCGCGGGCCCCGGTATCAACGGCGCGCGCGTCGGCTGCATGGTGGCGCTACTCATCGAAGCCGCTCCGTCCCCTCCCTCGAAAACACGATCGCCACATGTATACATGTAAAGCTCTACATATGTCATATCAGTTTGTGGGTGCGTGCTTCAATTGAGAGATGGGACACGGGGTCGACGGGCGCGTTACGCCACCGGCCACCCTCGACTCGATATCCGCCGTCAAAATCGCCGAGACGCTGCAAGCCTTGGCGTCACCCAATCGGTTGATGATCCTGACCCGGCTGCGGCAATCCCCGTGCTCGGTCGGCGAGTTGTCCACCGCGGTCGGGATGGAACAGCCGGCGGTGTCTCACCAGTTGCGGCTCTTGCGGGCGCTCGGACTGGTTGCCGGCGACCGCAACGGCCGCAACATCGTCTACCGCCTCTACGACAATCACGTCGCTCAACTGCTCGACGAGGCCGTGTACCACATCGAGCACCTGCGTCTCGGCGCGACCGATACGACGGCTTAGGCCGTCAAGCGCCCCGAGTCTGATGGGGTCGGAAAATTTAGCTGAACATTCGATAAGAGGGCGTTTCGGCGCCGGATTAGGTACGGTCTCGGCTCTAAAGTCAGGTGGATGAGTATCGAGTACTACCTGCAGAAGGTCCCGGTCGAGTCCGTTCAGCCGGGCTCCTCGCTGGCTGTTCACGAAGACGGCGACTACCGGCTGTTCCAGGTCGAGTGCACGCAGATGTCGCGGCGGGTCGGGTTGCCGGTTATGTTCAAGCTCACCTCCGAACCCGTCAACGGCGGCGCTCCCTGGGTACTGGAATGTGAAGAGGGCACGCCGGTCGTCCGGATCCTCGGCGTGGTCAAGGCGGCGTCCTAGGGCGCTGCGCCCGGCTTCGCGGCGACGACAAACTGCACCGCGCGCTGCGTCTGCTGCTCGATGTCGACGAGCCCGGCCGACGCGAACAGGTCGACGAAGTCGCGTCGGCCGAACATGGTGAGCCCAATGCTGCGCGCGGTCGCGGTCATCAGCTGCCGCGGCAGCGCCGCTTCGGGGGCATAGCTGGTCAGGATCGCGATCCGACCCCCGGGCTTGAGCACCCGCACCATCTCGGCGGCCACCCGGAATGGCTCGGGCATCAGGTACAGCGCACCGAAACAGCAGACAGCGTCGAATGTTTCGTCGTCGAACGGCAGCGTGCGCGCATCGCCGCGGACATAACACGTTCGCGGCCCGTTGTTGTCGGCGACGGCTCGCGTCAGCATCGACTCGGAGATATCGAATCCGACCGCAAGGCCACCCTCGGGCAGTTCCGCGGCCAGGGGAGCGGTGAAATTTCCTGGGCCACAAGCAACATCGAGCAACCTGTGAGCGCGTCGACAGATGCAGCGCCGACGCCGCGCGTCGCTGCTCGGCGCGATGCGTCAGACCGCTGGCGACGTAAAAGGCGGTCGGCCGCCACAGCCGTTCGTAGACCGTCGCGACGAACGGGCTGTTCATGGCACGCTGCGCGACCGTCGGAACCGGCGCGCTCGTCGACGCGCCCAACACGTCAAGGAAACCGTGCCGGAGCTCGGCGGTCTGGCTCATCAGGCCGCGGGTCAGCTCGACCGGATCCTGGCTCATTGCGTTGCACGCTAGTGGACCGCGCCGCGACGCCGGTGGGCCGGGTGCGGGCGCCGGGCCCGGCGCAGTGATAATCATTTTCATCAACTGTCGTGAGATTCCAGGCCGGGTGGGTTAGATGAGGGCCGAGCGCCGACCGCGTTTCGGGTCGATGGAAGTCCTGGTCGTCGGTTTGGTGGGCTTCGCCATCTTCGGGACGTGGCTGCGTGCCGTCGTCGCGAACAGCACCGCGTTGGCCACCGCGGGCACGGTGTTCTGCGGAGTCTTCGTCCAGGCCCTGCCCTTTCTGGGATTGGGTGTGGTGGTCAGCGGACTGATCGCGGTGTTCGTGCCGCCCGAGCGCTTGGTGCGCTGGCTGCCGCGCCGCCCCGCGGCGGCGGTGCTTGCCGCCGGTGTGGCCGGTGCCGCGCTTCCCGGATGCGAATGCGGCTCGGTGCCGGTGGCGCGCCGGCTGTTCGGCGACGGCGGGGCCGCCGGAGCGGCGGCCTTGACGTTCATGCTCGCCGCGCCCGCGATCAACCCGGTCGTGGTGGTCGCGACCGCCGTCGCGTTTCCCGGGCAGCCGAAGATGGTCATCGCCCGGGTGGCCGCGTCGTTGCTGACCGCGGTGCTGATGGGCTGGGCGTGGTCGCGGTGGGGCCGCGCCGAATGGATCACCCGCCGACTCCCGCCGCACGAGTCGCACGGCCCAGGGACGCAGTCCAAATGGCTGGTGTTCTGCGAGGTGGCCCGCCACGACTTTCTGCAGGCCGCGGCGTACCTAGTAGTGGGCGCGGCCGCCGCGGCGGCGCTACACGTTTTGGTGCCGCCGTGGATCTTCGAACACGTGGGTGCGCACTTGATTTTCGGCGTCGTCGTCATGGCGGCGCTGGCGGTGATGCTGGCGGTGTGTTCGGAGGCCGACGCATTCGTGGCGTCGAGCCTGACGATGGTCCCGCTGGTGCCGCGGCTGGTGTTCATGGTGGTCGGACCGGCTGTCGACGTCAAACTGCTCGCGATGCAATCCGGCATGTTCGGCCGGGCGTTCGCCGCCCGCTTCGGCCCCGCGACACTGGTCGTCGCCATCGCGGTCGCGACCCTGGTCGGCGTGCTGTTGCTCGGTGGTTCGCGGTGAAGCGCGAAACCGAGAACACCCTGCTGCTGCTGGTCGGGCTGAGCGTCGGGCTGATCGTCTGACCGGCGCGTTCACCCGCTACGTCAAGCCCACGCTGTTGCCGTGGCTGGCGCTCACCGCCGTGCTGCTGATCGGTCTCGCGCTGGTGTCGATCGTCGGCGACATTCGTCGGGGCGCGCCGGACGGTGATCCCGAGGACGGGCATGGCCACCGCGGCGGCGTCGTGTGGTTGCTCGTCGTGCCCATCGTGGTGCTGATCTTTGTGACGCCCCCGGCGTTGCGGCCCCAGGCCGCCACCGGATCGGTCACGAAACGTCTCCAATGACGCGCTGCGCCAAGCATTTCCGCCGTTGCCGCAGGGCCGGGCGCCGGAGGTCTCGCTGCCGGACGTGATGATGCGGGCGGCCAACGACAGCACGGGATCGCTGAACAATCGGCTGATCACGGTCACCGGTTTCGTCCTCAACGAACCCGGCGGCATCGACCTGGCCCGCATCGTCATCATCTGTTGTGCCGCCGACGCTCAGCTGGCCCGCATCCACCTGCGCGACCGCGACGGCGACGGCACTTTCCGGTTTGCGGACAACACCTGGTTGCGGGTGGAGGGCGTGGTGACTCCCGCCGAGCGGCAACCGCACACACCGCCGATCCCGACCCTGCGGGCCGTCTCGGTCACGCCCATCGCCGCGCCGGCGAACCCCTACTCGTAACCCCTAAAGAGCGACAAAACTGCTGGTTAGCCTGTTAGGCTCGCGTGGGCCAGCGCAGCGAATCACGTCGGAAGAGACTCTGGATGACACGCCCACGAATCCGCGCCCGGGCGCCGCTGCGGATCTCGTTCGCCGGAGGCGGCACCGACGTACCGATCGCCGGGTGGTTATCGAAGCGGTGGACTTCAAGACCACTCACGAGATGACGCTCGAAAGCGAGATTCTCTACGACGGCAAAGATTGGATGTAAATGTCGAACTGGTTGCGGGACGTTGTGACGGACGTTAACTCGGGGCGGTCGTTGTCCGGACGTGCCCGCGCTCGACGATGGCAGCACCTGATCGAGACTTTCTCGTCGTTCTCCGAAATGAGAGTGCTGGACCTCGGTGGGACGCCGGAGTCGTGGCTACTCGCTCCCGTGCGGCCGAAGGCACTCACCACCGTGAACTTAGAAGCGCTGGAGTCGTGGAGTCCTGAGATCACCGCAATCCACGGGGATGCCTGCGACTTGCCCAAATCAGTTGCGCGCGATCACTTTGACCTTGTCTTCTCTAATTCAGTACTCGAGCATGTCGGCGGCCATGTGAGGCGTCAACGATTGGTCGATAACATTCACTCGCTCGCCGACCGCCATTGGGTGCAAACGCCCTACCGGTATTTTCCGATTGAGCCGCACTGGCTCTTCCCCGGCTTGCAATGGTTACCCTACGAAGCGCGGGTACAAATATCGATGCGCTGGAACCGTGGACATATTCGGACCCATACTCGCGCGGAGGCGCAGGATCAGGTTGACGAGATTGATCTGATCGGTATTTCGCAGATGCGGCGATATTTCCCATCATCCGTGATCTGGTACGAACGATTCGCCGGATTAATAAAATCGCTTGTCGCCATCCATATCTGACTCGACGTTAGCAACCGTCAGTTCTAACGATTCGGCAAGTCAACCACCGTGCCGGGGCGGCTTCTCAATTCTCGCCTGCCCGCCGTTATTGCCGCCTGAGCAGCGAACGCCATAACCTAAGCGAGGTCGGACCGCAATATGGGCTGTGCGCCTGTGGCGGGTGGGACGAGAGCAGGGCGGCGAGTTCATGGCTGTGCGGGCACCGAGAGTCCCGTGCCGAACTCGGGAATCCGTGGGATATGTGCGTGGCCGAATTGACCGGCGCGCGGGCGGAAGAACTCGCGACGATGGACATCTTCGAGGGCTGCGCCACCGAGGACTTGGTGCCGTTGGCGGCCCGCCTCCAGCCGCTGCGCGCCGCGGCCGGCCAGGTGCTGATGCAGCAGGGCGAGCAGGCCGTTTCGTTCCTGCTCATCTCGTCGGGAACCGCCGAGATCAAGCACGTCGGCGACGACGGCGACGTGGCCATCGGCGAGACGGCCGCCGGCGCGATCATCGGAGAGATCGCCCTGCTGCGGAACATCCCGCGGATCGCGACGGTCACCACGGCCGAACCGCTGACCGGCTGGATCGGCGACAACGACGCCTTCACCCGGATGGTGCACCTCCCGGGGGTCATGCCGCGGTTGCTGCGCACGGTGCGCCAGCGTCTGGCCGCATTCATCACGCCGATCCCGATCGGGTCCGCGACGGAACCCAGCTGATGCTGCGCCCGGTGCTGCCCGGCGACGACGAGCGGACCGTGCACGGCCACATCCAATTCTCCAGCGAGACGCTGTATCGGCGGTTCATGACGGCCCGCATTCCCACCCCGGCGTTGATGCACTACCTGTCCGAGGTCGACTACGTCGACCACTTCGTGTGGGTGGTGACCGACGGGAGCGACCCGGTGGCCGACGCGCGCTTTGTCCGCGACGAGAACGATCCGACCATCGCCGAGATCGCGTTCACCGTCGCCGACGCCTATCAGGGCCGGGGGATCGGTAGCTTTCTGATCGGCGCGCTGTCGATCGCCGCCAAGGTCGACGGAGTCGAAAGGTTCTCCGCGCGAATGCTTTCCGACAACGCGCCGATGCGCGCGATCATGGACCACTACGGCGCGGTCTGGCAGCGCGAAGACGTCGGCGTCATCACCACCGTCATCGATGTGCCCCGCCGGCGGACCTGCGCATCAGCGCGACCTGGCCGACGAGATCAAACGCGTCGCCCGTCAAGTGATCGAGGCGGTCGGCTGACCCCCTGATATCACGGGCATGCGGCCGTTCTGGATTGGCGCGTTGCTCACGGTGTCTGCTGGCCGCATGCGCGCCACCCGCCGGCGCCGACCGTCGCCCGCCCTCGCCGTCGGCGCATGGCACCGCCGTCAACCCCGCCAACATCAAGCGGGTCGTTCGCGAGCTGCCGCCCAACTACGAGGTGACCACCGGCATCCCCAGCGGGGCCTCACCGCGGGTGATCTGGAGCCTCGACGCCGACGCGACGGCCAAGCCGCCGCAGTGCGCGACGCTCGCCGACCCCGGCAACGGACGCGACCAATCCGCGCAGGGCGTGTCCGGGTCGGGTCAGCGGCGGCATCGTCGACGCGGTGGTGGTGGCTTTGCCGGGGCCGGTGGTCCTCGACCACGACGTCGTCGCGGCATGCGGGCAGTGGACCATGGCCGCCGAGCGCACCACGGCCAGCGTTCGGCTCGACCGACCCCCCGCACATCGACGGCGTCGAAACCGCTCGGCATGGTGGCCGACATCAAGTCATCCGTCGAGTCGGGCACCGAAATCGATTCGCGGGCATACACATTCATCGCATACCTGGGCAACTACTACGCGTTCACCACGCTGACCACCGACCCCGGTTCGGCGCTGCCGGCGCTGCCGCCGCAATTCGCCGCCGATCTGCTCGTCAAAACGGTGTCCACGTTGCGCAGCTGAGCGTCCGGCTTTGGGTAGATTGGCCACGATGTTGAAGGTGGTGCTCGCGATCGCATCCGTGTGCGTGCTCGCCGGCTGCTCATCGGGTACCGATCCCGCCTCGACGAAGGCCGACATCGGCAAGGTCGTCGACGTCAAGTCGAGCTTCGGGCCCGAGTTCAAGGTCACCGACATCTCCGAACGGGCGATCGACCCCAAGCTGCTGTCCGCCCGGAAGCTGCCCGACGGGCTGACGTTCGATCCCGCCGAACTGCGCGAAAGTGGCGGTCGGGGCCGGACATGCCGCCGGACTTGCAGGGCAACATGGCCGCGGTCTCCGCCGAGGGCGACGGCAACCGGTTCGTCGTCATCGCCGTGGAGACCTCAAAGCCCTGCCGTTCAACGACCCCGGCAAGGACTGCGACAAGGTCGCATTCTCCGGGGCCAGGCTGCGCGGCGGCATCGAGGTGATCGACGCGCCGCACATCGACGGGACGCGCACGCTCGGGCGTGCACCGCGTGCTGCAGGCGGTGGTCGCCGGGGGAGCCCGCACCGGCGAGCTGTACGACTACTCCGCGCAATTCGGCGACTACCAGGTGATCGTCATCGCCAATCCGCTGGTCATCCCGGACCAGCCGGTCGCCAAGGTCGACACCCAACGCGCCCGCGACCTGCTGGTCAAGGCCGTGGCCGCGGTCCGGGGCTACCACGGCTGCTAGCGCACGTCGCGCGGCCGGAACTGGATGCTGACGCGCGGACCGGCGGGCGCCGACGTCTTGGGGACCGCGTGCTCCCAGGTGCGCTGGCACGATCCGCCCATCACCAGCAGATCGCCGTGCGCCTGCGGCAGTCGCAACGACGCGCCCGCCGCCGCGCCGCCGCATCGCGAAGGTGCGGGTGGCGCCGAGGCTGACGATCGCCACCATGGTGTCCTCGGAGCTGCTGCGGCCGATGGTGTCGCCGTGCCAGGCGACGCTGTCGGAGCCGTCGCGGTAACAACACAACCCGACGGTGGTGAAGGGCTCACCGAGCTCGCCCGCGTAGATGTCGTTGAGCCGCCGCCGCAGCCGCGCCAGCAGCGGGGTGCGGCGGATCCTCGACCGTCAGGTCGTGAAAGCTGACCAGCCGCGGCACGTCGACCACCCGGTCGTACATCTGGCGGCGTTCGGCGCGCCACGGCACCGTCGACAGCAGGGCGTCGAGCAGGTCTTCAGCATCGACGGGTCGTCGCCAGCCAGCCGGCGCGGATCTCGATGAAGGCGCCGTCGCCGAGCTGTCTGCGCTCGGTGTGCTCGAACAGCGAGCCCTGTACCGCGATCCCCACGGCGCCCAGTCTATCGCACATCCGTTCGATGAATCGGGACTCGCCGGGCCACCAGCGCGCCTCGGGTGCACGCGACGGTCAGTCGGCGCGGCTACGGTTTAGCTGTGGGTGTTGTCGAGCTGGGCACCAATTCCGAGGTGGGCGCGCTGCGGGTCGCGATCCTGCACCGCCCCGGCGCCGAGCTGCGGCGACTCAATCCGCGCAACAACGACCAGCTGCTGTTCGACGGGTTGCCCTGGGTCGCGCGCGCGCAGGAAGAGCACGACCAGTTCGCCGAGCTGCTGCGTTCCCGCGGCGTGGAGGTGCTGCTGCTGTCCGACCTGCTGACCGAGGCGCTCAGCCACAGCGGAGCGGCCCGGATGCAGGGTGTCGCCGCCGCCGTCGATGCGCGCCGGCTCGGAGTGCCGCTGGCGCAAGAGCTTTCGGCCTACCTGCGCGGCCTGGACCCGGCCAGGCTGGCGCACGTGCTGATGGCCGGCATGACGTTCAACGAGCTGCCGGCGGATACCCGGACCGACGTGTCGCTGGTGCTTCGCATGCACCACGGGGCGGATTTCGTCATCGAGCCCGCTGCCGAACCTGGTGTTCACCCGTGACTCGTCGATATGGATCGGCCCGCGGGTGGTGATCCCGTCGCTGGCGCTGCGGGCCCGGATTCGCGAGGCGTCGCTGACCGACCTCATCTATGCCCATCACCCGCGGTTCACCGGGGTGCGGCGCGCCTACGAGTCGCGCACCGCTCCCGGTCGAGGGCGGCGACGTGCTGCTGCTCGCCCCCGGCGTGGTCGCGGTCGGGGTGGGGGAGCGGACCACCCCGGCCGGTGCGGAAGCGTTGGCGCGCAGCCTCTTTGACGACGACCTCGCGCACACGGTGCTCGCCGTGCCGATCGCCCAGCGGCGCGCGCAGATGCACCTGGACACGGTGTGCACGATGGTCGACACCGACACCGTGGTGATGTACGCCGAACATCGTCGACACGCTGTCGGCGTTCACGATCCAGCGCACGCCCGACGGGGTGACCATCGGCGACGAGGCGCCGTTCCTGGAAGCCGCGGCCAAGGCGATGGGGATCGACAAGCTGCGCGTCATCGACACCGGTCTCGACCCCGTCATCGCCGAGCGCGAGCAGTGGGACGACGGCAACAACACGCTGGCGCTGGCGCCCGGCGTCGTCGTCGCCTACGAGCGCAACGTGCAGACCAACGCCCGGCTGCAGGACGCGGGCATCGAGGTGCTGACCATCGCGGGGTCGGAACTGGGCACCGGCCGCGGCGGTCCCCGGTGCATGTCCTGTCCCGGTCGCCCGCGACCCGCTGTCCTAGGTTGTCGTCGAGATTGCCGCCAGGGTCGTGGTTGGCGCCGAGATCACAGCCCTCACGGCAATCTCGACGCCGATCGGCGGGCCAGCGCGTCGCGTGCCCGCTGAACGATGACGTCTGGCCGGTCCTCGTTGATCACCTTGATCACGTGCCAGCCGAGTCGTTCCACCATTTCCGCTCGGCGGATGTCGTTGACGTACTGTCGCCGATCGCTGCGATGTTGGTCGCCGTCGTATTCGAGCGCGACCATCGGCTCTTCCCAGCCCATGTCCAGGTAGGCCACGAGATGGCCATCGGTGACCTGGATCTGCGTGGCGGGCCGCGGTAAGCCGGCGTCGATGAGGACGAGCCGCAACCAGCTTTCCCTCGGCGATTGCGCACCGCCGTCCATCAGCGAGAGTGCTGTCTGGCATTGGCGCACGCCCCGCGCCCGCGTGGCGATCGATCAACGCCGCGGCATCAGCGGCGGTGACGCCGGTCGCGGCTGACAGCGCGTCGAGGTGGGCGACCGCGACACCGCGCGGCAGATGCCGCGCGAGATCGAACGCCGTACGCGCAGGATCGGTTACGCGGAGGCCGCCCACTTCCACGATTTCGTCCGACCTCGATCCGCTCGCGGCGAACGACGATGCCCGGCGGTGGATGGTTGAACGGCCCGATCGAGTCTCGATCGGGTGTGAAATCGTCGACCCATTTCGCTCCGTGCAGCGCGGCGGCAGCACGGCCCGCGATGATTCCCGTTGCGGCCCGACCACAGCCACGCCGCATAGATGTCGTCCGACAGCGATCTCGCGCCTGCTTCGGCAGGTACGACGTCGCGATGGAGTTGCCGGTAGTTCCAACGCAATTGGCCGCGGGTCAGCGTGCCGCGCGCTATCGCTTCGCTTCCGAGAAAGACCCCCACCACGCGCTCATGATGCTCGCCGCGACCGACACTTCGGCGAGATTGCCGTCATGGTCGTGGTCGGCGCCCAGGGCATCACAGCCGCTCACGGCAATCTCGACGTCGAACAGCCGGCAAAGACCTACCGCCAGCTGGGCAGCCAGATCTCCATGTTCCAGGTCTGCTGCGAGATGGGCAGACCGGTCAGCACCGGGAACAGCCAGGCGAAGTTGGTCACCACCAACGCCACATAACAGCTCACCGCGATCAGCCCCAGCGTTCGGCGCTCCGGCGTTCTGGCCCGGGCGGTAGCAAGATGTCGCCGCAGATCAGCGCGATCGCCATCACCAGGAACGGCGCCATCGTGGCCGCGTAGAAGAAGTACATCTGCCGGTCGATGTCGGCGAACCACGGCAGCAATCCGGCGCAGTAGCCGACCAGCACCACGCGCGTAGCGCCAGTCCCGGCGGACGAACGATCCGCCACAGCGCGTACAGCCGAGCACCGGCACCGCCAGCCACCACATCGCGGGCGTGCCGACCAGCATCACGGCCTTGACGCACGACTGCGCGCCGCAGCCGGCGACGTTCTGCTGGTCGATCGCGTACAGCACCGGCCGCAACGACATCGGCCAGCTCCACGGCTTGGATTCCCACGGGTGGTGGTTGCCGGCGGCGTTGGTCAGCCCGCGTGGAATTGCAGCGCCTTCGCGCTGTAGTGCCACAGCGAGCGGATGGCGTCGGGCACCGGAACACGCTGTGCGGGCCGATCGTCTGGCCGACCTCGTGCCGGTCGATCGCGGTCTCCGAGGCGAACCACGGCGCGTAGCTGGCCAGGTACACCGCGAACGGGATCAGCGCCCAGCGCGTACGCGGTGGGGACCAGGTCGCGTCGCAGCGTGCCCAGCCACGGCCGCGTCACCTGGTACTGCCGCCGCGCGGCCACGTCGAACGCCAACGACATCGCGCCGAAGAACACCACGAAGTACAGGCCGGACCACTTTGTCCCGCAAGCCAATCCGAGCAGGACCCCGGCGCCGAAGCGCCACCAGCGCACGCCCAGCCGCGGACCCCACACCGTCTCGGCGCTGCGGCCCTCCAGCAGTGCGACGTGCATCCGCTGGCGCACCTGGTCGCGGTCGACGATCAGCGCGCCGAACGCCGCGACCACGAAGAACGTCAGCAAGCCGTCGAGCAGCGCGGTGCGCGCGGCGACGAAGCTGACGCCGTCGCAGATGCAGCAGCACGCCGGCGATCGCGCCGACCAACGTCGAGCGGCTGATCCGCCGGACGATCCGCATCACCAGCGTCACCATGACCACGCCGAGCAGCGCGCCGGTGAACCGCCAGCCCACACCGTCGTAGCCGAAGATCGCCTCGCCGATCGCGATCAGTTGCTTGCCGACCGGCGGGTGGACCACCAGCCCGAACCCGGGGTTGTCCTCCACGCCGTGGTTGTGCAGCACCTGCCAGGCCTGCGGCGCGTAGTGCTTCTCGTCGAAGATCGGGGTGCCGGCATCGGTCGGCGAGCCCAGGTTGAGGAACCGGGTGATCGTCGCCAGCAGCGGTGACGACGCCGGTCGACCACCCAGCCGCGGATGCGGTCGGTCGGCCCGAAATCGGCGACCGGCACCAGCGGCCCCGGGCTGACGACGGGGACGACGCGCTCCTGCGACGGCGATCGGCGGTTTCGCTGGGCGGGGCGGACATCGGTGTCGATCGTAGGCTGTCCGTCATGTCCCATGGTCGCCTGTTGCTCGGTGCGACCCCGCTGGGCCAGCCGTCGGACGCCTCGCCGCGGCTGATCGAGGCGCTGGGCGACGCCGATGTGGTGGCCGCCGAGGACACCCGGCGGGTGCGGACGCTGGCCAAGGCGCTCGACGTCGCCATCGCCGGCCGGGTCGTCAGCATGTTCGACCAGGTCGAGGCGGCGCGGGTGCCGGCGCTGGTCGACGAGATCAAAGCCGGTGCGACGGTGCTGGTGGTCAGCGACGCCGGCATGCCGCTGATCAGCGACCCCGGCTACCGGCTGGTGGCGGCGTGCGTGCGAGGCCGGGCTGCCGGTGCAGCTGCCTACCCGGGCCGTCGGCGGTGACCACCGCGCTGGCCGTGTCCGGTCTGCCGTCGGAGAAGTTCTGCTTCGAGGGTTTCGCGCCGCGCAAGAAGCGCGGCGCGCAGGACCTGGCTGGCCACGCTTGGCCGACGAGCGGCGCACCTGCGTGTTCTTCGAGTCGCCGCGCCGGCTGGCGGCGTGCCTGCGCGATGCCGTCGAGGAGCTCGGCGGTGAGCGCCCGGCGGTGGTCTGCCGCGAGCTGACCAAGGTGCACGAGGAAGTCGTGCGCGGATCGCTCGACGAACTCGCGGCGTGGGCGGCCGACGGCGTGCTCGGCGAGATCACCGTCGTGCTGGCCGGCGCGACCCCGCGCGCCGACCTGCCGTCGCTGGTGGCCCAGGTGGAGGAGCTCGTCGCCGACGGGGCTCGCGTCAAGGACGCCTGCGGCGAGGTCGCCGCGGCGCATCCGGGCGTGCGCTCGCGCCAGCTCTACGACGCGGTGCTGCGGTCGCGCCGCGAGGATCTAACCGACCTCTAACCGACCGCAGCGGCGGTCGCGGCGTACGGCAGCCCGACGACGGGAGCGGCCTTGTGCAGGCATTCCGCCCATTCGGCGTCGGGGTCGGAATCGGCGGTGATCCCGCCGCCGACGCCCAGCACGGCGCCGCCCGGCGGCGTCGAACTCCACGGTGCGGATCGCGACATTCAGCTCGCACCCGGCCACCGGTGACGCCAAACCGACTGTGCCGCAATATATTCCGCGACGGTGTGATTCCCACTGCGAAATCAATTGGCGGGCACGGTGTTTGGGTGTGCCGGTGACCGACGCGGGCGGGAAGGCGGCGTCCAGCAGTGCCGACGTCGGCAGCTCGACGCGGCACCTGCGCCGACACCGTCGACACCAAATGCCACACGCCCGGGGCGCGTCGCACCACCAACAGCTCGGGCACGGTGACCGTGCCGGTGACCGCCACCCGGCCGAGGTCGTTGCGAACCAAGTCGACGATCATGATGTTCTCGGCCACCTCTTTGGGCGACGCGCGCAGCGCCGACGGCCAGGCGTCCAGCGGCAGCGTGCCCTTGATCGGGCTCGACGTCACGACCGTCGCCGCGACGCCGCAGGAACAGCTCCGGAGACAGCGACGCCACCGCGCCCCACGCACCGGCGAGATAGGCCGCCCGGGCCGGGCGACGTGCGTGCGACGCCGTCGATGAAGAAGTCCAGCGGAGCCCCGGCGACCGTCCCGGTGAACTGCGTGCACACGCACGCCTGGTAGACCTCGCCCGCGCGCGATCGCCTCCAGACAGGCCAGCACCCCGCCGCGGTGTGCCGTCGCCGGTCGGCCACGTCCCAGTCGATCCGGCAATCGCGCGCCGGCGCCGGGTGCCGCGGCCAGCGCGGCGGTCAGCCAGTCCGGCATCGGCGCACCGGAAAGGCTTTCGTACCACCACTGCCCGTCGCCGGTCGCGGCGCAGCACGCAGTCCGTCCAGCCGCCGGCGGCCTCGGGGATCCGGTGTCCCCGCCCGTCGGCGCCGGCGTCCGGATACGACAGGTAGCCGAACCAGCCGCCGCCCACCGCGCCGCACTCCGGCGCCCGCGAGCCGAGCGGGACCGCGAAGGCGTCGGCCGCGGCCACCGGCTGCACCGCCAGACTCGGCGCGATCACCGCCAGCGCGCCGAACCAGTCGCCGGTCAGCGCGGCCGGGCGGCGGCAGACCGAGCCGGCCGGTGGCATCGCCGACCGCGCGCAGCACCCGGGGTGCCTCGCCGAGGTCGCCGAGCCGGTCGATCCGCACCGCCCTAGCTTGACAGAAGGGTGGATTTTCGCACCCCAGGGCTGGCGTCGCTAGCCGCGGCTGATGTCGCGAGCGGTCGCCAGGGCGGCCAGCTTGTCCGGGTTGCGCATCGCGTAGAAGTTGGTGATCTTGTCGTCGACGATCTCTAACGTGATCACGCCCTCGAGCTGTTCGCCGAGGTAGAGCAACACCGCCGGGGCGCTGTTGCAGGTCACCATTTCCACCCGCAGCGCCGCTGCGCGCCCTGCGCATCAGCCCGGCGATGGCCCGGGCCACCTTCTCGGCGCCGACCACCGGCCGCCGCGCCGCGGACACCTTGCCGCCGCTGTCGGCGATCCAGGTGGCGTCCGGCGCGAGCATCGCCATCAGCGCCTCCACGTCGCCGCTGGCCGCGGTGGCCAGGAACTGCGCGGTGATCTCGGCGTTGCGCTGCGGGTCGACCGTGTCGAAGCGCTTGCGCCGCGCCCGCACGTGCTCGCGGGCCCGGTGTGCCACCTGTCGTACCGTCGGCGCCGGTTTGCCCACCGCGTCGGCGATCTCGGCGTAGTCGAAACCGAACACCTCGCGCAGCACGAACACCGCCCGTTCGTCGGGGCTCAGCGTTTCCAGCAGGACCAGCATCGCCATCGAAACCGATTCCGCCAGAACGACATCGGTTGACGGATCCTGGTCGTCGAGCAGCAGCGGCTCGGGCAGCCACGGCCCGACGTACTCCTCGCGGCGACGGGCCCCGGCCCGCAACGCGTTGAGCGCCTGGCGGGTCACCAGCTGGGCCAGATAGGACTTGGTGTCGTGGACCGTCGACAGGTCGACGTCGGCCCACCGCAGATAGCTGTCCTGCAACACGTCGTCGGATTCGGTGGCCGAGCCGAGGATTTCGTAGGCGATGGTGAACAGCAACGGGCGCAGCAGCGTGAACCGTTCCGCGTGCTCGCCGGTCGGCGATCATCGGATCGCGACCCGCTCGTCGGCCGGTTGCGGAGGCCGGCTGCCGCCCTTGAGCCAGAAGTACGAGCCGGGCTTCGCGGCCTCGCGCCGGATGGCCCACAGCGTGCCCTTGCAGATTCGCTTCCTTGATGGCCGCGGCGGTTCGACCGCCCAGGGCCAGGTTCACCGGGGTGTCGTCGGTGTGCGAGAACTGCAGCGTGCCGCGGGCGCGGCCCATGCTGATGCACTGCCCGACGAACGCCTGGTTGAGCAGCCGCGGGCGTGTTCCCGGCGATCCGGCTGAGCACGGTGTTGGCGGCCTGGGCGCCCAACGGCCCGGCGGCCTGGCAGCTCATCCGCAACGGCTGGCCCGACGGCGCGGCGGCATCACCGGCGGCGACGACGCGATCGTCGTCGACGCTGGTCAGCGTCTCGTCGGTGAGCAGCCGGCCCAGCGTCGTCGGTGCTGCAGCCCGCTGCGGGTGGCCAGATCCGGCACGGCGAACCCGGCCGTCCACACGGTCGCCGCGCTGGGCAGCACCGCGCCGTCGGTGAGCACCACGGCGTCCCAGCGGACCTCGCTCGCGGCAACGGATTCCAGCACGTTGACGCCGAGTTTGCGCAGTCGCTTGGCCACCGAACGCCGGCCCCGCTTGCTCAGCGACGGTCCGAGCGTGCCGCCGCACACCAGCGTCACCGGGCGTCCCTGCTCGGCCAGCTCGGACGCCGTTTCGATGCCGGTCAGTCCGGCGCCGACCACGGTGATCGGTGCGTCCAGCGGCAGGTCGGCCAGCGCGTAGCGCAGCCGCTGCGCGCTTTCCAGGTCGGCGATCGAGTGCGCGAATTCGGCGGCACCGGGCACCTGGACAGCTCGGCGGGCATCGCGCCGGTGCTGCCGACGGCGTAGATCAGGTAGTCGTAGTCCAGCTCGGTGCCAGAGGTCAGCACGACGCGCCGGGCGGCGGCCTCGATGCGCTCGACGGTGTCGACGACCAGCCGGATGCCGTCGCCCAGCAGGGTGGCGTAATCGGCGGTCGCGGCGCCGGTGTCGGCGACCAACTGGTGCAAGCGGATTCGCTCGACGAAAACCGGACGGGGATTCACCAGGGTGATCTCGATGTCCGGCCGCTGCCGCAGACGATTGGCGGCCAGGGTGCCGGCGTATCCGCCGCCGACGACGACGACATGGGTTTTGTGGCTGCTCGGTCATTGCTGTCTCCTATTTCTCGCGGGACTTGTGCCCTTGAGACACCGCAGGCCGGCCAGGCGTGACAATTCGGCGCGGCGATTGTGAGCTGTATCACTGAAGCCGGCCCGCGCGGGCCCAGCCGCCCCGCACCGAGCGGCGCGCAGCCCTCTAGCATCGCAACGATGGTCCGGACACTGAGGAGAAGCGCGGCGGCTGTCGCCGCATGCGCGGCCCTCCTGCTGAGCGGCTGTGGCGGCCACAGCAGTCCCGGGCCGCTGTCCGCGATGGTCAGTCCGGCGATACCGCCCAGCGTCGCCGACATTCCCAACCCGCTGCGCGGCCAGTACGAAGACGGGCTGAATCCCCTTTTCCCGCAAGGCAATCCCGCGCAGCAGCGGTACCCGGCATGGCCGGCCTCCTACGACGCCAGCATGCGTATCTCGTGGCGGCAGTTGCAGCCCGCCGATCCGGCCACGCTGCCCCCGGACGCGCCGGATGATCTCAAGTTCGACTTCGGCGCGATCGACGACGCGCTGACCAAGCTGGCCAGCCGAAACATGCGGCTCGCCCTCCGGCATCGACGCCTCCAGCTCCGACGCGCACGACACGGGCACTCGCCATTCCCGAGTGGATGCGGCCAGCGTCCACCAGCTATCCCGCGCCACCGAACAGCCCCGGGGCGACGCTGGTCGTGCCGAACTGGGACGACCCGCACTACCTGGACGCGTTCGGCCGGCTGCTGGCCGCGCTGGGCCGCCGCTATGACGGCGACGAGCGGGTCAGCGTCTTCGAGTTCTCCGGGTACAGCCAGTTTCGTGATCGCAGCATCGGCGCCGCGTCGATCCGGCAGCTGGTAGCGGCGAACGTCAACGCCTTCCCCCACACCCAATTGGTGGTGAATCCGCAGAACCCGGAGATCGTGCGGCAGGTGCTCGCCGACGACGTCACGAAGAAGCTGTCCGCGCCAGTGGGCATCCGCTCGGACTGCCTTGGCGTCCAGTCGCCGTTGCCGGGTTGGGCGGAATCCGGTGACTCCCAGTACGTCCGGAACAACGATGCGGTCGTCAACGCGATCAAGCAGCGGCTGGCCTCGGCGCCGGTGATCACCGAATGGTGCCCGTTGCCCGCCGGTGCCGACCCGAAGGGATACTACGAAAAGGGCCTACACGACGTCGTCAAGTACCACGTGTCGATGACGTCGAGCGCGAACTTCCCGGACCGGGAGTCGACATCGGCGATGGACCCCAAGTTGTATGCGCTGTGGGCTCAGGCCAATGCGGCTGCCGGATACCGGTATTCGGTGCAGGCGCGGCCGGGATCGCAATCGATTCAAGGCAAGGTCGCGGCCATCTCCGTGGAGTGGACGCGATGGGCTTGCCGTCGAATGCCACGAGGTTGATCGAGCCATCGGGGCCGGCGATGAGCCATTGCCGGCCCGAGTTTGCTTGCGGGATCGTCGCCAGCGGTTCGATCGGCGTCGTGTAAATCGCCTGCGACATCGGATAGTGCCACAATTCCTCGCCACTCGGGCCAAGGCCGACGGCAAGTTGCTCGAGCCGCGTGTTGCGAGCGAGGCGCAAATCTGCGTCGGACGGTTGCTGACCGAATCGTCCGAAAGAACCGTCTCCAACATCAGGCCCGGCAGTAGCCATTCCGCTTCGGGCTTTCCTTCGAAGTTCAGCGGCACAAGCGAGCCGCGGCTATTCGTGCAAAGCAGCCGGCGATGTCCTTTGGCGTCGGCGGTGCCGGTGGCCAACCGCAACACGTTCTCCATCGAGCGATCGGTCCACAGCCGCTGACCATCCAGTGAGACGTTTTGCACGCCGACCACTTGCCAATATCCGACCGCGAGCGTGAGCTTGCCATTGCCTGCGAGATCGACCAATTGCACGTCGCCGATTCCGGCATGAGCCCCTTGATCGGCTTTGGGAAAATCGAGCAGCAATTTCCAATCGGCGTCGAACAGGAATAACTGCTGCTGGCCGCTGGCCGAACCGGCGAAATAGCGATGGCCCGCGCTATCGACCGCGGTGCGCAGGAATGTGATGACCGCTTGTTGTGGAATGGCCAGTTCGTGGCGGGCGAGAATCTTGCCGTCGCGGCTGAGTTCGACGACCTTTCGCGGGCCATCGAGCACGAGCAATTTCGGCTCGGCCTTTGCGTCGCCCGGGTCTTCGACGACCAGGATATTGCCTGGCGCTTTTAGTTCGCCGCAGTTCCAACGTCGAGTCAGTTGCAGCGATTTCGGCTCGTCGTGCGGCGCGATCTTCGCTTGCGGCAGCGGGACGACGCTGGTCGGCGCCGGCGGCTCTTGAATTGCGCGGTTGTATTCCTCGACGAGTTGTTTGTAACGGTTTTTCGCATCGTCGGCCGTCGATTTGCCGACCAGCAGAGCTTCGATCGTCACCGGCAGATCGGCAGCCAGACGCGGATTGAAGCCGGAATCCTGATTCTGCACCGTGCCATCCGGACCAAGAACCATCAGCGTCGGTGCGCCGGGCACTTGCAATTCCTTTTGGGCAAGCCCGGCCGTGTCGCGGGCCAGAGGAAAACTGCCGCCCCATTTTCGAGCCGTGTCGCGAATCTGCGCATCGCCGACGTCGTTCGGATCGATGCTGACGGCCACGAACGCCACGCGGTCCGATCCCTTGTATTTTTCGTAGACCGAATTGAGCAGTGGAAAACTTTGCTGACACGGCGGGCAGTTCGTGAACCAAAAGTCGATCACCGCGACTTTTCCGGCGAGCGATTTCTTACTCACCGGTGCGCCATCCACGCCGGTGAAACTGAACTCCGGCGCCGGTTTGCCGAGCAATTCCGACGGAGTGGGCGGCGGAGGACCAATCAGCCGCTTCACAAGTGTCGCACCGTCCGGAACGGGAAACTCGAACGCCACCGCCGGCACCGCCGCATTCAACTGAGCCCCATCCAATTCAAGCGTCATGCTCACATGCTTCACCGGCCCCTGCTCGGCTTCGATTTGCTTGCGAAGCGCATCCGTCGGCAGCTCGACCAGACGCAGCGTGTACGTCTTCGGATCGATCCAAAACACTTCGGGGCCAAAATCCGTGGCCACGCGAACGCGGCGGCAGAGATGTCCATCATAGGTGTCGTCGCCGAGCAATTCCGGTTTACCGCTTTCGGCGAGTTGCGCGTTTTCCGATAGCAGCAACATCACCTGGATCGGAAACGCGGCCGGGCCGCGGCTCAGACCTTCTTCAAGCGCCGGACCCGAGAAGCCGCTCATCAAATCCGCGAGCGACAAATTCGCCGGGGCGTCGAGGTCGAGCAATTGGCCTTTCATCGACGGATCGCCGACCGATGCTCGCAGCTTCTTACCGTCCGACGCGAGCACCGTGGCGCCGTATACGATTTTCAATTTATTGGGTCGCTGGAACATCACGATCGAATCGACGGGCTCCGGATCTTGCTCGGCCTGACCGGCCAATTGGACTTTCATCCGCACGCGCGCGGCGTCGGCATACGACTTCGCCTCGCGATAGGCCTTTGCAGTTCGGCCGAGGAGTTCGCGGCCAGAGATCGCCGGCGCGGCGGCGGGATCGGCGGTTGGGATTGTCTCCGGCGCCGTTCCATCCGCGACGGCCAACTTCGTCGATGAATCGGCGTGCGGCGCCACGTCGGCGGCCGTGCGATTGCAGCCGAACAATGTCGCGGCGGTCAACGCGGCGAGGGCAAGTGATAGGTGCATCCGAGTTCGCGAATCGAAAATCATGTGTGCTTCGCATTCAAAAAATGGATGGGAGATGGTCGCAGCCGAATTATTGGAAACTTCGACCGATGGGTAAAGCTCAGTAGGTCAGGCTTTCCAGCCTGACATGCCGCGATTTGCGTCAGCCCTGGGCGGCTTGACCCTCGTGGCACGCGAGGCATAAGATGCCTGAGCGAATCGGTTTCTTTGCCAATTTTCCCAACCCCCGCGTTTCACAAACCTCATGTCCTCCACGCTGCGATACGGCGCCGGTTCGACCGTCGAAGTCGATCTCGAGCCCGAGCAACTGCTAGCGGCTTGCGGCGCTCCGCCCGCCGGCGGCACGGTCGATCCGGCGGCGGCGCTGGCGGCGGCGGTTGCGGCACCGCTCGATTTTCCTCCACTGGCGCATTCGGTGTTTCCCGGCGATCGCGTCGTGCTAGCAGTCGAAGAGGGATTGCCGCAAGCCGCAACTCTTGTCGAATCGCTGATCAAGGCGCTGCTCGATGCCGGATCGGAGCCTCGCGATATTTGCGTGCTCCAAGCCAAGGCCGACGCGGATTTTTCGGCCGACGAACTCCTCAAAAAATTTCCCGAACGGGAAGGCCGTGGCATCGAAGTCGTCGTTCACGATCCGAAAACTCGCGACGGGCTCAGCTACCTCGCGGCCGACGAAGCGGGCGAGCCGATTTACATCAATCGTCGATTGTTCGACGCCGACGTTGTGTTGCCGATCGGTTGCCTGCGATTGGAATCGTCGCTCGGATATTACGGCGTCAATGGAACGCTCTATCCCGCGTTCTCCGATTTGCCGACGCAGGAGCGATTTCGCGCGACGGGCGTCGATCCGACACCGGAGCAAATTGCCCGGCGGCGGCATGAGGCCGACGAAGTATCGTGGTGGCTCGGAGTGCTGATGTCGATTCAAATTGTGCCGGCGGCGGGCGGTAGCGTGTTGCATGTGCTGGCCGGTGCGCCGGAATCGGTCCATCGCCGCGGAAACGCGCTTTGCCGCGAAACTTGGAATTGCCAGGTGCCGCGGTGCGCGGAGTTGGTGGTCGCGGCGATCGAAGGAGATCGTGGGCAGCAAAGTTGGGAAAACGTCGGCCGCGCATTGGCGGCTGCCAGCCGAGCCGTGACCGACGACGGCGCGATCGCATTATGCACCGAGCTGGCCGATTGACCGGGCCCGGCGTTGCGTTGGCTAGGCCGAGCCAAAGACTTGCCGACAGCACTGCGTCATATCCGCAAGCAACGAACGGCCGACGTGCCTGCCGCTAACGAACTGGCCCAGGCACTGCAGCGCGTGCAAGTGTATTTGTTGAGTCGATTGGACGGATCGGTCGTCGAGGAATTGGGAGTCGCGCCCGTGTCGGCCGCCGTTGAGATTGCTCGACTGGCAAGCCGGCACCGCTCGTGCATCTTGCTGGCGAACGCGCAATTTGCCTCGCCGACGGCCGCGGAAGAAGCCGTCGGGCAATCGGGCTAATGGTGCGTTGAAAAAGGGGACTGGCTCCGAGTCAAGTTGCAGTTTTGTCGAGCATTTTCCGGTCGCCGCGAGGTGCCTGTGCCCTTTTTTCAACTTGCTGCGGCCGTTTCTGAGTGAGTTTGCCGATGTCTTCAGCCGATGCGGAATACGCTGCTTTGACCGCCGGCGCCGGCTTCGTCGATTGCAGCGATCGGACGCAACTTGAAATCACCGGCGACGACCGCGCGGCGTTTCTGCACAATCTCACCACCGCCGCAATCAAATCGCTTCAACCGGGACAGGGCTGCGAAGCCTTTGCTCTGGATGTTCGCGGACATACGTTGGGGCACTTCCTCGTCTTCTGCACGCCGCATTCGCTGATCATCGATTCCGAACCGGGTCAAAACGAACGGCTCGCGGCGCATTTCGAAAAGTATCACATTCGCGAACGCATCGAAGTTCATGACCGCACAGAGCAATGGGGCGAATTGCTGTTGTCGGTGCGAAAGCGCAACTCTTCTCGGCTCGATCGCAGGCGACAATCTTTCCAGCGAACGGCTGTCACACCGACAAGCTCGCGTCGCCGAGCAAACCGTGTGGCTGCGGAACGTTGAAATCACCGGCAGCGGCGGAGTGTTGATTTCCGCGAAAAAAGAATCGATCGCCGCAATTGTTGACGCGCTTTTGGCGGCCGGGGCCGTGCGATGCGGCGCGGCCGCGATGGAAACGCCGCGGATCGAAGCGGGCTGGCCGATCTTCGGCGTCGACATCAGCGACAAGAACCTGCCCCAAGAAGTCGATCGCAACGCCCGCGCGATCAGTTTCACCAAGGGCTGCTACTTGGGCCAGGAAACCGTGGCCCGGATTGACGCCCTTGGCCATGTGAACAAAACGCTTTGCGGCGTGCGATTCTCCGGCAACGAGATTCCGTCGCCCGGCGTCGAGCTTCGCGCGGGCGACGCAGCCGTCGGCACAGTCACGTCGGCCACATTCTCGCCCCGTCTTTCCGCCCCGCTCGCGCTCGTTTACCTCCGCCGCGGTTTTAACATGCCGGGCACGAAACTCGTGGCACCGTCGGGCGAAGCGGAAGTCATCGCCCTTCCACTCACGTAGCGAGGTCCAAACCGCCGCGCAGCTCGCTTGCGGGGATCGCGCGTTGCGCTCAGGCGTGTCACTTCACTCCCGCCGATTTTGCCACCTCAATCCGTTCCGGCAACCCCGCCACCCACTCGCCGATTCTCACGCGCACCGCGCCTCCTTCCGGAATTTCGCGCAGCCATTTCACAGTGCCCGCGGAGAGAGCCTTCCTCAAACTTCCAAGACTCATCGCGAGTTGATCAAGAAACCGAGCCGTCTCCGCATCGGTCAAATCATGCCGCAGCAATTGAACTTCATCTGCCGTTCGCCGGCGTTCCAGCGATGCCAAACGTCCGCGGTCGGCTTTGTACAGCAGACGGCCGTCATAAGTGCGCCGCAAGCGATTGGCTGAATCAAAGTGATATGCCAAAACCCCGCACCAATAGAAGCTCGCGGCGCCGCCAGCGCGAAAGCCGATCACCGACGGCTCTGGTTTACTTCGAATTTCGGCGCGCTCAACCAGCGCCGTGGCCTCGGCAAACAAATCTTCGCGGGTGTTTTCCTGGCGAGCCAAGACGTCGTCTCCTGCGCATCGGCACCAAACGCCAGTTTACCGCGCCGTGCGATCGGCCGCACCGTCGCAGAAGCATCACGTCAGCCGGCAGAGTTCTTCTGTCGAGAACTCCGACTCGCCTTCCCGGCCGCAGATTTTTTGAATCTTCTCGCGGATGCGGAAGAAGGCGTCGACGACGCTTGCGTCCCATTGCTGGCCCGCGCCGTCGCGCAAAATTTCATCGAGCCGCTGGTCGCTCATTCCCTTGCGATAAGGACGGTCGCTCGACATCGCGTCGAACGCATCGGCCACCGCCACGATTCGGGCCATTTGCGGAATCTCGTCTCCAGCCAGGCCGAACGGATAACCGTGGCCATTCCACGCTTCATGATGATGACGCACGACCGGCAAAACGTCGCCGAGTTGCTTCAAGTCGCGCAAGATTCGGTAGCCGATTTCGGGATGGAGCTTGATGTGCTCGTATTCGGCGTCGCTGAGCTTGCCCGGCTTGCGGAGCACGCTGTCGTCGATGCCGATTTTGCCGATGTCGTGCAACAGGCCCGAGAGATAGAGCGTTTCCAACTGTTTTCGATCGAATCCTAGTTCGCCGGCAAGTGCGACGGCGATTTGCGCCACGCGATCGCTATGGCCGCAGGTGTACGGGTCCTTGGCGTCGATCGCCGACGTGAGCGCTCGAACGATGCCTTGCAGCATCTCGGCTTGCTGGCGATAGAGCGACATGTTGCCGGCGTGGATTCCGAGCAATGCCGCAACGCTGGCGAGCAAACTCGCCTCGGGCGAACCGAATTCCTCTCCCTCGCGATGATTCATTGCCGCCAGCCAACCGATCAGATTCTCGCCGACCGCGAGCGGAACAATGATCAACTGCCGCAAATCGGCAAAGTCGCGCAATCGCGTGGCCGAACCCGGCGGGTTGACGATGACCGTCTGCACTTCGCGATCCAAACCGAGCGTTTCGATCAAGCGGTCGAAAGACCCTTCCTCGATGAAATAGCTCCCCCGAGAGAGAAACACCGGCGAAGAGCAAAGCTGCTGACCGTTGGAATCGGTGTCGCGAAGAAGTTGCAGGACGAGCGTTTCCGCCGGCACGGCCGCCGAAAGCCATTCCAGCGCCGTGCGGCCAAGCTCTTCCTCGTTCTCGGAGATGCGCAAATGGCGAGTCAGCCGATGCCACAGGCTAATCTCTTCATACAAATCAGTCAGATGAGCCGACATGCGGGCCGCTTCACCGCTGAGCGCTTCGATGCGGCGGTGTCCGGCGAACCGCGACAGTACCAACTCGGCCACCGCGAGCAATCGTTCGGGCGACCAAGGCATCTGTTCGGCCAGCCAACGCTCCGCATCGGCCGCCTGCCAACCGAAGCTATGCGCGAATTGCGCCATTGCGCGACGATCGGCCGCGGCACGATCGGCCATGGCAGCGGTTGAAAGAAACAGACCGACCGCGATGTGCCGCGATTCGCCGTTGCTGAGATTCGGGATGTCGGAAATCGGCACCGCCAATCCCAACAGCGGCTCTTCATCGCCGATGAATTCAATTTTTCCGCGACGAGCGACTTTGCCGCACAGCGCCAACCAATGCGCCGGCAGCCGTTCGGCCGGTAAATTCGGTCCGCCAGTCACGTTGCCTGAAACAGTGTCGACGAGCCACCAATCGCTGCCCAGGGCGGTTTGCAGCGACTTGAGCAGTTCCGCCAATGCGGAATCGCAAGCGCCGGCATCCGCTTCGACGGACGGCGACACTGCGGCGAGAGCGCCTTGATCGGGTGCGGACATGCGGCTGGAGAGTTTCGGTTTGGTGGGAGCGGGATCGGCCAATGATGCATTGGCGACGGAATCACCGAGCCTCTTCGAGAATCTAGGTCATGCTTTCGGGCCGACCGCCGCGCAAGTCAGGCTGCGCGACAGCGAGATTCACCGCGAAGGCGCGAAGTTCGGGAAGAATCGGTTGTAACGAAAAGACGGGGCGAGAGTCATCGACTTTGCTGCGAGACGGCCTCGACTTCGCGCTCGTCGATCAGGCCGACGTCGATGTATTGGCCACCGGCGTTTTGATGGCAGTGGACGGCGATCGTGTTTCTGCCGGGCTTCAATGCGTGGCGGGCGGCTTCGTTGATCGGAAATGTCGTGTAGTCGGCGATGTAGCCGGGGGCTTGAACCGCCAGAACGCCGTTGAGATAGACCCAAGCATCGTCGTCGTGGTGCATGACGAGATGGGGGCTGGCGAGCGCCTGCGCCGGCAGTTCAGCGACGCGGCGAATCCAAATGTCTTGCGTGTTCCACTCGGTTCGCACGATCGCGCCGGGCGTTCCCTTCGTGCCGAAGCCCGCGGGTCCGCTCTTCCAAGCGGAATCGTCGAAGTCGGCTTGCTCCCAGCCCGCCGGCGGCTTGCTGGTGGTGTAGCGCCAAGTTTGCGGCGATTGCTGCGATGCCGGCACGATGGCCGTCACGATCGGCGGCGGCAGGAAGGCGCTCTTGTTGGCAGCAGCGACACGTTCAAGATCGGGCTTGATAATCGCTCGATCGTACGTCATCAGGCCGTTGACTTCAGTCTCGACGTCGGTCGTCTGCGTGTAAACGGCGGCCGACAAGCCAGGCTTGGATCGCAACGGTCGCAATCGGCGGATCAGATCGACGTAGGCGTCGGTCAGACTAGCCGCGTCCTTGAAACTGCGATAGCCCCAACCTTTTTTCGGCTGCCAGGTGTGACCCTCGACGGGAAGCCCCAGGCCGCCGAATTCGCCAAGCACGGCCGCCCGATGCTCTTCGGGTTCGGGCGACGCCGGGCCGGGATAACTATGCACGTCGTTGCACATCGCCGACGCCGCGATCTTGCCAGCCGCTTGCGCAGTCGGCCAGCCGCGACGGATCGTATTTCTTCACCCAATCGGTAAGCCGAGCCGTGTCGAATTGCCCCCAGCCCTCGTTGAACACGACCCACATCACGATCGACGGATGATTCCGCCTGCCATCGATCATTGCCTTCAGTTCCTGCTCGAACTGTTTGGCCGACTCCGCCGAGCGCACGATATCCGGCTGCCCGCCGCCGATGCTGCGATCGCCGCTCGGCATGTCTTGCCACACGAGCAGGCCCAGCTTGTCGCACCAATAATACCAGCGGTCGGGCTCGACCTTGACATGCTTGCGAGCCATGTTGAAGCCGAGTTTTTTGGTCGCTTCGATGTCGTAGCGCAGGGCTTCGTCGGTCGGAGCGGTGTAAAGTCCGTCGGGCCAAAACCCTTGATCCAACGGGCCCATCATGAACCGCGGCTGGTTGTTCAGGAAAATGCGGGTGATGCCTTGAGCGTCCTTCGCGACGGAAATTTTTCGCATGGCGAAATAGCTATCGACGGCGTCCGCCGCCGCTCCATTTCCAACGAGACGGACTTTCAGCCCATATAGAAACGGGTTGTCCGGCGACCAAAGCTTCGGCTCGGCGATCGGCAGATCGATCGGTGCGCCAGTGCGGCCGGTGCCTTGCGCGACCTGGTGCGTTCCGTCGGATGCCGTTAGTTCGACGGCTTTACCGGCTTCGGCATTCTTGCCGCCGCCGGCCAGTGCGACCGTGACGTGAACCTGTTTGGCGTCGATATCGGGCACGATCGTCAGCGACTCGATGTGAACCGCCGGCACCGCTTCCAACCAAACCGTCTGCCAGATTCCGGTTGACGGCGTATACATGATGCCGCCGGGACGGCTCACTTGCTTGCCGCGCGGCTGGGTGCCGGAATCGATCGGGTTCCAGACGGCGACCACAAGCTGCTGCGTTCTGTCGGGCGTCAGCGCGTTGGTAATGTCAAACGCGAAGCCATCGTAGCCGCCGCGATGCTGGCCCAACTCTTTTCCATCGAGCCAAACGGTCGCATCCCAATTCACTGCGCCAAAGTGGAGCAGCACACGTTTGCCTTCTCCCCAATCTTTCGAGCGAGTAATCGTGCGGCGATACCAAACGCGGTTCGCCGGATCGATTCGCTTCATCACGCCCGACAGTGCCGATTCGATCGGAAATGGCACCAGGATTTGGCCGTCGAATTTCTCTGGCACCGCGTCGGCTTTGGGTCGAACGGCATATTCCCAGAGGCCGTTGAGATTCGTCCAATCCGGCCGAACCATTTGCGGCCGAGGGTATTCGGCATGAACTTTTTCCGGCGAAACATCCTTGGCCCAACGCGTCATCAACGGCCCAGCCGCCGGTTTCCAATCCGCCGCGGCGACGACATTCGCGCTAAGCAGCCATCCCAAACCAACCGCGGACCAAATCGACAACCGGCGAATCGACAACATTGGAGAACCTCTAGGAGAGACAGTGATGCGCAATCTGCGCACCCCCCGTGCGCTACGACTGTTATGCGCGGCCAGCAGCGCCATTGCAATCCCCTGCGGCCTCAGACATCGCCTTAACCTCGTCGCGGTCGGCATTTCGTCGTCGATCAGCCATTGCCAGTTGTATCTTCTCGCTTTGGCCGACGGTCAGTAATGACGCCGGCCTGAATCAGCACCTCTTCAAGAACTGCGGGCGGATGGCAATGCCCGATCTTTCGGATTATGGAGGCCTTTGGAATCGAGATTTTCCAATGGCATAGCGCTACGGACTCTTTGTTAAGCCCTGTCTTGGCTCCACGATGGTAGGGCAATTCGACGTAGTGAAGTGGCCGAGGAGTTTCGGCGGCGGCCGAATTCGAGATCGCTACCGCGGCAAGAAGCGTAGCCGCTGAAATGTCGGCTGAATCGGTCACGATCAGGAGCGGACGTGTCTTCTTATTCTGTCCGCGCGGATCGCACACCTCACCCAAGACGATCGAGCCTTGAACGAGCGAAATCTGGGACACTTCGTTGCCTCAACGAGTGACCCAAAATGGCTCTTCCTCTTCCGACTCAAACCATTCTTGCGGTGGCGGATTCTCTCGCACCATCTTCAGCAAGACCGCGTTCGGAAGGCTCGCGCCGCGAATCCGGCGATGTGCCGCAATGTCGGCCGGGTCAACGCATTCAATTAACTCGGCAAATTGCGATTCCAGGTTTTGCAGCGCGCTCCAACTCCATGATTCGCAGCCTCAGTTCAAGGCGCCTACCACCAGGCGTCGAGCGCAGATTCCTAGCCGTCCGTCGGCGATGCTTGGCCCTCACGGTTTTGGCGGCATCGCCGGCGTTGTCGTGGTGACGCTCGCTATGCGCCATTCGCTTTCTTAGATCGCTTTGGCATGTCGCCGGCATTCCCAGCGTCTCCCTTTTTCTCAAATACAAACAACCCGAGCCCCTCAAGGGCTAGCTCGGCAAAGTGTGAAATGTAGTTCTCGTCAATCTCCAAGGTAGTTTGAAGTTTCAACTGAACCTCATACATTCCCTCGCCAGCCGTTCGATATCTCACGCTTCGGTAGAGTTCGTCGCGAATCCGCATTCCGACATCGTACAGCGATAATTGGCGACGAGCGGCCTTCGTTCTTAGGCCAAGAAGCGTCGTTGCGATTCCTCGCTTGGGAACCAAATCGACCGGAACGACAAACGCCGCAGTGACTCTTGCTTCGACTGGAAGGCCGGTGAGTTTCTCAAGTAGTTGATTCAATGCGGTTCGGCTCGCCTTTTTGTGCGGTAGCATCCTTTCCGCCCATCCAAATTCTTCAATCGGTCCGATATCCAAATGCACATGACCATGATGCCCATCTTTGGTCGGCTCCATTGCGAGCCATGCGCCACCCTTGCGCGTTTTGTCGTGCCACGCGAAACGCTGATCCTTGATTGGCAATCCGAATCGTGCCGGATCGTCGGCGCAATATCGACCGCAAACGCTGAACCAAGCAAACTCAACGCCCTTGGGGTGCGGTAAATCGATGTTCATTGTGCTGTCTTTGAAGCGAAAACTGGCGGTCCGAACCACCTATCGTCGTTCGAGAGAGACTGGCCGTCAAGAAAAGAACGCGGCATTTTCTCGAAAAATCGCCCTGCGTAAAGGCCGAACCTCCGCCACGGGTTCGCCTTCTACCAATATCTTACCGATCAGGAAGAGCTGGGTCGATCTGCGGTCTGCGGCGTTTTCGCCGCCTTGAGGCTTCGCACCCGGCAAAGCAAACACGGCAAATAAACCAGCCCACCGCAGCCGGGGCAGCGGCGCGGAGGGCCGAGCGAGCGCGTCGGATCGGCCCAGCGCTCTTCCGTCGCGCGAATCCGTGGCCGATGGCCTTTGGCGATGGCGCCGATCGTGCCGCGGCTGACGCCGACGGTGCGCGCGATCTTGCGCTGCGAAAGCTGCCCCTCCGCGAGCAAGCGGAGGATGTCGTCGACGACCCCTTGCGAAACCATGTTGCAATCCCTCCCGCCGATGTTGCCGAAAATGCGAACGAAACAAGAGCCGCCGCCAAAACGCCGTCTCAATTCCACGGGTCTTCCGCGTCGTCGGGATCGAGCCAGAAATCGCCGTCGTCGGGATCGGGCTCGTCGTCGATCTCCAAGTCCGCGTCGTCGAGCGTCTCGAAATCCTCGTCGAAATCCTCGTCGAGATCGGGGTCGTCCGACGTTTCGTCGAACGATTCGTCCGCGTCTTCGTCGAGGTGGCGGATGTCGTCGGAGGGTGAAAAACCGCGGGACATGGTCGATCTCCCGGATGAAGAACCGTGGCCGAACTAATGTAAATATGTACACTATATGGCGGCCATTTTTCAAACAGATTTTTGTACATTATTTTGAACTTTTATGGACAGCCGTTAGTCGCTTTGCTACACTGACTTGCGCTGTGGACCGGGGCGAATTCGGCCACCAGGGAGCGCGACCGTCATGACGCTGAAGCCTTTCTCGGCCGACGATCTGGACCAATTGGCCCTAAGAATTCTCGATATTTCCTGCCAATTGCGGCAAATGAGCGCCGCGAAACGCAGCACGCCGGAGTTGGAACTCGCGGTCCACGAAAAGAAAGCCCTCGAATGGCTCGCCCACCTTGAGAATTGGGCCGCCGATGCCAAAATGCGGCTGGAAATGGCCAAAATCAAGCATCGCGGCGTGCGAGCGGCGGGAAGAATTGTGGCCAGTGATTAGTGGCTAGGGGGAGGAAGCAACGAAGAGCAACGCACCCGAAGATGAGTTGCGCCCCGTCCTGCCCCTGCTCCCTGCTCTCCACCTGGCAAGCCTTGCCGCTTTTGATCGTTCCGCCACTTGATCCGCGGAATCGGCTGCCGCCGACGCAGTTGCAGCCGGCGCGCTCTCGTGGTCGAAGATCAAATTGTCGGCCGCGCTGTCGCTGCCGGATTTCGCACCGCGGCTCAGCAGGTATTGCCATGACGGAACACTTGATTCAACCGATTATCTGCTTCGTGTTCCTGGCCGTGTGGGCCTTGGCCGGCGACATTCTGATCTACGGCCGCAAAGAGGCCCGCGAAAACCATCGCCGGCGAACCTATTCGTAGGCACGGGCGGTGGCGAAAAAGGGGACTGGCTCCGAGCCACTGTACGGTAATGCTCTCCGGTTGGACGTCGCGGCTCGGTGCCTGTCCCCTTTTTCAACCAGCGGCTACAAACTGCCCCAGATGTTTTCGATCAGCCATCGCTCTTGGCCGTCCGGATCGATGCGGCGCTGCGTTTCCAATTGCACGATGGCCGGCTTCAGCGGATGCTCGCCCGGCACGTCGATCTGATACCACAGGCTCACCGTTTGCCGCCCCATGATCTCGGGCATGACGCTGGTTTGCACGCGCTTGCGTTGGACTCGATCGCCGAGTGCCAATAGCCTGGGAACCGGCGGGCGGGCCAAGAAGGTGTCGAGCTCCGTCTTTTCCGGCGGCGCCGCCGAGGCCGCATGTCCGTCGTGCGGTCCTTCGTGCGGCGGCGGAATATGCCGCGGCGGAACATGGAACATCAGATCGAAAGCCGCTTGCGTCTGGCCGTCGCGCAGCCGGTCGAACCATTGATTCGCCAACTTCTCCGACCGGGCGACGAGCCAAGAGTTGCGCGTCAGATACCGTGCCGGCGCGGCGGTCGCGATCGCCGCCGAAAGGATCAGCCCGAAGATCGCGGCTTTGCGTCCGACGGTGGGCAAATCCGATCGGCGAATTCGCGCCAGCGCCACGATAGCGATCGCGATGCCGACCAGCGGAACCCACCACAGCAGTGGATCGGCGAACGCCAGCGGCGCCGCGAAGCCGAGCAACAACGCCGCGATCGCCCAGCCGTTCACCGGGCGATAGCCGGCCAATTCCGGATCTGGATGTTCCGACGGCATGTGGGAATCGTGAGGGCGTGAAGTGTATGGCGTGAAAAGCCGCAATCGCAATTGCGAACGCTCGACCGGGCGTCTCTCGCTTCATTATACTGGCCCTGCCGGGAACGGAAAGAAGCGTCGGCGGCCGATGGTTGCATCACGTAGGTCAGGCTTTCCAGCCTGACTTTCCTCGCTGCTCGTCAGCCTGGAAAGGCTGACCTACGGAAAATGAGTCGCCTTTTTTGTTTGGCTTCGCGCCGAGCCAACGAGTATAGTGCTGGAACGGTAGAGACGGCTTGCGGGGCATGGTCAAAACCGGCCATGCGGTTTAATCCGAATTCAGTTCGGCAACTTTTTTCGAAGGAGAATCACATGTTGCGCAGTCGTTTGTTTGGTGTCGCCTTCGCGGCGGCGGTCGTGGTCGGTTTTGGAGTCGATCGATTGATCGCGGCCGATGAGCCGGCCAATTCGCCGACGCGGGTTCGTGGGCGAGGATTCTCGCAAGGGGGAGGCGGGCTGGCGCTGTTGAAATTGGATGTCGTCGCCAAGGATTTGGCTTTGACCGACGAGGAAAAGGAATCGCTCAAGAAACTCGGCGATGAAGCTACCTCGCAAATGAAAGAATTGCGCGATTCGCTGAAAGACGCGTCGCGCGAGGATCGTCGCACCAAGATGGCCGACGCGGAAAAGGAAATCGCCAAGAAGGTTGACGCGGTGCTCAACGACAAGCAGCGCGCCCGGCTGCAAGAAATCCGCCTGCAAATTCGCGGCGCATCGGCCTTGCGCGATAAGGAAGTCGCCGACGCGCTCAAGCTCAGCGAAGACCAAACCAAGAAGCTGACCGATCTGGCCGACGCCCGGCGTTCGGCCGTCCGCGATGCGCGTAGCGCCGGCGGCGGCGATCGCGCGGCCTCGCGCGAGAAGATCTCGCAAATCACCAAGGAATCGAGCGAAAAGATGATGGACGTGCTGACGACGGAGCAGAAAGATCAGTTCGAGAAAATGAAGGGCGCGAAGATCGACCTCGGCGACGCGCCGTTCGGCTCGTTCGGCGGGCCCGGCCGTCGCTCGGCCGGCAGCGACGCCAAGCCAGATGCCAAGCCAGACTCGAAGTAACGCGGCAAACAGTTTGTGGCGCGGGTGTCTCGCTTGCCGAACCGGCTCGCGAGACGCCCCGCGCCTCAGTTATTTCTTCGAACCGAAAGGAGCGTGATTCTTGATCCGCAAGACGCTGGCTGCACTGGTCGTCGTTTTTCCACTTCTCGTCGCGCCCGCCTTTGCCGCCTACGGCGCGATTGCCTATTCACCCGCGACCGGCCGATACGGCTATTCATTCAACTATTGGTATCTCGGCGACGCCGAAGTTCAACGCGCTGGCCAACTGCGATGCCGCCGACGGCGAAATCGTCGCCTGGTGCCGCAACGAATACTGCGCCCTGGCCGTCGCCGACGACGGCAGCTTCGGCTACAGTTCGGGCCCAAGTCAAGCCTCCGCCGAAGCCGCCGCCCTGGCATATTGCACCGGCCCCAACGCCCATATTCTGTGCTGGGATTTTTCCGGGTATTGAAAGACCCGCATTTGGTGGCCGTCGCCTATTCCTTCCCCAATACGATCTCGCCTTTTTGAAGACGTATCATGGAATCAAAAGACCTAATCAAACTCATTGCGGGAGTTCTGTTCGTCCTTATTGCCTTGGTCCGTTGGTGGGGGAGGTCGGAATAACGGTCGCCGGTCCGTTCAATTCACCACTCGGAGGGTCCGGTCGTTTTTCACCGAAGAAGGTCGTAAAAAAAAGGGGACGAGTGATTATTTAATGACTCGCGCTGCCTTTTCCGCGCCACGATTCAAAATATCCGCTGCCAACTGTGGCCCCTGCGCCAGCGCATTGCCCAAACGTACCAAGGTGAACACGCAAAAGCCGTCGAGACAATAAACCAGGGGCTGCGCCTGAAGAAAGCCGCGGTACAAATTCGCAGCATGTGATTCCATCTCCTTCAGAAAAGCGTATCCGCTGCCGGAGATGCCGCCAAACACCAGCGCCATCGCAACGCTGACACCCCCTTTGGCGACCAAGACTCACAGCCTAACCAGATGATTTGAATGGCTGTCAACTTTTCGATTGCATTTCAGACCGTTAAGCAATACCGACTACCAACCGTATCTCACTTCCATCCAGACGCGCCACGCGACGTAGACGAACGCTGCAAGAACGGCCAACACTCCGCCCCAAATCGTCCAGAGATTCGGTTTGTGGACGATGTGGCCGACTCCGACGCCCACCAGAGTGCCCGAGGCTGTTTGTCTTTGACGTGACCGAGATCAAGGCAGCACATCCCAAAATTTGATTTTGCCCACCCCAAGCCCCTGTCCTGTAGCCAGCGTTTCACCGTCCGGGCTGAAGGCGACGGCTGAAGCTTGGGAAAAACCATCCATGGGTTCCTGCCACAAGCACTCCAATGAGGGAATGCCGCCCAATCCTATCTTCCGTTTTCCCACGTCGCCCATATCCCAGAGCTTGATCGAGTCGGTATCGTCCATGCAACAAGAGGCGAGCGTCTTGCCGTTTGGACTAAAGGCCACGGTGTTGACCCTCATATATTGGGCAGAAGTCCACCCGACAATCTTTCCGCTATCCACATCCCAGTGAAAAATCCACGAATGCTCCGCCCCCGCTGCGAGAGTTTTTCCATCCGGGCTAAAGGCTAGGCAAGCGACGCCTTGGAAGTTTGGCACGAAGGGTTGTTTCTCGTCCCATCCGAGCGTGGCGTTTGCTTTGCCACTCGCCACGTCCCAGAGTTTGATGGTGCGGTCGAGGCTCCCGGACGCCAGGGTCTTGCCATCCGGCCGGAAGGCGACGGAAGTAACAACGTCGGTATGGCCCTCGAGCGTCTTGATGACCTTGCCGGTGGCTAAATTCCAGAGCTTAATCGTCCGGTCAAGGCTCCCAGACGCCAGCATGATTCCCTTCGGATTGAGCGACACAGAAGTCACACCGCTGCCGTGGTCTTCGAGCGTGGCGTTTGCTTTGCCGCTTGCCACGTCCCAGAGTTTGATGGTGCCGTCGAGGCTCCCGGATGCCAGAGTCTTGCCATCCGAGAGAAAGGCCACGGAAGTAACCACGTCGGCATGGCCCCGAAGCGTATTGATAACCTCGCGAGTCGCAACATCCCAGAGCCTAATTGTCCCGTCTTTGTGCCCGGTGGTCAGTGTCTTGCCGGCCGGATCGAACGCCAAGGAAGCGACCGGCGAGAGTTCTTTCCCGAATGTATCCCGTAGTCGGAAACGCTCGATTTTGCCAGCGTCTTTCTGTGTTGGCTTCTGGATCGGGCGTTCACAACCTCCTCCCAACATCACACCGATGCACAATGACAGAAAGTAATCTTGGAATCGCATCGATCGCATGGAGTGCCTCGCTTTCGTCAACAAGCGATTCATCATCACAACGCCATTTACGCACGGCTGATTCTATCGGAACCGACTGCCGAAACCATCGGGAAGGGCCCTTTTGAACTACAAGAATCTGTCGAAGAAAAGGGGACGCGAGGGACGCGAGTCAATTAAAAAAAGGGTTGCGTCCCGTTGCGTCCCCCAATTCGACGACGAATCTCGTCGTTTACTCGGTGCCGGAGCCTTGTTCGGCAGCGCTAGCCGCTTCGGCGATCTTCGCCACCGTCGGCTTTGCGTTGCGAAGAAAAGGGGACGCGAGTGACGCGAGTCAATTAAAGAAGGGTTGCATCCAGTTGCGTCCCCTTTCGTTTTTCCCGCGGAAATAGAAACAATGGCCGCCACACATTCACTAGCGAGACGAAGAATACAATGGAAACCAACAGTCTGATTAAGCTGATCGCGGGAGTTTTGTTCGTTCTGATCGTCTTGGTCCGTTTGTGGGGCAGGTCGGAATAGGCCGCCCGAAGCTTTGATCCAATCAAAACCGCTGCGAGCGTCAGGGCCGCCCCATCATCGCTCTGCGGCGCCCGCCGCGCGAATGGCTATAAGTCGCAACCATCGCCGCCAATCCGATACCGAACAGCACGATACCCGAAGGTTCCGGCGCCGGCACGACGTCCGCGTAGGTCGTTCCAATGCGAATTTCGTCGATATCAAACTCGCCGCCCGAGCGGATGGCGATTTCGTTGATCGTCGAAAGATTGAGATCCTGCTTTACCAGTGATGAAACGGGTTGCGCGGCGCCGGGAGTTGGATTGACAAACAAAGTAAATGTGTCGGGCAGTGACGGATTCGCATTGAAATCCGCCCGGACCACCAGCAACTCGGGAGCGCCCGACACCGGAGCCAAGTTTGAGACGACGCGACCGCTCCCGCCGAGGGTTTCTTCGCCATAATGGACACTCCCCGATTGGTCGGCCCCCGGCAGGCCAAAGTCGAACTCGACGTTGCCAAACGATTGAACTAACGAAAGCCCGAAGAATCCGCCAAAACCGCCGGTGAACGGCGTCCCTTCGGGCTCCAAGGTCATGCTGATGTAAGTCGTCGTGCCGGAAGCGCCCAGCGGAGTGGTTAGATTCCTTTGCATCCAAGCGGAAGTGCTGGCGTTGCTGGGAATCGCGGCCCCAGTAGCGTGATTCCCTTGCGTCGTTAATTTCGGCGACGTCGGCGAAGAGAGAGAGTTGCTGGCGATGGTGTAGTTGGTCGTATTGCTGGGACCATACCAAGCGCTCGAGAAGCCGAGACCGCCGTTTTGATTGAGCAAGCTCGCGCCCGCGGGATAAGCAAAGCCGTCATACGCGAGTAGCGACCCAAAGGCGGAAGCTGGAACAACGAATGGACACGCGGCTACGATCAGAAAAACAAATGCTTGTCGTCTCACTAGCGTTCCTCCTTAATGCAATGCGATGGCCGACACCAATAGATTGCCACTTGGATCGACGACCGCCCTAAACCGGAACCGCGAGGCCGGAGCAAACGGCGACCGACGTGCCGCCAATATAGGGGCCCCCGTTGTGGGCGTCAACGAATTTGAATCGATCGGTTGTGGAGTGCGCGGCAAAAAGCGGGAAACATCTGGACGGGTCTCTTTTTCACGTCGGGTTCGAATGTTCGCTCGCCGGACAGGCGAACGAAGCTCCCGAAAACGACGGCCAATCGCGCTGCTTGATTTCCGACGGCCAAGCGGTATAACCATAAGCAGCCATTGATGGGTTGTTCGCCCATGCAAACAGCATCTCCATCGGCCACGCGAATTCCTTCGCCGTCCGCTTCCGCGAGAATTGCAGGGCGATTCTCGATTCGCTGCAAAGGAGAATGATCGACCGGTTTCGTCTACACAAGGAGGCTGTGATGCTTTCCCTCTTCGACGGTCGGCCCGGTTTTTCGCGTCGTGAGTTTCTCCGCATCGGCTCGCTCGGCCTTGGCGGTCTGTCGCTTCCGCATCTGCTTGGCTCTTCCGCGCTGGCGGGTGGGAAAAAGCCGATCACGACCGGCAAGTCGGTGATTTTTCTGTACATGTTCGGCGGCCCATCGCAGCTTGAGACGTTCGATCCCAAGATGAACGTGCCGGACAAGATTCGCACCGTGACCGGCGAGGTGGCGACGTCGCTGAGCGGCATCACGTTCGGCGCGTCGTTGCCGCAGCTCGCCAAGTGCGCGAATCGGTTGGCGGTCGTGCGGTCGTATGTGCCTGGACGGGATGTCAGCAACCACGTCATCTACCCGATCGTTCACCCCAAGGAAACGCTCGGCGCGAACCTGGGCTCGATCTATTCGCGGATTGCCGGCTTCACGCATCCGATCACGGGAGTGCCAACAAGTCGCCGCTGTTTTTCCGCGGGCTGTTCACCCGAAGTGCGCGCCGACTCGCATGGATTTCGGCAATATGCTCGCCACCGGCCCGATCAGTTCGGCCTATGCGCCGTTCGTGCCCGGCAGCGACGGCGGATTGCAGAGCGATATGACACTCAGCATCGACCGCAACCGGATCGACGACCGGCGCCGACTATTGACGCAGCTCGACGGTGTGAAGCGCGATCTCGACGCCGCCGACGGCATGGGCGCGATGGATTCGATCCGCGCGCAGGCCTTCGACGTGCTGCTGCATGGAGCGGCCGAGGCGTTCGATCTGTCGCGCGAGTCGCCGCGGACGATCGAGCGCTACGACACGGCGGGGCTGGTGCGCCCCGAATCGATCTACATGGGCTTCGACAGCAGCAAATACTATGTGGACCACGGCAAGACGCTTGGGAAGTTGCTGTTGCTGGCGCGGCGACTATGCGAGGCCGGCTGCGGATTCGTGCTGGTCAACACCGGATTCGTTTGGGACATGCACGGAGTCGCGCAGGTTCATGCCGGCATGGAAGAGGGCATGCGCTACGTCGGGCCGCCGTTCGATCATGCCGTCTCCGCGTTTCTCGACGACGTCGAGGAGCGCGGCCTGAGCGACAAGATTCTGCTGGTGATGTGCGGCGAAATGGGTGCTCGCCGCAATTGTCGGAAAACGCCGGCCGCAACCATTGGGGAAACCTCGGCCCGCTGGCCCTGGCCGGCGGCGGATTGCCGATGGGACAGGTCGTCGGCCGTTCGACGGCCAACGGCGGCGAGCCGGCCGACAGCCCCGTCACGATGCACAACCTCATCGGCACGATCATGCACACGCTGTTCGACGCCGCCGAGCTGCGCCAACGGGCCGAATCGTCCATTGATGTGGCCAAGATCATCACCAATAGCGAACCGATCCGCCAATTGACCGGCTGATGCGCGCCGTGGCAACACCAGGCGATTCCGAAGAACAAAAGCGGACGCGAGTCATTAACGATTCGCGTCCGGTTTTGCCAGATCGGCGGCTATCGCTTCTCCGGCAATCCGGCCGGTCGCCGGATGGATACGCTCAACGTGCCCATCGCTTTCGCTGGCTTGCGCGATAACACTATATCCACGTCGGCCTTCACCGTCATGTTGGCTTGCAATACCTCGCCGGTTTCCGTCGAGATCGAAGCCTGACCGCTGACCGTGCCGCTTGCATTCAGCCCATCCGCGCGTCGGCCCTTGACATGACCCTCGATCGAAATCAACGCGACGGTTTTTCCGTCGTGCGGCTGCACGCCCAGATACTTGTAAACGATCTCCGCCTGGGCAGGCACCGCTACGATGGCCGATCCGATCAACAAGTTTCGCTGGGCCTTCCAAACGTCGAGCGGCTCGATCTTCTTTTCCGGCAGCGGCACCGAAAGCGTTTCGAGCGATTCCAACACCTGATCGCTGATTGCCGCCAGCATCGCCCGCGACGATGCCGGAACCTTTTCGAGGTCGGGTTTGGCGGTTGACACCGAACCGTCTTTTTCCATCTCGATATTCGCGCCGAGCAAGCGGATGGTCGTGAGACCCTTGCGCAGTTCGGCGGTGCCGGGAAGCGGCTTGTCGTCGAGCGTCACCGTCAGGCTAAAGCGATCGTAGGTCAGCCGAAGCGGAAAATATTGCGGTTCCGCATCGCCGAATTGCTCGGTTAGCGAAGTGCGGAAACTCATCGCGAGCGAGCCCTCTTCGCCATCCTGGGCGCGAATACGAAACCCACCGACGCTGACCATCTCGGCCGTCTGCTTGCCTCCGACCGGCGGAGAGTATTTCAACGTGATCGGCTTGCGCTCCAGCGGAGCCCGGGCCGGCGCCGGCGAGGCGCTGAGCCAACGCGTTTCGTTCAGGCCGTTGATAACGATCGGTTGCAGCCAATAGACCTGCTTCGCATCGGCGAGCGGCGGCGCGGGGATGTCCAACTGCACGGTCGCCGTTTTGTCGTATTTCAGCGAGTATCGCTTTTTGGGCGAATCGCCCGGCTGCGGCGGCGGCTCCGTGGCGCTTGCGAATCGCGGCGTTCCGGGATTGCCCGACCAGACTTCCGCGTCGATCTTTTTCAGGCGGCCAAGCGGATCGACCAGCTCGAATTGGATCGGCAATTTCAACTCGGCGCCGTCTTTGTACGGCGTGCCGACGCTCGATCCGCTGATGCGGCCGTTGAGAAACGAAAGGACATATTCCGCCGGAATCGCAAAACCGATCTGCGCTCCCCGCACGGCGCTGACGGCCACGCCGACGACGTTTCCTTTTTCGTTCAACCACTGGTCCGCCGGAATTTCCCGGATTCATCCCGCCGTCGAGTTGCACGCGCTGGATGTTGCCGGCCGCCGATTTTCGCAAGCTCGAGATCGTCGATCGGCCAACCGTGATTTCCTTGCCTAAATCCTTGCCGAAAGGAAAGCCGAAGACGAAGACAGTTTGTGTCTCAACGAGACCCTTCGTCGTGCCAAATTTGAGCGGCTGCGGCAACGATTTGTCTTCGACTCGAATCAGGCCGAGGTCGCTGCCGCGATCGACGCCGATCACCTTGCCAACGAGCGTCCGCGGCGCGGCGGCGCCGTCGGTGACAGTCACGTCCACGCGCACCGGCTTCCGACTATCCGCGTCGAGCATGTCGAGCACATGAGCGTCGGTGGCGACCAATCCCGGCTCGTCGGTGAAAAAGCCGCTCCCCTGCACGGTGCGGCCGTCGAGAAGTTTGATTTGAAGATAGACCGTCGCCGCTTTCACACGGTTCAAAACGTCCGCCGGCAACTGCGGCCCCTGCGCCGCGCATTGCCCAAAACCGTTACGCCGAACAGGCAGAAAGCCATCGCGACCAACAGAGGGTGGCTGCACCGGAAGAAAGCCGCGGTACAAATTCGTCGCATGTGATTCAATCTCCCGTAGAAAAGCGTACCTGCCGCCAGAGATTCCGCCCTACACCAGCACCGTCGCTCCGTTGCTCGCCCGTTTCGCGACCGCGATTCACAGCCTAACCAAATTTGATTGGCTGTCAACTTTTCCTAAGCCGACAACCGTGGCAGCGATCCGCCAACTGTGTCTGGCGCTGGCGTTGACCGTCAGCGTGCCGTCGCCTGATTTATTCAAGTCGGCGGCTATTAGAGCTCCGCTGATGCCGTTGGCGGCGTCGCCTTGGATGGTGATTTTCGCCGTGCCGCTGATCGTGACCGGAGCGGCTGGGGCATAGACGACGCCGGTCAGGCTGACTACGACGCTGCCCGAGCCGAGCGCGACGGGCGCGTTCGACGCTCGATTTTGGAAGAAGACAATCCCTTGATACGCACCGCTTGTCGGCGCGGAGAGCGTGATCGTGCTCGTGCCCGAGAAATTGATTTCGTCGCCCGAAGTCGCCGGTGCGTTGTAGATCGTCACGCCGCTGCCGGAGAGGCTGCTGCTTCCAGAAACGGCCAGTCCACCTCCTTGAAGTATGTAAACGCCCGGCATCAGCGTCACTTTCGAGTTGCCGGTGATATGAATTCCGCCGACGTAGGTACCGGGCGAGAGCGTGACCGTTTTGCCGCTGATCGACGTGTTTTTGAACGTCGGGCCGCTAGAGGGCGGAGCGGCCAACGTTGCCAAGGGATCGGCATCGGCCGGTTCGGGCTGCACGGGGCCGACGAACGAGCCTGCACCGGAATGGACGACCTTGCCCACGACGTCGATCACAGTCGCGGAAACGTTGCCGCCGCCCGATTGAATGGCTGCTTTGGCGTTGCTCGAGTTGATGATGATGTCTCCGCCGCCGGTGACGGCGATGCCGCCGTTGCCGGAGCTTGTGAATGCGCCGGCGCCGGTGCGATCGAGCAGCAAGATGCCGATGTTGTAACTGATGGCCGCCGTGCTTTTGACCGCGACGCCCGCCGATGGTCCGAAGGAGATATTCACCGTGATCGTGTAGATGCCTTGGTTGGCGTAGGCGTGAGTTCCTTCGACTTCGTACAAGCCGGTCGAATTCGGCCCGACGATCGTGCCGGCCGTCGCGGGCGAGCCATCGCCCCAATTGACGCTGACCTTGGTGCTAATCGCGCCGGAGTTTTCGAAGAGCGCGATGATCTGCGGATTGGTGAGCATTGCCTTGGCGCCGGAGTAGCTTAATCCGCCCGATGCGACCGCGCCGCCAAGGCCGGAAACCACGAGCGGCGCCTTCGGCGAGCCGAGGCCAGTCAGCAAATCGTAGCCCGGACCCGCGTTGTAGCCGTTGAATCCGGTAGTGATATCGTTAAACACATAGCTGGGAAGCGAGTATAACGTCGGCAGCGTCTCCGTGGATCCCGTCAACGAACCCAAACCGGATAATGCGCGGCCTTGATCGGCGATCGCGATCAGCGCCGCCCAGCAGGGAGCGGAAAGGCTGGTGCCGGCAAAAGTGCTTTTGGTGCCTGCGAAGGTTGCAGCGCCGGAATTGACGATATCGACCGGCTCGCCCGAGCCGCCGATCATCGATACATCGGGCGTCGTTCTCATGCCGTTGGCGGAAATTACGGTGTTGCCATCGTGAATCACCAAGCCGGCCTGATAGGCGGGCGCGGTGTCGAATTGGCTGATCCCGCCGCCGGATCCGCCGGGGTTGGCATCGGCGGAGACGGCGATGGCGTCGGCGGAGACGATTCCGTTGGCGGTGCTCGCGTCCAACGTGACCGTGATCACGCCGGTCGTGGATATGACTTCTTGAATGACTTGTTGAAACGGCGTGCTGCTTGGGGCATACGACGCGCCGGTGTTGTCGTGCGGATTGTTCTTCTGATCGACGGTGGAGGTGAACGTGTGGGTGCCATCCTTGATCGTGAACGTGGCGTTCGTCGCGTTCGTGGCGCCGCCGACCCAGGTCAAGGAAATGCCTTCTTTCGCGCCGACCGGCACGTCAAACGTCCAAGTGGCGGTCGCGCTCGATCCGCCAGTGGCTGTCAGCGATTCGCCGTCGTAGCCCGAACCGATTTGCGTCCAGACCCCGGTCTTCGAGAATCCGGAGCCGCTGCTATTGTCGATGATTTGCACCGGCGGGCTCAAATCGTCGGCGACTCCCGTTGCCCCAAATACACCGGCGACCGCCGCGCCGCCGCTCGATGGGTTGAGATTGCTGGCTTTCGTGTCAATGTAGGAAAACATGTTCGTGCCTGAAACGGCGCTGACCTTGAAGATGCCGTTGTAGCCCATCAGTCCGACGTTGGCGACCGTGACATTGTTTCCAACCAACGCGCCGGTGGAGTTTTGCGTGGTGATGGTGACGACATCGCCCAATTCGGTGGCGCTGACGATGTTCGAAGGATTGCTCCAAGCCGCCTCGGCGACATAGTTGCCGGAGCTGTCGGCTTCGAGATTCGTGGCGCCGACCGCCAGCACATTCGGCGAATCGGCCGGAAAGCCGCCCGTGCGCCGCGGTCGCCGCTCGAAGCGACGTAGGTAACGCCGAACTGCGTGAACAGACCGTCGTCGAAAAGCGGCAGCGTTGCCGTTCCAACGGTTGATGTTCCTAGCCCCGATTTCGAATCGTTGTAGGTGAACGAAAGGCCGTTCGATGCAACCGACGTGACCTCGAACACACCGATGTAGCCAGTGGGCGAAGTTCCGGAAATCGTGACTTCGCTTCCGACGCTCACGCCGAGACGAGTTGGCGTGGTGATTGTCACCGTATTGCCCGATTCCTTTGCGGTTGTGATCGCAACGTTCGTCAAAGTGGTCGTGCTTAGTTCGCTGCTGTTCTCCAGTCCGCCGAAGCTCATCGAGACAACCGATGCGCCGACCGCCGGAACACCGATCGAAAGGGCCCGGCTTCGGTCGCTGCCCGTGGAGCTGGTCTCTTCGATCAGCACGATGTTGGCGCCGGGCGCCAGCGCATGGACCCACTCCACGTCGCCCGCGGTCTCGCCATAGTTGACGTCGTTTGCAGCGGCGCTTGAATACGTGGGCGCGTTCCGCCGTCCTCGCCGACCACCTTGAAGCTCGGCGGATTGGGAAGCCCATAGTCGGCATCGAACTTCGCCAGATCGCTTTTGCTGAAATTCGGCGATGACGTGTTGACGAAGTTCGCGTCGTCGCCCGGGTCGATAATGGCGACCGTCTGCCCGGCGCCGTTGCCGACGACGGAGCCATACATGATGTTGTTGTAGCCGTAGGCCGTCGCAACCTGCAGCGGCGTGTAGGAAAGCATCATGCGCGGCTCGAACAATTCGAAACGAGCCAGTCGGCGGCGGGATGCGAAGCGGCGTTGCTGCCGGGCCTTGGGCGACTCTTGCGATCGTCGGATGATGGCTCGCCACGAGGAATTGAGCGACATGAGAGGCACTCCTCGATTGGATGGTTCGCGTCACGGAGCCGTCGCCTGGCAGACCCCCCAATCGTGGATGCGCGGCGGCGCGATGTCAACAACCAAATCGATGGCGGCGAGCTTTTTGTAGAAATTGCGGAGAAGCGCAATAAGTAGCGGAATTTGTGAGAATTCCGAAGCCCGCGCACATATTATGCACCAGGTTTTCACAAACTCGGCTACACCAGTCGTCGCCGCACGAAAACAAAACGGACGCGGCCCACGCATCGCATGAGGCCACGTCCGTATTTTGTCGATCGCTCAAACGAAAGCGTTATTTCCTCGGCCCTGCATGCTCATCGTGCCGCTCATGCTCGTCCCTATGAGTGTCGCGGTGTTCTTCCTCGCGGCGCTTGGGGCCCATTCCCACGGCGCCATCGTGCCAGTGGCCATGGTCGTAGTACGTCCAATGCCTGTCCGTGTTCCAATACCACCACTGGTTGTTGTACCAATAGTAGTTCGGGTCCGACGGCACGGGAGCCACCGGCACGGCGACCACCGGCGCGGGCGGAATCGCCACCGGCACGGGGGCCACGGGCACCTCAGGAACCACCGGAGTCTCGACCGCATAATCCTGCCATGCGCCGTTGTCGTAATACGTCCAATGGTTATTCGGCTGCCAATACCACCAGGCGCCGTTTTCATAGCGATATCGCCAACCGTCGGGCCGATGCTCCTTCCCGCCGAAAATGCTCACACCCCCTTCGTGCGGAATCTCCCTGGGCGGCACGCGGTAGACTCCGTGATGGTCGCCGTGCATCACCGAATGAGGATCGACGTGGACATCGTCTCTTCCGCGCGGCCCGCCATGTTCGTCCCGGTGCCCTTCGCCCTCAGCAGCGATCGCCGTCAAAGCTCCAAGAGAGAGCGCAACAATCGCACTCGCGGTCGTCAAAAACATGATTCGTCGCATTCACTATCCTCCTTGTGTGTGCTCGATGAGCGAAAGTGGGATCCCAACAAAAATGCTCGCGCGATCGCGGCGGTCCGGCGCTGCGTCAACCGGCGGCATTCAACCTTGCCTCGACTCGACCGCGGACTCATTCTCTCTTGTCCGGGCCAGCCAATGCAAGATGAATATCATTTCGTCGTGCTAGCGTCGCGGATCCCGCGGGCCTTCCATGTCACTGGGCCGGTCCAGAAAGTCTTGGCGTCTTGTCTCCACTTGAAGCTCTTTGGGGCGCATTCGACGATGAACGCGTCCTTGTTCACGTCTTCGGACAACAGTTCGACATGCGGCGGAGAATCGTAAGGGATCGGGAAAAACTCCGTCCCCTCGCGGTCGTGCGTGGAAAAGAAGGTGCCCGTCTGCTCGAACGTCATCGGAATTGCCGACGTCGGTGCCCGCACGCCCTTTGCCTCCCAGGTGAAATCCTCGAACGTCAATCCGGGCTTCAAATTCCCTTTGAGCGACGCCAGCGCCGTGTCGTCGCCGACGAGTCTTTCCAGGATGCCGCCTTCTTTCGGCGCGCCGTCGCGCAAATCGTCAGGGAGCAGACGGACAACCCAGGTGAATCCCGACTCCGACTCCGCCAACACTCCATACTGCCGCTTGCCGCCCGTCAATCTTAGGTTTGGCGTCGTGAGGTACGGCAACGGATAATGGACGGTGCCCGACATGGCCGGGCCCGGAGAAACAGCATCCTTTTGGACGAACGGCGCCTCGGCCACGACCACATGGATTGCATTGCCCGACTTGCCGTTGTCGTCGGTCACGACAACGCGGATCGCGCCAAGCTCGCCGGCGTTCGGGCGAGTTATGAAGAGAAACCCGAATCCCAATGCGGCAGCGGTGGCGATCGCAAGCAAAACGGGGAGAACCCAACCACTACGAACGGGAGTGCCATCAGACATGAAACATCTCCTTTTAGAGACCGCGTGAGAGCGGGGAACTTCGTTGGGTCTTCAATCAGCGTCAAACTCCGCTGAAAATGAAGTCGGCGCAACAAAACGGCGACAGGTGATAGGGATTATGCGACGAACGTCGTGTCTGCCCCATTTCGTCTTTGTGCCGCAATGATACCAATTCGGAAAGCGCGGAAACAGGATTTCGAATTTGAGAGGGCAATTACTGACATGTCGGTTCCTCGCCGCTTGCCGGCGCATTGCCACTCCCCTTCGCGCGTTTTTCGCCCTACAATCGAGGCTTTCCCGTTCTCATTGTTCTCATTTCGATCGGATCGTGTGCCGCCGTGACTGAATTTGTTGATCCCGAAGTTGAGGCCGCGCCCGCGAATTCGAATTCGAGTTCGAATGCACATGCGCCGCGCGTCACCGCGCCGGGTTTGGGCGCTGCTCAAGTGATTCTCCGCCCGCGCAAGGTTCGGCCGTTTTTCGGGCGGCATCCTTGGGTGCTCGAATCGGCCATCGCGCGGGTCGAAGGAGACGCAGCCGATGGCGACGTGGTCGAACTGATTTCCGATAAAGGCAAATTCGTTGCGCGCGGGCTGTACAACACGCAAAGCCGAATTCGCGTGCGGCTCTACACCTGGTCGTCGGCCGAAGCGATCGACGATGCGTTCTGGCGACGCCGCTTGGAGACCGCGATCGCGCTGCGGCGGCAATTGGGCTACGTCGATCCGAACGGCGCCGCGCGGATTGTGTTCAGCGAGGCCGACGGGCTCAGTGGCCTAGTCGTCGATCGCTATGGCGAATATCTCGCAGTGCAGCCGACGGGGCTGGCGATCGCCAAGCGGCTCGATCGGATCGTGCCGATGTTGATCGAAATGCTGCGGCCGCGCGGCGTCGTGCTGCGAAATGAACGCGGGCTCGGCCAGATCGAAGGCATTCATCTCACCGAGGGCGCTCATTGGGGCCAAATGCCGAACGGACCGATCTTCATCGAAGAGAATGGGCTGCGGTTCGGCGTCGATTTGCGCGAGGGGCAAAAGACGGGCTTTTATTTGGACCAGCGCGAAAACCGGCGGGCCGCGGCGGCGTATTGCCGTGGCCGGCGCGTGTTGGATTTGTTTTGCTATAGCGGCGGCTTCGGACTGGCCGCTTCTAAATTGGGCGGGGCGAATCAGGTGCTGGCCGTCGATAGTAGTGAGAAGGCGATCGCGCTGGCCCGCGGCAAATGCCGAGTTGAACGGCGTGGCGAATATGCACTTTCAAATCGGCGACGGATTTCAGACGCTCGACGCATTGGCGGCTGCGGGAGAACGCTTCGGCGCCGTCGTGCTCGACCCGCCCAAGTTTGCCCGCAGCCGCGCGGCGGTCGACGACGCCTTGATGGCCTATCATCGGCTGAATCGCATGGCCGTCGAACTGCTCGAGCCGGGCGGAATCTTAATCACTTGCAGTTGCTCGGGCCACGTCACGCGCGAAGATTTCTTGCACATGCTGGCCGGCGTCGCCCAACGAACCGGCCGCGATATTCAAATCCTCGAGCAACGCGGCGCGGCCGCCGATCATCCGATCGCGGCAAGCTGCTTGGAGAGCGAGTATTTGAAGTGCTTCATTTGCCGGGCAGTGTAAAGCGGCCCTTAGGACGGCACGAGAAACAACCTCGGTTTCCACAGACACTCGTCGCGCGTTCCGTTCTGAATTCTGGCGAATTCAGCTACGGATTCGCCCCCGCGCGGTAGCTGGATTCGCCAGAATTCAGCTTTCGAGCAGATCCGATTTGGGAGAGCGGACCGTCCTCGGCGGTCTTGTCGGCATTCTCCCGTGTGCGAGAAGCTTCGGTTGCGGCCAGCCGCTTTGCCGTGTACTCTCTGGAAACTCGCGTCCACTGCCCTGTTTAAGCCACCGACCTTTCCATGACCGAACCTCGCAAAGGCTCGCTGCTCGTTATCTTCCTGGCCGTGTTTATCGACCTGCTCGGCTTCGGCATGGTGTTGCCGCTGCTGGCGATTTATGCCCGCGATTTCGGCACCCAGAATGGGATGGTGATCGGGCTATTGGTCGCCAGTTTTTCGGCGATGCAATTTATTTTCTCGCCGATGTGGGGCCGGCTTTCCGATCGGATCGGCCGCCGGCCGGTGCTGATGATCGGGCTGAGCGGCTCGGTCGTTTTCTATGCTTTGTTTGGCCTGGCGACGGTGTGGCGAGCATGGCATGGCTGTTCGTGTCGCGAATCGGCGCGGGGATCGCCGGAGCGACGATCACGACGGCACAAGCCTATATCGCCGACGTCACGACGTTGCAAAACCGCGGCAAGGGAATGGCGCTGGTTGGAGCGGCGTTTGGCCTCGGCTTCACATTCGGCCCGCTATTCGGCGGCCTGGCTTTCCTCGGCAACACGACGGTGCCGCGCCCGGAGCCGGGTTATGCCGCGGCGCTGCTCTCCGCCTGCGGATTGGTGTTTGCGTATTTCATGCTGCCTGAGTCGCTCAATCCCGATAGCAAATCGGCGGGCAAGAAACTGTTCGACTTCGGGGCGCTGCGCGTCGCGCTGGGAACTCCGTCGATCGGTCCGCTGTTGGTGACGCTTTTCGTGTGCATCCTGGCGTTCGCCAACTTCGAAACGACGCTTTCCTTGCTCCTCTCCGGCGGGCAAGACACAGCGGCCGTTGCAGCGTCGAACGGCAAAACCGAAGACCTCACGGCGATGGTGCCGGTCGAGCAGCGACTCAAGACCAGTCCGTTCGATTTCACTCCGCGCCAGGTCTTGTTCACTTTTTCGTATATCGGTTTCACGCTGACCGTTGCACAGGGCTTGTTCGTTCGCCGGCTTTTGGGGGTTATTTCCGAAGGAACGATGGCCGCGACGGGCTCGCTGCTCGACATCGTCGGCTTCATGACATTGATCGGAGCGATTCAAACCCGCAACGTCTGGGTTTTGTTCGGCGCGATCACACTGATGGTGTTCGGCTTCGCGATGATGATGCCCTCGTTGAACTCTCTGATTTCGCGCCGCAGCGATCCGGCGAAGCAGGGAAGCATCTTGGGCATCGGCCAAAGCGTGAGCGCGCTGGTGCGCATCTTGGGCCCGATGCTCGGCTTGCCGCTATTGGTGCAAACCGTGTTCTTGCCGGTGCTGCTTCCGTACGTCGTCGGCGCCGGATTGATGGTCGTCGGCCTGCTGATGATTCTCGCATCGGCCCGGAGCGGGCACGACTACGGCGCCCCTGCGGCGGGAACTCTCGGTCCGCAGCATTAACGGCCCCGTACCGCTTGTGGCAGCGATGGTCAAAGTTGCAAGTTTCAGCCGTCGAACTAGCCTGAATGGATGCCCCATTCCGATCTCCCAACCACAACCGCCCAGATTTCACCGTGCAAACCGCGTCGTTGGACCTGGATTCTAGCCGTGGCGCCGCTCGCCATTTGGGCCATCGCGCTCGTCCAATTCGCACTGCTGCAAGTCGCCGATCAACGACTCTATCATGCGGCGGCAGCGGCGGCTCAAGAGGCAACGCTTCCTCGCGCGAGCCGAACCAGCGTCGTGCTTGCCGCCCAGCGAGCCCTCGCGCGAGAGAATTGCGCGGCAAGCTCGACCGGCATGGAATTGCAGATCAACGCTCGCCCAGCGACTTCGCACTGGATCGATTGCCGAGCCGGCGACACCGTTAGCGTCACGCTCACCGCCGACCCACGCTCCTTCGTTCCCGACTGGCTGCGGGCGATCGGCCTTTCCATCGCGCGAACTCCGCTGCGCGTCACCGCGATCTTGCGGAAGCCGTGATTCGAAGTTTTTTGTGGACGGCGATAACGGCGACGGGTAGATTCTTTGGATAGCCGTTTCGCGCGAGCTGCGACAATTCCCGGAGAGATGCCATGTTGAAAGACAAGAACGCTCGATCATCAAACGCAATCGAAAATTCACCCGTTAGCCGTCGCGCTCTTTTGGCCGGCGCCGCCGGGCTCGCGGCCACCGTTGGCCTCGGGCAGTCAAATCGCGCCGCTGCCGCCGAACCGGCTGGCGACGCGGAGCCGTATAAGATCGCCAATGGCCGGTTGAACCAATCGGTGTGCCATTGGTGTTTTCAGAAACTGCTCACGATCGACGCCCTCGCCGCCGGCGCTGCGCAAATGGGTTTGAAATCGGTCGAATTGGCGGGCACCGAAACCTGGCCGGTCTTGAAGAAGCACGGCCTGATCTGCGCCATCAGCGGCAGCCATCCGTTCACCAAGGGTTTTGCTCACCAGGAAGAGCACGAAGAATGCCTGGCCGCGCTGCGCAAGAGCATCGACGCGACCGCCGACGCCGGTTTTCCCAACGTCATCACGTTCTCCGGTATGCGCCGCGGACTCTCCGATCAAGAAGGCGTCGCGAACATGATCGCCGGGCTGAAGCAGATCGTCGGACACGCGGAGCAAAAGAAAGTCACGATTTGCCTCGAAATGCTCAACAGCCGCGTGAATATCGAAATGAAAGGGCATCCCGACTATTTCTGCGACCAGATCGAGCGCTCGATCGACGTGATCCGCGGCGTCGGCAGTCCTCGGCTAAAGCTGCTGTACGACATTTACCATGTGCAGATCATGGAAGGCGATGTGATTTCGCGCATCCGCCAGTTCCACGAATACATCGGCCATTATCACACCGCCGGCGTGCCAGGCCGCAACGAGCTCGACGACACCCAGGAGCTCAACTACGGACCGATCATGGAAGCAATCGTCGCCACCGGCTACAAAGGCTACGTCGGCCAAGAATTCATCCCAGCGCATGAGAAGCCGCTCGTCGGTCTGGCCCAAGCAGTGCGCCGCTGCGATGTGTGATGCTCACGGGCACAATTGTCCAACGGCGAACGGCTGTTAGCTTTCATCGGTCGGCACCTCTTTGACGAGAGAAGCTGGCGGCGGTGGATTCTCGATAGTCAACAATGTTTGATCGGATAATTTGGATTCGATCAGCCGCACAACGGCCTCCAATTCGATCCTCGCTTCGGATTGCAGCCCGAGGCATTTTGCGATGCCGATGGCATCCGTGCTGAGTTGTTCCTCGAGTTGCAATCGCAAAACACCTTCATCACCATCCAAGGAATACGAGTGAAAATGCATCGAGTCGCCGACGCGAGCGGAAACGAGATGAGAGAAGCTGAATTCGCTCCGCATGTAGGCCAACAACTGGTCTTGGATCACCAACACCAACTTCTTTGACAGATGCTCGAAGGTGGATATCTTGTGGTGAAGCTGAACAAGAATTGTCTTTGCAGTCATCTTCCAGTTTATGCCGAACGGCTTGGACGACAAACGATCCCTGTTCTTGACGCCGCACCCCATGAAAGTGCGCAAATCGTTGGCGTTCGGGCCAAACAGTCCCCGTTGTATCAAGGGTTTGCAGTTCAATGCCGACGAAGTCGCGAACCTTTCGTCGTCGCACGGATGCAAGGCAGTAGTCAACGCTACCGCCTGGCATGTCGAGTTCAGGAATGATATGCCATTCGTTGCCCGGCTCATGCAGCGTCGCCAGCGATTTGCAATCTTCGAAAATCTGCCGGCGTTCCAACAAACGAAATGGGCAGACCATAACAGGAGCATTGCGCTTGCCAGCCAAGACCGTGCAGGAGCCGATCGTAAGAGTAGGCTCACTTTTCCGGTTTTTGAGACATTTCCGTCCCAAGAATGGACACTGCTGGGCGGCGATCACTCCCGACCATTTTTGTTCGCGGACATCGGATCGGTGGATATTCCGTAGAGTTCGGCGATCTTTGTCATGCAAACAAGCCAAACCTTTCAACGGCCAATTTGACATACTCGCCGGAGATCTCGATTCCGACGGATTTGCGGCCCAAATGGAAGGCCACCCAGTTCGTCGTGCCAGTTCCCGCGAATGGGTCCAAAACGATGCCGCCTTCAGGACAGGTCGTCGCAATCGGGATCTTGCACAGGTCTTCAGGATAAGGCGCAAAATGTCCTTTGCGATTCTGCGTGTCTTCCGGCAAGATATCCCACACGTCGCTCAATTTGCTGCCGTTAGGATGGTATTTGAGGAAGTAGAACCCGCGTTCTTTGAGTTCGCGCGCCCTGCCGGAAACTTTTTCCGAATCGGAATGGGTAGCCCGTTGAACGCCTCGGATGATCATTCTGAAATCGGAAACCGTGCCATCCACGACGTGCGAGAGCATCTTGTCCAACGCGGAAAGAGCGTCTTTCTTTTCGTCAGGATTCAATGCCGTAGAGAGTTCGACTTGTCAACGGTATCGCACGCCGCTCACTCCGGTTGCGGATACGATCGCTCCATTGACGACCTTCGACGATCGCGGCTCGTTTCGGGCTGCGTCAACATTGTAGAAATAATCCTTCGGCCTCTTTACGAAATGGAAGATCATCTCATGGACGTTGCGAAGTTTGTCCGTCGAATTGTCCATGCCGCCTTTGACTTTGTTCCAAACGATGCTGTTGCGCAGAATCCAGCCTTGTTCGTCCGTCAGTGCAAGGGCGACTCGCCAAGGCAAACCAATCAAGTTCTTGTTCACGTAGGCGTCGCCGATATTCAACCAAAACGAGCCGGTTGGTTTTAGCACGCGCTTCACTTTGGCGAAAACGCTGGTGAGACTAGCGACGTATTCCTGCCAAGTCGCTTCCAGGCCGATTCCACCGCCGGCATAGGCACGTTGGCCCCAATACGGAGGCGAGGTCATCGCGCAGTCGATGGACTCGGCGGGCAGCGAGTCGAGCAGCCTTTGGGCTTCGCCGAGAAGGAACAATGGGGTGAGTCGCGAATCCGAGCAATACTCGTTGAATGATTCAATCGGTGTGCATAAGCTCGTGGGATTCATCATCGGCACCGGCAATTTCTCGTTTCGGCAATCTCAGGCGACTTGCGGCTCGGCCTTTCGACCGGGGCATTCAACGAAAATCAAAAATACCTGAGCCGCTATGCATTAGCAATTGCCTTCCAACGCCGACAGGCTGAACCGCATTTGCAATTTCGGCCCGCTCAGACCGACGCACTCGCCATTTTAGCTGGCTTGCCGCTCCGCACCGATTGCGTTTGCTTATGACAAAGCAGCAGCGCGTCGCGGGCCAAATCGCAGCCGAGGATTTTTGATCCTTCGCCCGTCCGAATCGATCGCGTTACCTCTTTCAATTCGGCAACGAAGCCATCGACCGGATCGCCCTCGCCGAGTTGCGGCCGGACGACCTTGCCCTTGTTTTCCAACACCGTCAGCGGCGTGCCGGCATTCGCCTTGCCGTCGATCACGGCGAAGTCGAACAGCAGCGTCGCTCGTTCCAGGTAAATCTCGAAGCTCTGAGCAAAGCTGCGGCCTTGTTGACCGACTACGCCCGTCGAAGCCGCGACGACTAGCGATGGATCGTCGAAGATGAATTGCGTCTCGGCAAACTCGACCACCTCGCCGCGCAGCCGCCCACGGCTCGATACGGCCGCCGGCATTCCGAATGCCAGGCGAATGAAATGGGCGTCGTGAATGTGCAGGTCCAACAGCGGCCCGCCGATTTTGTCGGCTTGGTAATAGTTCGGCAGCCACAGCGGATCGGCGATGATTCGCTTGAAATTACCCCCGAGCAGCTTGCCATGTTTGCCGTCGCGGATCGTGCGATAGGCAAACGCATACTCCGGCATGAACGGCAGCACATGCCCCACCAGCAATTGCCGATCGGCCGCGCCGCCGCGACCATCCGTCGAGCGTCGGCCTCGGTCAGCGCGATCGGTTTTTCGCAAAACACATGCTTCCCGGCTTTCAACGCGGCGACCGTCACGTCGGCGTGAAGCCCTGGCGGCAAGCAGACGTCAATCACGTCAAGATTCGGATCGGCAATCATTTCGCCGAGGTCGCGATACGTGGCGATGCCCGACAGGTCCATCTGCGTTCCCGCCGGCCCGAAATTCCCTTTGATGCCGCGCCAATCGCCCGCCAATCGCTTTTCATCCTGTTCGCAAAGCGCGCGAACCTTCGTCCCCGGCGTCTTGCGATAGGCCAGAAAGTGAATCATGCCGATAAACCCGATCCCCGCGATGCCGACTCGAAGCATTTTTGCAACCCTGAAGGGTGTTTGTGAGGGCGTTTGTTTTACGAGTTTCCACGTTTGTCAGCTTCTTACGATACGGCAGCGTTGTTCTTGCGTTTCTGCTTCCCTGGTTTCTTCTTAGCCGGCCGGCGAGTCTTCCTATTGGACGGCAATCTTTTTACAGCCTGTGGCAAAACCTCCGCGGCGGCCTGCGATTCGGCGAGTTCATAAAACTCGTGGAGCTTGGCCTCCAGCAATTTCTTGTCCGGCATCTTAATCTGATATTCGGCGACGAGCGCCGGCGACATCGACCGGTTGAGGGCATATTCGACGACCTCGGAATTCTTCGTGGCACACAGCAACACGCCGATGGACGGCTGTTCGTGCGGCTTCTTCACGTCGCGGTCGAGCGCTTCGAGATAGAATTCGAGCTTCCCCATGTGCTCGGGCTGGAATTCGTCGATCTTCAATTCGATATCGACAAGGCAATTTAGCCCGCGGTGGAAGAAGAGTAGGTCGAGCTCGTAATCGTGGCCGCCAACTTGGACGGGATAATGGCTGCCGACAAAGCAAAAATCGCGGCCAAGCTCAATCAGAAACTCCTTTAGTTTTTCGACAAGGCCCCGATGCAAGTCGCTCTCGGAATGGTCTTTGGATAGATTCAGGAATTCGACGAGATAGCTGTCTTTGAAGACAGTGGCGGCGTCGGGATGCAATTGTGTCAGCGGTGGTGACACTTTTGTCGGAGACAGGACGACTCGCTCGAAAAGGGCGCTCGCAAGTTGCCGCTCCAGTTCGCGGCTTGACCATTTCTGGGAACACGCCATTCGTAAATAGAATTCACGTTCCTCCTCCCGCTTGCAGCGGCTCAGGATGGCCAGATTATGCGTCCAGGGCAATTGTGTCAGCAGTGCTGACACTTTTTCGTTTCCACGGTAGGTCTCGTAGAACTGCCGCATCCGAAACAGGTTACGGCGGGTGAAACCCCGCAAGTTGGGTTGCGCCCGTGCGATGTACTCGGCAAGCCGGTCGACCACGCCTTCGCCCCAGGCCGCGGACTCGATCTTACGGCTAATATGCTCGCCAACCGTCCAATAGAGCTCGATCAGCGTGGTATTGACAGCAGCGACGGCGCGGGTGCGGGCGCCGCCGATCAGCCGCAGAATCTCGTCGAAATCGTCGGTCAACGCGGGAGGCGAGACGACCTGTTTGCTCAGGCCGCGTGGCGGCGCCGCTCGGCGGGTTGGCTTTTTCGGCTTCTTGATCATGCCGGCTCCTGAGCGAAGAAATGTCTCCTATTCGTACTATGAAGTTGCCGCGAGTTCAACGCCCATTGCGTAAGCCCGCCGATGTCTCGTATCGTAGCTGGGACACGATGGCAAGTTAGCTGGCATCAACCGGAGCAACCGCGATGGCGAAGCAGGGTCTTGACGGTAAAGTGGCGCTTGTGACTGGCGCCTCGAAAGGCATCGGGCGGGCCGTTGCACTGCGCTGGCTCGCGATGGAGCCGCAGTGGTTATAAATTATTTGAACAGCGCCGAGCCGGCCCGGAAGATGGTCACCGAGATTCAAGCCGCGGGCGGGCGAGCGGTTGCGGTTCAAGCCGACGTCGGCCGCACCGACGAGATTGAAAAGCTGTTCGACGCCACGTTCAGCAACTTCGGCCGGCTGGATATTCTGGTGAACAACGCCGCGCTGCCGCTGTATAAATCGCTGGTCGAAATTACCGAGGCGGAATACGATCGGATATTCGCCGTCAACGTCAAAGGAACGTTCTTCGCCTGCCAGCAAGCCGCCCGGCGGATGGCCGATGGCGGACGGATCATCAACGTCTCGTCGTCGACGACGGTGATGATGCTCGCCACTTACTCGGCCTACGTGGCGACGAAAGGGGCCGTCGAGCAGATCACACGGAGTTTGGCCAAGGAACTCGGCCCGCGCGGGATCACCGTCAATACGATCTCGCCCGGCGGAACCGACACCGAGCTATTCGGCTTGAACAAGACCGCCGAAGACAAGAAACGATTTGCCCAAATGGCGGCGTTCGGCCGGATCGCCGAACCGCAAGACATCGCCGATGTCGTGTCGCTGTTGGCCAGCGACGACGCCGATTGGATCACCGGGCAGAATCTGCGGGCCAACGGCGGCGTGATTTGAGATCGGCCGCTGAGTTTTCACAAACTCAGCTACGCTTGATAATCGCCAAAAACCGTTGAAAGGCTTCGTCCCACGCGTCGCAATTCTGCGGAAGATACTCCGCGACGGGAAAGCTATTGCGGATCACTTCGCGGGCTTCGGCAATCGATGCGACTGCGCCGGCGGCGACGGCTTGCATCATGATGTTGCCGATTGCCGTGGCTTCGATCGGCCCGGCGACGACGCGGCGGCGGCAGGCGTCAGCGGCCATTTGGCACAACGGCCGATTCTGCGCTCCGCCGCCGACGATATGGATCGTCTCGATCCGCCGGCCGACTAGCTCTTCGATCCAGCCGAGCACCTGGCGATAGCGCATGGCCAGGCTTTCCAGCGTGCAGCGGACCACGGCGCCGACGCTCGATGGCGGCGTTTGGCCGGTGCGGCTGCAAAAGTCGCGGATCGCTTGCGGCATGTCGGGCGGCGCAAGAAACGGGCATCGTCGACGTCGACCAGCGCAGCCAGCGGCGGCGATTCTGACGAAAGTCGATTCAAATCGTCCCAACTATGAGCCGCGCCCGCTTGATTCCAACACCGCCGGCATTCTTGCACCATCCACAGTCCGCAGATGTTTTTGAGCAGCCGCGTCGTGCCGCCGACGCCCCCTTCGTTCGTGAAATTGCGCGCCTGGCATTGTGGCGTAACCACCGGCGACGGCGTTTCGACGCCCATCAGCGACCAGGTGCCGGAGCTGATGTAGCACCAGTCGGGTTCGGCGCCCGCTCGGCTTTCCGCCGGCACGGCCATCACGGCGCTGGCCGTGTCGTGCGATCCGGGCACGACAACCTCGACGCCCGTCAGCCCGGTCGCCGCTTGCACCGCCGGCAGCAGCGGCCCGAGCTTCGTGCCGGGCGCGACGATCGTTCCCAGAATTCGCGTCGGCAATTGCAGCCGTTCGAACAAGTCGATCGCCCAATTGCCTCGGCGCGGATCGAAAAACTGGCTCGTGCTGGCTTCCGTCATTTCATTGACTTTCACGCCCGACAGCAGCCAATGAAACAAGTCGGGCACCATCAGCATCGAATCGGCGACATCCAGCAGCGGCGAACTATTCAGCCGCATCGCCAGCAGTTGGTAGAGCGTGTTGATCTGCAAAAACTGCACGCCGGTCTGCGCGAAGATTTCATCGCGCGGCACGATTTCGCAGGCTCGCTCGAGCATCCCCTCCGTGCGCGAATCGCGGTAGCAATACGGATTGCCAAGCAACTCATTGCCGCGGCCCAGCAGCCCGAAATCGACGCCCCATGTGCAAACGCCGACGCTTTGAATCCGGGAGCCGAATTTGCCGGCCACGGCGCCAAGCCTTCCACGACATGCTGCCATAGCCCAAGCACATCCCAATACAGATGCCCCGCCGCCGACACGGGGCCGTTGCCGAAGCGATGCACTTCCTCGAGCGATAATCGTTTGCCGTCGAACCGACCCGCGACATGGCGGCCGCTCGAAGCCCCGAGATCGACCGCCAGTAAAACTTGTTCGGCCATAGGCCTGCAATCTCCGTTGAAGCATCGATCGGCAAAGATCGATTGACCACCGAAATTGACGTAACACGATCCTGACGCCCCTCTTGCCGCCCGTCAAGCGACTCGCCGGCTCGCCCCTACAACCGGCTTAAAGTGAAGAATCGCACCGCCGGAGTCGATAACCGAGGATAGTTGACTTTGGCGAGAAGGATTACTATCATTCCGCAGTTAGGTCTGCTAACTGCGGGAGTGGGGAGGGAATAGCCGCAGATGCAACAATCCACTGCGCTACCGACGCTCGGGATGGTCATGATGCCCGTTGTTCCGGCTTACACGCCTCCGCCTGCGCCGGAACCCGAAGTGCTGGAAAAGCTTCGCGTGGAAAGCCAGCGGTTGGAAACCGCTTCGCCCGAGGAAATCATCCGCTGGGCCGTCGAACACTATTTCCCGAAGCTCACCATGGCCACGGCTTTCGGCCCCGAAGGCTGCGTGATCATCTATTATCTCTCGAAGATCGAGCCGCGCATGCCGGTTTTCAATCTCGACACGGGCTACCAATTCGCCGAGACGCTCGCGCTGCGCGACGAAATCGCGCGGCGCTACGGCATCGAAGTCGAGATGAAGCAACCCGACCACACGGTGCCGCAATATGAAGCGCTGCACGGCGGTCCGCTGTACAAAACCGATCCGGATCAATGCTGCTTCGATCGCAAGATTACGGTGCTGCGCCGGGCGGCCGCGGGGTTCGACGCCTGGATGAGCGGAATCCGCCGCGACCAAAGTTCCGACCGCGCCAAGGCGCCGATCGTCGGCTGGGACAAAAATTCGGCCTCGTCAAAATCAGCCCGCTGGCGAATTGGACCAAGAAAGACGTTTGGAAGCTGATCTCCGAGGAAAACATTCCCTACAACCCGTTGCACGATCAGGGCTATACCAGCATCGGCTGCTGGCCCTGCACGCGGGCCGTGATGTTCGGCGAAGACGAACGGGCCGGCCGCTGGAGCGGCACGGCAAAAACCGAATGCGGGTTGCACACGCATTGAGGCTTGGGGCTTGAGGCTTGAGGTACGAAGATGAAGCGGCCAAGCCGAGCGAAATTGCTCACGCTTCGCAGTTCCCGTCAGTCATTCCTCAAGCCTCACACCTCAAGCCTCAAGCCTCCCTCCCAATGAAGCTCTCCGCCAAAACCGAATACGCCTGTATCGCGATGCTCGAATTAGCTCGTCGCTACGAGCGGGGCGAGCCGGTGCGGATTCGCGATATTGCCGACGAGCATGGAATCCCGTCCCGATTTCTCGTGCAGATTCTGCTGCAACTGAAGGGCGCTGGTTATGTCGCCAGCACGCGTGGGGCCGCGGGCGGATATCAGCTCATCAAATCGCCGACCAAGATTTCGCTCGGCGAAGTGATGAACGTGATCGAAGGCAAAGACAACGGCCATTCGGCCGCATCGAACGCCAAATCGCCGACGGCCCGAGTCTTGTCCGGCATCTGGCGCGACATCACGGCCCGCGAACAGGAAATGCTGCGGGCAATCAACTTCGCGGATCTCGCCGAAAAGACGAAGCAGACGGCGGCGCAGATGTATTACATCTAAGCATCTTTTGCGCTTTGGTCGATTCGGCCATTCCAGTAGACTGAATGGAATGACCACCTCTGAGTCGAAACGCCCGTGGTGTCGGTTGCACTGGCCAACATGGCTCACCGCCATGCTGCTGGTCTGGACGTTCGTGCTATGCCAATTCGACGAGCAGCCCGGCTACTATATTTCAGATTCAACGTACACGCGGACGTCGTACTTCGGCTGGCGTTTAATCGAGAATGGAATCGATCAGGGCAGTTGCTTGCGGATTTGCCGCTCGGCCCAATTGACGACGCGCTCGGCGATCCTCACGGCGCGTGCATATTGCGATTTCGTCACCGGAGATGAGAGTCCTGGATAGCGAGCCATGACCGCATACCGAGTCAGTTGATCCGCCGGCAACAGATATTTCGGAACCGAGACGCCGGTTGTCGCCAAATCGGTGAGCAATCGACCCAGGTCGTGGACGTATTGGAAAGCCGCGCCGTGGAGGATGAAAACGGCCTTGATGGCCTTTTCCGCCGCCTGTTGTGCGTCAAAACAGTAATCCTCGAAGTCCGCCGCCGGCAAGACGTTTCGCGACCGGGCCAAATTGAGTTGAGCGCGGCGCAACCACTCGCGCGGATCGGTGGGAGGGAGCCGTTTACTCGTCATACACAACCTTCCCGTCGCGCATGCGGGATGAATCACGAGGCACGGCGACGCTCGGTATCGCTCGATCTCCTCCGGAGTGACGACGATCACATCGACCGCCGCGCCGCAGCCCCGCAATCCGCGGTAGATGGCATTCTCGACCCGAGCGCGATTGAAGCGGCCTCGTTTAATCACGAGGAGGTCAACGTCGCTGTTTGGCCCCATTGTGCCGCGGGCCGCCGATCCGAATAGGATGATTTCCTTTGGTCGCGCGGCCGCGACCACCCGCCGCACGATGTCTTGAATCACGTTCGGCGGCAGATTGTAGCGCAGTTGTTTCGCGGCGCCAGCGGCTGTCATGTGGAATCTCCTGGTTTGGTCGATGGGTTCCGCCGAATCGTGCGGAAAAAATGGTGACGGTCGCGAACGGCACTCCCGGCATTGTAACACGTAGCGCACTTTTTATTGATATCGCGACGGGCGCGTGACAATACTGTTCGGCACGCTATTTGAGCAGTTGAATTAGCACGGCGGCAAGTGGTTCTTGGAATTCTTTCGAGCGGAAGGCCTGCGGGATTGGCAGGCGAGATGCGTGGAGGTGGCAGACGCCGCCAAGCCGCAAACGGCATTTCAGCGCAGCGTGAAGCGACTCGCGACGCGCTTGCAAGAGGCGGCCGAGCTCAACCGAGTCAGATTTTTTTCGCAGCCGCGTCGTGGGCCTTAAGTTTGGCCAGATGTGCCAGCAATTCTCCCTCGCTGGCCAGCCCCGTGAAGTAGTAGCAAATCATTTCGTAGGTGCGAAGCGTTGGTTTACGCCCGGTCCACAAACTGATCAACATGCAGGCGATGATTGCGCAGTAGGTTTGAATCTCGATCCCCTGTTGACTGTGGCTGAGCAAGTGCCGGCAACCCAGCACATGTTTGAAGAACCGAAAAAACGTTTCAATCGTCCAGCGATTCAGAAAAATCAAGGCGATCACTTCCGCGGGCACGTCGAGCAGGTTGGTCGCGATTCGCAGGATGCCGTCGCTGTCGGGGCCGGTCGAGCCGCTGCGGTTTTTGCCGCGGCTGGTATGTGGGCTGATGCGAACGGTCACCAGGCGGATCGGGTGATCGGGCCGAGTCTCGGCCTTGCCGCTCTGTCCAATGCTGACGATCTGATCGCCGAGCACATTCAAAGCACGATCGGCGTCGGTGAGCAGACGCTGTTCCAAGATTTCATAAACGCTGTTGTCGCGCAAGCGGCACACGTAGCTGCTGCCCGCCTTCACGATCTGATTGAACAGCAAGAACTTGGCATAGCCGCGGTCCATCACGTAGGTGCGATCCGCTTCGACGGTGTGCTCGAGCACGGTGCGCTCGTCGTACTGCGCCGCCGCCGTTGGGCGTCACGTCGATCCGCGTGGGCACGTAGCGATCCACCTCGAAATGCGTGTGCAGCCGCCATTTGACCAGACCGCTGCCGGTGGAACGTTTCAGAAACGAGGCCTGCATTAACTTCGGCAGCACCGTGAGCAGAGAGCCATCGACGGCCGTCAAGGCGCCGGGCACGTCGCGGAGTCGGGGGTCGCGACCGAGCGGCTGTAGCTCGGCGCCCAACTCGGCGACAATTTCCTTCAGCCGCTCGGGATCAAACACGCTGGCCGCCTCGGAGAGCGAGCCCAGCGACGCTCGTGGGCAGCCCAGTTTCTTCTGCACCTTGGCCAATTCGCTGGCCTGCTGCAAGCCGCGCAGCGAAGTCACGACCGGATTGAACAAATACAGCAGAATCAACAGGCAGTGTTGATCGTAGTGCAATTGCCGGTTGCCAGCGCGATCGCGCGCGCAACCGTCATCGTGAAGCCGCTCCAGCAAGGGCGCGAGCTTGTCGAAATACTTCAGCCCGGTGATCTGCCGCTCCGTAATATCCTCGCGCCTCTTGCCCGCCATGGCGGCCTCCTGCCAAAATGACCGAAACAATCCGTGTCATCGCGCAGGCGCAAATCTCGTGCCAAGGGTGAATGAAGTCGTGAAATTCGCTGGCGCAAATCGCGTGCCGAACAGTATTGGGCGCGTGACGTTTGTTGCGAGGTTCATGCATCAGCTTGTAGCCGTGGCGATGTCGGTCGAACTATGGCCTTCCCGCCGTCAATACGCCGCTGTTCTGGAACGGAAAGCTGAACAAAAAATTCCAGAGTGCGCGGCGGTAGTCGGCTTGGCCCGAGAGATGCTCTTGCCACATTCGGTTAATCAGGTCGTAGCGGAACCATCCGCCTTGGCGAGTCTGTTCCAAAGCGGCTTCCATTCGTTCGCGCAGGATCGTCTTTAGCCACGTCGCTTGCGGCACTCCAAAGCCCTTTTTCTTCTTATGCAATAGCGCCGCCGGCAGCAGCTTTTCCGCGACTTGCCGCATCAGAAATTTTCCCTTGCCGCCGCGGAAGATCAGCGATGCCGGGAGATCAGCCAGAAACTTTGCCAGCCTCGCGTCGAGATACGGCGCTCGCACTTCGAGTGCATAGGCCATGCTCGATCGATCGACTTTCGTCAGAATCGAGCATTCCATGTACGTGCGAATCCAAGTTTGTATCTGGGCGTGAACCTCGCCGACGTTGCCCGCCGAAACAAACGCCTGCCGCGTCGGCTCCAAAACTTCCTCGACATCGACCTGCCGCGCCAAATCCGGATGCAACGCGTTCATCGCCAGCCACAGCGGAAAGCTGGCCATCCAACCTTGAATCCGTTCTTGCGGCGGATGCAGCAGACCTTGCGAAAAATGCCGCGCCTTGAACCGCAGCGACATATTCGACGGACTGGCCGGCGACAGCCATTCGACCGTCTTGCCCGCGGCATACCACAGCCGCCGCGGAAGCAGTCGCTCCATGACGCGCGCCGGCCGCCAAGCGCGAAACGGATCGTAGCCGGCTTGCAATTCATCTGCCCCGTCGCCGCCGATCGCCACGGTCACATGCTCTCGCGCGAATCGGCAGAGCAGCGACATCGGCACCATGCTCGGGTCGGCGAACGGCTCGGAGAGCGTCTCCCAGACATGGTTCAATTCGCGTTCTAATTCGGCATTGTCGATCACCAGCACATGATGCTCGGCGCCGACTTTCTCGGCCATCAGCTTCGCGCTCCAGCGCTCGTCGTAAGACGGCTCCTCGAAGCCGATCGTGAAAGTGCGCAGTGTGTCATTGGGCCGCACCGTTCGCCAAATCGCAGCCAACAGCGAGCTATCCAACCCGCCGCTCAGAAATAACCCGACGGGCACGTCGCTGCGCAGCCGCAGTGCGAAGCTCTCTTCCAGCAAACTAATGAATTGCTCTTCCGCATCGTGCAGGCTGATCTCCGTTGGCTGGGGTTGGAATTGCCAATAGGTGCCGCAGTTCAATCGCGCTCCCTCGGGGTCCAATTCGATCCACGAGCCAGCCGGCAGCTTCTCTACACCGCGATAAACCGTTCGCGAATCGGGCATGCCGTCGTAAACCAGATAGCGCGCCACGCCCAGCGGGTCGGGCTCCGGCGGTCCGCCCGGCAAGCAAGTGAACAGCGACAGCTCCGAAGAAAACGCCAAAACGCGGCTCCCATCGTCCAGCCGCGCGCGGCCCCAGAACAGCGGCTTCTTGCCCCAGCGATCGCGGGCCAAGATCAAGCGCCGCTCGGCCGGACGATACCAGGCGAACGCAAACATCCCGTTGAATTCCGCCAGAATATCGGTGCCCCATTCTTCCAGGGCCTCGATCAGTACGGCGGTGTCGTAGCGCCGATCGACCGGATGGCCGATCGCCTCCAAGCGGTCGGCGATTTCCAAGTAGTTGTAAATCTCGCCGTTGAATGTGATCACCGATCGACCGGAATGGCTGACTCGCGGTTGCCGGCCGCCGTCGTCCAAGCCGATGATCGCCAGCCGTCGATGGCCGAGCGTCAACTCGGGCGAATCCCATTGGCCGTCGGCATCCGGGCCGCGATGAGCCAGCGTCGGCAAGAATCGGCGAACGAGTTCGGAGCCGCGCGGGCCGCCGATGCCCATCACTCCGCACATACGCGACCCCGCGTTTCCCGAGCCACCGAAGTTCGCTCGAAGTCCAACGAATCTTTGATGCATTGGACTTTGTAGGGCTTCGCGCCGCGCGATTCATAATGCACGCGCACCAGAACTTCCGCCATGATCCCGAAAAACAGCGAGACGATCGCGCCGATCAGAAATGTCGAAGCCATTTCCGGCAACGGCGTCTGAATGAAATCGCGGTGTTCGACGCCGAGGAATCGGAGCAAATTGAACTTGAACGACACCATGAAAAAGACCGAAATCGCCAGCAGCGCAATGAACCCCAGCGCGACCTGCCCGAAGAAATGCATCGGCCGATTGTAATACCGCGTCATGAAGCGAATCAGCAGCAGATCGAGAAAGACCTTGAAAATCCGCCGGCTGCCGTATTTGCTGACGCCCTTCAACCGCGGCCGATGATCGACCGGCAACTCCGTCACTTTGGCTCCGAGAATCGCCAGATAGAGCGGAATGAACCGATGCATTTCGCCGTATAGGTGCAATTCTTTCAGCAGCGAGCCGCGATAGGCCTTTAGCGTGCAGCCGTAGTCGTGCAGCCGGACGCCGGAGATTCGCCCGATCAAACGGTTCGCCACCCAACTCGGCAGCTTGCGCGTGATCGCTTTGTCCTGTCGATTCTTCCGCCAGCCGCTGACGACGTCGTAGCCCTTCTCGTATTCGGCAAGCAATCGCGGAATGTCGGCCGGATTATTCTGACCGTCGGCGTCGAGCGGAAAGACAACCGCCCCATCGGCCAATTCGAAGCCGGCATCCATCGCGGCCGTCTGACCGTAGTTGCGGCGGAATTTGATGATGCGCATGCGCAGATCCGTCCCTTCCGAAGCGGCACAAAGTTCTTCGAGCACCTGGAGAGACTTGTCGCGCGAGCAATCGTCGATGTAGATGATTTCGGCCGAACGTCCCGTGCTAAGCAGCGCCGCGCGGATTTCGGCATCCAGCGGGCGCAGGCTTTCCTCCTCGTTGAAAACCGGCACGACGACCGACAACTCGAACCGCGGCCGGACGACGTCCGCCGCCGCGCGATCGTCGCTCGCTCGCTCGACCAACAATGTATGATCCGATGCCATTCCCATGTATCTCTGGTTTGCCTTCAATGCGCCGCAAAATCTTTCTCAACAGATTCTTGTGGCCGTTCGCTTGGCGCTCGCACGACCGTCATGCCCCAACTCATTCCTCGATTATGCTCGATCGCCTCGACCGCGCAGCCCGGCAGTTCGGCCATTGCCAACACTTCGTCTCGCCGCATGTAGTAAGCCACCGGCGCCAAAAGCTGATCGAACACGATCGCGTGAATCTTATGAAACGAGCCCGCCGCCAGCCATCGCATATAAGCCGCATAAGGCAGGCGGCCGCCAAGCCCGGGGATTTGATAAATCGTTTTCCCCGCGATCGCGACCGGCACGGCCACGATGCCCGAGAGAATCTTTAGTAACCCCAACGGCATCCGCGAGGTAATTCGCCGAATCGGATTCAAGACCAGTAGCAGCCAGCGGTTCCCTTCGCGGCCATAGAGCCAAACCTGAAACCAGCCTCCCGGCTTCACCTTCGGCGCGAGCGCCGCGAATCCTCGCCGCGGGTCGGGCAAATGGTGCAATACGCCGAGCGAATACGCCGCATCGAATGCGCCGTCCTTGACCGGCGGATGGTAAATATCTCCTTGCACGATGCAAACCGACGGCAAGTGCCGCGTGTTGGCAAACGCGGCATCGACGGCGCTACCCAAATCGATTCCAACCAGCCGGCCGACGCCGTTCGCCGCGGCGATCACCGCGTGGCGACCCATGCCGCAGCCGGCATCGAGCGCGGTCAGGCCGTTCAAATCGCTCAATCGCTTGGGGCTCATCCACGTCGCCATGCTGGTTTCTTCCGCCGCCAACTCGAACGAGGAAAACTCGTTCCATTCGAAGCCGAACCGCGCGGCCGTGTTATCGCGCACCAGGGATCGGTTTCGGTCGTCCGGCAGCAGCCGCGGCACGCCGCGCAGGATGGGATAACTCGCTCCGCAGCCGCCACAGCACAAACTTCCCTCAAGCACATGCCCGTCGTCCCCCACCGCGCCGGAACAAGTCAGCCCGCCGCCGCAAGATGAGCAACACAGCAAGTCGAGGAATTCAATTCGCACGGTGCGCCGGAGGAAAGGAAAATGGCTCGTTGCAACGCCGCCCGCGGCCCAATCGCCAACTATTGATTATAACCCCGTGGGAAGCCTGCGGCGACTCTTGCGTGTCGAACCATCATCGCCCCTGGGATGCCGTCGGCGTCGCCCCGCCGATCGCAATCGATCCAATCGCTACCGTCGGCACAAAATGATCGCAGGCAACGGCTGAGTGAGAAACGCGCAGCCTTGTCGTGGGCATAACCATTATGTATGCGTTTCAGTTGCATTGAACCCCGAAAGGGTTCTGTCTCATTAGCCCAGGGTTGCTCGCCGCAGGCGGGCTACCCTGGGGAGGACGATGCGAACACAATTTCAACCCCATCGGGGTTGCGTCAGCGTGGCACTGCGATCGACGCAACCCTGTTGGGGTAGAATTCGTTCTTTCCCGTTTTACTCAGGGTAGGTCGCGGTCGCGACCAACCCTGAGCTAGAGGATAAAACCCCGTTGGGGTATGCGCAAGCGACTGTCCATCAGTCGCGCGTTGAGGCAGCCCACGTCAGCTTCCGCCAGCATCCGACTTTTCCGGCAGCTTTTCCAAAATCTCCAGCAGCACGTGGTCGGTCTCAGATGCCTTCGGCCTGGGCCTCGAAGTTCAGGATCACGCGATGCCGCATGCGCCGGCAGGTAAACGCGCCGCACGTCCTCGAAGCTGACGTTGTAGCGCCCGTCGAGCAGGGCCCGCACCTTCGCCGCCAGCGCCAGCGTCTGCGCCGCGCGCGGACTGGCGCCCCAGCGCAGATATTGGTTCGTGATCGGCAGGGCGAACGGCCCTTCGCGGATGCGTGGCCAGCATCAGCCGCACGATGTAGTCCTGCACGTGCGGGGCCAGAATCACTTCGCGAATCAATTGCTGCCACTGGACGATCTCGGCGCCGTCCATCACCTTCGTCCGGCTCGATCTTCTCGCCGCGCGTCGTGCGATCGACGATCGTGGCCAGCTCCTCGCGGCTCGAATAGCCGACGACCAGCTTGAAGAAGAACCGGTCGAGCTGCGCCTCGGGCAGCGGATAGGTGCCTTCCTGCTCGATCGGATTCTGCGTGGCCATCACGAAGAACGGCTGCTTCAGCATGTACTGATGCCCGGCGATCGTGATCGAGCCTTCCTGCATCGTCTCGAGCATGGCCGACTGCGTCTTGGGCGTGGCGCGGTTGATTTCGTCGGCCAGGCAGATCTGCGTGAAGATCGGGCCCCGTCTGAAACTCGAAGAACCGCTTGCCGTCGGGTCGATTCCATCACCATGTTCGTGCCCAGGATGTCGGCCGGCATCAGGTCGGGCGTGAACTGGATGCGCGAGAAATCGAGATCGAGCGTCTCGGCCAGCGTGCGCACGAGCAGCGTCTTGCCCAGGCCCGGCACGCCTTCCAGCAGGCAATGCCCGCCGACGAACAGGCAGGTGAGCACGCCGTGGACGATGTCGTCGTGGCCGACGATCACGCGGCCGATCTGCTCGCGGACGGCGTGATACCGCTGCGTGAACAGTTCCGCCCGCTTCTGCATCGTTTCCGCGATACTCATGACTGGCTCGCTTGCTTCTACGACTCTTTGAGCTTATGCAATTCGGCCTCGGTCGCGGCCACTTCTGTTTCCAGTCGAGTGACATCATCCGGTTCGTCCATTTGCTTCTTCGCGCCGGCGAGTTGCAGGCGGAGCTTTTGCAGTTTCTGCTGCAACAGGTCGATTCGTTTTTTAGCTTTTTTATCCATGGTTTCTATCGCTCGTTTGATTCGTCGCGGCCGCGGCCGGCGGCGCCGCTGGCGGGCCGATGTGCAGCATTCGCATTTGACTCGAGACCGCCACCAGCACGATTCCTAACGCCAGATTGACGGTCACCCAAAACTTCGCATTTTCGCGGAACCGGGCCATCCCCGCGCTGCGGCCCGTCAACGCGCTTGCGAGGAAAAAAATCGCCAGCGCTAGGATCAGTTTCACGGCGAGCAGCAGATGATAAATCCGCGCCGGCCCGTCGTGCCACGCCTGGCCCCAACCGCGCGAGGCCTTTTCGAACGCAATCAGATTATAGAGCCCGCTCACCAGCAGAAACGTGATCGCCGCCATCACCACCTTCGACCATCGCCGGCGAATCCCCTCATTCAATGCCCGCCGCGATTCATCGGGAATCGCTCCAGCCGCCGGCAGCAACGCCCAGCGAATAAACATCGGCCCGCCGACCGCCGCCATCGCGGCCAGAATATGCAGCCAGCGGAACAAGAGGCCGAGGGCGTCGAGGAAGGTGTATTGCATGGGAAGGGGCGAGGGGCGAGGACACGAAAGCCGCCGAACCGATTACTGCTTCTGCCCGCAGACTCTAACCCGCCTGCACCGCGCCGTCAATAAACGGCCAGCTCGACAAGCGAAGTTGTTTGATCCGCGTGCCGTGCCACTCAAATCGACTCGCGGACCAGCGCGACCGCTTGGGCCCGATCGGTGATCTGGCCGTCGAGTTGGGCGTCGCGCACCTTGTGCAATAGCGTGGAATAAAGCCGCCCTCGGGGTACACCGAGTTGGATCAAATCGTCGCCGGTCAACAGCGGCGGGGGATTCAGTTTCTCCGGCGGCAGCGACAGCCGTTCGCGGCAATAAACTAACTCATCTCGCTCCAACTGACCGATCGCCGCCATCGCGTCGCCGAGCGACAACAGCTCACCGATCCCCTCATGAATCAAAATCGGCTCCAATCGCGACCAAGGCAACCGCCGCGCCTCGGCCAACACCGCGCAATGTTCCAGCAGCCACCCCGCCCGTTCGAAATCCCTCTTCGCCAACTTCCACCGCCGCCCGACAGTTTCCGCAATCCGCGAATCCGCCACCCCCGCCCACAACCCCGCCAGCGCCACTGCAAACGTCGGCCCCCGCAATGCATCCAACAGCAAAAGCGTCCGCTCCCACTCGCCGCTCTCTGCTCCCTGCCCCCGATTCCCCGCCCCCTGCTCCCCGCTCTCTGCCCCCTGCTCCGGCAGCACCACCCCCAGCAATCCCGTCTCCGCCAGCAGCCGCATCGCCCGCGCCCGATGCTCGTCCATCAGCATCGCTTCCATTTCCGCGGCAATCCGCTCGGCGCTGACGACCGTCAACTCCGTCGCCATCTCGCGAATCGCGCCAGCAGTGGCCGGGTCCAATTCGAAATCGAATCGGGCGGCAAATCGCACCGCTCGCAACATCCGCAATTTGTCTTCCGTGATTCGAGCATGCGGATCGCCGATCGCCCGGATGATCCGCCGCTGCAAATCTTCCTGCCCGCCGACAAAGTCGATCACCTGCTCGGCCAGCGGATCGAAAAACATTCCATTGATCGTGAAATCTCGCCGCTGGGCGTCTTCCTCCGGCGAGCTGAACACGACGCGCTCCGGATGCCGGCCGTCGCGATAATCGGCGTCGCTGCGAAACGTGGTCACTTCCACCTGCCCCGCCTCGCGCGGCCCCAGCACTGCAATCACCCCGTAAGCCGCCCCGATCGCCAGCGTCCGCCGCTCGCCGAACAAGCGGCGAATCTCGTCGGGCTTGGCATTCGTGGCCACGTCGTAGTCGCCCGGCGCGAGGCCCAAAAACTGATCCCGCACACACCCGCCCGCCCAATAGGCAATAAACCCCTCGGCCCGAAGTTGCTCCACAACCTCGATGGCGAATCGTCGCTGTTTGTCGGGATGAAGTTCGGTCATTTGGAAAAACCTACCGATCGGATCGAGCGGCCTATCCGCCAAGGCTCAACTATATCAAGGAACCGGCTTCCCATCGCTTGCGGTTTCGCGCGTTCCCCCCTTGATCGGGATGCCGCGAATCATTGACGCAACTAATTTGACAACGGGTCCAGCAACCGCTAGACTGTGGCCATTCATCTTTTCTTTCGGAGACGGTGCGCTTCAGGGGCTCGTGGTCTCCACGGTCGGTTTCGGAAGGACGCGGCGTTGTTGCCGCTTTCTGCATCATCCTTTTTTCATCGGAGGTGGCGTATGTCCACACGGTCCCCAAAGCGAGGGTTTACCCTCGTGGAATTGCTGGTGGTGATTAGCATCATCGGCATCCTCATCGCGTTGTTGTTGCCGGCCGTCACGGCGGCCCGCGAAGCGGCGTATCGGAACCAATGCCAGGCCAAGATCAAGCAACTTGGTTTGGCGTTGGCGAATCACGAAAGCGCCTATCGGCGCTATCCGCTGATTTTCAATATTCCGAACAACGTCACTTCGCAAAGCCAAACGATTCCGCAAGCCTATTACGCCAAACCGGCGGGAGTGGGGAGTGGCTCGTCGCCAGGATCGATGACCGGCTGGAGTTGGATCGTGCGGATTCTGCCGTACATTGAAGAAAGCAATCTCTATAAGGCGATCGATATCAATTCGAGCCAGTTCAGCGTCACTGGCGCCAGCGGTGGCGTGACTAGCAACGCCCCGCAAGGCCCGTTCGACCCGAAGATCGTCAACGGCTCGGCGACGTATCAGCATTGCTCGTGCGTTTACCTGAACGCGGTGATTTGTCCGTCGTGGGGCGGCGACGCCAACACGAACGGCACCACGACCGTTGACAACACCACTCCGACGCCGACAACCGGTGTCGGAGCCAAGGAGTATGCGGTCATCCCGGAAACCACGACCGGCGCACGGCGGGGTTCTTGGATATTCCCGCGCCGACGAACTACAAGGCGATCGTGGGCACGCACATCACTCAAACCGGCACGACCACCAATGTTCCCTTGGAAAACGGCGCTTTGCTCCTCTCCGCAACCACCGGATCGACGGCCAGCTCGATCAGCGACGGCTTGTCGAAGACGATCATGCTGTGCGAAACCAAAGAATGGGGATATTGCTCTTGGTACGACGGCACGTTGAATTGGGTCGTGACGAACAATCCCAATGCGACGACCGCGCCGGGCTCGACAGCCAACGGCGGCACCGGAAACCTGCCTCCGTGGACCAATGCCCAGGTTTCGGTCAATCAGGGCTACAATCCGGCCCTGGTTGGGACCGCGCTTAACAACACGAACATCCCCTATCTTCCGACGAGCCTGATGCATACGCCGTCTCAGGGCCCAGTGTGTTGGGGACCGTCGAGCGATCACTCCAACGGCGCGGTGATGCACGTCTACGGCGACGACCATGTCAACGCCATCACCGACCAGATCGACGCGGCAACCTACCTGGCCCTAACCACGCGTGCCGGCTCGGAGTCGATCGATACGACGAAGATCCGGTAGTGTGCGGCAGGCCGATGTATTGTCTCTAACCCACTGCCCCGGGAGGCAAACCCTCCCGGGGCATTGTTTTTGATGAACCCCATGAACCCTTCCGACGCTCCATTGCCGATCGAGATCGATTGCCGCGCGGTTCAGGCGGCTCGGGATGCCGGTGATGATTTGTTGCTCGTCGATTGCCGCGAGCCGGATGAATATGCGCTGGTGCGGATCGACGGGGCGGTGTTGATTCCCATGCAAGAAATTCCGCAGCGCATGGCCGAGTTCGCGCCGCATCGCGACGGGCGGATCGTGGTTCATTGTCACCACGGCGGCCGAAGTCTGAGAGCCGCGAATTGGCTGCGGCAAAACGGTTTTCCACAGGCCCAAAGCATGGCCGGAGGAATCGACGCCTGGGCGGCGGAGATCGAGCCGGCGCTTCCGAGATACTGAAGAGAGGGAAGAATTGACGGGTCGCGGAAAAAGGGGACTGGCTCCGAGCCTTCGTTTGGTTCGAACCGAATTACCGGGCCGGCTGCTCGGTGCCTGTCCCCTTTTTCGACACGCGGCATGCCACGGGGTTTTCTTGACACGATCCGGAATTGAATTCCGCCCATGCCCGAGCCGCAGATTTTTCGCGTCTTGCCCGAACTGGAGAACCAGACGATCGCGGCTGCGCTGCGGCGGTGGTTGCCGGGCATGTCGTGGGGAGAGATTCGGCGGCTGATGAAATCGCGGCATGTGATGGTCAGCGGAAATCTGTGCGTCGATGCCGGGCGGCGGCTGAAGCTCCAGGATGTCGTGAAGATTCTGCCCGAGTCGGCGGCGCCGGCGCCGAAGGAGCAGGACGTTCATGTGCGGCATCTCGATGAGCACGTCGTGGTCGTCGAAAAGCCGTCGGGCCTGACGTCGAACCGGCATAAAGAAGAGCGACAATGGTCGGCACACCGCCGCCAAATGCAGCCGACGCTCGATGAACTCTTGTCGCGCATCGTCGCGAAGCTCGACACGCGCCGGCGGGGAAAGGGCGTGCCGGTACCGGTGCGAGCGGTGCATCGACTGGACCGCGACACGAGCGGCCTTATGGTCTTTGCCCGCACCGCCAAAGCCGAGCGCCATCTCGCCGAGCAATTCCGCCATCACACGACGCATCGCCGTTATCTGGCGATCGTCGAAGGCACGGTCGAAGCGCAAACCATTTCGACGCACCTGGTGCGCGACCGCGGCGACGGCCATCGCGGCAGCACGACGCAGCCCGACGTCGGCAAGCTGGCCGTGACGCACGTCCGCCCGCTGGAGCAACTGGCCGCCGGCAAATACACGCTCATCGAATGCCGCCTGCAAACCGGCCGCACGCATCAGATTCGCATCCACCTTTCGGAACTGGGCCACCCGGTCTGCGGCGAAAAAATCTACCGCCACCCGCTGAACTCGCGGCCGACAACGGACAAAAGCGGCGCCCCGCGATTAGCGTTGCACGCCGCCGAACTCGGGTTCGAGCACCCGCAAACCGGCGAGCAGCTTCGCTTCGAAATGCCGTTTCCGCCGGATTTGCGCGAGTATTTGAAGACGCTGCGCGAGAGGGGCGAGGGGCGAGGGGCGAGGGGCGAGGAGACGAAGAACTGAGACGTCGGCGCTGTGCCACTGGCCAGCGAAGTCGGCCTACGCTGCTCCAATTCGTTCGCTCGGATGCACGCTGAGATACTCTCGAACTTCGAGCTGCATCCGGTCAACCTCGGCCAAAAAGCCCGATGAAGCCGCCTTGTGGTTTGCAGCGTTTGTCTCCGTCGCGCAATTGCTTGATTTGCCTTTGAAACCCCGCAATACGTTCCAAAACGCTGTTTAACTGCTGATCGTTTGCAATCATGTTTGCTCCGGCGCGATCTCAATTACGCCACGGCCCGATTGATTAATTGCTCGCATGTTGTAATATACAGCAACAGCGAGGAGCTATGTCAAAAAAAAGAGCCGGTCAAAACAGCCGTCGGACGCCATCGCAGATCAAGCGAGAACGCGAGATTCGTAACCGCTTCCAGCGGGATCGGCCATCGTTGGAGCCTTTGACGACCAGCGGCGAGTTTTCGCCGCCCGTGAAGCAGGGCGAGTATCTCATGCTAATGGAGTTCGCAGCGCGAATGAAGCAAGCGCGGGAGCAGAAGCAGCTTAGTCTTACCGATGTTGCCAGCCGTAGCGGAATCGACAAATCGGCAATCAGCCGGCTTGAAAACGGACTGACGGAGAATCCGACCATCGGAACGCTCAGCAAAGTCGCCCGGTCGTTGGGCAAGCGCATCCGAATCGAATTGGACGACGACGTGCAGGGATCAGGGGGCAGGGGTCAGGGGACAGGGACGAGGAGCTAAGTCGAAAAGTGAAGTCGGGACGAAAGTAAGCAAATGGATACAACCAACGGCCATTCTCCGCTTGCGCGTCCCCTCGTCCCTCGTCCCTTATCCCTCGCCCCATCCTCCCGCCGTCGCGTCCTGCTCGTTCAACTCCCCATTCCGCCCGTCGGCCCGGAGCCGATTCGCGGCAACGTGCCGCTCGCCGGCGGTTATCTGAAGATGTATGCCGAGCGGCATGGACTGGCGGCCGATTACGAGATCGATATTCTGCCGACCGCGGCGGCCAATACGCTTGGCGATCGTGGGCTCGTTCGAAGCAATTCTCGCGGCCGAGCCGTGGATGGTCGGCTTCACCTGCTATCTGTGGAACATCGAGCGGACGCTGTGGATCGCCGCGCGGCTCAAAGAGCGCGGCCGGAGTTGCAGATTCTGCATCGGCGGGCCGGAGGTCACGGCCGACAACGACTGGGTGCTGCGAACATCCGGCCGTCGATTACGCTGCCATCGGCGAAGGAGAGCAAACGTTTGCGATCTGTTGCAGCGATGCGGTCGCATGGTCGTACTCGATCCCGCCGCCGGCGCCGATCCCCGGCCTGTTCATGCGGCAACGTCAGCAGGCCGGCGAACTGTTCCCTGCCGCCGCCGCGCAGCCGCTGCCGAATCTGAACGAAATCTCCTCCCCCTACCTGGCCGGCATTCTCGACGCCGCCGACGAGCAAATGCTGCTGTTGGAAACCATCCGCGGCTGCATTTTCAAATGCAAGTTCTGTTACTACCCCAAAAGCTACGACGATCTGTATTTCGTCTCCGAAGAAAAAATCGTCGCCAATCTGGAGCATGCCCGGCGGCGCGGGCGCAGCGAAGTCGTGCTGCTCGATCCCACGCTCAATCAGCGCCGCGACTTTCCCGACTTTCTGCAGCTGCTCGCCCGCTGCAATCCCGATCGGCAGTTCACCTATTTCGGCGAACTGCGGGCCGAAGGCATCACGCCGGACGTCGCCCGGCTGCTGCACGACGCCGACTTTCACCGAAGTCGAAATCGGCCTGCAATCGATCGATCCGCTGGCGATGGAACTGATGGACCGCCACAACAACCTCCGGGCCTTCGAGCGCGGCGCCCGGGCGATGCTCGATCTGGGAATCAAGGTGAAAGTCGATCTGATCATCGGCCTGCCCGGCGACACGGTCGATTCCGTCCGCCGCGGCCTCGACTACATCCACGCCAGCGGCCTCTACTCCGAAGTGCAAGTCTTCAACCTCGCGATCCTGCCCGGCACGTCGTTCCGCCAGGAAGCCGAGCATGCTCGGCTTGGAATTCCAAGACCGCCCGCCGTATTACGTTCTCGAAAACGCCGACGCTCGACTTGCCGCAGATGTACGACTTGATGGCAGAGGCGCAAGAACGTTTTCGAAACCGAATTCGATCCAATGCCGGAGCCGGGGATCGGATCCGGGCACTGCGAAGTCGATTCGAACGCCTGCTGCACAATCGATTTGGGCCGCATCGAGAACGACGGCGACACCAACTTGCCGCCAGCCGCCGAAAGGTCGCAAGCCTTCACGCTACGAATGCGCTCGACAGACTTCGATCGGCAGCGGGCGAGCGCCGAAGCAATCGTCGCGCAACTGCTCGAAGAAAACCCCTTCACGACCTTGCAACTAATCCTCGAACCAACCGCCGATCCGCAGTCGCTCAGCGCCGCCACGCTTGAATCACTTCTGGCCGTCTGTTTCCGCAACCCGACGTATCTCGACCGCTTCTATAGCGTATTGCCTGGCCGTCCCAAAGGCGCGAAGCGATTAATCGTAGCGCTGCCAGCCGATCAGAGGTCAAACATAGATTCCCGTTGGATACGCCAAATTGGCCAACTCGCCGCAATCGTCTGGCATGGACAAATGGCCGCCGGCGAAGAGTTGGACGATTACGAGTTCGCGGAGGCGGCGATGGCCTCGGGAAAAACATGAGCGTTCCATTGGAATCGTCGCCAGTCAACGAAATGCTCGCGGCTCTCGAGCGCAGCGACCGGCCGCTGTGGCCGTTGCCGATTCTTCATTCCCTTGAGGCAATATCTCCTGATTCGGCGATGGATTTTGTAGTTGCGTTTATCCGCTCGCAACTTCATAGAGTCGAAACCGCCGACGAATTGAAGCTTCGGGAGCAATGGCTTGCAGATTTCGACACAACGAGATCTGCGTCGCCGGGAGCGGGCGACGCTGCGGCGATTAATAGCGCGGCCCGCGAGATTTGGTATAGCTTTGTGCCGCGGGATTGGTCGAAGCTTGCAATTTGCCGAGTCTATGAGGCGCTTGGTGTCCTTTTGACGGGAGACCGCACCAAGTATTGCATGACCCTCGCGGTCGCGGTAAGAACTGCAACGTCCGACGGCGGTGGAATCCCGTATCCGGCTTCCTTGGCGAAACTGATCGAATTATATAACGCCGCGATGTCCGGAAAATGACTGGAACTTCGGTGCCGTTTCGACACTCACTTCCCGCCGAAATCCGATGCCAGGTCGGGATTCTGTCTGCTGTCTTCGGGCAGCGCTATGACCGGAGTTGTCGGGCAGTCCTTGCGATCGAACGGCTCATTCGTCTTCGTCTTCGTCGTCTTCATCTTCGTCGCTCGGATATTGCGGCGGGCTTTTGCCGACCCGATCGACGACCTTCGGATATTCTCCATCCGGGCGCTTTCGTCGATGGCCTTAATCGTGATCTGGTGCCACCAATCGTCGCCGAAATCGAACCAATAGCGGAAGATGCTGCCGACCGACAGGCCCAACGATTCAATGGTGGTTTCGTCGGCCAGGCCGGCGATGTCGTCGTCGTAATCGTCAATTGCATCGGGATGCACGTATCTCGGCGCCCCGCGGCTAATGCGCCATTCTCCGAATTGAAATTCATACAGATGTTCGTCGTAGCGATCGTACGCATCGAAGATGGCTAGGTGCAGATCTCCGAGCGTGTCATCGCCGCGAATCTGGATCGTGCGAGAAATCCGTTGACTTTTCTTGGGCGGTTTCCTGGTCGGACCGCCGATCAGGAAGACTTCGACCGTGTAGACTCGCGAAGTTTTCGTCGCCGCGGCTTTGTGAGTTTTGGCGGTTGGTTTGGTTTTGCTTCGTGCCATGGATGAATCCTTATCGATCATTTGCTGCCCGAATCCGACGGCATATCGGGAATCTCGATCTTGACGTCCGGCGGGGGCGTGGCGTCGGTTTTTGGTAGCGTCGGTTGCACTGCCTTGGGATCGAAGCGTGGCACGTCGGAGCCTTCGCGCGCCGTGATCTCGTCCACGAGGCTAAACGGCTGGCCCGATTCGGGACGAACCTCGAATTGCGTAAAGCCCCATTTGCCGGTGACGAGTCGGCCTTGCACGGCGACTTCGGCCTTCGGGGCCTGGCCATCGGGCGCCTTTGGGCCATGCACTTTCAGAGTGAAACGCGCCTCGCCCAAATCGCTGTTCACGCTGCCGATCGGGAACCAGTTGTCTTGCACCGGCTCGCCAAGCAGTTTTTTCACTTCGGGACTGAGCCTCAAATCAGCGATCGCCTGATGGTAGGGCTCGCTGATGAGAATCCGACCGAACTTGTAGAAATAGCCGCCGCCCGCGCCGAAGATGGCGAGGATGAAGAGCGACAGGAACAGCCGCTTCCAATTGCGGCCCCACCAACCGCGCGGTTTGGCGCTCGAAGCGGCCGGCGATTTGGCGGCTTTCGGGTCTCGTGTCGTGCTTTGCATGACCGTTGCACCTCCTTGGCAGACGGATGGGGTCCGGCGACGCCGGACCCGAAGTGGGAATTATTCGCTACGATTTTGCTCGACCACACTAACCCGAAGCGTTAGCGAGGGCGTGGCGTCGCGCGCCCTCGCTAACGCTTCGGGTTGGTATTTACGATTTCGCATCGATGCGGCGGCAGGCCGCGATCTTTTCGGCGGTGGTAGTAAGTTTTCCAATCGGACCGACGGCGGCCGGTTTTGGCGCCGGCTTCACCGGCGCGGCGGCCGGTTCCGGTGCGGCTGTCGGCGCGGCTGCAACGGCGGCTGTTGCTTCGGGCGCGGATGCGGCTGCTTCGACGGCTTTCTTGGCTCGGCTCGCGGCCAGGATTTCGGCCGTGCTCATTTTGCCCGCGGCCGGCTTTGCGCCGCCGACGGCTTTAGCCGGGGCTGGAGCGGCCGCGGCGGGTTTTGCGGCCGGCTTGGCTTTCGCGGCGGGTTCCGTTGGCGCTGCTTTCGCGGCCGCGGGCTTCGCGGCCGGTTTTGCCGCAGCCTTGGCGGCTTCCGGATCGGGCTTTGGCACGACGGTCAAGAAGTCCAGCTCGATGTCGTACCAGCCGATGTTTGCGATGTAGTCTTGGAATTCGACCAGAGCCCGGCCGTTCATATTGATTGTTTTCACCTGGCCGGTGACGCCGCGGAAGCGAGCCAACTCCGGCCGATGATCGTCAACGACGACGAATTGGTCGGTGTATTGACGTTTCAGTGTTTCGATGTGCTCAAAACCCATAGGGGCAACCGCCACGACGTGGAAAAAGGGGACAGGCACCTCGCGCCAACTGATTTGGCCGAATTCGACTCGATTGCTCGGAGCCAGTCCCCTTTTTCAACGGGCTCCACGTTTTGACGCCGTGAATTGTGACGGATTTCGGCTGCGGAATCAAGGCAAACGTGAGGGATGAAGAAGAAGCTCACGCGGTGCGCCAAGCCCAGGGACGGCCGAGCGGAATCTTTTCAATCGCAAAACGCGTCGCCAGCCTTCCCTGGGTTTCGGGTGGCCCGCCAACCACACGCCGCAATCACTTCGGTCCCGCCGGCGCGTCGGGCGGTTTCGGCGCTGCTGGCGCCGCCGGCTCGTCCACCCGCGGCATTCCGCTTTCATCCGGCGACAGCTTCGGCAGGCCATAGGTCTCCTCGCCTTCCGCTTCCTCAAGAGCCACTTCGTCCAACTCGGTGCCATCAACCCGCTGGCGAAGCAGGAAATAAATCCGAGTCACCGAGGTCCAGAAATAGCTGTAGACATACGCCAGCGCCAGCAGCATGACGCAGCCGTTCCAAAACGCCAGCACGCGGCCAATTGCCGACAACAGCCCGTCGGCCGACTCCGGAACGTTCGTCGCCGCCGTCAGCTCCGCCAGCCGTTCCGCGCCGGTGCCCCAACTCACGGCCCACCAGGAAAGGCTGATCGTCCAATCGGCCAGCAGCCAGGCAATCAGCGCGGCCACCGCCCCGAGAACTCCCGCCACAAGGACGAAGAACAGATAAATCAGCGGGCGTTGAAACGTATACGAATACGAGCGGCTCAGTCCGTCGAACGAATCGGTCCCTTCCGTGCTGATCGTCGGCCAAATCAGCGGCCAGCCGAACAGCAGACCGAGCAGCAGCACCGCCACGGCGAAACAAGCCGCCAACAGAATCGGCAAGAAGATCGCGACCAGCAATGCCGCCGGATTCCACTTCATGAGCAGTCCGGCGACCCAGCCGAGCACCAATAAGGCGAACACCGCCGAGAACGGAACCAGCGGGGCGCAGAAAAACGACGGCCATTTCCGCACGCCGAATTTCAGCCCGCCGACGAATCCCATCCGATCGTCGCGCGCCAAAGCCACGGCGGCGATGCGCGTAATCGCGCCGCCGATCGCGCTCCAAACCGCCAGCACCCACAGTCCGCACAGCAGCGAATAGACGATCGGCGTCACTCCCGCCGCGGGATCGAAGATTCTGACGAATGGCCGGCAGAGCCACTGGGCCGAGCGGATGATCGGGCTGTTGAGCGGATGAAAGTCGAGCGTCTGCGACGGGCTGTAACTCTGCGCGTCCCACGGCAACATTTGATCTTGGCCGCGCCAGACCTGGGTGATGATGTCGTCGGAACCGGAAAACGCCCAGCCGATGCCGCGCCAGCCGCCGGCGGTGAAAGCCAAACCGAGCGCCGCCAGCAGCACAAGCCGCGGCGCCGCCGCGAGCCGCACCGCGCAGCAAGCTCAGCCAAGGAAAGACATCGTGCCAGGCAATTTGCCGCAAGGTGCCGCCGCGCTCATCGGGCATGGAAGTTGGTCCCTTCGGTGTTTCCGCGGAGTGTAGGCCGGCCGCAATTATACTTAGAGCGGAAGCGAAGGGGCTAGGGGCAGGGAGCAGGGAGCAGGGTGCGAGGAGCGGAGGGCGGGGAGAAACGCGAGAAACGGCAAGCGGGGTGGCCAGTGGTTGCGAGCGGGCGACGAGGGCCGGCTACTCGGGATCGTCGGCGTGGGTCCGTTGATCCTCGAGCGGTTCGTCGGCTTCACCTTCGGAGGGGGTGGTGGGCACTGCGTATTGTTCGCCCAGCCAGCGGTGCAGATCGACTTGCCGGCAGCGGACGCTGCAGAAGGGCATCGAGGCCGTCGGCTGCAATTCCGCGGTGATCGCCCGGCCGCAGATGGGGCATTTGGGGGCAGACATGCGTGGCCGCGCTGATCTCTTTCTGCCCGACGATTTCGACGCGCTCTTGGAAGCGGACGGTTTGCTTTCCGACTTCGATTCGCTCTTGCTCTCGGATTTCGCGGCGGGCTTGTCACTGGACGACTTGTCGCCGCTCGATTTCTCGCCCGACGATTTGTCGCTGCCCGAGCTTTCGCTCGGCGGTTTATCGGCCGCGGCGCTTTTCTTGTAGTTTTCGCTGCGATAGTCGGTCTGATAAAAGCCCGAGCCTTTGAACATGATCGCCGCGCCGGCGCCGATGAGTCGCCGCAACTTCTGCTTGCCGCATTTGGCGCATTTGCGCTTCACCGGATCGTTGATCCCTTGGAACAACTCGAACTTGTCGCCGCAGGCGTCGCAGACGTAGTCGTAAGTCGGCATCGGAGGTTCACGAGGGGTGCAAAAGGTCGTTGGGGTGCCAGCGTCTCCCCGCCCTCGCTAACGCTTCGGGTTGGTGTCACATCGACACACTAACCCGAAGCGTTAGCGAGGGCGGACGGGTCGCGGCGCAGCCCGCTTTAGTAGTCACTCTGTCGCCTTCGGTTTCGCCGACACGATCACTTGCGCCGGCCGCACCACGCGGTCGTGCAGCGTCATCCCTTGCCGGGCGACGCCGAGCACCGTGTGCTCCGGATGCTCTTCGCTCGGCTGTTGCATGATCGCTTCATGCCGGCTCGGGTCGAACGGCTCTCCCTCGGCGGTGATGATTTTGGCATGATGCTTTTGAAACACTTCTTCCAATTGCTGCCGCATCATTTGCAACGCCGACAACAATAGGGCCGCCTCGGCCTTTTTCTCCGCCGCGGTGATCGCCCGATCGACGTTGTCGACCACCGGCAGCAGATCGCGAATCAATTCGATTTCGGCATATTGCCGTTGCTCGTCGAGCTCGCGGCGCGCTCGCTTGCGGTAGTTTTCCAACTCGGCTTGCGTGCGCAGCAGGCGGTCTTGCAACTCGGCCGCCTTGACGCGCATCGAATCGGCTTCGTCGCTCGACTCGAACAGTTCGGGCCCGGTGTCTTGTTGATCGTTGGTGTCCATCGATTATTCCTCCTTCGGCGCCGCTTCTTCGGCGGGTGCGAAGTATTCCTTCAGTTTCTCGAAAAATTTCTTGCGCTGCGGTGTGACATGAGCATGCTCCTCGGCCGCCAACTGCCGGAGCAATTCCTCTTGCTTCGAGTTTACCGTCTTCGGCACTTCGACATGCACTTCCACCAGCAAATCGCCTTTGCCGCGGCGGCGCGGGTCGGGCATGCCTTTGCCACGCAGCCGAAACACGTCGCCCGACTGCGTGCCGCGCGGCACTTCCAGCGGCCCGCGCCCGTCGAGCGTCGGAACTTCCACCGTCGCCCCGAGCGCCGCCTGGCTATAGCTGATCGGCAGCCGCACGATCAAATCCTGTCCGTCGCGATGAAACAGCGGATGCTCGGCGATCTGGATGATGCAATAACAATCGCCCGCCGGTCCGCCGTCGGGGCTCGGCTCACCTTCGCCGGTAAGCCGAATCCGCATTTGATGATCCACGCCGGCCGGAATGATCACGTCTCGCTTCACGCGCCGGGCGACGAATCCCGCGCCGCGGCACTTCGCACACGGGTCTTTGATCAAGTGGCCAGCGCCATGGCAGGCCGGACACGTCGCTTGCACGCGAAAAATGCCGGTCGCTTGCACCACCTGGCCTCGTCCGCCGCAGTAGCTGCAAGTTTGCGGCCGGCTTCCCGCGCTAGCGCCGGAGCCGTCGCATTCGGAGCATTTCTCGTGCCTCTCGAACTCGACTTCGCGAGTGACCCCTTTGGCGGCTTCCAGCAGATCGAGGTGAACTTCGCAGCCGACATCGGCGCCTTTTCGCGCTCGCCGCCGCCCGCCTTGCCGGCCGCCGCCGAATAAGTTGCCGAACAGGCCGTCGCCGAAGACATCGCCGAACGACTCGAAGATGTCGTTGATATCGGTGAACTGACGCCCGCCGCCGGCTTCAACGCCGGCATGGCCGTAGCGATCGTATCGGGCGCGCTTGTCGCCGTCGTGGAGAACTTCGAAAGCCTCGGCGGCTTCCTTGAATCTGGCGATCGCCTCTTCATCGCCCGGATTCTTGTCCGGATGAAACTTGATCGCCAATTTACGATATGCGTCGGCGACTTCCTTGGGGCTAGCCTGCCGGGCAATACCGAGAACCTCGTAGTAATCGCGCTTAGCCGACATCTGCACCATGGCCGACGGAGGGGAAAGAAGTCCGGGGAGCTACTCCCAATTGTACGTCATCGGTCCACGCGCGGATGCGCCAATTCGGCCGTGCGGCAATGCCACCTGCGACCGCGACGCGCACAACCGCAGGCGAGCCGCGGTATACAACAGCGCACCGAAGCACGCTTGCGATTTCGCGCGTCTTCCCTCGCCCCTCATCCCTCGCCCCTATCTCACACTTCCTTCGACGCGGTTCTTTTCCTTGTCGTCCTTGTCGAACGTCGTCACCAGGGCTTCGGTGGTAAGCATCAATCCGGCGATGCTGGCGGCGTTGGTCAACGCGGCCCGGACGACTTTCACCGGGTCGATGATGCCCGCCTTGAGCATGTCGACATACTGCTGGCTGTTGGCGTCGAAGCCGATGTTGCCCGACTTCTGGCCAACTTCGTCGGCCACGACCGAGCCGTCGATGCCGCAATTGTCGGCGATTTGACGGATCGGAGCGTCGAGCGAATGCAGCACGATGTCGACGCCGATTTTTTCGTCTCCCTTGGCCGAACCGCGAACCGCTTCGACCGCGGCCCGACATCGCAGCAACGCGACGCCGCCGCCCGGCAAGATGCCTTCTTCAACGGCCGCTCGCGTGGCGTGCAGCGCGTCCTCAACACGAGCTTTCTTCTGCTTCATGTCCGATTCGGTTCCGGCGCCGACCGAAATGATGGCCACGCCGCCGGTCATCTTCGCCAACCGTTCCTGATACTTTTCCTTGTCGTACTGGCTTTCGGTGTTTTCGATCTGGGTGCGCATCTGTTGGATGCGGGCCTGGATGTCGGCCGTCTTGCCGGCGCCTTCGACGATCGTCGTGTTGTTCCGATCGACGTTGATCTTTTTGGCTCGGCCGAGATGCTCGAGCGTCAGGCTTTCGAGCTTGATGCCTAGGTCTTCGCTGATCAGCGTGCCGGCGGTCAGCACGGCGATGTCGCCGAGCATCGCCTTGCGGCGATCGCCGAAACCCGGCGCCTTTACCGCGCAGATGTTCAACACGCCGCGCAGCTTGTTCACCACGAGCGCCGTCAGCGCTTCGCCATCGACGTCTTCGGCGATGATCAACAGCGGCTTGCCGACGCGGGCGACCGCTTCAAGCACCGGCACCAACTCGCGCAGATTCGAGAGCTTCTTCTCGTAGATCAAGATATAAGCGTCGTCCAACTCGCAATCCATTTCCGCCGGCCGGTTGATGAAATAGGGCGAAATGAAGCCCTTGTCGAATTGCATGCCGTCGACGAACTTGACGGTCGTCTCCATCGACTTGCCTTCTTCGACCGTGATCACGCCATCTTTGCCGACCTTTTCCAAGGCCTCGGCCAGCAGCTTGCCGATCGTCATATCGTTATTGGCGCTGATCGCTCCGACCTGGGCGACTTCTTGCGGATTCTGCACCGGGCGGCCGATCTTCTTCAGATGATCGAGGGCCGCCTCAACCGCCTTGTCGATCCCGCGGCGCACGGCCATCGGATTGCTGCCGGCGGCGATGTTGCGAGTGCCTTCCTTGAAGATGGCGCGAGCGAGAACCGTGGCCGTCGTCGTGCCGTCGCCCGCGATGTCCGACGTTTTCGTGGCCACTTCGTTGACCAGCTTGGCGCCCATGTTCTCGAAACGGTCTTCGAGCTCGACTTCCTTCGAGACCGTGACGCCGTCTTTCGTGACCGTCGGGCCGCCGAACGACTTGGAAATGATGACATTTCGGCCGGTCGGGCCCATCGTCACCGCGACCGCATGGGCCAACTTCTCGACCCCTTTGAGCATTCTGGCTCGGGCCTGATCCTGGAACAGCAATTGTTTTGCCACGAGTGAGAACTCCTGATTGGAGAAAGTTTCTTGATCTTGGATAGTAGCAGGCACACTCCGTGTGCCGTCCGCAGTGGGTTGGTTACGGCACTCGGAGAGTGCCTACTACATTAAGCAATCACTTTCGCGAGAATATCGGTCTCGCGGAGGATCTTTACATCGTTGCCGTTCAACTCGATATCGGTTCCGGAATACTTGCCGTAGATCACGACGTCGCCGACCGAAACCGACAGTTCGCCGCGATGGCCGTTTTCCAACAGCTTGCCCGGACCGACCGAAAGCACGGTGCCGCGCTGCGGCTTTTCCTTGGCGGTGTCGGGCAGCACGATGCCGCCCGCGGTGCACTTGCTCGGCCTCAACCGGTTCGACTACCACGCGATCATCCAGCGGACGCAGCTTTGCATTTTTCATGTCTGTATTCCTGCGATTGTATTGAGAGGTTTGGATTTTGGTTTCGCGAAAAAACCCGGCACAAGTGCCGGGGCTAACGGGAAGCGTCTTACATCATTCCCATGCCGCCCATGCCACCCATGCCGCCGCCCATTCCGCCCATGCCACCCATGCCTCCGCCCATTCCATGATCGTGAGCATCGTGGTCGGAATCTTTTTCCTCCGAGGGAATCTCGGTGACAAGCGATTCGGTGGTCAAGAGCAGCGAGGCGACGCTGGCCGCGTTTTGCAGCGCGACGCGAACGACTTTCGCCGGATCGATGATGCCCGCCGCGACGAGATCGCAATAGGCATCTTTGTCGGCGTCGTAGCCATCGTTTTTGCCCTTCATCTGCCGCACGCGATTGACGACAACGGCGCCGTCATGTCCGGCGTTTTCGGCGATGGCTCGCAGCGGATAATCGAGCACTTGGCGAATGATTTCCACGCCGTGGCTTTCATCTCCCTTGGTTTCCACCTTGTCGAGCGCCTTCTCGGCACGAATCAGCGCCACGCCGCCGCCGGGCACGATCCCTTCTTCCAGCGCCGCTTGAGTCGCTGCTTTGGCATCTTCCAGCAGGGCCTTGCGTTCCTTCATTTCGGTTTCGGTGGCCGCACCGCAGTTGATCTGCGCCACTCCGCCGGCCAACTTCGCCAGCCGCTCTTGCAGCTTCTCGCGGTCGTAGTCGCTGTCGGTCGATTCGATCTCGCGGCGAATCTGGTTCGCCCGGCCTTCGATCGCTTCCTTCTTGCCGCCGCCGCTGACGACGGTCGTCTCTTCGGAAGTGATGATGAGCTTCTTGGCACGGCCCAAATCGCTGAGCTTGACCGAATCGAGCGGAATGCCGAGATCCTTGAAGATCGCGGTGCCGCCGGTGACGGTGGCCAGGTCGCCCAAAATGGCCTTGCGGCGGTCGCCGTAGCCCGGAGCCTTGACGGCGCAAACGCTCAAAATGCCGCGCATCTTGTTGACCACCAGCGTGGCCAGCGCCTCGCCTTCCACGTCTTCGGCGATAATCAGCAGCGGCTTGCCCGACTTGCTGACCGCTTCGAGCAGAGGCACCAAATTCTTGGCGCTGGAGATTTTTTCTTCGTAGATCAGAATCTGGCAGTTTTCCAGTTCGACGGTTTGGTCGTCCTGATTGGTGACGAAGTGGGGCGACAGATAGCCGCGATCGAACTGCATTCCTTCGACCACCTCGACGGTCGTTTCGGAGTGCTTTCCTTCTTCGACCGTGATCACGCCATCCTTGCCCACTTTCAAGAAAGCCTCGGCCAGCACGCTGCCAATCGACGGATCGTTGTTGCCGGCGATCGTGGCGACCTGCATGATTTCTTTCTTGTTCTTCTCGTCGATCGACGTGGCCGACTTGCCGATGAACTCGGAGATGGCGTCGGTCGCCTTGGCGATGCCGCGCGAGAGGGCCATCGGATCGATGCCGGCGGAAATCCGCTTCAGTCCTTCCTTGAAAATCGCTTCGGCCAGAACCGTGGCCGTCGTCGTGCCGTCGCCGGCGACGTCGTTCGTCTTGCTGGCGGCTTCCTTGACCAACTGGGCGCCGAGATTCTCGAACGCATCGTCGAGCTCGATGTCTTCCGCGACCGTGACACCATCTTTGGTCACCTTGGGCGAGCCCCAACCCTTGTCCAGCACCGCATTGCGACCGCGCGGCCCCAACGTGCTGCGCACCGCCTGGGCCAACTTCGAAACCCCCGCCAACAACGGCTGCCGGGCTTCGTCATCAAACACGATTTGTTTTGCCACAGTCGAAATCCTCCTATTGCCTGCCGGAGCGAATTTATTGGGTATTCAGGCTTGACCTTGGCCTCATTTGGCAGCCTGAGCACGGCCGAAGCGTGGTTGAAGCAAGCGCCGTGCCAGGGATTTGGGTAGAATCCGGAAGCCCGGATCAACAAAGGACTTGCGGAATTTCAAAGCCAATCCACAAATCGGGTGTGGCCTACCGTCACTTGGATTAGGTGCCAATTTGACAGTCATACCAACCCGAAGCGTTAGCAAGGATGGGCGGCATTCCCTTGCTAGCGCTGCGGGCTCCGGACGGCCCGAGCCCGTAGCGCTAGCAAGGGAGTCTTACGCCAAAACACCGCTCACCACTTCCCCATACACATCCGTCAGCCGCATGTCGCGGCCGCTGAAGCGGTAGGTCAAGCGTTTGTGGTCGATGCCCAGCAGATGCAGCATCGTGGCGTGCAGGTCGTGGATCGTCACTTTGTTGTCGACCGCGTTGTAGCCGTATTCGTCGGTCGCGCCGTAGATCGTGCCGCCGCGGATGCCGCCGCCGGCCAGCCAGATCGAGAAGCCGAACGGATTGTGGTCGCGGCCGTCGGAGCCCTGCGCGAACGGCGTGCGGCCGAATTCGCCGGCCCACACGACCAGCGTCGAGTCCAGCAGACCGCGCGCCTTCAAGTCGGTCAGCAGTCCGGCGATCGGCTGATCGACGGCCCGCGCGTTTTCCTCGTGCCCCTTCTTCAAGTCGCCGTGCTGGTCCCAGCGGTCGTTGCCCGTATCTGGGACAAGTCAGTTCGACGAACCGCACGCCACGCTCGACGAGCCGCCGCGCCAGCAGGCATTGCGGCGCGATAGATCCGCGTCGGCCCATTTGTCGAATCGAGGCCGTAGAGCTTGCCGCGTCGCCGCCGTCTCGCCCGCGATATTCGATCAGCTCCGGCACCGCCGATCTGCATGCGATAGCGCCAGCTCGTAGTTGGCGATCGCCGATTCGAGCGCGATCGACGTGCCCAACGCGATCGAGCACCTGCCGATCGAGCTGTCGCAACAGCGCCAGCTTGTTGCTGCTGCAACTCGGGCTCGCGGCTCGCTGCGGCGGATGTTCGCCACCGGCTCGGCTTGCGGCTGGAAGATCGACGCCCTGATACGTGGCCGGCAGAAAGCCGCTGCTGAAATTGTCGAGCCCGCCGGGCGGAATCAGCCCGCCGTTGAGCACGACGAAGCCGGGCAGATTGTGGCACTCGCTTCCCAGGCCATACGTGACCCAGGCGCCCATGCTCGGCCGGCCCTGCTGGCCGTTGCCCGGTGTGCAAGAAGTAGTTGGCGTTCGTGTGCTCGGAGAACTTCGACGACCATCGAGCGGACGATCGCCAGATCGTCGACGCAGCTGGGCGACGTGCGGAAACAGGTCGCTGACCGGCATGCCGCTTTGGCCGTACTGGTGGAACTTCCACGGGCGAGCCGAGCGTGTTGCCGTTGTTGTTGAACTGCGTCGGCTCCATCTTCATCTTGAACGGCTGGCCGTGTTCCTTGTCCAGCCGCGGCTTGGGATCGAACGTATCGACCTGCGACGGGCCGCCGTCCATGTAGAGGAAGATCACATTGCGAGCTTTCGGCGGGAAGCGCAACGCATTCAACCCGACCGCGGCCCCATGCGGCTGCGAGTGCGCTGTTGACGCGATTTCGCCGAACGATCGCTCGCAAGAAAGCGCCGCCAGCGCGACGGCGCCGAACCCGCCGGCGGCGGTGCGCAGCATTTCGCGCCGCGAGAGCGGCGCGTCGGTGAATCTTCCGCAATGAGTCATGCTAAAGTTAGTGGTTAGTTGATAAAAATAAACTCTTTGACGTTAAACAACACATGACACAAATCGGCCCAGGCTTGTTCGTTCGACATGCGGTCCGCGGGTTTCGCGCCGAGCGCTGCGGACTGTTGGTCGAGGAACGCCAAATCGTCGGACAATTCCTCGTCGCTCGGCGGGCGAGCGAATGCTGATAAATACATCTTGCGAATTCGCTCACGAGCCGAAAGCGATTTGTCGGCCAGCACGCGCCGCGCCCAAACGCGGCTCTGCTCGACGACCATCGGATCGTTGAGCAAAATCAACGCCTGCGCCGGTAGATTCGACGTGCCGCGATCGCCGACCGTGTTGAACGGCGTCGGCATGTCGAACGCCGTCATCATCGGCGACAGAAAATTCCGCCGCACTTTGATATAGATGCTCCGCCGGCCGCCGCCGTCCAATGGCCCGCTCCCCGGCCGACCTCGGCCTTCCATGAACGGCGTGACAAACACCTCTTCGCTCGGGCCGCCCATCCGCAAATCGATTCGGCCCGACACCGCCAGAATCGCATCTCGAATCGCCTCTCCCTCGAGCCGGCGAACCAGCGCATGATGCCACAGCAGATTCTGCGGATCGCTTTGCCGATCGCGATCGCTCTCTTGCGCCGACATTTGATAAGCGCTCGAAAGCGCAATCTCGCGGATCAATCGCTTCACCGACCAGCTTTCGTGGACGAATCGATCTGCCAAAAAGTCCAACAACTCCGGATGCGTCGGCCGCTGGCCCAACACGCCGAAATTATCGACCGTCGGCACGATCCCCCGGCCGAACAGATGTTGCCACACCCGATTGACCATCACGCGCGGCACGAACGGATCGGCCGGATCGACCATTCGCTCGGCCAATTCCAGCCGGCCGCTGCCATGCTCGATCGGCGGCTGATTCGGCCCGGCAATCGCTTCCAAAAATCGCCGCGGAGCAATTTCGCCCGGCGTCTTGTGACTGCCGCGCAACAGCACATGCTCATCGACGCCGTTGCCATCGAGCATCGCCATCGCCGTCACGGAAGGTTTTAGTTCGGCGAGCGTAGCTTTGCGCTGGCGCTGGTAGTCGGCCAATTGGTGAGTAAGTTTGCTGCGGCTGTTGGCATCGCTGCCCGAACCCAATTCAGTCGCGTGTTGCGAAAGCCAATTGGCAAGCCGCGCACGGGCAGCCGCATCAGACCGATCGGCGGTCTTGTTCGCCGCCAAATCGTCGGTGGTTTCCATTAGCAGCGACTGATACCGCTGAGCCAGATGTCCCACGGCGTTCGGCGACGCATTAGCCGACATGTTTGTCAATTCCGTCGTCAGCCGTGAATCGGCCTGGCTCGGCTCCGGCGGCGCGCTGACCGATTGAACGACCGCCGCGACGGCAAAGAATCCGTCGCGTCCGGCCGGAGTGAATTCAATATGTGCATGCTGGCCGACGTAATCGCGAAGGTCGTGCGATTGCCACGACCAGTTGTCGCCGACATCCACATGCCGCTTCGTGCCGCCATGCAATGGCCCGGCCACCATCCGATGCGAATCGACGACGACAAACACATCGCCCGAACCGCGCACGCGATACCAAACCTGCGGCGACGAAATCGCAAACTCCGGCGTGCGAATCATGCCGTGCTGCGAAGGGCATAACAATCCACTGTGCGCCATTCCTTCGGTGACGACCGACGCGACGGCACCGCCCGCCGGCTTTTGGCCGATTCCTTGTCCGGCAAGCACAACCGTGCCGGCGCGAACCGGCGCATCGCCGAATGCCAAGCCGTCGGTGATCCAATCAACGGGCGTTGCGCGGCTGTAATCGACGACCAACTTCGCACCCGGCGGCACCGTCGCGGCCCGCGCCGCATCGGTTTGCCATTGCGTCGCAATCGGCTTCAATAGCTCCGCGATTCGCTGCGAACTTTCCGGCTCCGCATCGAGCGAAAGCACGGCCCACGGATAAAGCGGATCGAACGCGTTCTTATGAGCCTGCCGAACCAAAGCCACGCACCGCGCCAGCCGGCCGGCATCCAAATGTCGCCGATCGGCAGCCGCCGCCATTTGCTTTTCAATCTCCTTCGCGTCAATCGCTTTCCCGCCGGGCACCGTTCCCCGCAACACTTCGCGCGCCGCCAGCAAATAATCGCCAAAACGAGCGAGCGTCGGCCGAACATCATCGACAACCGTGGGCAAAACTTCCTTGCGTGCCGCGTCGTCGATCGCCCGCACTCGATCCAGCACCGCGCGGTTCTCGCGCCCGTGCTCGAAGCGCACGTCGCGAAAACTGCTGCTCTCCAGCATCCCGGCGACGGCGTAATAATCCTTCGTCGAAATTGCGTCGAACTTGTGGTCGTGGCACCGGGCGCAGCCGAGCGTCAGCCCCAAAAAAGTCTTGCCCATCACGTCGATTTGATTATCGACGCGGTCCATTTCATCTTGCTTGATATCGACCGGCGAATGGAGCCACTCGCCCAAATGCCAAAACCCGGTTCCCAAGATCGATTCGTTGACCCGGCCGCTCGCGTCGGTCCGCGGCGAGGGGAGCACGTCGCCGGCGATTTGCTCGACGACGAATTGGTTGTAGGGCACGTCGGCATTGAAGGCTCGAATGATATAGTCGCGATACTGCCAGGCGTTCGGAATGTCGTAGTCGAATTCATGGCCGCGAGTTTCCGCGTAGCGCACCAAATCGAGCCAATGCCGAGCCCAGCGCTCGCCGAATTGCGGCGATGCCAACAGCCGATCAACGACCGTTTCCCAAGCATGCGGCGACGGATCGGCCACGAACGCTTCGACTTCCTCCGCGCTCGGCGGCAATCCGATGAGATCAAAGCTCGCCCGGCGGATCAGCGCCCGCCGATCGGCGGCGGCGGGCGGCTCCAATCCGGCCGCTTCCCAGCGAGCCAGCAGATAATTGTCGAGCGGATCTTTTGCCCAAGCCGCATGCTTCACCGCTGGCGGCGCGACGACTCGGATCGGCTGCCATGCCCAATGCGCCGCGCGTCTTTCTGCTAGATCGAACTTCTTTTTCGGCGAGGGCACGTCCGCCGAATGCCCGCCAGCGGCACTATTCGCGGCCGATGCAGAACTTTCAGGCCAAGGGGCGCCAAGTTCGACCCAGCGAGTAAGCACGGCTACCTTATCGGCCGAAAGCCTTGTCTTCGGCGGCATTTGCAAATCGGGGTCTTGATAACCGACCGCGTCAACTAGCCGGCTCTTTTTCGGCTCGCCCGGCACGATCGCCGGCCCACTGTCGCCGCCGGTCAGCGCAAGGTCGCGGCTATCCAACCGCAAGCCCCCTTTGATTTCCTTGGCGCCGGCGGAATGGCAAGAGTAACAAGAATCGGCCAACAGCGGCCGGACCTGCTTTTCGAAAAACTCCGCCGCCGCTTCGCCCTTCGCTGGGCCGCCCTTCGCCGCCGCTTCCGCCGCGAACGCCCTTCCGCCGGCCATCGCAAGCGAGATTAGCATCGCCACGCCGGCGGTGAACAATCGCGCATCATTAAAGCCTCGGCCACGCCGCATGTCGATTGAGTCCCGGCGCAATTCGCTCGCAAAGATGCTTTTGGTAGTTCGCGCAACTTCATACAACAACAGAGATTGCAACATCAAATCTATTTTGACTGATGGCTCGCGTCAATACCTCCGGACCCGGCGACGTTGCCTTCCGCGGTTGCTTTAGGGCTGGGCTTTGAGCCAGCGTCAGTTACGATCGAGTTATTCTCTTGTCAGGGCCTGACATGCCAACCACGAATAGCTATATCGCGCAAGTCTTCGTCGAATTTGCGTTCGGCGCTGGACCCGTGTCGGTTGAATTCGTTTCCGCCCACCTTCCGGCCCGCGATCAGCGTTTGGTTTGTCTTCCGTGCGAGGTCGTCGAAGAGGAGAGCGAGGAGGAGTGGGATGCGCTTGATAAGCAAGCAATGAGTTCGGATCGAATCGACGCCATTGCCAAATACTTACGATCGACGGAGCATGGCTAGCAAACGAGTGTGATGTTGCTCAACGCAAGCTCGCCATCGCAGCTTGCCCTAAGCAAATCCCGCCATCGTTGACCGGCACGGCCTCATTCGTGATGACTCGCATGGCCGATTCGCTCGTCAGGCGAGCGGTGATCGAATCGAGCAGCAGTTCGTTTTGGAATACCCCGCCGGAAAGTGCCACAGTGCGCAGAGGTTGTTTCGCTGCCAGGATTATCACTTGCTCGACAACCGCCGCCGACACTGCGGCATGAAACGCCGCTGCGATTTCGCAAACGCCTCTGCCCGCGATTCGGTCGTCGAGAATCGCCCGAATCAGTGGTCGATGGTCGAGGCTGGGAAATGGATACGCCGGCTGCGGCTCGGCCTGGCTTGCCTGATGTTCGAGCCAAATCGCGGCTTGCCCTTCATACGTCGATTCACGCAGAAACCCGAGCAACGCCGCGACTGCGTCGAACAACCGGCCCATCGATGTCGAGCGAAAACATCGCACGTTCTTCTCGATCATTTTCATCGCATCCCAAAATCGCTTCGGCATCGGAAAAGGGGTAGGGAGTCGAATTTTCTTGCTCGATCGGCGGCGGCGCACTTTGCCGTCGAAAATCGACTCCCGACCCCTTTTCCTGCGCGGCCACGAACGCCGCGGCCGCTTGCGCCGGAAATCGCGCCGCTGCGTCGCCGCCAGGCATGTTCACCGGCCGCAGCCATGCTCGCCGCTCGAAACCGCCGCGAACGCTGCCCACGAAAAACTCACCGCCCCAGATCGTGCCGTCGGCGCCGTAGCCCGTCCCATCGAACGCCACGCCGACGACCGGCTCGTCCAGCAAATCATGCTCCGCCATGACGCTGGCGATATGTGCCTCGTGATGCTGCACGGCGATGCGCCGCCGCGCCGGTAGCGACTCGGCCAGCCGCGTCGAAGTGAACTGCGGGTGCAGATCATGCACGACCGTCGTGTCTTCGATCTGAATTTCGTACATCGCCAGCAAATCGCGAATCGTTTCTTGGAAAGCCGCGTCCGTGCCGGCGTCGCCCAAATCGCCGATGTGCTGGCTGACCAACACCTCGCCATTAACGACCAGCGCGATCGCATTCTTGAGATCGCTCCCTAGCGCCAGAATCGGCTCTTTCGCCGGCAAGCGGCAAACGATCGCCGGCGAATAGCCCCGGCCACGCCGAATCACGAACGGCAGCCCGCCGCGAACCGTCACCACCGAATCATCGACGCGCCGCGCGATGGCACGCTCGCCGATAAAAAATGCGTCGGCAATGCCCGCCAGTCGCTCGACCGCCTCATCATCGCGAAACGCAATCGGCTCGCTCGAACGATTCGCGCTCGTCAGCACCAGCGGGCTCGGTGCGCCGCACTTGAATAGCAAATGATGCAACGGAGCAAACGGCAGCATCACGCCGAGCGAAGCATTGTCGGGCGCGACGCCGGGCAATTCTCACGCGCCCCGCGCCACGACAATCGGCCGCGCCACGTCGCGCAGCAACCGGCGATGTTCGTCGGTCAATTCGACCAGCGACTCGGCCTGTGCCAAATCGACCGCCATCACCGCAAACGGCCGTTCCTTGCGAAATTTTCTGCTCCGCAGCGCCGCCACCGCCGCCGCATTGCGCGCGTCGCAAGCCAGGTGATACCCGCCGATCCCTTTGACCGCGAGGATTTTTCCGCTGCGCAGCAACTCCGCCGCGCGTCGAATGGCCTCGTAGCCGGATTCGCCAGAATTCGGTTCCGCAGCCATCCCGAGGAACGGAATTTTGGCAAATCCCGCTACATCGGTCTCGACCACCAATCGATACGCCGGCCCACACTCCGCGCACGCCGTCGGCTGCGCATGATACCGCCGATCGAGCGAATTTTCGTATTCTTGCCGACAGTTCGCGCACATCGGCCAATCCGCCATCGTCGTATTCGCGCGATCATACGGCAGTCGCTGGACGATCGAAAACCGTGGCCCGCAATTCGTGCAATTGATATACGGATACCTGAACCGTCGATTCGCCGGATCATGCAACTCAGCGAGGCAATCGCCGCAAACGGCCAAATCCGGGCTGATTCGCACCGTCGGCGCCGCTTCGCCGCGGCTCTGCCGAATCTGAAAATCGGCGAACCCCAGCGGCTCGATCGTCTCCGTCTCGAATTCCGCAACCCGCGCCGCCGCGGGCGGATCATTGCGCAACCGCTCGACAAACGCCGTCATCTCCGCCGCATCGCCTTCCGCATGAATCTCAATGCCCGCCGTGCCGTTGAGGACCCAACCGCAAATGCCATACTCCATCGCCGCCCGCGCAACAAACGGCCGAAATCCAACCCCTTGCACGACGCCCCGAATCGAAATCCGCAAGGCGCGAGTATGCCCTGTTTTAGACATTCGTCATTCGTCATTCTTTAGACATTCGTGCTTCGTCATTCGTCATTGCCGAAAATCGTCCCAGCGCCATCCTCAAGACGTGATAGATGGCCGCCTGCACTTCCTGCAATCGCGGAATATAATCCGACGGCACGACCAGCGCATGGTCGGCCAGCCGATCGCGCAGGATGTCGCCCCCTTGCGAACCTAATAGCGAGATCGTCAGCATTCCCCGTTTGCGGGCCTCGACCAATGCGGCGACGACGTTCTTCGACTTCCCGCTGGTCGAAATCGCCAGCGCGATGTCTTGCGGCCGGCCGACGGCGATCATTTGCCGCATGAAAACCAGTTCCACGCCGACGTCGTTGGCAATCGCGCTGATATTCGCCGGCTCCATCGACAGCGAAATCGCCGAAATCGGCGACAAACCTGCCGGCGGCGCGACGCAATCCAGAACAAAGTCGTTCGCATCGGTCGCCGACCCGCCGTTGCCGAACGCCAAAATCATCCCGCCGCTTTGCAATCGCTCATGAATCGCGACCGCCGCCGCCGCAATCGCTTCCGCTTGCTCGGCAGCCACTTGGCTCCGCAGCCGCTCGTCGTCTGCCGCCTTACGAAGAATCGACACGGCCACTTCGCTCAGCGTATCGGCCGGCGGCTTTTCCCCTTCGCCCAAAAACGGATACAGAAACGCCGACGCTCCGACGTCGTGCCCGATCGTCTGCTGCTCGAAGAAGACATGCACCGTCTCCCAGAGCGTGTGATACATCAGCTCGGTCAGTTCCTGATGAATGAACGGATCGCTGCTGGCCGCGGGCAATTCATGCTCCCCCAACCGCCCCGGCCACTCGCAAACCAGCGCCCGCGCCCGCGGCAAAACTCCAGCAACTGATGAACCCGTGCATCTCCCTCGGGCGGCCCAAAGCCCATCACAATATCGTCGGCCCGCAGAATCGCCCGCAGCCACTCCTCCGGCGCCGCCGAAAGATCCATCGCCGCCAGCGCCCGCTTGCCGACGATCACCGGATGCACAAACTCGACCGAGACATGCTGCGCGTCAGTCAGATACGGTCCGACGCCAAAAGCCAACAACCGGCCGCCACGCAAAAACCGTTGCGACATTTCTTGGCAAACCTGCGAGAGTGCCTCTGACAGCCGCGGAATGTACTCCGCGGAAACGGCATTGCGCTCCAATAATTGGGCGCGGATGAATTGAGCAAGATCGGCTTGCGATATCATCCCGCCATCTTCCCAGCGGCGCCATAACTTCGCAATAGTCGGCGTTTCGCGTTCGTTGGACGGCACGACAGTAACCCTACACACCTTCAATGTCGACGAACTCAATGCCGGCCGCCGTCGGCACGGGGTAGCCGCTCGCTCGGCAATCTTCCACGTAGAGATCAATCGCCTCGCGGATGTTGGCGAGCGCCTCTTGCCGCGAATCGCCTTGACTTACGCATCCAGGTAGGGCTGGCACGCTAACGACGTATCCGTCATCCTGTTCTTGATCGAGGACAACCGTGTACCGCATTGCGTTTGCTCCGACTGAAAACTATCGATTTACACCACTTTTCACACTGCGCCATGCTTTGTGCTTCACCACCCGCTCGGCAAACCCCAAATGCCGGGCGTGACTAGCTCGGCCAGGTTTCCTGACGGGTCGCGGAAATAGATCGACTTGCCGCCGCGCGGCCAAACGACTTCGTCTTCGATGGCAATGCCACCAGCCTGAAGTTTTTGTCGCCACGCGTTCAGATCGTCGGCATCGATTCCCAAAGCGAAATGTCCCGATCCCGTCGCTCCATGCGGCGTTCGTTCGCCGCTGTTGAGCGTCGCCTCGGCGATGAATGCGAGCAGTACGCTGCTGGCGCCGACCTGAAAGAAAACGTGCCGGCCAAGCTCTTTGACGATGACCGGCAAGCCCAGGATCGTCCGATAGAAGGCTTCCGCCTTGTCGAGATCATCGACGTAGATGGCGGTTTCGACGACTGCGTTGATTTTCAACTCGGCGACTCCATATTTGCCTTGAAGCCTAGCAGTTAGAACTGCATTATTACGTCGAATTGCATTCCAGCTTTTCCCAATTCATCCTTCAGACGATCGATGAATAGGCTGTTGTCTGGCGCTGCGTGCTCAATGATTTGAATCGAAGTTTGCCGCGAAAGCACGCTCCAAGGGCGAGAGCAGAACACTTGCACATCGATATGCGTGTCGCTTGGTTCCAGCGGCAATCGGCTGAAATCGGCGTTTGACGACGGAAGAGTGCGGACGCAAGACCAATATGTCGAGGAGCCAAAATAGCCATTCTCCGCGCCGTCAGCGCTGCCGCCATTTCCATCGACCATGTGCGACGACCACTCGTTCGCCGCATACGTCGGATTCGATTTCACATCCCGCAGCCAGCGCTGATAAAGCTCCTCGTCGGCGCCGGCCTCGACCCGTTGCAGCGCCTCTTTGACAACCGTCACGGTCACCGAAAAAGTCGCTTGTGCATCGTGCTCGAACTTGACCATCCCGCAAACAACCGACAAAACCGCCACGGCGATCAAGGCTGCTTTCAGCGAGAACTGCGGGCGGGATGTGAATATCATGTTTCGTCGGAAGAAAAAGGCCCGTCGCACATTGGCCATCAACGTTCATTCCCCCGTCACCGTAAATGCCGCCCAATAAAACGGGTTTGCTTCGCCGTCGGTTTTGCGGTGAGCCGCGATTCGCGAGAGTTGTGCATCGCGCAGGGCGTCTGGCTTGCTTTCGCCGGCCGAAAGGTTGGCGAAAAAGTCGCTCATCAGAATCGACGTTTCGCGATCGGGAATCTCCCACAGTGTGGCCACGACGGATTGGGCGCCGGCGAGTTGGAATGCTTGCCGGAGGCCTCGCACGCCTTCGCCGTAGCCGACGTCGCCCAATGCCGTCTCGCAGGCGCTCAGCACAACCAAGTCCGTGCCGCGCAAATCGGTGCCGACAATTTCCAGGCCGGTGAGAATGCCGTCGTCGCCGGACGCGATCGTTTCGCCCTCGGGCTGCCGGTTGCAGCCGGCCAATAGCAGACCGCATCGCAGAAGCGAATTGACCATCGGCACACGGTCGGTTGTAATGACCGCGCGACTGCCGGCGCCGCGCGTCGCGGGGTCGGATTGCGGCGCGACCTGTTGATCGGACAAGAAAAAACCATGCGTGCTCAACACGACCACGCGCGGCTTGTGGAGCGATTTGAACACTCCTTCCAGCGCGTATAGATCCATATAGGCGACCGGCTCGGCATGGGCGTAGTCTTTCAGCTTCGGCAAGATCGCTTTGGCTTCCGCGGCCGTGCCGGGCAGCCGCTCGACTTTCGCCAATCGGCCGATCATTCCCGTCCCCGTCATCCGCAATGGGGTCGCCTGCGATGCAGCATCTTCGCGAAGGACGGCGGCCGTGGCGTCGGAGGCTTCGGCCGGATCGAGATCGTAATCGGGATTCGCGAAGACGACCGGCGCGGTGGTTTTTATTTCACCGGTCGATTGATTGACAAGATCGCGGCCGCTGACGGCGTAGCGGATTTTGTATTTCTCGATGGCGAATCGACCATCGGCCAGCGGTATCGCTCCCCAGGGGACGAGCCAGAGCGAAGCGTCTGGGCTGACAATCAAGTGGTCGGCATTGCCTGAATGCTCAAGGAGCGGCATGAAGATTCGCTGCGATAAGGCCAGCATCGGTTCGCGAGATTCGTAGGCCGGGTCCGACGGAAGCTCGATTCCGCGGCCGGCCTTCGACAACTTCGGCGGATCCTGCTGCGGCGTATCGGCATTCGCTGGTTGTGCTTTGGATCCCGAATCCGCAGCAATAGCCTTACGAGCGTTGGCGCCCTCCGTTTGGATCGCCGAAAGCGCCGCGTGGATCAATCCGTCGATCGTCTTCGCGTCGCCCAGATCGATGATTTCCACTTGTGACGCTCCCGCGGCGGGAATAATCCAAGCGACGTAATGCGCGGGGAGCCAAATGTTGTCCATCGGATTGGCTTTGAAGTCCGCAATTTCGAACCGGGCGATCTCGATCAACACAGTGTCCTTTGGAATCGCGGCGCGCACCGCATCGAGTTCGATCCAAGGATCACTGGTCGTCCGCCGGCCGCTCGCTTCGCTCAAGTGCCGCGAAAGGGTCTGCTCTTGCGTCGTGAGTTTGTTGAGCTGTTCCGTCCGGTCGGCTTCTTTATCTGGCTTGGCGACGGTAAGACTGAGGCGCGCCAATTGGTTGCGGACGTCGTTGAGCTGGCGAACGGTTTCCACCATCGCCGGGTCGTTGCTGTCGCGGGCGAGTAGTGTCCGCTCGGCGAGCGCTTGCTGCGCGACCGCCTTGCCGTTCAGGAGCCAGGTTGCCGAACGATCGACAATATGCTGGTCGTTGCGCCGAGTTACGCCGAGCGTCAGGGCGGTGTAAAAGGGACTTTGATCCTTGTGATGGATAAAGAGCAGTTGCTGGCGATCGGAAAGGATCGGCAACGTGCGCGCGACATAGCGGCGCACGATCCGGCGAGCGCGATCGACTTCATCGGTCGCTTCCGCCCATTTTCCTTCGCCGCAGTGCATCATCGCCAATTCGTGCAGGGGATAGAGCGCCAGGTCCGGGCTGTCCGGCCCATAGACGGCCTCGTAGATCTTCGCCGCACGGCGAAACAGGGGCTCTGCCTCATCGTTCTTATTCTCGTCGCGATACAACATGCCGAGATTATTGGAATCAGTTGCAACGAAAGGATGATTTGGCCCGCCGACTTTTTCGTCGATTTCGAGGCTGCGGCGGTAAAGCGATTCCGCTTTTGGATACTTGCGCATGGCGCGGGCGTTCTCCGCGAGGTTATTGAGGCAGCCCGCGACAGCAATATGGTTGGGGCCCAGGCCCGCCTCATAGATGCCCAAAGCGCGTTCCAACAGAGGCTGGGCTTTGTCGTATTGCGCCATCGCTCGATACGTGTTGCCCATGTCCATGATCGTGTTCGCCAAACGATAGTGGGTTGGAGCGAGTTGGGCCTCGCGGATCTTGAGGGCCCGTTCGTAGTAGTACAAAGCCAGGGGATACTGAGCCATGTCGTTGTACATCATCCCCAGGCTGGTCAGCGTTTCCGCGACGGCTGCCGAGCCGCCGCCCGCCGTCGTGGTGCGGATTTTCAAGGCGCTGATACAGCGGCTCGGCCTTCGTGTATTCGGCGCGGTCAACGTACAGCAGCGCCAGATTATTCAGCACGAGGGCAATTTCAAGGTCGTTCGGCCCCATTACGGCCTCATCGACTTTGAGAGCTTCCAAATGAAAATGCTCTGCTTGTTCGAGATTGCCCGCAAGATAATAGTTGACCCCCAAACCATCCAGCGCGTATCCGACCCCGACTCTGTCGCCCGTCGCGGTCGCGATTTGAACGGCGCGGCGAAAAAACGGTTCTGCCTTTCCATATTGGCCGAGGTCCTGATAACACACGGCTACATTGTTGACCAGTTTGCCGGTCTCCGCGGCATTGGGTCCGTCAACCCGATCGGCCAGCGCCAGTGCATATTCATAGTATTTCACGGCGTCGGTGTAGTCGCCCTTGACGTAATACGTCTTGGCCCGCGACCATGCTGCGCTCATGTCCTCGAATTCGCCGCCGCGAGCCATGTGCTGCGGCAAGATCAACGCAGCCAATAAAAACGCAATGATGCATAGCCAGGCTGTACGAGAGCGAAAGCCCATGGTTCTCACCGATGTGATTTTGATTAGCGTCGTCGGCCGCAAACGCCATCAAATCATCTTCCCAGCCGCGCGAGTCGATCGCAATAGATGGGTCGCGATTGCCTCAGCAAATCCGCGGCAGCGGGTCGCCGATGAGCATGTCCACCACGCGCTGGCCGCCGAAGGAGGAGCGGGCCACGACGCGCGACATCGGTCCGCGCTCGATTTCGCCGAGGAAACAAGCGCGCTGGCCGCCTGGGGTCGAGCGCAATGCTTCGAGGGCGGCTTCGGCCCGCTCGGCGGCAATGATGGCGATGAATTGGCCTTCGTTGGCGACGTGCAACGGATCGAGGCCCAACAGTTCGCAGGCGCCGCGGACACAATCGTCGATCGGCACCGATTCTTCCGAGATCGTGATTCGCACGTCGGCGTCGCGCGACAGTTCATTGAGCACCGTCGCCACGCCGCCGCGCGTCGCGTCGCGCATCCAATGGACGGCGGTTCCAACCGCATCGAGCAAGCGCGTGGTCATTTCGCAAAGCGGCCGCGTGTCGGATTCGATGTCGGCTTCGATTTCCAATTCCGCTCGGGCCAGCATGATCGCCATGCCGTGGTTGCCGATCGGGCCGGAGAGAATCACGCGGTCGCCGGCTTGAACTCGACCGGGGCCAAGATCGGCGTGCGGATGCAACACGCCCAAGCCGGTGGTGGAGATATACATCCCGTCGGCCTTGCCATGCTCGACGACTTTCGTATCGCCGCCGACGATCGGCACTCCGGCGGCTCGCGCGGCCTCGGCCATCGCCGTCACTTCCCACCGCAACGCCTCCGACGACAAGCCGGCTTCGAGCACGAACGTCGCCGTCATGGCAATCGGCCGGGCTCCGGAAACGGCCAGATCGTTGACCGTGCCATTCACCGCCAGTTCGCCGATCGAGCCGCCCGGAAATCGCAATGGCTGCACGACGAAACTGTCGGCCGTCATCGCCAGCCGGCCCGGCGGCGCGTCGATGATGGCGGCATCGGAAAGCGAATCGAGCGACGGATTGGAAAACGCCGGCTGAAACAGCCCCTCGACCAGCCGCCGAGTCGCCTCGCCGCCGGCGCCGTGAGCCATGGAGATGTGTTTGTCGTAGAAGTCGACGCGAGAGGTGGTGGTGGCCATGAGAGTGATTAGTCGTTAGTGGCTAGGGACTGCGCAAGCGGATGGCGGTGCGAAGGGGTCAGGCACATTTTCCGGCTTTGGGGTCTGCTATAGTTCATGCCGCCGAGGGCCGGAAAATGAGCCAGACCCCGGTTTCTTCGTCCTCAAGCCTCAAGCCTGTAGCCTCAAGCCTCCAGCGGCGCATATTTGAAATGCGCCGCGCAGGCGCCTTCCGACGAGACCATCAACGCGCCGATCGGATGCTCGGGCGTGCATTCCTTGCCAAACAATTTGCATTCGTGCGGTTTGAGCACTCCTTTGAGCACTTCGCCGCATTGTGCCGCTTTCGGATCGGTGACGCAAATGCCGGGAATCGACATCGTTTGCTCCGCGTCCCACGGTGCAAAGGCCTCGCGGATGCGCAGGGCCGATTGCGAGATGAAACCAAGGCCACGCCATTCGAAATGGGGCCGGACTTCGAACACTTCGGCCATCGCCCGCAGCGCCGCCAGGTTTCCTTCCCAGGGAACGACGCGCTGATATTGATTTTCGACCTTGGCCACGCCGTCGCGCAATTGCCGCAGCACCATCACCAGCGATTGCAGAATGTCGAGCGGCTCGAAGCCCGACACGGCAATCGGGCAGCGATAATTCGCGCACGATGAATTCGTACGGCCGGCAGCCGATCACCGTCGAAACATGACCCGGCCCGATGAATGCCATCCAGCCGCATGTCGGGCGAATCCAGAATCGCGCGAATCGCCGGAATGATCGTCACGTGGTTCGAAAACACCGCAAAGTTCTTCACGCCGAGGGCCCGCGCTCGCAGCAGCGTCAGAGCCGTCGAAGGCGCGGTCGTTTCGAAACCGATCGCGAAGAACACGACCTTGCGATCGGGATTCTGCTGCGCGATCTTGAGCGCGTCGAGCGGCGAATAAACGATCCGCACGTCGGCCCCGCGGGCTTTGCTTTCCAGCGGACTCCCTTTCGAGCCGGGCACGCGCATCATGTCGCCGAACGCCGTGAAGATCACGTTCGGATCGCTGGCCAGTTCGAGCCCGTCGTCGATCCGCCCCATCGGCAACACGCACACCGGGCAGCCCGGCCCGTGAATCAACTCGACATTCGGCGGCAGCAATCCTTTCAGGCCGAAGCGAAAGATGGCGTGCGTATGCCCACCGCAGACTTCCATCACTCGATACTGCGCGCTTCGGATCGGCCAGCGCGCGGATTTCGTCCACGGCCCGCTGGATCAGCTCGGGATTGCGGAATTCGTCGACGTAAAGCATCAGGAAGGGGCTAGGGGTTAGCGACTAGGGACTAGGGGACGAAGAACGAAGAGGCGGCGGGCGGTTGAAAAAGGGGACTGGCTCCGAGCTAGGGGACGTTTTTATCGAACGCTTGCGGTTGCGGCGAGGTGCCTGTCCCATTTTTCAACACATGGCCGGCAATCACCTCGGGATCGTCGAGGGCTAGTTCATCGTGCGCGGCGGAGGCTTCGCCTAGCAGGGCCAGCATTTCTAGTTGCTCGGCGGCGCGCTCGTCGCTGATTTTGCTCATCGCGAAGCCGACGTGGACCAACACCCAATCGCCGGCAATCGGCGGATCGTCTTGCAATAGGTCGATGCTCACTTTGCGTCGCACGCCGAGGATGTCGACCATCGCCAGGCTATGGCAGTCGTCGAGCAGCTCAGTGATTTGGCCAGGGATGGCGAGGCACATGGTTTCGGGCCGTTCATTGGTTGGTGGCGTATTACGACTTCCACCAACCCGAAGCGTTAGCGAGGGCGCAATACGCGCCGCCCTCGCTAACGCTTCGCGCTTGGTGTGGCACGGACAGGTTCAACTCATCGCGAAATCGAACGACAGCTTTACTTCCTCTTTCAGTGTAATCGTTCCTGCGAGGGCGGAGATCTTTTTCAGGCGAAAATCCGACAGGCGGATTGCCGTTTCGCCGCTGAATCGCAAACGGCCGTCGTGCAACCGCACTTGCGCGTCCAGTTCGTGATTCTTCGCCACGCCGTGCAATGTCAATTCTCCGCTGATTCTCATGCGAAACCAGCCTTCGGTCACCTTGTCGGCCACGAACTTCGTGCTGCGAAACGTGATTTGCGGATACTTGGCCGTCTCCAGCACTTCGCCGCGCATCAGCCGTTCGATCTCTTCTCGATCGGAGGCTTTCACGCTGTCGGTCAGCCACAAGCTCCCGGCGTCGGCCGTCAGTTCGATCGACGCGTCGCCGGGCGATGCGGGATCGAATTCGAGCGCGGCGGTAAATTTGCGAACCGCGAATGTCGGATTGTGCGCGAACGACGACAGCATCCCGCCGGCGAACGCTTGTACGGAAAAACGGCTTTGGTCGGACGTTGTCTTATAAGTCGGCACGGACGAATGAATGTCTAATGACGAAGTACGAATGTCTAAAGAATGACGAATGACGAAAAAGGGCGCGAGGGCTACATTGATTTGATTTTCAAATAGCGTTCGAAGTCGGGCAGCATGCCTTTTGCGGCGGCGGGGATTTTGCCTTCGCCGTCTTTCGTGGCCGCTTCGACGCCCGAGTGAAGCAGCTTGCGAATTTTGGGAAACGAGAGAATCATGCCCGCGCCGAGCGTGATCAACGCCAGCCCGCCGGCTAAACGCATGATGTCTTTCGGATCTTGGTCTTCGACGATTTCCGAAATGTCCATAAAACAATTCCCTTTTTCCGAGCGTTATGAACTGCTGCCGATCCGCTCTTGCCGCGAACAGGTGAGCGGAATGTTTGCAAGGATGTCCGAGACCAATCGGTCGATGAGTTTTATCGCTTCATCGACGGCGGCGGCCACCGGCGGGCTGAGGCCCATGCGGCCTTCGTTTTCCGGGCCGAAATCGGCCGGTTCGCAGCCGACGATCAGCACTTTGTTGAATCGGCCCTCCATCGCGCGCACGAGTTGAAACACTTTCATCGGATTCATCGCGTGCGTGTTGACCGGTAATTCTCGCACCGCCGGATCGTTCAACTCGGCCAGATCGGGCTCGATGACGTACAGCGTGCCGGGGTGCGCCACCTTGTGGCGTCGCATCGACGAGGATCGCCACGTCGCTGCCATTCATCAACGCGAACGCGACATCGAAACCGCGAATGCCGTAATCGACCGCACGCACTCCCTCAGGCAACGATCGCGCCGCCAGCCGCCGCGCGACTTCGCTGCCGAAGCCGTCGTCGCCAAGGAAAATGTTGCCGATTCCGGCGATGAGGATGGTGGGTGACATGGTTGGTGCAGGGATTAGGCCATACAAACCCGAAGCGTTAGCGAGGGCCGCGTGCGATTCGCCCTCGCTAACGCTTCGGGTTAGTGTCGTTGTCGTCGTCCAAAATCTCCACTTCGTCGAGCGAAAAAAAGAACCGATGGCCCGGTTGACGTAGCATCCCCAAATCGCGGCCGGGATCGTCGTCGAGCACGATCGCCAGGTGAATCTTGTCGTTGAAATCTTGCTCGATGGCTTCGATCAGGCCGATCTTGCCGGCCAGGGCCAGGTCCATGATGTCGGCCCGGCCGCTGGGAGCCAGCCGCACGCGATCGCCCGGCTTCAAATCGACGCCGTCGAGCGAGATCGAATCGACGCGCGCGTTCTGATCGGGCAGTTCCCAGGGGTTGTGGGTCATCGACTCTCTCCTTGCAACTGTCGCAATCCGCGGACGGCTCCATGCAGTTTCGCCAATTGATCGGCCGGCAGATTTTCCGTGCGCTCGAGAATCGCGCGGGTGCGGTCGTCGAGCGAACGCATTTCTTCCTTCTCCTCGTCGGTCAGCGACATGATTCGCAAATGCAGGATTTCGTCGATCTCGAGGCCATCGCACAAGTCGCCCGCGCTCTCGGGCGCGATTTGCGGATAATCGTACAAGATGATCGGCGAGGCGAGCAGGAAATCTCGCTGCGGCTCGTCGCCGACCAGCACCGGCCACGCGCCGACATTTTTGCACCCCGCGGCAATTTCGCGCCACGGATCCGGCGGGTCCATCAGCGACACGAATTCGCCGTCGCGGCAGGCGAGGATCGTGTGCGTCGATGCCATCGCAAACAGTGCGGCTTCGTCGCGCGTCGCGGCGGCGGCGTTTTCGGTGGGGGTGTTATTGCGGACGATCACCCGCAGGCGGAACAAGCCGTTCGAGGCCAAATCGGCGGAAATCGCCACGCTTCCTTCGATTCGTTCTTGGCGGCGCACAACGACAGCGTTTTCACTGCGATGAATTTCCAGCTTCCGATCGGCAGGGAAGCTGAATTCGTGAATCACACCATCGGCGACGATTTTCGGCAACGACAAGCCTTGCAGCAAAACACTACGTTCGATCGCTTCTTGCCAAGTGTGAATCGTCTGGCCGTCGACGACGACCGAATCGACGACCGTGTATTCCGGTTCGCTTCCGTTTGCCGATTCTTGTTCGGCCGACATCAATCGCCCCGCTTCGCGAATCGTCACTTGCAAGAATCGAACTTTGATATCGACGGTCGGAGCGTTGCCTTCGACCAAACACTCGGTCTGCATCGACCAGGCATCGGAGCCGCGCAGGGCATCGCTATAGGCTTTGGGAAAAAGTCCGCCGAAATTCCACCGCTGGCGATTTTTGGCGGCCGACGCGCGATAGGGATAGAGTACATATCCCTCGTAGAGCACGGCATCGGCGACTTTTTCGATGGCGGCGACATTCATGGCCGGGCCCTCTCGTCGGCAATTGCGTCGCACGCGAGAACTCCGCTCGATCCGGCGTCGTCGCCGGCATCCAGCAATCGCTCGAGCGCTTGCTCCCAAGTTGGAATCCCGTGCCGCATCTTGAATGCCGACAGCCGGTCATAAGAATCGCGGCGCAGTCGCAGCCACGCGCTATTGGGATAATAAACGTCCATCATCTCCTGCCAAATCCGCACTGGCAGGCGGTGTTGCGTCTCCTTGTCCCAGGGGATTTGCGTCACCTGCAATTCGCCACCGGCATCGCGATAGAAAATGCTGCCGCTGAACAACAGCGCCAGCGGCACTTCGCCGTCTTCGAGGCCATGAAAGTATTTCGTCGCCGCGACGTTGAAATCAAACGTGCAAGGAACCGGCAAATCGACGATTGTCACGCCGGAAAATGGCGGCACGATCGCGCTGACGTGCGTCCACAGCATTGTGCGCAACGTTTGCCGCCAGCGATCCGGCTCGCCGAACAAATCTCGCAGCCGCGATTGATCCTCCGCCGAATAGCGCCGCCGCGCGCTTTCGATTTGCACCTGGCAGCGCAAGGCGATGTTCTGAATCAGCTCCGCGGGATCGGTATTCGTGATTCGCAGCTTGAAATTCAACAGCGGCGACACCGCATGCGCCTCGACCTCGGTCCCTTCGATTTGGAAATTCAGTTCAGGCATGATGATTCTCTTCCGCGCGGTGCCCATTCGATCGGTTCCCTTCCACCGCCGTCGATCGCTGCCGCAAATCGACGAAGAATCGCCGGACATGCTCCCAGACTTCCGTCCCGCCCGACAGCCCGCGCCAATTCATCCGCAGCAGGCCGACGAGCTTGTAACATTCATCGATGGGGGCCAGAAAATACTCGGCCTCGACGAAATCATGCTTCGGCGCCAACCGATTCACCAACAGCGCTTCGACATCAGGCTCCATCGCCGCCAGCAGCGGATTCTCCGCGACCATGTTGGTCCACGATTCCAGCGGCAACAGCGATTCGACTGCTCCCGCCGGGCTGGGATACATCGCCACGATTCGCTCCGACGGCGTGCTTTGAAAGAAAAACGCCATGTTGATCGGGATCAACAAATCGCCCCATTCGGCCTCCGAGAGCCGGAAATCGACCAATCGCCGAATGCGGCGCGGCACGCGGCGAAACTTCGTCGGCGCCGGAGTGTCGAACAACAGCGCGCAAGCGTCGCACGTGCAAACGATTCGCCGCGTGGCAATCTCGACCAAATGCGGATGTTGCTCGGCCAACAGCACGGCGCACATTTCGCAATGCTCGCCCGCCGGTTGTTGCCCGCGGCTCGGCTTGACCAACTGCCGCAGAGCCGCGAAGCCCCCGCGCGGACGTAATGTTTCGGCGGGTGTCATTGGAATCCAGTTTTTCTTAGAAAAGACCCTGTGTGCGATTCGCCGTCGCGGCAAAATGCCGGTGGCTATGCGCCGTGCCGCTCACGTCGCCGGCGCACTCGTGAGCGGCAAGGCGCTAGCCGCCGGTGCGCCGTGGCCCACTTCCCGTCGATCAAGCGGAGTCAGCGGAACAAACACCGGCGCGGGCTTCGGATCGACGACGCCTTCGACGACGAGGCCCGCTGCGTCGGGAGCAAATTCCGAAATCGCTTCCTCGATCGCCAGCTTGAGCGTCAGCGACGACGACGGGCAGCCGTTGCAACTTCCTTCCAAGCGGAGATGAATCACGCCCTCATCGATGCCGAGCAGTTCGACGTTGCCCTTGTGCGATCGCAGATACGGCCGCACTTTGTCGAGCGCCTGCCGCACGCGCTCGTCGAGATCGCGCGGATGCAGACCATGCAGCAGCAATAAACTGGCGACGAGCGGATCGCGGGCAAAACCATCGATTATCGCGTCGCCGGCCGGCCCAGACGCGACCAACTCCATCATTCGATCCAAACCCGCGCCGTGGATTTCCAACAGCAATTCGACGAGCTTGATGGCGTGATCGCGAAACGCCGGATCGGCGCCCGATTGGACCTCTTGCACCAGCTCTTCGATCTGTCGCATCCGCTGTTGCAGTTCGGATTCTTTTGGCATGAGTTGAGGTCCGATCAAGCGTTGTTTGCCAGATATTGCCACACCAACCCGAAGCCTTAGCGAGGGCGAGCCGCGTCGCCCTCGCTAACGCTTCGGGTTAGTGTCTGTTGGTCTAGCCATGCTGCCCGAACATCGGCGAATGGTGCAAGTCTAACTGTTTTCCGTTGCCAAGATACATGTGAACGCCGCACGGCAAGCACGGATCGAAGCTGCGCACGGCGCGCATGATGTCGATCCCCTTGAAATTGTCCGGGCCGTTCTCCTCGAAGATCGGCGTGTTTTGCACGGCGTCTTCGTACGGGCCGGGCGTGCCGTACACGTCGCGCGGGTTCGCGTTCCAGGGCGTGGGCGGATAGGGATGATAATTGGCGATCTTGCCGTCGCGAATCACCACATGATGCGACAACACGCCGCGCACCGCTTCGTGGAATCCGCAGCCGATGGCCTCTTCCGGCACCTTGAACTCGGTCCAAGTCTTCGTCCGGCCGGCGTGCAACTCGGCGAGCGCCTTTTCGACGAAATGCAGCGCGCAGGCGGCCGCGTAGGCCTGGAAATACGTCCGCGCGCGATCGCGCTCGATGGCGTTGCTCCACTTGGGAATCTTCCACTCGAATTCGACTTCGGGCATCGTCGCCGTCTTGGGCAAATAGATCTTGACGCTATGCCCCGTCGCTTTGACGTAGCCGATGTCGACTTTGCCGGCGAGCGCCGTGGCCCAGAACCGAGCGATCGGCCCGCCGCCGGTGTCGAGCGCCAAATGGTCGCCGGTGCGCTTGTCGTACCAGCGCGGCGACATGACCCAGGTGTATTTGCCGTCGAAATTGCGCTTTTGCGGCCGCGGCGTCGTGGTCTGATTCCAGGGATGCCGCTGATCGACCGGGTTGCCGAGCGGATCTTCCTTGACGAACGTCTCGCCATCCTCCCAATCGTCGTAATACGAGCTGCCGAGCAGAATCCGGATGCCCAGATTGATGTCGACCAGATTCGTCGTCACCAATTGGCCGTCGACGACGACGCCCGGCGTCACGAACATCGAGTTGCCCCAGTGGTTCATGTTCTTGTACGTGTAGTCGCAGACGTCGGGATCGTTGAACGAGCCCCAGCAGCCGAGCAGAATCCGCCGCCGGCCGACTTCCTCGTAGCCGGGCAGGGCCTCGTACCAGAAATTGAACAGGTCTTCGTGCAGCGGCAGGCATTTCTTCATGAACTCGACGTAGCGCATCAGCCGCACCAGGTAGTCGGTGAACAGCTGCACGGTGGGCACCGTGCCGACGCCGCCGGGATAGAGCGTCGAAGGATGGACGTGCCGCCCTTCCATCAGGCAGAACATCTCGCGCGTGTAGCGGCTGACGTGCAGCGTCTCGCGATAGAATTCGCCGGTGAACGGATTCAATGCCCGCATGATGTCGGCGATCGTGCGATAGCCGTGCAGATTGGCGTGCGGGGCGGCCGTTTTTTCGGCCTTGGCCAACACGCTCGGGATTGGTCTCCTTGACCATCTGCTCGCAGAAATCGACGCCGACCAGATTGTCCTGAAAGATGTTGTGGTCGAACATGTACTCGGCCGCTTCGCCGAGATTGACGATCCATTCGGCCATCGCCGGCGGGCGGATGCCGAAGGCCATGTTCTGGGCGTAGCAGGCGCAGGTGGCGTGATTGTCGCCGCAGATGCCGCAGATGCGGCTGGTGATGAAATGCGCGTCGCGCGGGTCTTTGCCCTTCATGAAGATGCTGTAGCCGCGGAAGATCGACGACGTGCTATGACATTCGGCGACGTCGCGATTGGCGAAATCGATCTTGGTGTAAATGCCCAGGCTGCCGACGATCCGCGTGATCGGATCCCAATTCATCTCGACCAGCTTGGCATTCGGATCCGCGAGGCCGCGTCCGGGCTTGAGTCATGGTGGCCACGATGGATCCTCCTGGCAGTCAAATGCGCCTGCAGGCGTAGGTATCGATCGATTCGAGTTGGTGGTATTGGCGTTGATATCGCTGGTCGCTCGTAGCCGGTCGTCAATTGCGGACGGGTGGCGCCACTTCGGTTCTTTGTTGAGCGTGTGGTTCGTGATGCTGCGCAAGACTCGTCACCATGCGCCCATAAATGCTCGACGCGGCGGACGAAAGCTTTCCGCCCGGTGGCTCATCCATGAAGGGCATGAACTTGTCGGGGAAGCCCGGCATCGTGCAGCCGATGCAAATGCCGCCGACATTCGGGCAGCCGCCGATGCCGGCCATCCAACCGCGCTTCGGCACATTGCAATTCACGACCGGCCCCCAGCAGCCGATCTTCACCAGGCATTTCGGCGAGCCATATTCCTTGGCGAAGTCGCCTTGCTCGTAGTATCCGGCGCGATCGCAGCCTTCATGCACCGTTTTGCCAAACAGCCATTTCGGCCGCAGCTCTTCGTCGAGCGGAATCATCGGCGCCAGGCCCGCCACCTGATAGAGCAAGTAGAGCAGCGTCTCCATGAAATTGTCGGGCTGCACGGGACAGCCGGGCACGTTGACGATCGGCAGGCCAGCTTTCGATTTCCAATCCCAGCCCAAGTAGTCGGCCAGGCCCATCGCGCCGGTCGGATTGCCGGCCATCGCGTGAATGCCGCCGTAGGTGGCGCACGTGCCGGCGGCGACGACGGCCAACGCTTTCGGCGCGAGGCGATCGATCCATTCACTGGTGGTGATCGGCTGCCCGGTCGCCGGATCGGTTCCCAACGCGGCCCAATAGCCTTCCGGCTTGATCGTTTCGTTCGGAATCGAGCCTTCGACGACGAGCACGAACGGATCGAGCTTGCCCTTCCCGGCCATGTACCAGTACTTCATGAAGTCGTCGCCGACTTCATACGCGAGCACCGGATTATGCAAATGCACTTTCGGCAGGCCGGGAATCGCCCCCATCACGACGTCTTCGACGCTCGGCTGCGTGGCCGCGGTGATCGAGACCGAATCGCCGTCGCAGCCCAGGCCCGCGGTCATCCAGACGACATGCACTTCCTTCACGGCCGGCGGGCGTTGCGTTTTTCTTCCGTAAGGTACGGCTGCATCGACCATGATTTCACCTCGTGATGCCTTGGTGAATGATTGATTTCATTCCACGCAAACTTGCTCCAACGGCGGAAATGTCAAGGTATCGGCTAATCCAGGCTCGGTTTGCCGCTTCTGTTCAAACCGTTTGCGCAGATAGTCGAGCCACGCCTCCATTCCCTCGCCCGTCCGGGCAGAAACTTGAATCACCTGCACTCCCGGCCGGGCCAGTTGAATGTTATGCAGCGCCAAATCCAAGTCGAAATCCACCGCTTTGGCGATATCCATTTTGCTGATCACGATCACGTCGGCCGTGTTGATCAGCGTCGGATATTTCAGCGGCTTGTCTTCCCCTTCCGTCACCGCGAACAGCAACACGCGCAGGTCTTCGCCCAGATCCCAACTGCTCGGGCAGACCAGATTGCCGACATTCTCGATGAACAGAAAATCGCGATTGTTCATGTCCCAATCGTGCAAAGCGCTATGCACCATCTCGGCTTCGAGATGGCACATCGTGCCGGTGAGAATCTGCCGGACCGGCGCACCGCTCGCCGCGAGCCGGATAGCGTCGTTTTCCGTGGCCAAATCGCCGACGACGGCCGCCGTGCGATAAGTCTTCTGCAGCCGCCGAGAGCGTGTGCTTCAAGAACTCGGTCTTGCCCGCGCCAGGCCCCGAGACCAGATTCGTGACAAACACGCCGCACAGGGCGAATTCGTCGCGCATTGCGCGGGCCAGTTCGTCGTTCTTCTTCAAAATCTTCTCGCGAACCTCAACGATGCGCGGCGGCATATTCATCGACCTCGACGGAGACAAGTTCCAGTTCACGCCCGGTGAGAATCTTGGGAGTCGGCCGTCCGCAGGTCGGGCAGCAGAATTGATAGCCGTCGGAAAGCGTCTTCCGCTCTTCGCAATACTGCGCACAAGACCGTGATGGGAACTTCTTCGATTTCGAGCGTCGCGCCGGCGCATGGAGTCTCTTCCGCCGCCAGATCGAACGAAAACTCCAACGCTTCCTTGACGACGCCCGATAAAGCCCCCAGCCGAATGTACAGCCGACAGACCCGGTCCGACCCATCCCGGGCAGCGGCCTCGGAAGCCAATTCGATCAAACTTTGAGCGACGGAAAGCTCATGCATGGAAATTCCGATCAAGTGCCGATATTCTTAGCGCCAGCGAAAGGCGAGCAGGCATTATCTCCGCGTTTTCGCCGTTATTCTCCGTCGCGAACCGTCGATCCATCGCGTCCGGCTCCCCAAAGCCTGGAATTGTGTCGCGGTAGGATTAGCATTCCTTGTACCAGCGTGCGGAGCGCCAGAAAAAATCTCGCAAAACCATCACAAGCCCTCTCGGAATTCCGGATAATTGCCCTTGGAATAGCCGGCTAACTCCTCGTGGGCGACCTCAAAAAACAACCGCGTCAGCCGCCATCGATTCGCCAAATCGAATCGCCCGCGGATCAAACCACTGGTCAATTCGCGACCAGTTTGGTTTTCAAACCACCAACTAGATAGATTGGAATCGGGAATGTCAATCGCGCTATGTCGGCCTCGCAAGCCCACTTGCGACCCGCGTCGCGTTTGCTACGCTGTTGCATGAAATCGGCTATTTTGCCGCGTCGAGGCTGTAGCTCAGTTGGTAGAGCAACGGACTTTTAATCCGTAGGTCTTGGGTTCGAGTCCCAACAGCCTCAATACTTGCCTTTTTTCTGCTTGAATTTGGGCCACCACCTATGGCATATTCACAAGCCGTAGACGACTCGGATCGAGGCACTTGTGAGAGGCGACGCGGGAGGCTCGAGGCTACAGGCTTGAGGTACGAAGGCACGAAGAACGCGCAGCGGCCGCTTGCGCAGTCCTCAAGCCTCAAGCCTCATCCCTCAAGCCTCCCGCATGACGCGCTGCCGGCGGTTGTTCCTGTCCAAAAGCAACGCTAGTCCCTCATGCTGTGCGATGTTGAATTCGGGCTGCTGTCGACGGCAGTTCGCGTTCTTCGTAGCGCCGGCCCAACTGTTTGCCGCCCGTACAGCCGCAAAACAGACCGCGGTAGTGAGAACCGAGTCGTGGATCCTCAGGCCCCTTCCCCGCTCACCTTGGGGTTATCAAGGTAGAGCCCGAACGATGCGTGAAAAGTTCGAGATGAAAAACGTTGCATCAAAAACCGATCGCGTGCCGTTCACAGTGTGGGTAAAAGTGGGCTTCCCCGTGGGGATGATAACCCAGTGCGCTGCCGCCGATGCTCGAAGCTGGAGGAGACCGTGCACACTAACCCGAAGCGTTAGCGAGGGCGTGTGTCACACGGTATCCACCGTGCTTCGAGTGAGTACGACACTCGTCAATAGGGCGTGAGTGGGACCTTTCCGGGTCGCGTGCCCTCGTCACGAGCGGAGTTGGAAGACTCGGGCGGACGTGATCGAAGCTTGGATGCTCCGATCACGGCCGCAACCAGCCGTGCGGTTTAGTCACGGCCCTTTGGCTGCGTAAGGATTGATGCAGTGCGGAAAACACGAACACTGCCAACTCCTACGGGCGGCGGTGGCGCACGAACTGCGTTTTGCGTGGTCGATGTGACAACCCACTCGCGCAATGGCCGCGGTGCGCAATCACCGCGGCCTTGCTGCGCGCGGGCGGAAGGCTTGAGGCTGTAGGCTTGAGGTACGAAGAACGAAGAGACGAGGAAATCCAAACACCGGCCCGCCACAGCTTCGCGCGTCCCCTTCACCCCTCGCCCCTAGCCCCTAGCCGCTTGCGCCGCCATTTCCAACGCCCTTCGCGCCACTTCAAACGCGGCCTTCGGCTGGCCCAAGCGGCGCGAGTTGGCTTTTAGCCGGGCCAGGCGTTTTGGTTCGGAGAGCAGCGCGTTCAGCTTGAATGACAACGTGCAGACGTTGTTCAACTTGATCGCCGCGCCGTGCTCCAACAGATAATCACTGTTGCGGCTTTCTTGGCCGGGAATCGGATTGACGATCGCCATCGCGGCGCCGCGGGCCAGCACTTCGGAGCACGTCAGACCGCCCGGCTTCGAGACGACGACGTCGGCCACGTTCATCAGCTCGTCGATCTCGGTCGTGAAGCCAAGCACATGCACCAGATGCCGCTCCGGCACTTCGGCTTGCGAAAGCTCGTTTTGTAGCGCGGAATTGCGGCCGGTGACGACGATCAATTCCAGCGGCTGCTCGATGTCGAGAATCGCGCGAAAGATTTTCTCGATCGGGCCGACGCCGAAGCCGCCCGAAAGCTGCAGCACGATCGGCCGATCGCCGGCCAGCCCATGCCGCGCGAGACATTCTCCGCGGTCTTTCGGCACGCTGAACACCGGATGAATCGGAATCCCGCTGACGCGGATCGACGACTCGGGCACGCCCCACGATTGCAAATGGACGACGGCTTCCGGCGTCGCGGTGAAATACTGCTCGCAGGGTTCGTTGGCCCACAAGCGATGCGTTTCGAAATCGGTGACGGTGGTGATTTGCGGCGCGGTGAATTTCTTTTTGCGCTTCAAGCCGGCCAAAATCTCGGCCGGCAGAAAATGCGTGTTGACGACGACATCCCACGATTCCTTGGCGAGAAACTTGTGAAACCGGCCAAGGTTCATCCGCTGCACCAGTCGCCGCAGCTTATCGGATTTCTGCCGCGGCGACGGCTTGCGATCGAGCAGATCGTAGAAATAGCCGAGCACGTGCGGCGTGCGATTCACCATGTCCAAATAGGCTTGCCCATAGACGCGCCGGAAGACAGCGCTCGACAACTTTAGAACGTCGACATTTTCGACCGTCGCCTCAGGATCGAGTTGCCGCAGCGCCAATTCGACGGCCTCGGCGGCTCGCAAATGTCCGGCGCCGACCGAGGCCGAGAGAACCAAAACGCGTCGCGGCATGGCGTGCTTTCAATGAACCGGCATTAGGCGCGCGACTAATTGACGGCCGCTTTCGCCGTCGATTCGCTCTTCGGAGCTGCACTCTTCGCCGGCGCGTCCTTCGTCGCGGCATCTTTCGCCGAAGCATCTTTTGTTGTCGCGTCGCCGGTTGCCGCCTCGCTGTCCTTCTTGGCCTGGTCGCCGTAGTAGGTGCCGGCGAAGTGGACCGAAACGGCGCGCAGCAGCTTGGCGAGCTTGGCGTCGTCGCCGCCGGACTTGTTCAGCGCCAGATTGTATTGGCTCTTGGCGGTCAATTCCTTGCGGAACGCCGGATCGCCGTTGAGAGCCGCAGCGATCTTGACGGCTTCCTTGCCCTGCGCGGTCGTGCGGAAGTGGGTCGCCAATTGGGTCGCCGTTTCGAAGGCGTCGATCTTCTTGGGAATATCGCCCGTCGAGTTTTCCTTCGCGCTAGCCAGCCGCTCGTCGAGGAAGTGCGATTGCATTCCGACCAATGCCTCGCGGTCGTCTTTGCTAAACAACCGCTGCACCTTGGGCGACGAAATCTGCGTCAACAGCGCGTAATCTCCCAATTCGATTCCCCAGGCATATTGCTTTACTTCGGGCGACATGGTTGACGACACGAATTCCAACTTGCCGAGGTCCTTGGTCGTATTGATTTCCTGCGGAACGACGTAGGTCTTGGTGTTATTTGGGCCGGCATAGGCCGCGCCGGCCGCGCCCTTCTTCGTCACTTTTCCGGTCGGATCGAACCACACATAGTTCCAAAGGTTCTTGGCTTCGACGCCATACTCCGTGGCAACATTGGCGTCGGCGCCGTAAAGGATATTCGAGCCGACGAACTTGTGTTGCAGCATATAGGTCTTGCCCGCCGCGGCATCGACGTCGGTGGCGACGGCCAACACGACGACCGGCTTGTCTTCCGTGGCCTTTTTGATCTGGGCGAGCATCTCGGGGGCCCAGCCGTTGCAGATCGGGCACCAGGTGACAAACGACACCATGACCACGGTCTTCCCCTTCAGCGCATCGCTGCTAGCGCCCGGCCCGGCCCAACGAATCGAACTGAACGAATCGGCTCGAACCACGCCCACCAGACTGCAAGCCACGAGCAAGCCAATCGCGGCACGAATCGGCGTCAAGCGAAAGTTGCGGTTCATTGCATCGACCCCCAGAAAAATGCCAGAGTGTGTTCGGAATGCGGTACGAAATCGCGGCCAGTGTCGTCGCGGCCGCGCTCGGCCGCATGAGAATCTTAACGTCTCAAAGCGGGGGGACGCAAGCGGGAAGCAAAGGGGCGAGGGACGAGGGGCGAGGGACACGCGGACGCGCAAGCGGACTGCCGGCGTCGGTTCTTCGTTCTTCGTCCCCTCGCCCCGGCCCCTCGCCCCTCTCCCCTATCCCCGGCTATGATACTAAACGCTATTTCGCCGACAACTTGAATCCTGGACCACCAAACATGAGCGCTCTGGGCGTGCTGCCGGATGTTGCGGTCGAACCGGTCTCCAGCCGCCGGCAACGGAAGCAATTCCTCGATTTTCCGTTCCATCATTATGCGGGCGATCCGAATTGGATTCCCCCGCTCCTCATGGACCAAAAAGGCCTCGTCGGCTTCACCCGGCATCCCTTCTATGCCGACGCCGAGGCCCAAGCCTTCCTGGCGTATCGCGATGGCCAACCGTGCGGCCGAATCGTGGCCATTCTCAATCATGCCCATAACCGGTTTCACTCCGAGCAGCGCGGATTCTTCGGCTTCTTTGAATCGATCGACGATCCGGCGGTGGCCGAGGGCCTGTTCGCAGCCGCGCGATCCTGGCTCGCCGAGCGCGGGATTCGGCAAATCCGCGGGCCGTGCAATCCGTCGCTCAATTATGAATGCGGGCTGCTCGTGCAAGGCTTCGACACGCCGCCGTATTTCATGATGACCTACAACAAGCCGTATTACGGCCGGCTGATCGAGGCCTGCGGATTCGTCAAGAGCCAAGACATGTTTGCCTACCTGGCCCTGGCACGCAACCGCGGCGAGTTGGACCCGAAGGTGCTGCGGATCGCGGGACAGGCCGCCGAGCGGTTCAATGTAAAAGTGCGCGATGAATCGCTCCAAATTCCGCGCCGAGCTGGCGACATTTCTCGATCTTTACAACCAATCGCTGGGCGGCACCTGGGGATTCGTTCCGCTGTCGGCCGCCGAGATTCATCACCTGGGCGGCCAGCTAAAGCACATGATCGTTCCCGAGATGGCCTTGGTCGCCGAAGTTGATAGCAAACCGATCGGCGCGGTGTTCGGCTTGCTCGACTACAATCCGCGCATCAAGCGGATCAAAGGCCGCCTGTTCCCCTTCGGCTTCATCCGCCTGCTGCGCAATCGCCGCGAATTGAAGCGGGTGCGCATCATCAGCGCGAACGTCGTGCCCGAATATCAACGCTGGGGCGTCGGCCTGATCTTGGTCACCAGCCTGATCCCCAAAGCGCTCGATTGGGGCATCGAAGAAGGCGAATTATCGTGGGTGCTGGAAAGCAACACGCTCTCCCGCGGCAGCCTCGAACGAGCCCAAGTGCCGCTGTCGAAGGTCTATCGAATTTACGATTCGAACGGGGGATGAAGTGGCGCACATCCTCTGGCGGCCTTCAGGGTTCGCTCAAGCAATTGCGGACCGGCGCAGTTAGTCGGCGAATATCTGCAATCGGCTGAGGTGCGCGGCAAAATACCATTGACAATCCAGCCCGCTCAGATACATTCCCACGATTGCGTGAATCTCGCAGCGTTCGCCTGAAAAGGAGTTTGATCATGGTTTTTCGATTCTTTGCCCACTTGGCGATGTTCGCCACCGTGATTGCGGTCGCGCGAAGTGCGCACGCCGATCTCATAAAGTCGTATCAAGGATCGCCCAGCTTTATGCAGTCAAATGAGGCTCCTGGGGAGGAGGTGCTCACGCCGACGGGTGGGCCGTGGAATAACATCAAGTTTAGCTGGTATGACTCAGGCTTAAATCCGGTTGCGACTGGTAATCTGTTCATCCTCACAAAGCCGTACCAGTACGTGTCCGGCGGGTCTAACGGCCTGCTAAGCGGCCTAAGTTCAAGCACCCCGGGGTTTGTTGCAGAGAGCACGGGCATGATGAATGGGCTTTATCAATTTGCGCCATCCGTTACTCTTTCTGCCAGCACAGAATACTATTTTTATACCAACGCCTACTTTTCGGGTCCGCTTGCCACTGCCACTGGTGCTTTGGCCGCCAACTTGGTGCGCTATCTGGCAATTGGCTCAACCGAACCGATGGCCCCGACAAACAGTTTTCATGCCTCAGGCAATGATTCAGCATGGTTATTCCAATTGGATGGAACGAAGGTCCCTGAGCCCTCTCGCATCGTAGGTTTACTCGGCCTCGCAGGCGTGGGCCTGATCGGTTTGGCTCGGCGTCGCCGCCGAACCAACGTAAGCCCGGCGGCGATTCCGCGCATCAATTGACGAATCATTGCATTGTATGGATCGAGGCGTTCCGAAGCTGCGCATAAAGTACGCCGAATGGGAGCCTTTTCGCAAGACGCGGCGCAAGCGATTTCTGGCGGCAACGTCGGCCTCGCGGCGCGGATGTGTAAAGCATTCTCGCCGTCGCTATAATCCAGCGAATGCCCGATCACGATTCGCGAAATGAATCCGAGCTTCCTCCCGACGCGTTTGCCACGACGCGGTGGAGCATCGTGCTTGGGGCGGGGCAACGGCTCGATCCTGGCGCTCATGCGGCGCTGCGCAGCTTTGCGAGCGATATTGGTATCCGCTCTACGCATTCGTCCGGCGGCGCGTGAACAGCATCGACGAAGCGCAAGACCTGACGCAAGAATTCTTCGCCCGGCTGTTGGAACGAAACACGCTCGCCGTCGCCGCGCCGGAGCGCGGCCGCTTTCGCGCCTTCTTGCTCACCGCCCTGAAACATTTCCTGGCGAACGAACGGGAACGCGGCAACGCCCAAAAACGCGGCGGCGGGCGAATGCTCTTGTCTCTCGATTTCTCCCCCGATTTCAGTTCCGGCGAAACTCGATTCAGCCTCGAACCGGCTCACCAGCTTACGGCCGAGCGACTCTTCGAGCGGCAATGGATCGCCACGTTGCTCGACCGAGTGATGAGTCAACTGCGGGAAGAGTTCCGCGCGGCGGGCAAGCTGCAACAATTCGAATTGCTGAAAGCGTCGATTGTCGGCGACGAAGCGGAAATGTCGTACGACGAAATCGGCAAGTCGCTCGGCATGAACGCCGGCGCCGCCCGCACCGCCGCCCATCGGCTGCGGCGGCGGTATCGAGAGATTCTCCGGGCCGAGATCGCCGAAACCGTCTGCGACCCGAGCGAAGTGGACGACGAAATATCTCGGTTGTTCGAGAGTTTAGCCGACTGACGGTCGGTCGAGATATAACGTTGGCCCCTTCGGTCGCCCTCGCTAACGCTTCGGGTTAGTGTTCCAGAGCGATCTTATCCACACTAACCCGAAGCGTTAGCGAGGGCGGCGGGGCCAATGCACGAAGTTGCTTTTTTGATCAGCCTCGACCAGAATTCGCACCTACCTCTTCGTTTTGGAATTTTCGGTAACGCCAGCGGCTTCTTCCTGTAGAGAAAGGTAGTGAACCATCGCTCTCGGAGAACCCGCCATGACCGAAACCCATCGCTGCCCGAAGTGCGGCGCCGAATTGCCCGCCGCCGCGCCGGAGGGCCTTTGCCCCAAATGCTTACTCCTGGCCGGCTTCGAGAGCCAAGCGCAATCGGCCGCGTTTCAACCGACCTCGTCGTCGCCGCCGGCGTCCGGATTCGTTCCGCCGACGGTCGAGCAACTCGCCGCCCGTTTTCCGCAACTCGAAGTGCTGGAACTGCTCGGCAAGGGAGGCATGGGCGCGGTTTACAAAGCGCGGCAGCCGGGCCTCGATCGACTGGTGGCCGTGAAAATCCTGCCGCCCGAAGTGGGCCGCGATCCGGCCTTCGCCGAACGGTTCACGCGCGAGGCCCGCGCGCTGGCCCGGCTGAATCATCCGAATATCGTCAGCGTCTACGACTTCGGCCAGCGCGACGGGCTGTTTTATATCGTCATGGAATTCGTTGACGGCGTGAATCTGCGGCAAGCGATTCGAGCCGGCGAAATGTCGCCGCAAGATGCGTTGGCCGTCGTGCCGCAGATTTGCGACGCCCTGCAATTCGCCCATGACGAAGGGATCGTGCATCGCGACATCAAGCCGGAAAACATTCTGCTCGACAAGCGCGGCCGAGTGAAAATCGCCGACTTCGGCCTGGCCAAACTCGTCGGCGCCGTCGGCGATCCGACGCTGACCGCCGAGCACCAAGTGATGGGCACGCTGCGCTACATGGCGCCCGAGCAACTCGAGGGGACGCATTCAGTCGATCATCGGGCCGACATCTATTCGCTCGGCGTCGTGTTCTACGAACTGCTGACCGGCGAATTGCCGCTGGGCCGCTTCGCCCCGCCGTCGCAAAAAGTCGAGATCGACGTCCGCCTCGATGAAGTCGTGCTCCGAGCTTTGGAAAAGGCGCCGGAGCAGCGCTATCAGCAGGCCAGCGAACTGAAAACCGGAGTGGCAAACGCGACAAGCCGCCCGCGCACGGTCAGCGTGATCCCGAGCACGGCGTCCTCCGAGCGACTTGCCCCGCCATCGACAAACCAGCCTGACGGGCCAGCGAAGTTCCGTTTCCCCCTTCGCTACTTCCTCCTCTGCTCGCTGATTTTCGCCGTCGCATTTTTCGCCTGTGCTGCCGCTATGGAATCTGCGCTATCCGGGCATCGCGCTTGGCGGCGTGGTGATCTTTTTCGCCCTCTACTGCGCCGCCGCTGTCGGCCGGCGACGGTTCTCGCTCGCTCTTGCGAATCGGCCGCCCGAATCGCCGACTCGCCGCGCGATGTCGCTGCTGCTCGGCTTGGCCCTCAGCATCGCCGGCTACTATTTCGTGCTCGGCGGCAATCTGGTGCTGGCCGAACGATCGGAATGGTGCTTCATTCCCCGCGACGCCGCCGCCTTCGAGCAAACCTACACCGGCAAGGAATATCAACTCGTCCGCCAGCTTTCCGCCTATCAAAAGTTAGTGCCCAAAGTCGAACTGCTGCCGAACGGCCGCAATTGGTCGTCCGCCGCGATCTTGCCGCTGTTTCAAGACGTCGGGCCGAAGGTCGGCCTGTTCGATAGCAGTTTCAGCGTCTTCTTCCAATTCGCAATCTGCTTCTTGCTGCTCGCCGACGGCGCGCTGGCCATCTCATCGGCCGTTTGGGCGACAAGAAAAATCAACTGGCGGCACGACATCGGCCCCCTGCTGGCCGTCGCGTTGGCCTTGCCCGTCGGCTGGTGCATCACCAGCATGGCGGCTTCGTCGCTGGCGGGCATCCTGCGATTCCAACACGGCGCCGGCGGATTCGAGAATGGAACATCGAGCGTATTCTCCGTAAACGCCCCGCTCGACGACGTGCGCCGCACGATGGAAACCGCGCTCGACGCCGAAGGCTACCAACTGGGCGACACCGCGATGTGGATGATGCGAACCGTGCCCGAAGGCGACAAGATCGGCGACACAGGCTTCGAGCACGCCTGGAAACCCTCGGCCTTCGACCGCTGGCATTGGCAACTGGGCACGCTCGCCGCCTCCTGCCCGAAAGTGTCGATCGAATTCATCGCCAGCGACAAACCGGCGCAAACCATCGTCCAAATCAGCCTCGGCCAAGTCTCCGACGCCCACCTCGACCGCGAACCGTGGCCAAGCATGTTTAATCGGCTCATCGAAGCGGGGAAGGCAACGGCGTCAACGAGCAAGCAGCATTCGCAACGCACTGCGACGCCAGCCGCCGGCTAAATGATTTGCAGACTGGCCCAGTGATCGGCTGCGGCGCACGTCGGTTGCGGATATAATAGTGCCGGCAATATCTTTTTGTCGGAGCAGACGGATGCGGCTACCGAGACCGAACGACGGTGAATTCGACGTGCGGCCCCGAAGGGTACGGGTGGACTCGGAAAGCCGCCGAGCGAATGCGCTGACGGCCAAGCCGTCGGCGACGAGAGGCCGACCGCTCCAAGCAGACCACCCGAGCGACAAATCTTATTTTACCCAATATATGCGCCTGTCCCCGCCTGTCCCCTTTGTCTCCCCCATTTTTCTTCCCTTTCCCGCGATTGCTGGTTATCGTAAAGCCATTCATGCCGAGGCGGTCGGTTGCCTTGGGGGGATTCACTTCGACTGGCGGAGATGTGGAACGATGGGCTTGCACGGCTCGTTCGGCAGGGTGCGGCGCGCGCTGGCGCAACTGGTTCGGCCAGGCAACAAGCGGCGGGAAGCCGCGGGCCGGCGTTCGCGACGGCGGCGCAATCGGCTGGAAAGCTCGAATCGGGCCCCCGCCAGCCGGTCGCCGGCCGTCGAGTGTCTCGAATCGCGGAACTTGTTGAGCGCCAATGTCGTCATCAGCGAGTTCATGGCGATCAATAGCAGCGGACTCGGCGGCACGACCGATAGCTTCGGCAATAAGTCGGACTGGATCGAGATTCACAACAACGGCGTCGCGCCGGTCAATCTGGCCGGCTGGCAACTCACCGACGGCAGCAACACCTGGACCTTCCCCAGCGAGCCGACTTGGATCAATTCGGTGCTGGCGGCCAACAGCTATTTGACCGTCTACGCCTCGGGCGAAGACACCGTCACGCTCGGCGGCACTCAGCTCCACACGAACTTCAAGCTCTCCAGCGACGGCGAATATCTGGCCTTGCTGCGGCCCGATGGCAGCGTCGCCAATGAATATGCGCCGCAATATCCCGCGCAGCTCAGCGATGTTTCCTACGGCATCACCGAAGCGACGACCACGACGACGCTGTTAACCCAAGGCGCGGCGGGGCGAATCTTGGTGCCCACCTCCGCCACCCAGCTTCCCGCCGATTGGAACAGCGATTCGTTCGACGACACTTCCGCGCCTTGGACCGGCGGCACGATGGGCGTCGGTTTTCAAACCGTCACCTCGCCCGGCACGCTCAACGAAACGGAGCCGAACAACACGACCTCGACGGCCAATTCGGCGGTCAACAACTTTGCCTCCGTCGCGGCGGCTCAATATCAATTGACGTTTTCCGGAACCGCCGGCACGACGCAAGATTGGTTTAAAATCGGCGCGATGCAGCCCGGCGACGTGCTGACCGTCACCGGCTCGGGCACGAGCAGCATTCCCGCCGACACCGCGCCGGATGTCGAACATTCAATTGGTGCGGCTCGGCTCGGGCTCGGGCACGGTCGTGGCCACCGACGCCGACGACGGGCCAGGAAACGACGCCCTGATCGATCATTTCGCGGTCACGACGACCGACACGTATTACGTGATGATCCAGCGGAAGAGCGGCGTCTCGGCCAGCGGCACGTACAACGTCAATCTGTTGCTCGACAACACAAGCACGGCCCCGGCCACGACTGGCAGTTTCTCCTCCGAAACCGAATCGAACGACACGATCTCGGCCGCCAACGACGCCTCGTCGAGTTGGCGGGCAGTGGCCTACAAATCGCAAACGGCCGGCACAATCACCGCCGGCGATATCGACGTCTATCAATATCAATTCACCTCCGGCGACACGGTGTCGGTCAATGTGGCCGCCTCGAGCGGATTGGATGCCCGAGTATCGCTGAAGAATTCGGCGGGCACGGTGCTCGCGCAGGAAGACGGCAGCAGCACTCCGGGCGGAACGAACACCGCCAATTCGTCGATTTACGCTTTCAAGATTCCCTCGACGGGGACGTATTTCGTGCAGGTGCAGTCTTCGGGCTCGACGACCGGCTCATATACGGCCACAGTGTTGCTGTCGACGAAAACCGCGCCGCCGGGGCCGCCGAATTACGCCAGCTTGATCGGCACGAATCTGCAAACCGCGATGCTGGGGACAAACGCTTCGGCGTTTGTGCGCGTGCCGTTCAATGTGAGCGATCCGACGGCGTTCAACAGCCTCGATTTGAAGATGAAATACGACGACGGGTTCGTCGCCTATTTGAACGGCGTCGAAGTCGCGCGGAGCAACGCGGGAGGCTCGGCGGGAACGCCGCTGGATTGGAACGCGACGGCCGCCACGTCGCAAACTTCGGCGCAGGCGATCGTTTATCAGGATTTCGATCTCACCGATTTCCTTAGCGACTTGGTGGCTGGGCCAAACGTATTGGCGATCCAGGGCCTGAACATTTCGGCGAGCGACATGAGCTTTCTGATGTTGCCGCAATTGCTCGCCAGCCAAGACACCGTCACCGGCCCGACCTACTTTTCGCCGCCGACGCCCGGAGCGGTGAACGCGAATCCCGTCGCCGCGCAAGTGGCGACGCCGGTGGCAAGCGTGCCGCGCGGGTTCTACAACTCGGCCTTCTACGTCACGCTTTCCGACACCACTCCCGGCGCTCAAATCCGCTACACGCTCACCGGCGCCGCGCCGACCGCGAGCACCGGCACGATCTATGCCGGCCCGATCTCCGTGACGGCAACGACCGCGCTTCGCTTCGGCGCGTTCATGCCGGGGGCCGTCGATTCGGTGATCGACACCGAAACGTATCTGTTTCTCGGCAGCGACGGCGCGGGGAATCATCCGACCGGCGACGTGCTCGGCCAGCCGTCGGCGCCCGCCGGCTATCCGACGGTGTGGACGACGACGGGCGGCACTTCGACTCCGGCCGATTACGGCATGGATCCGACCGTGGTCGACAATCCGCTCTATTCCTCCGGAACCTACAGCACGGTGGCGGCATTGGAGTCGCTGCCGACGCTGTCGCTGGTGGGCGATCCGAAGAGCATCTTCGGCGACGGCACCGCTGCCGGCGGAGGAATCTACGCAAACCCGACCCAAGAAGGCATCGCCTGGGAAGTGCCCATCTCGATGGAATGGATCAATCCGCCGACCAGCGTCGATCCCAACGGCACGGGCGTCACCGAATTTCAAGTCAACACGGGGCTGCGCACGCAAGGCGGCGCCAGCCGCAATCTGCCCACGTCGAGCACCGGCACGGCGAAGCATTCGTTCCGGTTGTTCTTCCGCAGCAGCTACGGCGCCTCGACGATCGACGAGCCGATCTTCGGCGACGGATTCGACAGCGACACGGCCGCCGACAGTTTCGACAACCTCACCTTGCGCGGCACCTACAACGACTCGTGGACCCATTGGGATCCGACCCAGCGCCCGACACGACCTACACGCGCGACGAATGGGCTCGCGACGTGCAAAACGCGATGGGCGATCCCGCCGGCCACGGCGTCTATGTGCAGGTGTACGTCAACGGCATGTATTGGGGCCTTTATAACATCACCGAAACGCCCGACGCCGATTTCGCGTCGACGTATTTCGGCGGCAATCCCGACACCGATTGGGACTCGATCAACGGCAGCGGAACACGCGACGCCAGCGGCAAGCTTCCCGCCACCGACGGCACCACCGCCGCGTGGTACGACATGATCAACATCCTCCGCACCGAGGACATGAGCAGCGCCGCCGGCTATGCCGATATCCAGAAGTATCTCGACGTGCCCGAATTCGTAGATTATATGATCGACCAAATCTACGCCGGCAACAGCGACTGGCCGCAACACAATTGGTACGCCGACGCCGAAGTCGATCGCACCGATCCGAATCATCCCGTGCCGGTGGCCGGCGGGCAATTTCGCTTCTTCTCCTGGGATTCCGAGCGCATTCTCGAATCGGCGTCGACCAACGTCACCAATCTCAGCGGCAGCGGAAACGACGACGGTCCGGGCGAGATTTACACGAAGCTCGAGGCCAACGCCGACTTTCGCACGCTGTTCGCCGATCGGCTGCACGAATTCCTATTCAACAACGGGATCCTCACGCCTTCAAAAGCCGCTCAGTTGTTCTCGGAAAGCATGACCGACGTCGATCAGGCAGTCGTCGCCGAATCGGCGCGGTGGGGCGACGCCGCGCCGGGCCGGAAATCCCTACACGCGCGACAACGAATTCCTCACCGAGAAGAATCTCCTGCTGGGGAGCACTTACGATCCGAACAACCCCAGCGTCGTTCCCGCCGGCAGCTATTTTGCCAGCCGGACGGCCAATGTGGTGAGTCAGTTTCGCGCGGTGGGGCTCTATCCGGCCACCGGCTCGAGCGGCTCCGACGCGCCGGAATTTAATATCCAAGATGGCGGCTCGTTCGCCCCCGGCTTCACGCCGCTCATCACGAATCCCAATGCGAACAACTCCAACGGCAAGATTTATTACACGCTCGACGGCAGCGACCCGCGTCTGCCCGGCGGAGGCGCTGAGTTCGACGGCGATCGACGCCAGCCTGCATCCGATTCCGGCCCTGTCGGCCACGACGCACATCATCGCCCGCCGCCTGAGCGGCACGGTCTGGAGCGCCTCGAACGACCTGACGATCGTCGCCGATCCCGATTTGAAGCTGAAGATCACCGAACTCAACTACAACCCTTATGCGCCGACATCGGGCTCGTTCACCGCCCAGGATTTCGAGTTCATCGAATTGCAAAACACCGGCACGGCGACGGTCAATCTAAACGGATTCGCGTTCACCAACGGCGTGACGTTTACGTTTCCGAACATGAATCTGGCCGCGGGAGCTTATACGGTCGTCGTTTCGAATCTGTCGGCGTTTCAATCGCGCTATGGCACGGGCATTAACGTCGCCGGCGTCTATTCGGGCCATTTCGACAACGGCGGCGAAGAGGTAACGCTCGTCGATGCCGATGGCCTTGTGTTGCAAGATTTCACCTACGACGACAGCGGAGCATGGCCCGGCCGCTCGGATGGCAAAGGGAGTGCGCTCGATATCATCGACACCAACGGCGATTACAACGATCCCAATAATTGGCGCAGCAGCGTCGAATACGGCGGCTCGCCGGGCACTGCCGGACTGGGCAAATTCAGCGATGTCGTGGTCAACGAACTGCGGGCGAATTCGGTCTCGCCGCAGGTCGATACCATCGAGCTGGTCAACACGTCGAGCGCCGCGATCGACGTCGGCGGCTGGTGGCTCAGCGACACGAGCGGCGACCTGGAAAAATTCCGCCTTCCCGACAACATCATCCTGCAGCCGGGCCAGTATGTTGATTTCGACGAGAGCGAATTCGATTCCAGCTCGCCACCGGCCGGCGACATTCCCTTTGCCCTCAGCGATCTTGGCGGCGACCTGTGGCTGACGGCCACCGATTCCGCCGGCGATCTGGTCCGCTTCGCCGACCACGTCACCTACGACGCCTCGGCCGCTGGCGTTTCGCTCGGCCGCTGGCCCAACGGCAGCGGCTCGTTCTTTCCCATGTCGGCTCCGACGTTCGCCGATCAAATGGAAGTCGCAACTTCGGTCGGCTCGAACAATTCGCCGCTCATCGGCCCGGCGATCATCAGCGAAATCGACTACAACCCCGGAAGTCCAAATGATGATCGCGAGTTCGTCGAGATCGGCAACCCGACGGCCGGCGTCGTCGATATCAGCGGCTGGGAGCTTCAGGGCGACGTCAGTTTCGTGTTTCCCGCGGGCACGTCGATTCCCGCCGGCGGCGCGATTGTCGTGGTTCACTTCGATCCGACGCATCCGAACAACGCCTCGATCGTGGCCGGATTCCAGAGCTTCTATGGAATCGGATCGGGAGTGCCGCTGTATGGGCCGTACAACGGCGTGTTGGGAAACGACGGCGGCGGCGTGCAGTTGTGGCAGCCCGATGCGGCGCTCGGCGGCACGACCCCCTATCTGCTGGTCGACGATACGACGTTCGACGTCACGGCGCCGTGGCCAACCGCCCCCGACGGCCAAGCGCATCGTTGAATCGCCTCGGACCGACGTTGTTCGGCGACGATGCCGCGAGTTGGGCGAGCGCCACGCCGACGCCCGGCGCGCTCACGATCGACGCCACTCCGCCGACCGTCGCGATCACTCCAGTATCGCCCGACCCGAGAAGCGCGCCGGTCGATTCGATCAATATCACGTTTAGCGAGAAGGTCACCGGATTTGATCCTTCCGACTTGACGCTAACTTTGAACGGCGGCGCGAATCTGCTCACCGCATCGCAAACTCTGACCACGAGCGACGGCGGCACAACCTGGTCGCTCGTCAATCTCACCTCGCTCACCGCCGCGCTCGGCGACTACACGCTCTCGCTGAATGCCGCCGGCTCGGGAATCACCGATCTGGCCGGCAACGCGCTCGCCGCGGGCGCGACCGATATGTTTTCGAATCTGGCGCCGCAATGGACCGGCCCCGGCGGCGGCAGTTTCAAAACCGACGCCGATTGGTCGAACGGCGCCGTGCCGAACGGAACCGATGCCGCGGCGAACTTTCTATCCGGCGATTTTGGAATCACCGGCCCCTCGACGGTCTCGATCGACTCGCCCGTCACGCTCGGATCGATCGTGTTCGACAACTCCAATGGCTACACGCTCACCGGCGCCGGAAACATCACCTTCAGCAGCAGCACGACGCCGACGATCGACGTCGTCAGCGGCAACCAAACCATCACCGGGCCGCTGAACGCTCCAAATGCCGACATGACCATCGGCGAAGGCGCCTCGCTAACCGTCGATCAGTTCGATTTGAATACGCTGGTGATCGGAGCGGGCGGCGTTTTGACGATCGCGCCGAGCGGTTCCGGCAATCCGTCCGCGGCCATTGCGGCCAAGGCCGGCAACTCGAGCGCCGACAGCGCCGCGCAATCCACAACAACGACGACAACAACAACGGTCTCGCCATCGCCGGATTCGGATTTTGTTTCGGCTCCCATTTCAGTTTCCGCGGCTTCACTTGCCGTTGCGTCCGTCCCGAGCTGCGCCGATCGAAGCCGCCGCCGCTGAAATCCCCACCCCGACGGCAATCGCCGGAACGATCGACGTGTTTCCGCAAGTCCCTGTCATAAGTGGTTCGTCAACCGCGAAAACCGACTTCGGCCCGGCAAGAATTGAAACGCGAGCGACCGTGCTCGACATCGCTCGAATCCAAGCGATACCGCAAACCTCGTCCCTTTCGGAAGGAGAACCGACGGGGGCGATTGAATCAGCCGCCGTAAATCTTCGACCGATCTTGAACCTACTCGACCCGCGCGAAGCCGCCGCGGCGCTCGACTTCGCCGCCGGGAACACTTCGTCGGTTGACGTTGCACCGGCGTTGACGCCAATCGACCTTTCACCGACGCCGGAATTGCCGCCAGCAATAGCGCCGGCCGCCGTGGACGAAATCCACGGTCTCGCCGATTCGAGCTTGTTCGAACCCGACTTGCCGTCAATCCCGCGCCGCCCCGATGCCCCGCACGCGCACGCCTCGCACCTTCTGAATGACGATGCCTTGCTCGACTTGTTGGAGTCAACAGCGCCGGAGGCGTAATCCTGGCCGCAACTTCTTTCCGAGAATTGCAGGCTGGCCCAGTGACCGGCAGCGGCGCGCGTTGACTGCGGATATAATAGTGCCGGCAATATCTTTTTTTCGGAGCAGACGGATGCCGCGGTCGATGCCGAACGACGGTGGTTCGGCGTGCGGCCCCGAAGGGTACGGGTGGACTCGGAAAGCCGCTGAGCGAATGCGCTAACAGCCAACGCGTCGGCCCTTCCATCCTACAGTCGTACGGGATTAAAATTCCTATCGGTCATCAGTTTTTTCGTGCAAGGAGCTTAACCATGAGCCGGCTGCGTGACTTTTGGAACAACGTCGTCCTTGCAGGCATGGCCGGAACCGCTACCGGCGTCGGTTCGCCGAGCGTCAGCGCCTCGCCGATGGCCGGTGTCACTTTGGCAACGGATCAGGCGGCGCCGCCGAAAAAAGGAGGAACGACCGTTGGTAGCGAACCGGGCACTCCCCGCGATTTGACCCAGACGGAGATTGAGGAAGAAAATCGGCGCGTCGCCGGCTACAAGAGCCCCAAAGTCAAGCCGAGTCCGGGCGATGGCGAAGAAGTTTCCGTCCAAAAGGCATTCGATGAATTGCGCAAGATGGATGGCGTGGTCATCGAGTCGGGCAGCCATAAATTCCACAAACAACTCTGGCAGGAGTCCCACCCCGACAGCGAACCGCCGCTCGCGTTTAAACATGCCGGCAGGATTCGCATCGACATCGAAAAACTCAGCTCCGAGGAGCGCAAACTCTGGGTCGAACTTGACCGCGCAGGCCGCCAAGATCAAGGGCGAACCGGCCAAGGGGGGCGGCAACAAAGGTGGCGGTCAGGGCGGCGACGACATAGCGCACGCAAAAACGGAAACCGACGTCGGCGCTGCCAAGACCGAGCCGGCGCAGCCGAAAAAAGGCGGAGGAACCGACGTTGGCGTCGCCAAAACACAACCGGGATCGCCGCCGCCCAATTCTGGCAACAAGCCCAAGGTCAAGTTAAGTCCCGGCGATGGCCAGGAGGTGCCGATCCAACAGGCTTTCCAAGAATTGGGCAAGATGGATGGCGTGGTCATCGAGTCGGGCAGCCATAAATTCCACAAACAACTCTGGCAGGAGTCCCACCCCAACAGCGAACCGCCGCTCGCGTTTAAACATGCCGGCCGGATTCGGGTTGACATCGAGAAGCTCACTGCCGAGCAGCTCAAGCAGTGGACCGCACTGGATCAGGCGCAGGCGGCCAAAATCAAAGGCAACACGGGCGACGCGAAAGGGGGCGGCAAGAGCAACGCGGCTGGCCAAAAAGTGCATGACGACATCGCGGATTATAGCGCCCGGGTCAACAAATACAACGATCAGCTCGCCGACTTCAACAAGCGGAAAGATCAATTCGACGCCGCGCTGGAAAAGCAAGGCGATGCGGCCGACCTCGACAAGGCCGCGAAACTCGACAAGGAAGCCGCGCAACTTGATAAGGAATCGAAAGGCTTGCTGGCGGAAGGCGAAAGTCTGAGCAAGGATCTCCAGGCCGCCGGCGCGAAGGAGCTGGAAGCCGCCTTCAAGACATCCGACCCGAAGCGCCTTCTCGAAGCCGCGCACAATGGCAGCGTCCCCAAAGGCGCCCCCGAGGTTGAACTCATCGGAAGCGCGGCCGTCATGCTGGCCAACGCTTATTTCGTGGCGCAAAGCATCAGTTACATTCTCGACGCCGACAGCGCCCTGGATGCGGTGGGCAGGATCGGGCAAGTGGGCGTCAATGTTGTCGTCGGCGCCGAAGAAGCCGCCCTTTTCGAGATCGTGACCGGGTCCACGCCAGTGACCATGATCCTGGGCATGGTCGTCGGCATGTGCGGTGATCAGGGAGGCGCCTGCGAAGAGCAAGAGCGGCAAGAACGCGAAAGGGCTCAGAAAACGGCCGAACAAAAGCGCTCCAGATGGCCATCGGCAGCTATCTCGCGAAAAACTTCCCCGGCTCCGTGACATTCGTCGAAGATACTTACCAGATCAACAACAGGCCACTATGGGACGCGACGATCAAGAAGGTCGCCGAACTGAAGAAGCTCAAGGAGATCGAGCAACGGAAGCAAATGCAGGAAGACATGCAGAAGGTGCGCCGAATCACTCCGGAAGATATCAACACTCGGAACCAACCCCATATGGACCCGGCGTGAATGGCCACGCGCTGATGTCTGGCGCCATGGCCGCTGCATTTGGACGGGCTTGGGGTTGCGTAGCCCAGTTCGATGAAGACACTCGGATTGGGCGTCAGCCGGTCGCCCGCCCTTCCGATGATCGACACCGTCCTGTGCCAAAACCATGGTTCATCCGACTAAAGCGTGCTTACTTTCGTGGAGGGCGTACATCTTGATGGTAAAGAACTCTTGGTCTCGGTAGCCGTAGGCCTGTCGCTGCATGGTCTTGATTTTCGATGTGGGTGAAGCAGAAACGAGCTGTCCGCCGTTCTTTTTTTTGCTCCCTTTTCAAGTCTCCGGAATCATTGCCCACTTGCGGCGTCAGGCTGCGCTGATATAACCACGCTAGCAGGCGCTGCGTCATGACCAATCTATAGGGTCAAAAAAGCCAGGCGAAGTATCCGTTGCGAAGCAACCGTTGTCCGGCTTTGTCCACATGTCTTATCGCTTCGATATTGTCTTCTCTGTTGGCACATCCGTAGTCCGACGAGGCTCCCATGTCTGAAGATCTCAAATCAATGCTGGGAAAGGTGCTGCACAGCCGGGGCCGCAAGTCGTTCGCCTTCGCCTATGCCACGGGCAAGCGCACTGACGGCAAAGGGGATGGCCATCTCCACCTGGTGGCCGGGCGCAAGAGCTTCAAGAAGGATGACGTGGCCGAGGAAGTCGACAAGATCGGCTTCTTCCTTCAAGGCAGGTGCTGGTCCGATTCGGACGGGAAGTCGATCTTTATCCAAGGCAAAGGGTTGAACCATACCCTGGTGGTCAAGATGAAATTGACCGCCAAGACCGTGACCGGAAGGAGCTACGACCTCCAGTTGCCGGACCCGGACGAGGAACGGCGCCAGGCGGACTCGGAGGATTCCGAGGAGGAGGAGGGTCGAACTCCGCCAACTTCAGAGAGCGAAGATGAGTCAGCCGCGGCGGAGTTGGCCGAAGTGCCCCAGGCACCCCCGCCGCCGGAGAAGGGAGCCATGAAAAGCGCCGCGGCGGCCGGCGCGGCATCCGGCGCGTCTGGCGCGGCGGCCGGCACTTTCCAGACGCTGCTGGCTGGGATCAAAGCGCCTCTGGCGAAGCTCGATGGCACGGACCCGGCCCTCGCCGCCAAAATCCGAAAGATCTTGACTGCCGCCCAAGGCTATGCTGCCAAGGCGGATTTTGACAAGGCCGTCACTTTTCTGAAGGAGGCAGGCAAGGTTCTCAGCGGCGCGGGTCTTCCGAAAACGGACGGCGCCGCCAAGGATAAGGTCGAGGCGGTTCCCGCCGCGAGCAATGTCAAGGCCATCCAGACGTTGCTGAAAAAGCTGGGCTACGATCCTGGCGCGATCGACGGCAAAACGGGGCCCCATACTACCGCAGCCATCAAGAAATTCCAGCAGGCCAGTGGACTGAAACCCGATGGCATTGTCGGGCCGAAAACCCAGGCGGCAATGAAGCAGGCGCTGCAAGGGGGGGCCCGGCCCGCCGGTGTCAAGGAGGACGGCCGCGCGCCCGCTCCGGCTGGAACGCCAGGGCAAGGCAATCGGTCGGGCCAGGCCGCCTGGCAAGCTGCTCGGAAGGAGGCCTTCGACGATTTGCAGATCCTGATGAAGAAAGTTCTGGCCACCAAGCACGGCGATGCGCCAGCGGTCATCAAAGAGATTCACTCGATCACGAAGAACCTGCCCGAAAAGCCCACGGCGACGGAGATCGACAAGCTAGAGGCGTACATCCGCCACGAGGATGTGATCACCGCCGCGGAGGAGGTGCCCGGTCACTTCCACAAGTTGAACATCCGCGAGCCTCTATTGGCCGCTCTCGAAGGGTTGAAGCAGGGCGTCTAGAAGACCTGATTGCGAGAGCCTGTCCTGCGGCCTTTTCGATAAAGGCCACTGCGCCCTTAGAAGGAAGAGAATCATGAGCATCGTGCGCGACTTTTGGAATAACGTGGTCGGAACTGCCGATGGCGCGGTGGACTCGGTGCAACAGACTGTTTCGACCACGGTCGATACGGTCACGGACAATGCGTCGTCAGCGGTCAAGACCGTAACGGACAATGCCGCGGCTGAGGTCCAGACGGTAACGAACACCGCATCGACCGTGGTCAACCGAGTCACGGACAATGCGTCGGCAGCGGTCAAGTCGGCAACGGAAAACGCGGCGGCCGAGGTCCAAACGGTAACGAACATCGCATCGGGTGTGGTCAATACAGTCACGGACAACGCGTCGGCAGCGGTCAGCACCGCAACGGACAATGCAGCGGCCAGGGTTAAAACGGTGACGAGTAACGCATCGGCTGCGATCAAGTCGGTTACGGATAACCCTGATGTCTTGTCGGCAACGGACGATGCCTCTGCGGCGATCAACACCGCAACGGACGACGCCTCGACCGCAATCAAGAACACAACGGACGACGCGGCGTCCGCGGTCAAGACGACAGCAGACGACGCGGCCGCCGGGATCAAGACCGTAACAGACGACGCGACGACAGTGGTCAAGACGACAACGGACGACGCTTCGGCCGCGATCAAGACGACAACGGACGATGCGTCGGCTGCCATCAAGACAGCAACGGATGACGCTTCGAGCGCGGTCAAGACCGCAACGGACGACGCTTCGGCCGCGATCAAGACGACAACGGACGACGCTTCGGCCGCGGTCAAGGAGGCAAGGGATCGCGTTTCGGGCGCGATCGATTCCGCTACGGCTGAGGTCAACGCGGCAACGGACGACGCTTCGGCCGCGGTCAAGGGAGCAAGGGACTTCGTTTCGGGTGAAATCGATGCGGTAACAGACAGCGCTTCCGGCGTTGTCAAGTCGGTAGCGGGAGATCCTGAGGGCGCGGTTGGAGCGGCCGCCAGTAATGTCAACCCGAGCATGCTCGGCGCGAACCTGACCAATGCATCACTGCTTTCCAGCCACGCGCCGTTCCCGACCGATCTCATCAAGGAGCTCAAAGCGGTCGATCCATCCGGTATTGCCGCCGCCGCCAAGCAAATTGGGGTTGCCGTGGGCAATCTCACTAACTTAGAGGCGGACTATCGGAGAGAGGCCCTATTCGAAGGGGGGCCTAACAAGCACGAATGGTGGAATCTTTGGGGTCTCGTCGGCACTACCGAGGAACAGAAGATAGCCGAACGCCTGCTCGAAAATGCCGCCAAGACGTCGGAGCTGATCAGCTCTCTCACGGAGCTCGGGACCGGGGTAACCACCATTACAGCCCAGGTGCAAGCCTGGACTTCTTCACTCCCAGATATTGAGCCGGCCGAGACACCGGCTGGCGAACTTGCAGAGAAACTGGAACATGTCGGGCAAGTGCTGGGTTGGGTGAACGCCGCGGTTCAGGGCGCCAACGCGATCGGTCAAGCCATGGCCGCATCCAACAAGCTGGCCGAATTTCAGAAAGACCCCACCTCGAAGACGGCCGAGGAATGGGCCGAGGGCGTGGGCAAGGTCTTCGAGGGGCTGGGCGATACCGTCGGCGCCATTCCCGGTTTCCCTGCCGCCGAGTATTGGAAGGGCCTCTTGAAGGCGCCGAAAGCCATTATCGGCGCCTTCATAGCCGTGCAGCACGCCTACTACGCAAAAATCGATGAAGCGATGAAAGACCGGGGCGCGGGCAGTGGCAAGGTCATGCAACCGGGAACTAGCTCGGATGATCCGATCAATCAGTAGTCGCTGAGGCTCGGATCTATTCCAAGGTCGGGGCCGCAGCCAAGCCTAAGTTCCGCGCCGCCGCGGAGGCCGCCTATAAGGGCACGGAAAACGGGTCAGGTCCGATATCGGCAAATGGGTAGTCCTCGCTCGGAGGAAAATGCGTCTTCTGTTAGAAGGGCGGGGAAAGACGCCGGTCCTTGTTTTGGCGGCATCTCGCAGTGACAACGGGGAAGGGTTGTGATCTGGCCATGGGCGCCCTTTGAAGGAAGAGAATCATGAGCATCGTGCGCGACTTTTGGAATAACGTGGTCGGAACTGCCGATGCCGCTGCGGATTCGGCGACACAGACTGTTTCGGCGACGGTCGATACGGTGACGGACAACGCAGCGGCCGCGGTCAATACGGTAACGGACAATGCCGCGGCTGTGGTCAATACGGTCACGAATAACGCATCGGCTGCGGTTAATACGGTAACGGACAACGCATCGGCGGCGGTCAATACGGTGACGAGCAACGCGGCGGCCGAGGTCCAAACGGTAACGAACATCGCATCGGGTGTGGTCAATACAGTCACGGACAACGCGTCGGCAGCGGTCAGCACCGCAACGGACAATGCAGCGGCCAGGGTTAAAACGGTGACGAGTAACGCATCGGCTGCGATCAAGTCGGTTACGGATAACCCTGATGTCTTGTCGGCAACGGACGATGCCTCTGCGGCGATCAACACCGCAACGGACGACGCCTCGACCGCAATCAAGAACACAACGGACGACGCGGCGTCCGCGGTCAAGACGACAACAGACGACGCGGCCGCCGGGATCAAGACCGTAACAGACGACGCGTCGACCGCAATCAAGAACACAACGGACGACGCTTCGGCCGCGATCAAGACGACAACGGACGATGCGTCGGCTGCCATCAAGACAGCAACGGATGACGCTTCAAGCGTGGTCAAGACCGCAACGGATGACGCGTCCTCCGCGATCAAGACCACAACGGATGACGCGGCCTCCGCGATCAAGACGGCGACGGACGATGCCTCGACCACGGCCAAGGGCGCCGGCGATCTCGTCTCGGATGCAATAAATACGGTAACGGACGATGCCTCGGCCGCGGTCACGTCGGCAAAGGGTCTCGTTTCGGGCGCAATCGACACTGTAACCGACACCGCGGCCGGCGTTGCCAAGACGGTCACGGATGCCGTGTCGGATGAGGCACAAGCGGCGAAGGATACGGTGTCGTCGGCCATCGACACGGTAAGCAAGGATGCTTCCGCCGCGGTCGATACGGGGAAGTGCGCGGTTTCTGCCACCGTCGACGCCGTGGAGGGCGCCTTTAGCAGCGCCTCGAAGGGTGGCCAGTTTACTTTCGCGGAAGTGACGCTCGCCAAGTTCCCGGTCGGCCAGTATGTCCAGGGCTCGCTGACAATCGAAGGCTCGGTGGAATTCAAGCCGACGGTCGCTCCGACCGGTCCAGGGCCGAGCGACCAAGAGGTCAAAGCCGCCCTCAAGCCGGTCATCGATGATCTGTGGTCTCAGGTTAAGAAAAACTTCAAATGGGTGGGCGACGTCACGGTCAAAGGAGACAAGAAGTCGATCGGCATCTCCGCCACGCTCATCACGACTAGCACCACGTACGGCCCAGTGACCATTGGGTTCAAAGGGATCGAAATTGGTGTCGGCAGCACCGGCCCCAAGGCGACCGTCGCCAGCGTTGACGTGGATGTCCCCGTCTTCAAACAGCAGTTCAACGATGTTCAGTACACGATCGCGGTCAACGCCAGCGCTGGGTTGGGCTTTGGCCTCAACCCCGCTGGCCTTGCTGAATTCGGGATCGATGTCGGCGTCGAATTGCTTGCGGACATCGCCGTGGCTTGCATCCCGTTGGCCGCCGCCGCGGCGATTTTCGCCGGCGCCTATTTCGAAATCGAGGAAGGGGAGGATATTGGCGAGATCAGCTTCAAGGCGACCAAGGCCCTGCAGGCGTACGCTCAGTCATACGCCAACGTCATGGCGGGCGGCGGGCCGGCCGGAGGCGATGGATCGGCCGAGGGCGCTGCCAAAGCCAAAGCAGATCTCGCCAAGCTGAAGGCCCAATACAGCGACGAAGACCTCGTCCTGCAAAAAGCGAAAGAGGCCGGAATCTATTCCAAGGTCGTGGCCGCAGCCAAGCCTCAGTTCCGCGCCGCCGCGGAGGCCGCCTTTAAGAAAAAGCACGAGTTGCGCGTTGAGGTCTTTGGCATGCCGCCCAGCTTCGACGACATCCTCGACGCGCGGCTCGCCAATGTCGGCGACGTTTCCGACGAAAAATCTGTTGACACCCGCGACAAGGATGGCAACATCTGATCCGGTTTTCGAACGAATCAAGCGGGACGCGAGCAATACTGTTCGGCACGCGATTTGCGCCAGCGAATTTCACGACTTCATTCACCCTTGGCACGAGATTTGCGCCCTGCGCGATGACACGGATTGTTTCGGTCATTTTGGCAGGAGGCCGCCATGGCGGGCAGGAGGCGCGAGGATATTACGGAGCGGCAGATCACCGGGCTGAAGTATTTCGACAAGCTCGCGCCCTTGCTGGAGCGGCTTCACGATGACGGTTGCCGCGCGATCGCGCTGGCAACCGGCAATTGCACTACGATCAACACTGCCTGTTGATTCTGCTGTATTTGTTCAATCCGGTCGTGACTTCGCTGCGCGGCTTGCAGCAGGCCAGCGAATTGGCCAAGGTGCAGAAGAAACTGGGCTGCCCACGAGCGTCGCTGGGCTCGCTCTCCGAGGCGGCCAGCGTGTTTGATCCCGAGCGGCTGAAGGAAATTGTCGCCGAGTTGGGCGCCGAGCTACAGCCGCTCGGTCGCGACCCCCGACTCCGCGACGTGCCCGGCGCCTTGACGGCCGTCGATGGCTCTCTGCTCACGGTGCTGCCGAAGTTAATGCAGGCCTCGTTTCTGAAACGTTCCACCGGCAGCGGTCTGGTCAAATGGCGGCTGCACACGCATTTCGAGGTGGATCGCTACGTGCCCACGCGGATCGACGTGACGCCCAACGGCGGCGGCGCGTACGACGAGCGCGCCGTGCTCGAGCGCACCGTCGAAGCGGATCGCACCTACGTGATGGACCGCGGCTATGCCAAGTTCTTGCTGTTCAATCAGATCGTGAAGGCGGGCAGCAGCTACGTGTGCCGCTTGCGCGACAACAGCGTTTATGAAATCTTGGAACAGCGTCTGCTCACCGACGCCGATCGTGCTTTGAATGTGCTCGGCGATCAGATCGTCAGCATTGGACAGAGCGGCAAGGCCGAGACTCGGCCCGATCACCCGATCCGCCTGGTGACCGTTCGCATCAGCCCACATACCAGCCGCGGCAAAAACCGCAGCGGCTCGACCGGCCCCGACAGCGACGGCATCCTGCGAATCGCGACCAACCTGCTCGACGTGCCCGCGGAAGTGATCGCCTTGATTTTTCTGAATCGCTGGACGATTGAAACGTTTTTTCGGTTCTTCAAACATGTGCTGGGTTGCCGGCACTTGCTCAGCCACAGTCAACAGGGGATCGAGATTCAAACCTACTGCGCAATCATCGCCTGCATGTTGATCAGTTTGTGGACCGGGCGTAAACCAACGCTTCGCACCTACGAAATGATTTGCTACTACTTCACGGGGCTGGCCAGCGAGGGAGAATTGCTGGCACATCTGGCCAAACTTAAGGCCCACGACGCGGCTGCGAAAAAAATCTGACTCGGTTGAGCTCGGCCGCCTCTTGCAAGCGCGTCGCGAGTCGCTTCACGCTGCGCTGAAATGCCGTTTGCGGCTTGGCGGCGTCTGCCACCTCCACGCATCTCGCCTGCCAATCCCGCAGGCCTTCCGCTCGAAAGAATTCCAAGAACCACTTGCCGCCGTGCTAATTGAACTGCTCAAATAGCGTGCCGAACAGTATTCGGACGCGAGTCATTTATTGACAGCCAGGACGAATCAAAGATCGGAAATCGGGACAGGTTCGATTTTGACAAGCTGCGTAGCTCCGCGCGAGCTACGCCGGACAACTACGCCGCCTGCGTTTCGCGCGATGCCCCGGGCGCGCCGACCGTCGCCTGCCCCCGTTCGGTCCACGAGACTCGCATCACCGACCAGAAGCTCGGATACACGGACTGATGATAGAGCATGTTTGGCGGAAGTTGGGCCATCAAGCGATGCTTCGGGTTGGCGTCGCGGCAAAACGTGGCAGCGCGCTTACGCGTCGGCGTCAGGATCGCGAGGCGACAACACCTTCTCGACCGACAACTGCATGGTGCGAATCTTGCGCGGAGCGTCGCGCGACTGAGTCCGAGGATTTCCGCCGCGTGGTTCTGTTGGCCGTGGGCTTGCTCGAGGGCGCGCGACACCAGCAGGCGGTCGAAGTAAACCAGCGCCCGCCGGTAGACGTCCGTTTCGCCACGATGGATGGCCGTTCGGACGAACTCCGCCAGATCGGTTTCCTTGGGCTGGGGGAGCGGGCCGCTTGCCGAATCGGGCTCCAATTCGCTCGCCCGATCGCGGCGCACATGGGCGGGAAGAAACTCCTGAATGATCGTCGAACCGGCGGAGCCGATCAATGCTTCGCGAATCACGCTCTGCAACTCACGAACATTTCCCGGCCAGTCGTAGGCTTGCAGCAATTCCAGCACGTCGGGCGAGATCGATTGGACCGCGGTGCCAAGGTCACGGTTGTAACGGAACAGGAAATAGTGAGCCAGCTCGGGAATGTCCTCGCGACGTTCGCGCAGCGCCGGCAAGTTGATCGTCACGCCGCGCAGCCGATAGTAGAGGTCCTTGCGGAACTGGCCTCGTTCGATCAACGCATCCAAGTTCTGGTTGGTGGCGGCGATCACGCGGACGTCGGCCGTAATGGCTTCGCTGCCTCCCAATCGCTCGAAGCTCTTCTCTTGCAGCAGTCGCAGAATCTTGGCCTGAGTGCCCGGGGCCATGTCGCCGATTTCGTCGAGCAGCAGCGTGCCCCGGTGGGACTGCTCGAATTTGCCGATGCGCCGCCGTTCGGCGCCGGTGAAGGCGCCGCGCTCATGTCCGAACAGTTCGCTTTCCAGCAGCGACTCTGGAATCGCGGCGCAATTGATGGCTCGAAAAGGAGATTGCTTGCGCCGACTATGTTGATAGATGGCCCTGGCGACAAGCTCCTTGCCGGTGCCGCTTTCTCCCAAAATCAAGACGTTCACTTCCTGCGCGGCAACGCGGCCGATCTGCTTGCAGACGATCTGCATCGAGCTTCCGCTGCCGATCAGACGGTCGGGTCTGTCTTCCGGGCGGTCGGCTTCGTCGACGATCGTCGGAACATTCATCAAGCGGCTGATCGAAATCGCGGAATTGACGACCTGCTCGAGTTGGTCGGCATCCAGCGGCTTGACCAAATAGTCGTACGCGCCCAATTTCATCGCCTCGATGGCCGTCTCGGTCGTGCCATGTCCCGTCATGAAGACGATCAGGCAGTTCGGGCTAAGGCGGCGCAGGTGTTGGAAGACATCGAGACCCGAGTCCTTGCCAAGGCGAATGTCGAGAAGGACGACGTCGGGCGACTCCTCTTCGGCCAGACGCAGCCCGTCCTCCGCCGTCTCGGCGCCGAGAACTTCGATATCCCGACCGGAGAACACCTGAACGATGCTGAATCGAATCAGAGCTTCGTCGTCGATTACTAGAAGTTTGGGCATCGGACGGTCTGTGAGGAATCGTCGTTGGATTGCGAGAGACTGCGGTGCTGGCGTCTGGCTTGCGTCGAGGAGTCGAGGCGTTGAGACGTCCGCGCCACAAAGGAGTCCGCGATCGACGCGATCCGCGATTTCAGGCGGTTATGGATTCCGAGGGTTCTTCGTTGCAGTGGAGTTCCGCGATCTTGCCGTCCAGTTTGCCGAGGGGCAATTCGACGGTGAACACTGCTCCGCCTTCACGGCGATTGGCCGCGAGCAGAGCACCGCCATGCTCGGCGGCGATGCGGTGGCTAACGGCCAGGCCCAGGCCGGTGCCATGCTCCTTGGTGGTTACGAACGGCTCGAAAATCCGCTCGAGGACGACCGCTGGAATGCCGCTGCCGGAATCCGACACCAAAACCTTGCAAATTCCGTCCGCTCCGGTGCTCGCCTCGATCGTCACTTCCAGAACGCCGCCGGGTGGCGATGCGTCGATGGCGTTGAGCAGAAGATTGACGAAGATCTGATGGAGTTGCTCCGGGTCGCCGTCGACGATCATGGGAGCGCCGGGCAAGCGCTCGATGATCGCGACGTCTTGCTGCTTGGCGCGGCCTTCGACCAGGTTCAACGTGCGCCGCATCGTTCCCCGCAAATCATGAAGCACGCGGTGCAATTCCGGCGGCCCCGCGAAATCCAACAACCCTTGAATGGTCCCCTCCAATCGGCCAATCTCCTGCTGCACCACTTGAAGCTGCTTTCCGGCCGACTCATTGCGCACTTGCCGCTGCGCGGTCTGGACGAGAAGTTTGACGGAAGTGAGGGGTTGCGCAACTCGTGGGCAATGCCGGCGGCTAGTTCCCCAACCGCGGCCAATCGCACCGCGGACATCGCTTGCAGGCGCGTTTGCTCGAGCTCCTCCATGACTCGCCGCATATGGCCGGCCACGACTTGCACTTGCTGTTGCAGTCCGGGCAAATCGCCGTGGGCATGCACCTCGACCGAGCCGACCTCCCGACGGAAGCTGCCCGTGGCATCTTGGAGAGTCACGCTGATTTGCGAGATGGAATTATTCAGGCCGCGGGCGACCCACAAACCGCACAACACGCCCAGAACCGGTCCGACGATCAGGAACGCGATTCGAACGAAATTCAACAGGGTGCTGAGTTGCGAGCTTTGGGCCGTCGAGTCGGCGAGGATGCGCTCGTTGACTTCCACGAGTTGACGGCAAGGCTCGGCGATCTCGCGAACCAATCGGATCGTCGCTTCATCGTCGTCGCCGCGCGGCGTCAGCACACCCGCCGAACCGGCGGGCTTCAATCGCGCCGCGATTTGACCGCGGTATGCCGCGAAATATCCTCGAATCGTCGCGACCAGGCTTTGTTCCTTCGACGTGAACGCGGTTTTCTCGGCTTCGTCAAGATCCCGTTCGAAGCCGGCCTCAAGCTCGGCGATCTCGGCGCGCGTGTCGCGGCCGTTGGTTCCCTTTGCTTCCATGACGACCGCTTCAATCCTCCAAAGCGTCTCTTGCATGGCCCAACTGGCATGCATCGTGGAGACGTTTTCCGACAGCACTCTCGAATGGGAAACGTACACCCGATGAACGAAGTATGCCGAAATCGCGCTGGCGACCACCCACAGAAGGCTCACCAGGATTGTCGGTCCGATTACTTTGGTCCACATTTTCGCTCCGATTTGCACAGGGCCCTTCATCGACCGTTCGTCTCGCACGCGCATGCCGTGCTTTCGGCCTTTCGCGTTCCGGCTATTACGATGCGCCTACGACCTATCATTCTACCATTTCCGCCGGTGGCCGTAGCGCGATCGGTCTCGATGAGCTTGCAAAACGCTAAAGCCGTCTAACCCAATTCTTCGAGCCGCACCTTTCGAATGAACGCCGTCGATGGCGATCGCGCACCGGACGGTCGTGGAAAATGTTTTTCCTCGGTGGCTAGCGAATTTCCACGCCGTGGGTGCATTCGACGCGGCCAAGCCGGCTCCGAAATCGATCTAACACATTGGCGTGGTTCGGATTTCGCCTACGGGGCGAGACCGGCACGAGCATTGCTTATCGCTCGGTCATGCAATTCTCAAGAATGCCGCGGACGCAGGAATTGTGCCGCGCGGATTCCGTGCCCGCAATTGCCACGACATTAGTGACTGCGACGGCAGCGACTGCGACGGCAGCGACCATGACGGCAGCGACCATGACGGCAGCGACCATGACGGCAGCGACCACGACGGCAGCGACCAAGATGGCAGTGCCCACGACAGCAGTGCCCACGACAGCAGTGCCCACGACGGCAGTGATTCGTCGGGCAGCGAAGGCCGATCTTTCAGCGATCGTCGAAGGGCATGTGAATTCGCTGCCGCAATTCTTCCTCGCAAACCCAGGGCCTGCGTTTCTGCGTTGCCTGTATTCGATCGTGATTCACGATCCCCGGGGGATCTTGCTTGTGTCGGAACAGAATGGCGAATTGGCCGGGTTTATTGCCGGCTTTCGAGATCCGATTGGATTGCGAGCGGAGCTGTCGTTCGACAAGCCTCGTCTCTTGACCGAGGCCATGGCTTGCCTGTTGACGCGTCCTTTCCAATTCCCACGGCTGCTCGTGGATTTATGCCGAGTGTGCCAACTCAAGGATCAATTCGACGCGAATCAGCTTTGCGCGTGCGAACTGCTCGCGATCGCAATTCAACCTCGATTTCGCAGGGAAGGCCGCGGGAAGTCGTTGGCTCAGGCGCTTTTGGAGGCCACCGGCGGCAATCTGATGCAAGTGAAGGTGAAAGTAAGTTCGACCGACACTTGGATGAGGTCGTTTTACTCGAAGCTTGGCTTCGAACCGCATCGCACGTTTGCGTTGCCGGATTCGAGTTCCGTCAACGAGTTGGTTTTTCCCGGCCGCAAATCATGACCGAACCACCGGTCGTGAGTAGGAGTTGATCGCGATGTTGATTTTGAGCCGCAAGCGAGGCGAAGAGATCGAGGTTCCAAAAGAAGCGCGCCGGACAATTCGCGTATTGATCACCGATGCGGACGAAAACCTGCTGGACCGTTATCGCGAGCAATTGGGCCTCCACGGCTGCGACGTGGTCGTGGCGACCAACGGCGTGGAGTGCTTGCAGAGGCTGCGCGAGGAAGTTCCCGACGTGTTGGTTCTCGAACCGTCGATACCTTGGGGTGGGGGCGATGGCGTGCTGGCCATGATGCACGAGCAATTCGACGTGCCGTTGGTTCCGGTCTTGGTCTTGACGCATGGGCGCGATCGCGGCGTTCTCTACCGGTTCGGCGCCCTACCCGGTTGACGATTTCCACGCCAAGCCGATGAGCGCCAAAAAACTCGCGGAACGAATTCGAGCAATTGCCAAATGCCGGCAATTCGAGCCGATATCGGTGGCCGTTCCTCGGTGAATCCCCCATGGAAACCCAGGCGAAACCGCGAACCCGGAACGAGCGAAATCCTGAATTGCCGTCGCCTCGATTACGATCCATCACACCCGCGGAGCGAGTGAACATGGCCTGGACGAAACAACGATTGGAAACGGTGATCCGCGAGCGGCTCGGCGGAGCAAAGCTGCTCGTTGTCGCCAACCGCGAACCCTACATCCACGTCCGCGAGGGCGACGCGGTTCGTTGCATGCGGCCGGCGAGCGGCATGGCGACGGCCCTCGACCCGGTGATGCGGGCCTGCGGCGGCATTTGGGTGGCCCACGGAAGCGGCAGCGCGGATCGAATGACCACCGACCGTTGCGACCGCGTTTCGGTCCCTCCCGACGATCCGCGCTACACCGTCCGACGCGTGTGGCTGAGCAAGGAAGAGGAGCAAGGCTATTACTATGGGTTTTCCAACGAGGCTTTGTGGCCGCTCTGCCATATGGCCTATACGCGACCGCGCTTTGTCGCCGGCGACTGGGACATTTATCAAAAGGTCAACCGCAAATTCGCCGACACGGTTCTCGAGGAAGTCGGCGAAGGTCCGGCGGTGGTGTTCGTGCAGGATTATCATTTCGCGCTTCTGCCGCGCATGCTCAAGCAAGAACGGGGCGATTTGACCGTCGTGCAGTTCTGGCATATTCCCTGGCCGAACCGCGAAGTGTTTCGGGTATGCCCGTGGCAAGACGAAATCCTCGACGGGTTGCTGGGCAACGATCTTTTGGCGTTTCACATCCAGCATCACTGCAATAATTTCCTGGAGACCGTCGATCGCGCCCTCGAGGCGAAGGTCGATATGGAGCGATTCGCCGTCACGCGCGACGCCCATGCCACCTGCATCCGACCGTACCCGATCAGCATCGATCCGGAGCTTTTGGACTCGCCGTCGCCGGGCGAGGAAGAAATCCCGGAAGCCCAAATTCGCAAGCACATCGGCATCAAGGACGAAAAGATACTGTTGGGAGTGGACCGCGTCAACTACACCAAGGGGATTCCCGAACGGTTCGCCGCGGTGGACCGCCTCTTCGAGCGGCATGCGGATTTGAAGGGGGAATTCACGTTTGTCCAAATCGAGAGCGCCGAGTCGCGTTCACATCGCCACCTACCGCCGTCTGAATGAGGAACTCGACGCCCTGGTCGAGTCGATCAACTGGCGCCACGGCCAAAACGGCTGGCGTCCGATCATTTTCCTCAATGCCCACCATGGACCCGAGTATGTCCACCCTTTGTATCGCATGGCCGCGGCTTGCGTCGTTAGTTCCCTGCACGACGGGATGAATCTGGTGGCGAAGGAATTCGTCGCTGCGCGTGGCGACGAGCAGGGCGTGCTCGTGCTTTCCCGGTTCACCGGCGCCGCGCACGAACTTGATGGAGCCGTGCTCGTGAACCCCTATGCGGTCAACGAATTCGCTGATGCGCTTCATCTGGCCCTGACCATGCCGATCGACGAGCAGGCACGGCGCATGTGCCGCATGCGGAAGCACGTCCAGGACAACAATGTCTTTCGCTGGGCAGGCATGCTGCTTTCGGAGGCCGGCAAGCTTGCCGCACGCGAGAAGTCGTGGAGGAACTCGTATGACGCCGAGCCTGACAGGCGTGATCGAGAGAATTGCGTGGGACTACCATCGGGGCCGGCCCTTGGCGCTATTCTTCGACTACGACGGCACTTTGACGCCGATCGTCGAGCATCCGCGCCTGGCCACGCTCGATCGAGCAACTCGGCGATTGCTTGGTCGATTGGCGCAGCGCACGGGGTCCATGTCGCGCTCGTCAGCGGACGATCGCTCAACGACCTGCAGACGATGGTTCCCTCCCGGCGCCTTTACTATGCCGGAACCGGCGGCGTCGAACTGGATTTGCGCGGCCATCGCGTCGTCCACCCCTTTGCCGGGCAGACGGCTACGGCCCTTGCGGCATTGGCCGTCGCGCTGCGGGAGGCCGTGGCCGACTTCCCGGGCGCTTGGGTGGAAGAGAAGCCGCTGGGTTGCACGGTGCATTATCGGGCCGTCGCTGCTCCTCTGATCGATGCGTTTTGCGCCGGTTTCCACCGCGCCGTCGCCTGCTGCGCAGTGCCCCTGGTTGTTTTGGACGGTCGCATGGCTTTTGAGATTACCCCCGATGTGGGCTGGAACAAAGCGTCCGCCGTCCGCCAGATTTTGGAGCATCTCCGCGCGGTCGATCCGATCGTGCTCTACGCGGGCGACGCCGAAAACGACGCCGTCGCTTTAGCGGCCGTGACGGCAATGGGCGGAATTAGCCTTGGCATCGGGTGGCAATCGCCGGTCGCCGGATTTCGATTGGCAAGCCCCGCGGCCTTGTCGGAGTTCCTTGGGAGTTTGGATGGAAGCCTAAATCGAGCGTGGCCCCGCCAGGCTCAAATAGCCGACGAACATTCGTCGATGCATCGAGTTGGAGAAACCGGCTTCCCGACGCGGTGTTGATCGTTTCCATCGCGGCGGAAGACCACGCCGTCGGTTGCAAGAGACTTATGGCTCCAATGTTCAATCCGTCACGATTGTAGCGGTTCCTGTAATCCGTGGATTCATGCGTTCGCAATCCGAAATCAATCGAGCGGTTCAATCGTGCCTGAACACGTATCGTCCAGGTCGCTCCGCCATTGCGCATTTGGCCGAATACGTCGAACGGCTTCGGGGAGATTCCTCCTGGAGCAACGCTGAGATCAGAATCATCGATCTCCGCCTGCGGCGCATCCTGATGGAGCTCATTGGCGGCGAGGAAAACTCGAAAACTTGAAAGTGAGCAGCAGTCGAATTCATTTATGGCAAATCGCGCTGCCACTTTTCCGAGCGCGGCCATGCAAACATCGCTCGACCTGGCGTTCTGCCTCAAGCGGCTTGCGTTTCTCGCGATTGCTCGGGTGCGAAAATCGTGACGCGATTCAATTAGATAAATGGCCCCATCCACTCGCGTCCCCGCTTCCGCGTTCGTCCCGTTTCCGTGTTTGTGTTACGTTCGGCGGTATCGCACTCCGGTTGGCACGCCCCGTCCGAGTCGGGAAGGTTTCTGCAATTCCGCGAGCACCGCATAGGCGGCAAGAGGAACCGCTGTTTCGGGTTCTGCTCGGTCGAGCGCCGTTTGCAGCGGGTGAACAAGCGCGGCGAATCTCAAGCTTCGGCCGCCCAATTTGTGGCAGACGTGGTGCGCGCCTTCGCGCAACCAAATGGAATCGGGCCTGGCTTGCAACGCAAAGAGCAATGGCCGCAACCCATCCAGACCAAGCGCTGCCAAGCCCATCGCGGCCAACCAGCGAACATCCGTATCCTTATCATCGAAACTCCGCAATAACACGCCCGCGGCCGCAGGATCGGCGATATCGCCCAGGGCCTTCGCTGCTTCCCAGCGGAGCAGGCGCCGCCGATCGGTGAGACATTCGATGAGTGCCGGCACGGCCGATGCGCCGAGCGACACCAATCTCGCTCGGGCCATCTGCCGCCCAACCGCGTCCTTCATCGCCAAACCACCGATGAGCGCGGTAATATCGTCTTTGGAAGAAACCGCCCGCGCCGGGCGGGCCAACTCAAACGATGGGTTTCGCTTCTTGGGCTTCATTTCGTTTACCAATGCTTGACGGCAAGGATGGAAACGGCTGGCAGGTCGCTGGGCGGCCAGCTAATAGACTTGCTGTCGTCCAGTGGTTTTAGTTGGCCTGCTCGGGAACGCGTCACAAGCGGACGGGTAATGGTTAGTTATTGCTAGAATTATTACCATTCGCAAGACGCGATCGTTTCCGAAGCCTCACAGACTGAAATCGTGGGCAAGCTCATGTCCAGTATGCATGGAGGATATCGGGAAGCTACGGGCGTGGGCATTCGGCTTGAAATAATTGGCAATCGAGGGAAAGGGCTTGCACACCGATGAGCAATTCTCCAATTGAACCAGCGAAACCATGTGTAGGCCGGGAGGCTATCCGCCAGGGTATTCACCACAACGCGGTTTTCGATCGGGCTTTTTTGACGATGAACGTGCTGTCGGCCGTGGTCGCCTGCTATGGATTGCTAGAGGACAGTTCCGCTGTCGTCATCGGTGCCATGGTGATTGCTACGCTGCTCGGGCCGATCATCGGTATTGCGCTGGCGTTGGTCGATGGCGACAACGGACTGCTTCGCAAGGCCCTGCTGGCGGAGGCCACTGGTGCGTTTGCGGTGCTACTTATTGCTATCCTCATCGGTGCGATTCAACACGACGCGCCGCTGACCAACGAAATCCTTTCCCGGACCAAGCCGCGGCTCTTCGACTTGATCATTGCCCTCGCCGGCGGCGCGGCCGGAGCCTATGCAACAGCTTCTCCACGTTTGAGCGCAGGTCTTGTTGGCGTCGCCATTGCGACGGCCCTTGTGCCGCCATTATCGGCGTGCGGCATTTGTCTTGGCCGAGGCGAGGCTGGCCTGGGCTTCGGGGCGTTTCTGCTCTTCGCAACCAACCTGGTCGCAATTCAATTCGCGTCATCCATCGTTCTATGGATTCTCGGATACAACAAGTTCATTGAACGCTCGCAATCCGGCCAAGGGGTTATTTTACGGAATGCTTCGAGCTTCGGACTTCTCTTTCTCCTAGGTACGGCGCTCAGCCTCCACGCGGTCCGAACCTTGTCAAACGATTTGCATGAAACCAAGCTTCGTACAGGGTTAATCCAAGCGCTTCAAGCCTACCCTGGCACCGAACTCACCAATCTTGGTTTTCGACGAGCCGCGGATAAGGAAGTCGTAACTGCGGAGGTAAGAGCTCGACAACCTTTCGACTCGGATAAAGTTGCCGCGTTGGAAAACGAGTTGTCCAAACCGGTCGGCGTGCCACTCGAACTGGTTGTCCATACCGTATTGGTGCGAAAAGCGACTCGCAACGGATATCTTGACGAGCCCGATCAATCGCACGTTCGCCTCACGCCTCCATCCGCGCCATAGCTGTCGAAAATGGCCGACACGGTGTCGGTGCAGCGCTATGGCTTCACTCCGAGAACAATCTCGACCGGCACCCACATCATTTTCTTCTCCGTGCTTTCGATGTGGAAGCCGGCGGCGTGCAGCGACTGCCGGACGAAAATCGGGCGGCAATCGACCAGGTTCGGGAAATGCCGGTGGCTCCATTCGTAGACATGCACGACGATGCCGTCCTCGCCCTCCTTGGAAACCGCGACGACCATGATCCGCCCGCCGGGCCGCAGGATGCGCTGGCATTCAGTCAGGACTAATGGAATCTCCGGCGTATCGAATAATTCCAAAGTAAAGCTCGTGAAGATCGCGTCCATTGAATCCGATGGGTAGGTCAAATGGACGGCATCGCCACAGGCCAGCTCCGCGCCTCGGCCAGTCCCGCCTTTTGCAAATTCTCCCTGGCGACAACCAGCATATTCTCCGAAAGATCGAGGCCATACACTTTGCCGGTCGCGCCCACGGATTGAGCCAGCGAAACGAGACTGTGCCCGGTCCCACAGCCGATTTCCAGGATTTTCTCCCCAGGCCGGGCGTCGAGCTTCTCCAGGCCGGCCCTGCGGACGGGACCCTCGCTATGCTCGGCTAGCAGGTCGTAGACGCGGCTAATCTTGTCGTAGAACGCCTTCGTCTCCGATTTCGATTGGAAAACGCGTTGGATTTCTGGACGGTCGGTTTCCTCGACGCATGCGGTTTGGGTCATCGCACGACTACTCCAAGATTTGCTGAATAGTAGCTGACGTCTACGCTTCCTTCGCCGAGTGATATTCGCGGCGAATGTGTTCGATATCGACCGTGGGCTGTGGATATTTCAAATTCATCCCCTCCAAGCATTCGACAACGATGCGCGCGACGGCAAGGTTCCTGAACCACTTATGATTGGCGGGGACGACGAACCAAGGCGCATGCTCCGTGCTGCACCGGCTCAATGCGTCTTCAACGGCCGCCTCGTAGTCGTCCCAGAACGCCCGCTCATGGTAGTCGGACTCGCTGATTTTCCATTGTTTGGTCGGGTCGTCGAGTCGCTCCTTGAATCGCTTCAGTTGCTCTTCCTTGGAAATATGCAGGAAGAATTTCAGAATGCGGGTGTCGTGCTCGATGAGGCCCTCCTCAAACGAGTTGATCCGATCGTATCGGAGGTTCCAAACGCCTTTGGGCACGAGATTGTGGACACGCGCGACCAAAACGTCTTCGTAGTGAGAGCGATTGAAAATGACAACCTCTCCACTGGCGGGCGCGGCCGGATGCACTCGCCAAAGAAAATCGTGCGCAAGCTCCGTGGCGGAGGGCTGCTTGAACGCCGCCACTCGGCAACCTTGGGGATTCATGGCGCCGAGGACATGGTTGATCGTTCCGTCCTTGCCGCCAGTGTCTAGTGCTTGGAGGCAGATGAGAAGCGACTGCCGCCGGTCGGCATAGAGCAGATCCTGAAGTTCGCGCAGCCGGGCTTGAAAATGCGCAATTTCGTCGGCCGCGGCTTTGTGGCTTTCGTGGCGGTCCTTGAATGCCGGGTCGAAGTCTTTGAGCTTGCATTTGCTCGCCGGGGAAACTTTGAATTGCTCCGAATAGTTCATCCTACGCCTCCCAGGTAAAGTCGTTGCCCCGCCGCGTTCGGTCCGCGGTCGATCGGTTATTGCGGGCTCAATTCATTGCCGATTCACGGGCTTACCCGCGCTTTCGTGCAATTGGGGACGATTCGGCAACGAGGAAGCATTTGAAGCGTCGAGCAGGCCGGGCTGCATCGGGTCAAAAATGCGATACGCCAGCAGCTTCACGCGATCGTTGAAAAGGAACCACGCGAGCGCGTACGCCCAGACGAATAGCGCCCAACCCCAGCCGAGGGGCGTCATGAATACCCCGTAAACCGCAATCAGGGTGGCCACGGTTTGCGTGCCGAGGACCGCAATCCAGAGAATCCGAGCGGGACGGATAGACCAGAACGGTCCGCGCGTGCGCGTCAGGAAGATCGTCAGATGTCCGGCTACGGAAAGTTTCAAATAGATCAGCGTCTGAATGCGGTCGCGATCGAGATGGAACACGCGCTCGCCAAGATAAAACAGGCCGAATGCAGCCACCACCCCGATCACGCCCAGCACGGTCGAGATGCCCAGCACGAGGCGCATATTCCATGATTCGGGCTTGTTCTTGTAATGCACATTGTCGTACGCGATGGAGAGGATGGCGCCGTCGTTGAGCAATGCGAGCATTACGATCATGACCGCCGTCACCGGATAGAAATTGAACACGAGAATCGCCAGCGTCATTAGAAACAGAACACGTAGCGTCTCGGCGATCCGGTAAATCGCGTAGCTGTTCATCCGCTGAAAGATTTTCCTGCTTTCCTTGATCGCGTCGATGATCACCGACAGGCCGGACGTCATCAACACGATGTCGGCCGCGGCGCGCGCCGCATCCGTGGCGCCGGAAACCGCGATGCCACAATCGGCCTTTTTCAACGCGGGAGCATCGTTCACTCCGTCGCCCGTCATGCCGACAATGTGGCCGCGCTGCTGCAGCACGTCGACAATGTGGAACTTGTGCTCTGGAAACACCTGGGCGAAGCCATCCGCCTTTTCAATGGCCTCGGCCGACTTCGCCGTCTCGTGGTGCTTCGAATCGCCGAGTCCGCTGGCATCCAGGATGTTGGTTCCCAACCCGAGTTGCCTGGCTGTTTCTATCGCGATGGCCAGTTGATCGCCCGTCACCATCTTGACGTCCACCCCCATCCGCCGCGCGCGTTCGATGGTTGCTTTGGCCTGCTCGCGCGGCGGATCGAACAGTGGCAATACGCCGAGGAACCGCCACTTGCCTTGTCGGTCGGCGCGCGCGACGCCCAGCGATCGAAATCCGCGCGCCGCGAATTCATTGACGGCTTTCTCAACCACCGGCTTTACATCGGCGGTGTTGGCCGACATCGCCAGAATTACCTGCGGCGCACCTTTGGTCACGTCGAACTGTTTGCCATCGGCCGCCTTGACGGTCGCTTCCGTGCGTTTATGCACCGGATCGAACGGCTTGAAGTGGACGACTTGATAGCCGTTCAAATCTTGCTCGTTTTTCAAGCCAGCGAGCACGGCCAGATCGATCGTGTCTTTGTCTTCGGCGCGCGACGCGAGGGCAGCGCAAAGGATGACTTGATCCGCGGGAACGCCTCCGACGCTAAATGGATCGCCCAGTGTGAGCTTGTTTTGAGTCAGCGTGCCGGTCTTGTCCGAGCACAACATGTCCACGCCCGCCAGTTCCTCGATCGCCGCCAAGCGGGTTACGATCGCCTCTTTTGGCCAATAATCGCGCGCCGACGGCCATCGTCACCGAGAGCACCGTCGGCATTGCCACCGGAACCGCGGCCACCAGCAGCACCAGGGCGAACTCCAGCGTGTCGAGCATTGGATCGCCGCGGAAGAGCGCGACAAGGATAATCACCGCGACCAGCGTCACCGCGAGAATTATCAGATAGTCGCCGATCTTCAGCACGGCGCGCTGGAAATGGCTAGTGGTGTGCGCCTCCTGGACCAATTGTGCGGTTTTGCCAAAATAGGTGTTGCCGTCGGTGGCATACACCATCGCATCGATTTCGCCCTGTCGGATAATCGACCCCGAATAGACCGCATCGCCAGGTTTGCAAGTGGCGGGCAACGATTCTCCGGTCAATGCCGACTGATCGACCTCGATCGGATCGCCTTCCAGCAAGCGTGCGTCCGCGGGCACGATGTCGCCAAGGCGCACTCGAATGACGTCGCCCGGAACAAGCTCACGCGACGGGGGATTGACCCATTTCCCGTCGCGTCGCACGCGTGCTTTGATCGCCAGCTTGGCCTTCAGCGCCGCGATGGCGTTGCCCGCCTGATGTTCTTCCCAAAATCCGACGACGGCATTCGAAATGAGCAACACGAGAATGATGAAAAAATCGGCCCAATGCCGAACGACGCCGGACAGAATTACCGCGGCTTCGATCATCCACGGGATGGGGCCCCAAAAATAGGTCAGAAATTTCAGAAACGGATTGGTTTCCTTTTCTGCAATCTCGTTCGGCCCATATTGCGCGAGCCGCCGCTGCGCCTCGGCCTGGCTAAGGCCATCCGGCGAAGAGGCCAGTCGCTTTTCGACTTCCGGCAGCGGCAGCGATTTCAAATCATCGCCAAGCCCGGTCTTGGATTCCGGCCTCGCAATGTCGGCGTTCATTTTTGGCTTCCCCACTTCCAACTACGAACTTCCGGCAGGTCTTGGCCGTGGCAGTCGACGTAGTGCCGGTGTTCGATCAACTTGTCCTGGAGTTGCGCCTTCAAGTAGATGCCCTTATCGCCGGTTTGCGGCAGGCGGTCGATCGCATCCATCACCAGATGGAAGCGGTCGAGATCGTTCCGCACCGTCATGTCGAACGGCGTGGTAACAGTGCCCTCTTCCTTGTAGCCGCGCACGTGGATGTTGTCGTGATTGGCGCGGCGGTAGGTTAGACGGTGGATCAACCACGGATAGGCGTGGAAGGCGAAAATGACCGGCTTGTCCTTCGTGAACAACTCATCGAAATCCAATTCGCTCAGCCCGTGCGGATGCTCGCTTTGCGGCTGCAGCTTCATCAGGTCGACGACGTTGACGACGCGAATTCTCAAGTCGGGCAGGCGCTCGCGCAAAATGGAAACCGCGGCGAGCGTTTCCAACGTCGGCACGTCGCCGCAGCAGGCCATGACCACGTCGGGCGGCTCCGCCTGATCGTTGCTGGCCCACGGCCAGATGCCGATCCCCTTCGTGCAGTGCTTGACAGCGGCGTCCATCGAGAGCCACTGCGGGGCCGGATGTTTGCCCGCCACGACGACGTTCACGTAATGCCGGCTGCGCAGGCAATGATCCATCACCGACAGCAGGCAGTTTGCATCGGGTGGAAGATAAACGCGCACAACCTCGGCCTTCTTGTTCACGACGTGGTCGATGAAGCCGGGGTCTTGGTGCGTGAACCCATTGTGGTCTTGCCGCCATACATGCGACGCCAACAGATAATTCAACGACGCGATTTTGCATCGCCACGGCAAATGCGAAGTAACTTTCAGCCACTTGGCGTGTTGATTGAACATCGAATCGACGATGTGGATGAACGCCTCGTAGCAGTTGAAGAGCCCATGCCGTCCGGTGAGGAGATAGCCCTCGAGCCAGCCCTCGCATTGGTGCTCGCTGAGCATTTCGATGACACGCCCGGCAGGCGCTAGAAACTCATCGTTCGGCACGGTCGCGGCCTCCCACTGGCGCTTCGTCACTTCGAACACGGCCTCCAGGCCGTTGGAGAGCGTTTCGTCCGGGCCGAAGACCCGGAAATTCCGCTGCTCGTCGTTCAGCTTTGCGACATCGCGGACAAATCGCCCGAGAACATGCGTATCGCCGATGCCGCGCACTCCCGGCGACGGGACTTCGACGGCGTATTCGCGGAAATCGGGCATCCGCAGGTCGCGCAACAGCTTGCCGCCGTTGGCGTGCGGGTTCGCGCCCATTCGGCGTTCTCCCTTGGGCGCGAGTTCTGCCAACTCCGGCCTCAGCCGGCCCTGTGCATCGAAAAGCTCCTCCGGCCGATAGCTCCGCAGCCAGTCTTCCAGCAACTTGAGGTGCTCGGGATGAACGGCGGGATCGGAGAGTGGCACCTGATGTGCGCGGAACGTGCCTTCAATCTGGCGGCCATCAATCACCTTCGGGCCCGTCCAGCCCTTCGGCGAGTTTAGCACGATCATTGGCCAGCGCGGTCGCGCGGTATTGCCGCGACCGCGGGCATCCTGCTGAATCGCCTTGATCTGCTCGATGGCTTTGTCGAGAGTCGCGGCCATGGCCTGATGCATCAACTCGGGCACATGGCCCTCGACGAAATGCGGCGTCCAGCCGTAACCGCGGAGCAACTGTTCCAACTCCTCATGCTCGATGCGAGCCAGGATCGTCGGGTTGGCAATCTTGTAGCCGTTGAGATGCAGGATCGGCAGCACCGCTCCGTCGCTGGCCGGACTGAGAAACTTGTTCGAGTGCCACGAAGTGGCCAGCGGCCCCGTTTCCGCCTCGCCGTCACCGACGCAGCAGGCGACGATCAGATCTGGATTGTCGAAGACCGCTCCGAACGAATGGCTGAGCGAATAGCCCAGTTCACCTCCCTCATGAATCGAGCCTGGGCATTCGGGCGATGCGTGGCTTGGGATTCCTCCGGGAAACGAAAACTGGAGAAAGAGCTTCCGCAGACCGGCTTCGTCCTGGCTGATGTTCGGATAGATTTCGCTGTACGTGCCCTCAAGATAAGTGTTGCCAACGACGGCCGGCCCGCCGTGCCCCGGGCCAGAGACGTAAATCATGTCGAGGTCGTATTTCTTGATGATCCGGTTCAAATGCACATAGATAAAATTCTGCCCTGGCGTCGTACCCCAGTGCCCGAGCAGCATGTGCTTCACGTCCGCGAGCGTCAGCGGCCGCTTCAGAAGCGGATTGTCGTACAAATATATCTGGCCGACCGAGAGATAATTCGCGGTGCGCCAGTAGGCGTCAATTCGCTGCAACAAATCCGCCGAAAGATGCTCAGCCATAAAACTGCTCCCAAAATGAATATCCCACGGAGCGCGATCAACGCGTGTACCCCCTTTCACGAATCCGTGCTGTCTGGAATCGGACTTTTTACAACCAGCACGGGACAAGTCGCTCTTCGCACGACGTGCTCCGCGACGTTCCCCATTAGCAGTCGGGCTATGGCCCCGCGGCCGTGGCTGCCCAGCACGATCAAGTCGCATTTGATTTCCTCGGCGACGCGAAGAATCTCCGCGGCCGGGTCCCCTAACTCGATGCGATGAGTAATCGGAATCTTGCTATCCGACGACTGAACTTGGGCCAACCGATCCTCGAGCGCTTTCCATTCGCCCCCGGGCGGAGGCGTTTGCGATTCGCCGTATCCAATCACCGGCGGCACCGCGACATGCAGGACAATCAAGCGGCTTCCATGGTCGCGAGCCAGCGAACAGGCCAGGTGAAAGGCGTGTTCGGAGAGCGTGGAAAAATCAGTCGGATGCAAGATCGTTGCAATTTGAAGCATGATATTGTCGCCTCTTCGGGCCTAAGCAAGTTCGACCAACTCCGGCTTTTGCTTGAGAACCCTCACAAAACCGCTCGGCGGAAGGGGACAGTCCCCGACGGTTTTGCAAGCGGTGCTTTGGAATGCAGCCCACGACTTACTTCATTATGCCGCCCGCAACACTCCGCTACCAGCCGGTGCATGAACCACGAGCGCCGCTCGGGACTGGCGGGGAAGCCGAAGTCGGCCGATAATGCTTCGCCAGAACAGCGATTCGGAACGCCTCGCAAAACCGTCGCGGACTGACCCCGTTTTGCGAAGTCCGTGGAGCAAGCCTCTCTCTGCGCCGAGCCAACGCATGACGAAATCGCCGGCCGAACCCGCCGGAGACGCTCCAACCCGTTCGCAGCAGCGATCGAGCGACGACTCGTCGCCCGGTTACGGCAGCCTGACGGAATTGGCGATTCTATCGCTAGTCGCGGGCGCGGCGGCGGGGCTTGTCGGGGCGCTCTTTCGCCTGGCTCTCGATAAGGCGAATGTCTTGCGCAACGCTTTGATTGCTTGGGCGCATGGAGAAAAGCTGGCTGGGATGCTGCTGGTCGTCGCCGCGGCCGGCGCGGCAACGGCGATTGCCGCCTGGCTCGTCCGCCGGTTTGCTCCGCACGCGTCCGGCAGCGGCATCCCGCATGTAGAGGCCGTGCTGGAACAAGAATTGCCTCCGGCATCGCTGAGCCTGGTGCCGGTGAAGTTCGTCGGCGGGCTACTGGCCATTGGATCGGGTTTGGCTCTGGGCCGCGAGGGGCCGACCGTTCAAATGGGCGCGAGCATCGCCCATCTCGTCGGTCGGATCTTTCGCCGCAATGCACCCGACGGCCGCGTGCTGCTGGCGGCGGGAGCGGGAGCGGGCCTGGCCACGGCCTTCAACGCGCCGATTGCCGGAGCGGTGTTCGTCCTCGAGGAGCTTGTACGTCGATTCGACACCCGGATCACGATCGCAACGTTCGGCGCCTCGGCCGGCGCGATTACGGTCGCCCGCATATTCCTTGGCGAAACGCCCGACTTCGAGGTTCCGCCGCTCCCGTTCCACGATATCAGCGCATTGCCGCTCTACCTGATCCTGGGCCTGCTCGCCGGATTTCTCGGCGTCGCTTACAACCGGGCGATGCTCGGCACGCTTTCGGCCGTCGAGCGAGTGAATCACGTGCCCGTGGAATTGCGTGCTGCTTTGATCGGCGCCATGGTGGGATTGCTGGCTTGGTTTCTGCCCGGGGTGGTCGGCGGCGGCGATTCGATCACCCAGAGCACGTTGGTCGGCACGGAAGCGCTTCTGCCAGTTTCGTTTTTGTTTCTGCTTCGATTTGGCTTGGGGCCCGTGTCGTACGGGGCTCTAACGCCGGGCGGACTTTTCGCGCCGCTATTGGTCTTGGGAGCCCAATGCGGTTTGCTCTTGGGAACCGTCGGGCATCACTGGCTGCCCGCCGCGGTGCCGACGCCGACCGCGGTCGCCGTCGTCGGAATGGCCGCTTTCTTCACGGCGGTCGTGCGCGCACCGGTCACGGGCATCATTCTGGTCACCGAGATGACGGCCAGTTTTACGTTGCTGCTGCCGATGCTGGGGGCGTGCTTCACGGCGATGATCGTGCCCACTCTGCTCGGCGATCGACCGATCTACGAATCGTTGCACGAACGACTTGCCAACAACAGTTTTCGCAAGTTGAAATGAACTGCGCGGTTTTCCGCTAGTCCCGGCACTTGTGCCGGATGACGGGTTACACAATAAAAGCCTTTCGTTCGGCAGTCTCTATCGCCGCGCGCGTTTGTGCCGCAGCGGCAGCCAGGCGCCATTTTCGCGGCTGCTGGCCACGGATTGCTGAATGAAATACATCCCCTCGACGCCGTCGTTCACGTTCGGATAAACCGTATCGGCCGTCACGATCTTTTTTCCCGCCGCGCGGGCGACCATCGCGTCGTACGCGGCGCGATAGACGTTGGCGAACGCCTCGAAAAACGCTTCCGGATGGCCCGAGGGAAGCCGGCAGGCTTCGCGGCCCGCTTCGTTCATGTATGCGGCCTTGCGGTCGCGCGTGTAAATCGAATGCGGCTGGCCGTTGCGGCGCACCAGCATTTTGTTCGGCTCTTCCTGATGCCATTCGAGCGAACCTTTCGTGCCGTCGATCTCGATCAACAGATCGTTTTCGCGGCCGTGCGAGATCTGCGATGCCGTGACGGTGCCGAGTGCGCCGTTGTCGAAGCGGATCACGGCCGTGCCGTAGTCGTCGAGCTCGCGGCCGGCTTCGAACGTCTTGAGATGGCAACTGATCTGCTCCGGCAACAGGCCGGTCATGTAGCGGGCCAGATTGTAGGCGTGCGTGGCGATATCGCCGAAGCAGCCGGCGGCGCCGCTCCGGGCGGGATCGGTTCGCCAGGCGGCTTGCTTGTCGTCTTTGTTTTCCATCCGCGTGCGCAGCCAGCCTTGGATATAGAACACACGAATGGCGTTGATCTCGCCCAACTCGCCGCCGAGAATCATCTGCCGCGCCTGCCGGACGAGCGGATAGCCGGTGTAGTTGTGCGTCACGGCGAACACGACGCCCGACCGATCGACCGCTTCGGCCAATTCCTCGGCCTGGGCAAGATCAAACGTCATCGGCTTGTCGCAAATGACATTGAAGCCGGCCTCGACGGCCGCCTTGGCGATTTCGAAGTGCGTATGGTTCGGCGTGGCGATCGAAACGAAATCGATTCGCCGATCGGCCGGCAGCGCCTGTTCTTTTTCGATCAGTTCGCGATACGAGCCGTAAGCCCGCTCGGCGGGAATGTCGTAATCGGCGGCCGAGGCCTTGGCCCGCGCCGGATCGCTCGACAGGGCTCCGGCGACTAGCGCGGCCCGATTGTCGAGCACCGCCGCCGTGGCATGAACGCGGCCGATGAACGAACCCTGGCCGCCGCCGACCAAGGCCATGCGCAGTTTCCGATTGAGGCTTCCGTTGGTGGGCATTGTGCGGGCGCTCCTGGGAATCGAGGATACGGAGGTTTGGGCGGTAAAAGAAGTTTTATCACGCAGAGAGGCGCGGGGCGAGGGCGTAGGTCAGGCTTTCCAGCCGGACTTTCGTCGAAGCGCCGTCAGCCTGGAAAGGCTGACCTACGACCACGGTCCGCTGGCTTGCGACGGCGATTTCAGTCGGCTATCCTTGCGGGGGTTGATTCTCATCGCACACGATCACGGGGGACCTCCATGTACAACATCGGCGTGGCTGTCGTCGGGGCTGGGTTCATCGGTCCGGTTCACGTGGAGGCCTTGCGTCGCTTGGGGCTCCCCGTCCGCGGCATTCTCGGCTGCGACGACGCCGAATCGCAACGCGCCATGAAAGCCATCGGCCTGCCGAAGGCCTACGGCAGCTTGGACGAAGTGCTGGCCGATTCGAGCGTGCAGGCCGTGCATTTGGCCGTGCCGAACGTGTTGCACTATGAATTCGCCAAACGAGCGATCACTGCGGGCAAGCATGTGTTGTGCGAAAAACCGCTGGCGATGACCTCCGAGCAATCGGGCGAATTGGTCGAGTTGGCCAAAGGGAAAAAGCTTGCCGCGGCGGTTTGCTACAATGTGCGATTCTATCCGCTGAATCTCGAAGCCCGCGATCGGGTCGCCCGCGGCGAAGTCGGCCAAATCTTCGCCGTCAACGGCAGCTACACGCAAGACTGGTTGTTTTACGACACGGATTACAACTGGCGCGTTCTCGCCGACCAAGGAGGCGCGCTGCGAGCCGTCGCCGACATCGGCACGCACTGGATGGACCTCGTCACGACGATCACGGGCCTCGAAGTCGAATCGGTGTTCGCCGACTTGAACATCGTGCATCCGATCCGCAAACGGCCGAAGGGAGAAGTCGAAACCTATAGCGGCAAGCTGGCCACCGAACGTCAAACCGAGCCGGTCGCCATCGACACCGAAGACTACGGCTCGGTGGTGTTCCGCTTCAAGGGCGGCGCACGCGGCAGTTTGTGGGTGTCGCAAGTCACGGCCGGAAGGAAGAATTGCATTCGCTACGAAATCGCCGGATCGAAAACCGCGCTTGCTTGGAATAGCGAATCGCCGAACGAGATTTGGATCGGCCACCGCAATCAGGCGAACGAACTGCTGGTTCGCGATCCGTCGCTGGTCGGTCAGCTAGCCCGCAGCTATTTGAATTATCCTGGCGGCCACAACGAAGGCTTTCCCGACGCTTTCAAGCAGTGCTTCCGTTCGTTTTATAATTACATCGCGGCGGACGACTTTTCCGCCGAACCGCTCTACCCGACCTGGTCACAAGGCCACCGCGAAGTGCTCCTCTGCGAAGCGATTCTGAAAAGCCACAAACAACAGGCTTGGGTCCGCGTATAAAGGTTTGTTCAGGTGAGTTCATGCCGACGGTCTTGCGAACCGGCCCGTTCCGGTTCTATTTTTACAGTCATGAACCCAACGAGCCGCCGCACATCCATGTAGATAGGGACGATTTGTCGGCCAAGTTCTGGTTGCAGCCGGTGGGCTTGGCACGGAACCTCGGCTTCTCTCCGAAAGAGTTGCGGCGGCTTCAACAACTGGTGATTCGACATCAAATAGCGTTTTTGGAGGCGTGGCATGGGCATTTTGGCGTTGACGGCTGACGAACGGGTTGCCGACGTGAAGTTCACGAAAGACACCTTGAGTGTCGGTTTGCAGGACGGCAGGACCATAACCGTCCCACTTGCCTGGTATCCTCGGCTGTTCAACGCTACAGCAGCCCAGCGAAAAAACTGGCGGATCGCTGGTGGTGGCTACGGAATTCATTGGCCGGACGTTGACGAGGACCTGAACACAGAGGGGCTTTTGCGCGGCGCACCCGCCCCGCGTTCGACACCGGCCAAGGTTCAAACCAACCGGGGCCGACGAACCAAACGCTCCTCCTAGCCGTGGCCGCATTCAGGCCTTTCATGCTACAACTTGTCGGTAGCGTCTCAGGTACGACCATTCAGCCGACGCGTGAATTCGTCGCATGATCTTTTCGACGCGACCTTTGCTCTTACTCTCCGCCTTCGCGTTGCTCGCTTGCGGCTGCACGCGGCGGGCCGATTCCAACGGCGAATTGCAACTCGTCTGGGGTCGGCCCGGCATTTCCGACGGCCGCTTTCGCAAACCGCGGGCGATCGCCATCGATCATTACGATCATCTCTATATCTGCGACATGACGGCTCGAATCCAGGTGTTCGACGCCGACGGCAATTTTCTCCGCGTCTGGCAAACGCCCGCCCATGCAACGGGCCGGCCGACGGGCATGAATTTCGACCGCGAGGGAAATCTCGTCGTCGCCGACACGCATTACTTCCGCGTCCTCTTCTATGCGCCCGACGGAACGCTGCTGCGCACCCTCGGCGGCAAGCAAGGCCACGAGCCGGGCGAATTCGGCCTCGTCACCAACGCCGTGCAAGACAAGGCCGGCTGCTACTATGTCTCCGAATATGGCGAATACGATCGGATCCAAAAATTCACGCGGGAAGGAAAGTTCCTGCTGCAATGGGGCGGGCACGGCGATCAGCCGGGCCAGTTCGTCCGCCCGCAAAGCCTCGACATTGACGATGCCGGCCATATCTGGGTGGCCGACGCCGGCAATCATCGGATTCAGGTTTTCGATGGCGAAGGCAAACTGCAATTCACTTGGGGCCACGAAGGCGCCGCGCCGGGCGAGTTGTCGTATCCATACGCGGTGAAGCTCGACGGCAAAGGGCATGTTTACGTCTGCGAATTCGGCAACAGCCGCGTGCAAAAATTTACGCTCGACGGCAAATCGCTCGGCTGCTTCGGCACCGCCGGCCACGAACCGGGCGAACTAGCCAACCCCTGGGGCATCGTGATCGACAGCGAAGGGCGGATACATATCATCGATAGCGAGAATCATCGGGTGCAGAGGATACGAATGTAGGGGCGAGGGACGAGGGACGAGGGGCGAGGGGCGAGGGGCGACGAAGGCAAATCATCCTCGGAGGTTGTATGAAACTCCAATTCGCATCCGCGCGCTCCCGGCCATCGTATTGCATTCCGCTTTTTGGTCGCAAGCGTGCGCCGTTCCCCTCGCCCCTCGCCCCTCGCCCCTAACCCCTTCCCCCCGTGTTTAGCTTCCGCCTCAGTTTCGACAGTCCCGGCTATCTGGCCTTGCTCGCGGTTTTGCCGCTGCTTTGGTGGGCCAGTTTTCGCAGCCTTGCCGGCATGGGGCCGGTGCGGCGGTGGGTGGCGATCGTGTTGCGGTCGATCGTGCTGACACTGCTCGTGTTTGCCCTGGCCGACATGCAGTGGAAGCAACTCAGCGATCGGCTGACCGTGATCTACGTCGTCGACGAATCGCTGAGCATTCCGGAAGGCCTCAAGCCGGCGATGATCGAATATGTCGATCGAGAGATTCGCACGCATCGCGAGGCTCACATCGCCGATCGGGCCGGCGTCGTCGTGTTCGGCGGCGAGCCGGCCATTGAGCATCCGCCCTACGACGAAAATATCCAAGTCACGTACAACACCGAATCGCACATCGACCGCGAACACACGAATCTGGCCGCCGCGCTGCGGCTGGCTCAGGCGACGTTTCCCGAAGATTCGGCCCGGCGCGTCGTGCTGCTCACCGACGGCAATGAAAACGTCGGCGATGGGCTGACCCAAGCACGCGGTCTGGCGGAATCCGGCATCGGCGTCGATGTCGTGCCGATCCGCTATCCGCCGCGGGCCGAAGTCGCGGTCGAAAAAGTCGTGATTCCTCCGGACGTAAACCGTGGCCAGCCGTTCGATTTGCGGGTGGTGTTGAACAACGTCGCCGCGCCGGATGCTGCCAACGGCGCCGTCAAAGGCCGGCTCAAGATCAGCCGTAAAACGCAAGACCACGAAGAAGTGCTCGCCGAACAGCCGGTCACACTCGAGCCTGGTAAACGAGTTTTCACAATCCGCGAACAGATCGACGCCCCCGATTTCTACACCTACGAAGCCCGCTTCATTCCAGACGACGCTGCCCACGATCCGATCACGCAGAACAAACGGGCCACGGCCTACACGCACGTTCGCGGCAAAGGCCAGGTGCTACTGATCGAAGACGAAGACAATCGCGGCGAATTCGGTTTCTTGGTCGATCGGCTGCGACACGAGAATCTCGAAGTCCGCGTGCAATCGACGGCCGAAACGTTCGCCACGCTCGCCGACCTGCAACCGTTCGACACCGTGATCCTCGCCGACGTGCCGGCCGAGGGCTTTACCGAAGAGCAAATCAAAATGCTCGTCAGCAACACCGAGCAGATGGGCGCTGGCCTGATCATGCTCGGCGGGCCGAATAGCTTCGGCGCCGGCGGCTGGACGAATACGCCGCTCGAAGCCGCGATGCCGGTCGATTTTCAGATCAAGAATTCGAAGGTCGTGCCGGTCGGGGCGCTGGCGATGCTGATGCACGCCTCGGAAATGGCCGAGGGGAATTTCTGGCAGAAAAAAATCGCCCAAGAGGCGCTGCGGGCTTTGGGCGCGCAAGACTATTGCGGCGTGCTCCATTGGGAAGGGAATATCCAATGGCTTTGGAATCCTGGACTGACGGCGCAGTCGGGGCGAAGCGCGAGGGAATGCTCGCGAAAATCGACAAGATGATCCCTGGCGACATGCCCGAGTTCGAAGGGGCGATGAAATCGGCGCTGCGCAATTCGGCCAGGTGCCCGACGCCGCGGTGAAGCATCTGATCGTCATCAGCGACGGCGATCCCGGCCCGGCGACGCTCGGCACGATGGCGGCGCTCAAGAATTTGAAGGTGACGATTTCGACCGTCGCCATCGGCGCTCACGGCGGCGCCGGCAGCCAAACGCTTGCCGACATGGCCAGCTTCACCGGCGGAAAGTATTACGTCGTGCCGCCTGGCGCAACGTCCAAAATGCTGCCGCGCATCTATCAGAGCGAAGCCCGCAGCATCTCGCGGCCGCTGGTGTTCGAGAAGGCCGACGGTTTCAAGCCGCATGTGAAATTCCCGCACGAAATGATCAAAGGCGTCGGCTTGGATTTTCCGCCGCTGACCGGCTATGTGCTCACGACCGTGAAAGAAAGTCCGCTGGTGGAAGTGGCGCTGGTGAATCCGCTGCCCGAAGGCGAAAAATACAACACGCTGCTGGCCAGTTGGACGTACGGCCTGGGCAAGGCGGTCGCTTTCACTAGCGACGCCGGGCGCCGCTGGGCCACCGCTTGGACCAGTTGGGAAAACTACGACAAGTTCTTCAGCCAAATGGTCCGCTGGTCGATGCGGCCGGGCGGCGATCACGGAAAATTCACCCTCTCGACCGAAGTGCAAAACGGCAAAGTGCAAGTCGTCATCACCGCGCTCGACAAGGAAAACGATTTTCTGAACTTCCTGAACATGTCGGCCCGCGCGGTCGGGCCCGATATGAAGCCGATCGACGTGAAAGTGCAGCAAGTCGCCCCGGGCCGATACGTCGGCCAATTCGACGCGCCCGACGCCGGCAGTTATTTTCTGATGGTCTCTCCCGGCGCGGGCATGGCGCCGTTGCAAAGCGGCGTGAACGTTCCCTATTCGGCCGAATACTTGGACCGCGAACCGAACGAAGAACTGCTGAAATCGCTGGCCGCCGTCACGCCGCGCGACGGCAAGCCGGGCGAACTGATTCAAAATACCGGCGGCGGCACCCTCGCGTCGCTCGTCCCGCAATTCAACACGTTCCGCCACGATCTGCCCCCGGCCAGCAGCACGCAGCCGATTTGGTTTGTCCTGGTCTGGATCGCCGCCTTGTGGTTCTTCTTCGACGTGTTGCTACGGCGAGTGCGAGTGAGCTTCGCTTGGGCGCCGGTGTTGGCGACCGCGGCGGCCAACCACGTGCTCCGTCGCCGGCCCGAATTGGCCCCCAGCCCCGTCATGGCCCGCTTGCGCAGCCGCAAACAAGAAGTGACCGAATCGCTAGAACAGCGCCGAGCCGCCGCCCGCTTCGACCCTCCGCCAGCCACCACGCCGCCGCCCTCCGCCACCGAACCCCTCGGCAAACCGCCCAGCGATGCGCCGAAGCCGCCGATTCCGACGGCCCAAATCGTCCCCGAAGAAGACGCCGACAGCTACACGAGCCGGTTGTTGAAAGCGAAGAAGAAAGCGCGGGATCAGCAGAAGAAAGGTACAGGGCAGGAACCTTTCACCGATGCATGACGCGGCCGCTGATGTAAATTTCGTCGCCGGCGAATTGCGTTTTTGGTTCGATCAATGGCAGCACATCGGCCATTCGCGGTAAGCCTTGGGCGCCGATGGGCGACGGTGATTCGCTGCCGCCGATTAGCTTCGGGGCGATGAACACATGGACTTCGTCAATCGCGTCGGCGTCCCACAGGCTGCCCAACAGCCACGAGCCGCCTTCAACCAGAACATTGGTCATCCGGCGGCGGCCGAGTTCGTCGAGCATGGCGGCGAGCCGGGCGGCGGGCGTTGCGCCGTCGCAAATGAAGACTTCGCAGCCGGCGTCGAGCAGCCGCTGCCGATCGACGGGGTTTGTTTCCGAGCCGGCGGCGATCAGCACCGGCGCGTCGTGCGCGGTGCGAACCAATTGGCTCTCGGAGGCGAGCAGGGCTCGCGTGTCGGCGATGATGCGAACGGCAACGCGCGGACCGGGTGGACGAGCGGTCAACAGCGGATCGTCGGCCGATGCGGTGCCGCGGCCGATGAGAATGCCATCGACGCGGCCACGCAATCGGTGGCCGATTTGCCGCGCTGCCGGCCCGGTGATCCAACGGCTTTCGCCCGTGCGCGTGGCAATTTTGCCGTCGAGCGACATAGCCCATTTGGCAATTACCCAGGGCCGACCGACCGTCAATCGCTTGATATAGGGTGCATTCAAGCTGCGCAGCTTCCTCCAGCAACCCGGTTTCAACTTCGATCCCCGCGGCGGAAAGCTCGGCCAAACCGCGACCGGCAACTTCGGGAAAGGGGTCTTGCATCGCGGCGACGACGCGACGAATTCCGGCGGCGATGAGCGCTTGAGTGCAGGGGGGCGTCTTGCCAGTGTGGCAGCAAGGTTCCAGCGTGACATAGGCCGTTGCGCCGCGGGCTTGAGCGCCGGCAAAGTGCAACGCTTCGATTTCGGCATGGTCGCCGCCGAATCGCTGGTGCCATCCTTCGCCGACGACGCCATCGGGGCCGACGAGCACGCAGCCGACCATCGGATTCGGCTCGACAAAGCCTTGACCGCGCACCGCCAATTCGAGCGCCCGGCCCATGTGCCACAGATCGAATTCATCCTGCGACATCGGATTTTCCAACGGAGCAAGTAACAGTAGCAGGCACTCTCCGAGTGCCGTCCGCGGGCGTTGGACGAGCAAGCGCCATCGCGCCTCGGCGGCAGGTTGCGGCACTCGGAGAGTGCCTACTACTTTGGGCAGCTCAGTCCATTCCCGGTGTCCAAATGACCGGCTTCGCCGACTGTCCGGCCGGCACCGCGCTGTCGCCGCCTGGAACAAGAATCTTGCCGGGCGCAGCGGCCGCGCCGGGAACCAGGATCGGCGAGCTTTGCGGCTGCGATGGCGCGATGCGCCGCCCTTGCTGATCGATGACTCCAGCCTCGTAGAGCAGGCGGAACAAGGCTTCGCTGACGCCCGGCTCTTTCGCGTGCTCGCGTTGCAAGTGTTGCAGCAGTCGAGAGGCTTCTTCGCCTTCACCACGCCGAAGCCGAATATCGAGTTCATCTAGGTCCCAAGGAGCCGTCGATTGCTTGGCACGCTGCGCTGCCGCGCGGCCTTGGTCGATATACGCCAGCGCCACGTTCGTGTCGGAAGAACTGTCAGCGAGAATGCCAAACGCCTCGAGCACTTCCGCGCGACCCGCAAACGAAGGTCGCCCGACCATTTCTTTGGCGAACATCACGACCGCAGCTCGCTGCGGCGGAAAACTCGCTCGGCGGTAGCAGCGCAGCAATTCATCGTCGCTGAGTTTGTCGGCCACGACGCGACTTAGCCGCACGCGCGGGAGGCCAGCAATACTGTCGGCTTTCGGATCGATGGGCTGCGGAGTCGGCAAACCGAGTCGCTGCCGCAATTCGTCGAGCAACCGTCCATTAGCCTCGGTGGCGTCCGGGGCGACATCCATCAACAGGATCAATGCCAAGGCGCGATTCTTCAATTGGGGATTCGCCGCCGCTTGGCGCGGAGTCTGGCCGTTCAAATCCGCTAGCGATGTGTCGGGCCAATCTTCCAGCAGCCGATGTCGGCGCTCCGCTTCGACCAGTTCGATCCGACGATCGTTCGGCAAATCCTCGGGAAACCGCCATTGCCAACTCAATCCATTCGACCGCGAGGGATGATGCGACAACGTCTTTTCGTCAACGACGTCGCCCAACGCATCGCCGCCAATGCGATTCAGATGCGTTTTCGCGGCCGCGACGTCCGCCCGCGAACCGATCACTTCCAATCGCTCGGCGCGATCGGTTTGCCGGCTAAATAGCAACAGCGTGCCCAAGACGTGCGGGACCTGTTCGCGAGTCAGACCCTCGGCAGGCGGCGCGGGGCGATCGGCCAGCGAATAGCCGGCGCACGGCGGCGGCTGATCGGCTGCATCCGTGCCGTTGATTTCATTCCAAGACCGCGGATCGAACGGGACTCGGTCGACTTGGCTATCCGCCGCGAATCGCTCTTCGAGCGTCGATTGATTCAACACCGCAAGAGTTACCATGACCTGATCCGAGGAGCTCGGCGGCGATTCGGCGGCGGACGCCGCGCTATGCGACGCCTCCAAGATCATCGCCAAGGCTTCCGCCTCGACGGCGTCGTCGAGTGGAATATCGAGGGCGGCGTATTTCCGCAGCGCTTCGACTGCCCCGGCATAGTCGCCCAAGCGCGAGCGAAGCCGCGCGAGATTCTGCCACAGCGCGGGCGATTGGCCGGCGATCGGAATCAACGCGGCGAATTTATCGGCGGCGGCGCGCCAATGTCCGCGCATGGCTCGTTCGTAGGCAATATCGAATTCGTATTTCCACGGCGAGCCCTGCGGCGCGGGGGCAAGGTCGAAATGGTCCTTCAGCAACAGCGGGATGGCCGGATCGCCGTCGAGAGCCGCCCATTGTTGAAGTGCCTGCTTATCTTCGCCGCGCGAAATGCTTACTTGGAACCAGAGCAGCGCGAGCGCCGGGATAAAGTGTCCCGCCGTCGCCAGGCTTACCGCCACGGCGCCGAGCGCGTCGTACACCGGCTGCGCCAATTCTTCGTCGCTGAACTCCAGCGCTTTTTCCAGCGACTGAATCGAGTCGGTCGGTTTTTCGCCGGTCGCCTGAAGCACCGCAAGCTCGGCCAGCGCGATCGGATTGTCCGGATGCTTTTCGCGAAACGAGGCCAGCGTCGCGGCGGATTGCTCGCGATTGCCGAGCATCGCTTCGAGCGTCGCGCGAGAGGAAAGTAAACAAGCGCGGCCCGGATACTTTTCGTCGAGCTTGGTGACGTAATCCAGCCCGGCGACGCGTTGATCGCCGTCGATCATTCGTTGGAGCTTGTCCAATTCATGGACGAGATCGGAGCAGCAGAACTTGATTTTCTTGCCGGTGCCGCCGGGGCACGGAGAATAAGGGTCGATGGTCATCGGCGGGGCATTCCGTTCTTCGGTCTGGGAAAGGCAAGCGACCGGGCGATCGCGGTCGCGACTGGACGCATCATCCTAACCTGCGTCGCGCGAAAACGAAACCCAACGCGACGATCGGTGGCGGGGAGCGAGTCCAGAACCGCCAAGAGGTTAGAAGCAGTTTCAAAACCGCAAGGCAAGGAGGACAGCCCCCATTTTTTCCGAAGACTACGTAAACAGTCCCCGGCGGTTTTGAAACTGCTTCTAGTCATTCCAGAGCCAGGGCCGTTAATGCGTCGCTGTTTTTGCGGGTTGACAGCGAGAATCGATGACGAGCCGCGCCAGCCGGCGTGCGATTTCGATCGTGTGCTTGTTGCCGGTCACCTGTCGAGTGACGTACGCGCCTTCCATGAGCATGCACAATTCTTGCGCCAAGCCGCGCGGGTCGCTGGCGCCGGCCTCCACTGCCAGAGTCTGCACAAAGTCTTCGATGGCCTGCTTGCTTTGCGAGGCCAAGATGTGGGCCGGTTCGTGCGGCAGCGGAAACTCCATCACCACTTTGACGAAAATGCAGCCTTGGAAATCGTCCGATTCGATGATGCGCTCGACCACGTCGAAGCACCGCATGGAGTTGACCGATCGCCGTATCGCCCCCTTGATCGCGAACCATCGTGCCGAAAGGTGCTCTGAAGCCAGCTGTTCTGCATTTCCAGAGCCGCCAGCATCAGATCTTCTTTGCTCTCGAAATGCTTGTAGAACGCCGTCTTGCTGATTCCCACGTCCGTCAGAATCTGGTCGATGCCGACATTGCGGAATCCGTCGCGATAGAACCGACGGACGGCCGCTTCCACGAGGCGTTGGCGAGTCGGCGTGGTCATGGCGGCATCATTCACGGCATCTGGTCGAGGTTAACTACAAGTCAACCCGCAAGTGTACCACAAGTCAACTTTCCGCGACTGCTCGGCAAACGATACTTACCTCGCAAAGACCGCGTGAGGCATCGCGCGCGCGGCCTGCTCGGATATAACCATCACTCGAAAGGAAAACTCGACGATGAAACGCTGGCTGTTCTTTATCTACGGCGTCGGGCTGCCATTTGCTCTTTTTTGGCGTTTATGCCTATATGGCCGGCTTTGTCGGCGGTTTCCTGACCCCCAAGTCGATCGACTCAACCGCAACCGATTCGACCGCGGCTGCCGTGGCGATCGACCTGCTGCTGCTGGGCTTGTTTGCGGCACAGCACTCGATCATGGCCCGGCCGGCGTTCAAGCGAATCTGGACTCGCGTCGTGCCGCCGCCGATCGAGCGCAGCACTTACGTCCTAATATCCTGCCTCGTGACGATCTTCCTGATGTGGCAATGGCGCGGCATTGATGCGATCGTCTGGGATGTGCAACAGCCGGGCTGCGCGCCGCCGTTTGGGTGCTGTTCGCCGTCGGCTGGCTGCTGGTGCCGGCGGTCAGCTTCATGATCGACCACTTCGACTTGTTCGGAACTCGACAGGTGTGGCTTTATTTGCGAGGCCACGATTACCGGCCGTTGCCATTTCGGATTCCGCTGCTCTACAGGCGCGTGCGGCATCCGCTGTACATCGGCTGGACGATCGCCTTTTGGGCGATGCCCACGATGACCGTCGGGCATCTGCTCTTCGCGGGCGTGCTGACCGGATACATGGCACTGGCGGCCCTCGTCGAGGAGCGCGACCTCGTGGATCACTTTGGACAGCAGTACGAAGACTACAGGCGTCGCGTACCCATGTTTGTGCCGCGATTTTCGGTCGCCCCGGCGGTTTCCCAAATCGCGGATGAATCCGGATTGGTCGCCCAGCCAGTCAAATCGGACACTTGTGATTTCTAGATCAACCCCGGGGCTCGGCAAATCGTCGTCAACGTGAGTTTGCGGCACGGGGCACTGCCATTCTAATCGGAGCGCCATGGACGGCGCGTCGGGCAGCTTGTTCGACCCGGCGCGTGAAACTTTGTCCGCTTTTTTGAACTGCGTTGTTCGTCGCGGCGTCGCTGCGCTTGCTTTCTCAGTATATCATGTCTGAGATGAATGACGTCACAATGATATTAGCTTAAATCCAGCAAGGCGACCCGCAGGCCGCTGGGCAACTCATGCCGCTTGTTTACGCGGAGCTGCGCCGGCTTGCGGCTCAGCGACTGGCGAATGAAAAGCCGGGGCAAACACTCGATGCCACGGCGCTGGTGCATGAAGCCTACCTGCGCTTGGTTGGTGATCAGCAGTTTGCCGATCGCCATCATTTTTTCCGAGTCGCGGCTGAGGCGATGCGGCGGATATTGATCGACCAAGCCCGGCGGAAGCGGCGAACCAAGCGTGGCGGGCTGCGCGAGCGAGTGCCGCTGTCGAATGCGGAGATCGCGGCCGATGCGCCGGCGGACGATCTTCTAGCGTTGGATGAGGCGCTTGATTGCCTCGCCGCCGTGGACCCGATCAAGGCAGAACTCGTAAAGCTGCGCTTTTTCGCCGGCCTTGGCAACGAAGAAGCGGCGTCGGCCCTCGGGATTTCACGCGCGACCGCGAGCCGATACTGGACTTACGCCCGCGCCTGGCTGATTAACGCCCTCGACGAAAAAGCGGAATAATCTCAGCGATTGGTGAGGCGCGCGGCTAGGAAACGACGCTTATCAAAGGGAGACAACCAACGCACGAGGATCAAACCATGGCCGACACGCCCGACCTCACCGAGTCTATCTTTGCCGCTACTGTGGGCTTGGCGTCCGCCGCCGAGCGGGCCGCTTACCTGGATCAAGCCTGCGCAGGCGACGCCGCTCTTCGGAGCCACATCGACGCGCTGCTGCGAGCCCATGAACGGGCCGGGCACCTACTGGACCGGCCGGCGCAGGGCGACCCGAAACAGACCGTGGCCTACATTTCCAGCGAGCGACCCGGCACAATCATCGTGGGCCGCTATAAGCTGCTCGAAGCGATTGGCGAAGGTGGCATGGGAGTCGTCTGGATGGCCGAGCAAACGCAACCGGTGCAGCGCAAGGTCGCTCTCAAAGTCATCAAGCCGGGCATGGACAGCCGCCAGGTGATTGCCCGTTTCGAGGCCGAGCGACAGGCGCTGGCCATGATGGACCATGTCAACATCGCTCGCGTCCTCGACGGCGGGACCACGGAATCCGGCCTGCCGTTTTTTGTCATGGAGTTGGTCCACGGGGTGCCAATCACTCAATACTGCGACGACAACCACCTGACGCCGCGCGAGCGGTTGGAGTTGTTTGTGCCGCTGTGCCAAGCGATTCAGCACGCCCACCAGAAGGGAATCATCCACCGCGACATCAAGCCCTCCAACGTAATGATCACGCTCTACGACGGCAAGCCGGTGCCCAAAGTCATCGACTTCGGCGTTGCCAAGGCGACCGAGCAAAAGCTGGTTGAGCGGACTCTGTTCACACAGTACGGCACCGTCGTCGGCACGTTGGAATATATGAGCCCGGAGCAGGCGGAAATGAGCGCCTTGGGAGTCGACACGCGCAGCGACATCTTCTCGCTTGGGGTTCTGTTGTACGAACTGCTGACCGGCAGCACGCCGCTGACCCGCAAGCGGCTGAAGGATGCCGTCTATGCCGAGGTTCTGCGGATGATCAAAGAGGAGGAGCCGCCCAAGCCAAGCACGCGGCTAACCGAATCGGGCGAGGCGCTGGCCTCGATCTCGGCTCGTCGGCACACGGAGCCGGTCAAACTGACGAAGCTGGTCCGCGGCGAGCTGGACTGGATCGTCATGAAGACGCTAGAGAAGGACCGCAACCGCCGCTACGAGACGTGCAGCGCCTTCGCGGCAGACGTGCAACGTTATCTGCACGACGAGCCGGTGCTGGCTTGTCCGCCATCGGTGCGCTACCGGCTGTCGAAGATCGCGCGACGGCATAAAGGGCCGGTACTGGCGGCGAGCCTTGTTGCGCTGGCCTTGCTGGGCGGCATCATCGGCACGACTCTTGGCCTGGTCGAGGCCGAACAACAAGAACGTCTGGCACTGGCTGCTCAGCAGCGCGCCGAGACGAATGCGGCCGATGCCAAAAACCAAGAAGCGGCGGCCAAGGATCAACTCCAAATTTCCACCGCCATCGCAGAATTCTTGCAAAACGACTTGCTCGGCCAAGCGGGGAGCAAAGCCCAGGCCGACTGCAAGTTCGCGCCAGATCCCAACCTGACGATCCGCGATGCACTAGACCGGGCCGCCGCCGCGGTCGGCGAGAAGTTTAGGGACCGTCCGGAGCTAGAAGCGAGTATCCGTCAAACCATCGGGAATGCCTATCTGGAGGTCGGACAATATGAGAAAGCCGTCAGCGAACTCCGGCGGTCCGCCGACATTCGCAAAGCCAAACTCGGCTCCGACAATGCTGACACTCTGGCCACGCTCAATAATCTCGCCTGGGCGTACCAAGCCGACGGGAAGATCATCGAGGCCATTGCTATAAACGAGCAGGTCCGCGATGCCCAGATCAAGAAACTCGGCCCCGACGATCCCGACTCCTTGGCCGCGCTCAACAGCCTTGCCGTTTCGTACCTGGCCGCAGGGAAAACGACCGAAGCCATCGCACTGTTTCAACAGGTCCACGACGCCCGGGCCAAGAAATTTGGGCCGAACCATCCCGACACACTCACCACGCTCGAAAATCTCGCCGTGGCGTACCTTACCATCCAGAGGACGACCGAGGCCATCGCCCTGATCGAGTATGTCCGCGATGCCCAGGTTAATGCGCTCGGCCCCGACCATCCCGACGCCCTGATCACACTCAGCGAACTCGCCGACGCGTACCGAGTCGCCGGGAGAACCCCAGAGGCAATTGCCCTCTACGAACAAGTCCACGATGCGCGAGCGAAAAAGCTCGGCCCGGATCATCCCAGCACTCTATGAGCCTATCCGATTACTGTACAAACGACTACTGGCACGCGAATTGCAATTTGAGGAGGCAGTTTTCCTCATTTCGCATGGAGGTGTGCCAATGGCCACGGTTTCTGCCTCACAGTTTCACCAAATTCCCGATGCCCTCTGGGAATGCATTGATCTGCTTTTACCAATTTACAAACGGAGCCCCAAAGGCGGACGTCCCCGGTTAAATCTGCGGAAAGTGGTGAATGGGATTTTGTATGTTCTGCGAACCGGCTGTCAGTGGAAGGCGATGCCCAAGCAGTTCGGCTCTGGCAGCGCAATCCACGCCTACTTTCAGGAATGGGTGAAGCTCGGCGTGTTTGAGGAGCTGTGGCGTCTCGCGTTGGAAGAATACGACGACCTGAAGGGAATCGACTGGAAGTGGCAGAGCCTGGACGGGGCGATGAACAAATCGCCGCTGGGTGGGGAAAAAAACCGGGAAAAACCCGACCGATCGTGGCAAACTCGGCGTCAAGCGTTCTGTGTTGATCGACGGTCGGGGCGTGCCGATCGGTGTGGCGGTGGACGGCGCCAATGTGCATGACCAGAAACTTTTGGCCGCCACGCTCGACGACATCCCGGTCCATCGCCCGAAACCCACGCGAAACAAGCCCCAGCATCTCTGCCTCGACAAAGGCTATGTCGGCAAGCCCTGCGAACAAGCGGCTCTCCGCCGCGACTACATCCCCCATCTCCCACTCAAAGGCACAGAAACGGCAAAGCCGAAACGCCGTCGCCACAAGGTGCGCCGTTGGAAAGTTGAGCGCACCCTCTCCTGGCTTAACCGGGCGCGACGACTGCTGATACGGTGGGAGAAGAAAGTCGCAAATTACGTCGGCTTCTTGCATCTTCAGTTCGCTATCGTTGCGTTGCGGACAGCGGGGGTTTTCGGATAGGCACTATATACAATTGACAACCTCGCTGCCGCCTACTTGAGTTTGAACCAACTTGACAAATCGATTCCGCTGTTGGAGCAAACCTTGGCTGTGCAACGCAAAGAACTGGGAGCGATACATCCTCATACACTCGGGACGTTAGCATTGCTGGGGGTGAACTACCGCGATGCGGGCCGCCTGGCGGAAGCAATCCCGTTTTTGGAACAGGCACGCCGCGAGGGGCGTCAATACGCGTCGCTGGGATGGATCGACGGTGAGCTCCTCACGGCCTACATCCGCGCTGGGAAGTCCGCGGAAGGAGCAGCCTTGGTGAAAGACATTCTCGAAGCAGCCCGGAAAGAGTTGCCGGCGGGCGGTCCGCCCCTGGCCGGCGCGCTGGCCCTGAACGGATTGGCCCTATTACAATTGAAGGAATGGGCCGACGCCGAACCGGTTCTCCGCGATTGTCTGGCCATTCGAGAAGGGAAGGAATCCGACGACTGGACGACGTTTAGCACAAAGTCCATGCTCGGCGGCGCGCTGTTGGGCCAGAAGAAATACTCCGACGCCGAACCGTTGTTGCTCGCCGGCTATGAGGGGATGAAGCAACGCGAGGCGAAGATTCCGCCGCAAGGCAAGGTTCGCCTGACCGAGGCTGTGGAGCGCTTGGTGCAGGTTGACGAGGCATTGGAGAAGAAAGCTGAAGCTGCCAAGTGGCGAAAGGAATTGAAGGCCCGGCAGGAGGTGCAAGAGCCGGTCAAGCCCAATGAACGCCGCCTTGAGCCAGGGTTTCACGGAAAGTAAGCGGTACAACCACCGTTAATTCTCGCACACAATGCCATGTGTACTGCACCCGGCGTCCCAATTGCCGCCAGGGGAACGCCGCGAAGGGCGTTCTCTACCGGCTGGCGACCGAAAGATCCGATCGCTTCTTGGCGACCAATGCCAATAGCGCTTTTTGCGGATCGGCGAATTTCTTGATCCCCTCGCTCATCAGCGTCTCTTCGAGATGCTTGATGTCGACGAGTTGGTCAATTTCGGCGAGCACGGCTGCGTCGGGCAGCTTGTCGACCTGGCGCGTGAAGGTTTGTCCGCTTTTCTGAACGGCGTCGTTCGTGGCGGGGGGATTCGTTTCGATGTCGCTGCCGGCAAACGCGGCGACATATTTCCACGGCGGATCGGAAGCCTTCTTCGTGCCGGTGCTGGCGAAGATCATTTCTTGGGCCAGTCGGGTCGGATGGCCTTCCCAGAATTTCTTGTTTTCCGCCCAAATCCGTTTGGCGTTGACGATGCCGACTTGCCCTTGCGCGGCAGGCGAAAGCTTCGGCACATGCTGCTCGGTATAGACATCCAGCCGCGAGACAAAGATGCTATAGACGCTCTTGAGTTGGTCGAGCGATTTCCGCCGCTGCGCGCCGCGCCAAATCCGATCGCGGGCAATCCGGTATTGTCGGTCGGAGAAGATCAACGTGACATTCAGCGTCACGCCCGCGGCACATAGCTCTTCCAGCGCGTCGAGACCGGCCGGCGTGGCCGGCACTTTGATCATCCGATTGCGATGGCCGGCCGACCATTGCTTGCCCAATTCGATGTATTTGGCAACTCGCTCGGCGTGGGGCGGGCCGTTTTGCGGATCTTCAAGCAAGGGGTCGAGCTCAAAGCTGACATAGCCATCATTGCCGTTGGTGGCCTCCCATGCCGGCAGGAAAACTTCTTGGGCCTGGCGAACTAGCTTGTCGGTCGTTTGCCAGGCGATGTGGCTATCGTCGGCGCCGGAGCGGATCAGTTCGTTGATGTGCTGGTCGAAACGGCCGGTCTTGATGAGGTCCGAAATGATGATCGGGTTGGACGTCGCTCCGCTCGCACCGAGCCCGCGATTAATTCGGACGAGATCGGGATCGATCGAGTCGAGCCAAAGCTTTGTGCCGGTGGCGATCAGGGATTCGAGTGGCGAGACCATGGCGTCCTCCTGAGTAGGCGAGTTTTTGGTAGCGGCGCGTTGACGCCGCTTCTCTTTGGTGGGAGCGGCGAATATTTCGGACAATTGCTCGCAACCACTTTCACCGCAAGCGTATCCTACTGCCGGCGGCAAGGCTTGAACAGCAGCGGAATTCGCGCCCTTTGCTTCCTACGTGGCGGCGCCATCCTGTAAATACGAAAGCAGGGCACTTTGGGTTGATTGACCTGTATGGGACCTCTGGCGCTATTTTTCCGGATTTGACGGTTATTCCTGTTGCAGAAGCCCTGCGGCTTCCGATGAGCAATGGGAAAATCATATTGTGTTCGCGCGCCCCTTGTGGGTGTTGCGATCGCCGCCGGTTTGAAAGATGGAGTGCAAGTCGTGCAAACAGTGATGAAGCCAAGGAAGACCTGCCTTGTGAGCTCGCTGGGACTGTGCCTCTTATGGTGCGCAACTGCCTGTGGCGCCGAGGGCATCATGGCTGGCTGGGTTGGCGGCTCAGCGTCCCAAGACGCCGGCACGGGCTTGCCGACCACGGAGCAGCCGCCGCCGGGGACGGAAGAAGTTCTTCCAGGACAAGGCCAGACGGCGCCGCTTGGAACCGGGCAGATCACCGGCCAACAGCCTTCCTATCCAGGCGCGACCCCAGCGGGAATGCAAATGCCGGGCGCGGGCGGATATATGGTTGCGGGGCCTCAATTAGAAGATGGCCAAGCGATCCCGCCGACTGCCAGCACTCGCGACTGGTTCAACTTTCACGATTGGTACTTGCAAGACGATTTCACGATTCTGGACCATCCGCGCACCAAGCGAAACACACGACTGTTGTTCGATTTTGCGAACGCCCAAAACTTCTTCAGCACCCACGACCTGGCTTTGGGCATCACGCCCGGCACTCGGCTCACGCTCGGTTTCATCGTCGATCACGACGACCGCCATCACGACCACAGCTTGGAAGTCAGCTACCAGGGTCCGGACGATTGGAGCAAGCTGTACAAGATCAACGCCACTCAAGGCAGCGTGTTCAGCATCGCGGAAAACACCTCGACGGTCGGTTCGCTCGACAATGCCTTGAACCAATTCATCGGCGGATTCAACGGCGTCGACAACTACCTGATCAAGTACCAATCGGAGCTGAACGGCCTCGAATTGAACTATCGGATTCGGAGCGAATTGGGGAGCGATCAATTGGTGTACGATCCCGACACCGCCGTTTGGGTCCGCCGCGTCGGCAATGGGACGACGTTTTCGTACCTGATCGGTCTGCGCGATATCGAGCTCAACGAGCGGTTCAACATGACGGCGGTTCGCACCGCCGAATTCGTCGGCCCCGCCTCGGGAACGTACAACGTCAAGGTCGAAAATAGTCTGGCGGGGATTCAATTCGGCGGCGAGCTCGATTATCAGTATCAACGGTTCTTTTGCGGAGTTCGCGGTTGCATCGTGCCGTGCATCAATTTCGCCGACCAAAAGACCAGCATCGACGCGGTCGACCCCGTCCTGGGTGGCTTCGGTCCCATCGCTTTGAAGGCCGCCAACGACGGGCCGGCCTGCATCAGCGAATTTCGCATGGTGGGCGGATACGAGATTCGGCCGAACGTCCGTCTGCGGTTCACCTACGATTTCGAATGGCTCACGAGCATCGCCCTGGCCACGAGTCAATTGAATTTGAACACGCCCAACCCGGGAAAGATCGTCGTCAGCAATGACATGATGCTCAACGGCGTGTCGCTGGGGATGGATGTCTCGTGGTGAGATTGTCCGATCCACCGCGAATGGCGACAATCCAATCCCGTTGCTCACGGCATTTAAGCCGCTTGCCTACATCAGTTGCGCTTGCGGCGGTCCTTATTTTCGCCGCGAAACCCGTCCGAGCGTTGTTGATACGCTGACGAGGCTGGGTAAAATGGGACTCCGGGTCACGAGTGTTAATATTCCGACGCAGCCGCCCTCGACACCGCCCGTGTCAGACCATTCGAAAAAACTCGTTGCATCGAACGCTTCTGAACTGCCGAAGTCGTTTTGCCTGCGCCATCCAGTCCGGCCCACCATGCAAGATCAAGATCAAGAAGTTGAGGCTCAAACGGCGTCGTTCTCGATGGCCGAGGCCCGGCATATCGTTCGCGATCTGTTCACGCCAAAGCCTTGGATCTACTGGACCGATTTCCTGGTGTCGTTCGGGGTCGGGGCGCTTGCTACGGGCTCGTTCGCAAAGTGCCCAATGGGTCGCTTTTGCAAGCGGCATTCTTCGTTGCCTCGTGCATGCTTTTCTTTCGGGCTTCGCTGTTCATTCACGAAATCGTTCATTTCCGCGCCGGAACATTTCGCGCCTTCCGATTCGTGTGGAATCTGTTTTGCGGGATTCCTTTTCTCATTCCGTCGTTCGTCTACTACACGCATCTCGACCATCATCGCCGCAAGCACTATGGCACGAAGGAAGATGGTGAATACTTGCCGCTGGGCCATCAGTCTCCCTGGCATATCCTCTTCTACTTGTCGCAAGCCCTCGTGATTCCCGGAGTGGTTGCCGTCCGGTTCCTGTTGCTGACGCCGCTAACCTGGATCTTTCCGCCGCTGAGGCGCTGGGTTCATCGGCGGATTTCGTCGATGGTGATGGACCCGACCTATATCCGGCCGTTGCCGGCTCGCGACATGCTGCGGGTTTGGCGGGTGCAAGAATTCGGCTGCTTCTTGTTTTGCGCGGTGGTCGCAGTGCTGCTAATTCGCGGACTTCAACCGGGAGCCGATCCGAACGGACCTTTTCCGATCCGCCACGGAGTGCTGCCGATCGGATTCCTGGTGCAGGCTTATTTGACCGGCGTGGTGATCGTGCTGCTAAACGCGATTCGAACGCTCGGAGCTCATCGGTTTCTTAGCGACGGCCGCGAAATGACATTTGTCCAGCAGCTTGTCAACTCGGTCAACTATCCGCGCCGTCCGTTGATCACCGGCATTTGGGCGCCGGTGGGGCTGCGGTTTCACGCGCTGCATCATCTGTTTCCAGCAATGCCCTATCACAATCTGGCAGCCGCTCATCACAGGCTGATGAAGGAATTGCCGGCCGATTCGCCGTATCGCTTGACGGTCGGCGACAGCCTGATTTCATCGTTGCGCCAACTCTGGCGCGCCTCGCGGCGAACCGATGCCGAAAAGCTCGTTTCTGCTGCCGACTGACCAGCGTTCTGGCCCTGAGCGCTCAGCGCGAGCACGGGTTTCTTTGCCTGCCGTCCCCGTGCCTTTCGCGTCCATGCTGACGTTCGCCAACGAATCTCCTCCGCGCCTCATCCGCGGAGAAATCGATACGCGCGCCACATTCAATCGGCCCCCGATGCAACCCAATCATAACAAAGGTGCTGAATGTCCCAATCTTTGCAGACTCCCATTCTCGATGCGCGATCACTGTGCCGGCGCCAGCCGTTTCGCGGAATCTTCGTCCGTAGGCGCATAGTGGATAATAGGTTATGCCGATTCGGGTCTTTCACTACTGTACATGGGAACATATTGAATCGGCGACATATTGCTAGCGATAATAGCATCCCCTGCTATCCTAATGGCACCAAACACCCCAGACATCCAATCGCTTGCAGCTTAGTTATCTTGGACACGGTGGTCCGCGTTTGCCGATGAAAAATTCGCCCGGCATCCTTGAACCCGATCGATCACCGTTGCTCCGAGAAAGCTGCGCTATGGAAATGGAAAGTGAATCGACTGCCGCCGCTCCCAACCGCGACGGCTTTTCCGCGCGGCGGGCTCGCGAGATTCTCGGCGGTCTGTTTGAGCAACGGCGCGGCGTTTATTGGCTCGACCTGCTGCTGACCACGTCGATCGGCTATACGGCCGCGGCCATTTATCTGCGCGCTCCGGCGTTTTCCGCGCTGCAAATCGCCTCCTATTTGGTGGCCGGCTTCGCGCTGTTTCGCGCCGGCAGCTTCATCCACGAAATCACTCATTTCCATCGGGGCGAAATGCGGGGATTCACGATCGCTTGGAACCTGCTCTGCGGAATCCCGATGCTGATGCCGTCGTTCTTTTACGAAAACCATATCGACCATCACAACAGCCATCGCTACGGCACGATTCGCGACGGCGAATATCTACCGCTCGGCGCCGGCACGCGCTGGAAACTGCTGGCCTTCTGGCTGCAAGTGCCACTGTTGCCGATTTATATCTTCGTTCGCCTGCTGGTGATCACGCCGCTGTCGATGTTCAGCCCGCGGCTGCGTCGCTGGGCGCTCGAGCACATGTCGTCGTTCGTCATCAATTTCCGCCATCGGCTCGACATCCCGGCCAATGCTCCTCGGCGAGCCTGGGCGATGCTCGAACTAGCCTGCTGCTGCCGTTGCGTTGTGATGCTCGGAGCAGTGGCCATCGGATTCAAGTCGCCGATGCGGCTGGTGCAACTTTATTGCCTCGCCCTGCTCACGCTCGGCTTGAACTACATCCGCAATATGGTGGCCCATCATTATCGCAACGTCAGCGGCGAAGAAATGGGCTATCTCGATCAGCTCGAAGATTCGGTGAACATCACGGGCGGCCCGATCTTCACCGAGCTCTTCTTCCCGCTCGGCTTGCGCTACCACGCCCTGCATCACCTGTTCCCAGCCCTGCCGTATCACAATCTCGGAGCCGCCCATCGCCGCCTGATGGCGCAGCTTCCGCCGAACACGCTCTATCACCAGACCGTGTATCCGAGTTTCTGGTCGGTGATGCGAGTCTTGTGGACCGAACGCGGGCAGGCGTCGGCAGTCGCGCCCGAGCAGTCGCGAGAAACGCAGGCGGCGTAGGCAAATGGCTTCGCGAGGAAAGGCTTCTACTCGATTGCTGAATTCTGGCGAATCCAGCTACCGCGCAGGCTCCGTCGCTGAATTCACTAGAACTCAAGGCGCGCGCGACGGCTGCCGGAGGAAAAAACCGAGGCTATTTCTCGTGCCGTCCTACGCCTTTCGTGGCGCCGCGACCGGGCCGGCGCCGCGGAACGTCGAAGGAGCGACGAATGCCAGGTTGGCCACGAGCATGATGAAGGCGAAGCTGACCATGCCGGTCAACAGCGCCGTGCCCAGCCACATCACCAGCGAAATCCCCAGCAACAGCGGACGCGCAAGCCGGTTCCAAATCAACACCGCAAAGCTCAGCTCGAATACGACGATCGAAATCGTCCAGGCGTTGATCAAATACCAGCCGGGATCGCTTTGGTCGAGAAATCTTAAATTGAGCAGAGGATATTCCGGACGGCCGATCAAGTCCCAAACCGCCGAGCCGTCCCACCAAATCCCACCGCGCAGTTTGGCAAGCGCCATCGCGACGTAGATGGCCGACAGATGGACTTGCATTAAGCGAGTCGAGATCGTCGCGGCGCTACTGAGGTTGGCGGTCGCTGGCGGCCGATAGGAGCCCGCATCAGGCGGCAAACGTCGCCGATGAAACCAGGCATCGAGCGACAGCGTTCGCCCACAGGGGCCCAAGCACAAATAAAACATCAACATGACCGTGATCTCGTCGACCGGCCGAGCCAGCATCGGTCCGCGATGAATCAACGACAATACAGCCACGAGCGCCAGGATCGATGTCACTCGCGTAAACAGCCCCACGAGCATCGCCGCCAGCGCCGCCGCGCCGGCCCAATAGAAAAACCAGAGCGAAGAGGAAGTCTTGGCGTAGTCGAAGATCGAAAACACCGGCACGTCGCGAATTCGCAGCATCGCCTCGCGCGACAACAAGCCACCGGGAGCGAACAGCCGATTCAGATCGGGTAAATACGTCAGATAAAGTGCGAGGGCCACGAGCGCCGTGAGAATCCGAATCACGCCCAACGTCAGCGGATCGCTCGGCGCGAACCAAAAGCGGTTCCAGCCGTTGCCGAATCGAGAAGAAAGCGTGCGGAAATAACTGCCGATCGCCAGCATTTCAGTTCGGCTCCGTTTTGGATTTAGTCGCCGATCTGTCCGCCGCGGGGGCCTCGGTTGCCGGGCCATCTTTGGCGGGCTTTGCTTTGCCCGTAGATTTCGCGGCGGGCGAAGTCGCCGCGGCTTCGGTTTTCAGCGGCGCAACTTCCGCTTTCGGCAATACGTCCATCGATTCCGGTTGATCGCCGGAGAGCTCGACGCGCATCGTGCCGACCGTCGCGAAATAGCGCGGCTCGGTCGGCGTCCAAAGCGGCCGATCGGCATTGAGACGCTCGGCGCCGGTCACCCCCCGATGGTAATACCAACGAAGCGTCACCGAACTGGCGTCGGAATGCTCGCGCGATAGCCCCGCGCCGATCGAGCCGCCGATCGCGTGGCGAGTGTCGTTGGTTTGCTCGCCGATCGTCGGGCCCTCGGGCCATTGCGAAAGCGTCGCCAGGCATTTCGGCAACCGCTGCAATCGCTCGCGCCGGTCTGCCGGCCAAACTCCTTCGCCCGGAACTTCAACAATCTCCGGCGGCCGGCCGTCGGCGTAATTCAGCGTCGCTTCCAAATGATAGGGCCAATCCATCGACGAGGTGTCGTCGAACATCTGCATGAAATTGATCAGTTCGTAGTCGTAACCATGATCGAGCCACATTTGCCATAGATAAGGCTCGACGCCGGGCGTCCGCGTTTTGATGTTCGACAGCAAAGCGCTGCTACCGGCCGGGTTGTCGGTGGCAATCGCCAGACCGACGACGAACAAATGGATGATCACCAACAGCGACACGATCGTGCGAAACAATTCGCTGGGCAACTCGTTCGCGTCGTCGGCGGATTCGGAAGGGCGTGGCATAGCAAGCGGGTGGCACATCAGGTGGTTGGCCGGCCGGAACGCGATTTACTTCATCGGACCAATGCCGCCGACGGCTCGATTTCCGCCGGAGCGGCTTGTGCAGTCGGAATAATCGCCCTAGGGCGAAAACATCTCGCACACCGAACCTCGACTATAATAGGCAGACGATAGAGAGAATGTAAACCGGTGCGCGGCGAAGTGATACCCGTAGCCGAGTTTGTGAAAACTCGGCGACCGCGCGAGGGCGGTCGGAATTTTCACAAATTCCGCTACGGTGTGTTTACTAATGGAGCTGATTCCGATGCGGATACTGAGTCTGATTTTCGCGATTGCGATTTGCCTGGCGGCGATTCCGGCTTCGGCCCGTGACGTTTTCGTGAACAATCGCGCCGGCGACGACCATTTCGACGGCCGCTTCGACGTGGATCAAGGCGGCGCGAACGGGCCGGTGCAAACCTTTGCCAAAGCGCTACGCATCGCCGACACCGGCGACCGGATCATTGTCGCCAACACGGGCGAGCCCTATCGAGAATCGGTCAGCCTTTCGGGACCGAAGCATAGCGGATTCAATTCCAAGCCGCTGGTGATCGACGGCAACGGCGCGACGCTCGATGGCTCGGCGCCCGCCGAAGGCTGGCAGCCGGTCGGCGGCGATGTCCTCCGATTCCGGCCGGAGCGTATGGCGTTTGGAATGCTGTTTGCCAAAGGGATTCCACTCGTTCGCGTTCCCGCGGGTCTGCCGAGCGCGGGCGTGCCGGCGCTTTTGCCGACGCAATGGACGCTCCGCGAGGGTTGGATCTATTTTCGCGTCGAACCGGATCGATTGCCGGAGCAGTATCAATTGACATATGCGAGGTTACAAGTCGGCCTCACGCTGTACAAGGTTGAGCAAGTGGCAATTACGAATTTGGTCGTGCAAGGGTTCGAGCTCGATGGAATCAATTGCCAGGATGTGCGGCCAACGGTCACGCTCGATCACATCACCGCCCGCTGGAACGGCCGCAGCGGCATCGCGGTTTGCGGCGCGTCGCATGCCACGCTCGATTCGTGTCTCTTGGATGGCAACGGCCAGAGCCAATTGCACATCGAAGGCACCAGCGAAGTCAACGCGACCGGCTGCGAGTTGATTCCCAAGTCGGCACCGAACTGGCTAATCCACGGCGGACGATTGTCGATCGATGGACGGGAAGTCGTGCCATGATGTCGGCGGACCGTACGAATTCATGCCGGAACATCGTCTGGGAGTTCCGCCAACGATTGCACGAGGAGAGCGACGCAGCCGCGGACCTCTTCAAGCAGTGCGGTGGCGGCGGTTAGATCCTCGGCGGCTAGAAGTTGTTCCAGGCGAAAGCTCAGATCCCGCGTCGGCAAGGCTCCGATATTGTCGGCCGAGTTTTTGAGGGAGTGAGCGTGCCGCCGCGCTGTCTTCGTGTCCTCCGCGGCGATCGCCGCCGCCAATTCGGCAACCAACGGCGACGCGCGGTCGCGGACCATTCCGCAAAGCTCGCGGGCCAACAATTCGTCGCGGCCGGCTCGTGCAACCGCGATCGAAAAGTCGAAGGGATGCTCCCTCGCTGCCGGCTGGCAGGCCTCGTCGTTCGCGGATTGGATTCTGCCGGCCGTCGTCGCCTCAAGAGTCTCGCGTTTCACGACGACTGATCCTGTCGTCGAGCGTGCCGACGAAGATGCCTGACGGACCTTGTCGAGCTGTGCGGCGATCTGGGCGACAAGCCGCCGGCGTTGAATCGGCTTCGTCGCATAGTCGTTGCAGCCGGCAGCGAGGCATTTCTGTTTGTCGTCGGTCATCGCGTCGGCGGTCAGCGCAATGATAGGCCGCTGGTAGCCCTGCTCGCGAAGTTGCCGCGTGGCTTGAATCCCGTCGAGCGCCGGCATGTGCATGTCCATCAAGACGACGTCGAACGGCTTGCCTTGTCGAACGCCGGCCAACGCGAGATCGACGGCTTGCTTGCCATTATCGGCGAAGGTGACGAGAGCACCGAGCTTTTCAAGGAAACTACCGATGAGCAGTTGATTATCGGGATTGTCTTCCGCGAGCAGGATTTGGCAGTCGAGCCGCACCACGTCGTCCGCTCGGCCGCCAACTGAGGCGCCGCTCAGCGCTTCGGTCGTCCCTTTCACTCGCGGCACGCCCGTCAAATCGCCGGTCTCGATGGTGGCACGAAAGCAACTTCCGAAATTCTGCCGGCTTTCCGCGGTGACATCTCCACCGAGGAGGCGCGCCAAGTGCCGGCTGATCGAGAGGCCGAGGCCCGTCCCGCCGAAACGACGCGCGGTGGAATTGTCGGCTTGCGTGAACGGCCGAAACAGATGGCTCAGTTGTTCCGGGCTGAGCCCGATGCCTGTGTCGGCCACCTCGAACTTCAAACGGGGCGAGTCTTGCGTGGCCTCGTCGAGCCCGACTCTCAGCACAACCTCTCCTCGTTCGGTGAACTTGACCGCGTTGCCGAGCAGATTGATGAGAATTTGGCGAATCCGCATCGGATCGCTTAAGATGGTTTCGGGCATCGGCGTCAGGAACTCCAACCGCAACGGCAGCCGCTTGTGCGCGGCGCGCACCCGCACGCTGGAAATCACGTCGGCCGCCAGTTGCACGGGCGAACATCGAACCCGCTCAAGGTCCATGCGGCCGGCTTCGACTTTGGAAAGGTCGAGAATCTCGTTGATCAATTCGAGCAAGTGCTCGCCGTTGCGGAGGATGGTCTGCACAGCGGCGATTCTTTCGTCGAGCGGCAAAATCGGTTCCAGGAGGTTCTCCGCAAAACCGAGAATGGCCGTCAGCGGCGTGCGAATTTCGTGGCTCATGTTCGCCAGAAACTGGCTTTTTGCGACATTGGCGGCATTCGCCGCCTCTTTTTGCCGTTGGATTTCCTGATTCGCGCGGCTTAGCAAGTGGGATTGGGCCAACAACAAGACGTGGAAATCCAGCAACGCCAATTGTCCCGAAGGATGCCCAATGACGAGAGGCTCGTAAAGCGCCGGAGTCGGCCGCCGCAGCGCCGCTTGCGTCGCCTCGGGCACACTGCAATCCGCCGGCACGATTAGCGGCGGACGATTGATTTGCTTAAGCAGAACGCGCACCGGCCGACGCAGGAAGATTTCCAACCCGAATTGATGGGAAAGCTGTGTCTGCAAGCTGTCGCGAGAAACGATTCCGACCATCCACCCGGCCTCCGTCACGATGACGCCCGGCAATTCACAACGCAGATCGAATTGTCGAGCGATTTCGCAGGTGGGCGTCTCGATGGACACGACGACATCGTGCGTCGGCAGCGCCGACACCGGAGGATTATCCGGAACGTGGTCGAAGCTATGCATCCGGTTTTCTGCCTGATCTAGCCGGCCAGAGCCGGCTCGCGGTGCTTGATCAGCAGCACTTCGTTGCCCGATTCGTTGTAGCGAACTTCGTCCATCAAGAGTCGCATCAACCGCAGTCCGCGGCCGCCGTCGAAGTATTCGGGGGTTCCGTTGTCCGATGCTTGCGCGCGCGAAATGTCGAAGCCGGGACCCTCGTCGGCGATTTTCACCTCCACCTTCTCGCGCGTGATCCGCGCGTCGACGACGACTTTGCGGTCGCGATACGGGGGCTGCTGACGCCGCTGTTGGAGAATGTCGTTCTGCGGAGTGGCCACGAGACTTTCGCGTACACCCTCGAGCTGCTCGCTCGTCAGCTCCAGATTGCCGTGGTACTGTGCGTTGACGATTGCTTGTTGCAAAGCAACCCCAATGCGCAATCGGCCATTGGAGTCGCACAATTTGAGCGTGTGAGCGAACTGGCCGATCAGGTCCACGAGAGGATCGATCAACACGTCGTCGTTTTGCAGGATGAAAGTGAATTCGGCTCGCGTTTGACACGCCACCAATCGTTCGTAATTCTGGTCCGAACTGGCCAGCGACAAGACATGCCAAATCGTCTCTTCCAGCACGTCCGAAAGCCGCGACTTAGGCACGTAGCTGGCGGCTCCCTGCTCCAGCGCCTCGATCGCCAACGACTCGCTGCCATGGGCCGTCATCAAAATGACGGGAACTTCAGGATGCTGAATGCGGATCTGCTTCACTAACTCCAGGCCATCCATATTCGGCATTTGCATGTCGGTGAGAACCAGATTCACCGGCGATTTGTTCAATCGCGCCAGAGCTTCGACGCCATCGGCTGCGGTTTCGATCTCCCAAGTCGTTTCTCCACGCAGCAATCCCATCACCAAATGGCGATCAATGTCGGAATCGTCGACGACAAGTAGCTTCGACATCTGCGGACATTCCGTTCTATAAGAGAAGAGTACGCCTCGCGGCGATGGGCATACTGCCATCCGTCGTGCGTCGATAAGCGGCACGCCGGCAGCCGTCTACCGCGCGGTTGCACGCAACCGCCGAGCGAGTTTCAGCAGCCGGTATCGCCAGAATCTTGCCCAAACTACTCGCGCCACGTTTTGTTTTTGTGAGAACTTGAAGAGAATTGGCTGAAGATTGTCATCTCGCTGCTCAAGCGGATGAAATCACCGCGCCATTTCGATTCGGCGTCGGTGCAGCTTCGATGTGATTTAGCAAGAAGTCAGTTGGCTAAGCGCCACGCATCCGGCCGAATATCACCAAGGCGCCGACGCCCATGCCGAGTAGGACGAAACAAGATGGTTCGGGAACCGGAACGGCGGAGGTGATCGTCATGGGAACGAATTCCGCCGTGCCATTGAAGCTGTCCACCAATCCCGACACGTTCACCGGACCAGTCGGAACCGCCATGCCGAACAAATTGGCATTGGCGAACGAATATGAAGTCGGCCAATAGAACAGCGTCATGCTGTTATCGCTGGCGTCGGTTATCGTGCCGGTCAGATTGGCGATCCCAAATGTCGGGGCAGTGATCCCGGAAATCATCACATCGTCGATCGTGACAGGATAGCCGGCGATGCTCAATGGCAGCGTTCCTTGATTGGCCTGCGGAATCGTTAGATTCAAGGGCGAGGGAACTGCATTGCCACTGGAGACTTGATTGATGGCCGTCAACGAGGCTAATTCGGGGATTTGATCGAAGGGGGAAAACTTGCCGGAAGCCGAAATGGCATCGCCGACGGTCGGAGTGTAGGTAGTGCCACTCGGCAAATTCCCGAAAAGGTCGATCGAGCCGGTGCTGTCACTCGCGAAAATGGCCCAACTCGAATAGGACTTGCCGTTGACCGTCCCCGGTTGGGAGAAAATGCCGGTGATGACCGGATTGCTGTCGAGCGTGACGACTGTTCCCGAGGGTTGCGCCTCGATCGCCGCGATCGTACTGGCCTTGGCGCTCTTTGAAATGTTTCCCGCAATCGTAAGAGCCAATATGGCGGACATGGCCCACGCTTTGATTCGGTTCATTAGCTTAACCTCCCGAGAGAATAAAGCCGTGAATCAGAAAACGGTCTTGCGGTCGTTCGGCGCTTTATATCGGGGCCGTATTAGGCGATTGCTAGAGCGCAATTAATTTGCCGAGTGAACTCGATGAGCGCCCCATGCGCGAGCGCAAAGATCGCCTCAATTAGACGGGATCGACTGCGAGAACGAATTGTTCCGCGTCGCCTCAGTCCCAGAGACTCCGTTGAGCCGGTTGTGGCGCGACGCAGCTCGGGTCGTCGTGTGCGACGCTGTTGACGTGCGAGCTGACCGCTTGCAACACAAGGTTTGTCGGCGGATCGAGCCAGAGCGGTTCGAGCGCGACGGGATCGCTAATGGCCGGGTCGAGCCACTTTTCGTAATTCTCCGGGCGGAGAATGATCGGCATGCGCTCGTGCAGGGGACGCAGTTGCTCACTGGCGGCCGTGGTTAGAATCGTGCAGGTTTCGATCGGCTGCTGCTGTGCGTCGCGCCAATGTTCCCACAAGCCGGCGAAAGCGAACGGCGCGTCGTCGCTGCGGTGGACGAAAATCGGCTGCTTGATGCGGCCCATCTTCTGCCACTCGTAAAAACCATCGGCCGGAATCAAGCAGCGGCGCTGCCGCATCGCCGCGCGAAAGGCCGGCTTCACGGCGGCCGTTTCACTGCGCGCGTTGATCAGCCGGCTGCCGATCGACGGATCGCTCGCCCAAGAGGGGATCAATCCCCAGCGCTGCTCGACCAGCTCGCGCTTTCCATCCGCCGCCGATCGCACGACCGGCACCTGCTGCGTCGGGGCGATGTTGTATCGCGGTTTGAAATCGTCAATCGAGTCCAAGCGAAACGTCAGCGCCATTTGCCGCGGCGAGGCTCGAAGAGTGTACCGTCCACACATGGCAAACTCTATTCGGCGACGGAAATCTCTTTATCGGGCCAATGCTGTACTTTGTTCGCAACCCGATGCATCAAGGGATCGATCAAGCCCGCGGGCTGCTTGCCGGCCGGATTGGCGTTGGTGTTGAACAGCACTGCCCAGGCCAGTCCGTCGGATCGGTGGACCAGCAGCGTTGATGTGCCGGAAATGAAGCCGTTATGCCAGTAATTGAATTTGCCCTTGTCGCCGACGGGGCGAACCGACCAGCCGCATCCGTAGTAAGAAGCGGTCGGCTTGCCATCGGCGTCGTGGCCGGCCAGTCCCGGCGGACGAGCAAACATCGTCTCGACGCTGCTCGCGGATAGCAGCGGGCATCGCGCCGGATCGGCCAGCGCCGCCGCGAATCGAACCAATTCCGGCGCCGATGCAATCCAGCCGCCATGAGCGGCGTAGGCTGGAAAGTTTTCCGCGCCATATGGAAGCGGAACGATGCGACCGATCTGCGGCCCGACAACCGCCGGCCCGGTGCGGCCGCGCGCATCGTAATACTTGACTTCGCCCTTGATCCGCTCTTCGAGCAGCGCGTGGCCAAGTTGCATCTGGTGAATCCCCAACGGAGCCAGCACTTCGCGCCGCACAAACTCTTCATAGCCGCGGCCGGTGATCCGTTGAATCGCCAGGCCGAGAAGTATGAATCCGAAATTCGAGTAGGCGTAGCGCTCGCCCGGCGGAAAGTCGAGCGGAAAGCCGAGCATGTATTGCAGAATATGCTCCGGCGTCACCGGCAGTCTGATATTGAGCTTCTGCGAGATGTCGCGCATTCGCCCGATCGGATCGAACGACTTTGCCCGATCCCAGCCGCCGCGGTGTTGCAATAGCTCGTGGATCGTGATCTCTTTCCAGCGCGGATCGAATTGCGATCCTCGCCATTTGGGCTCGGAGAGTCGCAGGACATTCCAAATCCGATCTTCCAACTGGAGTTGCTTGCGCTCGACAAGTTGCATGACCGCCGTCGCCGTGAACGGCTTTGTCACGCTCGCGAGCCGAAACAGCGACATCGGCTCGACAGGTTCCTTGGCTTCGCGGTCGGCAAAACCGATCCCTCGGGCATACACCAATCGCCCGTCGCGCGAGATGGCCAAGGCCGCGCCGGGCGACTGCTCGTCGGCGACGAAATCGCGCATGAAGCGATCGAAACTTTCAAGTTCCGGCACTTCTTGGCCCGTGATCGGCGGCTGCGGTTTCGATTGCTCGGAGGATGATGGAGCATGATCGTCGGCCCGCAGCAAACGGCCGGAAGCAAGCCAAACCACCGATGCGACCGAGCGACGGAGGAATTGCCGGCGCCCGGAGTTCAACGGGCTACGGCGCTCTTTCCGCGCTCGCTGGCGCGATCGAAACCGGAGACGGTGCATCGGCAAGATCGACATGGAATCGAGCTCAGTTGGGATCGGCGGCGGCGAGTTCATTGGACCATTATTCTATACCCACAGCCCGGATAAGCGAGAGATTCGTCGCACGGCGGCGACACTCGGGGGCGAGATGTTTCCAAAAAGCCACCTGAGGCGCCGCCTCGATTTCAAGATTTCAACGCGACCAAACCGCCCTTATCCGCCGATGGGCCAATCGGTTGCAATCGCCGGCTCGAGCTCCCGCCAGCTTCGGGTGCCCGCCTCGGCATCGCGAATGCGTTACTCCCCTCCTTCTCATCGACGCCGCCGGTAGCGAGAGCCCCCGTCCCCTCGGGCTCTCGCGCCGGCGGCGCGTAGGGAGAGGAGGAACGGTGAGGGAGTAGGGTGAGGAATTACGCACCGCACTAACGCCCGTTGTCATCGTTCTTCGTTCCCTATCCCCGCACCCCACACCCTCACCCTTCCCCCATGCACGCCAACGAACTTGTCGAGCTCGCCGCCGCCATTTCCGCCGAAGGGCCGGCGTTGCTGAACGCGCCGCGGGGCGTTTCGATGGTCGGATTGGCGCCGTATTGGGCGGCGTCGAAATGCCGGCTGCCAGCGCTGGTCGCGGCGGCTGAAAAGTTTTCGCGATCGCTTGATCGTAAAAGCACCGGCTCCAACACCGCCGTGGCGGGCCGCGCTGCCGCTCTGCCGCGAAGTCTTGGCGAGCGAGATTCTCACCCGAGTGTTCACCGGCTTTTGGGCAGCCTTCGATCGCCGGCGCGGAAGCCGCGAGGCGGAGCCGCTTGCCCGCAGCGTGTTGATCGCGCATCTCGAAGCGCGGCACGGCGTGTTGAATCTGTTGGCTCGCGGCAATGGACTGCCCACCAACGAAGCGGCCGAATTGGATAAGTTGCGTCGTTCTTCGGAACGATGGACCGATTTGCTGCTGGCCCCGTTCGCGACGCTCGGCGAAGTGACCGATCTGGCCCACGATCGGGAGCGGCTCGCCGAATTCGCCGACGACGTTGCCGACGATCGACAGTATCGAACCATCGAACGATCGCGACATCTCTGGTCCGCCTCGCGGCTCGAAGCCTTTTCCTCTTGCCGCCGGCTGGCGACGTTCAACACCGATTTGAACGCTCAAATCGCCGCTACGCGCGTATCGTGCTTCGATCTCGAACTCTGCGATGAAGCGAGAACGCCCGGCCTATCCGCGTTTTCGCGCTCGCTGCTTTGCGAACGTCTAACTTCCGTCGCCTCGGACGCCGAACTCTGGATCGCGGGTCTGCTGGAACAGCAGGGGGCGAGGGGCTAGGGGCTAGGGGCGAGGGGCGAGGAGCGAGGGAACGAAGAACGAGACGAACGGAGACCGCTCGTCTGCCCGCATCCCTCGTCCCTCACCCCTTCCTCCCCTTCCGCCGTCGCCTCGCCGCGAATAGAATCTGTGCCTGTCGAAAATTGATCGAGGCGGTCCGAAAGGTGCTAGCGCATGGCTTACGAAGTGACGTTGATCACCGGCGACGGCACCGGTCCCGAACTGGCCGAGGCGGCCCGCAAGTGCGTCGATGCCACCGGCGTGAAGATCAATTGGGACGTGCAAGAGGCCGGCGTCGACGTCATGGCCCGCACCGGCACGCCGCTGCCCGACGCCGTGATGGAAAGCGTCCGCCGCACGCAGCTGCGCCTGAAGGCCCCGATCACCACGCCGGTCGGCACCGGCTTCCGCAGCATCAACGTCCATCTGCGGCAGGCGCTCGGGCCTGTTCGCCTGCATCCGCCCCTGCAAGCATTACCGGGCGTGCGGACGTTCTTCGACCGCGTGCCGGTCGATCTGGTCATCGTCCGCGAGAACACCGAAAGCCTGTACGCCGGCATCGAGTTCGAGCGCGGCAAGCCCGAAACCGCCGAGCTGATCGACTACATCAACGGCCATTCCAAGTCGGGCAAAGTCAAGACCGGCCGCGACGAGACGGGCATCACGATCAAGTCGATCAGCGTCTCGGCCAGCGAGCGGATCGTGCGCTGTGCCTTCGACTACGCCCGCAAGAACGGCCGCAAGAAGGTGACCTGCGTTCACAAGGCCAACATCCTGAAGTTCACCGACGGGCTGTTTCTGCGAAGTCTCGCGGCGACGTCGCCAAGGAATATCCCGACATCGAGTTCGAGGATCGGATCGTCGACAACATGTGCATGCAGTTGGTGCAGAAGCCGGAGCTGTACGACGTGCTCGTGCTGCCGAATCTGTACGGCGACGTGCTGAGCGATCTGGCGGCGGGCCTGGTCGGCGGGCTGGGCGTCGCGCCGGGCGCGAACATCGGGCCCGACGGCGCCGTGTTCGAGGCCACGCACGGCAGTGCGCCGAAATACAAGGGGCTGAACAAGGTCAACCCGACGGCGCTGATCCTCTCGGGCATGCTGATGCTGCGGCATCTGGGCGAAGTCGACGCCGGCGATCGACTGGAACAGGCCGTGGCCGCCGTGATCGCCGAAGGCAAGTACGTGACCTACGATCTGAAGCCGAACCGCGACGACCCGACCGCCGTCGGCACGCGAGAAATGGCCGAGGCGATCTGTCGCAACTTGCAATCGGGCAAATGACGGCTCGTATGGCGCATTCCGGAACGCCGCGGAGGGCGTTCCTGCAGAAAGTCGCACCGCGAACTGTAGGGAACGCACTCCGTGGCGTTCCGGCGGCGGCGAGCGCCAATCCTATCACGCTCAACACGCGGCTCGAGGGCGTTGCCGAAATGGCGTTTAGCCCGGCCGATTATCGCGCGGAATTCAAGGCGCTGATCAGCGGCCAGCGGCGCGGCGTGCAGGCCACTTTGCTGCGCGGGTTGCTTCGCGCCGCAGAAGTGCCGTATACGCTGGCCGTGCAATTGCGCAACCGCCAATACGATCGCGGGCGGAAGCCGGTCGAGCGAGTCGCGGTGCCAGTCATCAGCGTCGGCAATCTGACGCTCGGCGGCACGGGCAAAACGCCGCTGGTCGAATGGCTGGCCCGTTGGTTCCGGCAGCGCGGCGTGCGGGTGACGATCATCAGCCGCGGCTACGGCGCCGAAGCCGGGCGCGGAACGACGAAGCGCTTGAACTAGAGCAAAAGCTGCCCGACGTGCCGCACGTGCAGAATCCCGATCGCGTCGCAGCCGCGAAGATGGCGATCGAGGAATTCGACTGCCAGTTGATTTTGCTCGACGATGCGTTTCAGCATCGGCGCATCCATCGCGATTTGGATATCGTGCTGGTCGATGCGCTCGAGCCGTTCGGCTTTGGCCATGTCTTTCCGCGCGGCACGCTGCGCGAGCCACTCGCCGGACTTCGCCGGGCCGACGTCGTTGTTCTCTCCCGAGCCGATTTAGTCGAATCTGCCGAACGGCAGAGGATTCGATCGACCGTCGCAGGATATGCTCCGTCGGCAGTCTGGATCGAAGCGTCGCATCGACCGGAGCGATTGCTTTCGGCCTCGGGCCGCGAGGAATCGCCATCGTCGCTTGCCGGCGTGCCGACAGCGGCATTCTGCGGCGTCGGCAATCCCGCCGGATTCCGACACACACTCGCCCGAATCGGCTGCCAGGTCGTCGAAATGCGAGAATTCCCCGATCACTTTGCCTACCAGCGATCCGACGTCGAATCGCTGACAAAATGGGTCGCCGGTCTTTCGGTTCAAGCCGCCGCATGCACGCACAAAGACCTCGTCAAACTCGGCATCGACACGCTCGGCCAATGCCCTCTGTGGGCCGTAGTAATCGGCCTGGCAATCTCCGCTGGCCAAAGCGAACTAGAATCCCGCCTAACCGACCTGCTCCACCGCATCCCGTCCGACAAAGCTGACACAACTACCTCGCCAACTTCTTCGTCGCCTGACCCCTGACCCCTGCCCCCTGTCCCCTGTTTTGCTATTGGTCGCCAACCGTGCGGATTGGTATCTTTTCCCGCACTATGACCAGCCCGCCCAGCAAACTAACGGTTCTGATTCCCGCGAAGAACGAGCGGCTGAATATCCGTTTGTGCATCGAGTCGGCGCGGGCGATTGCCGATGAGATTCTCGTGGCCGATTCTGGGTCGACGGACCGCACGCTGGAAATCGTCTCGCGCATCGGTGGCTGCCGCGTCATCGAGCGCGAGCTGATCGATTTTTCCGACTTCAAGAATTGGGCCATCCCGCAAGCGACGCATCCGTGGGTGCTGATTCTCGACGCCGACGAACGGATCACGCCCGATTTGGCCGCCGAAATTCGCGCCGTGCTGGCAAATCCGCCCGAAAACTTGGACGGCTATTGGATCGGACGCGAGAACTATTTTCTCGGCCAGCGGATCCGCCATTGCGGCTGGAATAGCGACGCCGTGTTTCGCCTTTTCCGCCGCGATGTCTGTCGCTACACGAACCGCCGCGTGCATGAATCGATGGATGTCGCCCCAGGCCGCGCCGGCAAGCTGCGTTGCGACATGCTCCACTATCCGGTATGGAACTACGATCGCTATCTGGCGAAGATGGCTCACTACACTCGGCTCGGCGCGAAGATTTGCACGATCGCGGCCGCAAGGCCAGCTTCGCGAGCATGTTGTTCCGCGTGCCGTTTCGGTTCTTGCAGTTATATATTGTGCGGCTCGGTTTTCTCGACGGCCTGGCCGGCTTGCAAATCTGCATGATTTCGGCGTTCACGAGTTTTCTCAAACAGGCCCGACTGTGGGAACTCGACAACGCGCTGCCGCAGCTCGATCCGGAAGTCGAAGCCGAACGGTTGGCCGCGTGAACGGCGCCTATTGAAATGATTTCCGCAAATCGCATGTTCGCGCCGGAAATTGCTCTGTCGGTCACGACGTATCAGAAGCCGTGGCATTTGCGGCGGGCGCTGGCGTCGATTGCCGGTCAGCGTGGCGTCGAGGAGCGGATGGAGTTGGTGGTGACCGACGACGGTTCGACCGACGAAACGGCCGAGATCGTCGAGCAGTTTCGCCGCCGCGTGCGATTTCCCGTGTCGTTCACCACGCACGAGCATACGGTCTACCATCCGGCGAAGAGCCGCAACGACGGTGCCCGCGCGACGACCGCCCCCTATTTGCTCTTCATCGACGGCGACTGCGTGCTGCCGCCCGACCATGTCGCGATTCATCTGGCGCAGCGTAAGCCGGGCCGCGCCATGTTGGGCGATTGCCAACGTGCGGATGAAGCCCTATCGACGACGCTCAGCGAAGCAGGGGCCGAGCGCGGCGAATTCTTGCAATGGAAGCTCGACGCGGAGTGCCGCCGGCTGGACCGTCAACATCGCAAGAATCGGCTGTATACGTTCCTTCGTCATTCGCGAAAGCCAAAACTAATCTCGAACAACGTCGCTATCTGGCGGAGCGATTTCGAACGGGTCAACGGCTTCGACGAAAACTTTCGAAGCTGGGGCTGCGAAGACGACGATCTTGGGCGGCGGCTGATCCGGGCCGGCGTTCGCCTCGAATCGATTTTGGCCCGTACGCGGATCGTCCATCTATGGCACCCGCGCGATTCAACGACGACCGTGCGCTGGCGCGATGGCGCCAATGTCGGCTACTTTCTCCGCCCGGCGTGGCTGACTCGCTGCCGCAATGGACTGACTCGCCGATCGACGGCCGATTTGAGGATTCGCATCGCCGGCCAGCCGGCGAAGCCGGAAGAAGTAGCGGCGATGTGGAAGCAAGCGGGTTTGCCCGCGGCCTGCGGTGGAAACGAACGAGCGGAAGTGGAAATCTTGTTTCTTCCGGGCGACGGACGCTTCAGCGGCCACTCCGAGTTTAATGTCGTCGTCGCACTCGACGGCGCAGCAATCCCGCGACGCACCTTGAAAAGCGCCCAACGAATCATCGCCGATCGCAAGTTCGACCATCTAACCGCCGAAATCCAATTCCCGCTCGCCGACTTCGGCCGCGCACTCGATTCAATCATCTGATTTCGACTCGATCTCCTTATACCGAAAGCAATCGACCAGGTGGTCGTTCACGATGCCGACGGCCTGCATGAAAGCGTAGCAAATCGTCGAGCCGACGAATTTGAATCCGCGGCGCTGTAGGTCTTTGCTCAATGCGTCGGATTCCGGCGTGCGAGCGGGCACGTCGCCGCGCGATCGCCAACGGTTTCGCTTCGGCTGCCCGTTCAACAAATTGCCAAAGATAGCGATCGAACGTGCCGAATTCGCTTTGCACGTCGAGCATCGATTGGGCGTTGCGGATGGCCGCGGCGATCTTTAGCCGGTTGCGCACGATGCCGGCGTCGGCTAGCAATCGGGCCTGATCTTTTGCGTCGTAGCGGGCGATTTTGCGGGCGTCGAACTTGTCGAAGGCAGCCCGATAGGCGGCTCGTTTCTTGAGAATCGTTTCCCAACTCAATCCCGCCTGGGCCCCTTCCAGGATCAGGAATTCGAACAGAGCCCGATCGTCGTGCAGCGGCACGCCCCACTCTTGATCGTGGTACGCGACCATCAATTCGCTTTGAGCCCAATGACAGCGTTGCATTTGGTCGGGCGTCGTTTTAGAGTTTAGGGGTGTGGAAACAACCGCGACGGCTCGAATTATCGACTTCTGTCAACCCGTGGCCGATCGCGTTAGCGCTTTCGCCGGGCGCCGTTCCCCGGTAAACTACCCGCCCCGATTTGTTCCGACAAGCAACATTGCCTGAAGAGCCACCGTTTATGACCAGCGATCAGCAGGAAACCTCACCTGCACCGGCCGAAACTTCTTCCCCCGCGCCGGCGAACCAAGCGGAAACACAAACTTCTTCCGCACCAGCGCCCGCGGCACCGGCGGCTTCGCCCGCCCCGGCCGAGCCATCGCCGCGCCCCGCGCAACCGAACCGCCCGCGGATCAAAATCGGCACGCAGCGCGAAGGGGTTGCAACACCGCGGATTCCGCCGCGCGTGGCGACCGTGTTTCGCACGCCGGAGCCTGGAGCGATCGCAAAGCCGGTTGCACCGCCACCGCCGACAAATGCACCGGTGGTCACCGAGCCTGCGGATGTTTCCACCGCGCAATCACCGACTGCCGAAGCAGCGTCTGCGGAAACATCGACCGTGGAATCGGAATCCGCCGAATCGTCGCCGTCAACTCCGCAGCCGGCCGATCTCGTGCCGAAGCCGATGCAACTAACGCCCGGCAAGGCGGTTCGCAAGATCGAACGGATCGAGCGAACCGGCGAGAAAGTCGCGATGCCGAATTTGCGCGCCGAGTTGCCGGCCGATCTGGCCGAGGAACTCGAAGCTTCTTTGGCCGGCATGTCGATCGATCAACTCATCGAAAGCGAACCAAAGACATCGACGACTGCCGAGCAGCTCGAGCCCGATTCGCGTGTGCGCGGCAAAGTGATCCATGTGCATCGCGACAGCGTGTTCGTCGATCTGGGCGGGCCGAATCAGGGCGTGCTGCCGCTGCGGCAATTCGTCGAGCCGCCGGCGCTGGGCACCGTCGTCGAAGCGATTGTCGCGCGGTTCAATGCCGAGGAAGGGCTGTTTGAGTTGACTGTGCCCGGCGGAGCAGTCTCGGTCGAGGATTGGTCGCAAGTGGCGGAAGGAATGGCCGTCGAGGCGCGCATCACCGGCCACAACAAAGGCGGGCTGGAATGCGACGTCAGTAAACTGCGCGGCTTCATTCCAATGAGCCAGATTTCTCCCTACCGCGTCGAGCAGCCGGAGGAATTCGTCGGGCAGACACTCGTTTGCCTCGTGCAAGAAGTCGATGCCGATCGCCGCAAGCTGGTGCTCAGCCGCCGCGCGATGGTCGAGCGCGAACAGGCCGCGGCTAAAGAAAAAATGCTGGCCGAGCTGTGCCGGGGCAGATTCTCGAAGGCACCGTCCGCAGCCTGCGCGATTTCGGGGCGTTCGTCGATATCGGCGGCGTCGATGGCCTGCTGCACGTCAGCCAGATCAGTTGGGACCGCCTCAAGCATCCGAGCGAGGCGCTCAAGGAAGGCCAGAAAATCCGGGTCAAAATCGACCGAATCAATCCCGACAACCACAAGATCAGCCTCTCGCACCGCGATCTTCTGGAAAATCCGTGGAAGACGGCGGCGGCGAAATACTCGGCCACGTCGCGTGTAAAAGGGACCGTTTCGAAGCTGACCGAATTCGGCGCCTTCGTGCGCCTCGAAGCCGGCGTCGAAGGCTTGATCCACATCAGCGAGCTTGCCCACACGCGAGTGTTCCGCGCGAGCGACATCGTCGCCGAAGGGCAGGAAGTTGAAGTGAAGGTCCTCTCCGTCGACACCGACGCGCAGCGAATCAGCCTATCTCTCAAGGCGCTGCAAGCCCGACCGGAACCGAAGAAGAAAGAACCGGAACCGGAGGAAGAGGCTCCGCCGCCGCCGGCACCTTCGAAGCGCTCGACACCGCTCAAAGGCGGATTGGGGCGAGGGGCGGGCGGGGCGTCATTCGGTTTGAAGTGGTGAGGCGCTGATGGATGCGGCAAAGCGCGAAGTATTGCAGGCGGCGGGTTGGAAGTTCGGCGACACCGCTGATTTTCTTGGAATGAGTGATGAAGAGCGCCAAGTGCTCGACGCGCGGGTTGAAGACTCCCTGAACCGACGCAATCGGCCAATCGAGAAGGAATCTTTGACTACCCTCGCCAATCTCTTCGACGACATTCCTGATCACTTGCCCGACGAACTTTTCACCACCTTGCTCGAAAATGCGCAAGTGCGCATCGAGCGAATCGTTTCGCACGGGCACGCGTCGCCGCCGGGGTTTTGGTACGACCAGGATCAACAAGAATGGGTCGTCGTGTTGCGCGGAACGGCGAGGATTCACTTCGAGGGGGAAGAGGCTTTGGTCGAAATGAAGGCCGGCGATTTCATCACGATCGCGGCACATCGGCGGCATCGGGTTGCTTGGACGACGCCCGATGAACCGACGGTTTGGCTGGCGGTGCATTTCGGAGAACACAAACATTAGCCCGACGCGCTAGCGAGGGATGTCGCGGCCCGCCCTTCCTCGCTAACGCTTCGGGTTAGTGTGCGCAATAGAACAAAGTTTAATGAACTCAACGCCGACGACATTTTCTCCCGGGCCGACGGAACGAACGGTCCGAACCGCCGAAGGCAAAGTTCTGGCCGTGCCCGAGAATTGGTTTCTGCTGGAGCCCGGCGATGCCACGTTGACGCGGCGCGTGAAGGCCGCCGGCGAGCATTGGGTGGTCGCCGAAAAACGCGGGCGGCGAGTTTTTTCTCACGGCGTTTGGGCGCCGCGGGAAACGATCGGACGGATTCGCGCGGAGCTCGAAGCCGAGCGAGCCACCGAAGCCTACGCGAAGCGCCGAGAAGCGGGTGTTCGGCGGCGCGAGAAAGTGCAGGCGGAATACGTCGAGGATTTCTTCGGCGCGATCGTGTCGTTCTTGGCGTTTCATCAGACGCATCGCGATCTGGCCACGCGGCTCGCGCGGGCTGTTGCCGATCATGCGACGCCGGTCGGCAGCGGGACCGTGGCGCGAACCAAACGCATCCCGATCGAACGCCGGGCCCAAGCGGCGGTCATCGCCTGGATGCGGCATCAAACGACCGGCTACGACAGCATGGCGATCCCGAGAATCCAAGGCAATCGAAGAAACGTGCGGCGAAGGTTGGCCAAGCGGTCGGAGGAATTGCTCGCGCGGTATCGGCACAGCAATCCGGGCTTGGAGGATTGTCCGCTGAAGAATGCATTGAGCAAAGTAGCGGCGAAGAAACCGTCGGGTCAGCCTTGAGCAAACGTCTCGATCAGCCGGACCAAAGCCTTGGCGTCGTCGATGCCGCCGAGCTTACGAAGCGCGGCATGATTCGCGCGGGCGATCGATTGCTTGACGGCGCCAAGATCGTCCATTCGCCGCAAGCGATCGACGAATTCGTCGAGCAGTCGCTCGGCGCTAACCGGATCGGCGCCCTGCAAGCGATCGGCGACGTGGTCCAAGAGCTTTTGGGCCTGCTCCAAGTTCAAGCCAGGCTGTGTCGCGGACAAGTGGCACCGGCGGAATGACGAGTAACAAATGACGAATGTCGAAGGACGAATGTCTAAAGAATGACGAAGCACGAATGACGAATGTTGGGGCGGCGCACCCGATCGGCAATCTGGGTATGCTATGGTCTGAGGCTTTGGGCTGCGGGGCGAGAAGTCAGGATATTGACGCCGGGGGATGTTGCCAAGAGCGGTCCACGTCGCTTGCACATTGGGTTAGCCAGCATCGCAAGCCGCAAGCAAGAATTCAAGTACGTGTTCCTCTTCTCTGGCCGTGATAAGGCAGGCTGTGCGAGCAACAGCATCCTATCGAACAAGTCGAACGCCAATGTCCGCGGAAGCGGATTAAGCCGGTGCAGAGAAGAGGAACCCGTATGTTTAAGTCTCGCGACAAAGCCGATGCAATCGAAACCAGGAGAGCCCGAGATATGATGAAGCCGTTCTGCTTGCTCGCGGGCGTTGTTGCCATCGCACTTTATCCAATCGCGGCTCATGCCGAATCGGCCAAGACCGAAACTAAAGGCCCGGCCAAGGGGTCGTTGGTCATCATCGGCGGCGGGGGGATGACGCCGGAGATTTGGAAGCGGTTCATCGATCTGGCCGGCGGCGACGACGCCAAGATCGTCGTCATTCCGACCGCCGAGGAAGATGACGATATCGCCGACGACAAAACCGTCGATAAACTCGAATCGCTTGGCGTCCATCATGCGACCAGCCTGCACACGCGCGATCGCAAGGAAGCCGACAGCGAAAAATTCGCCGAGCCGCTCACGACGGCCACCGGAGTTTGGCTCGGCGGCGGGCGGCAATGGCGATTTGCCGACGCTTATTTGAACACGCGCACGCAGAAGGAACTATTCGGCGTGCTCGAGCGCGGCGGCGTGATCGGCGGCAGCTCGGCTGGCGCGACGATCCAAGGTTCGTTCCTCGTCCGCGGCGATACGAAAGGCAACGAACTGATCGAAGGGGATCACACCGTCGGCTTCGGCTTTTTGAAAGACTCGGCCATCGATCAACACATCTTGCGCCGCAATCGCGAGTTCGATCTGATTCCGCTCATCGAATCGCATCCGAAGCTATTGGGCATCGGCATCGACGAAAGCACCGCGATCGTCGTTCACGGCGATCAGTTCGAAGTGATCGGCGCCAGTTACGTGGCGATCACCGATCATGGACAATGGACGTCCGACGGCCACACTTCGCCGAACGACGCGGCCCAGAAGGGGAAGATCTTTTTTCTCGGCCACGGCGATCGATTTGATTTAAGCAAGCGGCGGATTATTCGTAGCGGGCGGCCGTTTGCGATTCCGGCGGATGCGAAAAAATAGGCGGACTCCGAAAATCGCAGCGTCGTCCTCATTTCCAGCCAACCGCCTTTTCGATTTCCTGAACCAGTCGGTCGGCCATTTTGGCGTGCGTCTTGAGGTTCGGATGCCAATCTCCGCCGATGCCATCGCCGTTGATGTCTTGCGTGGCGAATGGCAGATAGGCGACGTTCTTGTCGCCGGATTCGTTGAGATCGGCGACGACGGTCTTGGCCCATTTGTCCCAGTTCGCGGACGTGCCCATCGGGCCTGAAGCGACGAAAATGAAAGCCTTCGGCGCCGTTTGACGAATCGTCTTGATGAAACTTTTGTAGGCGGCGATCCATCCCTTTTCGTCCGGCTGCTGATTCTTGTTGCCGAAATCGTTCGTGCCCAAGTCGATGAGAACCACGCCCGGCACCCAGCTTTTCAAATCGGCCTTGGGCTCGGGATCGTTCGCCAAAGTTCGATCGTAGACTTCGACCATCGTGTTGTTCGGATAAAGCTTTCGGCCCGACCAGGCGATGATCTGCACTTCGGCGCTCAGCTTGCGGGCAGCGATCGCGCCGTAGGTCATGTAGCCGTCTTCCTTGTCGGGCGGATTGTGTTCATCTCGCGTCGCTTCGTTGCCGTAGCCGCACGAAATCGAATCTCCGACGATCAAGATTCGGCGTTCGCTGCGGGGCGGCAAGGGGAGAAACTGGCCGTCGCGTTCTAACTGAAAGCCGAGAAAAGTGAGTGGAGCGATCCAGGCCCCTTCGTTGCGGCGGACAATCTCGACGACGTGTTCCCCCGCGGGCAAACCCTTGGCCAATTGATAAACCTCGTGACCGTCTTTCGGCGCGATCACGCGCGTCGGCTGGCCGTCGATGGCGACTTGATAATAGCCGCCCCCTTTGAGCCGAGCATTGATGGCGGTTCCCTTGAACTTGGCCGTCACGAGGCTGTACGTCCATGAAGCTCGTGGCGCGGCGGGGTTCGTCATGTCCCAGCGGCCGACGTAGCGGATATTCGGATCCTTGGCGTCGATGGCGTTCGGCAGCGGCGAGGCATCGGAGCTATCGGCCGGCTCGCCGGAACTCACTGGCGCGGCGGCGCTCGCCGGTTGGCTGCTGCTTTCGCCCTTTCCGTCGAAACCGATGTTATCGACGAACAAGCTGAATTTCACTTCATCCTGCGACCAACTGCCGAGCATCAGTTCCCAAACCTTGGCGCGGTTCAGGGAGTTCTTGGCGTCGAGGTCTTTGATCGGAATCACGATTTCGTGCCACTTCCCGTCGGCCAGGTCGGCGCAGTATTGCAGCAGGTCGCACGACTCGCCCGATTTCTTGTCTTTGTCGTTGGCGACCAGAGTCGCGTTGAGAACCGTCGGCTTGGTTTCGCCGGTGAGTTTTGCCCAGAAGCGGAGATTCTTGAAGCTGGAAATATCGGTGCCGCTGTCGTTCGGCCACCAGCCGTACCAATTCCAGCCGCAGCCCATGTATTCTTTTCCCTCGGCATGAAACTCGATGGCTTTTTTGCCGGTGGTGCGGACTTCCTTGTCCTGTGCCGCGACGGTGGCTTTCCCCTGCGGCGTGCTGGTCCATCCCTTGGCCGTGTCGCCGATCTTGTCGCCGTCGAAGACGACGATTTTCTTGGCGGCGGCGGATTCTTTCGCGGGCTCGTCGGCCAATAACGTCCCGCGCCCGACAAGAAACGCCACCATCATTGCCACCGCCGCCATGAGCAAGAATCGCTTCTTCATCGCGTTTTCCTTTTTTGGATGGACCATCGTATTGATCGTCCATCAGAATAAATGAAGCGCCAGCGCGATGCAAACTGTGCGATCAAATCCACGTCCCCTGCTCTGCCAGCAGATAATCGATCGTCTGCTCGCTCATGATGTGGCGGCCTTGTGGGGCGGCGATGGCGGTGATGTGGTTGAAGCCGGTGGCCCAGATCGAGGCTTGCAGCGACGACAGGCCGGCGAGTGTGCCGGAGGCTTGGAACGTATCGTTGCCGGTCGAGGTGTTGAACGTCGCGTTATTCGCCGCGCCGTTCGCGGCGAATGCCTGGACGGTTTTGAATTGGTTCACGGTCGTCGTGTATTCGCCGTTCACGAGCGAACTGCTGGCGACGCCGGCGGTGAATGTGTTCGTGCCGGCGCCGCCATACAGCCGGGCAACGTCGCTTGTGCCGCTGGAATTCGCGGTCACGCTTTGGAATCCGCGGGCCGTGTTGTGGTAGCCGGCGCCTTGCAGCGATGCGGAGCCGGGGGTTTCGAGAAATGTGTTTGCGCCGGATGAATCGTAGAACGTCGCTTGATTGTTCGCGCCGGCGGCGGCGACGGTGATATTCGCGGCTTGGATCGAGTAGGTCGAGTTTCCGGCGGGCGTCGCGAGTGTCATTGTCAGCGAGCCGGGACGGAAGATGGCTGCACTGCCGCTGCTCGTCGCTGTGACGGAGACGCTGTCGCTGCCGGAGCGGCCGGTGAAATTCACGGCGGTCACCGCGCCCGCGGCAAATTGATACGAAATTCCGTTGATCGACAATTGCACGCCGGTGCCGGCGGTGATCTGTACCGTAACGGCCGCGAGGCTGCCGTGGATATTCAGCGTGCCGCCGGCGAGCGATACCAGATTTGCCAGCGCGATGCTGACGTTGCTGTTCGTACCGATGATTTGCAACTGATATGTCTGTCCGGCGACGACATTGGCGTCGAATCGTTGGCCGCCAGCGACGGATGAGCTGCTGGCGAGCAGATTTCCGTCGCTGCCGGCGAGTTGCAATTGGAGATTGCCCAACGATGCTGCGAATTGAGCGAGCGCCGTCAGAGTGCCGGTTTGCGATGCGGTGAAGGAATAGGACTTGCTGCCCGAGACTTGATCCGACCATTGCTTGAAGTCGAGCGTGCCGAGAGCGAGGACGTTTGTTGCGGTGAGCGAACTGGCGAACGTGTAATTTCCGAGCCCGGCGGTCGTTGACAGATCGACGGTATAAGCCTGACCGGCGACGACGTTCAACATCAGGACGTTGCCGGCGGCCGCGGGGACCGAGCCGCTTGATCCGACGACGCCCCATTGAGCGGCGAGATTGCCGCTGGTTGCGGCAGTCAGCTTCAAAACGCCCGTCGCGCCGGCGGTGAATGAAAAATAATCCGAGTCGGCCAGATGGCTGATCGCGCCCGAGAAGCTGACGCTGCTAGTGGGACTGATCGTGCCGAGCGAATGGGCCGCGCTCGCCGATGCTTCCAAGTCGGGCTGCATGACGCTGTTGATGGCGGCTTCGAGATTCAGCCGGAGGTAGTTCGCTTTCGTGATCGGATCGTACACCGTGTCGGCCGTCGCGCGCATGATGGCGTAGATCGACGTTTCGTTGATGTTCGCGTCGCCGGCGAATTCCATCGCTTGACGAAGCAAAACGCTCGCGCCGGCGATGTAGGGGGCGGAAAAGCTGGTGCCGGAAAACGCATCGGAATTATTGTCGGGCCCGGTGGGGTACGGGCCATCGTAAATCGGCACGGTCGTCAAAATACTTTCGCCGGGAGCGGCGATGGCGTCGGTTGCGCTGCGTGAAGGAACTGAGTTGGCCATTGGCGCCGGTCAACATTGCCGGCACGACATACGGGCTGGCCGCCGGGTAGCTCAGTCCAGGCGTGCCGAACGCGGCGAAGCTATTGCCGGCCGCGACGGAAATGAAAATGCCGACGCTTTCGAGTTGCTTGAAATCGGTTTCCAGCGTGGCCCATTGCGGCACGGTCACGGAGTTCCAATTCGTGCCGAGCGAAAGATTGACCGTGGTGATCGGATCGGCGAAGGCGTTGCGGTTTTTGTAAACCCATTGGAGGGCTGCATCGACCCAAGTGAAATTGCAGGCGCCGGTGCTATCGAACACTTTGAGACCGACCAGATCGACGCCGGGCGCAACGCCCGGATCGGCCGCGCCGCTGGAGCCGATGACTCCGGCGACGGCCGTGCCATGTCCGCCGACGGGACCGGCGTCGTAAAAATTGGCGTTGTTGGCGGCAAAATTCCAGCCGCCGACGACGCGATATGCGGCGCCGTCGCCGCCGCCTAGAGCGACGTTGTTGTAGTCGATGCCGCTGTCGATGACGGCGACGGTTTGCCCGGCGCCGGTGAAACCATATTGCGATTCGACCTGGCTCAAACCGGTGTATGCAAACGCGGGTGAATTGACGGCCGATCCCGCCTTGGCAATCGCGGCGACGGGCGAACTGATTTTCGGCGCGGTGGTGGCGGCGAGCGCGGAAATCGCGGGTGACGGGATACTGCTTTGCACGATCAGTTGCGCCGAGAACAGGAGCCGGGCTTCGAATTTCTCGAACTGCGGACGACGCCACGTGCCGCGCTGCGTTTCGCGAGTGCGCATGGATGAATCCTTGAAATGTGGACCGCGACTCTGTCGCGGAAAGTCCATCACGAAATGATGGGCGACGAGCGGATGGTTGATGAGCGGAAAACCGGCAGGCAAGATCGCGGGCGTGCGGAAGCGATCATCGAATGGCCGCGGCGCTGCGGACGGGGCGGAATAGCCCCGGTGGAATCAGCGCCAACGAATCGACAACAGCCCCGTTGCACGAAATGCGTCGTCCTTGACGCGGGGTTGGCCCCTCTTGAACGCCGCGGTGAATACCGAAGCAATTCGGGCACCCATATGCGGCGGGGATTCAACCAGAAACAGGCCGCCGCACCAAGATCAGTTTCGCGCGGGAATTAGTGAGCATTTGCCGCCAAAACCGCTACGCGAGGCTGCGCGGAAAACCGCCTCGCAGTTCCCCATCGTCTGCCGTGTGCTAAGTTTACGTGTAGCCGTTGCCGCGTTGTGGGGCGGTTGCTACAAAGTCGGATGCACGTCACTCGATTGTATTCAGCAACAGATTTTGGCAACGCTTCCCAGAGCAGGAAAACATGCGCAACGTTTTAGTGACCGGCGGGGCGGGCTTCATCGGGTCGCACATCGCCGAGGCATTGGTCGGCCGCGGCGATCGGGTGCGCGTGCTCGACAACCTTTGCACCGGCAAGCTGTCGAATCTCGTGCCCGTTCGCGATCGGATTGAATTCATCGAGGCCGATTTGAACGACGCGGCCGCTGTCGGCCGTGCGGTTGCCGGCGTCGATTGCATTTTTCATGAAGCGGCGTTGGCGTCGGTGCCGCGCAGCGTTGAAAAACCGCTGGAGACGAATGCCGCCTGCGTGACGGGAACGCTGTCGCTTTTGGATGCCGCCAGCCGAGCCGGCGTGCGACGAATCGTCTACGCCGGATCGAGCAGCGCGTATGGCGATCAGCCGTCGACCTCGAAGCGCGAGACCGATTTGCCGCTGCCGATTTCGCCTTACGGCGCCGCCAAAATCGCCGCCGAGCTTTACCTCCACGCCTACGCGGCAATGCGGAAAATCGAGACCGTCACGCTGCGATACTTCAACGTCTTCGGGCCGCGGCAGGATCCGAATAGCGAATACTCGGCCGTCATTCCCAAGTTCATCACACTGCTGCTCTCGGGCAAGCAGCCGACGGTTTTCGGCGACGGATTGCAATCACGCGATTTCACGTTCGTCGGCGATGTGGTGGCAGGCAACTTGCTGGCGGCCGATGCTCCAAATGTTTCGGGGCGAGTGATGAATCTGGCCGCTGGCCGCAGCATCACGCTATTGCAATTGCTTGAATTCCTTTCGCGGCTGTTGAACACGCCGGCCAATGCGCAATTCGCCCCGCCGCGCGCTGGCGACGTGCGAGAAAGCCTCGCGGATATCACGCTAGCGCGGCAGTTGCTTCGTTATGAACCGCGGGTCAGCTTCGAAGAAGGCCTGCGCCGCTCGATCGATTACTATAAGAGCGAATATCAGAAGGCGCTGAAGTAGGGGCGAGGACGAGCGGCGAGGGAATGAGGGTGCGCATTGAACAATTTGGGGCCTTCATGGCGCTATTCGCGCTCGCGGCAGTTCCAATCAACTTGGCGTTGGCCGTCGGCCGACATTGAGTGATAGAAGCTCGTCACGCTACGGCCGCACGAATGGATTCAGCCCGCCGTGAACTCTCTCGAATCTATTTGGTTGGCCTATCTTTCCCAGCCTGCCTGTGACCGCGTCCTGTATCGTGCCATCCGCAAGTGGAAGGTGCGGCGGATCATGGAAATCGGTATCGGCGATTTGCGTCGTGGGCAGAGGATGGTTCGGCTGGCCCAACGCTATCACCCGGGGGCAGAAGTTCGGTATGTGGGCGTCGATCTTTTCGAAGCTCGTCCGGCGGCGGAAGCGGCAGCCGGGAATGTAACCGACGCTTTGACGATGTCGCTCAAAAGCGCTTACCGGCTCCTCCGAGCGACAGGCGCACGAATCCACTTGATCCCCGGCGATGCGATTCAAGCCTTGGTGCGATCGGCGAACGCGCTACCTGGAAATGAGTTGGTGCTGGTCTCGGCCAATCACGCGGCCGAAATGCTCTCGCAGGCATGGCTCTACGTTCCGCGAATGCTCGCTCCGAACGCTCTCGTCTTCGCGGCCCAATGCGATGGAGCCCGCACAACATGGCGGCCAATGCCGGTCGCTGAATTGCAATCTTTGGCCGGCGCGCCGCTCGCCGCCGCGCCGCGTGAACTTGCGAGTGGCTGACATGCTCCCGAGGGCGCCCTCGCCCATTTCTGCCTGCCGCCTCCCGATTGCCGCGTTCGTTGCCCATTTGAAGGTCGCGGGACGACGGGCTTTCTCGAATTCCAAAAATCGCCCGTTGACAGTGTTCGGCCCAGGTTTTAAGATTGCTGGCTTCCCCCACAACCCTAAGTTAGGGCTGGGTGAGCAAATCGCGTTGTTATCACACGGTTGTTGTCACTAAGACGTTTTCATTGGGCGGAGGCCGACGTTGGCTGGACATTCGCACGAAATGATTCGCATCCGGATGGAGGCCTACGACCACTCCGTGCTCGACCAAAGCGCGGCGGAGATCGTCGACACCGCCAAGCGGACGAATTCGGAAGTGCATGGTCCGATCCCGTTGCCGACGCGGATCGAGCGCTACACGGTTCTTTCGAGCCCACACGTGGACAAGAAAGCCCGGCAGCAATTCGAGATCCGCACGCACAAGCGCCTGATCGACATCGTTCAGGCGACTGCGAAGACGATTGAAGCATTGAATAAGTTAAGCCTACCGGCGGGAGTGGATATCAAGATCAAGGCCAGCAGCCGGCACTAGAACCCGACGGCGGGCCCAAACCCCGATCGTGGGATTGGGGCCCGAAAGCGGACTAGGGAGATCGGTTGCGGCGGTTGTTTTTGGAATCATTTATGCCACGGAAGCTTCGCGGGTAAGTCGGGGCCGGTTCTTAAGAACCTTTGGTCCCCGAATCTCCCGCGGGCGAGCGCGAGCAGGGAATTCGAGCGATGCCCATTGGATTACTCGGCCGGAAGGTCGGGATGACTCAGATTTTTGACGAAGCCGGAGCTTGCATTCCGGTGACCGTGGTCGAGGCCGGGCCGTGCCACGTGCTGCAATTGCGCACTGTGGATCGGGATGGCTACGAAGCGGTTCAAATGGGCTTTCTTGACAAACCCCGCCGCCTTGCCAGTCGCGCTCAGCGCGGTCATGTCGCCCGCTTGGATAGCAAGCGTGCCAAGGCCCAGGCCAAAGCCGGCGTGGAGCCGCTCGCGAAACCGGACTGCGAACCGAAGCGTTTTGTCGGCGAGCTGCGCGGTCCGATCGAAGGTTTTTCCGTCGGCCAAATGCTCAAGGTCGATATCTTCGAGAAAGTCACGGCCGTCGATGTCACCGGCACCAGCAAGGGCCGCGGCACCTCCGGCGTCATGCGGCGGCACAATTTCAAAGGCCAGCGGGCGACGCACGGCGTGAAAAAAGTGCATCGTCACGGCGGCGGCACGAGTATGAACACGTTCCCCGCCCGCGTGTTCAAAGGCAAGCGCATGGCCGGCCGCTACGGCAACGAACGGACCACGAATCGCAATCTGAAATTGGTCCGAATCGACGCCGAGCACAACCTGCTGTTGATCCGCGGCGCCGTGCCGGGTCCGAACGGCGGCTATGTGTTCGTCAAGCAATCGAACAAGGTTTAGGGATTAGTCGCATGGCCAGCCTGACTGTTTACGATCGCACGGGCAAGGGAGTCGGAACGTACGAAATCGATCCGACGGATCTCGCTCCGCGCATCAGCAAGCAGTTGTTGCACGATGCCGTGGTGATGTACCAATCGAATCAGCGGCTCGGCACGGCGCAAACTAAAAGCCGCGGCATGGTCGCTGGAACAACCAAGAAGATGTACCGCCAAAAGGGAACCGGCAATGCCCGAGCCGGCTCGCGACGGAGCGGTATCCGTCGTGGCGGCGGACACATTTTCCACAAAATGCCGCGCGACTGGACGTATCGGATGCCGCGAAAGGCCCTGCAATTGGCGACGCGGATGGCATTGGCCTCGAAGTTGCGCGATCAGCAGGTGACAGTGATCGACGAATTGAAGTTCGACGCTCCGAAGACTCGCGACATGGCGGCGTTGGTCGGGCGCTCGGTCACGCGGATCGAACGCTGCTTGTGGCCACGGCGGGTCACGACGTGAATGTGTACAAATCGGCTCGCAACATTGCGAATGTCAGCGTGGTGCCGGTCGCGGAACTGAATGCCTGGGTCGTGTTGCGGCCGACGCAGTTGTTGCTGACTCGCTCGGCTCTCGACAAGATCAAAGAGCAAGCGAAGGCGGCCAACAAGGAACGAGATGTTGCTGGCGCGGTTTAAGGATTGAAGACCATGACGACACAACCATTGCCTGCGATGCACGAGACGGCTGCCGAAAGCAAGCTGCACTTGGTGCCGCACCAAATCATCCTTCGACCGCTGGTGACCGAGAAGGGCGTGCATCGTTCGACGCGGCACAATGCGTATGCCTTCGAGGTCAACAAGATGGCCAACAAGCGACGACGTGCATCGGGCCGTCGAGGAATTGTTCAACGTCAAAGTGATCGGAGTGAACATCCAAAATCGCCGCGGAAAGCCGCGGCGAAGCCGTTTTCACACCGGCCGCACCAACGATTGGAAGAAGGCGATCGTCACTCTCGATTCGGAGAGCAAGATCAACTTCTTCTGAGGAAGGCTTGAGGCTGTAGGCTTGAGGGGGGAAAGCGTTGCGGAGCCAATAACGAAACGTGCCGTAGTGATAGTAGTCGCGATCCAAACCGGAAATTGAACGAACCAAATCCTCAAGCCTGTAGCCTCAAGCCTGTAGCCTAACACCATGGGAATTCGCCGTTACAATCCGACCACGCCAGGCCGACGCGGCGCGAGCGTCAGCGACTTTGCCGAATTGACCAAGGGCGCGACGCCGGTCAAAAGTCTGACGATGCCGCAAGAAGATGACCGGCGGGCGGAACAACCAAGGCGTGATCACGTCGCGGCATCGCGGCGGCGGCCATAAGCGGCGATACCGGTTGATCGATTTCCGCCGGAACAAAGACGGCGTGCCGGCGCAAGGTCGATTCGATCCAATACGACCCGAACCGCAGCTCGCGGATTGCTCAGTTGAATTACGTCGACGGCGAGAAGCGTTACATCCTGGCTCCCGACGGACTTGCCGCCGGGCGCCAAGTGTCGAGCGGTGCGGATGCTCCGCCGTCGGTCGGCAATTGCTTGCCGCTGAGAAACATTCCGCTGGGAATGATGGTTCACAATATCGAATTGCAGCCTGGGCGTGGCGGGCGATTGTGCCGATCGGCTGGCTCGCGCGCGACGTTGGTCGCCCGCGAGGCCGATTGGGCCCAGATCACGCTGCCGAGCGGAGAAATTCGCCGCATCCCGGCCTCGTGCCGAGCGACGATCGGGTCGATCGGCAATGCGGACCACATGAATGTCGTGCTGGGCAAGGCCGGTCGGAAGCGATGGATCGGGCGATCGGCCGCATGTCCGCGGCACGGCCATGAACCCGATCGATCATCCGCACGGCGGTGGTGAAGGCCGCACGAAGGGCGGCCGGCATCCGGTGAGCCCGACCGGCAAGAGCGCGAAGGGTGGCGGCACGCGAAAGCATCGCAAGCCGTCGAATTCGGCGATTGTCCGACGGAGGAAGTCGCGCCGTTACGGACAATTGAAGATCATATAAAGTCGCACCGACTCGGCAATTCTCACGAATTCCGCTACAAGCAACGTTAGTACGAGAAAAGTGAGCGTCGCATGGGAAGGTCGCTGAAAAAAGGCCCCTACGTCGATCCGAAGCTGTTTGCCAAGGTCGAAAGGCAGCAGACCGACGGGCAGCAGCGAGCCGATCAAAACTTGGGCGCGTAACTGCACGATCATCCCCGAGTTCGTCGGTCAAACGTTTCTGGTTCATAACGGCAAGCTGCACTTAAAGGTGTTCGTGACGGAAGACATGGTCGGACATAAGTTGGGCGAGTTTGCCCCGACGCGCACTTTCCGCGGACATGGCGGCAAGGCCTCGAAAGCCAAGGCCGCCGAGCCGGCGGCGAAGTGACAATCGGGAGGCGGGCTCAAGAGGGGTCTGGCTCATTTTTCGGCCCGCTGATAGTAGGAATTGCAGTAGAGGCTTACGCCGAAAAATGTGCCTGACCCCTTTGGATTAGCGAACGGTTTTTAAGTCGAGTTGATTGAAAGAGATTTGCCATGGCATTCACCGCCACACACCGCTTTGCCCAAATCAGCGCCCAAAAGGTGCGTCCCTTGGCCAATTTGATTCGTGGCAAACATGCCGACGACGCGCTGGAGATTTTGAAATATATGCCCCATCGCGGGGCGCGGATGCTCGAGAAGGTGTTGAAAAGCGCCCTGGGCAATGCCGAGGATCGCCGCGCCGGCAACATCAGCCATTTGATTGTGGTCGATGCCCGAGTGGATGGCGGGCCGATCGTGAAGCGCATCCAGCCTCATGCCCGCGGAATGGCGTTCATGATCAAGAAGCGCATGGCGCACATCCGCGTTTCGCTCGATGCGATATAGTAAGTGCGAATTGATAAGAATTAGTCGGACGAGTATTCGGTTTTCGGTTCCAACCACGCTCCAACCCGCCGCAAACGATTATGGGTCAAAAAGTCAATCCGGTCGGATTCCGTGTCGGCATCATGGAAGGCTGGAAGAGCCGTTGGTATGCCTCGAAGCAGGAGTTCAAGGAACTGCTGATCGAAGACCATCGGATCCGGAAGTTCGTTCACGAGAAATACAAGTTCGCCGGCATTCCGAAGATCGAGATCGAGCGAACCCGCGACGAAGTGAAAGTGATTTTGTTCACCGCTCGGCCGGGCGTGATCATCGGTCGCAAGGGTCAAGAAGTCGAGCGTTTGCAAGGCGAATTGCAGGAGCTGTTGGGCCGGCGGTTCAATATCAAGATCGAGGAAATCGGCCGTCCGGAGGTCTACGCCCAACTGGTGGCGGAAGACATCGCCGAGCAGTTGGCGAAGCGAGCCAGTTTCCGGCGGACGATGAAGCGAGCGGTCGAAACGACGATGGAGGCCGGAGCCAAGGGAATCAAGATTCAGTTGGCCGGTCGGTTGGGTGGCGCCGAAATGGCTCGCCGCGAGAAGCAAATCGCCGGCTCGATGCCGCTTTCGACGCTGCGGGCCAAAATCGACTACGGGCTGACGGAAGCCAAGACCGCGCAAGGTCATATCGGGGTTCAAGTGTGGATCAATCAAGGCATGTACGAGGACGCTGGCCATGGCGCTGATGCCCAAGAGAGTCAAGCACCGAAAAAGCCAAAGAGGACGTATAAGAGGTGATGCCACTCGGGGAAACCGCGTGGTGTTCGGCGACTACGGTCTGCAGGCTTCGCAGGCGGGCTGGCTCAGTGCTGCGACGATCGAAGCGGGACGTATCGCGGCGCAGCAGTACCTTCGCAGCGAAGGGCGGCTGTATGTCCGCGTGTTTCCGCACAAATCGGTGACCTCGATTCCCCTGGAAACCCGAATGGGCAAGGGAAAAGGGGAGCCGGAGTTTTGGGCGGCCGTGATCAAGCCAGGGACGGTGTTGTATGAAATCAGCGGAGTGACGGAAGAAGCAGCCCGGCTGTGCTTTGCTCGCCTGGCCCACAAGATGCCGGTGCGGGTGCGGTTCTTGCGGCGTCGAGCCGGATAACAGCGAAGAGCAGAGAGCGAAGAGCAGAGAGCGGGCACGATAAACGAACTTTGAGTCGATGATGGCGGCGGAGTGAAAGCCATGGCGAAAGCAGCGGATTTGCGGGAAATGAGCGACGAGCAGATCGTGTTGACCTGGAAAGAGGCGGCCGAGCAATTGTTTCGGCTCCGCTTGCAGGCTCAAACCGAACGGCTTGATGCGCCGAGCGAGTTGCGCCGCCAGCGCCGGCTCATCGCCCGCTGCCAAACGATTCTGAATCAACGCAAAGCAAAAGCCGCCACCACGGCAGTACCGGCGAAGGTCTGACAGCCCGCCTTAAGAATTCAAGCAAACAAGATACGTGAACAACAAGCGAATTGGTTATGGCAAAACGATTGGAAATCGGCGTCGTGAAATCGGATAAGGCGGCGAAGACTCGGCGCGTCGAGATTCCGCGCCTGATCCGGCATGCGAAGTACGGCAAAATACTCCATCGCCGCACGGTCTGCCACGTTCACGACGAGAAGAACGAATCGCACGAAGGCGACACGGTTGAGATCATGGAAAGCCGGCCCAGATCGCGGTTGAAGCGATGGGAATTGGTGCGCGTGATTACAAAGAGCCGGGCGGTCGATCTGGCGGCAATGAAGGCCGCCCATCGCGCCGGCCATGACGAACCAGCAACGTAGGTCAGGCTTTCCAGCCTGACGAATGCGAGTTACGGATACGACTGACGAGTGCGACTGACTAGTGCAAGTGACGGTGACGGCGAGACAAGTCAGGCTGGAAAGCCTGACCTACGAAAATCGGATGATCGACCATGATTCAAATGCAAACTCGGCTCGTTGTGGCCGACAACACGGGCGCCAAGGAAGTCATGTGCTTCAAGGTGCTCGGCGGCAGCAAGCGGCGCGTCGCCGGGCTGGGCGACATCATCGTCTGCAGCGTCAAGACCGTGATCCCCGGCAGCGAAGTGAAGAAGAAGGCCGTGGTGAAAGCCGTGATCGTGCGTTGCAAGCGGCCGACGCGCCGCGTCGATGGCAGCTACATCAAGTTCGACAGCAACGCGGTCGTGTTGATCGACAACGAGAAGAATCCTCGCGGCACGCGAATCTTCGGCGCCGTCGCGCGGGAATTGCGGGATCGGAATTTCATGAAAATCGTCAGCCTGGCAAACGAGGTGGTCTGATGCACATCCGCTCGAACGATCAGGTGGAAGTCATCGCCGGCGCCGACAAAGGCACCCGGGCCAAAGTGCTGCGCGTGCTGAAGAGCCGCGACAAGGTGTTGGTCGAAGGCGTCGCTCGCGTGCAGAAGCACATGCGCCGCAGCCAGCAGAACCCGCGCGGCGGTCGCTTGTCGAAAGAAATGCCGATTGCCATTTCGAACATCATGTTGGTCTGCCCGGCCTGCGGCCGCCGCACTCGAACCGGCGTTCGCACGTTGGACGACGGCAGCAAGCAACGCTATTGCAAGCGAAAAGAATGCGGCAAGAATGTCGGTGCGTTGTCGCCCGCCAAGAAGAAAAAAGCGAAACAGACGACGGGCTGAAGGTGACAGGCTACAGGGAAGACGAAATCGTTCGTCCGAAATTAACGTGGTAATCGTACACGCAGTTTGATTTAACGCAGCGCTCGCCATGGCTAAGAAAACATCGAAGAAATCCGACGCTCCCGAAACGCCGGCCGGCAAGCCGCCGGTTCCGCGGTTGCTGGAAAAATACGAAAAAGAGCTGTTGCCCGCGCTGGCCGAGAAGTTGGGCCGCACGAATCGACATGCGCTGCCGCGGCTCAAGAAGATCATCATCAACATGGGCGTCGGCGAGGCGATTGCCGAGAAGAAGTTCTTGGAAGACGCGGTCGCCGCGCTGGCGCAAATTGCCGGTCAAAAGCCGCTGGTCACCAAGAGCCGCTATTCGATCGCCAATTTCAAGCTTCGCGAGGGAATGCCGATCGGCTGCAAGGTGACGTTGCGTGGCTATCGGATGTACGAATTTCTCGACCGTCTGGTGGCCTTGGCGCTGCCGCGAGTTCGCGACTTTCGCGGCCTGAGCCCCAACGGTTTCGATGGCCGAGGGAATTACAGCTTGGGCTTGTCGGAGCAGTTGGTGTTTCCGGAATTGAATCCCGACAAATTCACTCGCCCGCAAGGAATGAACATTACGATCGTGATTTCGGGCCATAGCAACGACGAGTCGCGCGAGTTGCTGCGTGGTTTCGGAATGCCGTTCAAGGTTCCGGAAGTGAAGGGCAGCAAAGGTGCTGCCTAGAAGCAGTTTCAAAACCGCCGGGGACTGTCCCCCTTGCCTTGCGGTTTTGAAACTGCTTCAAGAGAATGTCGTTAGTGGTCATTGGTGAAATAAAAAAGTGCCGAGTCGTCCGCTCCAATCCAGTCAATCGCTTTGAAAGCTTTGAAATGGCGAGCAAGTCGAAAATCGCGATGGCCTTGAAAAAGCCGAAGTATTCCACGCGCATCGTGCGGCGATGTCTGCTCTGCGGACGGCCGCGGGCGGTGTACCGGAAATTCGGAGTGTGCCGGATCTGCTTCCGCAAGTTGGCGGATCAGGGGCATATTCCAGGCGTGCGCAAGGCCAGTTGGTAGTTGTTTACGGTCTCCCCCAAGGGACAAAAAACCCCATGATGACTGATCCCATCGCCGACATGCTGACCCGTATCCGCAACGCGGTGCGCGTCGAACGGCCGAGCGTTGATATGCCGATTTCGAAGGTTAAGCGCGGCCTGGCCGAAGTGCTCAAGCGCGAAGGCTACATTTGGGACTGGAAGGAAGTCGAGTCCGCGCCGGTCAATCAATTGCAGATCGAATTGAAATATGGCCCCAACGGGGAACGAGTGATTCGCCACCTGAAGCGCGTCAGCAAGCCGGGTCGCCGGGTGTTTGCCGGCGCCGCTCGGTTGAAGCCGATCCTCAACGGCCTGGGAATCTCGATCCTCAGCACCAACCGGGGAGTGATCAGCGATCGTGAAGCCCGGCAGCGAAATCTGGGGGGCGAAGTGCTGTGCGAATTGTGGTAGGAAAGCAGGGCACAGGGGCCAGGGGTTAGGAAAGAAGATACGGCGTCGCAAATAGGAAAGTAGTTCGATGTCACGAATCGGTAAAGTTCCCGTGCCCGTGCCGGCCGGCGTGAAAGTCGCCGTCGCCGATGGCGCCGTTGCCGTGGAAGGTCCCTTGGGCAAGCTCAAGCAGACGTTCCTTCCGGCGGTGGGCGTCGAGTTCGACGAAGCGGGGAAACGAGTTTTGGTGACTCGCAAAGACGACACCCGCCAGGCTCGGGCCCTGCAAGGGCTGACCCGCGCGCTGGTGCGCAATATGGTCGTCGGCGTGACGCAAGGTTATGAGAAGAAACTGGAGATCGTCGGCGTCGGTTATCTGGCGGCGGTGTTGAAAGACGTGTTGCAGCTTCGCGTCGGATTCGCCAACGAAGTGCAACTGCCGATCCCGGCGGGCGTGAAAGTCACGTGCCCCGATCAGACGCACGTCGTCATCAAGGGAATCGACAAGCAGTCGGTCGGCCAATTCGCGGCCGAAGCCCGTGCCGTTCGCAAGCCGGAGCCGTACAAAGGCAAGGGAATTCGCTACGACGGCGAAATGGTCCGCCGCAAGGCCGGCAAGGCCGTGACCGGTAAGTAAGCAAGAGATTTGAAGAGCAGATTGCCATGAATCACGAAAAGGCCGTCAATCATCAGCGGTTGCGTCGCGGGTTTCGAGTGCGCAAGCGAGTGCGCGGCTCGACCGAGCGGCCGCGGCTGTCGGTGTTCCGCAGCCATAAGCATATTTACGCCCAGGTGATCGACGACATGCAAGGCCGCACCTTGGCCTCCGCCAGCACGAGCGACAAGGAATTGCGCGGCGGGCTGAAATACGGCGGCAACAAAGGTGCCGCCGAAGCGGTCGGCAAGGCGGTCGCCGAGCGCGCCGTCGCGGCGGGAATCACGAAGGTCTGTTTCGATCGTGGCCCCGCTCAGTTTCATGGCCGCGTGGCCGCGTTGGCCGAAGCGGCCCGCAAGGCCGGCTTGCAGTTTTGATAAGCGTCCAGAAACCGCGTCTTGAAACCATCCTCCCGTTCTCCGTTGTAAAGCGAGTCGTCCCGTGGCGAAGGAATCCAATCGCGGTGAGTTGGTCGACAAGGTGATCAAGATCAAGCGCTGCGCCGCGGTGGTCAAAGGTGGCCGGCGGTTCAGCTTCGCCGCCATGGTGGTGGTCGGCAACGGCAAGGGGAAAGTCGGCTGGGGCTACGGCAAGGCCAACGAAGTTCCACCGAGCGTGGAAAAGGCCGTCAAGGACGGCAGCCGCAGCATGTTCGAGTTCCCGCTGGAATCGGGCACAATCCCGCATTTGGTGCAGGGGCAATTCGGGTCGGCGAATGTCGTGTTGATTCCGGCCAGTCCGGGAACCGGCGTGATCGCCGGGGCCGCGATCCGCGCGGTTTGCGAAGCCTCGGGCATTCACGACGTTTTGACAAAGTGCTACGGCTCGACCAATCCGGTCAACGTGGTGAAGGCCGCGGTCGACGCCCTCAAACAATTGCGCACTCGCCACGAAATCGAGCGGTTGCGAGGAGTTTCGCTGACATGAAATTGAACGACGTCAACCGCGGCATTCATAAGCACAAGAAGCGGACGCGGGTCGGCCGCGGCCCCGGCTCCGGGCACGGCAAGACCTCCGGACGCGGTCACAAGGGCCAAGGGCAATTGGCCGGCTGGTCGGCCAACGCGATCTTCGAAGGGGCGCGCATGCCGCTGGTGCGGCGAGTGCCGAAGCGCGGCTTCAACAATCAATGGGGCCGCGTCGTGAGGTCCATCAACCTCGGCCGGCTCGACGAAACTTTTGCCGAAGGCGAGACCGTTTCGCCGGAGACACTCTTGGCCAAGGGCGTGCTCAAAGGCCGATACGAGTTGCTGAAAGTGCTCGGCGATGGTCAACTAACCAAGCGGCTGAAGATTTCCGCCCATCGCTTCAGCGAAACGGCGCTGGCGAAGATTCAACAAGCCGGTTGCGAGGCGATCGTGCTGCCCGAGCCGGCTCCCGTGGTGAAGAACAAAATGTCCGCTGCAAAAGGCCGGAGGCCATAAGCCGCAGACCAGAGGTGGAGCTCGGAGGCAATTGCGTTCTTCGTAGCTATAGCCTCAAGCCTCCAGCCTCAAGCCTGCCCCGACGGAGCGCAATCATGTTCGAAAAAATCCGCACGATTTTCACGATCCCCGAGCTCCGGCAAAAGGTGTTGCTGACGCTCTTTCTGTTGGCCATCTATCGCGTCGGCTGGCAAGTGCCGCTGCCGATCGTCAACACCGCCGAAATGAAGCGCGTGTCGGAGCAGGGGGCCGGTCAAGGCGGCCTGCAGGATGTTTTCAACCAGGTGGCCATCTTCAGCGCGAGTCAGTTGAACGTGGTGACGATCTTCGGACTGGGAATCATGCCGTATATCTCGGCATCGATTATCTTCCAGCTTTTGGGGAGCGTTTGGGAGCCGTTAGAAAAGCTGCGAAAGGAGGGCGAAAGCGGACAGAAAAAGATCAACGAATACACGCGCTATCTCACCGTGTTCATCTGCCTCATCCAAACCTGGGGCTATGTCAAATACTATCTGCTCGGCAACAACGGCCGATTGCTCGATCCAAACTTCTACGATCCGGTGACGCAAACCGTCCCCTTCGGTTGGATCGTCGTCACGATCCTGACGATGACCGCCGGCACGATCTTCTTGATGTGGCTCGGCGAGCAAATCGACGAATTCGGCATCGGCAACGGCATCAGCTTGCTGATCATGGCCGGCATTTTGGCCCGCATGCCCGCCGCCGCGAGCGAAATGCTCGGGCAGACACAACTCGAGTTGGGCAGCGGCAACGGCAAGAAGGGCATCGAAGTGCTGATCGGATTGGTGCTGCTCTTTGTCGGCGTCGTGGCGGGGGTGGTGTATATCGATCGCGCCCAGCGCCGCATTCCGACGCAGCACGCCAAGCACGTGCGCGGCCGCCGTGTCTTCGGCGGAACGCGGCGAATATCTCCCGCTGAAAGTCGATCAATCCGGCGTCATGCCGATCATCTTCGCCAGCAGCTTGCTGCTTTTTCCGCAGATGATCTTCAAGTGGGCGGAGGGTGTGACCGCGGCCACCAATGGTCAACAATCCGTTTGGCATGGCATCTGGGAGAATTTGGAGCAGTCGCTGGCGCGCGGCAGCTCCTTCACCTACAACGTGCTGTATATCGTGCTGATCTACTTCTTCTGCTATTTCTGGACGGCGATCACCTTCAACCCGAAGGAGATGGCCGACAACATGAAGGACCATGGCACGTTCATACCCGGCTATCGTCCGGGCGGCCGCACGGCCGATCACTTGGAGCGCGTCATGGTGCGCATCACCTATGTCGGCGCCGGCTATCTGGCGGTCGTGGCCATCACGCCGACGATCATCGGCAGCCTGATGGGCGTGCCGCCGAATGTGTCGAGCTTTTTCGGCGGCACTGGGCTGTTGATCATCGTCAGCGTCGCGTTCGATCTGGTTCAGCAGATCGACAGTCACCTGATCATGCGGAACTATAAGGGGTTGCTTGATTAAGGTGAGGGTGTAGGGTAAGGGGATAGGATTCGCGCGCCGCGATCGAACAAAATCGCCAAGTCGTTTGCCCGCTCAAACCGTCCATCGCCGCCTGATCGCAGGCCCGCATTCCCCCCACTCCACCTAGCCGCCATGCGTATAATTTTGATCGGTCCGCCGGGAGCAGGCAAGGGAACTCAGGCCGAGCGTTTGCTCGCGTTGCTGAAAGTTCCGCATCTTTCGACCGGCGACATGCTGCGGGAGGCCGTGCGCAAGAAAACGCCCGAGGGGCTGTTGGCTCAGGAGTACATGAATCGAGGCGACTTGGTTCCCGATTCGGTGATCCTGGCCTTGGTCGGCCGGCGGCTTTCCGAGCCGGATTGTGCGGCGGGCTGCCTGCTCGATGGCTTTCCCCGCACCGTCGCGCAGGCGGAATCGCTGGGCGAGTTGCTGGCCGCAAAGAAACAACCCTTGGACGGCGTCGTGGAATTGCGAGTGGATGAAGAGGCATTGATCGGGCGGCTTGCTGCTCGCGGCCGGGCCGACGACAAGCCCGAGGTCATTCGTCAGCGGCTCGTGGCCTACCACGAGCAGACGGAGCCGTTGCTCAGCTATTATCGAAACCTAGGTTTGCTGCATTCGATCGACGGCGCGGGCACTCCGGACGAGGTATTCGCCCGGATCGAAGACGTGATGAATCAATTGCGGCCGGAGTGAGGTAAGGAGTGGTCACGCTACGATCGCAACGTGAACTTCTGCAGATGCGCAAGGCCGGCCTTGTCGTTTGGCAGGCGCTGCAATTGGCCGGCGAAAAAGTTCATCCCGGCGCCACGACCGCTTCGATCGATGCGGTGGTCGATCGGTTTTTCGATTCCCGACGGGCGATTCCGCTTTTCAAAGGTGTGCCCGGCAGGATCCCTTTTCCCGCGAGCACCTGCATTTCGGTGAACGAAGAAGTGGTGCATGGGATTCCCGGCGCGCGGTCGCTGAAAGAGGGCGACGTGGTCAGCGTCGACACCGGATGCAAGCTGAACGGTTGGTGCGGCGATTCGGCGATCACGTTTCCCGTCGGAAAAGTGTCGTCCGAAGTGCAGAAGTTGCTCGATGTGACCAGCGGCGTGCTGAATCTAGCGATCGACTTGATGGGAACGAAATCCCGCTGGAGCGAAGTGGCTCGGGAAATGGCGACCTACGTGCGCGACGCCGGTTTCTCGGTCGTGGAGAACTTCGTCGGCCACGGGATCGGCCAGAAAATGCACGAAGAGCCGCAGGTGCCGAATTTCGTCAGTTCGCAGTTGCGGCGCAACAACGACTTCCGCTTGGAACCGGGATTGGTGATTGCCGTCGAGCCGATGGTCAACATGGGAACGAAGAAAACCAAGGAAATGCCCGACCACTGGACGCAATCGACGCAAGACGGCCGGCCGAGCGCGCATTTCGAGCACACGATCGCCATGACGCCCGACGGGCCCTGGATCCTTACCGGGCCGCCGACGGAAAAGGAGTTGCAGGAGATGAAGACCGAGGCAGTCAACGGTTGACGCCCAAGCTACAAGAAAACCACGTCGCAAAATTTTTGGCCGGAAAACCGCCAATTGGCACGAGTTTTGGCCGCTGACCGGGAATTTCGGTGGAAGGCCCCTTGAACGATCGTGGGTTGAATGCTTATATTGAGTCGCTTTCGACCAACTCCCGATTGCCAGCCGACAGCGAGCGTTATATGAAGGTCCGCGCCAGCATCAAGCGAATCTGCGAGAAGTGCAAGATCGTGCGCCGCCGCGGCGTCGTGTTCGTCGTTTGCAAAAGCGATCCGCGTCATAAACAGCGACAAGGCTAATACAATTTGCGGGGCGTTCGGACGTAAGCCAAGTTCCCGCGTCCTAACCCCTCACCCCTCACCCCTCACCCTAATTCCCCATGCCACGTTTGTTGGGCGTCGATATTCCGAGCGACAAGAAGACGGTCTACTCGCTGCAGTATCTGTATGGCGTCGGGCCGCAGATTGCTCGCGAGTTGTGCCACAAGGCCGGCGTCGATCCGCATGTCGCAGGCTCGCGATCTGCACGAAGACGAATTGGCTCGCCTGGCGGCGCTGATGGATAAGGACTACGTCGTCGAAGGGCAGCTTCGGCGGCAGTTGTCGCAGAATATCTCGCGGCTCCGCGACATCAATTGCTACCGCGGAATCCGTCATCGCCGCGGCTTGCCGGTCCGCGGCCAGCGGACACGCACCAACGCCCGCACCCGCAAGGGACCGAAGAAGACGGTCGCCGGCAAGAAGGGCGTCAAGGACATGAAGTAGCGGGTTGCTAATGACGAATGACTAATGGCGGCGGATTGACGGCGCGAAGTACAGGAACAAGGGTGCGACTGTGGCCAAGAGCAAACGACGCAAAGCGCGACGCAACGTGACCGTCGGCATCGCCCATATCAAGGCGAGCTTCAACAACACCACCGTGACGATCACCGACACGAAGGGCGACGCCCTCTGTTGGGCAAGCGGAGGAACCTGCGGCTTCAAGGGAAGCCGCAAAAGCACGCCGTTCGCCGGCCAGATGCGCGGCCCAGCAGTGCGCGGAAAAGGCCTCGAAGTTCGGCGTCAAGGAATTGGAAGTGCGGGTCAAGGGTCCCGGCGGCGGACGCGAAAGCGCGATCACGGCGCTGCAGTCGGCCGGCCTGACGATCAAGTCGATCGAAGACGTGACTCCACTGCCGCACAACGGCTGCCGGCCGCCGAAGAAGCGGCGCGTGTAAGACAAACCTGGCGAATCATCCGATTGTTTCGCGGCTGGAATTCGCTCGGTCGCTTTTCAAATTGTAAATCGCAAATCGCTTAATTTCGGGAATCACAAAATCGCATGGCTCGGACCACTGGCCCCGTTTGTCGTTTGTGCCGTCGCGACGGCCTGAAACTGTTTTTGAAGGGCTCGCGCTGCGACACGCCCAAGTGCGCGATCGAGCGCCGCGACACGCCGCCGGGCATGAACCAGGCTCGCCGCGGCAAGCTGACCGACTACGGCATCCATCTTCGCGAAAAGCAAAAGGTGAAGCACTACTACGGCGTGCTCGAACGCCAGTTTCGTGGCTATTTCGCGCGGGCTGAAAAGGGCAAGGGAAACACCGGCGAAGCACTGATGATGCTGCTCGAGCGGCGGCTGGACAACATCGTCCATCGGCTGGGCTTTGGACAATCGCGAGCGCAGGCCCGGCAGTTGATCGCTCACGGTCATATTACCGTGAACGGCCATCGCGTCGATATTCCCAGCTACCTCGTCAAGCCGAACGACTTGATTCGCGTGAAGAATCGGAAGAAGAGTTTGCAATCGATCCTGGCCAACATTTCCGAATTTCATCGCGACGTGCCCGATTTCCTGTCCCGAACCGACGGCCCGGTGCCTGAAGGGCGCGTCAGCCGGCTACCGACTTCGGAGGATGTGTCGATTCCCGTGCAGCCGAATTTGATCGTCGAATTGTGCTCCAAGTAGTCATCAATAAGTAGTCAGCAATAAATATTCGTTCATCGCGCAGCACGCCAAGTGCTCGAACGGCGGGCTCCGTTGAATTCTTGGCGAACTTCGCGTTGAATCTGCCTGTCGAGCCGACCGCCGACAACTCCATACACAGTTTTCCATCACTGCCTTCTTGGGAGGCCCGCAATGCATATCCGTTGGCGAGGGCTGGAATTGCCCAGCACTGTCGAATGCGAAACGAAGACGCTATCCGCCACCTACGGCAAGTTCGTTGTCGAGCCGTTCGAGCGCGGCTTCGGCGTGACGATCGGCAACAGCCTGCGCCGGATCCTGCTTTCCAGTTTGGAAGGTAGCGCCGTCACGCAGCTCAACATTCACAACGTCAAGCACGAATTCACCACGCTTCCCGGCGTGGTCGAGGACATGACCGACGTGGTGCTGAACGTCAAAGTCGCTGGTCGTGAAAAATTACAGCGAAACGACAAAGGTCATCCGCTTGGAGAAGAACAAACGCGGCGTCATCACCGGCGCCGACATCCAAACCGACGACTCGGTCGAGGTCATCAACAAGAACCACATCATCGCCACGCTGACCGACGACGTGCCGTTCGTGATGGAAATGGTCGTCGAGAATGGCCGCGGCTACGTCGCGGCGACGGAGCACAGCCCGAACGTGCAGGAGATCGGCATCATTCCGATCGATGCGGTCTTCAGCCCGGTCGTGCGGGTTCGCTACGAGATCGAGGAAACCCGCGTCGGCCAAAAGACGAATTACGACAAGCTGACGTTGGAAATCTGGACCAACGGATCGATCGGCCCGGAAATGGCGCTGGTCGAATCGGCCAAGATTCTCCGCAAGCACTTGAACCCGTTCGTGCAATACAACGAGCTCGGATCGCGGGTCAGCTCGGCCGGCCGCGGGGCTGGCATGTTGGGTGAGACGGCCAGCGAAGCCAAGCTGAACATGAGCCTGGCCGAATTGAAGCTCTCGGTTCGCGCGACGAATTGCTTGGAAAACGAGAACATTCACACGGTCCGAGAACTGGTGAGCCGCACTGAGGACCAACTGATGGACGTGCGCAATTTCGGCGACACGACGTTGCGCGAGGTCCGCGACAAGCTGACCGAAATGGGCCTGCGGCTCGGCATGCGCGTGCCGGCCGTGAGCGGCGCCTGATTGACGACGTGGCCGAATTTGTGAAAATTTGGTTGCCTTGCGTTGCGAATTGACTCGGAGTTTTCGAAAATTCCGCTACAAGAAACCGCACCCCGCTACCCCCGATATTGCCATGCGACATCGCAAAAAAGGCCGAGTTTTAGGCCGCTCCCCGAGCCATCGCGTGGCGCTGCTGCGCAATCTGACCGCCGCGCTATTCCTCACCGAGCGCGAAGTCCCCTTGGCGGCTCTTGGTTTTTCCAACGCCCGCAAGAAGGGCGTCGTCGAGCGCGGCGTCACGCCCGACGACAACGAGCCCAAGGTCAAGGGCCGGATCGTGACGACGCTGGAGAAGGCCAAGGAAGTTCGGCCGTTGGTGGAAAAGTGCATCACGATGGCCAAGCACGGGCTGCTGGCGGAAGAAGCTGCCCGGCCGTTCGCGACGACCGCGGCTCGCAACAGCGATGCCTGGAAGAAGTGGCGTGAGGGCGACGATTGGAAGAAATGGAATCAGGCGATCGCGCCGCTAGTGAATGCCCGCCGCCGGGTGTTGGCCGTCTTGCGAGACAAGCAGGCAGTTCGCGTCCTGTTCGAGACGATCGCGCCGCGGTTCGCCGATCGGCCGGGCGGATACACGCGAATCATGCGGCTGGCCAAGCCTCGCTTGGGCGACAACGGCACGCGAGCGATTCTCGAACTTGTCGGCGTGCGCGACCGCGTGGCACAGCGCTCGCAAGCCCCCAAGATCGAAGCCGGCTCGCCGTCGTAAGCTAGCTTGATAGCTCCCATCGATCGTGCGTCTGCCATTGACGCATCGCTCGGCCGCGTTTACTCTTTGCGGCCCAATCCTTTCCGCGGTTTCCCGCGGTGGGGCGTTCGCTCGATAAAGCCCTCGGTCTTCATGCCCAATCGAGTCCTCTGGCGACTGCTGGCGGTCGTTTGGTGGTGCGCGCCGTTTTCGGCGGGCTGCCATTGGTTCGAGCCTGCGCCGACGGGGAAGTCACCCCTCACGCCGCTCTCTCTCTCCGACGACAGCGCCGATCTGGAAGTCGTCATCTTCCGCTTTCCCGCTGGCGATTCGGAATTGCGCGATCCGCTTTGGAACCAGATCGACGAACAAGGCTTTTCCGCCGACCTGCGCCGAGAGATGGCGGCCAACGGCCTTCGCGCTGGCTTGATCGGCGGTCCGCTGCCGGAGGTGCTTTCTCGCCGGCTTGCCGCCGCAGAAGATCAATCCACGCCGACGGCGAAGGCCGCCATGTTGCAAGGCGAACCGCCCGTCCGACGCTCGCGATTGCAACTCCACCGCGGCCGACCGGGAAAGATCGTCACCTCCGGCACCTACGACCAACTCTCGCTGCTTACTTGCGACGACGGCCAGGTCCGCGGCAAAACGTATTCACAAGCTCAAGGGCTGTTGGTCATGCAAGTCGACCCGCTGGCAGAGGGGCGAGTCCGCGTCGATCTGACGCCCAATCTGGAATATGGCACGAATCGCCAGCAGTGGGTCGGCGAGGACGGCGTCTTTCGTCTCGAATCGGGCAAGCCGAAGCAGGTCTTCGAGCGGCTTAAGACCGAAACCACGCTCGCGCCGAATCAAACCTTGGTGCTTAGTAGTCTCCCGCAGCGCCCTGGCAGCCTCGGTCACTACCTGTTCACCGAGCAGCGCAACGGCCGGCTTGAGCAAAAGCTGCTGCTGATCCGTCTCGCGGGCACGAAATTCGACGATCTCTTCGCTCAGGCCGTCCCGCCGGAAGAACCGAAGCCGGGCAAGGGGAAACAGGCCGACGATTCTCACGTAGCATCGCCGAGCCCAACATTGGCGAAACCGAACTCGCCGAGCGTGTTGACGGCGAAATAGTCGATCCGGCTTGGTTCAAAAGCGCTGCGTCGGTCCATTGTCGAAGCGCATCTTCTTTGCTTAGAATAGGCCGCGGCGGCCCGTTTTGGGCGAGCGCGGTGATTTTTCCAACGACAAAAGCTCGGCCGTTTTCTGTTCAGGAGTGCTCCGTTATGCCATTGGTTCCGATGCGTCTGTTGTTGGATCATGCGGCCGAGAACAACTACGGATTGGCGGCGTTCAACGTGAACGACATGGAACAGATCCAGGCCATCATGGAGGCGGCCGCCGAGACCGATTCGCCCGTCATCGTGCAGGCCTCGCGGGGCGCTCGCAAGTTTTCGCAAGACAATTATCTACGGCATTTGATGCTCGCCGCCGCGGAACTGTATCCGCACATTCCGATCGCGATGCATCAAGACCACGGCAATAGCCCGGCCACGTGCCGCAGCGCCATCGAGAACGGCTTCACCAGTGTGATGATGGACGGCTCGTTGAAAGACGACGGCAAATCGCCGGCCGACTACGACTACAACGTCCGCGTCACGCGCGAAGTCGTTGAGCTCGCCCACCGCGCCGGCGTTTCGGTGGAAGGCGAGCTCGGCTGCCTCGGTTCGCTGGAAAGCGGCAAAGGTGACGCCGAAGACGGCCACGGCGCCGAAGGAATTCTGTCGCACGATCAACTGCTCACCGATCCAGACGAAGCCGAGCGGTTCGTCGCCGAGACGGGCGTCGACGCCTTGGCCGTCGCGATCGGCACCAGCCACGGCGCCTACAAATTCACCCGCAAGCCCGACGGCGCCGTGCTGGCGATGGACCGCATCGAGGCCATTCATCAGCGGCTGCCGAACTGCCATTTGGTGATGCACGGCTCGTCGTCGGTGCCGCAAGAATTGCAAGACATCATCAACAAGTTCGGTGGAAAGATTCCGCAGACCTGGGGCGTGCCGGTCGAAGAGATACAGCGCGGCATCGCCCACGGCGTGCGGAAAATCAACGTCGACACCGACTGCCGCCTGGCGATCACCGGCGCGATTCGCAAAGTGCTTGCGGAGCATCCCGCGGAGTTCGATCCTCGGGCATATCTCAAGCCGGCGCGCGAAGCGATGACGAAAGTCTGCGCCGCGCGCATGGTGTCGTTCGGCCAGGCCGGCAACGCGAGCAAGATCAAGCCGGTGTCGCTGGAAGAAATGGCCGATCGATACGCCGTTTTGACGTGAGGAGTGTGGCACTGAGAAACCAAGGGTGTGCCACTGGCCAGCGAAGTCGGCCAGTGAGAGCGCCGCTTGACGACGCGTTGCCAGAAAGCATCGTCCGTCCGGCAAATTATTGTTGCCTGCACCAATCTGAAAAATCGAGATCATCTTGCCCCCGGCACTGGCCGACTGCGCTGGCCAGTGCCACACGGGCTAACAATTCCGCCAAACCATGCGGTCGTCGAGGCCCATCGCTCGTTGGGCAGGCTCGATTTGGCTTTTGAATCGACGCGCGTCGAGCGGATAACCGGCCGTCGGGCGAAGTTCGGGCACTTGCGCGCACCAGAAGCGATTGAACGCCAGCATTGCTGTTTCGCGCAGATATTTCGAGGCCATCGAAGCCACCGCGACCGGTAGATACTCCTCGCCCGAAACGCGAAAGCGAATCTCGACTGGCTCGGCCGCGCTGCCCCAAGCATAAATGCTTTCCGTCGGGCTTTCGGCGCGGACATGCACAAGATCGTCGGCAAATTGCTGCTGCACTAGGGGCCGGTAAAAGCAGCGGCCGCCGTGGCGATCGCAAATAATTCGCACCGGCTGCGGACCGGATTCGTTCGGCAGCCGAGCCATCGCCGCGCCGATCAACTCGAGCGTGAGCCGCGAGAGAACTTCGGCTTTATTGCCGTGTGCCTCCGCCAGATGATTGAACTGCTCGGGAAACACGGCTCGGCTGTAGATCGCCAGCAACCGCACTCCGGCTTTGGCCAATCCAGCGCTCACGGCCGGCACAAGCGATTCGATATCCTCCAGCGCAGCCGCCAGCGGCAGCGGTGAATTGAAACCGATGTGCCACGGCATCGAGTCCAACTCGTCGGACAATCCTGGATCGAGCGCATGCCATAGCGCGCGCCAATCGATCGGATTGACCGCACACAGCGCCAACGCCGCCAACACGCCTCGCTCGAGCACGCTGAGCCCGAGCGACGGCGAATAGAGCGCCTTGGAATCGGCCCAGGCCACGCGCGCGGCATGAGCCTTCGCGGAACAGTTGCAAACCACTTTCTTGAGCGGCCTATAGAGCTTGTCGTCGAGCCAATCGGCCGTGACTTCCCACACCGTCGCGGAAATCACCAGCGGCCCGAGATTCGGAGCATAACCGGCTTCGTCGGTGCCGATGAGGAAGGGCATGGGAAGCGGAGGCTTGAGCCTACAGGCTTGAGGCTTGAAGAAGAAAACGCGAAGGCCGCATTATAGCGAGCGCGGGGGCGAATCAGCGAGACAATTTGTCGTCAACGGCCGGTTTTGCCTCGCGCGGTTTTGTCGCGGCGGCGGAGTCGAACATCAGCAGGCCCAAGCCTTCCGGCTGGATGGCGACGCTCGCCGGGCTCGACCAGCATTGAAAGCCGACTCCCGGCACGGTGCGTTGAATGTTGACGGCCCACGGCTCGTGGCGGACTGCCGTACCGCCGACCGGCGACTTCGCGACTAATTGGTCCCACGGGATTGCCACTTCGACCCCCCAGCCACCCTTCTTGATTCCCGACGCGGCGATGTAGCACACCGGTTGCCACGGGGCCCCATTCCAACAACCGGAATTCACCCAGCCGCGATGATCAATCGACAGCCGGTAGTAGCTGGTGTAGTCGCGGTCGGGCGAAAGGACCAAATCGATGTGGTCCTGCGCCGACAAATCGGCTTGCAGTGGCCGCGCACCTTCTGCCTGATCGTACGCGCTGCCGCGAGCCGTCTCGCAGTAAACGGCCAAATACAGAAACTGTGCATCGCAAGCTAGCTGCGCGGTCGCGGGCCAATCGGCGTCGTCGCCCAGCGCGCTGTGCAGCGCGACCGATTCCGCGTGTTGCCATATCGGATCGTTAAGATATCCGTCTAGCCGTGGCCGCGTGTTGACGATCGCGCACCGCCATACGCTCTTCGGCGCCGGCCCCTGACCTTGCACCAGCCAATTTTCGGCTTCGGCGCAAGACCACCAGGCGTCGTGCGATCCGGAGCGCAAACCGATGAGCGTGTGTTCCGCTTCGCGCATCATTCTGAGCCGACGATAAGCCGCTGCCAGCGGCAAGCGGACCGAGGGCTCGGCAAACAGCGCCGGCTGGGACCGTTCGATTTGACCGGCGATTTGGATCGCGCGTTGAGCGCGAGATGCCGGAGGTGATGACCCGGCGGGAAGAACGCCGCCCGTTTGGCGAACGACGGGCCCCGTTTCCGCTTGAACTGCGATCGCTTGTTCGGCGCCAAACGACTTTCGATACGCGCCGGTGAACGACGAAACGGCATTTGCCGGCACGCTCTCTGCAATGACATCCGGCTGTTTCGATTCCAGGGCGTGAACCGGCGTTTCATGTTCGGCAATGCTCGAAGCATAGGTTTGTAGCAACCAGACTTGGGTAGGCGCCGCCAAAGGATGCTGCGGATACTGGGACACAAGCAGCTCGAACACTTGCGTGGCCGAGTCCCATCGCCCGGCGCGGAAATAGCTTTGGCCGAGTTGAAACAGGATTTCTCCGGCGCTGCCTGCATCCATCGCGGCCGTCAAATCGTTGATTCGAGCGAGCCAGCCGGCGGCGGCTGCGCCTTCGGTAGTGCGATTCAAAATGGCCTGTGCATTGCGCCGCTGCTGCGCGGCACGGCGCAGTGCCGTAATCGCCTCCAACGTTGGCTGCGGCAACTCACGCCGGGCATCGCCGCCAGGCCGCAAGCCGAGGCCGCTAAAGAAATCGCTCGATCCAGTGTCCACCGCCAAAGGATTCTCGAGCGGTCGAAAGCCGATCCATTCGGGCGCGGTGAAATATCGGTCGAACATCAAGCCGCGCGGCTCCCAGGTCATTTCCGCCAGCGATTGCCCAAGTCGCGGCGCGAGTTGCGAGCTGTTGATCGTGACAGCCGCAGCCTTTCTGGATGCCACGACGGCAAATATCCGCTGAACGGTCCACGGCGGGATGCGTTTGTCGAACTCGGGATTGGCGGCGTGGCGGACAGCTTGCGCGATGGCACGTTGCAAAAGCTGCAAAGCGGCGCTGCGAGATTCGCCGTCGGCGTCCGTTGTCACGACCACATTCGGGCGCCACATGCGAATTTGCCGCACCAAATGCGCGTCGAGTTCGTTCAGTCCATCCCCATCGACGGCCTGATCCCAAATCGTCGTCGTTGCCGGCGCGGGCAAATCGATGCCGAGCTGCCGCAGTGGAAATTGCCACGCGAAATGCGCCCGTTGAACGCCGAGCGACGCAAGAGCTTCCTGCATCCGGTCGGGCAGCAACGCCGACGCGGGCGAATGCGTTTCCACGTCGCGGCGATTGATCAGTTCGACGACGCTCAAATACCCATCGGCAGCCGACTCGCGGGCGAACATCTCCAGCGGCACGTCGCTCGGTTCGCTGAACAGCCCGAGCAGCGCGACTCGTTCGGCGCCGGCCCGCTGCCGATGCCACGTTCGCCCGCCGTCGTCCGTCGCTTCGATCGTTCCCAATGCGCCGCCGCACCAGCCGTGCAATTCATCAATGAATGTGATGGCCGAGATCGGCACATTCTGCTCCGTGTCGCCGGCCGACCACGATCGACCCCAATCCGCCGAATGGAAAACGCGATTGCCCGGCGATCCGGCGATCCACACCTGCGAGGCCCGCACGGCAACGGCGGAGAAATCAAATGTGCGACGAATTTCCGCCGGAATCTCAGCCGGCGGCGACTGCCACGTCCGGCCACCGTCGGCCGTGGTTCGCACCAGCCCGCCATCTCCCACAAGCCATCCGACGCGCGGCCCGGAGAATTGAATTTGACGCACCGAAGCCAATCCGGTCGGCGGACAGATTGCCGGTTGGATGCGCCCATCGCGGACGATCGCCATGCGGCCGTCGGAGAGCGCGAGAGCGCCGTGGCCCGCGTCGATCATATTGCCGGCGACGCAATCGATCGTGTCGGCAGTCGGCAAAGGCGACCATTGCCGTCCGCCGTCGTCGGTGAAAAAAATGCCGCAGGGATACAAGGCGGAGGTTTGCCCGATCGCGCAGCCGTGAGTGAGCGAAGTGAATTGAATTCGCCGCAGCGCCGGCAGCAGGAGTTTCTCGACCGCCGTCCAATGCTCGCCACCATCATGCGTGCGCAGCAAAACGCCGGTCGTGAGATGCGTGTAGGGCGCGGTGCGACCGCCCGCGGCCCAACCGTTTTTGGCATCGACGAACTGCACCGAGCGCAATCGACAAGTAACGCCAGACGCTTGCTGCAGCCAATGGTGCCCGCCGTCGATCGTATGCCAGATCACGCCGGCATCGCCGACTGCCCAGCCATGTTGATCGTTGACGAACGTCAGATCGTTGATCGCCGCGTCGTTGCGATACGGAGCGACCGCCGCATCGTCGGCCGGCGGCGGCACGGCGATATCAACTGCCGGCGCATCGGAGACTGGCAGCGCCGCCGGGGCGAGGCTTTGCACCGAATTGACCGAATTGAGCCGCGTCGGACGAGCCGCGTCGATTTGGCCGCTGGCGTCGCGAGAGAGGACACAAATTGCAGCGGTCAGAATCGCCCGGCCCGCGCGCTGTCTTCCGTGACCCCACATGTCGAGTCGCCTTACACGAAGGGCGTGGGTTGGTTATAGTCTGAATCGCGAGGATTCTATCGAGTTTCGCCAGTTTTCCCTAGCCGAGATAACACACCAACCCGAAGCGTTAGCATGGCGGGTCACGCTGAGCTTCGCCCTCGCTAACGCTTCGGGTTGGTATAATTAGCCGCCAAGCGACCCAGCCGACATGACGTGGAACGATCTTTTGCTCTGTGTCACGGCGCTCGCGGCCGGAATGATCAACGCCGTCGCGGGCGGTGGCACGCTGCTGACGTTTCCGGCTCTTTATGCCGCCTTGGGGCCGCGATTGGGTTTGGCCGAGGCCAGCGTCGTCGCCAATGGCACTAGCACGATGGCCCTCTGGCCCGGTTCGCTCGGCTCGTTTTGGGGCTATCGCCGTGAATTCGCGCAAGCGGGCAACTGGGTTTGGTGGCTGCTGTTTCCCTGCTTGCTCGGCGGGCTGATCGGCGTGCTGCTCGTCACGGAGTTGCCTTCGAAGGTCTTCGACTCGCTCGTCCCGTGGCTGATTTTTTCGGCCGCGATGCTATTTGCTTTGCAACCGCAGATCGCGCGCTGGACGGGGATTGGCAAGCCGCACGCCAAGCCATCGAAACGCCGGCTGGCGGCGATTCTGTTCTTCCAACTGCTGGTGTCGATCTACGGCGGCTATTTCGGCGCAGGCGCCGGTATCCTGATGCTAGCGGCGCTGGCGATGATGGGCCTGCCCGATATTCACGTGATGAACGCCGTGAAAACGCTGTACGGCACGACGATCAACATCATGGCGTCGATCGTGTTCATCGTGCGCGGAAAAGTCGATTGGCGGCTGGCCGTGCCGATGTTGATCGCCGGCACGATCGGCGGGTACGTCGGCGCGCGAGTCGCGCGGCGAATCGATCCCGCGCTGGTTCGCAAAGCGGTCGTCGTGATCGGATTCTTGCTCGCGGCGTATTACTTCTATAAGAAGTTTCACGGGTAAACGCGACCGCCGCGCCCCAGTGACCACCCTGTGCGTGTGGCGCGCCCGTGCGACAAAAAAACATCGGCCCCGGTCAGTCGTTGCCGACTGCCGGGGCCGAACCGCCTGAAGACTCGTAGCGGAATTTGTGAAAACTCCGTTTTGTTGTTACCGAATCGCCTCGTTCAGCATCTTCGTATTCGGCACGCTGTGACGGTTCAGCAATCCATCCTCGTCGGTTTCGATGATCGTCGCCACCGGGCCGACTTCGCGCACCGTGCCATCCATCTTTCCGACGGTGACATGATCGCCGGCTTGCAGCCGCTGGCGAACGTAGTATCCGGCCAGAATTCCGCCGATCACTTCCCGGCCGCCGAGCCCGAAAGCCAATCCGAAGCCGATCGCCGTGCCGCCGAAGGCGATCAGAATCAAAGACTTCAACAGATCAAGGTCCATGCCGAGCTGCGTCAGCGCGGTGTAGAACGTCAACAGCGCCAACACATAGTAGCAGCCGGCCGCGAGATACTCGGCATAAGAGAGACCGAGGCGATCGGCGCTAGTGGCCACGACGCCACGCAGAAAGCTGGCGATCAGCAAGCCGCCGACGACAACGACCATCGCCACCAGCAGCTTCGGAATGAAAATCGCCACCGCGCCCATCGCGGCCGAAACGGCGGGCAAGTTCAAGATTTCGAACGCGGCCATGAAGAAGACGCACATCAGCAGCCAGAACACGATCGTGCCGACGATCGCCGACACGCTGCGCTTGATGCCCATGTGCTGCATCGATTGCGTCAGGCCGCTATGATCGGCGGCGTGCTGCAAGCCGATTTTCTCGCACAACAGCGTGATGGCTCGTGCGAACAGCCGGGCGAGAATGTAGCCGATCACGACGACGACGACCATCGCCACCACGCGAGGGGCGAAGTTGATCACCTGTTGCCAGGCCTGGTAGAAGCTATCTCTCAGGGCCTGTCCGGATTGCCCGACCGTCTGGGTCAGACCATCCAACGTTTGTTGGGCCGGACTCGCATCAGCAAATAGTTCGAACATATCGATATCCCTTTCCTCGAAATGGAAGCATCAGCCGCTGGGACGGCCGAACGCTCGCGCCACGAATTTGGGTCGGAGAAAGTTCACGGCGCGGGCCGGGGCCCATCATTGCTCCCCGGCTCGAACTTTCCCGTTAACGTCAGTTTCAAAAGTCCGCCCGCGGCATGTGCCATATTCCAAATCGCAAAACCAAACCCTCGCACCGCCAAATCAGCCAACTGTCCCGCCACCAACCGCTTGTTCAGCCGCTGGTGCAGCGCCGCATTGAATCGCGGCGCCGCGGGAGCCGGCGGCACGGGGAGTTCGGCCAAACGGTCGAAAAGATCGGTTGCCATAGGGGCGAGTGGTAAGTGGTTTGTGGCTAGTGGTTAGTGAACGAAGACCGTCATTCGTGGTTCGTCATTCGTCATTCATTGCTCGGGTACATCCGCTGCACTTTGTCGCACGCCCGGCTAATTCGCATTTTGCAGGCGCTGATCGACAATCCAAAGATCTCCGCCAGCTCTTCGTGGCTGTGCCCCTCGGCGTATTTGAGGATCAACATCGCTCGGTCTTCTTCGTCCAACACTTCCAGCATTTGCATCAAGTCGAGCGACAGGCCCGCATCGGCCGTCGGTCTGCGCGGAGGATTGTTGTTCGATCGTTTCATCGGCCGTCGGGTTTTCGTGTCGCCGGCGGCGTGTTCGGCCGCGGCGAATCGTCAGGCAAGTGCGCACTGCGACGCCGTGAACCCAGGTCGAGTATTTCGAGCGTCCTTCGAATTTGGTCCGATTCAAAAACAGCCGGACGAAAACTTCTTGGGCCGCGTCGTTCGCATCGTGTTCGTTGTCGAGCAGCCGGAAGCAGATTTGCCAAACCCGGCTGCGAAACCGCTCAACGAGCGCGACAAAGGCTGGGCCATCCGAGCCTTCGCGAGCGGCGTTTGCCGCAAGTTGCTCATCGCTTAGCTCGGTGGTGTTCACAACCGCTGCTCCGAATCGAACCGCGGCAGATGGCTGATCCGTCAGCTATCCGAATTCTTAGTCGCCGGCCCGGCGAGGCGAGTCACGAAAAAAGTCCGGCGGGCGTCGGCAATTCGCAAACACTTGTCGGGCAACCGAATGCGCCTAGAAGGTTGCCGCCCTCGCGGGGGGCGTATGGAACCAGAATTGTCCAGCGGGGTCAAGGTCGAGGTTGCCAGCAGCGTGATCGCGTGCAAGCATGGAACACGAACGGTGGCCGGGTGCCACTGGCCAGCGAAGTCGGCCAGTGGAAGTGCCGCGGCGGGTAGAACCTTCCGAATAGCGTCAGCCGTCTGACTCGAGGCCGGTGCTCGAACCAACAACGATCGTCAACCTCAACTCGCCCGCCGGCACTGGCCGACTGCGCCGGCCAGTGCCACACCATCGAGACCCGTCGTGCCCGACACTGTCGAAACATTCTCCGAAGAAGTCCGGCGCGGCGAACGATTCGCGTTTGGCGAAAACTGGCGGGCATTTTTGGCCACCGTTGACGAGGCCCGGATCGCCGCCGCCGAACGGGCGTTTTGCGAAATGCTCGAATGCAGCTCCCTTGCCGGAAAAACATTTCTCGATGCCGGCTCGGGCAGCGGACTATTCTCGTTGGTGGCCCGGCGACTGGGCGCCCGGGTTCATTCGTTCGAATACGATCCGACGGCCGTCGAATGCACGATCGAACTGCGCCGCCGCTTCTCTCCCGACGAAGCAGCCTGGACGATCGAACGCGGCTCGGTGCTCGATGAACCATATCTACGTTCGCTGGGCCAATTCGACGTAGTCCATAGCTGGGGCGTTCTGCATCATACGGGCGACATGCACGCGGCAATGAATCTCATCGCCCCGCTGGTCAAGCCCGGCGGCGGAAAACTGTTCATCGCGATCTACAACGATCAAGGCCGCCGCAGCCGAATCTGTGCGCCGTGAAGAAAGCCTATTGCCGCTTGCCGCGGCCACTCAAGCCGCTGGTGCTACTTCCGGCCGCCGCATGGCTGTGGACGCCGTCGCTGATTCTCGATTGCGTGAAGCTCCAACCGTTCCACTCCTGCGCAGCTACTCGAGCGAACGCGGAATGTCCCCCTGGCACGACATCATCGATTGGGTCGGCGGCTTGCCGTTCGAAGTCGCGAAGCCGGAAGAGGTTTTTGAGTTTTATCGCGATCGCGGTTTTTCGCTTTGCAAACTCGTCACCGTCGGCGGCAGATTGGGAAATAATCAGTTCGTTTTCCAACGCGGGCCGATGACGTAGGCCGCGACCGTGTGGCACTGGCCAGCGCAGTCGGCCAGTGCGAGCGCGCGAGGAAGTTGAACTTTCCACGCAAGGTCGGCCGTCTGATCGCAGCACAGGGCTCGGAGTTCTAATGGTCCGTCGAACTCAACTCGCCCCCTGCACTGGCGGACTGCGCTTGCCAGTGCCACACCGGCAGAGCACACGCGCGAATTACGCGACTTCGCAATCGGCCGCGACCGTGTGGCACTGGCCAGCGCAGTCGGCCAGTGCGAGCGCGAGAGGAAGTTGAACTTTCCACGCAAGGTCGGCCGTCTGCTCGCAGCACAGGGCTCGGAGTTCCAATGGTCCGTTGACGTCAACTCGCCCCCGGCACTGGCAGACTGCGCTTGCCAGTGCCACACGCGCGAATTACGCGACTTCGCAATCGGCCGCGACCGTGTGGCACTGGCCAGCGCAGTCGGCCAGTGCGAGCGCGCGAGGAAGTTGAACTTTCCACGCAAGGTCGGCCGTCTGCTCGCAGCACTGGGCTCGGAGTTCCAATGGTCCGTTGACGTCAACTCGCCCCCGGCACTGGCAGACTGCGCTTGCCAGTGCCACACGCGCGATCACGCAACTTCGCAGTCAGCCGTTTCGTCGATTTCGAGCTCGGGATGCTTGCCAGGAATATCTTCGGCGTACCACGCATCGAGCACCGATTGCCATTGGCCGGGCCGACGCACTGCAATAAATGCGTCGCGCACTTCTTGCGACCGTGGATGCAATTTCGAATACTTGATGCCGAATTTGCGCATCTGTCGGCCGCAGACTTCCGGGCCATAAATCTGCTCGGCCAGCCGATAATGCTCCGCGATCACGTCGCGCTGTTGGAATAGCGACGGCGGCTCCGGCAGCGGGATCGCCGGCCGCCAATGCTCGTACTTGCCCGAAAATCCACGGATTGCCGATCGCGCCGCGAGCGACGGTCACGCCATCGACGCCGGTCTGCCGCATCATGTCGAGGCAGGCTTGCGGCGTGAACAGATCGCCGCTGCCGAGCACGATTCGTTTGGCCCGCGTGCCGCTTCACTTCCGCCAAAAAGCTCCACTTGCTGGGGCCGATGTAGCGCTGCTGCACGGTTCGGCCATGCACCGTCACCGCCGCCACGCCGCGGGCAAAGGCGCCGTCGAAGATCGTAAAGAATTGCTCGCGGCTCTCGGGGCTGTCGTCCAATCCGCGGCGCATTTTCACCGTCACTGGAATTTGCGGCGGCACGGCATCGCGCACGCGGCTGACGATTTCCAAAGCCGTTTCGACTTGCCCGAGCAAATACCCGCCGCGGCAGCGCCCGAGCACTTTTTTCACCGGGCAGCCGAAGTTGATATCGATGACGTCGAACCCGGCCTCGACGAGCCGCAGCGCCGCCGGGCCGAAAGTCGTCGGGATTTGCCCCCATCAATTGCCCGCCGACCGGATGTTCTTCGTCGCTGACGCGCAGCTGGCGGCGATTCTTCGAAGTGTGCGAGGCTTCGAGAAGAAACTGGTCGAGCATCACTTCGCACAGCGTGTACGGCGCGCCGAACCGCCGCGCGATGACCCGCATCGCCCAATCGCTATAGCCCGACAGCGCCGCCTGCACGACGGGGAAATCGAGCGCGACGGAACCGATTGAGATTGGGCCAATCGAAATTGGGCCGAGATTGGATGCTGCGGTTTGCGGTTGATCGAGCGATGGTTGCATGAGAACGATTGTCGGCGTGGAGCGAGGGACGGGTCAAGACCGGCGGCTCGCAATTGGCGGTGTAAAAGGCGTATACTTGACCGCGCGGCGATCGAGTCTCACAACTGCAATCCCCAGCGAGGTGTCCCATGAAGACGTTGTTGGCGCTATCAAGCATCGCGATAGTTCTTGCGACGGCCCTCAATGTCCGCGGAGCGACGCCGGTGAAATCGTCGTATCATTGGCCCACCGAATTGGTCGCCGGCAACAATCGGTTCGCCTTGGACCTCTACCGGCAATTGAGCGCCAAGGCCAACGAGCCGCTGTTTTTCTCGCCTTACAGCATCTCGACCGCGCTGGCGATGACCTACGCCGGCGCACGCGGCGACACGGCGACGGAAATGGCCAAGACGCTCCACTTCACGCTGCCGGCCGACCAATTCAATGCCGCTTATGGCGCCGCGTTGAAGCAGTTGACGTCCGCCGCGCCGGATCACGGATATCAATTCCGCATCGCCAATCGGCTTTGGGGGCAACAAGGGTTTCCGTTTCTCGAGCCGTTCCTGAAAATCACCGGCGACGACTACGGCGCCGAATTGGCGCAGCTCGATTTCGTCCACCAAGCCGAGCCGGCCCGGGCGACGATCAACGCATGGGTCGAAAAGCAAACCAACGACAAAATCAAAGACCTGATTCCCGCCGGCGCTCTCGATGCCAACTCGCGCCTGGTGCTAACCAACGCCATTTATTTCAAAGGCGACTGGCAAACGCCGTTCGACAAACAGGAAACCCAAAAAACCCCGTTCCATCTGACGGCCGACAAGACCGCCGACGTTCAACATGATGTATCTGCAGAAGCATTTTCGCTTCGGCGCATCGACGACGCCCTGTTGCTCGAAATGCCGTATAAAAGCGGCGATCTGTCCATGGTGGTGCTGCTGCCGAAGAAAGTTGACGGTTTGCCGTCGCTCGAAAAATCGTTGTCCGCCGAAAACTACGACAAATGGCTAAAGGCGGGCCGCAGCCAGGATGTCCGAGTCTGGTTCCCAAAATTCAACGCCACTCAGGAAATCGGCCTCGCCTCGACGCTGTCCGCCATGGGCATGCCCTTGGCCTTCTCGAGCAACGCCGATTTTTCGGGAATGGATGGCAAGCGAGATTTGTTCATCTCGGCGGTGATTCATAAGGCGTTTGTCGACGTTGATGAAAAGGGAACCGAAGCGGCCGCCGCAACGGGCGTCATTGTCAGCACGCTGTCCATCCAACAGCCTGTCGAACCCGAGGAATTCAAAGCCGACCATCCGTTCATTTTCCTGATCCGCGACACGCGCAGCGGCGTGATTTTGTTCTTGGGGCGATATACAGGGCCGAAGTAAGGCCGACTGAAAGAAATCATCACCCGCGATCATCCCTACCAAATCCGTTTCATCGGGACACTCACGACATGTAGTCCGCGAAGTCCACAAGGTGGTCCTCATCGTCAGCGATGATTGTAATCATGCCCTTGCAAAGCCCGGGTTGCGGACGCTGCTGTGCGATCGCCTTCCCGTCCACCAGCTTGGCCACCGGCTGATTGTTCTCGGTAATCACCAATTCGTCACCAGGCGATAACGTGTGAATCAGATCCGCCAATTTAGCCTGGGCTTCTTGAATCGAGACCGTTGCCATGTTGCGTCCTTTGGAATGCGATTTGGCGACCCAACCAAGCTTATTTTACTCGGATTCACCTGTCTGGCACAGCACAAGGAGTTGAATTCGTGAAGTAGGGCTGGTAAGGCGGATTGTCGACGCACAAGCCAGGTATCAGTTTTGCCTCACTCCGCTTGACCCGCTCGATATGGTTAGCTAAAGTTCAGATGTAGCGAATTCAATAAGTCGCTGCATGTTTCCGACGAGAATCCAACCGTCTTATGTCCCAGAACCACGCTAGCTTGTTGCCCTTATTGCTTTTGGCCCTGTATGGGTCCAGGCCTTAGGGTTCGTTCGTACCACGCTCGATGAATTACGAAACCCCGAGGTCTGGCGACGCCAGGCCGCGGGGTTTTTTTGTTTTCCCACAGTAACCCGAAGCGTAAGCGAGGCAGCGCGACCAAGCGGCTCGCCCTCGCTCACGCTTCGGGTTGGTGTGGTCCACGCAGCGATTTTCCAAAGTTAGGAGACGATCATGTCCGAACGGCGCATCATCAAAATCTTCGACACCACGCTCCGCGACGGCGAGCAATCGCCCGGCGCGAGCATGAACCTGGCCGAGAAGATGGAGATCGCCCAGGCGCTGGTCGATCTGGGCGTCGACATCATCGAGGCCGGCTTTCCGATCGCCTCGCCCGGCGATTTCGAGGCGGTTCGCGAAATCGCCGCCAACATCCGCGGCACCACGATCTGCGGCCTGGCCCGCTGCAACGACGCCGACATCGATCGCGCTTGGGAAGCCCTGAAACTGCGCCGAATGCCGCGGATTCACGTCTTTCTCGCCACCAGCGCCATCCATCGCGAGTTCAAGCTCAAGATGGACAAGGACGAGATCATTCGACGGGCCGCGGCGCGGCGTGAAGCGGGCGGTCGGCTATTGCGACGACATCGAGTTCTCGCCCGAAGACGCCGCCCGCACCGAGCTCGATTTTCTCTGCCAGGTGGTCGAAGCGGCCATCGACGCCGGCGCCACGACCGTCAACATTCCCGACACCGTCGGCTACGCCACGCCGGCCCACATGGGCAACGTGATTCGCAACCTGAGCAAGCGCGTGCCGAATATCGACGGGCGGTGGTCAGCATGCATTGCCACAACGATCTGGGCCTGGCCGTGGCCAACAGCCTGGCGGGCGTCGAAGACGGCGCCGGGCAGATCGAATGCACGATCAACGGCATCGGCGAGCGGGCCGGCAACTGCTCGCTCGAAGAAGTCGTGATGGCCCTGCGCGCGCGCAACGATTTCTACCACGCCGACACGCGGATCGACAGCCGCACGCCTCGTGCCCACCAGCCGGCTGGTTTCGACCATCACCGGCATTCAAGTGCAGCGCAACAAGGCGATCGTCGGCCGCAACGCCTTCGCCCACGAAGCCGGCATCCATCAGGACGGCATGCTCAAGGAGCCGCGAACCTACGAAATCATGCGGCCCGAGGACGTCGGCTTCGCCAAGACCGACCTCGTGCTGGGCAAGCACAGCGGCCGGGCGGCGCTGGCCGATCGGGCCAAGGCGCTCGGCTATCATCTCACCGGCGAGCAACTGCAAACCGTCTTCGAGCAATTCAAGGTTCTGGCCGACAAGAAGAAGGAAATCTACGACGGCGACATCGCGGCTCTCTGCGAGCAGCAAGTGCACGACGTGCCCGAGACGTGGCCGTTCGTGTCGTACAACATCACGACCGGCACCGGCATGAAGCCGACCGTCACGCTGCCGCTGCGGCGCGGCGAGGAAGAAGTCCGCGAGCAAATGATCTGCGGCGACGGCCCGATCGACGCGATTTTCCTGGCGATCGAGAAGATCACCGGCGTCGACGTCGTCTGCCACGATTTCCGCGTGCAAGCGGTGACGGTCGGCAAAGACGCTCAGGGCGAAGTGAACGTCGAAGTCGAGCACAACGGCCAGATCTATCGCGGCCGCGGCGTCTCGACCGACAGCGTCGAAGCCAGCGCGCAAGGCGTTCCTCAACGCCATCAACCGCATCGCGGCGAATCCTGATCGGCGGCTGCATCCGCAGCATGCGCAGTAGCCCCGCGCGAATGAAGCCCAACTGTCCGCCGGGCTCTTGCCGCGTTACCATAACCAACATCCGCCGGGCGAAAGGCTCGGCAAAAAATCGCACCTCGGGCCGAGTGGCGGAATCGGCAGACGCACGGGACTTAAAATCCCGTGGGGAGTAATCCCCGTGCGGGTTCGATCCCCGCCTCGGCCATTGATGCAATCTGATGTAGAGTCGTGCGGACCGGCGCGAGAAACCCCGTTTTCTTCGGGGCTTTTTGCGTTTTCTGGCGGACCTTCTGTAGTGTCGTCATCGCTAACTTCGGTGCAATTTGATGAAGTCTGTAACTCGCGTGATGCGAGCCGTAGGGCACCGTTCTGGGCACCAGATGGCACCACAGGGGGCACCATTTTTTGGTGCATCGTCGGTCCGTTTTGCCCGTCCAGTCCGATGGATCGATCCGGTCCGGTGACTCCGACCGGTCTGGCCTCGCTTGCTTTTCCAGCGAGCGGGATTGGCGGTAACGTCTCAACGGCAATCGCCTGGTCATTCACGCTGATCATCGTATACGTGTTCATCGTCAAATTGATTGTCGAATGCCGGGCCAACACTTGCGCCGTTTTGGGCATAACGCCCGATCTGGAAAGGTTGGTGATGAATGTCATCCGCAAGGCGTGAAAATCAACCACGCGGCCCGACGCGTCCGCATGCCGAAGGAATTGCGATTCCTCCCTGGCTTGCTTTTCCTTGTCGTCCTTTGCCTTTTCAATCCAGGCAGTTCTAGCCCGCGTCATATCTTCGCGGAGCATCTCGGCCGTCCGTTCGGGTCGAGCCGGAAACAAGGTATCCAGGGGGGAAGGAAGAGATTTTGATGCAATCCAATCCCGGATACGGATTGCCAAATCAGCCCGCAATGGAATCAAGTCTTCGCGCCGGCGCTTCGAGTAGCCAGCACGAACGGTCAGAGTTGCTGGGTCTGAGTCGAATTCAAATGAGGCAGGGCACACCGAGTATATCTCGTTGCGACGGAAGCCGGTGTAGCAGCCAATGAGGTACAACATTGCTCGATCCGGCCCGCTTAGCTTCTGCTCGGCTGGACCCTCCCCTGTCACGCGGAGCAGCCATTCGAACTCGTCGGGCAAAAGTGGCCGACGGACGCGGCGCCGATCGGAATCCGGGTTCATGATCGACAAATGAACTAAACGGTCGTCGTTTGTTCGACGGTCTCGAACCAGCCAACGGGTGAACATTTTGATTGCCCGCAGGTAGTGGTTGACCGTTGCGATGCCGTAATCCTCGCGGCGGAGCTTACCCAGATACGCTTGGACTCGACTAGCACTGATTTCTGTGATTTTGGCCACCTTGGCATCAGCCAGAACAGACCGCACCTGGCACTCGGTCCGCTCGACATGGTCCTTCGTTGAGCCCTTGTCGCGGAGATACTGAGCAAAATCTTTGACGTGTTCGATAATTGGACGCTTGTGGTGCTCATCAAACCCGGTGCTTAACCCGGCCGCCTTACGCTCCGCCTTGGTGACCCGATCATTCAGCATCGCTTGAGCAGCCGCTTTGTCGGTCGCCAGCGGAACCCGCCGGACCTGCTGCAAAGAATCTCGATACTTGCCCCACCACTTCTTGGATTTCCGCTTCACCGTTTTGCCCGTCTTGGGATCCTTGACTGACTCAATTTTCTTGAACAGGCTCGCCATCGTCTCATCCTTTCGTCATTGTGGCTCAAGCGTTTAGCTCGGCCTCTTTGGTCTGCTGTTTGCCTTCGGCTTCTTGGCCGCCACGATCTTCGGCGACTTCAATTCAAACCAATAGTCCTGTTTCGTCCAGGCCCCAACTCGCTCGATCTGCCAGCCGGCCCCAATGAGCTGCAGTACGTCGCGGTTCTCTGGTCTGGTCCGAGACACGCACCTTTTCGGTTAGGCTCATCCACGAATCCTGGCTGCCGTTGATCAGCTCGAGCAACCGATCGACGAACATGGCAGTATTTTCTGTGTCTGCCTTCATCCATCAAGTGGATGGCGAAGCTTTGAACGTATAGCGCCCGTTGCCCAACGCAAGCCTGTCGCGGCATCGACTGCCTTCTTCCCAAACCAAATCAGGCGGAAAGCGTCGCCAGGTTGCGAACCCGTGAAGCGGCGCCGCTCCACATGAAGCATCCGCCGCCCCAGATAGTTAAGACCGATTTGGCCTAATGCTCGATGCAGATGGCAGTGAAGCGGCCTGGCTCATCACACGGAAACAGATACGAGCCAGAACACGGTGTCGCTGAATCAGGCAATGTTCAGAATGTCGGTGCCGTCCGGCGCCCGGGCCAAGCCGGGCCGCGATCGGCGCGATTGCGATTGCCGACCCAGGGCCAAACCCCAGCGGTCGTCGCTGCCAGTTGTGGCAAGCTACGCCGCCTTCCTCGCCTGCTGATCGCCCACATCCACGACCCGCAGCAACTCGCCCTGATCATTGCAATATCTGACCCGCCCTTCCGCCGTTAGCCACACTGCCTCCAGGCCATCAAAGCAGAATCGCCGGCCGAACTGGTTGCCGGTTGCGCAGCAAGAACGTCTGGCCGTGGAATACCGGCTCCTCGAAGCCGAATTCGACGAGGCCAAGTATTAGCCGGCATCTTTATCCGCTCTGTGCGGCGTCGATCCGCTTGGTTAACTCGGCTGCCGCAATGCCACGAACGAGAAACCGCTTTCGCGAAGAAGTTTCGCCGGAGATAAGTTCAAGCTGCGATTTGCGGAGCGACAACTCGCGACACAGGACTTCGATGATCGCCCGGTTGGCTTTTCCCTTTTCGGCCACCTGTGTGACGGCCACTTTGAGCTGCCCATCCTGTTCGCCGCCAAGACCGTTGCGACGGGCACCCGATTGGGCGCGAATCGGCAGAATAATCCCTTCGGGATGCGGCTCCAATGGAATCATCGCGCCGCTCGGTTATGCGGAAACGGAATCTGCTTCATGGCCGCGATTCTACGTCGCACGGCGCGACGCGACCATTCCGAATCGAGACAACAAGCCACCGACGAGATTTCCTGGTGCTGCGCCAACTAATCGCTCGTCTGCCTCGGAGGAGGAAGAGGCGATGTCGTCTTCGGCAAGTCCCGGTCCAACCAGTGCCGCAGCCGAGCACAGAACTGGCCCGCGGTTTCGTCTTCGCCTCGCTCGCACTTGCCGAAGAGATTGATTCGGCGTCGAAGCTCCGCGGCTCCCGGAGGCGTTCGTTCGAGATGGCTGATGAAAGCCAGCAACCGCTTTAGCTTGTCGGCGTTCAGCTCTTCTACTAGCCGGACCTCTTGCGGGCTTTGGTATTGGAGCGTGATCTCGTCGGCTGCGCGATTTGCTTTTCGGCTGGCGTCCATCCTGCTACTCCAATTGGCTTGGCATTCAACAGCAGCGGCGTTCTATTCGAGTCGGACGAGGGCTCCAACACGATCTACAGATTCACGCCGGGCGGGAGTAAAACCTCCTTTCTTGCCACGACGCCGCAATTATTTGATCCATCTGAGTTAGCAGTTGCTCCCACTCCCGTCCCCGAACCCTTATCTTTTTTTCTCTTCGGGTTTGGGGCAATCGGCTTTGTCGTTGTCGCTCGTCGCAGAATGCGCAAGGGCAGAACGTTTTACAAATACTAAGCCCCCGCTCGACCGCTCCACGTCTTGACCACTGCCTTGGCGATGATCGCAACCGCCACGACGCCATAGAGCCACGGCGAGACCGCTGTCGTCAGGCCCAAGAATGTCGCCATCGGCGTAGCGATCGCCTGGGCATCTTCTGGGTACGAGACGAAATATGCGAGCAGCGCCAGAACCAAGACGGCAATCCAGCGTTTCTTGTCAGACATGATCGACCTCCTTGCTCGCTGGCTGATTTGGGCAGCAAGCGCCAAGCAGGCTCCACACCACGCCGCCCAAGACGAGCAGAAATCCGATTTTCGTCAGAGAAGGCGTGACCATCGTCATTTGTGGAACGCCGAGCAAAGCGTAACCGCACGAGAGGATCACGACCAAAATGCCCCAGAAAACAAGACTCGTCCCAAGCGGGGTTGCCCGAAAATGGACGAGCCCCGCAATCAAGAGGAACAGAACAGTGAAGGCCACGAAGCCGAACACATGTCCCGGCGCTACCTCGAACGCATTCATTTGGACTGGCATGGCCTGCTCCTTTGGGGACGGAAAATCGAGAAGCAAGGGCGATTTTATGTCGCCAGTATGTAGGCTGCAAGAAAACGGCAAACAAAAGTTGGCGATCGGTGAGTCGAACATCTTGGGGAACAGGTGCGGGAGTGTCTCCGCTTTCCCCTGGCGATCTGCGGCGCTCCAAATCGCCTCGTGCACCTAAGCGCCTTCCTTCCTGAGGATGGAATAGAACAGGTCGATGAGGTGCAAGTTGGGTGTGGATTGGCGATGGCAGCCGCTCTTGACGAGTGCCGACACAATGTAATCGACGAAGCGGCTGCAACGCCCGTCCATGCTCTTAACGGGGCATCACCGCATGTCCTCGAAGGCCGCTCGCAAATCGGGAGCTTGCGTTCGCTGGATCAAGTCTTCGAGCCGCTGCTGAAACGCCTGTTCGTAGGAATTCAGCACGCTTGGATCAACAAGACTTCGTTCTTTGGCCAACAGCCAATCTGCAAATCGCCACATAGAGATAGGTAGGCGAGGACGAGCGCATTTTGGCTGGGAAGGCCGATCGAGACCGCAGCGGCGCACCACTTGCAGCAGCTCTTCGCTCAGAGCGTTGTCGGAATAAAATACCCGACAAAAAGGGAATCTTGCCGCTCGCCAGCCCCGCCGATAGTGTGCGAATTCGTCATTGGCGATGCAATATCGCACACGTTTTTTGGACAACTTCATCGCCATAGCTATCCGGCAAACACTTTTCGTTGGCCACCAAATCCTCCAATCAGAAAAGCGAGGACACGATGTTTCGCGAAGCATCCGGCGACAAGCCAACGAACGGGGCATGTTCGAAGGGAGCGATTGAAAGAAACGCTCCTTCAGTGTCGGGAGCAGGATCGTCGATGCTTGATTCCGACGACACCGGCGTATTGAAGCGTCGCTCCCCGTTCCTCGTGCGAAGCTTCGGCCTCAGCGATCAAGGACAAGTGCGGGATTCCAACGAGGATTGCTTCGCCATCGCAGAATTGGCAAGGACACTTCAGATTCATCACAGCAATCTTCCGCAATCCAAAACGAGCGTTAGCGACCATCGGGGCTACGTGTTCCTGATCGCTGACGGAGTGGGGGGGAGCCAAGCCGGGGAAGTCGCCAGCGGCCTAAGCGTGACGACCATCGAGGATTTCTTGCTGAACACGCTGAGGCGATTTTCCAACCTGCAAGCCAGTGAAGAGCAAGGTGCCTTATGTGCGTTGGAGGACGCTCTATGTCAGGCCGACTCCCGCATCTTCGAGGAATCGGTCAAGCATCCCGAATGGGAAGGAATGGGAACGACGCTGACGATGGCGTTTGCCGTCAATTGGCGTTTGTTCGTGGCCCATGCCGGCGATAGCCGTTGCTATTTGTATTCGGCTGGGAGGCTGCGACAGTTGACCCAGGATCATACCGTGATAGCCGAAATGGCCCGTAATGGAATGATCTCAGCCGAGAAAGCGGTTGGGCATCCGTGGCGGCATTTCGTGACCAACATCGTCGGTGGCAGGAAACGGGGAGTTCAAGTCGAATTGCACAGCCTCGATCTGCATCCAGACGACGTGCTGCTCCTTTGTTCCGATGGTCTTACGGAGATGGTTCCCGAAGGCCAAATTGCCGCCGTTCTTCAACAAGAGTGCGATCCGCAGCGAGCGTGCGAAGGCCTGGTATCCGAGGCCAACCGGCTGGGAGGAAATGATAACATCACCGTCATTGTGGCTCGGATCAGCCCGACAGAATCAGTCCCGGAAGTGCGTCAATAAATCCCGAGGTGATGGGAGCAGAGGGTTGGGGCTTAGCTCTTCATCTCCCCCGACGCCGACACGAACCTTCTCACCATCGGATCGCTCGCATGGACGAGCGAGTTCGGATCAACGCCGATGGGCGACCGCCTGTCTCGTGCCGAAATTGTGAGATTTGCGGCGGTGAGAGCAACGACAACTGAGCTTGTCCCAGACCGGGAGTGGCGCAAGGGTGACTTGCGGACACAAGCCAGTGGATGGCCGCTGGCGATCCCGAAGCTGAAAGTGCGTTACTTGCCTTGCAATAACTCTCGCTCAGCTTCCAACCAAAACCGAACTCCGTCTCCAGCCGGTTTTCCGGCACTCTCCCACTTCTGGTAAGCCCGCACTTGGACAGCTTCTTCGGTAACCGGCTTACAATTCTGGACCGGCATGCCCACGGTACAGGCTCCTGCTGGTTGGCGTTTTCTAGTCGCCTTGGCTGACGTAGGATTGGTCGACGTTGCGGTTATGCTGGGCATGGCTTCACTCTCTTTCTTGTCCGAACTGCAGAACGGTTCGAGGGCTGTGTCCTCGTAATTCACGAACCTCGGTTTCTCTTGGAAGGATAGATCAATAAACAGCATCGAGATTCGGCTCGGATGCAATCATGCCGAACGCACCGGGTGGGCTGATTGTATTGATTGAGGCGGCGGCAGAAGCAAATCGTTCACGGCACGACTCGAACGTCCAATCGGTCGTCGCTGTCCAGATGCCGAGGCCGAACTTCGCTTGCAAACTTCTGAATCGTGCGGGACGATGAACGTCAGGCTGCTGGCTGGCGAAGTGAAAGAGTGATGGTTCAACAAAAGGCCCACGGATGAACCAGCAAGTCCTCGCCGATATCCGCCGTTTGCTGCACGAAGCCGGCATCCAGTTTCGAGAGATCGAACATCCACCGACCCGCACGTCGGAGGAATCGGCGCAGGCCCGCGGTGAAGAACTCGGAGTGGGGGCCAAAGCCCTGTTGCTTCGGACAGATGGGACGTTTCGGCTGTTCGTATTGCCAGCGGACCGCAAGCTCGATTCAGCGGCGGTGAAGCGAGAATTCGGCGTCAAGCAAATCCGTTTCGCGACTCCCGAGGAACTGCTCGCCGAAACGGGATTGGTGCCTGGCTCGGTGCCGCCCTTTGGCAGGCCGATCCTGCCTTTCGAGCTTTTCGCCGATGCTTCGATCGGAATCCGGTATGATCGCGTGGCGTTCAACGCCGGATCGCTCACCGTGTCGATCGTCATGCCGGTGGCCGATTGGGAGAAGTTGGCCCGGCCCAAGCGGTTTGCGTTTGCGAAGGGTTCGACGGGAGATAGATGACGAATGCGACTGCTGCTAAATCGTCGAACAGCGGATGCCGCCGCAACACCAAGGGACCAATCTGCTGCCTGAATCAGTAGCGAAACTCTACTGATGCTTCAGTATCGGCGAATCGCTACGAACAACAATTGCCGGATCGCAGCAGAATCCCGCCAAGTAACGCCCGTCTTCCAGCGGCTCAATATGCGTCAAGGTGGCGGTGAAGATTGACGACGCAAAGACGATGGTCACTTCCTGCCCCAAGCCATAATCTGGCAGAGCGGGAAAGATCAATCCAAGGCCCCCCAGCGATTCATCGTGAACAGCCGCTAGGATTTCCTTGCCTGGTTCGCTATAGACGACAGCGAAAGTAGTTTCCAAATCACTACCGACGCGGGTTGAGTCGCGATCGTCAGAGATCGGTGAATATGGCTCGCGTGTCATAATGCCCCGATTCCCAAAAAAACCGTGTAGAACGCCAGTTATCCTGCTCAAGCCTACCTCAAGAAAGTGCTTGGAATCGGGGCAAATCTACCGAAGCCGAACGTTGACTCCGTTGCCTCCAGGGAATGGCTTTCCAAAACAGCCATACACGAAAGCGCAAGCAATGGCGACAACGGCCAACGTCGTCGCACAGGCCAACAACTTCCATCGTCGCTGAATTGGCATCAGTCGCTCAACCGCATCGCTTGATGGATGTTTTCGAAATCAACGGCGAACCTGCTCATGAAGGAAAGCACCTGCCGAAGGCCAGCAAGAGTTTTGGCGATCCGCCGATGCGAATCCTTCTGCGGAGCAATGCCCACAATAAACTGCGCTCCTTCGCTAGAAAGCCGAGCCACGTTGCGCTATCGGCGGTCACACGCAGGTCGGCCTTGCCGAGATGTCCGTCCTCGACTCGGAGCTTGCCGTTTCGAATCGTCACCGTCGCATCCTTTCTCTCCTTGCCGGTGAACGTGAAGTGATAGACCGCATTCAAGTTCTTCGACTTGCCCGGCTGAAAGGTGAGGCGAAGACCTCGCAAGAACGCCGGGATGGTTTGGACTCGCAGACCATTGCCGATCCGCTTTGTCTTTTTGTTGGGGAATCGCCGAGCCACATGGTCTTCGGCGTCCGAGCCGGCGACAACAAAAATCGTCTCTTCCTTTTCGGTGAGCGGACGAACGACCTCTTTGAGAAAACCGGCCTTATTCGTTATGTAGGGGCCGATCACGTCTTCGCCTGCGGGACAGACGGACATGCAGTAAGCAGCCTTGTAGTTCGCTCCAAATGAGAGACTCTGCCACATCGACGCTGATTCTTGATCGCTGACTTTCCTGCGATAATCGAGCGCATTCTTGCTGCCGGCGACCTGTTCGACCCAATTCGTGAAGCCGCCCATAAACTCCCGATAGTTGTGGGTGTAGCAGGCCGAGAAATTAAAAGCTCCGTCCGGTGAAATGGCTCCTACTGGACACGCCGCAACGCAGAGCTTGCATTCGAGGCATGGGTTGTAGTCGATCGGGTGGTTGTACTCGCTCGCTTCAGCATCGATCAGAACGGTTCCAAGCAAGATAAAGTTGCCGAACTTCGGGTGGATTACGTTGCGGTGAATCCCCATGTGGCCGAGTCCCGCAGCGACGGCAACCGGCTTGTGCGAGACGACCCAGATTTTGCCGCCGGGAAATCGGTCCATTTCCATCGGGAAACCCATCGATGGATTGACCGCACGAACGCCTTTGCGTTCCAGTGCTGCGACAACCTTGCCGAGCGACCTCGTTGACCTCGTCGCCGGCGTGATGAAATTCCAGATTGGCCACCGACCGAGCTGGGCTGCGAATCGGCTCACGATTCATCCGACAGACGAAGCTCAGGAGCGTCTTGGTCGATGGAAAGAATCGCAACACATCTTCTCGTTGATCGTCCAATGCAGAACGGCCGATCTCGACCAGCCCTGCATCGTCGGCCCCGTGGTCGAGGCAAAGTTGACGAAGCCATGCCGAATCGAGCGTTCGAGGTGCGACAGAACGGTTGCGGGCGTTTTTCTGGAAATGCTGGACCGTCGGATGTTCTTCGAGCTTCATAACCGGGCCTCCGTGTATTTGTATATGCAACTATGTGCGCAAAAAAAATCGACTACTCGGCCATCAGGCTACGGACTTTTTTGGCAGCTCGATCCAAAACGGCAACTCCTTCGGTGCCCAGCATCTCCTCGGCCTCCCGTTGCGCTTTCTCCCAAGCAGGAATCGCCTTGTCGAGCAGCCGCTCGCCCCATGCCGTCAGCCGGAACGATTGGGTTCGAGCATCCTCTCCGGGAACCACTTCTAACCAGCCCTTTGCACGCATTCGCTCGACATTACGACTCACGGTGGACACATCCAATTGCAGAAAATCGCAGACCTGAGTCGGTTTGACGACGCCGACCTTTGCCGCCACGACCAGGACGTTCATTTGGCTTACTTTCAGTCCCAATGGCCGAAGGGCGTCGTCGTACAGGTTCGTGACAACACGGTTCAACATGCGAAGGCGCACGGCGATGCACGTCTTGGCGATAAGATCGACAGTGGTTGGCGGAGTTTTCATAATCGATTCTGCGGGTCCGTTCACCTGCAATCAATTGTATATGCAACTATCGACATCGGCAAGCCCGCTTCATCGGGCAAATCAGTTGGAGATCAAGAAGCCGGCCGAAGATTCCGAACGGCTCGATCGGAGGGATAGTTCACGGCTTCGCCGCACGGTGCGTTCGGCAGCATTTCCGCCATCACCTTCACGCCCACGCTCAATCCGTGTCAAACGGGCACAGCAGGTTTTCGGCGAATCCGTACAAACGCATCACTTGCCTGTCGGTGAGCAGGCCGATCATTTCGCCGAGACGAGCCGGGCAAGTTGCCGCACGGTTCGGGTCCGGATCGTGGTCAAGTGCTTGGTCGACCGCCTCGGCTCGGGCTCGAAATCGACCGAGCAGGAGCGAGAGACCGAATACTGGCAGAGCTGCCCAGGTAATTGCGAAATGGCGACGGGCCAGTGGTGAAGGACAGGTAGGCCTCGCCAGTTTGGTCTCCGTGAACCGCATCCGAAACAATTCGGCTTACAACGGACGAGAGGCGTGCGCATTTGGTAGTCGGGACGAGAGCAAATCGCTATTATGTGTAGCAGCGCTGACCGGGACTGGCTCCCGGCCAAGACTGGCGATGTTGGAAAGTGATTCCAGAAAGCGGTGTCGAGAGGCTCTGGCACCGCCCGCAAACTCAAGGAGGACGAACCATGTCGACAGTGAAAAAGCCGCCCGTTCAAACGCAGGCCTCGAAGGCACAGTTGGACCCATCGAAAACCCAGTTGATGCCGATTCCCAAGCGAATTGCGGAGAAAGGGAGCAGTCACGAGGACCAGATTCGACCGCTTGCGTATCGGAAATGGCAAGAAGCCAGTTGCCCAGTAAGCGACGGAGTGGAGTTTTGGCTCGCTGCGGAAATAGAAATCCTTCAGCGCAAGAAGCCTCGTTGAATTGGGTTCCGGCCAAGCGACGACAAACTAAATCGGCTTCACGTTCTCGGCACACGGTCCTTTTTTGCCCTGGCCTTCCGTGTACGAGACCCTTTGGCCTTCACGCAGGTCGTCGAAACTGCCTTCTTGGACGCTCGACGAATGGAAAAAGAGATCCTTGTCGCCACTCGTCTTGATGAATCCGAATCCCTTGTCTGTCAATTTCTTGATCGTGCCTTCGGCCATTGGTGCGTTTCCTGAAAGTCTGCTTCTTCGGAGGCCGTCTGGCACATGATTGCCGGCTGGCCGTTGTCGTTGGTTGAACGAATTTTATCACGCCATCATGCGATCAAGCAATCGGATGTGGGTGAGCGGCGCTCACAGAACTCGCATTGATTCGGAACGCAAGACACATGAAAACTTCGCACTTCATTTTTCTGACGCCAACCGCTTGAGATTTCGGCGCTATCGGCGACAATCGATATTGCACGGGTTGATGGTCAGGGCAGACTTTTCATTCGCAGCTCCCGTCGGGCAACTCAAAACCACATCGGTTCGGTCGGAGCACGTTTGGTCGAAAAACCCAAGACCCAGAACAAGAAGAAGGCAATTATCGAGCGGAACCATGCTGATACATACGAATGAGACTAGTTGCTTCGACTCGGCGGTGGATGGCGAGCTAAAACGTCGAATCTTCGCCTACCTGCATCAACGATTGTCGAATCTCGGCACACTCGAAGTCGAGACCCACCAAGGCACGGCAGTTCTTCGAGGAACAGTTCCCTCTCGGACCGTCCGATGGCGATGCGTCGATTGTTGCCGACATGTCCTTGGTGATTTGAACGTGATCGACCGGCTCAAGGTTGTATCGCGGTCGGGCACTGAAGCTCAGACGCAGAATCGAGCCAGAAGCTACGATGAATCAGGATTTCAAAGTGCTGCGGAATCCACAGTCAGTCTTTGACGACATTCATTTTTCGTCGTGATGCTGGTGGCGATCTCGACAAAAGCGCCAGCAACTAGACATTTGATGAGGCCATGACCTCTCGCACCGCCTGAAGCAGCTTCGCCGTTGAAATTGGCTTGGTTAGATGGATCGCAAAGCCAGCGGCCTTCGTCCTGCGTTTGTCTTCATCCGTCCCGTATCCGCTCAGGACAATTCCCCTGATCGGCTGTTTCACGGACAACTGCGCCATCAAATCCAGGCCGCTCCCGTCAGGCAAGCCAATATCGCTGATCAAAAGGTCAAACGGCTCCGCCTGGGCAACAAGTAGCCCCGAAGCCACTCCGTCTGCGAGCCTGACGCTGTGGCCGTTCTTGGTGAGCATGCTGGCGAGCATCGCACCAGTATCCGTGTCATCTTCGACCAGCAATAACCTGTACGATTGATGACCCGGCTCGTTGGCTTCTGCCACACCTATCGCACCGACAGCCGATTCGTTGGCTGGCGTTGTCCGTAGCACCAACGTAAATGTCGCCCCTTGATTTCGTCCTGCGCTGGTGGCGGTCATCGTTCCACCGTGCATTTCCACCAACCCCCTTGCAATGGTTAAACCCAATCCTAATCCGCCGAACTGGCGAGTCACCCCGCTACCGCCTTGGGCGAAAGCGTCGAAGACGTTTGGTAACAATTCCGGCTCGATGCCGATGCCCGTATCCTGAATTACGAGCGAGACACGATTATTCGGCAAATTCTCCATGCGAACGCTAATTGCACCGCCGAGCGGAGTAAACTTGGCCGCATTTTTGAGCAAATTCCAGAGAACCTGCTGAATTCGAGTGGCGTCAGCACGGACCCAATGATCCTTGGCGTCTTGGATCAATGTCAATCTTATCTGCTTGGAATTGATTTCGTCCTCGCAAATCTTGCAGGCTTGCCGAACCAACTTGTTCAGGTCAACAGATCGTAATTGCAGTTCCAACTTGCCTCGAATGATCTTGTTCACATCCAATAGGTCGTCGATCAGGCGTGCCTCCAGCTCTACGTTGCGGTGGATAATTCCAATCCATCCTCGCAGTTCGGCGGAAAGGCTGGGCTCTGCTTCAATCATCTGGACGGCCGTCAGCACCGGGGTCAGTGGTGTGCGAAGTTCATGGCTCAGCACGGCGATGAAATGATCTTTGGCACGGTTGGCGGCTTCGGCATCCTCATGGGCTTGATGGTAGTCATCCTCGATTTTTTTGCGCTCCGTAATATCTCGAATGACAGCGAATGCAAAGCGGCTGGCCTTTGTCTCCAAGTGGCTGAGCATAATGTCCACGGGAAACTCCGTGCCGTCCCGTCGCCTGGCCAACAAATCCAGGTCAGCGCCCATCGGACGCAGGCGAGGTTCATTCAGATATTTTGACTGGTGCGCAGCGTGCTGAGCTGCAAATCGTTCGGGAATCAGAATCTCAAGAGATTTGCCAATAAGTTCATCTCGGCTGCGCCCGAAGAGCTTCTCCAACTGCGCATTGACCAGCCTGATCGTTCCATCCATGCCAATGACGACAACGCTATCGGGGGCGACTTCGAAAAGCTGACAAAAGATTTCCAGGTCGTCAGCGACTGTCGGTGCGACGCCTGCAACGGCAGAAGTGCTGGCCCTCGCATCGGAAGCGAAGGCGTTTGCCCACGGTCCATCACCCATGCGACCTCCATATCCGACCGGACGGCCAAATCGAGAGAAGAGGCGTCCGGATGGACTCTGCACATTCCGTTTCGATGAAAAGTCTGATCGCCTCGGAGACAGGCAAGCAAACTCCTCCGAGTCCTCGTCAATATAGGCCACGAGCAAGCAGAAAGATACGGCCCTTGGGTCGATGGTAAACCCGCACGAGTCGATCAAAGACCGACCGACCGCCATTCAATGCAACGAATGGTCAACGAGATCGATGCTTGCCCCAATTTCCGGCAATCCGCATCCCAAGAGACCCGCCATCTTGGGTCGAGGAAACGAGATTCCGAGCGGCATCAAAGCCATTTGCGAGCAACGGGATTATTTAGTTGAGGTCGGTTTTCTTGCGTCGTCGCAGTGCCGACCAATGCACGGCGATCCGACAACCACGCAGTCGCCCAGCTTAAGTGCGGCCCGAAATCGGTCATCTATAACTGCAGAGTGGAATTAGCCGTTTCCATGCCGGATTTCCCGGCCACGGAGAGCCCGTGTCCGCCGTCTTTCTGGCATCCCGTGGGCTCTCGTTTGATGCGCGGCGGCCAGTTGGATCCGCTCTACTAGCAAACGAGCCAGGCCAGTGATCCGGACCGGGCATTCGGGCGGCCCGATTACCTGACCCCCAGTCGCGCTAGAAACGCCGCAGAAGCGTACTGGCCGATGGCGGCTCCCTCTTGGTGGTTGGCGGCGCGATAGCGCGGCAGCGGGCGCGTACGCGCGATTCCTGACGGGGAGAGGGGTTCTGCCACATCCGGTCGACCAGCGCTCTGGCGAACCAGTCTGCAAACTGACGCAATCAAAGCAGCGGCACATCAATTGGCCTCCCGGAATCCTGACCTGCGTGTGACCAGTTCACGACGGATTCAAACGCCGTATCGAGTGCGGCATGACCAACGTTGTGTTGCGCCAAGACGTGGCGACACAACTAGCCGCGGTGGGCTCGGTGCTGGACGGTCTGATGGTTGACCGGCCGCGGCGAAACATCATGCGACAACCCAGGTGAGCGAGTCACACGATGCAGATTGTCGTTTGTCCCGATGGCTCTCTTCGCACACTTTACGACGAAACGATCGACTTGCCGGCGCTCGGCGCGTTGTCGATCCGTCGGGCCAGCCATGTCGAGCCCGATGATTCCGGCCGCTGGTGGGCCGATCTTGCTCCGATGAACGGCCCGCGACTGGGGCCGTTTGATCGGCGGAGCGATGCTCTCAAGGCCGAGCAAGAATGGCTCGAAGCCAATTGGCTTGAGCCGCGATCGTGACGACTGGCCTTTTTCTTCGGCCAGCCTCGGGTCTCAAGTTGTCTGCGCTTTCCCGGCCGCCGTGCGCTATCTGCGCGCGGCGGCCTATTTGCCCCGCGTTCTCGCTGCCAATTGTTTCAGAATGTCCACGATTGCCTAGGTCGCGTCAGCGGTGCCTCGACTTTCCGGAAGACGGTAACTAATCGCCCCAAGGAGGCGCAAGGGCCACGAATCATTCGACTTCGTTCGCTGCGACGGTCGAGCCAACCGACGAGTTGGTTAGCTTGCATTGGATCGCGCTTCCGAAAGGCATATCTAAACCCGTCCGCGACTTTCCCAGCATGGGGTTTCATCCCGACGCTCCGTCCACGGTTAAGGCGACTTTGTTTTCTGCTTGATCCAACCGGTTGACGAGGCACGATTCTTCGTTGCCGTCAGAGCTCGAAACTCCTGGTCCTCGTGTGGAGTGCAAGGGACGTAGATAGACAAGGTCGCGGGGGAAAAACAAGTCGAGCGTCCAATCCAGCGCCACGCGAATCTTTCGCTCCCAACTCGGCAATTTCATCAAATAAATCGTGCGCCACAACCACCAAGCAGGAAAACCGGAAAACTTCATGCCGAAGATCTCAGCCACGGCGGCGCGTCGTCCGAGCCCGGCCAAAAGGCCTTGGGGTTTGTAGACGAAATTCCGTGGCAGCTGACCGGCCAGACTGGCGGCGATGTTGCCGGCCAATTGCTTTCCCTGTCGCAAAGCGTGCTGGGCCGTCGGAGGGCAGGTGTTTCCGCAAACCAGATCGGGAACGGCAGCGCTGTCCCCGACGCCCAAATGCCGGCGCGATTCTTGACCGCCAGCGTGGCGTCCACCTCGACTTTGCCGTTTTTGAGCCGCGGAACGCCAATGTTTTCCAGAATCGGGCTGGGCGAAGTGCCGGCAGCCCAAATCAAGGTGTGCGCATTGATTGCGCCGCCGTCGGCTAGAATTATCCGACGACCGTCGTAATCTTTGAGCCGAGTTTGCAGCCGGACCTCGACTCCGCGCGCGCGGAGTTTCTTTAGCGCGTATTCCGACAGAGATCGACTCGCTTCCGGTAGGATTCGATCGCCGGAATGGAGGAGCGTCATACGAATCTCGGATTCCCGAACGCAATTGTAATAGCGACCCGCACCGCGCACATAATCGTTCAGTTCGGCGACGGTTTCAACGCCGGCAAAACCTCCGCCAGCCACGACAAACGTGAGCATTTGCCGGCGTGTTTCGGGATTCGATTCGAGGTCGGCGTGTTCGAGCTTGTCGATCACGTGCGCATGCACCGCCGTGGCGTCGGCGAGGCTTTTCATCGTCAGCGCGTGCCGACGTACGCCGAGCATGTTGAAGAAGTTCGGCACTGACCCCAGCGCCAAGACCAGATGGTCGAATGGCACTGTGTAGATGTCGCAGGCATCACAATGGCGGGCGATCACGGTCTTCGCCGCGATGTCAACTTTCGAAACCCGAGCCTGCCGCACGATGGTTTTGCGCAGCAGGGCACGCAGGGGAAACACAATATGCATCGGTTGAATCGAACCCGACGGGACCTCCGGCAATAACGGCGTGAACGTGAAGAAATTTTCGCTATCCAAGAGCGTGATTTCGACATCGCTTCGTCGGCGGAACAGCCGCTCCAATTGCAAGGCGGTGGTCGCTCCGGCAAAGCCCCCGCCCAAAACGACAATCCTTATGGGGGTTGACATTTTGAATTCCCTTCGCCAATTCCCAGCGCCGTCGGTTTTAGCCGTGCGGTCAGGTCGGATTTTCAATTCGCGGATTCCGCCAATAGTTCTTTGATCTTAGCACGCACGGCTTTGTCCCCGCCGGCACCCTGGTACTCCAGTTCGCCGTCCCAGCGATAGCGAATTTGACCGTGCTTATCGATGAGATAAATGCTGGGCCAGAAGCGGTTTTCGTACACCTTCCACATGGCGCTCTTGCCGTCCACGGCCACGGGATACTTGATCTTCAGTTTCTCGACTTCGCTTGCAACTTTCATTGGGTCTGCCTCGACGCTGGTCTCGGGCGTGTGGACGCCAATGATCCGCACGTCGTTCTTTGGCAAAGTCCGCCTGCCATTTGTTGTAGTACGGCAGGTTGTGCTGACAGTTGATGCAGCCGAAGGTCCAAAAATGCAGCACGACGACTTTGCCTTTTAGATCGGCGAGTTTGAGGCCGTCGGAATTGATCCAATGATCGATCTGTGTCAAGTCGGGCGCTTTCTTGTTCATCCGCCGCGGTTCGTTCGCCAACAGATGCTTTATCGCGAAGACCGCCAGCAAACTCGCGCCAACGACGAATAGGAGCGAACGGACATAACGTCGAAACTTGCGCGCCAAGACGATTTACTAGTTGTTGGGTGTGCATAAGAGTCTCTCGTGCTTTCTGAAAAAATGGCGTGCGATCGAATCAATGTCCGCCGTACCAGTCGTATCCGCGCTGGGCCCAATAGTCGGCCGGACGTTGCTCGGTCAGTTCGACGACGCCGATCCGTTTGATGCATTTGTAGCCGTATTTTACCGTACTCACCAACCGCAACGGGGCGCCGTGGGCCTGGGTCAAAGGGGCGCCGTTCATTTCGTAGCAGAGCAACGTCTGCGGATGCAGGGCGCTCGGCTGATCGAAGCCGACAAAAAAGCGATCGGGTTGGCCGGTTGGAGTTTGGCCATCAGGCGGAGTGGACAAGCCGATGTACTCGCTGGGGACGCCGAATTTGCTGAGGAAGTCGGCCAGCCTGACTCCTTTCCATTGCACGATACAGTCCCAGCCCTCGACGCATTTGAGCTGCGTCGTCATATCAAAAGCAGGCAGCGCTTTGATTGCGCTGAGCGGAATGTGACGCTCCACTTTGCCGGTGACATGAACGGTCCAATTGGCGAGTTGAGTTGGACTCATCAATCCGACCTGGCCGTTCACGCGCGGTGCAACTGCCTCCGCGAAGGGAAACTCCGGCGCGAGCCGCTCTGGGCTGAAGAACCCTTGAGCGACTCGTTCATTGAATTCCAACATTCGCCGCAGCGGCCACGGCACGCCGTCGTCTCCGGCGCGGGTGGCCAACCACCTGACACCGGCCGCGCCGGCCAATGCCGAAAGGCCCCCAACGGCAAAACCGCGGCGCGTCAGTCGGCGAATCTCCGCGTCAACCGCGGAGTTCGCCTTCGCGGAGCCGATGTTGGCAAGCTCTTTATCCATGGGTCGCTTCCTCCGACGACGTCACTTCGAAACCCGTGACCATCGCTCGAAAATTGTTCCATCCCGCGCGAATGACCTGCGAAATGTGGATGAAGAAAAACATCACGTAGCCGATCGTCAACCAAAAATGCTCCCAGCGCGCCCAGGCGTACCCTCCCAGCAAGCCGGTCAGCCAGGCGACCTGCGTCGGTTTGTAGATCGCCAGACCGGTCAACAGCGAGCACGCTCCCATCAGCACGACGCCCGCGTAGGCGAATTGCTGCGCGCCATTGAATTTCCGCTTCGGCGGCTCGGCCTTGCTGAGATGCAGATCGTGCAGCACCACCATCCAGGCTTCGCGAAAACTCTTTCGATTCGGCAACAGATGCCGCCACTCCCCCGAGATGAACGTGTAGGTGACGTAGCAAATCCCGTTGATCGCCAACAACCACATGATAGCGAAATGCCACGCCATCCCTTCGGCCAACCGATGGTCCAAATTCAGCAGCCTATAGAGCCAATCGGGAAATAGGTGGATCAGCGTCCAGGAGCCGAGGCCGATGCGAAACACGTCGTTGGCCCAATAGATCAGCAGGCCGCTGTAGATCATCCCGAACAGCAGCGGCACGTTGAGCCAGTGCGTCCAGCGAATGGGGCGCGGATGTTTTGGTTCGAGGCGTTTCATGGCAACGGCTCCTGGACAAGCGAAAACTGGCCGACCAACGAGATAGCCTCGCTACTTGCTCATCTTGTCGCCGGTCATGTGATCGCCGGCCATCTTGCCGCCGGTCATCTTGTCGCCGGACATGTGGTCGCCGGTCATGTGGTCGCCCGTCATGTGGTCGCCCGTCATGTGGTCGCCCGTCATGTGGTCGCCCGTCATGTGATCGCCGGCCATGTGGTCGCCGGCCATGTGGTCGCCGGTCATCTTGTCCGCCGCCCCGCTACTCGAACCGCAACCTGAGAGGGCACATGCGGCAATGGCAACCGCACCGCCCAGCACAACGACCGAGAAAAAAGTCTTCATGGCGAAAATCTCCTTGAAATGGTTAGGAGTAGGACGATGATGTTATCGTCGCACAACAAACCTTTGGATGCCGAGGAGGCCCGGCGGTTACACGCGAATCCAAAAACCTTCGTTTCCCGCGCTGTTATTTCGTTGCCGCGCTGTTATGCTGCAAATCAGGAGTGAAGTTCGCTGCGATGTAACCGGAAAGCCGCAAGAGGCATCCAAGAAGTTGGGGTTTGACGCTCACGGGATATTTCTTAAGCAACGAGCGGCACGAGACCGAAACCAATGAGTGCGAAGCCGAGCAAGCCCGCATTCACATTCCAGAGTCGCAACCATGAACTGCAGGGAAGTCACCGACTTTCTGTCGGACTATCTCGAAGGCGTTTTGCCGCTGCGGCAGCGGCTGACGTTCAGGTTGCATCTGCTCTTATGCCGCGACTGCCGTCGATACCTCGACTCCTTTGCGGCGACGATCAAGCTGGCTCGATCGCTCGGCAATCGATCGCCCGTCGAGAATAATTCGCCGATTCCGAATGCACTGGTGCAGGCGATTCTGGCAGCGCGGGCCAACGAAGCGACTTGAGTCCGTTGAGCGTCTGAACTCACGAGGCTCGGGTTATCCGGCGAAGATCGGCTATCGCGTGTGGATGGCCAGGAGCCGAGCGACTCCATGTTTCTCGCGTTCGGCATATTTGCGAGCACGAACTTCCTTGCGATCCACGGGCACTTTGGGTGGAGCATCGATTCCAAGGCGGACATTCCGTCCCCGAGCACCGACCACCGTGACGACGATCCCGTTGCCGATACAGATTTTCTCTCCGATCCGACGAGACAGCACGAGCATTGTAATTCCTCCGTGACAAATGGCGGTTAAAACGGCTCTGTCCGAATATATGGCCCGATCTGCTTCCACGCCGCGACGTTTCCCCGAACGGGATTGGCAGTCCCGCTGAACCAACATCATCGTCGTCGGACTTCAACCCGATTTTCCATTCCGTTGACAGACTCCAGTCGGAAAACGACCGCTTACGCGCTCTGCTCGAGGTGAAAGATCGGCACAACGCACAGATTGCTTTGATGCCGACCGTGAGAAGCGGTTACACTGGCGATCAAAAAACTTTCGATTGCGGACGGAGCGGCGCCTATGTCGCGGCTTCGACCGTCCAATCCGAATTCGGCCCGAGCGAGGAAAGTACGCCGGTTCCCTTGAAGAGCGTAACCTTGTCCCGCGCGAGAGCATCTAAAGCCTTTGGGTGGTCTCGGTCAGCGATCGCACGAGGATGACTTGCTGTCCAGCCCTGAACGAGTTCGCGAGAAGGGTTGCAAATGACTTGCGAAGAAGTCAACGAATTCCTGGTCCATTACCTCGATGGCACGCTTCCGTGGCGTCAGCGCCTGTCGTTCAACGTTCATCTGCTCGTTTCTCAGCATTGCCGCCAGTACATGGCTTCCTACGCGGCGACTGTTCGGACCACGAAATCGCAGGGCCTGCCGGCCGGCCCGTGGGCGGATCGCGTCCCTGACGAACTGGTCCGCGCGATTATTTCCGCGCGACGCCCGCGGAGCGTAACCGAGGCCGATGGAAAATCGGGCGATGCGTCCGCATGAACGCATTCAACAAGTTCGAAGCTGCGCCACTTCGTCGTTCCGTCTGCCATGACCGGTTCCGAATTCGCTTGGGGCGGCAGCCAGATCACGGCGGCGGAGGCGTGCGTGGATCATGCTGCCGCGCCAAAACGTTTGGCGCATGAGGATCATGCGGCGAAGCAGGGCCAATCGACGGCCGCTTAGCTTGGGAAACACCGCGATTGCGGGCCGACTGCGCTCCGGTCAGCAACAGCAGGCCCAAGAAGATCAATTCGACCAGCGGCAAATCAACCGAGGTAACAATGACGAATCCGACTCGCTGCCAGAAGAAGCCGCGCTGCCACTCGTTCACAGCCAGTCACCAGGTGGCGAGTTCGTGCGCGGCAATTCCAATCAAGCCGGCACAGCCGCCTAGTAGGACGATCCTGCCAAGAACCCGTTGCCGACGGCGCGAAAGCTGTGATTGGGACACACGGGCCAGCGGCAGCAAGACGACCAGCCACGTAAGGTGACACGCCACCAGGGCCTGCAAGGGCGGGCCGCAGCCCCACGGACCGCAGACACCATGCCCCCAATCGCCTGGCAATCGAACGATCGACAGGGCCGCCGCGAGGATCATCCCCCATACGACAATTCGTGCAAGCAATCGACGAAGAGACGGTGACATAGACGCCCGGGTTGGCTAGCAGCCGAACAAGTCACTTGCTGAGTTTCGTCAGCGCTGCAAGCAGTTCGCCGCTCGACGCTCGGTCGCCGTGCGAATGACTAACCTTCGCAAACCGGACTATTGCCGCGTCGTCCACGACAAAGCTGGACGGATACGCAGTCTCATGCGGCGCGTCCCAGCGAAGTTTGTAAGACTCCGTGAATTTGAAATCGGGGTCGATTGCGAACCGATAATTCTCGGGAAACGTCTTGCCGCCGACAAATTCTTTCGCGTATTTGTCGAGATCGGTGGCTGGGCCGGGATAAATGAACACGACAGTGGCCTTGGCGTCTGCAAACTTTTTTGCCTTTCCCATCAATTCACCGAACTGCCTGGTGCAAATTGGGCATTGATAACCGGGGTAGCCGCGTAGCACGACGAGCACCGCCGGACCATGCTTGAGTAGATCGGCGAGCGATATCGTTTTGCCATCCAGATCATTCAGGACGAACGCGGGCGCTGTGCTGCCGACCCCCGGCGGTTGCTTCGCTTCTGATTCTTCTTCGGCGCGCGGCGGCGACCGAACGGGCAAGCAACAAACCCACGATTGCAACGTTCAAGATTCTTCGCAACATGCAGGACCTCCATTAGAACCGGCCCGGCGGCTGTTTTGGCCTTCCGACAGCGCCAGTCGCCGGGATTATTCAGACGACCTTCGGGAAATCGACTTCCGTGCTGGCCGCCTCGTTGAAGTAGTTGGTGAAGATGTTGAGCGCCACGTTGGCGATGATCTCGCTGACCTCGGCGTCGCTATAACCGGCATGGCGGACTTCCGCAAAATCGGCGTCGGAAACTCGCCCTTTCTTTTGAGACACGATCCGAGCAAACTGCAGGGCAGCCTGTGCTTTAGACTCCTGAGAGGCGCCATGCCGGGCGTCGGTGATCGCCTCGGCACTGAGGCCCACCATCTTGCCGATGGCGCTATGCGCCGCCCGGCAATAGCCGCACCCGTTTTCTTCCGCAATGACGAGCGAGATCTGCTCGCGCAGTTTGGCGGGCAATGATCCATGCGACAAGGCCCCACTGAAACCCAGATAACCCTCCAACACGGCGTCGGAATTGGCCATCGTTTTCATCATATTCGGGATCATCCCCAGCTTCTTTTGAACGCCTTGCAACAGTTCCTTCGCTTTACCAGTTGCCTGGTCAACTTGTACGGTCGAAATGCGTTGCATGATCGGGCCTCCTACGGATTTGAGATTCGGCGACGTGGGGACAAAACTGGTTCGCGCCATATTCGGCAACAGAGCTTTGGATGTTCGAACGACCCGCAAGGTTACAGAAAAACGCCGCAGCGGGCTCGGCAGCCGCCTCACTGACCGGATATGATAAATGCCTTCGAGCCGTAATTCCGCCGGTAATGTTCGCCCTCAACTCTGGGCCAGCTCAAGATTTGCCGCTCCATGTCCGCTCCCAAGCCATCCTCCGGCCCACCCGCGATCGAACGAGACGAAATCGACGCGCTGCGGCTAATTCTCGAAGGGACCGCCTACTCCACGGGCAAGGAGTTTTTCCAGTCGTTGGTCGAGCATCTGGCGACTGCAATGGGGCGAAGCAATTCGCTCGTTGCAGAGTTTGCCGAGGCGAATCGGGTTCGTACGCTGGCTTACTGGATGAACGGCGCCTTGGTCCCGAATGTCGAATACGATTTGGTGGGAACGCCGTGCCAAGAGGTCGTTAAGGGGAGTCTTTGCCACTATCCGACTGGCGTCCGCAAGAGATTCCCCACGGACATCGCATTGGTGGAGATGGGCATCGAAAGCTACCTGGGAGTGCCGCTGGTTTCGCCCGACGGCCAACATTTGGGGCACTTATGTGTATTCGACACCGAACCGATGCCCGACGAACCGCGGAACATGCTTGTCTTCCGGATCTTTGCCGCTCGGGCCGCCGCCGAGCTGGAACGCTTGCGCATGGAAAGGCTCGTGGAGGAAAGCGAAGAACGCTATCGCGACTTGTTCGAGGAAGCCCCGATCGCCTACGTCAAAGAAGATCTCGAATCGCGACTCATCAGCGCCAACCGCACCGCCATGCGTATTCTGGGGCTCAAGCCCGAAGAGGTGCCGGAATTCGTCGGGATGAGCCTTGTGCCGGACACGCCCGACGCCAGGCGTCGCGTGCAAGAGGCCCTCGCCTCGGTGGGCAAGGGCGCCGACACGAGCGGCGTGGTGCTCGAACTCCGCCGCAAAGACAACGGCCAACCGATTTGGATTCAGTGGTGGTCGAAACCCGAGCCCGGCGGCGAATTCACGCGCACCATGTTCATCGACATCACCGACCGGGTGCTGATGGAGCAGGAGCAGGCACGGCTTACCGCCCAGAACGTCTATTTGCGGGAGGAACTCAAATCCGTTCACAATTTCGAGGAAATCATCGGGCAGAGTTCGGCCCTGACGTCGGCATTGTCGAAAGTAGAGCGTGTGGCGCCGACCGATTCGACCGTGCTGATCCAAGGTGAAACCGGCACCGGCAAGGAATTGATCGCCCGCGCCATCCATTCACGGAGCAAGCGCAGCGACAAGCCGTTGATCAAGGTCAACTGTGCCGCAATCCCTTCCGGTCTAGTGGAGAGTGAGCTATTTGGTCATGAAAAAGGGGCGTTCACCGGCGCCATTGCCAAGCGGATCGGTCGCTTTGAGCTGGCTAACGGCGGCACGGTGTTTCTCGATGAAATCGGCGAGTTGCCGGCCGATGCGCAGGCGAAGCTGTTGCGTGTATTACAAGAACGAGAGTTCGAACGCATCGGCGGAGCCGCGGTCATCAAAGTGGATGTTCGGGTCATCGCCGCCACCAATCGCGATTTGCTCAAGGCCGTAAACGACAAAACATTTCGCGAGGATCTGTACTACCGGCTCAACGTGTTTCCGATCGAAATTCCTCCTCTTCGAGGTCGGGCCGGAGACATTCCCCAATTGGTTCATTTCCTCGTGAATAAGTTCGCAATGCGCGTCGGCAAGCGGATCGAAAACGTCAGCCGGACGGCGATGGAGCGATTGCTATCTTATCCCTGGCCCGGAAACGTCCGTGAATTGGAGAACGTGCTGGAACGGGCCGTCATCTTATCGAATTCCCCGATATTGGAAATCGAATCGGAAATGCTCGCGCTTGCCGTCGCCCGACGTGACCATAGACGGCAGCGCTTCGACCCTGGAGCAAGTCGAGCGCGAACACATCACCGCGGTGCTCAGTCAGACTTCCGGCGTGATTGACGGCGAACGGGGAGCCGCCAAAGTCTTGGGGCTTCATCCAAACACTCTTCGCAGCCGGATGAAGAAACTCAACATCGCCCGTTGACCACGACCCATCGTGGGCGTCACGAAATATCGTGACAAAGACCTGTCGGGCAGTTTCCGCCACAGCGCGGAACATCTTCTGCACCCCGGCTGCAACTCTTTCTGCCGTCGCCTCTTGCAGATTGACTTCTGCTCTGACAAGCAGGCCGGCACGCGGTTCGCCTAAGGCAATGGCAAAACCTCCACCCAGTTGCACAGGTTAGTCATGCTGCGCGTCACCCCGCTTCCCGATTCCCGCGGGCCCGGTTTGAAACTTGAGGGGAAGCTGTTTGGTCCCTGGACCGACGAGCTTCGGACGGCGTGCGAAGCCGTGGCAAACCAGACTCCTCGGCCACGCCTTGATTTGACGGCGGTCTCGTTCGTCGACGCCGCTGGCACTGAATTGCTCGAAGAGTTGCGCAGCAGGGGTTTCGAATTGGTCGGGTGCTCGGGCTACGTGGCGGCGGTTTTACGCGCGGAGAATCCGTAATGGCCGGCGTCACTTCAACCAATCGAGCTGCTACGACGGATGCCGATCTATCGGCGACGGAGGTCTGTGACGACGCGGTTTTGCGGCGGCGGTTGCAAGCCGGCGACGGACCCGCATACGAAATGCTCGTTCGACAACACGGCGGTCGCATGCTGGCAATCGCGCGACGCTTCTTTTCAGGCGAGCAAGACGCCGCCGACGCCGTCCAAGACGCTTTTCTCGCAGCCTTCAAATCCATCGCGACCTTCAAGGGTGATTCCCAACTGGGCACATGGCTGCACCGCATCGTGGTGAACTGCTGCCTTATGCGGCGGCGATCGCAAGATCGCCATCCAACGGTCGCCATCGACTCGCTGTTGCCGTCGTTCGACGAAACCAGTCACCATCGGCAGCCGGTGCAATCGTTTCGCAATTCACCGAGCGACGCATTGGCGGCCAAGGAACTTCGCAATCAGGTGCAGGAGCAAATCGATCTGTTGCCCGCGCCGTATCGCGAGGTGCTGATCCTGCGCGATATCGAAGAAATCGACACCGACACTGCCGCGGCAATCCTCGGCGTTTCGCCGGGCGTGATCAAGACTCGCTTGCACCGAGCGCGGCAAGCTCTGAGAACCTTGTTGGAGCCGATTCTGGGCTCGCGTTCTTCCGCGCGAATGATCGATCGTCGCGCGAATGATCGTCGCGCGATTGTGCTTTCCGTGCGTTCTCCCGAGTTTGCCGAATTTCGTTGTAACCGCTTTCGCCGCGATTCATCTAAGTAAGTGTGTGGCGGGATGTCCGCCGAGACGGCATCAGCCGGCAGTTCGACTGGGCCGGATTTTCGTCCGAAGTTTTTTGAGAGAGGTGATCTATGTCCTACGTGAGAACTCTTAGTGCGCTGGCCGCGGCCGCCGTGTGCCTGTTTTTGACGAGCGGTAATGCCATGGCCCGGGGCGCCGGTCAAGGAGAACATGAGGCAGATAGCGGCGGCGGATACGGATATTACGGCGGCGGCTTCGGCGGTGGCGGTGGCGGTGGCGGCCAAGGTCAGAACGGACCCGGTGGATCGACCGGTGCCTATGTGCCTAGCGGGATCGACAGCTCGGCCGTCGGCCAGGCGCAACACGGGGGCGGCAGCGGCTTCTATCGAGGCGCTCCGGCATTCGAATCGAGCCCGCTCGTCGGCCCGAGCACTTTAATAGCGGCTCAGCCGGCGACAGGCTCCGGCGTCGCAGTCGATTCGCGGTATCGATTTGCAAACAGCACCTGGTTCTATCAACTGCCTGGCGGTCGCTGGGTCCGCTGCGACAATGGCGCTTGGGTGGATTACAGCACGGGCGCGCTCGCTCAGCAGAACTCCGGGCCGGTCGAGCACAAGGCAGCAGCCGATTCGCGATTTAGTTTTGCCAGCGGCACGTGGTATTACCAACTGCCTGACGATCGTTGGGTCCGTTGGGAAAACGGCGATTGGGTGGACAACAACATCGCCGCGACCACGCAGCAGGCCCCCGAACCAGTTGCACGGACCCCGGTTCCGCTCATTCGCCGCTAAGGGGAGCCAAACAAGCTCTTGGTCAAGGAGAAGCAGATGCCGAAGTTAGTTGCCATCATCACCGGGGCAAGCGCACGATGGATGACCGGTTCGATGCGGCACATGGACGGCGGGGAGTTGAAGTCGATCTAACCGATCAGCAATACTCAGCGACCTGATACGGTTACGCTTTTCAGAAAGAGAGTGCCATGACCTCCATCAAATACCAAACTGCCGACGTGGATGGTTTCGATGTCTTCTATCGCGCGGCCGGCATCGCCGGCGCCCCAAAGCTGCTATTGCTCCACGGTTTCCCGAGCGCCGGCCACATGTTTCGGGACATCATCCCGCTTCTGGCCGACCACTTCCACATCGTCGCTCCCGATTTGCCCGGCTTCGGCAGGTCCGACATGCCGGGCCGCGGTCTCACTTTCGACAGGATCGCGGACACCATCGATCGCTTCACCGAAGTGATCGGCTTCGATCGCTATGCCTTCTATGTCTTCGATTACGGTGCGCCGACTGGATTCCGGCTCGCTGTGAAACACCCAGACCGGATCACGGCGATCATTTCGCAGAATGGCAACGCTTACGAGGAAGGCCTGAGCGACGGCTGGAATCCGATCCGGGCATATTGGCAAGACGCCTCACTGGCCAACCGGGAGGCACTGCGCGAGTTCCTGAAGCCCGAGTCGGTCATTTGGCAACACATGCACGGCGTCCCGGACACGATGGCGGTTTCTCCGGACGGGTACTCGCTTGATAGCTTCTACCTCGGCCGGCCTGGCGCGGCCGAGCTGCAACTCGACCTGTTCGGAGACTACAAGAGCAACGTGGCGCTCTACCCGACCTTCCAGAAGTATTTCCGCACCTACAAGCCGCCCTTCCTTGCAGTCTGGGGCAAGAACGATCCATTCTTCTTGCCGCCAGGGGCCGAGGCGTTCCAACGCGACATCCCGAACGCGGTCGTGCGTTTTTTCGACACTGGGCATTTCGCGCTGGAGACGCATGCCGCGGAAATCGCGACGACCATCCGCGAATTTTTTGCCCGCTGATTTCGCAACCAGACTCTTGCCCGGCCGACAGCAGGTCCAGGTGATTGCAGAGTCGGGGCGCCCGGACCGACGCAGTTTTGGCGATTGCGTGGACGGCTATGATGTGGAATCGCAGCCGTCACAACGCTTCAGCCAAAAATGGGCAAGAGCTGTGAGCGAGCGTTCTGCTGTTCCGCGCCGGTCTCTCCGCTGGCGCAAGGCTTGGTGATCGGCTGATAGCAGCCGATCGCAATGCTCTCCAATTTGCGGCGCTCGGCACCTTGCCGATCTGCCAACTGGCTTTGTGCCGCAAGCCTGACGCCCGGCCTTCTATCTCACGCCCAGCGTAGCTCTTTCATCGTGTTGTCTTTCTGGCCGTCGTGCGCTCATCGCGCACGGCGGCCTTTTCGTTTCGCCGTTTCTGTTTCCGGTCTTTTCAAAGGATCCTCCCATGACCCAAGTCGAACTCGAACGTGAAATCTCCCGCTCCACGGGTGAATCGCTCTCTAGGATTCGCCGACTCGGTTTCTCGATTGAGACACCCGCCGATGATTTGGCCGATCCCGAGCCGATCGCCGCTCCCAACGTGATCGATTGGGACGAGCATTATCGGGCGGAACGCCCCCGCCGGCACCACCGGCCGCTCCGGATGGCGGCCTAGCCGATTGTCCTGACATCACAACACTGCCGCGGCGCGGAAGATGTTTTCAGCTTCCGACCGGCAACCAATCCGCGCCGCGGCAGGTTTTGCTTTTCTCACACGCGCCCTTCATTGATCCAACCGAAGCCCGGCAAAGCAGAAAAGCCCCATGTCATTAAATCGCAAAACCAAGCGTCTGTTGCAACTGGAGGAACGGTTCCAAGCCGGAGTCGCCGCCTACCTTGAGACTCTGGGCGCTCGGCCGGCCCGCTCTTACAAACTCGAACTCGATACGCCCGCTGGACTGCTGCATGTCAGCGTCTATGGCCGTTGTCGCCGGCGTAATCGTTTGGCTAAATCGGTCAAGACCTGGTGGAAGCTCCAGGGGTCATCACCGACGTCACCGCCGCGGTCGCAGACATTGCGTCTGGAATTGAACGCACGATGACCTGCAGAAGAAATCAATCGTCGCATCTCACAACCGTGCCGCCCCGCTGCTTCGCTGGTGCTCTTCGGGGCATCGGCGGAGCTGGAGCGGGAGGTTTGGGGTCGCCCCGCCGTCCCGCCGATCTTTAGCTATCAGGCGAAATTCTTGCCCCAGGGTTCTGTTCAGGGGCAGCAGTTCACACATTTCCGATGGCTTCCACCACATAACTCGGCACGATCGCTTGACGTTTCCTTGCGACGATGAGTAGGCCAGCTACTCCGATGCCGGCCAGCAACAGCGTGGATGGCTCCGGGACGGGAGCAAAAGCAATGAACTGCGGATCACCGCCCAAAGTTGTGGCAAAAACACCAAGGTCTTGACCCGTCGGGCTGAATTCTTCGATGACGTTATCGTGGCCGCCCGCGGCGTAAAGATTGCCGGCACTGTCGAATGCCAAGCCGGCGGTCCAAAGTCCGGTGCTCGCAAACACACCCAAGTCGGTGCCCGTGGAACTAAACTTCTCAATAGTGTAACCGCCGTAATTCGCAGCGTAGAGATCACCACCGCTGTCGAACACAAGACCAACAGGATTGGTCAACCCGGTGGTTGCAAACGCGCCCAGGTCGGTCCCTGTAGTGCTGAATTCTTCAATGGAATTGGTGTTGTAGTTCGCAACGTACAGATTGCCATTCCCGTCAAATACCATGCCCTGCGGACGAGAAAGCCCCGTGCTGGCAAACACACCCAGATCGACACCCGTGGAACTGTATTCTTCGATCGTGTTACTGCTGCCGTTGGCCGCATACAGATTGCCGCTACGATCGAATATTAAACCAACCGGTTGATTCAATCCCGTATTTGCAAACACGCCCAAGTTCGTGCCGGTTGGACCGAATTCCGTAATGGTACTGGTGGTGTTGTTCGCCACAAACAAATCGCCTGAGCTATTGAAGGCCAATCCAACCGGACGACTCAACGCCGCGGTGGCAAAGGGCCCCAGGTCAGTTCCGGACGAATTAAATCGCTCGACATCGTTGCCCGTACCAGATGCGACGTAGAGATCCGCTGCCCGGGAAGTTCCAAGAGACGACAGGGAACCGGCGATGGCTGCAACAAAAGAAAACATTCGGATGGCTCTCAGCGTCTTCATGGGGTCTCTCCTGAAAGGCGGTGCTGGAAAAGTGTTCATTAGCTTTCTCCTCAAGAAGTTTTAAGGGTTCCCAAATCCCGCTCGAGCCGTAGCCGATGCGGATCTTGCTTTGCTGGTGCCCGCCTGCGCAGCACGGGAAGGCGCTCGGGGACTGGGTGTGCTGCATCGCCGAATTGCCGCGACCCCTTCGTTAGCTATTCGCGAATCGACAGCGGCCCACGTTTTTGCCGTATCTTATCAAAGACTTTACAGGCTGACCTCGATCGCGCCACCTGACTGGCTCCAATCTGCACGAGGTTTGCGACAGCTTCATTGCAAACCTTCCTTGGCGATCCATGTTCGATCAAAGCGCATACTGCAGCATTGACATTGATCGCCGATTTTGCGGCTACTTGTCGGCCAATTCCTGGTGGTATCTTCAGGGTCGAAAATGCGTCGGTCATTCTCATGGCAAGCGCAATAAAAAAGGGCGCCTTCCAAGACCGCTCTCTCAACCCCCGCCAAGGGGCGTACAGAACAGTACCTGGCCGGCAACCCCTTGCGGGGCGCGGCACAAGCACTGCTTCTGTACATGAGCCCGAGGGCTCAACTTGGCGGTTTTGAGAGAAGCAATAACTTGACGCTCACGCGTCATTCAAATTGTTTTCATGGCCGTCTCGCGGCCGTCAGCACCTCATGGTTTTGGGAGCAAAGGCGCCGGAACGATGCCCGGCGACTCACTCACGCTAGCCATGACGCGGTGGCTGAGCAAGAATCCGACCGACAAAATCAACTGACGACGCTGCTCGCCAGTTAATTTGGCCAGCGACCCGACATAGCCGTTGGAGCTTGCGCTGCCGCAGAATAGGGCGTTTCATGCCGAACGACCGCTTGCCCACAGTTACCGCGGCCTCGGTGCAGCAGGTTTGCCGGCATAGGGCAGCGCAGCTTGGCGCCGGGGCATTTTTCGGAAAGCTCCCCGCCGGGAAGCCGCTTGATATAATCTAAGACCGTTCATGTCGCCCCCCACGTTCGCTTTCCGATGAGAAATCGGTCGCCAACTACCAGCCTTCCAAGAGAAGTCTCCATGAGATTCGAGAATAGAACTAGTGCCTGTAATGCGATGTTGCCAGTGATGGCCATGTTACTTCTTGTCGGGCCAGCGTGGGCTAGCGATGCGAAAAAAGGCCCGCTGAAAGTCTTCATTCTTGCCGGCCAGTCGAACATGGAGGGGCAGGGCGTGGTGTCGATGGATGACCCACACGACTACAACGGCGGCAAGGGCAATCTGGTCTGGTCCATGAAGTATTCCAAGAGTGCCGAGAAGATGAAGAACCTCAAGAACGAGAAAGGGGAGTGGGTAGTCCGTGATGATGTCCAAATCTCGTTCAAGGTCAACGGCAAGGTGCGGAAGGGAGGTTTGACGGTGGGCTACACCGGATATGGCGGCAGCAGTCACATCGGCCCTGAATTGCAATTTGGCAATGTCATGGGCGACTACTTGGATGAACCGGTGTTGCTGATCAAGACGGCTTGGGGCGGCAAGAGCCTGTATGTTGACTTCAGGCCACCAAGTTCCGGCGGCCAGGTGGGACCGTACTACACGAAGATGATTGAAGAGGTTCGTGCCGCGCTGGCAGAGCTCGGGGATCAAAAATACGAAATCGCCGGCTTTGTTTGGCAGCAGGGTTGGAACGACATGTGTACTCCGCCGGCTATTCCGGAGTACGCCCAGAACTTGGTCAACCTTGCCCATGATATCCGCAAGGAGTTCAAGGTGCCGGACCTGCCAGTTGTCGTCGGTGAACTTGGTAATGGCGGACCTGTGACGAATGGCGACATGTTTGAATTCAGAAAAGCACAGGAAGCAGGGACCAGGCAGATCAAGAATGCGATCTTTGTGAAGACCACCGACTTTGCCCGCCCTCCGGAGCTTTCGTAAGCGTCCGGTAGAACCCGTTGGCGACATCGAGCCAGCCCGGACGGCGCGGTGGGTCAGCGGGCTACTTCGCTGGCAGCCAGCGGTCGGGCAGCATTGACCGCAAGGTGTCGCGCGAGGCACCGGGCAGCAGGGCCGGCAGACGCGTCAGCAAATCGCGGAGATACGCGAACGGCTCGACATTGTTGCGCAGGCACGAGGCGATCAGGCTGAAGTGAGCCGCCGCGGCGCGGCCGCCGCGGTCGTTGCCCAGGAACAGCCAGTTGCGCCGTCCGATGGCGATGCCACGCAGCGCACGCTCCGCCGCGTTGTTGTCGATCGCCAACTTGCCGTGCTGAGCGTATTGATTCAACGCAGCCCAGTTGTTGCGGCTGTAATCCAGCGCCTTGCGCAGCGGACTCTTCGGCAACACCCGCGGCGATTCGGCTTCCAACCAGTCGCCGAATTGGTTTAACACGGGCATGGACCGCGCCTGCCGCTCGGCGAGGATTCGCGCGAAACGCTCGGCGCGATCCAGTTCCCGCCAATCTCCGGCGCCCTGTTCGCGCAGCTCCTTCTCGACGGCGTACAACTGCGCGATGTAGGCCAGCGCGATCCCGGCGCGGGCTTGGTCCGCCGAGCGCGCGTCGAAGAACTTGCGCCGCGCATGCGCCAGCAGGCCACTTCCACGATCCGGCCCTGCGACCCGAGATAAATCGCATCGTAGCCGCTGAAGGCGTCGGCCTGCACGAAGCCGGAGTAGCTTTTCAACACTTCCGCGGGTCCGCCGGGACCGTCGCGAGTGTGGTTGGGCGTGTATCGCAGCACCGTGTGCGGATGCAGATCATCGCCGACGTAGGTCCAGAATCGGCCTTGGTAGCGTTTCTTGCCATGCGCATCGCGGACGTTGACCGGCGTGTCGTCGGTGTTCAGAGATTCCGACGCTAATACTTCTTCGAGCATCACGTCCACCAGCGGGGCGAACCTGCGCTCGGCCACGTCCAACGCCCAGCCGTCGGTCGTCTGCCGCGAAAAAGGAAATCCGTGCCGCGCGAAGCGGCGCTCTTGGCGATGGAACGGCAGGTGATCGACGAAGCGATTCGTTACGACCTCCGCGATCAGCCCCGGCCCGGCGATTCCGCCCGGGATCGGCGCGGGGGGCTTCGGCGCCGTGATGATGTTCTTCTCCACCGGCGCGTCGCCGCTTTCCAGCAACTGCGGTTGGCGGGCATATTTCTTCTGAATGTGCCGCACGATGTATAAGCTCGACGGCTGCCATTCGTATTGCTCGGTGATCTCCTCGCCGATCGGTACCAACTGGCCGTCGCCGGCCAGGGCCTGCTTTTCCACGTCGGTCAGATCGTGAACGACATCGATCCGCTTCAGATGATCGGGCTTGGGCCGGCGACCGTGGCCGCGTCGCTGGCCGTCCGTTGCGGCCGGTTGTTGCGAGGCGGGTGGCTCCGCCACGGACGGTTCCTTCGCTACGGCCGTTGCATCGAACAACAGCAGTTGCAGCGGATCAATCTTCTCGCTGGACCGGCCGTACAGACGGCGCAGCAATTGGTCCATGCGCTGCCGCAGGTTGCTCAACTCGGCGTCCTTGCCTTGCAGCGATTCCAGGAGTTGCAGCACCAGTTGCCGCAACGTGGCCAAATCGTCGGGCAGCGTGTCGAGATCGGGCAGAGGCAAGGCATCCGTGCTCATGCCATGTTATACGCGCCACCGCGAAAAAGGTTTCGCTCGCCGACAAGAATTCCACAAAATATTTTTGCTTCAGGCCAACGATCGCGGTCGCCGATCGGCGGCAGCCATGCGGCGCCGCTCACGCCGGCAATTGATAGCGCGGCCGACGCTTCACGCTCGACAAGTCAACGCCGTCCAGAAGCATTGCCAACTCGGTCGCCGAGATCATCACGCTCGCTGCGTCTTCCTGCGGGCGAGGGAAGCGATAGGTTCCACGCTCCAACCGCCTGTAAAAGATCGCGTAGCCATGCGTGTCCCACCACAGGATCTTCACCCGATCGGCCCGCTTGCCGCGAAACACGAACAGATGCCCCGACAACGGATCAAGCCGGAGCACCTCTTGGACCAGCGCTGCCAAGGTGTCAAAACTCTTCCGCATGTCGGTCGGCTGGGCGGCGAGAAACACCTTCACCTTCCCGCTGAGCGTCAGCATGATCGCGGCTCCGTGAGCTCGATCACCATGCGCAAGGCGGCCGTGTCGTGGGCCGGCACGCGGATCAGCAACCCGCTGGGCAGTACCACCTCCACGTGAAGCGCAATGCCCGCACCTGGGCTCCCCGCGATCGTGACCGGCAGAAAGCGCGGCGTGGGGCTCGCCGCTTTGGGTTTGCTACGAGCAGGTTGGCCGGTTTCAGAATCGCGCCGAGCCAGTTCGCTTCGCCAGGCGTAAAACGACGGCTCCGAGATTCCAGCTTGGGCACAGAAATCGCGCACCGTCTGTTTGCTTCGCCGGTATCGCTCGATACGTTGCCGCCAGATTCGTTCTTTGGCCTGACTCCGGCCTGGTCCTTGCCGCGTTCAACGGGCTGCGCCATTCGCTCATTGCCAGATCTCCTGAAGTGAATTCGATGAATTCATTCAGGCTATCAGCCGCGGCAATATGGGTTGCACCAGACGTTTACAAGACCACCGACTTTGCCCGCCCTCCGGAGCTTTCACCAAATCCGAGCCACGGCCACCACTGGTACGGCAATGCGGAGAGCTACTTCCTGATCGGTGATGCGCTGGGCGAAGGGATGAAGAGGCTGCTGAAGAAGTGATGAATGGCGGAAAGCCGAGTGGAGCGGAATTGGGCGTAACTTGCGTTCCGCTATGCCGCATGTCGCCCATATTGCTCTGTGCCGTTGAGAAACGGGGCCAATCGCTGATCATGAGCGATCAAAGCAGCGGTTTGAGCTGGCCAGCCGGCCGATCGAGTGCGCAGGCGTTGCGAAGTTGCGCGAGCCACACAGACTGAAGGCCACGTCACTTGAGAAGCCCAACTGGGTCGGCCCGTCTTTCAGCCATTCATGCGGGGCTGGCGCACGCCACGGCGACCAAGGCCGCGATGCTGCGATCGGATTGACCATTCAGCCCATCACGTGCTCGGCGACGGCGGTGGGCGTCGCCACATCGGCTAATCGGATCTCGATAGCTAGACGCGAAACAACGTCGGGCGGGGCGGACCGCCGCACGCTACACACCGACCATCGATCGCTCAAAGCCCGGGCATCGTCGGCACGGTTCGCAGCCAAGCAGAGCGGATCGCTTTCCGGCACTTACAAGGCCTCTAAACTTTTGGAATTTCGGTCGCACCCGATTGATGGCTCTTGATGCCTGCGGGAGTTCTTGCCGCACGGGAAGCGAATAGGATCACCAGCACGTCGATCACGAGAATCAATACGATGGTCGAAAACACAAGGAAGAGTTTGACCAGCATTAACTGAGTGTTCGAAAAAGACCGAATCATTGGCATGAATATCCAGGCCGGCACGGTCACCAAGAGCAAGTAGGCAATGATGGCATCAACGGCCAGCAGCGGATAGAAAAGCACATCGCATAGCGCCAGCCACAGGCCGTATAACCGGCCGCGAGAATGCCGGATCTGAGTGAGCGCAATCGCTCCCACAATGGTCGTTCCAAATGGCGAAGCCAATCCCAAGGGAACTAGCGTGTACATCAATATCCATTGCCACCATGCGCGTTCGGCCGACGAGCTTTGATCCGGCGGCGCATTGATAACTCCGTCCGGCACGGACGACACGACTTTCCCGTCCACTCGAGTCGTTGGCTGAACGCTGACACGGCTATCGGGACCTCGCGAACTGTACGACACCAATGACCCGAGCATGAACAGGAAAAACAGCGGCGCCCAAATGGCCGCGATGATCGCCAGACGGGAAAACCTGGGAGCCTCGCCGCTGGACGGCGGCGAAACCGGACCTGTTCCGACCACGGCATTGGGAGGAGTCGCCGGTGGAAAAATCCCAGCCGCGTTAATTGCCGCCGCCGATTGCCGGATCCCCTCGACCTCCGTCTTCAACTCGCTGGCGTGCTGATAACGCTGCTGAGGTTCTCTTTCCAAAGCGCGAAGCACGATCTCGTCGAGCCGCACGTCGATTTGCACCGTTTTCGAAGGCGGAGCGAAACGGCCCATCGGCACTTCGCCGGTGAGCAATTCGTAGAACACGACGCCCAGCGAGTAAATATCGGCCCGGTGATCGACTTCGCGCGAGCCCTCCATTTGCTCGGGAGCCATGTATCGCAATGTGCCCATCACCTGGTGCGTGCCGGTCAGGGTTCCCTCGACACGCTCCTGCCCCATCAGCTTGGCCAGGCCGAAGTCGGCGATTTTCACCCGGCCGCGCTTGTCGATCAAGACGTTTTCGGGCTTGATGTCGCGGTGAACGATGCCTTCGTCGTGGGCGAATTGCAGGGCGTCGCAAATCTGAGGAACGATCGACAACGTTTCCTTGGGGCTGACGCTTCCCGTCCGGATCGCCTGCCGCAGGTTCACGCCGTCGACATATTCCATGATGAAGAAATAGAGCCCCGACGCCTGGCCAAAGTCGTACACCGCCACGATGTTTGGATGGCTCAGCCGCGCGAGCGCTCGGGCTTCGCGCGTGAATCGTTCGGCGAATGCGGGATCCTGTCCGACTTCGGGCGGCAACACCTTGACGGCCACGAACCGATCGAGGCCCGGCTGCCGCGCTTTATAGACGGCCCCCATGCCCCCTTTGCCCAGTAGCTCCAGGATTTCCAGTTGTGGGAACTTTTGCGCCATTTCGGCGAGCGACGGGGGCACGAAGCCGGCGGCAACCGGCGACGACTGCGTGGCGGCAACGCCGGGTTGGCTCTCAAGCCCGGCCTGGAATAGGCACTTCGGGCAGAGCCCGGCGGGGGCGTTGGGCGGAATCTCCGCGGCACATTGCGGGCAACGAATTGGTTCGGTCATGGCTTGCTTCCTCGCGGATTAGGGGCGTCTACTTTCTCTAAAGCAAGCCGCGCCAAACGTGACAGGGATTTCTTGATTTGCGACGCCGAACGCTCCAAATTTCCAAATTCGCCTTCACTATCTCCCCAAGACTTCGAACAGGCTGCGGATTTCATCATCGACCTCGTCGGGCTCCGCGATTGTCCGCCGAATCTCTTCACGGAGCAACTCACGGTAGCGCTTTCGCAATCGATGGGCCGCCTGCCGAGCAGCTTCCTCGGTCATTCCCAATTCCTTGGCAATCTGCTCGTACGATGCGCTACGGCTACCCGCCAGAGTCGGCTGGAGAATCTCGAATTGCCGCTGTTTGCCGGCCGCCGCATTTTCCGCCGCCAAGCGCTGGAGGACCAACTCCAGCAGCAGCAGCGCCCATTCGCGTTCGTAAATACGCTCGGGTGATCGCTCGTCGGCCGGCTCGAAATGGAGCCGCGATTCGCCCGAATCAAAGTCGAGCGACAAGTGCCGCGAGCCAGCGCCACGTTTCTGGGCGCAGGTCCGGTCCCATTCATTGGCCAAGAAATTGCGCATCGACGTAAGCAGAAATGCACGGAACCGGCCTCGCTCGGGCGAGGCGTGCGCCAGCGTGTTCTTTTCCAGCAGCCGGGCAAAGAACTCTTGCGTCAAATCTTGGGCTTCATTCACGTCGGCGACGCGGCGACGCACATAGGAATAGAGCGGATACCAATACCGTCGGCAGAGCAACGCCAACGCTTCCTCGGCATTGGGCTGCTCGCGCGCCGCCGCTCCGACAACAAGGCTCCATTGCGTCGTGGCGAAGTCGGGCGGATCCGGTCGTGGAAGCTGGGCATCAGAAGAATGCATTCCGCCGATTCTAGGTGATCGTTCCCGATAACGGGAGCTTCAATTTCAATGCCGACATGACCAATAGGCCCAACACCGATAAAACGGGGAGGAAGCCGCGACGACGCCGGTATCAGTTCAGGTTGCGGATGCTGCTGATCGTCATTGTGCTCATCGGCTACGGCATCGACGGCCTCGGCGAAAAGATCAGAGAACCGCGTTGACCCGAATCGACTTCGGTCGGGCGGACCGCCGCACCCAAGGAAATGCTTGAAAATTCGATTTTGGCAACCGGGCGGTGAAGCTTTTTGGCAGATTTCGCTGTCGGGCGCTGGGTGCCGCAGTCGCCATGGCGCCATACAATGTCCAGAATTCGATAGGACAACGTCTCGTATATGCAGCCGTCATCAACAGCGTCATCTACAGATGGCAGTTGGCCCTGGGAGCGATCTTGGTAGAATCGTTCGCGCGACACGGCGTTTCGGCTCACCCCAACGAAGGATGGGCGGCGAGTAGCAGAATACGGCACTTTCAGCTCGGCAACTCATGATTAAGCAATCGCTCTTCGCACTAGCGCTGACCAGTGTTACGGTGGTTGTCCATGCGTTGGGAACCGTGTATGTCGTGATCCCAGCGGCGGGGTTGTGGAGGCGGAGGGTTGTTACTCCGTACGTGGCAAGACCCGTCTGGACGCTCACGCGCCTAGTGAGTTCGCTCTTATGTTTGCACGTCGTGGAGATGTCGGTTTGGGCTGCGACGTTCGCGGCAGCCGGCGTCCTGCCAGACTTCGAGACGTCACTGTATTATTCGCTCAAAAGCTACACGACGGTCGGTTATGGCGATGTGCTACCGCCAACTTCGTGGCGACTTCTTGGCCCGATCGAAGCCGCAGTCGGCGTGTTGATGCTCGGCTGGTTGACCAGCATCATCGTCGCTGCCGTACAACGCATTTACAACAGCAGTCCGATCGGAACCAAGAAGGAACCGTAGGCGATTTTGGCTCGACATGCCGCGCAAGAAAGATAGGGCTGATGACTGTTGTCGTATCGCAGCGCAGCCGTTTTTTGGTCGTCGTCCAGCAGATAACGACGACTCCAACCGCTGAACCTCGCTGGCCTGTCGCTCTGCTAAAATGCCGCCATGGACCAGAAGCCAATCACCGCTGAGCCGCCAAAGCCACGACGCCGCTGGTTTCAGTTCAGGCTGCGGACGATGCTAGTCGGCATGGCTATCGTGGCGATGCTCTGCCCGATTGCGGCGCGCTGCGTGAGGGAATGGCAAGAGCGCGAGAAGAGCGCCATGCGGCTACCGCTTTGTGGCGACATTGGCGATTTCGGTTCTGTCGTTATCCATTTTGATCGTCAGGCCGCCGCCAGGAAATGAAGTCGGCCGTCAACGCACTTTTCGCCGAACACCCGTGTTTTCATCCACGACCGATTCAGCCCGGTGATGCCAGCGGCACGGACTCTCTGCTAAAATGCAGTCATGGACCAGGGGCCCACCTCCGCCATCGCCGCCATCGACAGCCTGGAAAGAAGTAGCCAATGGAACAAATATTGGAAAATCCCTGTCCCCACCGTCACTTAGCACCGCCATGAAGTTTGGGCACACCCTAGAGATTCGCACGGCTTGACGGTGCATCAACAATTACCTAGCATTAGAGGCGCTGTGGAAGTTCTGGGGTTTGGAAAGTGTTCGCCCGGTCCCGCCTGAAATTTTGCGCCGGCTCGATTTCCCGGATGACCACTCACAGCGCGGTCATCAAAGTGCAGCAGTCCCACCTCGGCCGCTTGGCAGCGATTCGGCGAATTCACGCGCGATGGCGCATTGGTTGATCCGATTTTGAATTCGACCACCGAGAATTCCTCATGTCCCAACAGGCTTCTGCCAGGCGGATGTCGGTTCGTCAGTGGTCGACGCATTCTCTTGCCTGCTTCGCGGCGCTCGGTTTGCTTTCCGCCGCAGCCGCTTCTCTCGCCGCCGGTCCGCCGCCGACCGTGGCCGCTCAACCAGACGTTGACCCCGACGCACAATCGACGTGGACCGATCACGTCGAGCCGATCCTGAGCAAGAACTGCTTTCGCTGTCACGGGAGCGAGAAGCAAAAGGGAGGTTTGGATCTGCGCGCGATTCAATCCATCCTGTCCGGCGGCACCGATGGTTCGGTCGTCATTCCCGGCCGGCCGACCGAGAGTCCGCTGTACCTACGCATTCAGCCCGATTCCGACGAACACATGCCTCCTGTCAAGGATCAGCAATTGAGCGCGGAAGAGATGTCGTTCGTCAAGGAATGGATCGCGACGCTTCCCATTCCGGGCCATCCCGGCCCCCGGCACGAGCAAGAATGTTCGTTGGTCGCAAGCGGCCCCGTCGTTGATGAGATTGGCGACCAGCGTCAAATGGGAGCCGCCCCGCGGAATGCAACCCTCCGACGCCATCGACCTATTGATCGAAGCTAAGTGGCGGTCCCAGAAAGTCTCGGGCAGCGGTCTCTGCGAGGACGCGACTTTCGTGCGGCGAGTCTACTTGGACCTGGTCGGAAGAATTCCCACCGTGGCCGAAGCCGAGGCGTTCGTAAAATCCGCCGACAAGTGGAAACGCGCCGCTTTGGTGGACCGTCTCCTGGACGGCGACGAGTACCCGCGCCGCATGGCCGAGTTGCTCGACGTCGTCTTGTTGGGCCGAAAGGGGGAGGCTGCAGAAGCGGAGCGCAAGTCTCAGGGTTGGTTTGCGTACCTCGAACACGCGATGGCCACGAATCGACCCTGGAATGTGATCGTCGGCGAATTGATCGTCGCTCGTCCCACTTCGCCGGAGAACAAGGGGTGTGTGCGGTTCCTCTACGAACAGAAGAATAACCATCAGCAGATGGCCGAAGTGGTCGCGCCAATTGCCTTCGGAGTTTCGATCGGTTGGCGCAGTGCCACAACCATCCCCTGGCCCACGAGATCAAGCAGCAGAATTATTGGGGCTTGGTCGCGGCTTTCAATCGCTCGACGAATGCCGACACCAGCGACGGTCCGGCGCTGTCGGAATCGGCGGTCGGCGGCTTCGTCAATTTCACGAACCTCAAGAAAGAGAGCCAGCCGGCGATTCTGGCCCTGCTCAACGACAAGATCATCGAGGAAAAGCGTCCGGCCGAAGGCGCGAAGGAAGAGGATGCCGACGGCAATTACGTCATCCCGCCCGTCGAGGAGAAGAACGGCGATAAGGCGAACGAAAACGACAAAGGTAACGGCAGGAGAAATCACAAGAGAAACCCGCGGCACTCCGCGATTCCAAAAGTCTCTCGGCGGCAGGTCGTGGCCGACGCGATCACGAAGGACAACCCCTTGTTGGCGCGGGCGTTCGTCAACCGCGCCTGGGCGATGTTGCTCGGCCGCGGCATCGTCAACCCGGTCAACGAGCTCGACTCGCGCCATATTCCGAGCCACCCGGAGCTGTTGGCGTGGCTTTCCCACGACTTCGAGTTGAGCGGCTACGACATCAAGCGTTTGATTCGCACGATTGTATTGAGCCGAACGTATCAGCTGAACGCTGCCAGCGGCGGCAAGATGCCTCCCGCCCCGGAACTGTTTGCCTGTGGCTTGGAAAAGCCGTTGTCGGCCGAGGTGTTGTATCGCTCGTTGCTGACGGCGACCGGCAATCCCGTGGACGATACCGACGAACTGCGTCAGGCGTTAATCGCCGCCTTTCCCGCCTTGTTCGAGGTCGAGTACAACGCCACGATGCATCAAGGGGCGTTTCTAACGAACAGTCCGCTGTTCGACCGCTTGCTCAAACCAAACGGCAAGAATTTGACTTCCCGCCTGCTCGATTTGCCGACCAACGAGGATCGCGTTCGCGACGTGTTCCTGAATATTCTAGGCCGCTCTCCCGACAGCGGCGAACTGGCCGAATCGGTCAAGTACCTCGACGATCGCCAAACACGGCCGGAAGCTGCCGTTCGCCATTTGGAGTGGGCCGTACTGACGAGTTCCGAATTTCTGTTGAACCATTAACTGCCCATCCGCAAACCGGGGATGCCGACGGGAAAACTCGGCGCTCCTAGCGGTATTCGGATCGGGACTAAGTTGGCTTTGCCAGCAGGTTGAACCGTGAGAGAAAAGCTGTATCAACGAGAGTCGCGTCACTGTTCCACGCTGGAGCACCGGTTGCACCGTCGACTGTTTCTCAAGGGGTTGACGGGGGCCGGCGCGGTTTCGCTCTCCAGTTACGCGGGATTGTTTTCGCTCCCGGCCTTCGCCGCACTGGCCAAACGGGAACAAAAGCATTGCATCCTGCTCTGGTTGTCCGGAGCGCCCAGCCAATTTGAAACGTGGGATCCGAAGCCGGGCCGCCCGACCGGCGGGCCGTTTCGCGCCATCTCCACCAAGGTGCCCGGCGTGCGCATCAGCGAGCTGATGCCGAACTGCGCCGGCATCCTGGACAAGCTCTCGATCGTGCGGTCGATGGCCACCAAGCCGAACGAGCACTTTCAAGGAATCAATCTATTGAATCGCGGCGCCGAACCGCGTCAGCCGTTCGTCCGGCCGGTGCTGGGTTCCGTCTTGGCGCAGCAGTTGGGCCACCTCGACAGCGCAATCCCCAATTTCATCCTGCTGGACCCTTGTCCCGAGGGAAATGAATTCAAGGAATTCAAGGCCGGCAACATGGCGGGCTGGCTCGGCGCGCAATATGGCCCCGTCCGCGCCGGCGGCGATTATGCGCTGCCGGACGTGCAACGCCTGGCGGACCTGACGGACGCCGATCAGTCCGATCGCGAGACGCTCCGCCGTTTCTTCACGAAGAAGTACGAGAACGATCACGCCAGCGCCGCCGCCGGCTCGCAAAACGCCGCTTTCGAGCGCGTCAAAGGCTTGATGAGCTGCGCCCCGCTTTTCGATCTCCAACGGCTGCCGGAGGCTGACCGGAAAAAATACGGCCCCGGCACTTTTGGAATGCACTCGCTGCTGGCCAGGCACCTCGTGGAAAACGGCGCACCGTTCGTGATGGTCGCGAACGGAATGCCCTGGGATTGCCACGTCCTCAATCACGAAACCCACCAGATGCTCGTCCCGGAACTCGATCGGGTGCTGTTCCACCTGGTTACCGATCTGGAAGAACGGGGCCTTTTGGAAAAGACGCTCGTGATCGCGATGGGCGAATTCGGCCGCAGCCCCTGGCTCAACGGCAGCCATGGCCGCGACCATTATCCCAATTCCTGGAGTATGGCAATGAGCGGCTGCGGGATAAAGCCCGGCGTAGTCGTCGGCGGGTCGGACGTCGACGGCTTCGAGCCGATCGACAAGCCGCAGAACGAGAAGAACCTGTTCGCCACGATTTTCAGTGCATTGGGCATCGACCCCTACGCGGAATACGACCTTCCCCACATGCCGACCTTCCATCGCGTCGAAGATAAGGCTCCCGCCATTCGCGACATTTTGGCTTGAAACGGTGTCTGCTGCCCTCTCAAAAAGCAAGAGCCCACCAAAACGGAAAATGAAGGCGCCTGCCACCGTTGGTGTACGACGAAAGAAAGTGAGACCCGCCGTGAAGGCCGAACACGTCAAGACACTCAATCTTCCCACCACGGTCCTCGGCCTCGACGTGTCGGGTGACGCGCAACAGCTTTACGCCGCCTGCATGGACGGAGGCGTCTATCGCGTCGATGCCAAAACCGGCGCGTCCGCCGTCTTGGTTCGACACGACAGTTTCGCGTCGGGCGTCTGCCGCGTGCCCAATGCTTCGCTTTTGATCACTTCCGGTTACGACGGCGTGCTCCAATGGTACGATCTCGCCACGAGCAAAATGCTGCGGCAAGTCGCCGCCCACAAGTTCTGGTCGTGGCAGTCGGCCGTTTCTCCCGACGGGCGCCTGTTTGCATCGGCCACCGGGCAGTATCTGGCCGGCAGCCTCAAATACGATCCGGCGCCCGAGACCGAGCCCTCGGTCAAAGTCTTCGACGCACACACCGGCCAGGTTGTTCACGAAATGTCGCACTTGCCGCCGGTTCAGGCCGTGGTCTTCAGCCCTGACAATCGATACCTGGCCGCCGGAAATCTAATAGGCGACATCCGCGTTTGGGAACTCTCCACCGGCAAGGAACTTGCGCGGTGGAACAGCCCCGCCTTCACCAGTTGGGGCATCATCAAGAGTCACTGCAATCAAGGCGGCATCTATTCGCTGGCCTTCGGCCCAGACTCCGAAAGCGTGCTGGCCTGCGGCATGGGTCCGATGCGCGACCCCATGTCGGGCAACGGCAAGCAAACCTGGCAGCGCTTCGCCTGGCGGCGCGACGGCGCTCCGAAAATCGCCGAGATTCACGACGGCGACCACGGCGGCGGGCATCCCGAGTCGTTGGCCTATCACCCTTCCCATAATTACTTCGTGATGGCCGGCCGCTTGGCCCAGGGCAAGTGGAACGCCGGATTCTTCGACGAAAAGACCGGCGCGTTGATTCAATCCGTCGATACGAAGTGCCGTTTGGCGAAAGCGGTCTTCAGCCCCGGCGGCGACAAATTGTTCTTGGCCGGTTCGTCCGGTCAAGCTCGCAAGTTCGCGAAAGACGGCAAGTATCCGAACTTCGGCCAAATTTTCATCTACGATCTCGCCGGCTGAACTTGAGAGAAGGCTGCCGAAAACAAGCTTCGCCTTGCGTGCCACGAATCGAAGGCGAGTTCATCGCGTGTGGCGGCCTAATGCCTGAAGTTGCCCCAGGCCTGGCCAACGCCGAGAGAGATCAAGCAAGTTTGCATCCGCTCCTTACGCGCGGCGGCCGGCTCGACTGAACTTGCGAAACTACGTCGGTCCGGGCGGACGAATGGCACTTAGAAAAGGAGCCACCCTTCGCTTGTGTCAACTTGGGCGACCGGGCTGAGAATCTGGGCAGCCTTTCAGCTTTCAACGAAGGCAAGCTTGAGGATTCAAGCGACAACCTGGGCTACCCAGTTTGACGGCAAATGCCGAGCTTCTTCATAACTAAGTGCCATTCGTCCGGGCGGACCGCCGCGTCCGCTGTGCCAAATGAAGACGATCGGCTTTGAGCGCGATCTCCGCCGCTTACCACCAATGATCGAGCGACCGACATCCTGTCCATTTGTTTCGGGGATTCGGCCGTTTTGCAATTGCCCGACGTTCAAAAAACGACTATGAACTTGCCCTTCCGCTGGAATTTGAACGACTATCCAACGAGAGAATCGCACGTCAGTCAGAGAACATGCCATGCGCGTAATCAGCGTTACGCCAGCCGGCCGTCGCCGCTACCTCGCGGCTCTCGTTCCGTATCTTCTGCGGCAGCGGCGTGTCATCGCGGAACATCACTGGTGGCTGAACACGACGGACGCATCGGACATTCGATACATCGAGGAAGTGACGGCTCGGCATCCTGAGTTCTTTAGAATTTGCCGCAAAGCGATTCGTCCGGACCTCTCCTTGGGAGAAAACATTTGGCAGTTCTTTCGCCACTATTCTGAGCCTGGCACGCTCTATCTCCGATTCGATGACGACATCGTGTATTTCGCCGACGACGCGGTTGAGAACCTGATTCGGCATCGGCTAGCAGACCGCGAGCCGCTTCTGATTCTAGGAAATATCGTCAACAACGCGGTCTGCACCCACTTTCACCAAAGGGCCGGACTCGTGCCGATGTCCTGGGGTCCTGTCCAAAATGAGTGTTTGGACTCCAATGGCTGGACGCGTGGAGGATTTGCCCGCAAGCTCCACGAGCGATTTCTCAAAGAGCTTCGTCGCGGCCGTCTGGAGCGATGGAAGCAAGTCGCTCTGCCGATTGATGGCTTGCGGCGGTTTTCGATCAACGTCATTTCGTGGCTCGGGGAAGACCTATGCGGCGTGCCCGAGATTTGGTTCGATAAAGTGGATGAAGAGCCTTTCTTGACGGAGACCTTGCCCGTTCGCCTCGGTCGGCCTAACGCAGGATGCGGCGACGCACTCTTCGCACACTATGCTTTCTACACGCAGCGGCCGGCCCTCGATTGGGCGTGGCCGGAACTGGCAGAGCATTATCAAGCGATCGCTGAAGGAAGGCCAGCAGTTCGGCGACCGGCCGAGGCGGTACGTAAGCTGTTTCGAATCGCCCATTGGAGAAGTCGAAAGTTCGGCCAGAATTTGCGGGCTCGACGCCGCCAGCGACGGACGGCCGCATAAGATCAACTCGCGGCACGCGGGACCCTATTTACTAACCGTTCCCGGACGCAAAGCCGAAACAAATGGAATGCTCTGCCGCTCAATGGCGCGCAGTGCTAGCGGCGTTTTGAAAAAGGGGACCAGCTCCGAACCACAAGCCGATTTTGCAGTGCTCTTTGCGTTACCTTGAGGTGCCTGTCCCCTTTTCAACGGGTTGCTAGCCGAGGGCAATCGCCCAATGATTGGACTTCGCTCGACGAATCTAAGGCCGCGAAGGACCGCAGACGTGCCATTCCACGATTATCTTGTCGTCGGTTGCGGGATGTTTGGCGCCGTGTTCGCGCGCTGCGCGGCCGAACAAGGCAAGCGGGTATTAGTCGTCGACAAACGCCCGCACATCGCCGGTAATTGCTATTCGCAGTCCGTGGTGGGCATTGAAGTCCATCGGTACGGCCCCCACATCTTCCATACCGACAATAGAGATGTATGGCGGTTCGTCAATCGGTTCGCCAGGTTCAACGACTACGTGCATCGCGTGCAAGCAAACTTTCGTGGGCGCATGCTCTCGTTCCCGATCAATTTGCTGACGCTGCAACAATTATGGGGTGTCAGCACGCCGGAGCAAGCCGAGCGGAAGCTAGCGTCGGTTCGCATGAAGTGCGGCGAATCGAAAAACATGCGCGACTGGGTGCTCAGCCAGGTTGGCGAAGAGCTCTACGAGATCTTCATTCGCGGCTATACGCATAAGCAGTGGGGGCGCGATCCTTCTGAACTGCCGGCCTCGATCGTCCGTCGGATTCCAATTCGCGCCACGTTCGACGATCGCTATTTCGACGATCGGTTTCAAGGGATCCCGATCGGCGGCTATACCCGGCTCTTCGAGAACATGCTCGACCATGAACGGATCGACATCGAATTGAACGTTGACTATTTCGCTCACTCGCACGAGTTGACGCAACTCGCCGGCAAAACGGTCTACACGGGCAAGCTCGACGAATTCTTCGACTATCGCTTCGGCGAACTCGAATACCGCTCGTTGCGGTTCGAGAGCGAGATTGTCACCGGCGATTTCCAGGGCATCGCGATCGTCAACCACACCGATCGCGACACTCCCTTCACGCGAGTTGCCGAGCATAAGCATTTTGAGTCTAAGCAGTCGAAGCTATCGGTGATCACGCGAGAATATCCGCTGACCTCAGCGCCGGGCCACGTTCCGTACTACCCGGTTCGCGACGCGGCAAACACGGCCCTCTGTCAGCGCTATCTGTCCGAAGCCCAGAGGTCAGGCGTGCTTTTCGGGGGCCGGCTGGCGAGTTATCAGTATTTCGATATGCATCAGGTGATCGCCAGCTCCATGACGTTGGCGCAAGGAATTCGGCTCATTGTCGCCAATGCCGCGCGAAGAATCTCCGCGAATTCGGCGAGCCGCTTGAAAGTCCCGCGCCATGCCCACCCACGCCCGAAACTTGATTATCAGTACGATCGGCGATAACTCCGTGCATGCGTCATGGTCAATCGAATCCGCCGCCCGCACGTACGACCTGCTGTTGGTCTACTATGGCGATCGGCCAGGCTTTGGCGCTACTGATGCCACGCACTACCTCGCGCGCAAGGGGATGAAGTGGGAACTACTGAGCTACGCGCTGAACAGCCTGCCCGAGGTCGTTGCCAGATACACCAACGTTTGGCTCCCGGACGACGACATTCGGGCCAGCCCCGGTCAAATCGACCGCTTGTTCGCCCTCTTTGAGCAATACCAACTGCAGATGGCGCAACCCGCGATCGCGGCAGGCGAGGTTTCGTACAAATTATTTCGAAAGCGGCGGGGGGTCATTTTGCGATATTCGCCGCTGGTGGAACTCATGTGCCCACTGTTCACACATGGCGCGCTGCAGCGGGTATCGCCGACCTTCGTCGAGAGCCGTTCCGGCTGGGGTTTGGACGTAATCTGGCCGCGGTTCTTCGCCGCCAATGAGGTGGCCATTATCGATGCCGTGGGCGTCGAGCATACTCGTCCTCCCGGCAAGGGCGTAATGTATCAATCGCTCGCCAGTCAAAACATCGACCCGCGCCAGGAGTTTGCCGACGTGGTCGCTCGCCACGGAGGCTTCGACACCAAGTTTCACCAGCGTCTTGTGCGGGGCACCATCAAGCTACCGGCCATTCGTAATCCCGCCGCTCGAGTTAATCCGCTGACTCGCGCAATTGAATGGCTCGGTCTGCGTCGCGTCGTGGCATAAAAGCAACGAACGCTTGTGAGGCGGCTCCGGGCGGTGCTGCAGCCACGAGAGGCCGCTTTCCTGGCAAGACTATGCGAGCTTTGACCAAAGAGTTTCCATGCCGCTGATCCGACATTTTGGCAAATTGGATGACCACCGTCCGATTCGTCCGGAGGTGGCCCTGATCGTGTTGACCTATCAAAAGCCGTGGCATTTGCGGTTGTCGCTCGCTTCGATCGCTCAGCAGCAAGGGGTAAGTGAGAAGCTCGAGCTAGTAGTCACCGACGACGGCTCGACCGATGAGACGTTTGATGTCATCGAACGGTTCGCAGCGACCGTCGAATTTCCGGTCACGCTCACGACCCATCGGCACGACACATTCCAGTTGGCGCGGTGCCGCAACGAGGGAGTGGCGGCCAGCACGGCTCCTTTCTTGATTTTCACCGACGGCGACCTTATTCTTCCCCGCGATTTCGTGCTCCAGCATCTCCGACGGCGGCGAAAAAAGGGGACTCTGACGGGCGACTACTATCGCCTGACGGAAGACGCTTCGGCACGGATCGACGAGGCCGCGGTCCACTACGCGACACTCCGCGAACTCGTTTCGTCCACCGAACTGCTACGGATACGAAAGGCAGATCAGCGGGCTCGCTGGCATACGTTCATTCGCCACCGCGACCGACCCCGCTGTATCGGCGGAAATGTCGGCATTTGGCGCAGCGACTTCGAGCAAGTCAACGGCTATGACGAAGCCTTTCAAGGTTGGGGCTGCGAAGACGACGACCTGAGTTATCGACTGCGCCTAGCGGGAATTCGCACGCATTCCATCATGCGATGGGCTTGCCCCATTCATCTGTGGCATCCGCGCGATGTCACCGCGCCGGCAGTGTGGGACGACGGTCCCAACGTCGCGTACTATCTGCATAAACAACGCCCAATCCGCTGCCTCAATGGGCTAGTGAAACTCGCGCCGGCGGAGGGCGCGTGGCTTCCGTCCGATCGGATAGCCACCATCCCATACCGCCCGCAGGAAAGCGATGAGTCGGCGCGGCGACGCGGCGTGGCATGACGGCTGGGTAACACCGCGTCTTGGTCTTGCGCGTTCTTGTCCTCACCAAATTGCGGATTTGGAGGGGCGGACTCTCGCACGACGGGCTGGTAAACGGCGGTCGCCAGCCGCGAACGCAATTCTTTTGCGCCTCGGTGCGATCGACCAAAATTGCGAAACAACGCCGGTGCGGGCGGACCGAAGTCGGTAACTGCGAGCGGAAAAACCTGGCAAGATCGCCTCGATTCTTGTACAAAATGACAAGCATTCGACCGTGCCGCTGGCAATCCCAATAGGTCAACTGAGCGGATTCATAGCCGGCTGCTGAGCGTTGCCCGTTCGGCGATGGAGGTCATGAAACGTGATGGACCTTTTCTCCGACAGCATGCGACGCAACCCGTACCCTGCTTACGACCAGATGTTGAGCGGCTCGCCCATCGTTCATCTTCCGCCGTTCGATCTCTGGATGATTTTCGACTTCGAGGGAGTCAAGCGGGCGCTTGCCGATCACCACGCCTTCAGTTCCGAGCTATCGCACGCGCCCGGTAACGGCAACCCAGGGGAGTGGTTCATCTTTTTCGACCCACCGCGCCACACCAAGCTGTGCGCCCTCATTTCCAAGGCATTCACCCCACGGGTCGTCGCCGACCTGAAGCCCCGCATCCGGGAACTGGCGTGTCAGCTCCTGGACCAGACCATCGAACGCGGCGAGATGGACTTGGTCGCGGATTTTGCTGTTCCCTTGCCGATGCGGGTGATCGCGGAGATGCTCGGCATTCCCGCGGAAGACTGGCCGCGGTACAAGCGCTGGAGCGACGTGATCCTGAGGCTCGCCAACACCTTCGCGCGGGACGAAGAGGCCGCCGTAACGGTGAAGGAGTATCGGGCGGTCACGGCGGAGATGAGAGCCTTCCTGCCGGACTTGATCGCACAGCGGCGGGCGGAACATCACGGCGGCTTACTGACCCGCCTTGTCGAGGCCGAAGTGGACGGCGAGCGGCTAACGTCGGAGGAAATCCTGGGCTTCGTGCAACTCCTGCTCGTGGGCGGACAGGAGACAACCGCGAACCTGATCAACAATGCCGTCCTGTGCCTAATGGAGAACCCCGACCAGCGTGCCCGGCTGGAGGCGGCGCCGGGCCTTCTACCCTCCGCGATTGAGGAGGTTTTGCGCTACCGTTCGCCGGTTCAGTGGATGCCCCGGGCGACGCGGTGCGCCGTCGAGGTGCATGGGCAGGTAATCCCGGCTGGGAAGCTCGTCCTGGCGATGATTGGCTCCGCGAACCGTGATCCCAAACAGTTTCACGATGCCGACCAATTTGACATCGGCCGCGACCCGAACCCGCACATTGCGTTCGGGCACGGCATCCATACTTGTCTGGGCGCGCCGCTTGCCCGCCTGGAGGCCCGAATTGCCCTCACTGATTTCCTGGAGAGGGTGAAAGGATTTGAGTTAGCCGACGAAGAGCCGTGGGAGCCGCGCACGGCGCTGCATGTTCATGGCCCCTCGCGCCTGCCGATCCGCTTCAGGCCGGGTCGTCGTGCCGCGGCCCCAGCCTGATATAGCAGTGCTGCGGGCATGCAGTCGCCGAACCATCCGAGGCAGCCGCCGGGGGCATGGGCCATCACTTGAGCCGTGAAGAATTTGGGCGTCGTCAGGTAGGCTGTTTTGGTCTCGACGACCAGCCACTAGACTAGGTCGGTGCCCTCGACCGGAGCTGGATGTTGCGTCGCTGCGGCGTCCCATTTCTTACCGCTTCCGAGTATCTCGCCGGACGCACAACATGTAGAGTCAGTAACGTGAATGTAACCGGGTCGACGTACTCGTAGACAAATGGATATAATCAGCGTCCCTTGGCACCAAGCATCCGGGAGGTGAAAGTTGCCCATGTCAATCGCCCGCCGACCGTCTCGCGCGACGCAACTTAGTTTGCCGTGTGTCGTTTTTCTGATGATCATTTCGAGTCATTTGGCGCTGGCGGTCGATGTGACTGCAAATGGCTGGCCGCAGTTCCTTGGGCCAAACCGAAACGGACTTTCGACGGAAACCGGGTTGATCGACAGCTTCGGTTCCGCGAGCCCCAAAGTCGTCTGGCGCGTCACTGGGGGCGTCGGGATGTCGGGAATCGCGCTGGATGGCAAGCGGGCGATTACACTGGTCGAGCGTGACAACAAACAAACCGTGCTGGCCTTGGATGCGTCCAACGGCGACACGATCTGGAGCCAGCCAGTCGCAGACGCTTACAAAAATGGCATGGGCGCAGGTCCCCGCGGCACTCCCACAATCGTCGGCGACGCGGTGTTCGTTCATACGGGAGACGGCGTGCTGGCCGCCCTCGCCACGCACACTGGAAAAATCCTTTGGCGGCACAATGTGGTCGACGATTTGCACGGCGAACCGGCCGAATATGGCATGGCCTGCTCGCCGCTTGTCGTTGACAACCTGGTCGTCATCAACTGCGGCGTGAAGGGCGCCTGCACCGTTGCATATCACGTGGACAACGGTGAATTGGCCTGGCAACATGGCGACGATACGGCCGGATACTCTTCGCCAATCGTGGCGAAGTTGGCCGGCCGCCGACAGATCGTGACCTTTACCGGCAAAGCAGTCCTTGGCCTCGACCCGAAAACGGGCAAGCCGCTGTGGCGATACGATTACGCGACCAATTTCGACTGCAACATCGCCACGCCGCTCGTGATTGGCGACAATGTCTTCATCGCGTCGGGCGAGAACCACGGGTGCGCGATGTTATCGGTCAAGCCCGACGGCGACGCATTCCAAGTCGCCGAGGTTTGGGCCTCACACGGCGTCAAGAGCGTGATGCGAAACGAATGGCAAACATCGCTGCTACTCGATGGATATTTGTATGGAATGGACAATGTCGGAGGCGCCGGGCCGATTACCCATCTGAATTGCGTCAATGCCAAGACGGGCGAGCGAGTCTGGCAGCAAGCGCGATTCGGCAAAGGAAATCTGATCTCCGCCGATGGCAAGCTGTACATCATCACGATGAGCGGCGAGCTAGTGATCGTCCGCGCCAGTCCAAAGAAGTTCGAAGAACTCAGTCGAGCAAAAGTCATGGACGAAACACGTCAGGCGCCGTCCCTCTTAAACGGCAAACTGTATCTTCGCGATCAAAGCGAAATCGTATGCGTGGATGTCAAGGCGCCGAATTGAGCAGTCGCCGGTGCGCAGTTAGCCCATATGTGTTGTCATTTTGGCAAAGAGCAAAGCGGCCAAAGCTCAATTGAAGACCCTATGCCGTGAGAAGAAGCCCACGCCAATTAGACCGCTGACGACCAACGAAATGCAATCAGGCTCGGGAACGCTGGCGTAACGCTGGCCACGCGAAAACCGTTGAAGCTGTGACCTACAATGCTTGAGATGTTCGGTGGTGCGCCCTTAGCATAAGTTGAACTGGTGGTCTACTTTGATCCTGCGGTCATCGTGGCGCCGGAGCTTATCACCGCAAATACCGAGCGAACGACGCCTAGTTTTCCCGCTGCGCGTCGGTGCGGGCGGACCGGCGGGCGCTAGGCACTAATCACCGAGCGTGCAAGACCGCGAGGGAGGAAGCCGCGTTCTAACCGACGTTCCACAGACGCTCTCGACTCGCGACGGGACGAGGTGTTGGAAAGCCTTAAAATCCCGTGGGGAGTAATCCCCGTGCGGGTTCGATCCCCGCCTCGGCCACTGATTCTCGTCGCTCTTGTCCGTGGCTCCGAAGGGTGTTATATTTTATTATAACAGAGAGGCCGGAATGCCGTTTTTTCTGTTCGTCTGGGATGGAGAGCCGAGCATGGCGTTACTGTCGATGAATTCGTTGAGGTCGTTTGCGATCCCGATCGCGTTGAATCCAGCCGCTCGTCCGACCGCTGGATCGCTTTTGGATACACGTCCACGGGCAAATACCTCGCCTGCGTCTATGAAATGTTCGACGAGACGACAGTTTATGCCGTAACGGCGTTCGAGCCGGAGGAATGATCATGGGAAGAACCGCCAAACACGTGCGCCGGGAGCTGACTGCCGACGAACGAAAGCGAGTCGCCGCGGCGCGCGCGGAGATCGAGCAGGACAAACCCGAAATCCTGCGAAAGGCGAAGCAATACAAACAAGAAGCTGACGCCGCGCGAGCCACGTTGCAGGAAGCACTGCAAACGCTCAAACAGGAGCGATGCAGCCAAGGTCTGAGTCTTGCCGATATTCAAGAGCGTACCGGGATCGAACGGCCGAATCTGTCTCGGCTGGAGAATGAGGCGCACGCCAACCCAACGATTGCAACGCTGATCCGGTACGCCGGAGCGATGGGAAAACGATTGATGATCGTGCTGGCGGACGATTCCTCGGCCAAACCCGATTAGCGCCCAACATCGATTGGAGTAATCCCGTGCGGGTTCGATCCCCGCCTCGGCCACTAATCGTAGATCGACGCGGACAATTCCAGCTCCAAGAGGTTCCAGACAAGATGGACTCGGATCGCATTACCGAACACTCGTTATTTGCCACGAAACTGCTGTCGATCGACTTTCCGGAATCCGCGCCGCTCAACGAGGATCTTTACCGGTTGCTGACGGATGAGAGGTTCAACGCCGACTTCAACGCGCACCCCGATCAATGCAATTTGTTAAATCTGGAGCCGACTCACCCGTGCATTGCCGTCTTGAGCAAGATGTTCGTCGAAGGGCTTGAGCGTTATCTGCGCTCCGAGGACGTGTGCGGCGAACACACGGCTTCCGTGGTTCTCTTTCCCAACATCGCCAGCCAGCATGAATTCACGGTGGTCCACAACCACAACGCCGACGTTGCCGGCATTTACTATGTGAGGACCTCCGATTCGCACGTCGAACCGTCCATCCAGATAGCCGGCGAGAGTTACGATTACTTCAACCAGGACGACGGCGCTCTGCTGTTGCACGACCCGCGGTTCAACGCCAACCTCGCTTACCTGAAGGCGAACGATTATGTGAAGGTTTTCCCGCGCCCGGGCCAGATGTTGCTATTTCCCGGTTATCTGTGGCATTCGGTGCTGCCGCACCGCGGGACATTTCGGCGACTGTCCATCGCCGCCAATTTCCGCCTCAGCGAAAGCAACCGGCCGGCAGAGCGTCGCGTGTCGCTAACGGTCACCAAGGCGTAGCAGCGGCCCGAGAGTAAGAACCTCTCACAAAACCGCTGGGCAGAAGGGGACAGTCCCCATTTTCCTCCGCGGACTGCGCAGAATGGACTGCGCAAAATGGGGATAGTCCCCGGCAGTTGTGTGGGGGTTCTAAGCGGTGTTCCTCGGGGAAATCGTGTAATTTCCGTCGGCCGTGAATGTCACGTCCGCGTTTCTGCCGTCGGAGTAATCAAGGAGAAGTTCCGTATCGACCGGAATGTCGCGAATCGCATAGAACACATAGACCGTCGCGGCGAGATTAGGATGACAATGCACGTTGCCGTTCTTGTCGTGATTCAAGAGGGACGGCATTCCCAGGACAACTGCCCAAGCGTCGTGATACTTGAAGTAGTAATTCGTGAGCTGCGTCTGCTCAAGCGCTGCTCGTTCATGCTCCGGGATAACGACGACCGGGGCGACGTCGATGATCTCGCCGCGCGAGATTGCCCTGGAAGAGAAAACGCCGCGTCCGCGCCCCTCGACTTGCTTGAAGTACAGGCATTTCCGCGCGTCTGGCGTGGCAATTGCCCCGTCGGCTGCGACATATCCAAAAGACATTGGGGACTTCTCGTTCGGTTGTCTGCGGTTTGATTATTGAGCCCCGAGCAGGATCCGTTCGATGAATTCATCGTAGCCGATTCCGGCGAGCTCGGCGGAGTAGTAAAGGCTGGATTCATCGCTGACGGAACAATTGAAGTTGACGTCGGTCACCCAGCCTTGTCCAGAGGAGTCCACACGCACGTCGAGCCGAAACGGTGGTTTGAGTCCGAGGGTTGCCGCGGCCTTGGTCGCGAAGTCGCTCAGCATCACGCACCCCTGATTTCCCGCCGACGCTCGGCCGTCAACAAAAAAGACCCGTGGCGCTCCGGGCCGCTCCCAAGCAATGTCGGCGGTGATGATCCACGGCACGCTGTCGCCCAGGCCGCTGAAATCGATTTCCGTTGGGGGCAAGACCTCAACGCCGTGCCCACCTGGGCCGTTGACCGCGCCAATCTTGTATTCCCGGCCGTCAATGAACTCCTCAACGAAAAACTCGTGCTCATAAGACCGAGCGAGCCGGGCCAAGCGGCTCGCCAGCGCGGCTGCGTCGCCATCGAAGATGCAGACAGATTCGCTGGTGATGCCGTAGGCGCCACCACCGAATACGGGCTTGGCGAACACTTTGCGCCCGATGAGTCTCTTGAATCGCGCTGAGCTGCTCACGTGCCCTCGTCCCAACGCTTCTCGCCGTAGTTCTTCGGCGGTCAGCCAGACGGGCGTGGGGATGGACGCTGCATCCAGCAATGTCTTGCATAGGATTTTATCCGTCGCGGCCACGGCCCCGCTGTAACGGCTGCCCGTGAAGGGCGCCCTGCTTTCTCCAGGGCGTGGATTCCCACCGTGCAGAATTCGTCGCGACCAAGCAGGGATTCGATCAGGGTGAAAATCACGTTCGGGCGACTGGCTGCGATTAGGGCGTCAAGCTCCGTCGGCGAAGCAATTGCGCCACGCGTCACTTCGTAGCCACGACGCGCCAGGGCAGCGGCCACTTTGGCGGCTTGATCAAGCGTATCGAGTTGGCCGGCGTCGGCGCTGGCCCGCTCGATTGTCTCGTGAACCAAGGTCACGCGTTTCCAGCATCTTGTCAAGCGTCCATCCTCTGTTCAACGTGGCGCTCGACCGCCGAGGCGAGAATGGTTGCGATCATCTCCTCATAACTGCGGCCGGTCGTGAGCCACGACTCGGTAAATCCCGCTTCGGGAGAAAGGCCAGGGTTGACGTTCAGTTCCAGAAGATGCGGCCGCCCACGAGCGTCCTCCTTCAGATCGATTCTGGCATAGCCATGCACGCCGAAGAGATTCCAAAGATCGAGGGCCATTTTTTGGTGCTCGCTGATTTCAGAGCAGCCGCAGGCAACAAATCGAGTTGCAAAGAAGCGCTGGTCCGGGTGAGCGTCATCCCATTGGGCTGCGTAATGAAGGTAACCGGGACCGCCGGCTTTGAACGCAATCTCCCTCAGTGGCAAAACGCGAGGCAGCTCGTCGGGTGTCTCGATGATGCTGATCTTGAATTCTCGTCCGGGCAGAAACTGCTCGGCAAAAAACGGGACTCCGTGCCGCGCGGCCAGACGCTCCAGGCGTTCGAGTAGTTGGTCGCCACGCGGAGTTTCCATGACCGCGTCGTCGCCCAGACCCATGGAGCCGTCGAGCGATGCGGCTTTGGCGATATAGCGTCCCCCGAGTTTGAACTCCCGAGGCAATTGCCGCAAGTCGTCAAGGCAGTGCCAGGTCGCGGTCGGGATGCCATGCCGCCGTGCGATTGCCTTGGTCCAAAGTTTATTGGTCGTGGACAACAACGACCGCGCGTCGCCGCCGGTGTAAGGGACCTGCAGCGCGGCGGCGAGCAGCGCCACCTGGGGAGCGAAATCCCCCTCGGTCATGTTGAACAGGATGTCGGGCCGGAAGTCGAGCAGGGTGTTTTTGAGTGCCAGGATGTCGCCCTGGAACCGCACGAGATCCGCGGCAAAGCCCAACGCTTCCAGCGCGAGCCGGATACGTTGGGCCTGCCGGATCGTGTCGATGTCGTCAGGCCCGAGGCCGGCGCCATCCTCAGCCAGGTAATCGGATACGATCAACAGACGTTTCATGCGATTGATGCTGGGGAAGAGCGGCCGGCGGGCGCCTCTTTCAGAATTGCAGCGCCTTCACCCAATGCGACGAGAAGCGAATCCCTTCGACCGGATGATCCGGTGAAAGCAGCAAGACATCGCTCGGTCGGTTGCCGACGGAGCCGCTCGGCGACGGTGCGCTATCGACCGCGGGCACTCGGACCGTGCCGGATACGATTGCGGGCGTCAGGCCCGAGGTCTCGGCCATGAAGTCGAAGGCGAACAGATGGACGTTGGGAGAGAACTCGATCTTCGACTGTCGGAAGATCGTCCGCAGCAGGTCGGCGGTTGCCGGCGCATTCTTCGGGGCGCGCAATCCAGCGGTTAGCGAATTGAGTTTCGACGCCGGCGGGTTCGCTTGCATCGCCAGATCGATTCGTCGCTCGCCGTCGTAGTCGACGACGAAGTGGTCGGCGACGTCCTCGATGGCCGCATGGACCTTCGGCGACCGATTGAGCTTGACACCTTCTTCGGTCACCCGCTCGTCGGAGACGAAAATCTTCGAGAACGTGTAAACGCGCCCGGTGGCTGCCGGATGACGCAAGAAGGGCACGATCACATAGCCGTTCTCATACTGTCGCAGGAAGCGCGGATGGATATACGAGCGGCGAAGCTGCACGCCCACATCGTGCTCGGACCCAAGCAGTAGCACGACGGGATAATGATCGGCGTCGTCCGGGTAGTCGAGCCGCAAGTCGGGATTCGGCAAGAGCCGGCGGACTTCGTCGGGCGAAACCCACAGCACGATCCCTACACCATCAAAATCTCCGGTCATCCCGCGGGTCGCGTTCTTCTGCGGACGATCGAAGGGACCGACGGCCGTTGCGCGGGGTTGCTCCGTTTGCGAGGCAAGCGGCGACCGTTAGAAGAAAAAGAAGAGAAGCTCGACTCGATTGACGCATGGTTGAGATGATGCTTCAAGGCTGAAAATCAATGCCGACAACGCATCCGCCTTCCTACGGCGTTTCCGGCTAAAAATCTGAAGTGCCGATTTGCCGCCTATCCTATTATCGGAACCGCCGTGGCGAGGCTGAAACAGACTTGGGGATGAACCTCGCGGCAGATTTCGATTCCAGCCGTCACAATTCATCCATTCAGGCTCAGCGTCAGATTGGGTAACCGCCGGTCGCCGTATGACTTCAGTCGCTCATCGGCAATCGGACCTTGATCGTGGTGCCGGCGTCTTGTTCGCTTTCGATCGAGCAATCGCCGCCCAGCAGCCGCACTCGCTCGGTCATGCCCAGCAGGCCAAAGCCCTGGGTGTGCGATTTCACGTCGAAACCGCAGCCGAAATCGCGCACTTCAAGGTGAATATCGCTATTCGATCGCCGTAGTTCGATTCTCACCACGTCGGTGCCGCTGTGCTTCCTGGCGTTGTTCAAAGCCTCTTGTACGAGTCGGTAGACGGTCGTCTGAACGGCGTTGGGCAGTCGACCAATGTCGGGGTCGCAGGCAAACTTGACCATGAGGTCCGACGTTGGAAATTGATCGATCAAATCGTGCAGCGCCGATTCCATCGTCGAATCGTCGAGCACTGCCGGCCGAATCCCACGGATGACTCGCCGGCCGTCCTCGACTCCTTTGCGCAAGTTGCGGATCACGGTGTTGATGATTTCCGAGGCGTCCGTGGCGCCATGGGAATTTTGAAAGCCCTCCAACGACATCAATGATCCGGCGGCGTATTGAATCAAGCCGTCGTGAAACTCGTGACAGAGAAACTGCTTTTCATTCTCTTGAACCTCGATCAGATTTCGCAGCAGCTTCTCCTTCTTCTGCAAGGCTTCGTGCGCCTGCTTCAAATCGGAAATATCCGTCGAGATGCCGCCGACGGCAATCACCTCGCCCGCTTCGTTCATCACGGGAAACTTCACGGAACGATAGGTATGCGGACCGTCGTCGTGAGGGGCAACTTCCTCGAAGACCAACGGCGCTTGTTTTCTCGCCACTTCTTTATCCGCCTCGATGAACTTGCGAGCAACCGGTTCAGGAAAAACCTCCAGATCGGTCTTTCCAACCATGCCATTTCCATGCGGGCTGAAAAGCTCGCGAGAACGGCGGTTCGCAAGAATAAAGCGCCCTTGCAAATCCTTCAGATAAACCACGGCCGAGGTATTGTCCAGAATCCCCCTGAGCTGCAATTCCTTCGTCCGCAATGCGTCTTCGGCAACCTTGCGCTCGGTGATGTCTTCAGTGACGCTGATTTTTCCCGTCGGCATTCCGCTTGCGTCGTGAACGATCGTCGCGGTGCTTGAAGCCCAGCGGATCGTTCCATCCTTTCGGACGAACCGAAAGTCGGCGGAGGAGTCGGTTATCCCGGCGACAATATCGGCCCGCCCTTTTTCAATGAGCCGCTCTCGATCGTCGGGATGGATGAGTTGCTGCCAACCAAACGCCATGATTGCTTCCGGCTCGGCGCCGGCGATGTCGCACAACTTCGGATTCACGAAGAAGACCCGACCGTCGATGTCGCTCTGTGAAATTCCGACAGGAGCTCGTAGCGCGATAAGACGAAACCGTTCCTCGGCTTCCCGCAGGGCGATTTCGGATAGCTTCCGCTGCGTGATGTCCGCGCATACGGCCCGAATTCGAACCAGATTTCCCGCCGTATCGCAAGTGAACTGTCCGACGCCCTCGATCCAGTGCGTGCTGCCATCCGGCCAGACGACGCGATAAGAAATCGGGCTGGCCTTGCCCGCCTTCATCGCACTGGCAATCTGTTCTCGAACGGATTGCCGATCCGCGGGATGAATCCTCTGAAGTGCCTGCTCGAACGTGCCGACGCACGTTCCAGGGGCGAAGCCGTGAATGGCCAGGTTCGTGGCGGATGATCTTATCGTGCCGCTTTGAAGGTCCCAGGTTGACGTTCCGAGTCGACCCGCGGCGAGTGCCAGTTCCAACTGCTGATGGTCGTCTCTGAGCTGTTGATCGTTGATGGATTCCATCAGTCCCTTTCGATCCCCACGTTCTTCGCCGGCTTTCCGTTCTCGATGATTTCGCTGGCCTTGCACGTAATTCATGCCATGGCGAGCGCAGCCAGATTCTACCGCAAGCGGGCCGCGAGCGGTAGAATCTCCGCTTGGGCGCCGGCAATGCGCGAGACGGCCGGCCTGCTTGGACGCTTGGATGGCGAAATCATTTCCGCCTTGACACTCGGATTGCCGGCGACTAAAAGCCTCGCCTTCCACTCGATCCTGCGAGGCCGAAATGAGTCTTTCCATTCTATCGACTTTGGCGGGGGCCGTGAGCGCCGTTGCCGTTTTGGTGTCATTGCTTTTGGTCCAGCGGCAGATCCGGCAGTCGGAGAAGAACCAACGGGCGTTGATCCAGCAAGGTCGAGCCAGTCGATCGGCCGAAATCGCGATGCGCCTGATGGATTCCGACTTCGCCGAGGCCTACCACTATTGCATGAACGGCGACACGGAAATCAGCGAAATCCAACTGGTCCAATTCATCGGCTATTGCCGGGCCGTGTTTCTGGGGGCGGAAGACTCTTTTCTGCAGCACCGCGAATGCCTGCTCGACGAACCGGCTTTCAACAGTTTCAAACGGGCATTGACCGGCCTATTCGTGTCGCCTGGGATGAAAGCAAGCTGGACGGTTCTGCGAGAGTGGTACGATCCAGAGTTCGCGGCCTACGTTGACGGCATCATCGAAAACACCGTCGACAGGCCAAACGCACTTCAACACGATCGGTGGAAAGCAGCGGCGTCCACGGAACTCGTCCGCAAGAGAGCGGCGTGATCAATCGCCGCGGCATTCGTCAACGCCAATGCATCCAGCCCGCCAGGCAGAGCGACCAGCCGGAGATCAGCACGACGAGAACGGTGATGCAACCGCTTCCTGACGGCGGCACGATTCCGTTTTGAGCCGCCAACGCTTCGACCGCATCCTTGGCTTCCTTGAGGCCGACGTTCGTCTGCTCGCGATAGATTTTGATTGCGGCAATCTTCTTGCCAGCGGCGAGAAGTTGGAGAATCTGCCGGTCCGGGTCGGCGGCAGCGACAGGGGCTTTGTTGTCTGAAAGGCCATCGCCGCGCTCGATTCGTTCGACGGCATTCTTCGCCTCGGCCAGTCCAACTCCCGTTTGCTCTCGGAACAGTTTGACGGCGGCGATTTTCTGCCCTTGGCTGAGCAGCAAACGAATTGCATCGTCCAGCGAGGCGGGATTCGCCTCGGGTGCGTCCGGCTGCTGGCTGAGCCAAGCCCCGCAATGCGGACATCGCTGGGCATCGGAATCGATCGTCTTTTGGCAGCGGGAGCATTGCCGCATAATGTCATTCGATGGCGTGGAACGAAGTAGGCTGAACTCGCTCGCTTCAACAAGTGGAGCAAATCACCAGGCCACGATCAAGGCCGGATGCCGCTACTTCTTCTCCGCAATCTTCCGCGACGTCAGCTTGAACTTGTCGTTTCCCTTTAGCCCTGGGGGAGCCCATACTTCTCGTGATGATTCGGGCAAAAAAGATCGCTAGTTCGTCGGAACCAAGGCGATGCGGAAGCCATAGCGGCGATTGCGACTGTCGGGCGGGAGGCCGCAGCGGGAGGCGCTGCGGCAGTTCGAGGCGCTGTTGGCATAACTGCCGCCGCGGAGCACGTATTTCGAAGTCTTGTCGATGTCGCGTTCGACGAACGGATCCGTGCCGCCGGTGAGCTTTGCTCGATAGTAATCGCGGCACCATTCCCAGAGGTTGCCGTGCATGTCGTACAAACCCCAGGCGTTCGGCTTTTTCATCGCGCCGAGATGGGCATACGGTTCGTTGAGCGCGTCGCCTTGCGAGGCGGCACTCCACCATGCGTAGTCGCTCAGCTTGGCGGGATCGTCGCCGAAGCAATAGGCCGTCGTCGAGCCCGCGCGGCAGGCGTATTCCCGCTGCGCCTCGGTCGGCACGTCGTAGGTCCAGCCTTGGGGTAACCGCTGCGCTCGCGATTCGGTCAGTTTGAGCGTTTGGCAGAAATTCTGCGCGTCGTTCCAATTCGTGTAACCGGCCGGGTAGTCGTCGCCTTCCTGGATGCCGGCCTGGCCTTTCCACGGTTCGGCAAACATCACTCGCTTGAATTGCGCCTGCGTCACGCCCTTCTGGCCGATCCAAAAACCCTTGCTGATCGTCACCTGCACTTGAGCCTCTTCGTCGTCGCGCTCGACCTCGGTCGTCGGACTGCCCATCGTAAACTTACCCGCCGGGCACCAGACTAATTGCAATTTGAGCGCGTTGCTCTGGTTGATTTCGCCGGGGTTGTGCGTTTCCTGCGCATGCGCGGCAGTTCGTTGAAAAAAGGCCATGAGCACGCCGGCAACCAAACCCAGGATACACGGATAGACCGATCGTTGGTTTCTCATCGTTCGACTCCTTGGTTGGAAAGCGCCGATGGCGCTTCAGAATAGAAGTGGGTTTTCACGGTGGCTTGGTCAGAAAGGCTGCAAACAATCCAGCAGCCAGCCCGCCACAAATAGAACCTGCAAAACGCGCAGGAGGATTTCAACAGGATCGGCGCAAGCTATCACGGGGGCACGGAGTTCGCAAGTAAAAGCGAGGGAACGAAGCGATGCGGTTTACCGCATGTCGGATTGTTTCAGTCGGGATAAACGGAACGAGCCTCAAAAAAAACGTTATTCAAGCCCCCGCGCCTTTGAAATGCGCGATTGCCTCAACGCGCGTCGAGAATCTTAGCGAAAATGTCAAGAATCTCAGTCCAAACGAATGACGCGCTGCGAGCGGCCTGTTAATATGTCGGCGTGGTGGAGAGGTTCCTCTCCGGCTCGCACGGTCACGCAAGTAGGACCGTGGATCAGGCGGCGGTCGGGAAAATTCGGAATCATGGTCGGCGTTGCGTTAGAGCGGTCTTATCTTCAGTCAAATCTGCTTTCGCCGAATCCGGCCGATTCTCCGTGAAAATTGCCGACCCCAGTGGACTACGTACCGTCAGGCTGCGCTCGTGAATTCAATTGACTTCATCGCTTCGCTTCGGCGAATCAATTCTCTAGGAGCATGTTCATGCACCTTCGTTTGAGGACGATCCGCGTCGTTTCCGAAACTTCCACCAGCGCCGCTGCTTCACGCGGACGACGAATACTCCGGCATGCCGCGCTGCTGTTGGCTGTCGGAATCGGCCTCTCCGCGATTGCGCCCCCCGCTTTCGCGCAATCCTATACGCTCACGCCGAACTCCGCGAACTTCACGGTCGGGAGTACCGGCTACTCCGGTTCGGGCAACATTCCCAGCACAGCGTCGAATCTTCTGTCCGCGGCAACCCTATCATTCGGTGCCGGCACGCCATCCGTTCCGACGAACGGTGGCGGCAGCCCGAGTACCGCGACATCGTGGAGTGTGCTGACCGATGGCGCGTACGGCACCGTGCCGCCGTCGGGTGGCGGCGGGCTCGGCGAGGCCTATGTCACGAATGGCTATAGCCTCACCTACACGTTCGCATCCGGTTACAACCTGAACACGATCGACGTCTTCAGCGGATGGGGCGATGCCGGCCGATTTCAGCAGAATTACACGATTTTCTATTCTCTCGAATCGGCGCCCAGCACGTTCATCCAACTCGGCAACCCGGTCAATTATGCGCCTCTTGGAACTCTCAACGGTGCTTGGACCCAACTGACGCTCACGGGCGTCAGCAATGTCGCGGCCGTTAAGTTCTCGTTCGGAACCCAGGAAAACAACGGCGTTGGCTATACCGAACTAGCCGTCTTGGGGAACTCGGTCAACGCCCCATTGAACTGGACTGGTGGCGGCGGATCGAGCGGCAATGGCAGTTGGGATACGACCGCATCCACCGCCAATTGGACAAACACCACTACCAGTAGTCCTGCCAATTACGCCAACGGAAATCTCGCCACCTTTAACGATTCCGGGGCGAACACGAACATCTCGATCCAGTCGGGTGGCGTCGCGCCGACCTTGGTCACCTTCTCGAACGCCAGTGTCGCCTATTCGTTCACCGACGCGGACGCCGTTAACGGCATCACCGGCAGCACGGGCGTCACGTTGAACGGCTCGGGCTCGGTGACTTTCAAAAGCCCCAATAGTTACACTGGCGCCACGACAATCAATTCCGGCACGCTGACACTGAACAACAATCTGGCGGCGCAGAACAGCACAGTCACGCTCAACGGCGGCTCGCTGAGATTCGGTTCTGGCATCACAACGCCCGCGATTGGTGGTTTGGCGGGAAGCGGCAATCTGGCTCTGACGACGACCGCTTCGGAGCCCGTCGCGCTGACTGTGGGGAGCAACAACCAAAGCACGATCTACATCGGCGCTCTGAGCGGCGGCAACGGTCTGACGAAAGTAGGCAGCGGCACGCTGCTGCTCGCCGCCACGCAGACCTACTCCGGCCCGACGACGGTCAGCGGCACCGGTACTTTGAGGATCGGACCAGGCACCCCGGTCATCGGCACGGCCTCCTATGCAACCTCGGGCCCCTACAGCTTTACTCCGGCCGCCAACAACCTGCTCCGGGGCTTGTCGCCGACGGCGAACACGAACACCCTCGCTGGACAAGCCGGCAATAACGCCGTTCCGACGGGCGCGGTCACGACCTTGACCGACGGCGCCATCAGCAACACCGGTGTCGAAGCCACCGATTTGCCGAACCTGTACACGATCGGCAGTGGCGCCATGCTGACCTATTCGCTAGGAGGCGGAGCGTTCGGCTACAACTTGTCGCAGATCAATATCTATTCCGAATGGAACGACAATGGTCGATCGACCATTACGCTGAACGATATCAGCTACTCGACGGTCCTCAGTCCCACCGTCTTCAGCCCGATCGCGAATAGCGCCGTGAATTTCACGAACGGCGGCTCCGAAAACTTGGCGAGTTTGACCGCCGTTGGCGGTTTGATCGCCGCCAACGTTGCCGCGATCCGATTCGATTTCGGCACCCAGGAGAACACTTGGGTTGGGTATTCCGAATTGGAGGTCGTCGGCACGCCGGCGGTCGGCAATAACGTCCTGCCGACCACGACAACTCTGACGGTCGCCCCCGGCTCGACGTTCGACCTCAGCGGTGGCAGCCAACAGGTCGTCGCGCTTTCCGACTCGAGTCCGGGAAGCGGCGGTGTCGTTCTGAATAGCTTTTCGGGCACCGCGGCGAACTTGACGTTGGCGCCCGCGAGCGGCTCGACGACTTTCACCGGCGTCATCAAAGACAACGGCGGCTCCGGCGGAACAGTTAGCCTGACGCTCAACGGCCAAACCGGCGCAACGCAAGTTTTTGCCGGCGTCAACACCTACACCGGCGGCACGACGGTCACGAACGGCACGTTGCGTGTGGCAGCGACCGGCGCGATGGGGCCCGGCAGCCTGACAATTGCCGGTGGTGGCGTGGTCACGTTTCAAAACGCCGCCCAAACACTTGCTTCCGTCAACAACTCTGGTCTGTTGAACGTCAGCAGCGGCAACACTCTCACGGTGACCGGCGACACGACTCTGCAGTTCGGCTCGACCACCAATTTCGCGCTGGGCGCGCCCAACGGCACGAGCGGCAGCGCCTTGGTCGCATCCAACACGCTCACCATCACCGGCGGCAGCACGATCAGCTTCACGACGCCCCAAAACGGGACCTACGACCTGTTTTCCTTCGCCAACGGCATCACCGGCTACAGCAATTTGCAGCTTAGCACCGCATCCATCGCGGCCAATCCTGGCTTGAGCTTCCAATTGTCGAGCACTGCCGGCCAGGTTGACCTGTTGGTGACCGCGCCGCCGGTGTTCTGGACGGGCCAGAACGGCAACCCGGCCCCTTGGGACACGACCACCAGCAATTGGGTGACTTCCTCTGGGATGACGACGACGTATACCGACCCGAACGGCGTGGTCTCGTTCGGCGACAGCTATCCGACCGACAGCGTCGGCGATACGGCCGGCGTGAGCAACGGCAACATCGTGATCCAAGCCGCCGGCGTTTCGCCAAGTCTCATTTCCTTCAATAACTCGGTGGAGAATTACATCATTTCCAATGCGGGCAGCAAGGGCATCGGTGGCTCGGCCGGCATCATCAAGAACGGCATCGGAACGGTGACGTTGAAGAGCCCCAACAGCTTTACCGGCACCGTCTCGATTTCCGCAGGTCAAATCACGATTCAGGACGGCGCCGCGCTCGGCTCGTCGTCCGGCGTTTCCGTCACTGGCGGAGCAGCTTTGCAGTTGCAAAGCCTGACGGGCGGAATGTCGGTCGGACCGGTTCCACTGTTCATCAGCGGCAGCGGTTATAGCCTGAATCCCAACGGCGCTCTGGAAAACCTTGCCGGCGCCAATACCTACGGTGGCGCGGTCAGCATCGGCGGCGGCGGAGCAACGATTGCGTCGGACAACAATAGTGGCAGCGACAGCTTGACACTCACCGGCGGCATCATCACCGGCGGCAACCTCGTGACGATCAACGGATTCGGTCCCGTCACGATTAGCAACGTTGGTGTCAGCGGGACTGGCGGGCTGACCTACAACGGCTTCAACGTTCTGACGCTTAGCGCCGCGAACACGATGAGCGGACTGACGACGATTAACTCCGGCACGTTGTCGATTCCCGCAAGCGGTTCGTTGGGCGGCAGCCTCACCTACAACACCAACACGACCAGCACGATCGACGGCGCTCTCGGCGGCGCCAGCGCGGTGCTTACCATCAACACCGGCACTTTGAATCTGAATGGCGCGAGCACCTACGGCGGCGGAACGATCCTCGCTGGCGGGACGATCCGGGTCGGCGCGAGCAGCTCCCCGTCCACTGGAACGCTCGCCAGCGGCCCGCTGGGCATCGGCGTGATCACGCTCAACAGCGGCACACTGCAAGACAACGGCACGGCCATCACGCTCGGCAACTCGGTTTCGCTGAATGGCAGCCCGACACTTGGCAGCAGCAGCGCCGGCAGCCTGATCTTCGACGGCAGCGGCCTGAGCACACCGGCCACGTTCAACATCGCCGCCGATTCAACGCTCATCGTGAACAATACGACCACGATCAACGACGTGCCTACCGGCAGCGCCAATCTCACGGTCAGCGGCGGCTCGGGCACTTTGATTCTCGGCGGCACCAGCCCCTTCACTGGCGGCACGACGATCAATACCCCCGTGCAGATCAACAGCCCCGGCGCGCTGCAGAATAGCGTCGTGACACTCAACACGCCCGGCGCACTGACGTTCAACACCACCGTCGGCGGCAGCGTCCGGCTGGGCGGTTTGAATGGCAGTGTGGCGGTGACGATGAGTGATACGAGCAATCCAAGCAGTCCGAACGTCGCCCTGACGCTCGGCAACAGCAACTCCGTCGGCAGCAGCGGCGGCAACTACAGCGGTAACTTGACCGCCAGCACGCTGACTAAAGTCGGAACGAGCACTCAGATACTTTCCGGCAACAACACCTTTACCGGCGCCATCACGATTGGCAACGGCACCTTGCGGGCCGGCTTGAATCCCTCGACGATTCTCCCGCTTGGAACCGCGCCGATCAATCTGACCGGCGGCACGCTGTCATTGCAGGGCCAAACGGGCACCGGCGCGACCGCCGGCTTGCAAATGCAGTTTTACAACGTCGTCCCCGACCCGACCGACTTGGGCACCCAGGTCGGCTCCAGCCCGAGCACAGGAGACTTCGCCGCGGTCAACGCCCATTTTTCCAGTATCAGCGGTTCACTGGCCTCCACCGTTCCCTCGTCCACCAACGCCACGTTTCTTCAATTCCCCGGCACCGGATCGGGCAATCCCGATTCGACGCAATCCACCGGAAACGGCAACTCGGTTGCCGGCTCGGCCTTCACGGCCCAGGGTTTTTCCGGGGCCAGCAATTATGAAATCTTGCTCTCCGGAAATATCAAGATCGTCAATCCTGGCACGTACACGTTCCAAACCGCCAGCGACGACGGCAGCGTCGTGTTTGTCAACGGCGGCGGCACCGGCTCCGCGGACACCGTGGGCGAGCAAACCGTCAACAACAACAATAATCAAGGCGTCACGGCGCGATCCGGACTGTACACCTTCACCGCGCCCGGCACCTATCCCATCGAAATCGGATATTACCAGGGCGGCGGCGGCGCCGGGCTGACCGTCAGCTACAGCGGCCCCGACACCGGCAACGCGCTGGTCAACATTCCCAACAGCGCGCTTTCGTCCACGGGCTTCGGCACGCTCGTCGATGCCACGTATTCCAACAATGTCACCGTGACGGCCAGTTCGACCATCGACGTTAGCGGCTCGGCGAACGCAACGATGGGCACACTGAGCATCAGCGGCGGAAGCACCCTCAATGTCACCAGCGCGGCGAACATTTATGGCCTCACGTTCGGCAACACGACGATCGCCGGCAATCCGATGTTCAATATCCCCAGCCCCGGCGGCGCCTTGACCTTGGGATCGCTCAACGATGCCGGTTCCGTTCAAACGATTACGATCACTGGTGGCGGCAGCCTCACGCTGACTTCCCCGGCGACGCAATTGTCGCAAGGCACGGTCGTCAACATCAGCAACGGCACTTTGAATTCCAACGCCACCGGCGCGCTCGGCTCGTTTGCGCAAGTGTCCGTAACGGGAGCCTTCAATGTCGGCGCCAGCCAAACCATCAGTGCCCTAAACGGCATTCCCGCCCCGACGACGCCGATCATCGCTGGCGTTCCCAGCGCCAATGTCGGCTCGGTCTCGCTCGGCAACAACACGTTGACGATCGGCAACACCGACAACGCGTCGAGCAGCTTCGCCGGCGCGATCAGCGGATCCGTCTCGGGAGCGATCGTCAAGAACGGCGCGGGCAGCACGTTGACCTTGACCGGCGCGAACACCTACCAAGGCGGCACGACCGTCAACGCTGGCGTCTTGGCGGTCGGTCCGTTCGCGTCCGGCAACGCGACCACGCCCTTGAGCACCGGTCCGGTCACGTTAAGCGGCGGCACTTTGGCGTTGAAGGGTGAGTTGGCCACGCAAACAAATCCGGGTTTGCTCAACTACTACTTCATCGCCGGAACCAACGGCATCCCGGCGCAACTCAGAGTCTTTACAACACGACGGGCACGATCGCCGCCGCGTTCGGTTCGCTGACGCCACAATACGCGGTCTCGGCGAGCACGAACCCCGGCGGCGCCCCACTTGGCACCTTTTTCTACGGTGGAAACGACAATCCCAACCTCAACAACTTCACGACAAGTGCGAACGGAAACGGGAACACGAATGGAGATTCGCTGAACGGCAACAGGAGCAACTTCACGGTGATCTCGGTCGGCAACCTGAACATTCCGACCGCTGGAACCTACACATTCGGCACGACCAGCGACGACGGCAGCATGATGTTCATCTACAACAACGGCGCGTGGCAAACCGTCGTCAACAACAACAACTTCCAGGGGTTCACGCAGATCGTCGGACAGATCACGCTCACCAGCGGCCTGCATCCGATCGAGATCGCCTACTACGAAGGTGGCGGCGGGTATTTCATCGAGCGCCCAGGGCGCGGCGGGAAGTTTGGCCAGCCTGCCAAATCCGAACGACAACAACAATATCAGCAGCATCGTGCCGTTGACGCTCGACTTGCAGTTTTCGACCGATCCGAGCGTGCTCGGCCTCCAGTACTCGACCTCCACGGCTTTGGGCACGGGCCAGACGTATAACAACAGCCTCGCGGTGACCAACGATTCCACGATCAACGTCTCCGGCTCGCTCGTGGCAACCATGGGTGGTCTCTCGATCAACGGCAGCATGTTGAGCGTCGCCAGCGACGACATCTCGGGCAGTCCCTACAGCCTGACGCTGGGAACCACGACGCTCACCGGCAACGCGACGTTCAACGTCACCAATAGCGCGGGCGGAGGAAGCGGCACGCTTCGATTGGGCGCGATCGGCGACGGCAGCAACAATTTCGGCATCTCCCTTTCCGGCGGCGGCAAGCTGGAACTGACCGCGGCGAACACTTACACCGGCCCCACCAATGTCAACAGCGGCACCTTGCGGATCGACGCCGGCGCGAGCATCAAGAGCACCGCGATTACGATCTCTGCCGGCGGCACGCTGCAATTGGCCGGCACCACGGGCGCACTGCCGGCTACCGCGAACATCAAGACGAATGCCGGCTCCGGCAACGACGGAGCCGTTTCGCTGACAGGCGCGGCGACCGAATCGATCGGCACGATAACCGGCCAATCCACGCTGAACTCCGATAGTGCCCTGGTTTACACCGGCAGCACGACCGTCGGCGATGGCTCCAGCGCTGCCAGCCTGACGGCCACGCAGATTCTGCAAAACACGCTGACGATCAACGCCAACTCGACCGTGACGATCGCTCCATCGGCCGGCGCCGGCGGAGGCGCTGTGGCCGCCACGTTGACGGCCCCCGCCGCGGCGACGTTCAGCGCCGCTTCGGCCAGCAGTAGCGATTCCGGCAGCGATGCGTTCACGGCCATCCAGGCTGCCATCGCCGACGGCTCGATCAGCAGTTCGACGGGCCAACGGTTGGAGAACCGCATCTCGGCGATCGAACGGCTGGCGTCGACCGATCCTGGCTTGGACGCGAGCTTGTTGGAAAACCGCGTGTTGGCCGCGCTGCCTACGTCGTCGATCCTGCCCTCGGCCGATATTTCGCCGCTGGCCGACAGCAGTTCCAATTTGCTTGCGGCCGACAGCAGTGCCTTCGGCTCGGGTTCGAGCGGATCGGCCGGCACGTTCGCCTCGGCCGCAGGCTTCACCGGCAGCCCCGCGGCGGTTCCCGAACCTTCGACGCTGCTGCTGGCGGCCTTGGGCGGCCTCGGTTTGGCATTCGCCGCCCGCCGACGCTCGGCCTCTCGTAGCCGACGTCGGTAGCCACTTCGCACGATCATTTTCGCTCGATGGCGTTTTGCAAGCGGTCTTGCTGCTCGCGCGGTTTTGGCGTCATCAACTCGCCGAAATCTTTCGGCGAAAAGAGCGGGCGGATCTCGATATCGCTGTCGTCGAGCGACGTTCCGAGAGGTGTGGCCGTTTGCCCAGACGGCTATCATGGTATGTTGAAGTGTCGCCCGCGGTAAAGCCGCCGCAAAGAGGGGCGAATTGACTTGCTGGCCGATCATGCGATTCTTGAGAAACCTCGGCTTCATGGAAAGTAAACAATGGATCTGACTTTGGAAGCCGCGTTTCCCCGGCTGACGACCGCGGAAATCGCGATGCTCACGCCGTTGGCAACCGTTCGCGACTATGCCGACGGCGAAACCATCTTTCGCGCCGGACAGGCGGATTTGGATTTGTGCGTCGTTGAATCCGGCTTGGTCGACATTCTGAATCCGACCGACGGCAATCGGCTCGTGGTGACCCACCAGCCGGGCGACTTCGCCGGAGACATCGATCTGCTCACCGGAAGGCCGGTGATCGTGACGGCCGTCGCGCGCGGTCCGTCGCGCATCTTGCGAGTTCCCGGCAGCCATTTGCGGAGCTTGCTCAATCGCGTGCCGAGCTTCGGCGAAAAACTGATGATCGCATTCACGAGCCGCCGCGGGTTGTTGTCGCGATTGGGCGTGATTGGCTTGCGCGTCGTCGGCCCCGGGAAATGTCGCGACACGAACACCGTGCGAGAATTCCTCTACAAGAATTTTGTTCCCTTCACTTGGTTCGACACGGAATCCGAGGAAGGCCGGTCCTTGTTCGTGGCAATGGGCTCGCCGCGCAAAACGCCGGCGATCGATTGCGGCGACGGCAAGATTCTCTTGAATCCTTCGTTGCGAGAGCTGGCAACTTGCGCCGGCATCTGGCGGCACTGCCCCGCGCAAGATGTCGATTTTGCGATCGTCGGAGCCGGACCGGCAGGCATTGCCGCGGCGGTTTACGCGGCGTCGGAAGGGCTTTCGACGTTGATGCTCGATCGACTTGGTCCCGGCGGACAAGCCGGCGGTTCGTCGCGGATCGAGAATTTCATCGGCTTTCCCGCCGGATTGAGCGGCGCCGACCTGGCCACGCGCGGCGTTTTGCAAATGTTGAAATTCGGCGCGCGAATCGTGGCGCCCGTCAACGTCGAGAAACTGACGCCGGCGCCGACGGTGGATGGATACAACGTGCTGCATTTGGATTGCGGCGCCAACATTCGCTGCCGCGTCGTGCTGCTCGCGCTGGGCGTGCAGTGGCGGCGGCTGGAAGCGGCGGGCGCCGATCGCTTCGCCGGCGCCGGCATCTACTACGCCTGCACGACCGTCGAAGCCGAACTGTACGACGGCACCGACGTGGCCGTCGTCGGCGGCGGCAACTCGGCCGGGCAAGCGGTGATGTTTCTGGCCGAATGTTGCCCGACGCGCAAAGTGCATCTGCTCATTCGCCGCACGCTCGGCCAAGGCATGTCGGAATACTTGGCAAATCGGATTCGAGCGACGGCCAATATCGTCATCCACGAGCAGACCGAGATCAAAGCGGTCTCTGGAAATCGTCGCATCCAAGACATTACGTTGAAACGCCTCGACTCCGCCGAAGAAAGTCGCTTGCCTTGCTCGGCGGTGTTTGTTTTCATCGGCGCCATTCCGGCGGCGGAGTGGCTGCCAAATGAGATAGCTCACGACACGAACGGCTACCTCTTGACCGGCACCGACGTCGTTCGATCGGGCTTGTGGCCGCGCGCGGATCGCGACCCTTGTCCGTTGGAAACATCGCTTCCGGGAGTGCTAGCAGCGGGCGATATTCGCGCCGGCTCGACGAAGCGAGTCGGTTTTGCCGTCGGCGATGGCTCGCTAGCAGTGACCTGCGCCCATCGATTGCTTTCGATCCGGCCGTGAACGTCTTGAAAATCTGCTGAATCTTTGCTACATCCCCGTTCGATATAACGGCATCTTGTCTTTTCACGACGCTGGGTTCGGCGATAGCGTGGCTTGCTAGAAGCAGTTTCAAAACCGCCAGGGACTGTCCCCAGTTTGCGGAGTCTTCGGAGAAAATGGGGTCTGTCCCCCTTTCCTCGCGGTTTTGAAACTGCTTCTAGCAACGGTTGCACCGAACCTTGTCCGTTGCACGCAGTTTGTGTGATTTGCCGCGACCTAGAACGGAGATGATCCATGGCTTCCGGGACGCTCAACTCGCCGGCTCGGCCTCTGATCCGGCGCTATGCAAAAAAGGCCGCCAAACGGATCATTCCGACCGCGCTCGGGTTCTACTTCATCCCGAAAATCATGGCGGTCTGTTTTTGCGTCGGCCTGATCGACGTGCTGCGGAACCGGCCGTTTCGGATTTCGACGCTAGATCGCTATTTCTTCGGCAACGGCATTTTCACCTGGCTGCTGTCGCCGTTCAATTTGCTGCTCGACGTGCTATCACTTCCCTACATCAACAAAGGCATTTATAAGCTCTCCGACTTGCCTGACGGCTATCAGAGCGAGATTAAGAGCATCATCGAAACGGCCCATCGGCGCGACATCGTCGGCCAGTTGGAAAAGAAGATGGAAGGCAAGCCGCGCGGGATGATGTTCTTCAAATGGTACGGCAAGAATCTCGACACGTCGGTCGAGATTCCGGAATACCACCAGCCGTTTCGCTACGTCCGCACGATTGGCGTATCGGTGTTCAGCAAAAAGCAATCGACCGGCAAGCACTTTGGGCCGCTGCGATTGACGCTCCGCGTGCTCTACAACGTCAACACGATCGACAATCGAAAAGTGTTTATCCAAGTCGGCGATCAGATTCACTACTGGCGCGACGAGAAGCTATTCATCTTCGACGACACGCTGCAGCATCAATCGTGCAACGAGTCGCAGAAAGTGCGCTACTGCATGTTCATCGACATTCTTCGTCCGAGCATGTTTCCCGGCGCGAGCAGCGCGCTGCTGGCCGGCATTCGGATGGTGATGACCCGCTTCCGCGCGCTCTTCTATCAGCATTGGACGTTTCTGAAATAGTCTGGTACCAGACCGGCTCGAATTCGTGGATCTACTCGAACCGATTACGGAAGGGCCAAGCGGCCGGTTCAACAGTTTGCCGATCCGTGCCACCGCCCCGGCGACGCCGAGCGTGGCTTGCGAGGCGCCGGTAGTCGAGCGTCTCCGGCGTGTCGGTCGGTTCGTGGTAGTTTGCGTTTCTCAAAAAACTGGTGTCGGTGATCATCAGCGCCGAGTAGCCTTGATCCCAGAAGGAGCTGTTGTCGGAACGGCGGATTTCGTGGATTCGCTCGGGCAGCGCGATCGAAAATAGCGGCAGCTGGCTGCGCGACCGCTTGAAACCGCGGCGAAACGACCAGAGCAGCTTCAGCGAATGAAGATTGGCGACCGCCGCGAGGAAATCGCCCCGGCGGGGAAACGCCCAGCGCAGCCATCGCGGGATCGAGGGCGGAATCTGCTGGCTGCCCGGCGACGTCGAAAAATAGCCGACCATCTCCAGGCAGATCATGCCGATAATTTGGTCGCTTCGCACTCGACAACTCCTGGCGTATTGTTGGCTGCCCATCGTTTCCGAGTGAAAATAGGGCATTTCCTCGCATGGAAATGCGACGAATCGCACGGTTCGCCGCGTCGGATTGGCGACAAGCAATCGCGCGACTTCGATGAGCATGGCCACCGCGGAGGCGTTGTCGTCGGCGCCCGGCGTCGTTGGGATCGTATCGTAATGAGCGCCGACCACGACGATCTGATCCGGCCGACTTGATCCCCGTCGCTCGACGACGAGATTCGCGACCTCGGCGCCTTCGACCGCGTAGGGCTGCCGCACGACGGTGTCGCCGATTTCGGTGAACTGCCGTTCGATATACGTCGCCGCCGCTTCAAGAGACTTGGGCTTTCCCAAATGCCGCGGACCGATCAATCCAGCGAGAATGTTGACATGCGATCGCAGGCGATCGGTCAATCGTTGTTCGGCGTTGGCAGAGAGTGGCGGGCGTCGGCCGAAGAGATGCATGTCGCGATTCAACGACTCAGATTGCAAACCCGAGATACTTCGGCCTTAGGCCGGGAAAGACTCGATCGATCGCCGTGTTTTTCAGGCGGCGGTCGACGATTTCCGCCAGCACGTCGCGGTAGTCGGTCGTGACTCGCAGATTGCCTTGCTCGTCGAGGTCGTCGGTCGCCAGGCCGGGCCAATGACCGTAGACTTTGCCGCCGCGAATGCCGCCGCCGACCAACAGCATCGCCGAGGCTCGGCCGTGATCGGTGCCGCCTGCGTCGTTCGGCGCGATGCGCCGGCCGAATTCCGACATCACGACCACCACGACGCGCCGCATTCGGTCGCCCAAGTCTTGCGAGAATCCCTGCAGTCCTTGGGCCAAGCTCTGCATCACTCCGACCAGCATTTTGGTTTGGTTAACATGGCTGTCCCAGTCGGCAAGGCTGAGAACGGCCGCTTCCAGACCAACATCGGCCTTGATGAGTCGCGCGACCTGGCTGAGATGGCTGCCAAAAGTGTCCGGCGAATAGAGGGCCGAGTTCGCGGGCTGGTAGGCGCGATCTCGCGAGCCGCTGGAGCACCTTGAGCGTGGCAAGCGTTTCACGTCCGGCCGACGAGGCGAGATCATTGCCCGGAGCGTACATCTGACGCAACACACGAGTGAAGCCCGGATCCCAACCGGCGGGAACTTCGAGGCGGAAGTCGGCAATGGAATCGAGCGCCTGCGCTTTGCTGCCGTACAAGACGGGCGGGATTCCGTGGCCGAGGGCTAGGGCCCGCAGCGGTGATCCGATTGAGCTGCCGGCGGTGGATTGCAACGCGGGATCGGTCGCGGCGAGGTGGCGGCCAATCCAACCGGTTTCAACCCGCCCGAGCGGCGTGCCGCGTTCGATGGCTTTCGTGGCATCGAAATGCGAAAGCATCGGTTCAGTTAAGCCGACGGCATTCACGATCGCCAATTGCCGCTCGCGATAAAGCGATTCCAGCGGCGCGAAATCGGGATGGAAACCGAAGAAATCGTCGAGATTGATCAAACCGTTTGGCTTCGGCTCCGCAAAGCCGAACGCCTTGCGTTGAATCTGAAACGCGCGATCGCCGAACGGAGGAATCGTGTAGACCCCGTCCATGCCGCCGCGCAGGAAAATCGCCACTAGCACGTCGCCCGCCGGACCGATTCTCGGCCGAAAGACGAGGCGGTCGGTGTTCGCCGGTTTCGAGTTTGAGTTTTCCACGGCCATGGGATTCCGATCAAACACACACGATGACGAAATTAGCTTGCATGATCCTGCGAGTCACGCCTGTACGGAACTGCCTCCGTGCCGTTCCGGAAGCACGCGTTCGCCCGGAACGGCACGGAGGCCGTTCCCTACAGATTGTTCATCATAGTACGAAGGTTGTGCATCGATATTCAGCACCATTGAAATTGCGGCGACATCAATAAAAGCGCCAGGCACCGCGATAAGCCGTCTTGCGCGGTTTTACTCGCCGATTTGTCGTTCAATTCAGATATGGCATCGAGATCGCTTTCAGCCAGCGGCGTCGCCAGCAAGCTTTGCGACAACCGGCGGCACACGTCGGCCGGCGCGCTGCCACGCGTCGCGCGCTCAAGGGCGCCGAGATTGATCCAGGTTTCGCCGATGTGGTTGCGAACCAAATCGATGGCGAATTGCCAGCGCGAGAGGAGTCCGGCCGACCAGAAATTTGGCCGCAGCGGATAGCCGTTCGGTTGCAGCCAGGCGAAAGGCCGTTGGCCCATCGTTTCGAGATACGGGATGATTTTCGCGCCGAGGTGCGCGCGCAGAGCATCCGCATCGCGGAAATTGCAAACTGAAACGGTCGCTTGAACAGCGGCTGACCGTCGCTCGCGGAGATGTCGCCGCGGAATTCCTCGCTGCGTGTCAGCTCAGCGACGACCTGCCGAATGTCGCCCTGCGTGCGTAGGAAAATGGCCGCCAGCCGGTCGCGGAACTGCGTCGGCACATAGCCGAGAAATCGCTCGCAGAGTTTGCCCGCGACGTCGCGCGCGGTCAACGGATGAGACGCGAGCAAATCGAGCAGTTGTTCGCCGTCGCGCTGGCCTTGTCCGGCGGCGAATCGCGTGCCGAGGACCATTTTCTCGCCGTCGTCGTGGTCGGCGGCGCGAAACACGAACCGGCCATCCGATTCACTCCCCACCGCGCCCATCGTCCAGCCGCTCAACGCGCGACTCACTTCCTGAATATCGTGCAGCGAATAGGCCGTCGTATCCCCAAGCGTGTGCAATTCGAGAAGTTCGCGGGCGTAGTTTTCGTTGAAGCGCGGATGGAGAGAGTCAACGGATTTCCGATTCACCGTGTTGTCCAAGTTGAAAAGCATCGCCGGGCTATGTGCCGACGCTCCCAGCAGGTCGCGAAACTTGCCGAGCGAGTGCGTTCGAATCTCGCGATCGTCGGCGGTTTTGAGCCAGCGGCAATCGCCTTTCGCCTGGTTGATGCTGAAATGGTCGCTCCAAAACTCGACCAGCACTTCTTGCAGCGTGCGATTGCTAAACGCCGCTCGCAGCACCGTGGCTTGAACCAGCTCTTGCTGAACCAGCCCAGGACGTGCCTTGTGTCGTTTGCCAATCTTGAACACCTTTTCCATCAGCGGCGAAACGGCCGTCTCCGGCGCCCAATCCATTTCGCGGTCGCGGGCTTCCTCCGGCGAAATGTTCAGCGTATCGAGCCGAGCGAGAGCCGATTGGAGAGCGGGCGATTCGGCGATCGACTCGGGATGAAGCTGCTCGTCGATCCAGGCGTCGATGCCTCGGCCGCGCATTCGCGCGACATCGCCGGGTCGTGGGCCGTAGCCGAGGCGGTTGAGCACGCGCCATTCGAGCGGAGTGGGCGTCGGTTCGGCGGTCAGCCGATCGAGCCCATGCTGCGGATCGGCTTTTTCCCAGGGCGCGCAACCTCCCAGCGAAACGACGCCGAATGCCAGCGCCGCGCATCGGCCGAATTGTCTGCGCGAGAAGCGGGTCATGGACTCGACAGGATTGGTTCTTGGCGGCGAACGGCGGCGGACCGAGGCTCGGCGCCTCGCGGCGCCGACCGGCCCAGTATACCGCAAATCCCGGCCCCAATCGAAATCAGCCCCACGATCGGTAAGTAGATGAACCAACCTACCAGCGGCAAGAAATACGCAGCGCTGGTGCAAACCGCGCCGTAAGTCAGCCCGAGCAGCGGCCGATCGTCGCGCATCATGGCCCGCGCGCGAATGCCGAACAACTGCGCGAATCCCGCGCCGCCGAAAATCAAGCCGGCCAGCACCGGCGCGGCCAAGAACCACACCAGTCCGTTCGTAAGAATCCAGGCGTCGTTGTACGATCGCGTGAACTGCAAATGAATGGACAGATATTCGAGAGCGTCGTCGAGCTTGGGGACAATGCGTGCGCGAATTGCGGAAAAACCGGCGATCAAGCCGACTGTCAACAGGCAGCAAACGAGGCCGATCAAAAAGCTGGAGATCGGCCGGATTTCAATCCGTCGCCGCGCTCGCTCGACGGGCGCAGGCAGAACGAGCGCGGTCCAAACGAGCAGCAAGCAATGGGCGACAATCACGCCGAGCACGGAAAAGGCAATCGAATAAACGTTGGCCATAGCGTCGCTGCGCCTCAACGAAGACGGGAACTCGGCAACGGTCAGCCGCCAAGAACAGGCTGCCGAATCCTTCGGTGAAAATCGCTCCCTCCGCAAGGGCAGGCCGAGTAAAACTCGACGCAAACTCCCGAGAAACTCATGTTAGTAGCGCTGGCGGTCTCTGTCCAGAAGTCGGACGGCTTGCAGCTTAAGAAGTCGCGATTTACGCCGCGGATGACGAGACTACAACCTCAAGCCGCTTCCCCCAGCTTCATGATCTCGCGTTGCAATCGGTCCAACCGCTCCAAAAGTTGCAAATGTCGCGATTCATCGGGCCCAGGTTTCCGGCCGACGAACGAAATGCTCCCCCCGGTTTCCAGAATCGCGCGTTCGACTTCGGCCAGCGATGCAAACCCTTGTTTGTGCGCCGCGGCCTCCAGCTCCGGCAGCGTAATCAATTCCTTCTTGAGCCGATCCATCTGCACGATGCCGGCTTCGATCAGCACATCCTGCTTGCCTTCGATCAATTCATCCAGTCGTTCGTGCGAATACAAGAATCGCACCACGAGCGTGTTCAGCGCTAGCAGCGTCGTGGCGCCGATCAATCCACCGAGCAAGGAATTGTCGTTGCCGATGATCGCGTTTTGCACCGTGTTCGACAACGTGAGCAACACGATCAGGTCGAAGGGATTGAGCTGCGCCAGCTCGCGCTTGCCCGCCAACCGCAGACTTACGACGAGAAACACATAAACAAAGACCGGCCGAAGAATTTTTTCGACGACCGGCAACTCGACGTGAAACATGCTGACGCAAATATCATGAAACATGGGCGGCCTTTCGGGAAAGAAACATGCCGTCAACCGCATCACGGCCGCCGGCGGTGCTGGGCTGCTGCCCGAAGTGATTGGGATATACGAATGATTGCCGAAGAAGCCGCGCTATTTTGACTTCATCTCGACCCACGTTGTTTGCACTTTTTCTCCGGCGGCGAGATGCCATGTCGCATCTTCCTCGCCGGCCGCGGCCGAGTAGCGGTGGGCCGCCGTCTTGGATTCACTGCCCGCCTTCCATGCAAATGTCAGCTCCAGCGGCGTTGAATCTTTTTCTTCATAAACCAAATAAGCTTCAACCTTGCGGAACGATTTTCCGCCGTTGTTCGTGAAGCGCACTCGGATCGGCTTCCCGGCCGTGGCGTCTTTGATGTCGGTATTGCCCCAAGTGAAACTTAGGGACCAGAAATCACCTGGCTCCGGCTTGCGGCGGTCGATCTTCCAATCCTTGACGATCGATTGCCAAGATGTGCCGCCGTCGGTCGAGTAGTCGATGTTGTAGGCGACGTCGGCGGGCGGATCGCCCGAGGCTTGCCACGCTGCGGCGTGGATTGCCACCGGCAACGCGCCGCGCGCGGCGAGCAACTCGAGCGTCACTATCTTGCTCCCCATTTTACCGTCGACCACATGAGCATTGGCCTGATCCAAAGTCGGGCCGGCCGCGACGATCCCCCGGCCGGACGCGAGATACGTGATTGTGTTGTCGCCATCGTGAAGATGTGGAATCGTCGCGACGTTGGCCTGGCAAACGGTTCGCCAAGAAAGCCCGGCATCTTTCAGGGCCGATGCGCTGGCGCCGAATCGCAGAAAGTATTGCTGATAGCCCTTTACGCGGTCGGTCAGGTCGAGGCCATCGCGAAGCGAACCGGCGTCTTGCCACGTCTTGCCCTGATCGATCGAAACCTGCACGGGACAACTGCCGGTTCCATGAATCACCAATCCATTGGTGCAACCCGGTTGATAAATGCTCCAAGCGCCGGTGCTGGCGGGCGTGGCGGCGACGACGTAGGGCGTATAGAACTCGAAGGTGACATGATCGGCGCCTTCATCGACGATGCCTTGCTTGTAACTTCCGTCGGCGAAATTCGGCGCGTATTGATAAACGGCGTTGGCAAAGCGAACCTCGCCATTCTTCGCGCCGGTGCCGCGTTTCGAGCCGAACATCTTGTCGGGCTGATTGACCCAAGTGCGATCGCGCGTCGGGCCAGGAATGCCGCCGATGTCGTAGTTCCGGCCCCAATAGACAAACGTCTTTCCGTCGTCCAGCCCGGGTTGAAGATATCGGCGCAGCGATTCGCCGCTGCGCAGACGCACCATCGGCGGCGCGCCCGCATAGCCGGCCAGATACTCGGCGGTGTTCACCTGCGTGTAAACGCCGCGCGCATCATGGTCTTCCAAGCCGGAGATATACCAACCATGATTTCGCCCCGGCATATACGCCGGATCGGCCAACCGCCGCACGTCGGCCGCGATTTCCGGCAACGAAAGCAGCCGGCGGCCGTCGGGCGAGAAAACGACCGTCGAAATATCGTGGTCGAGCAATGCCCAGCGTCCCGCGCCATAAGCGCCGCCGGTGAGATAGACCTCGAACGAATTATGTCCTGACACTCCGACCACGCGCGACCGGCAATGGCCGAGCAGCGAATCCATTTCCGCGCACCATTGTCCGTGCGTCGTTCCGCAAAGCGCCATGCCGTCGGCAAACAGGCCGGTCCAATAATCGCGGGTCTTGTCGCCGCCAAATTCCTTCGAGAAACAGTCGCGCTGCCCCTCTTCGCCGTGCCAGTAGTGCGTATTGCGCCACAGCCATGCGGCCAGCGCCTTGTCTTCGTCGCTGGAAACGTGTTTGCCGGCGACTCGTTCGAACGCCTCGGCCTCGGTCTTGAAGAGCCGGCTAAACGTGGAACACGACAGTTCGCCCGGATACCAAGGATCATCCGTCTTGACTTGCGGGTCGCCGGTAGCCGCGAGGGCGGACGCTGAGACCGCGGTGATGAAAATGCCTGCGAGCAAACCGCCTGCGACGAGAATGGATCGATTGCGCATCATTGAACCTCCAGAAGGCGTGCCAAAAATCAAGCGAGCGAAACCGGTGTGTCGAATTCTAACCGGCATTTTCCGCGATTTGAAGTCTATTGCGCGAATTCGCCGTATCGGCAAATAAACGTAACCGGTCGATCCCCGGAATGCGTTGCGTCGCAATCGCCGATATACTGACTCGGATGGTCGAATTCAGCGACATGAAACTGGAACCATTTTGAAAGCGAAAATGATGCAACGTGCGACGATGCTTGGACTGCTGTTCAATCTCCTTCTTGTCGTGGCGTGCGGCGCCGCTGAAGACGCCAAGATCACCGCAATCGAACCGCCTGAACTTGGTTTTTTCTCCAAGCAGACGATCTGCCACGGCATTCCGATCAAGGCCTCCAAGGAAGTCGACGATGCCGCGATCCGGGAAGCGAGCCGGCGATTGAGCCGCCTGCTGTCTCGCGCGCAGCGATTGTCGACAACCTGACGGATGCCGGCGTCGAAATGCACATCATCGGCCGCAACCAGCAGACCTCCGATCTGCCCTATCTGCGGCACTGGAAAGGAAAACCCTACGAGACCCACGGCACATCCTTCCAAACCATTGATGAACGAACTCGCGGCATCGGCGGACGGCTCTCGAGTTGCGGCGAGGAAAACTTGCTCCGTCTCCCCGCGGATCGCTACAAGGATCATCGCGACATTTGCAGCCACGAATTTGCTCACGCCATATTCGGCTACGGATTGTCGCCCGACGTTCGCGAAACGATTCGCGCAATACAAGAAGTCGCTGTCGCAAGGTCTGTGGAAGACGGCTTACGCGGCAACCAACGAAAACGAATTCTTTGCCGAATTGACGATGTGGTACGTCGGCTCGCGCGGCGACTATGGCGGGATCAAGCCAGCGCCTCAACTCGGCCGAGACTGGCTTCGCAACTACGATCCCGAAGCGTTTTCGTTGTTGGATGCCATCTATTCAGGCAAAACCAAGGTGTCGCGGGCCACATGGAAGACTCTCGCTCCCCATCCCGCGACCGAGGAAGCCAAGTTGCGATCCCTCTCGTCCGAGCAACCGACGATCCTGATGTTCGACAATCGAACCAGCCACGACTTTTCGCTATTCTGGCTCGATTTCGACGGGAAGCGAAAGCCGTATGGCCTGCTCGGCGCTGGCGAGAGCGTTGAGGAGCACACCTATGCGACCCATCCTTGGCTCCTCGCCGAACCCAGCGGCAATGTCGTCGGCATCTACGTCCCGGGCAAAGAAAATGGCAGAGCGGTGCTGAGGTAACAGCTTTCCAGCATTCCACAGCGTTGGCTATAATCGAGTCTCGCCCTTCAACGCCCTGGGTTGCGCTATGGCCTTCGCGCTCGAAACCTTCGTCAAGGAACTCACCGATTCCGGGGTTATTACCCTCGGCAAGCTCAAAAACTTCATCCCGCCCAAGGCCTCGCCCAAAGACGCCCAGGAACTTGCTCGGCAATTGGTCCAAGGCAAATACCTGACCGAGTTCCAAGCGCAAGAGATTTATCAGGGCCGAGCAAAATCGTTGATCCTCGGCAACTACACGATCCTCGACAAAATCGGGGCGGGCGGCATGGGCCAGGTCTTCAAGGCCGAACATCGCCGGATGCATCGCGTCGTGGCGATCAAGATGCTGCCGAAGAATGTGATGAAGGATGCAGCGGCGGCCGCTCGTTTTCAGCGCGAGGTTGAGGCGGCGGCGAAACTCAGCCATCCGAATATCGTCGCCGCCTACGATGCCGACGAGGCCAACGGCGTCCACTTCTTGGTGATGGAATACGTGGACGGAAGCGACCTTTCGGCACTGGTCAAAAAGAATGGGCCATTGTCGGTTGCAAAGGGCCATCAACTATATCCTGCAAGCCGCCCGAGGATTGGAATTCGCCCACGCTGAAGGCGTCATCCATCGCGACATCAAGCCGGCCAACCTTTTGCTGGACAAAAAAGGAGTCGTCAAGATTCTCGACATGGGACTGGCTCGGATCGAGTGCGGGCGATGACACTGCAACGCAGGCCGAACTGACCGGCACCGGGGCCGTGATGGGAACCGTGGATTACATGGCCCCCGAGCAGGCCCTCGACACCAAGCACGCCGATGCACGGGCCGACATTTATAGCCTTGGTTGCTCGCTTTACTATCTGCTCACCGGCAAACCGACCTACGACGGCTGAGGCGATAACAGCGAAGCTTTTGGCCCACCAACGCAGTCCGATCCCCGAACTCCGCAAAATCCGAGACGATGTGCCGACCGAGCTTGAGACCGTGTTCAAGAAAATGGTGGCCAAGAGCGTCGCGGATCGCTACCAGTCGATGAACGAGGTTATCGCCGCTTTGGAACAGTGCCGTACCGGCCAAGACACATCCGCCAGTATCGAGCCGTCGGCCGACACGGGTTACATCAGCGACAAAGTGGCTTTGGCGGAGGCAAAATCGCCACAAGCAGCCGGGAGTGCAGCCCAGAATACGGCCAGCGAGGATGAAAAAGAACGCCTTGCCAAGCAGCAGGCCAATGTGGCGGCGGCGTTGTTGCGGACCGGAAAATCCGATAGCGCCTGGCCGCTGCTCCGGTTCACCCCCGATCCACGTTCCCGCAGTTACCTGATCCATTGGATCAGCACGTTGGGTGTCGATCCGCAAGCGGTCGTCAAGCGATTTGGCGACGAGTCGGACGTGACGATCCGCCGGGCGTTGGTTCTTACGCTGGGCAAGTTCACCGATGCGCAGTTTCCCCTCGCCCAGCGAGAGCCGCTGATCGAGAAACTGCTGGCCCTCTACGAGAGCGAACCTGATTCGGGCCTGCACGCTGCGGCGGAGTGGCTGCTGCGAAAGTGGGAGCAAAGCAACCGCCTGAAATCGGTGGTTGAGAAACTCCGCGGCAAGGAAAACCAATTGCTAGCTCGCATGGCAACGGAAAAGCGTCGCTGGTACGTCAACACGCAGGGCCAGACGTTCGCGATTCTCGACGCCGGTGAGTTCCTGATGGGATCGCCGGAGTCGGAGCCGGGCCGTCAACCGGTGGAGATCCAGCATCGTTGTCGCATTGGGCGGCGACTGGCGGTTTCCGCGAAGCAAGTGACCAAGGCCCAATTCGCACGATTCCAAACCGCTCGGCCCGATATCAAAAGGACGAATACGGCCCAATGGGTGAAGACGGACAATTCCCCGCAGGTCAGCATGACTTGGTACGAAGCAGCGGCGTATTGTAATTGGTTGAGCGAACAAGAGGGGATTGTCAGTGATGAGTGGTGCTACGAACCGAACGAAAAGGGCGCCTATGGCCCAGGGATGAAGACCAAACGCAAATATCTGGAACTCAGCGGTTATCGCTTGCCCACGGAGGCGGAGTGGGAATATGCGTGTCGAGCGGGCACGGTGACGAGCCGATATTACGGGCTCAGCGACACACTTTTGGCTCAGTACGCCTGGTATGAAGCCAACGGACAGAATCGGACGTGGCCCGTCGGGAGTTTGAAGCCGAACGATTTCGGGTTGTTCGATATGCACGGCAACGCATGGGACTGGTGCGACGATTCGTATCAGGACTATCCAGCAGCGGCAGACAGCGCTGTCAATGATTCAGGGAGCAATGTTTCGGCGAGCAATGATTCAGGAAGCAGCGAGCCGGTCGTTGAACACGGTAAACCGTGTGCTGCGCGGCGGGGCATTCAACGATCGATCGGCGGTTGTCCGCTCGGCCGACCGTAATTACGACTTGCCGACAACCCGTGCCAATGATTACGGTTTCCGACCGGCCAGAACTTATCCCTGAGAACCCCTCACAAAACCGCCGGGGACTGTTCCCGTTTTGCGCAGTCCACAAAACAAAATGATGCCGAGCAAAACGGGGACTGTCCCCTTCCGCCGGGCGGTTTTGTGAGGGGTTCTGACGAAACGGAACCCGTTTGGAAACGAAACAAATGCGGCGTGCGACGATGCTTGCACTGGGTATCCGATGGGCGCAAAGATTGTCGTCATCGGCAGCGTGAACACCGATATGGTGGTCAAAGGATCGCAGCTGCCTCGGCCGGGCGAAACGGTGATCGGCGGCACATTCGTCATGGCGCCCGGTGGGAAGGGAGCCAATCAGGCAGTCGCGGCCGCGCAACTTGGCGCCGACGTCACTCTCGTGGCGAAAGTGGGACAAGACCCGTTCGGCGATCAAGCCCTCGACAATTATCGTCGTGAGGGAATCAACACTGATCTCATCTCGCGTGATCCCGCCAGCCACACCGGCGTGGCGCTGATTCTCGTCGAACACGGCCGGCGAGAACTTGATTTCCGTTGCCTCGGGGGCCAACGCGGCTCTCACGCCGGCCGACGCCGACCAAGCCGCCGATCGCATCGCCGGCGCCGACATCGTGATGTTGCAACTGGAAGTTCCGCTGGCGAGCATGTGCCGGGCCGCACAATTGGCGACCGAAGCCGGAGTGCCTGTGATCTTGGACCCCGCTCCAGCCGCCCCCTTGCCGCGCGAATTGCTCGAACAAGCCACGTATCTCACACCCAACGAGTACGAAGCGGAAGCATTGACCGGCATCGCCGTCCGCGACGAAGCCTCGGCCCACCAAGCCGCGCGGAAACTGCGCGACCACGGTGCTCGCAACGTCATCATCACGCTCGGCGCCAAAGGAGCCCTGTTGGCCGGGCCGCGGGAAGTAATCCTGATCGCCGCCCCTGTTGTTGACGCCGTCGATTCAACGGCCGCAGGCGACGCCTTCAACGGCGGCCTTGCCTGGGCCCTTTCGAGCGGACTCGGCATCGAAGAAGCAGTTCGTCAAGCCTGCCTCGTCGCAGCCCTATCGACGACCCGGATCGGCGCACAACCATCAATGCCGACGTGGCGAGAATTGGAGCACTTTTCCGGCTCAAGCGAGCAACGGTCGTCGTCGCGATGGCCCGCTTGACGTGGATGTTTTTGGGCCGCCAACCGGGTAGACTGTTCGCTTCTCCATTCACCGCGCAGGGAAGGCGGACATGAGCAAGACGTTCGAACAAGGCCGAGACGAAATCGCGGCGGTCTGCAAATATTTTGCGACCAACACGGCGGCATTCATTGCTCCCGGCGTCAAAGAGGCTCACATTCGCCAGAACCTGATCGACCCGTTATTCGAAGCGCTTGGCTGGGACGTGCGAAACGTCGCGAGAGTCGCTCCGCAATACCGCGAAGTCATTCCGGAAGACAGCCTCGACGTCGAGGGCCAGCAACGGGCTCCGGACTACACATTTCGAGTTGGTCCGCTTCCGAAGTTCTATGCGGAAGCCAAGAAGTGCGGCGTCAACATCCAAGCCGATCCTGCCCCCGCCTACCAACTTCGCCGGTACGGCTGGAGTGCCAAAGTTGCCGTATCGATCCTGACCGATTTCGAAGAACTTGCGGTTTACGATTGCACCACCCGCCCGCGCAAAGCGATAAGGCGAGCCGCGCCCGCATTTTGTATTTCAAGTATCACGAATATCCCGAGTGCTGGCGCGAATTGTGGGACGTGTTCTCCCGCGAATCGGTATGGTCAGGGGCGTTCGATCAATACGCGGCATCGAAACGAAAACGCGGCACGTCGGAAGTGGACGTCGAATTTCTGAAGGAAATCGAGGGTTGGCGGGAACGGCTTGCGCGAAATATGGCGATCCGAAATGCCGACCTTTCTTCCGACGACCTGAACGCCGCCGTGCAACTTACGATCGACCGCGTGGTTTTCCTGCGCATGGCCGAGGACCGAGGGCTGGAGCCCTACGAGCAACTTCTGAAACTCTGCGAGCGCCCCAACGCATACGCTCGCTTCATTCGCGATCTCTGTCGCACGGCCGATGAGAAATACAACTCCGGCCTGTTCCATTTCGAGAAGGAGCCGCGTATATCCGACCCGCCCGATCGCCTTACCTCCAAGCTGACGGTCGACGACAAGGCATTCGTGCCGATTCTGGAAAGCCTCTATTTCGCCCACGGCTCGCCATATCATTTCGGCGTCATGCCCGTCGAAATTCTCGGGACCGTTTATGAGCGATTCCTGGGCAAAGTGATCCGGCTAACGGCTGGGCATCAGGCGAAAGTCGAGGAAAAGCCCGAGGTGCGCAAGGCGGGCGGCGTCTATTACACGCCGTCGTACATCGTCCAATACATTGTCAAGCAGACCGTGGGCCATTTGATCGAAGGCCGCAGCCCCGCCCAGCTTGCAGGCGAAAAAGCCAAGTCGCCGTTCCGCGTGCTCGACATGGCTTGCGGCAGCGGTTCGTTCCTTCTGGCGCGTATCAATACTTGCTCGACCATTGCTTGAAGTGGTACATCGACCACAAGCCCGACAGCCATAAAAAGGCCGTTTGCAAAGACCCGCAAGACGATCATTGGCGGCTGACGATCGAGGAAAAAAAGCGAATTCTCACGACGCATTTGTTCGGCGTGGACATCGATCGGCAGGCGGTCGAAGTCTCCAAGCTGTCGCTGCTGCTCAAGGCGCTCGAAGGCGAAAACGATGCGACCATGTCGCTGCAACTCCAGTTGTTCCACAATCGCGCGTTGCCGAATTTGGCCGACAACATCAAATGCGGCAATTCGCTGATCGGCCCGAGCTATTTCGCGGGCCGCTTGCCGCTCGACCGCGAGGACGGAAAACGGGTGAACGCATTCGATTGGAAGACGGAATTTCCCGACGCCCATCGCGCGGGAGGTTTTGATTGCATCATCGGCAATCCGCCCTACATCCGAATCCAGACGATGCAAGAATGGGCGGCGCTCGAAGTCGGAATCTACAAGGAGCTTTTCCAGACGGCACGCGAGGGGAATTACGACATTTATGTCGTGTTTGTCGAGCGTGGATTGCAACTTTTGAATCCACACGGCCGATTGGGCTTCATCTGCCCTCACAAGTTCTTCAACGCCAAGTACGGCGTGCCGCTGCGATCGCTCATTGCAGGCGGTAAGCATTTGGCACAGGTCGTCTACTTTGGCGACCAGCAAGTCTTCGACGGAGCGACAACGTATACATGCTTGCTCTTTCTCGATAAGTCGCCAACCAAAGAATTCCCAATTACAAAGGTCCGCGATCTGACCGCCTGGTGCGCCGTTGGGGCAGGAACGGAGGGCGTTCTCAAGGCCGGCGAAATCACCGGGGCGGACTGGAATTTCTCGGTGGGAAACGGCGCGGCCTTGTTTGCACGACTGCGCGAATTTCCGGCGAAACTAGGCGACATCGCCGATCGGATGGCTCAAGGGATCCGCACCAGCGCCAACGAGATTTATGTCCTCGATATCGTGCGAGAATCGAGCAATCTCGTGACGGCTCATTCCGACATTCTCGATCGCGACGTGAAGATTGAACGGAAAGCCGTTTCGCTGTTTCTGCAAGGCCGCGAGATCAAGCCCTATCGAATCTTGCCTTCTGGAAAAGTCGTCATTGCGCCGTACACGATTCTGAAGGGACGACCGACGTTGATTCCCGAAAAGGAGTTGAAGAGTCGTTTCCCCTTGCTTCACAACTATCTGCTAGAGAACAAAGGCCATCTGACCGCCCGCGAAAGAGGCCGATTCAAGGGCGCGGAGTGGTTTCGGTACGGCCGGCAGCAAAACATTGACTTGATGCTCTTGCCGAAAATCCTCGTCCCCGATATTGCCGATCGCGCATCATTCGCATTGGACGAAAAGGGCGAATACGCATTCACGAGCGGCTACGGCATCACGCTGCGCCCCGACGTAGCCGAATCTCCGAAATACATTCTTGGCTTGCTTAACAGTGCCGTCCTCGATTTCTACTTGAAGCGAGTCAGCACGACCATGCGGGGCGGCTTTTTCCGGTACTTCACTCAATTCATCGAACAGCTTCCGATTCGGCGAATCGATTTCAACAAGTCCGCCGACAAGTCCGCCCACGATCGCGTCGTGAGCCTTGTCGAGTCCATGCTGGCCTCGCATAAACAGAATGCCGCGGCCAAATCCGAGGCAGACAGGGAAATAGTCCAACGGCAGATCAAATCCATCGACGCCGATATCAACCGGAGAGTGTACGACCTCTACGGGCTGACCGACCAGGAAATCGCCATCGTCGAGGGAAGTGTCCGAGCAGTTGCCCCAAGCTAATCGCCCTTCATGCCGTGCGGAAAAATGGGCGATACAGGGCTCGAACCTGTGACCCCCAGCTTGTCGAGCTGGTGCTCTAACCAACTGAGCTAATCGCCCGCAGAATCGGCCGCCTGGGTCGCGGCGGCCGAAATGTAAATCTGACTTCCAGAGGATGGTCCGTCAAGGGGCCGGACGATTCAGGGTCGTTCCCTCATTTGTGGTGCGGGCGTCCCGCCTGCGCTATGCAGGCGAGACGCCCGCACCACAATTTCCGCAGACTTGACGACAACCGGATGCGGCACGTTCCAGCCAAGGCGCCGGCCTGACAAGGGCCGGCGCCGCTGGATTCGTGCGGTCACTTATCGGCCCGCGGCCGATTTGACTCGATTGCGGCGCTTGCCGCCGCGGTAGCCGGTGCCCGACCAGGATGGATGCGGGCCGTTCGGTTTTCGGCCGGATTTCACAGCGCCGCCGTGAGCAGCGCCGCCGTGAGCAGCGCCGCTTCGGTTACCGCCATTGTGGCCATAGCCGCCGCGGCGAACGCCGGAATGGACTCCGCCATGACTATCGCCGTTGCCGCCCGATTGCGACTCGTTCGCCATCGGCGCGGATTCTTGCAAGACGGTGGTCGCGCCGGCCGGAAGTTCCTTTTCGATCGTTAGCTTCTGGCCGATCAATCGCTGGATCAGCATCAGTTGCTTCCGTTCGTCGCCCGAGCAGAACGAGACGGCCATGCCCGTCGCGCCGGCTCGGCCGGTTCGGCCGATGCGGTGGACGTACGTTTCCGCCTCGACCGGCAGGTCGAAATTGACGACGTGCGAAATTCCATCCACGTCGATTCCGCGGGCCGCCAGATCGGTGGCCACCAGAACTCGCAAACGGTTCGACTTGAAGTTGGCCAGCGTGCGCAGGCGTTGCGCCTGGCTCCGATTGCCGTGAATCGCTTCCGACGCGATGCCGGCGCGGTTCAACTGCTTTACCACGCGGTCGGCCGAATGCTTCGTGCGCATGAAGACCAGTGCCCGAGTGATTTCCGGCTTGGAAAGAAACGCGGTCAGCAATTGCGGCTTCGACGCCTTGGGGACGAAAAAGACCGATTGCTCGATCAGCGCCGCGGTTTCCTTCACCGGCGCGATGCGAACTTGCTCCGGCTCTCGCAGAATCTGGTGGGCCAGCTTCTCGATTTCCGGCGGCATGGTGGCGGAGAAAAACAGCGTTTGCCGCTTTTGCGGCAGGCGGCCGATGATCCGGCGAATGTCGGGCATGAAGCCCATGTCGAGCATCCGATCGGCTTCGTCGAGGACGAAAATCTCGATCGTGCTCAAGTCGATAAACCCTTGGTTGATCAAGTCGAGCAACCGGCCGGGCGTGGCGATCAGCGTATCGACGCCGCGTTGCAAATCGCGAACTTGCGGACGCTGATTGACGCCGCCGAAAACGACGGTGTGCCTCATGCCCGTATGTCGGCCATAAGCGGCGAAGCTTTCGCCGATCTGGGCGGCCAATTCGCGGGTGGGCGACAGGATCAGCGTGCGAATCCGCCGCACGCCGCGCGGGGCGTGTTTGTGGGCGGATTGCGGGTGGCCCGATTGCGCATGGCTGGCTTGCGGCTGGCTGGTTTGCATCAAGCGATGCAAGATCGGCAGCGCGAACGCGGCCGTTTTCCCGGTGCCTGTTTGGGCGCAACCCAGCAGGTCGCGGCCATTCATCACGTGCGGGATGGCCTGCACTTGAATCGGAGTGGGGACGGTGTAACCCTCGGTCGTCACCGCGCAAGATGGGCTGCGCGAGCCCGAACACATCAAAACTCATCAAATTTCCTTACTAAAACCTGCGGCAATTGGCTTGTACCGGAATTCGTGGGGAATTCCGAGCCCGCGAGGCCACGCGGCTGAATTTTGGCAAATTCAGCTACGATGGGCGCAACGCGGGAACAAGGGAGAGCCGTTCAAGGTCTCTTGGGAGTGTCCCAGGACCGTCGGCGAGGAACGCAAACCGCGTTCATACTTGGAAAGGCCATTGGACCTGGCAGTAAATCCAATGGCCATATCGCCTAGAGGATCGAACTGATGCATTTTTAGCACATGGGCCGGCAAAAGTCCAGGGCAACGCCGGCCAAATCGCGAAGATTCGCGCATCTCGGTGGCGGATTACGCGGATAGTCGGGTTGTGCGGCGAACGGCGAGCCCGTAGGTCAGCCTTTCCAGGCTGACGGCCGCGCGATTGTCAGGCTGGAAAGCCTGACCTACGTGAGACGGAACGGCGGAGGCCAATCCTTCTTAGGCGCTTGCAGATGTGTTAGTCTGGGGCTGCTAAGTTCACACCAACCCGAAGCGTTAGCGAGGGCGACTGGTCGCCCGCCCCTCGCTAACGCTTCGGGTTGGTGTCGTGTGTCTTTCTTACGGAGGAGTCGATTGATGAAGAAGTTGTACGTTGGGAATTTGGGGTTTGAAATGACGAACACGGCGCTCGAAGATTTGTTTCTTCCCTTCGGCCGAGTTCGCAGCGCTCAAGTGATCCAAGATCGCGGCACCGGTAGCAGCAAGGGTTTTGGATTCGTCGAAATGAACGACGACAACGCCGCCCGAAGCGCCATCGAAGGTTTGAACGACAAGGAACACGCGGGGCGCAAGCTGATTGTCAACGAAGCCCGGCCGCGCGAAGATGGCGGTGGCGGCGGGCGGAGAAGGTACTAGAGCGGGGAGCGGGGAGCAGGGGACTGCGCAAGCGGATGATCGGCGGCACTGGGTTGATTCTCACTCGGGCGCGCTGGCACATCTCTCTGAGCGAGGTGTCGGACCGTTTACCATGCTCCCCCGCATTCTTGAACCCGAAGTGATGGATACCGAGCAAGAGGCTCGGGATTACGACTCGATGGACCACTCGGGCGTGAATCGAGTGTTTGTCGATGATCTTTTGATTGCGGCGGCGAAGGCCGGTTTGTCGCTGGCGTCGGTCGAAATGTTGGACTTGGGAACCGGCACGGCGCAGATTCCAATTGAATTGTGCCGGCGAACGGCCGGAGCAAGAATCGTTGCCATCGATCTGGCGGCGGAGATGTTGAAGCTGGCGCGGCTGAATGTCGAAACGGCCGGCTTTCAGGATCGTATTCGGCTTGAGCGGGTTGACGGCAAGCGGTTGCCGTATGCCGACGGCATGTTCGCCGCCGTGATTTCCAACAGCATCGTCCACCATATTCCCGAACCGCGCAGCGTGCTGGCCGAGGCGCTGCGAGTGGTTCGCCCCGGCGGATTGATTTTCATCCGCGATCTGCTTCGGCCCGCCGACGATGCGACGGTCCGCCACCTGGTTGACACCTACGCCGCCGGGGCCAACGATCATCAGCGATTCTTGCTCGACGCATCGCTCCGCGCGGCTCTCAGCCTGGCCGAAATCTGCGATTTGGTCGCGTCGCTCGGCTTCTCGCCCGACATGGTGAAAGCCACCAGCGATCGGCATTGGACCTGGACCAGTTGACAGTAATATCGGCCGGCCACGATCCGCCGTCAGTTTATTGAACCGTCGGCAAAGACGATTTATAATTCCGGAACTGTCCGGTGTTCGGCCAACATTTATGAGATTCGGCCGGCGCGATCCTCGATAACGGGAGCTTCTGAACCATGGCAGTTGACGAAGAACTCAAGGCAGCGGTCAAGGCCGCAAAAAGCAAACGCTGTTACTTCGCCTTCATCCAAAAGAGCGCCTCCGACGGCACATTGCTCGTCGGGAAGTCGAAAATCCCGGACAAGGACATCACCGCCGCAAAAAAGAAAAACGGAGGCAGCACGACCCTCAAGGGCGCCTGCTTCGGCGACGGGGAAAAGTTCGTCTTCGAGATGTCGAAAGAGCCGCAGGACAAAGAGAAGCTGGAGGGTGCGCTTAACAAAGTCGCCAAGCGCGACGCCGGGGTTTCAATTGACGCTCTTGTCCGAAAAGGCAATTCGCCCGATCTGCTCGACGACAAGCCGAACGAAGACAATCCCTACGGCACGCCGATTCCGGTGCCGGAAGACACGACTCAAACGAGCGGCGCCAGCCCACAGGTTGACAACCCCTACGGCACGCCGATTCCCGTTCACAAAAAAGGGACAACAAGTCCCAAAGTTGACAATCCCTACGGCACGCCAATCCCGGTTGGTCAATCGGGCAACGGCGACCTCTATTATCAAAAGCGGAAGCCGCTGGAAGGGAAGCTGGCCGAAGGTCTCGAACAGCGCCGCGGCGATTCGCCGAAGTTGAGGCAAGTGTTTGCGTATGCCGAAGGCGCCGCCAACAAGAAAGAGTTCGACAAGGGGATTCAAGGCCTCGACGTGCTCGACAAGATGCTCGCGAAGCCGAGCGCGCCGGCTCCGCAAATCGGCGATCAGCGGCGGATTTATTTTCAGCGCCGCAAGCCGCTCGAGCCGAAGATCGTCGCGTTTCTCAAGGCCAAGCATCCCGAGGGAGAACGCGTGGCGACGACGTTCAAAGTGGCCGAGCACCGCGCCAAAGAAGAGGATTTTCCCGTCGCGATGCAAGCGCCTCGATCGCGTCGAGCAATTGTTGCGCAGTTCTGGATCGGCCCCCGTCGACGAAACGTATCCGTATGCGAACGACCCGAATCTAGCGACCAACCCTCAAAACAACGTCGACCACGAGGAAGCGCCTGGCGGAGATTACAACGTCACCAATCTCGACCAAACCGGAACGGCCGAACCGCAGCAGGGTCCACAGCATGTCTCGCTCAACCCGGAGCTCGACGCTCTGTTGGATCAAAACATGAATCCGACTCAGCTTGCGGCGGAACTGTGCGCTGAAAGTTCAACGGAATCGACACGGATTGGGCCAACGGCATTGATCTCACCAACGCCAAAGTCGATTTTCCCTCGAACCCGAAAGCGGGCAGCTTCGGCATGTTGGGTTTTATCGAAACGGGCGATCCCAATACGCCCAAGCTAGCCATTAAAGTGCCGCTCAAAGAAGCTGGCGCCGTCGAGTTGCAGCATGAAGTCGATATGTACAAAAAAGCCGGAGAACATCCGAATATCGCCAAATGCATGGGCGTCGTTCAGGTTGACGGTCATCGCGGTTTGGTCATGGAAGCCGTCGAAGGCGATAACATGTCGGCGGCCATGAACAAGATTCAAGATGCCTATAAGAGCGGGAATATCTCGCACGAGGAGTACTGGGGCATCGAGCAATACATGATGCGCGAAACGCTGCGCGGACTGGCGCAGTTGGAGCAAGCCGGAGTCGTGCATAACGACGTCCGCTCCGACAACATCATGGTCGACCAGAACACCGGCGAAGTGAAAATCATCGACTTCGGCGTGGCCGTGCAGAGTGGTCAGCCGGTCGAAAAGTTTCCACGGCACACCGGCACGACTTCGCCCGACATCGTGACGAGCACCGGCAATACGAATAATCCCGTCACTCCGAAGCACGACGAATTCGCCGTCGGTTCGATGGCCTATAAGGCAGGCGAGGGCCAGAACTTCGACTACAACCAGCCCGGAGTCCATTTTCGCGAGAATCGGGTTGCCGCCTTCGCGGCCTTCGCTCCGCAAGACCAGGTGGCCATTCGGCCCGGCGATGCCAACAATCCGGCCGCGATCCAAGACTCGGAAGGAACTTCAACGAAACAGCCGGGCCGATCCGCCGCGGACACCGCCTACACCAAGTTCGTCAACAAGATGATGGACCCCGATCCGACCAAGCGAATGAGTCCCTCGGAAGCATTGAACGATCCGTTCCTGGCCGATTCGCCGATCGACGACGAAGCCGCCCGCAAGCTGATTTCGAGTTTGATGACGACGGGCTCGAATCCCGACCGCAAGACCAAGCCGGGCGTGATTCCCAAGCGCAATCCGCAGCAGCCCCAGCAACAAGGAGCGCCGCCGCCAGTCAATGCCCACGATGAAGACTACAATCTGACGGACGGGACGATGCCCGGCGCCCAGCCGCCCCAATCGCAAGGCGTCGGCGTCGGCAACGAAGCCGAGGAAGAGGAGCGCGCTACAACTGAGAGAGTGCTTAAATGGGTCGAATTTCCAGGCGAATTTCGCCGATCGGACCGCCCGGCAAATGCTCGCGACCGGGGCGCTCGATTTTCGCCACGCGTGCCGCCGCCGTGTCGTACCGCGGCAGTTCGACGTCGAACGTCAACAGATTGCGCTCGGCCAGCAATCGGCCAACGTCGAATTCTTTCGATTGCTGATAGCCGATCATTTCGCCGAGCGATTGGCCGTTGAGCGAAAGCGCTGCGAAATAATCGACGCCCTCGACGACGAGCCACACTTGCTCATCCGGTTCGAGATTTGTCGGCAGGCCAAAACGGCGGACGTAACGGACTCGACCGCGGAATTCTTGCCCAAGCGTCGCGCCCCAATCGGCCGGCAGATGGACGCGGCCCGGCGGCGGCAGAGATTCCGTGCTTTCGTGCCGAGTTCCATCGGCGTCGATAATGATGCGGGCCAGCGCTTCGTATTCCCAAGGACCGCGCAGGCGAATGACGTGCATTTCGGGCATAGATAATCGATCCGTCGAACGACCGGGCGCTAGGACACCGCCGCTCATGGATTGAGCGCCGCCAGCAGTTCGGAGACGTACTTTCCAACGTCGGCCAGCACGGCTTCGCGCCGCGCCGCTTTCGCTCGCCGCCGCGATTCGTCGAACCACGGCCGAGCCGACGATCAGCCCGTCGGCCACCGGCGCCAGCCGTGCGAACGTGCTCGGGCCGGCTGATGCCGAAGCCGATGCAGATCGGCAGCGGCGTCTGCTCGCGCAGCCAGCCGACGTTGTCGATCAGGTCCGGCGGCAGCTCGGTGCGCTCGCCGGTGATGCCGGTCACCGAGACGTAGTAGAAGAAACCCGGTCGAGGTTTCGGCGATCCGCAGGGCCCGCTCGCGCGGCGTGGTCGGCGTGACCAGTTGGATCAGGCTGAAATCGGCCGCCCGGCAAATCTTGGCCAGCGCGTGCGGCTTCTTCGACCGGCAGATCGGGCACGATCGCGCCGGCGATGCCCGCGGCTTGCTGGCGTCGGCGACGTAGCGCTCCAGGCCATGCCGATAGACGATCGCATAGCTGACCATCGTCACCACCGGCGGCTGGCAGCGACGGCGTCAGCCCGCCGAAGCATTTCCAGAATCTCGGCCAGCTTGATCTTGCTGTCGCAAGCGCCCGGGTGTACGAAGCCTGGATCACCGGCCCGTCGGCGATCGGATCGCTGTAGGGAATGCCCAGTTCGCACAGGCTGCGCGCCGCGGCGCGCCAGCTCTGCCAGCACGGCGGCCGTGAACTCCAGGTCCGGATCGCCGGCCGTGACGAACGGCATCAACGCCTTGCCGTCCGGCGGCCCGAAGTAGCTGAAGAGATGGTCGATCGCGGACATCGGGCAACTCGAAATGATTTGTCTTCGTTCAGACCGAATTGGATTGCCGCGCAGCCGGGCGATTTCGGCGGCGTCTTTGTCGCCGCGGCCGGACAGGCAGACGACGATCGACTTCGTCCGGCGGGCGCGTCGGCCGCCAGCTCGCATCGCCTTGGCCACGGCGTGCGAACTTTCCAGCGCCGGCAGAATGCCTTCGCTGCGGGCCAGCGTGTCGAAACGCCGCCAGCGCCTCGTCGTCGCGGCAGCAGGTGTAGCTGCACGCGGCCGGTGTCTTTCCAATAGCTGTGCTCCGGCCCGACGCCCGGATAATCGAGCCCGGCCGAAATCGAGTGGACGTCGCACGTCTGGCCGTCTTCGTCCTGCATCACGTAGCTGTAGCTGCCGTGCAGCACGCCGGGCTGGCCGTACGACAAGCGGCGAGGCGTGATCGCCGGGCTGGATCGGAGCGGCCGCCGGCCTCGACGCCGACCAGTTCCACGCCCGGCATGTTCGACGAACGGATAGAACATGCCGGCCGCATTGCTGCCGCCGCCGACGCAGGCCACGACCAGGTCGGGCAGCCGGCCGAATCTGCTCGCGGCATTGCTCGATCGTCTCGCGGCCGATCACCGACTGAAAATCGCGGACGATCCGCGGAAACGGATGCGGGCCGACGACCGAGCCGAGGATGTAATGCGTCGTTTCGACCGAGCTCATCCAGTCGCGCATGGCTTCGTTGATCGCGTCGCGCAAGCGTGCGCGAGCCGCTGGTGACCGGCCGCACTTCGGCCCCCAGCAGCCGCATGCTGAACACGTTGGGCTTCTGGCGGCGAATGTCCTCCTCGCCCATGTAGACGACGCACTCCAGGCCGAAGCGGGCACAGGCCGTGGCCGTGGCGACGCCGTGCTGGCCGGCGCCGGTCTCGGCGATCACGCGCCGCTTGCCCATCCGCATGGTGAGCAGCGCCTGGCCGAGCGTGTTGTTGATCTTGTGGGCGCCGGTGTGATTCAGGTCTTCGCGCTTCAGATAGATCTGCGCCCCGCCGCATTGCTGGCTCAGCCGCGCGGCATGATACAGCGGCGACGGCCGGCCGACGTAGTTCCGCAGCAAATCGTCCGAGCTCGGCCTGAAACTGCGTGTCGGCGTGACTCTGCTCGTATTGGACGGCGAGTTCGTCGAGGGCCCGGATCAACGTCTCGGGGACATAGCGGCCGCCGAAGTCGCCGAAACGACCGGCGAGGTCGGGCACTTGGCCACTCGCGGCGGCCGCCATCGATTGATTGGTGCTGGACATCAGTTAGATTAGCTCAATTGAGAATCTCGCCACGTGTTGTTTGAGTTTAATTGATTAAGCGCTCTCCGGCCACTGGTCTGCCATGCCCGAATTGCCTGAAGTTGAAACGATGCGCCGCGGCATTTTGGGAATCGTTGGCAGCCGAATAACTGGCGTCGAGCGAGTTCGCTGCCAGCGGCGGCCGATTTTTATTGAGCCGGCGATGGCACGGTTTCGGCGGCTGGCGATGGGGGCCACGGTTCGCGATGTCGGACGAATCGGCAAACGCGTTGTTGTGCATCTGGACCGTTCGACGGCGATCGTGTTCGAGCCGAGAATGACCGGCCTGGTGCTTCTGGCCGATCCGCCGACCGCCGAGCATTTGCGATTTCGGATCACGCTGGCCGGCGGCGATTCGCCCGAACTTCTCTTTTGGGATCGCCGCGGGCTTGGTTCGGTTCGCCTGTTGACGGAAATTGAGCTTGCCGAGCGATACAGCGACGGCGCGATCGGTCCCGACGCGCTTGCAATAACCGCCGATGAACTTGCCGCACGGCTGTCGACAAGCCGCCGGGCGATCAAGGTCGCGCTGCTTGACCAGCGCACCGTTGCGGGAATCGGTAATCTGTATGCCGCCGAGATTCTTCATCTGGCCCGAATTCATCCGGGCCGCCGTTGCGACCAGCTTCGCAAGCCCGATTGGGAGCGAATCCATTCGGCGATCGTCGAAGTGCTCGAAGCGGCGATTCGCTACGAAGGTTCGACGCTATCCGACGGCACCTATCGCAACGCCCTGAATCAATCGGGCGATTATCAGAAATTCCACCGCGTCTACGATCGGGCCGGCGAAATGTGTCTCGATTGTGGCGAAGCGACGATCGAACGGATCGTGCAGGCGCAGCGATCGACGTTTTTCTGTCCGAATTGCCAGCGCCGACGAAAACGATCTCACGCGGAGACGCGGAAACGCGGCGTGCGCCGTTGAGTCGTTTGCCTTTGCCGGGCGGTTGGTGTTTAATAATGGGCGTTCGAGATTCCGAACGGCAGAATCTGTTCGGTCGGAACGATTGCGTCTTTCCCGCCGCATGAACCCGCCCTTGCCTAGGAGGAAATCGCCATGACCCAGAAGCCCGAACGCTCGTGTCCCGATTGCGAAGCCGAGACGAATTGGTTCAATCGCCGCGATTTTCTCCGCACCACCGGCACAATTGCCGTCGCCGGCGCGGCCGCCGCGTCGCTGCCCGTTTGGGCAATGGCCGCCGAAACCGCCAAGCCCGCGGCGATCGACTTCACGTCGAAACCGGAATCACTCGTGAAAAGCCTCTTCGGCACGCTTAGCGATAGCCAAAAGAGCCGGATTTGCTTCGATTGGGATTTCAAGGAAGAAAAGCGCAGGCCTGCTGCGAACCCGGGTGTCGAACAATTGGAATATCACGCCCCCTGCGATCAGTTCGGATTTCTTCGCCAAGGATCAGCAGCAAATGATCCGCGAAGTGTTCGAGGGCATGTATCAGCCCGAGTGGATCAAGAAAATCGACAAGCAGCTGAAAGACGACGCCGGCGGATATGGCCAGCATCAAAGCATCGCCATCTTCGGTCACCCGGGCGTCGAAAAATTCGAGTTCGTCATGACCGGCCGGCATCTCACGATCCGCTGCGACGGCCATTCCAATGAACATGTCGCCTTCGGCGGCCCGATTTTCTACGGCCACGCCGCCAGCGGCTTCAACGAAAAGGCCGACCATCCCGGCAACGTCTTTTGGCCCCAGGCCGTGGAGGCCAACAAGATCTACAAAATGCTCGACGAACGGCACAAAAAATTGGCGCTGGTCGATAATCTTCCGCTGGAAGAATCGGTCGGCTTCCAGGGGCCGACGCGCAACGTATCCAGGCTGCCCGGTTAGCGAATTCTCCAGCGATCAAAAGGCCGAGTTGCAACGGGTGCTGACCATGCTGCTCGAACCATATCGCACGAGCGGCCAGCAAGACGCCTTGCGTTGCCTGAAGGCGCAGGGCGGCCTGGACAAATGCTCGCTGGCGTTCTACAAAGAAGGCGACATCGGCAACGACGAAGTGTGGGACTGCTGGCGGTTGGAAGGCCCGTCGCTGGTATGGTACTTCCGCGGCGCGCCGCACGTTCACGTGTGGGTGAACATTGCCGACGATTCGTCGATCGAGACGAATGCGTAATCGCTGGCTGCGCGTGTGGTGATTCAGGGGGTCAGGCACATTTTTCGGCGGCAACGCCCAACGAAATGCGAACTGCCACAGGCCGAAAAATGAGCCAGACCCCTGTGCTTCGATAAGCCCAATTTTATTCTGCAATGCACGACTGCTTGATAATCGGCGGCGGGGTGATTGGGCTTTCGTTGGCGTATGAACTGGCGCGGGATGGCCAGCAGGTACGGGTCGTCAACCGGATTCAGCCGGGACGCGAAGCCTCCTGGGCCGCCGCCGGAATTTTGCCGCCGGCGTCGCAGGCGGCCAATGCCGACCCGCTGGAGCGATTGGCCGCGCTAAGCCTGCGTCTGCATCCCGAATGGGCGGTCCGGATGCGAGCGGAAACCGCTATCGACAACGGTTACCGCCGCTGCGGCGCGCTCTATCTGGCCGACGAGAGCTTGCTCGGCGCATTAGCTGAAACCGCGAAGCAATGGCTGCGCGGCGGCGTGACCATCGAAAACCTGTCGGCCGATGCAGCGGTGCGGCTCGAGCCGGCGCTGCCAGCCCGCGGCGGCGTCCGGTCGGCTTCGCGCGGGTTTGCTGGTCCCCGATGAAGTGCAAATCCGCAGCCCGTGGAACATGCATGCGCTGCGAGAAGCGTGCCTCGGCCGCAACGTCGAGATTTCCAGCGACACCGAAGTCGAGGATTTCGAAATCGTCGGCGAACAGATTCGCGCCGCGCGGACGAAGCAAGGCCCAATCACCGCCAACAGTTTTTGCATTACGTCGGGAGCGTGGAGCGGCGGGCTGTTGAACAAGCTGGGAGTTCACGTCGGCGTCCAGCCGATCCGCGGGCAGATCATGCTTTTGAAAACGGCCGAGCCGATTCTGCGACGAGTGGTCTACGCTGGCCCCCATTATTTCGTGCCGCGCGAAGACGGCCGCTTGCTCGTCGGCTCGACGTTGGAAGACGTCGGTTTCGATCACCGCGTGACGTCGGAAGCCGTTCGCGAGTTGCTGGACTTTGCGATCGAATGGATCTCCGAATTGCGCACGGCCGAAATGGAGCGCTGCTGGGCCGGCTTGCGACCGGCGAGCGCCGATGGCCGGCCGTACCTGGGCCGCGTGCCCGGATTGCAAAACGCATTCGTCGCGACGGGCCATTATCGAAGCGGATTGATATTGGCCCCGGCCACCGCGGTGCTGATAAGTCAGTTGATCCGCGGACAACAGCCGGAGTTTGATTTGACGCCGTTTGCCGTGGGAAGAGAGGTTCCAAGTGTCCGTTGAAACACCCGCTCGGATCGCCGTATTGGGCGCCGGCCCGATTGGGTTGGAAGCGGCGCTGTATGCCCGATACTTGGGCTACGATGTCGATGTCTATGAGCGGGGTCGCGTGGCGGAGCATTTGTTCCAATGGGGTCACGTGCGGCTGTTTACGCCCTGCGGCGCGAACTGCTCGCCGCTGGGATTGGCCGCGCTGTCGAATCAAGACGACGCTTGGAAACCGCCCGAGGCCGGCGAATTCCTGACCGGCCGCGAGTTGGCCGAGGCCTATTACGTCCCGCTATCCAAGTCGGATTTGTTGGTCGATCAAATTCACGAGCGGACCGAGGTTTTGTCCATCGGCCGCGGCGGATTGTTGAAGGGAGAGTTGGCCGGCGAAGATCGGGCCGACGCCGATTTTCGGCTCTTGGTGCGCGATGCACGTTCCGTTGAACCGGCAGGCCGACGAGTCGTCACGGCCGACGTCGTGATCGATGCCACCGGAACTTTCGCCCAACACAATTGGCTCGGCGAAGGCGGCATTCCGGCCATCGGCGAAATGCTCGCCGAAAGACACATCGAATATGGTATGCCCGATATCCTCGGCGAGCGCCGGTCGCACTATGCTCATCGACACACACTCGTCGTCGGCGACGGCCATGCGGCGGCGGCGAGTGTTTCCGCCTTGGTTCGCTTGGGCCACGATGCGCCCTACACGCAAGTGACTTGGATCGTGCGCCGCGAGCCCGGCCCGCTGGGACCGATCCGGCGTATTCCCGGCGATCCCTGGCCCGCGCGCGATCAATTGGCGGAGTCGGCGAATCGGTTGCTCCATTCGGAGTTGGGGCATTTGATCTTCCGGCCAAGCACGGTCGTTCATCAAGTGATTTGGCACGAGGGATTGGAGAAATTCCAAGTTCTCTTGGCGGGCCAACATGCCGGCGAAGTGGAAGTCGATCGAATCATCGCGAATGTCGGTCATCGGCCCGACAATCAATTGTTCGCCGAGCTTCAAGTCGGCGAAGATCCGATTCGCGGGGCGGCAACGCGCTGGCCCGCGGAAGGCGAGGCTCGGCCCGATCGGCATTTGCTGGCCACCGCCGAGTCCGACTTTTATGTGCTCGGAGCCAAGAGCCTCGGCCGCGATTCACGATTCACGATCGCCGCCGGCTTGGAGCAAATTCGCGAACTATTCACGATCCTCGGCGACCGCCCCGATTTGGACCTTTACCGGTCGGTTCGGTAGGATTGATGAACGGGCTGAGCACCGCCGGCGAATCGAAAGGCGCTGTGCATGGCGGGTTCTTCACTATCTCAAGCGGATGCGATCGATCCGCAAGACGGTTTGATCGATCGACTGCGAGCCGCATTGCAGCGGCCCTTGCCGGGGCTTGAGGCCCAGCGGCGAATGGCGCCGACGCCGAGCCGCGGACCTTATTTCGATCCGCCGCCGGAAGGGGCGCGGCGGGCGGCGGTGATGATTCTGCTCTATCGGGCCAACGGAGACTGGCGGTTGCCGTTGATCGTTCGGCCGATGGACTTAGCCCATCATGGCGGTCAGATCGGGTTGCCCGGTGGATTGATCGAGCCGGGCGAAACCGATTGGCAAGCGGCATTGCGAGAATTGGAAGAGGAATTAGGCGTGCCGGCCAAGGGGATCGAACCGCTGGGCCGGCTATCGCCGCTATATGTGTTCGTCAGCAACAATCACGTCACTCCCTGGGTCGCCGCGATCGATCGCTTGCCGCCGTTTCTCATGAACGCCGCCGAGGTTGCGGAAGTGCTGGAACTGCCGCTGGCGCATCTCTTCGACGCGGCACAAACGGGCGTCTTCTCAAGAGAGCGCGAAGGGATTCCGCAGCGCGTTCCCTATTTCGCCTTCGGCTCGCACCGCATCTGGGGCGCGACGGCGATGATTCTGGCCGAACTCGCGGCCGTCATCAGCGCGCGTCATAGCTGAATTTGCCAAAATTCAGATGCCGTATCGCTGGGCTTCGGAATTATTCCTTGGTTGCCGGCGCCTGCTCACGAATTTGCGCAAGCAGCATCGTCCGTTCCAATTCGGCGGCCAATCGCCCTGCGACCAATTCCGCAAGATTCGTTTGCCGGTCGGTGAAATCTCGCGGGCGGTCTGAAAAGAACCACAGCGTGCCCAGCGGAATCGTTGGGCTGGAGACGGGCACGCACAACGCGGCCGCGAATTCTTCCGGCACTCGCCACGGTCCAAACGCCGACGCCCGTTCCAAGGCCACCGCATGACCCAACAGCGCTTCGAGATCGGCAATCGCGCCTTTCAACGGCCGCGGTGGTTGCAGCAGGCGCTCGACCGGCAGACCGACGCTTGACCGCAGCTTGAGCGACGTCGTCGCATCGTCGAGCATGTAGAGGGCCGCGGCCTGGCATTCGCACGCTTCGGCTCCGGCGCTCAACACGCATTCCAACAATTCGGCAAGCTGCTCGGAATCTTCGGCCCGCGCGATGACCGGCACGCCAGCTGCTAATTCTGCGTCGCGATGACGAACGATTTGCCGAGTCTTTGCGAGTTGGGCGTTGAGCCGCGAAATGGCGGCGGCGAGTTGGGCTGCCGCTTCGGGAGAACAATGTTCCGGAGCCGCGGCGGGCAAAGCGAACGCCCTTGCTTCGGCTGAGCGCTCCGGAGTTCTCGATTCGGCATCGCCCGCTTCAAAACCGAGCCCAATGTGTCCGGGAGAGGTTCCAACGCCCGGATCGACCGGGGCGGCACACATCAAGTCGGAAGTTTTTTGCAATTCGGGATGCGGCTCTTTCGTCGAGATTTCTAATGGCCAACCCGTGGCGGCCGTGAACGCTTGCGACAACTCCGCCATTACGACCGAATCGTCGATGTTCGCCGCGCTCTCTTCGAGCCGGTTCTCATCGTGCAATTTCAGATACGCCGGAATCGACTTCGTCACGGCAGACCATTCGATGGACGTTCAACCGAAGTTGGAATCAGTCCATTGCCAACGGGCGACGAGCGGCGGACGAACCGTCGGGCGGCAAAGTCGTTACAACCTCGCCAGCACCGATCTTCCGATCAAACCGCGCAGTCCCGCCAGCGTCCGTGACCGGCAGAAACTAACATCGGCTGTTCGCGGCCGGTACATGAACCAGACCGCGGCGACCGGCATAGGCCGAAATCAAACCGTAAGCGCCGAACAGCAGGCCGCAGAACGCAATATCGCCCTCCAACATCCAGCGGACGAATGGAACACCGCGGGCATAGCAGGCCAGCAGACCATGCCAATCGGCGGCATAGGCCGATCCGACATGCTGGATGTCCATCAGCCAGTGGGCGAAGTTGGTCGTGACAAAGAACAGCACCGCTGGAAGCAAAATGGACGCCAAAGCCCTCCCCGCAGTCGGCCGGTTCCGCAGCCATCGACCCATGAGCGGCGCCGCCATGAACGAGCCATAGACAACCAAGCCCATCCAAAAACTGCCGTAGGAATCGAGCGCCAGATTGCTGATCGCCAGGGCAACGAGCGGAACCAACAGCGCCGTCGTTCGATTGGCAAACAAGAAGCCGGCAAATAGTCCGATCGCCGCCACCGGTGTGAAATTCGGCGGCAACAGCGACCAATTAACGTATGCCCCGATCCAACGTCCAGCGACTGCAATCGCCACCAACAATCCGCCGAGCCACAGATTCCGCCGCGTTTTGCAGTTCACTTGTGCCAACTCCTAAAGTAGTCGGCACTCTCCGAGTGCCGTGACCAACCAGCAAGGGCGATATTGAAATCATTCGGCGGCGCGGCAGACGGCACGCGAAGCGTGCCTTCTACAATCGCCGCTGTAACCGAGAACCTCTATCTTATTCGTAGGCCCCGAACTTCCACAAGACGGTGTCGCCCGCCCGAACCGCGGTGACGCCGCAACTTTCGTCGCCCAGTCGGCCATTGATGCGGAAAATCCAGTTCTTGGCGCCGGTCGCGCCTCCCTGATTCGTCTCATCGTCGATCTTGGTAACCATCGCCGTCTCGCCCGATCCGTGGGCGGCGATCGAAATGCCGTGCGAATGCTTCTCGGCAGCTTTCAAAACATCGAGCACGGTCATCGATTCCTTCCAACCAATATCGGTGAATCGCTTTTGAACGCCGTCGCCATAATCAATCACCAATTCGACGGCCTTAGTCGCACTGGCAGGCGGCTTTGCAGTGGGGGGGACAGCGCCGCTTTCTGTCGCCTTCGCCGGGACCGTCGCCGAATCCTGTGATGTGCGGTTGTGGCCGGAACATCCGCCGACCGATGTAAATACCAATGCGCAGGCAGCCAGCCACAGTTCCGTCGCAGCCGATGCGGCTTTGAATTCGAATCGATTCATAGGTGACAGAATAGATTCTCTGACAATGTTGTCAACGCTGAACACCGCCGCCCGGAATTGCGGCAGCAACGACAGGCTTCGATGTCGCCGGAGATCCCGATATCATGCGCCAAGCGGCACGAGCGATCCGGTAATCGGCCCAGGCGATGATCGGCAGGCTAATCAACAAAGTGAGCGCCGTCGGGAGTGCCGACATCAACTCGCCCCCAAGTCCCCTTGGACCACCGCACAACATAAGAACCATCATCACCACGGCGGCGACGACGACCATGATCAAGAAGTCCATCAGCAGCAACGGAAACAGCAGCGCATCGATCGCCGCCAGCGGCAAGCCATACAGTTTGCCATCCGAACGGCGAATCTGACCGATCGCGACGAATCCGAGAATCGTCGCGCCGAATGGAGCAGCGAAGGCAATCAAGCTGGCGACGATTGCCGCGAACATCATGAGAAGTTTGAAGAATTCGCTGACACTACTCGGGGGGCGATCAGCGACCTGCGCGATGAGGCCATGATATGCTGAGGTGCCTCCAGCGCCAGCAATCTGCAGGGTGCCGGCTGGCAACATCACGCTGAGGGGTCTAGGCTCCTTGAGATAACCGTACCAGAGTAAAACGGGAAGCACCGCAACGGCAACGAAGAAATACGACGCCCATATCGCCCCGAACAATGCGCACGGCGATAACCGTGGATTTGGCGCAGCCGGCGGTTGACGCGGCTGCGGACCGCGCATCGCAGGGTCGCCCGAATCGTCGATCGTCGCGACGATTGGGGCGACGTTCGTTTTCAATTCGTCGGCGTGTTGATTGTGCTGTTGGAATTCCTTCCCCGTGCCATCGCGGGGACGTTCAATTGGACGCACGACGGCCGAAGCTGCGGTGGCGACCGGCTTCGGCGGCGGCACAAACCCTGTGACATTGCGCCAAACGGCCCGAATGATGCGCCAGTCGAGCCAGACGGCCAACACACCGGCAGATCCGGCGAAGACCAAAATGAATAACGGGTCTTGCCCATAAACGGCAAACATTCGTACAAACGCGGACCACGCCACGTACGCCAACCCATAGCCCAACGCAAGCAGCAAGCCGTCGAGCAATAACAGCGGAAACAACAACGCATCGAACACCGCCAAATGCAACCCATAGAGTTTGCCCGCCGAACGACGAATCTGGCCGATCGCGACGAACCCGAGAATCGTCGTGCCAAACGGGGCAGCGACGGCGATCAGTCCGGCCACGGCTGCCGCGATCATCAACAGCAGTTGGAACAACTCCCTGGAACCACCTGGGCTATCGACCACGGCTTGGGCAATGAGTCCATCGAACATCGAGGGATCACCAGCGCCAGCAATCTGCAAGGCGCGAGCCGGTATTGTCGCCCGCATAGGCTGAACTGGTTCATGGTAACCATGCACTAACCATGCTGGAATCACTAGCACGAGGGCGATAAAGAAATACGATGCCCAAATCGCCCCAAACAACGCACTCCGCGACAACCGTGCATCGGGCGCCATCTGCTCCGGATATGTCGTCCGAATCGGCGGCACATGGCCGGCCGCAACGTTTGGCGTCGCGGTGATATGATCCACGCTCGTCTTTAGTTCACTGGCATGTTGATACCGCTGCTCGGGCTCCGTTTCCAATGCCCGCAACACGACTTCATCCAGCCGCACGTCGATTTGCACTTTTTTCGAGGGCGGCGCGAAACGGCCGATTGGCAACTCGCCGGTCAACAGTTCATAGAACACGACGCCCAATGAATAAATGTCGGCCCGATGATCGACTTCGTGCGAGCCTTCCATTTGCTCGGGCGCCATGTAGCGCAATGTGCCCATCACTTGGCGCGTTTGCGTGAGCGCATGATCGGCGTGCTCGAGCCCCAGCAACTTGGCCAGGCCGAAATCGGCGATTTTCACTCGCCCACGCTTGTCGATCAAAATGTTCTCGGGCTTGATGTCGCGATGAACGATGCCTTCGTCGTGGGCGAATTGCAGCGCATCGCAAATTTGCGGCACGATCGTCAAGGCGTTTTGCGGCGTCATCCCGCCCGCCTGAATCGCCTGCCGCAAGTTCACGCCATCAACGTATTCCATCACGAAGAAATACAGCCCCTCGGTCTGGCCGAAATCGTAAATGGCGACGATGTTCGGATGGCTCAGCCGGGCCAACGCGCGGGCTTCGCGCGTGAAGCGCTCGGCAAACGTCGGATCGTGGCTCGTTTCCACCGGCAGAATCTTCACCGCCACCAGCCGATCGAGCCCCGGCTGGCGAGCTTTGTAGACCGCCCCCATTCCGCCTTTGCCCAAGAGTTCGAGAATCTCAAGCTGCGGAAACCGCTTGGCAAGTTCTTCGACAGCAGGTGGCGTGAATCCAGAAGTGGTTGGATTAGGCGTCGTGACCGCGGGTTCGGGCCGCGGCGGGTTTTCGCTCTCGAAACCAGCTTGAACCAGGCACTTGGGGCACAGCCCGGCCGGCGCATCGTCGGCAAGCGGGGCTCCGCATTTCGGGCAAATCGGTGTCTGGCTCATGCTCGTGCTACCGGGTGAAAGATGGTCTATCTTTCAATACAGCTTCGCGTGGTCACGGTAACACGGCATTTCGCCCCTAGCTAGCAAGAATCTCCAGAAGCCGGCCAATTTCATCGTCGACGTCGGCTTCGTCGGCCAAAGTTTGGGCGACTCCCTGGCGAAAAAGTTGCCGGAAGCGCTTGCGCAACCGATAGGCCGCCTGCTTGGCAGCCGCCGGCGTGATTTTCAAAATAGCCGCCGCCCGAGCGTAATCGTCGGCGGTTGCCTCGCCGGTCAATGCGCCTTTGAATTGCTCGAAATCGTCGGCTTTGCCCGCCTCGATCAATTCGAGTCGCAGTTGGTCGAGCACTTGATCCAAGAGCGTCAGCACCCAGCGGCGCTCGTAGAGTTTCTCCGGCGTCAACTCGTGCGACGGCTCGATCCGGTAGCGGGATTCGCCGGCGGCAAAATCAAGCGATAGCTTCAACTTTCCGCCGCCACGCTTGGCCGCGATCGCCTTATTCCGTTGGTTCGCCAAAAAGTTCTTGAAAGAAGCGAGCAGGAAATCGCGGAAACGCCCGCGATCGTGGTCGGCCCTGGCGATCGTCCGCTTTTCAAGCAAGTAGGAAAAGAAGGCTTGCGTCAGGTCTTGCGCTTCCTGCACGTTGACATTTCGGCGGACATAAGCATAGAGCGGATACCAGTAGCTCTCGCAAAGCTTCGCGAGAGCCGTTCGGCAATCCTGTCCGCCGGCGTTGCCCGCGGCGAGCACGATGCTCCATTGAGTCGTGGCGAACTGCCGCTTCTCGGCATTCGCCGGCAGATTGGAGGGATTCGCGGGCATGGCGATGTTAATTGCCAAGTTCGCCGGCATCGAACTTTCTCCAAAACACGTCGGGACTTACCGCTTCATCCCAGGCGTTTCTGCGCAGCTTTTGAATGCTGGGCATCCGCCGGAGCTTGTCGAGGCCGGTGCGGATCTGCTGCGGCGTCAGGGCGACTTCGGTCAACTCCAATCCTTCCAGCGGCGAGAGATCGGTGATTTGCGTTTTGTCGAAATAAAACCGTTTCAGCGGCATCCCGCGGATGGGCGAAAGATCGGAGACTTGCGTGTCGTTGCAGAACAGATCGACTAGGCCCATGCCCTTCAAAGGCGACAAGTCCGACAATTGATGATTCTGACTGCAATTCAGAGTCTTCAGCGGCATTCCGTGCAAGGGCGATAGGTCGGTCAATTGACCGGGAGCGAAACTCAATCCGGTCAACGCCATTCCTTTAAGCGGCGACAGGTCCGTAACTCTTGTTCCGCCGCAGTCGAGGTAGGTCAGCGGCATATTCTTCAGTGGCGACAGATCGGCCACTGGCGTGCTGCCGACTAACAAAACCGTCAAAGGCATTCCTCGCAGCGGCGACAAGTCGGAAACTTTGTCCCAGCCGCAGTCGAGAAATTTCAGCGACATTCCCTTGAGCGGCAATAGGTCCGACAAGATTCCCTTTCCCAAACCGCTGCCCGCGCACTTTAGAGCCTTTAATCCCACCAACGCTCGCACCGGCGAAATGTCGGTCACGTTATCCGAAGCGAACCGGAAGTCGGTCACCACGCCGTCTTCGATCTTCTGCTCAACGCCGCCGTCGAAACCCGGATTCAATTGCTGCAACTTCTTAACGACGGCTTCCACCTGTTGCTCGGCCGGCAAGGCGGCAACTTCCCGCATCCATCGATCCGGCCCGGCCGCCTTGTGCGACTTGCTTGCGGCGGTCGAGTGCTCTGTATTGATACTGGCGATCTCCTTCAGGCGCTTCTCAATCGCCGCTTGCTTCAAAACCGAAGTTACATCGGGCAGTGCGGCCTGATAGATTTCGCCCGCGTGCAGGCGGAGCGAATCCCGCGCAATGCCCGATTCTTTTTGCCCGAGATCCCACCACGCCTCCGCCAGTTGAACATCCCACTCGACGTTGGCGGGAACTTTTGGGTTCAATTCTTCAACGGCAAGCGATTTCAACTTCTCATCGTTCCCCTTGGCCAACAGCGGCAAGCCGGCATCCCAGTCTCGTTTGTAGAAGCAGCGCCATCGGCCGCAGAGCAGATTGGCTTCCGCATCAGCCGGATTCTTATCGAGCGACTCTTGCGCCTTTTTGACCGACGCGAAAATCGGCTGTAGCAGGTGAATGTCACGGCGGCGGCGCGACAGCCGCTCGTCGATTTCCTTGTGCGAGGGGATTTGCGACTTGGCAACGACGCGGCCGGCCGTTGTCGCCAAGGCAAGCGACGTCTCGAATTGGTCGGCGGCAATCGCTTGATCGACGATTTCCTCGACGGCCGGAATGGCGGCGGCCAACTGTTTCGGCTTGCCGGCAATCACGAATTTCTCGAGCAGCTTTTGCTTGATTTCGAGTGCGTTGATTTCGTAGTCGCCGTCGAGTGCGTCGATTCCTTGCAGCGCCAGTTCGAATTCGCCTCCCGCGGCGGCGATTTCAGCGCCGCGCAAGAGCAGCATGTAACGCTCGGCCGGAATGCCGCTGCCGTTGGCGGCCGCGTCGTACAGCTTTTGCGCCGTCGCGGGATCCTTCGCCGCCGTTTGTCCCGCTCCCGTCTTGTAAAGCTCGTCCAACTGTTTGCCGATTTGAGCCTGTTCGGCGGCCGTGGGCACGGCAAGCTTCTTCGCCGCTTGAGGAGTTTCGACCGTAGCCGGCTTCTCAACCACCGCCGGCGGCGCGGCCGGCGCCACGGGCACGGAAACCGCCGTCTTCTGCTCGGGTGTCCAGGTCGGTTTGACCACGCTATTGGCGCCGGCCGATAGTTCGACAACTTGATAGAACGGCACGAAGCCGGGCCGAGTGATTTGAACCGAATGCCGCCCCGGTTTGAGCGTCAACTCCGGCGACGCGCCGTTCGACGCGGTCGATACGGTTGCAGGATCACCATCGAGCGTTAGCTGGGCATCCTTTTGCTCGGCCAGCGGCCAAGCGAGAATCAACTTCGCGTCGTTCGCCGGCGTCTTGACGGAAACCAATTCCCGTCCGTCCGCCGCGACGACCACGTTGGCCACGAATTGCGCCGAGCCGGGCCGGCTGATTTGAACCAAATGCCGGCCCGGTTCCACCGGCAATTCCAACGGCTGAAGCGACGAAATCGCATGCGCTCGACCATCGACTTTCCATTCCGCGCCGCCGCGCAACTCTTGCGGCCAGTTGAACACCAACACGGCTTTGGCTTTCCAATCAGGCGGAACCGTTTCGCGCTGTCCCGATTTGACTGCCACCGTCGTATCCAGCTTGAACGCCGGCTTCTGGCCGACGACATGATGCGGCCCCCGCGCACAGCGATATTCCCACGGTCCGCCGGTTGGAGCGACCATCGGAACATCATCGACCGCGACGCTAATATCGGCTCGATCCGACTCGGGCCAGTCGAAGACAAGCGTTCCGTCGGAGGGCGCGCTGAACACCATCACTCCATATCCGATGGCCGCAAGCAGCACGACCGAGCCGGTGATTGCTAGCCAGATATTCCGGCGATTGGCGGGTTGTCGAACCGCCGCGGCCGGCTTGACCGAGTTCTCCGACGCGCTTCCCAGTTGCTTCGTCGGCTTGGCGCCGCCGTCCGGCAGATCGTTCCATCCATTGGCGGCCGGCAGTTGAGCGGTCGCGCGCGGAAGGGTCTTCGCCGCTGTCAGAGCGATCGTTTCGGCTACGGCTTGGCCGGCCGGCAACGCGGAGGGCGAAAGTTTCTCGCGAAGCTGCTGATCGTAGGCCGCGCAGTTTCTTGCCGTCGAGCAAACAACCTCGCGCCGCCGCGACTTCGTTCAATATCCGCTGCGTAAGTTCGCCATGCTTGCCACCTTGAAACGTCCGCAGGTGGGCCATCTGGCGGTCGGCGGCGCTGTCGATAACGTCGCCGCTGGTTTCGAACAGCCGCAGGCCGAGCAATCGATAATGATTCGGCGGCTGCTCTTCCGGCGGAATGCTCAGCCAAACATAATAGGGATTGAATTCTTCCGGCACGGCAATTCTCCAAGTCTCCACTGGATATTTCGATCCATATCGCGCCCGTTGGAGGGAACCAATTATCCAGGAACCGCGCAGTCGCGGCAAGGTTGTTGCTCGCCGGACGATCCAGCCCGTCTGCAACGCCGCCCATCTAGGTTTCTGCGACTGCTTCGGCGACTGCAAATGGGTTTACGAGCCAACGCGAAGGCCGTATGCTTGTCGTGGGTTTCCGAATGTCCCCGATGCGCCAATCATGCCCGCTCCGCCGACAATCCAATTCACGATGCCCGAACCGGACATCGCCCTGCTGACATTCAACGATCCGCAAAAAGGAGCGAATGTTCTTTCCACAACGGTGCTCGCTGAGTTGGAAGCTCATTTGGACCGCCTGGAAAAGCAGCCGGAAATCGTCGGTCTTGTGATTCGCTCCGGCAAACCGGGGTCGTTCATCGTCGGGGCCGATTTGCGGGAATTCGTCGCCGCGCTCGATGCGCCGGCCGAACAGACCGTGGCAATGTGTCACCGCGGGCGACGGCTTTTCCAACGGCTTTCGACGCTGCCGTTGGTCACCGTGGCCGCGATCGACGGCCTTTGCTTGGGAGGCGGAGCGGAGTTGGCCGTTTGGTGCGACCGCCGGCTGATGGCCGACGTGCCCAAGGCGCAGTTGGGCTTTCCGGAAATCAAGCTCGGCCTCTATCCCGGTTGGGGCGGCACGGCTCGAACGTCGCGCATCGTCGGCCTGGCGAGCGCCGTCGAGATGGTCACCACCGGCGAGCCGGTCGATGCACGCTCGGCCGTGCTGATGGGCCTGGCCACCGATCGTGTTCTCGCCGAGCGGCTTCAAGACGCGGCGATCGCGCTGATTCGCGCCGAACGACGTTCACTGGTCTACATGGAAGACCGCCGCCGCTGGAGCCAGCCGATCGAAGTGAACGACACCGAGCTCACGTTTCTCGCCGCCACGGCCAACGCCCTGATCCAGCAGCAAACCCGCGGCCAATACCCGGCCCCTCCCACGGCGCTGGAGATGATGCTGGAATCCGCTGCGCTCGACATCGAAACTGCTTGCGTCCGCGAGGCCGAGGGAATGGCAGCGCTATTCGGCTCGCCGGTGAATCGCGCGCTTATCAACATCTTCTTCCTTGTTGATCGAAACAAAAGAGATACGGGCATCCAGCGCCGCGACATTCAGCCGCAGCCGATCCGCTCGGTCGGCATCATCGGCGCGGGCATCATCGGGCGCGGCATCGCGGCGGTGAATCTCAAGCGGAATGTCGCTGTTTCGGTCACCGATGCCGCGGCCGACGCGCTTCATCAAGGTGTCGAAAAAATCCTCGAGGAAGCCGCGTACAACAAACAAACCAAACGGGCCGATCCCGAGCGCGCCGTCCATTATGCTTCGCTGCTTACGGCCACCTCGAACGCCGACGATCTGGCGTCTGCCGACTTGGTGATCGAGGCGGTGGTCGAGAATTCCGAAATCAAACAACAAATCTTCGCCCGGCTCGAACCGCAATTGCACGCCGAGGCCGTGCTCGCCTCGAACACGTCGACGATTCCCATCACGCAACTCGCCACGGGCTTGACCCACCCAGATCGATTTTGCGGCATTCATTTTTTCAATCCGGTCCGCAAGATGCTTTTGGTCGAAGTGATCCGCGGCAAGAAAACGAGCGATCAAACCATCGCCACCGCCGTCGCTTATGCCAAGAGCATCGGCAAGATGCCGGTCGTGGTGAACGACGGGCCTGGATTCATGGTCAATCGGCTGTTGTCGCCGTTTTTGACGGAATCGGTCGAACTGCTTTTGGACGGCGCGGCGCCGGCGGCCATCGAACGGGCCGCGCGCAACTTCGGCATGCCGATGGGCCCGCTGCTGCTCTATGATCTGATCGGCTTGGATACCGCATTCTATGCCGGCCGGGTGATGTATGAAGCATTTCCCGATCGGACGGTGGTCTCACCGGTCGTCGGGTCGCTGATCAAGGCGGGTCGAAAGGGACAGAAAACCGGCGCCGGATTCTATTCGTTTGCCCGCGATCCGGATCGCGGCGAACCCGATCCGAAACTGGCCGAAATCATTGCCCCGTATCTTCGCCCGCCGGTTCCATTGACGCCGGAGCAAATCACGGCCCGCCTGTTTCTGCCGATGCTGCTCGAAGCAACGCGGGAGCTGTCCGAGGGCATCGCCAACGACCCGCGCGACATCGATCTGGCATTGATCCACGGCGTCGGTTTTCCGCCGTTCAAAGGGGGCTTGTTGTTTTGGGCCCAAAACCTGGGACTCAATAGGATCTTGGAAATGCTCAAGCCCTTCGAATCCCTCGGCCCAAGAATGCAACCGACGCCGATGCTGCTCGAAATGGCCAAATCCGGCAAACCCTTCTACCGCCCCGGCCCGTAAAATGTATTCGGAACAACAAGAAATAGACGCGATCGATCCGTTTCGGCGAGCATCCCGCTTGCGTTCCCTAGCCCCCAGCCCCTAGTCCCTTCCTCCCCATGCCTCGTGCCGTAATCATCGATTGCCTCCGCACGCCCGTGGGCCGAGCCCATAAGCAACGGGGCGTTTTTCGCAATGTCCGCAGCGACGATTTGGCCGTCGCCGTGGTCGAGGCGCTCGTCAAGCGAACCGGCATCGACGTCAGTGAGATCGAAGACGTCGTGCTTGGCAACACGCAGCAGCAGGGCGAGCAGGGTTTCAACGTCGCTCGATTCGTGTCGCTGATGGCCGGATTGCCGATGTCGGCCGGCGGGACGACCGTCAACCGCCTGTGCGGATCGAGCTTGCAAGCCGTCAACCAGGCGGCCCATGCTATCGCCGCCGGCGCCGAAGACGTGCAAATCGTCGGCGGCTTGGAACACATGCACCATATTCCGATGGATGCCGGGTTCGACCTGAATCCCAAGCTATTTCGCCGCACGAGTCGCGGAGCGCTGCTGATGGGCGTGACGGCCGAATTCCTCGCGCAAAGCCAAGGCATCTCGCGGGAGGATCAAGACGCCTTCGCGTTGCGCAGCCACCAACTTGCCGGCGCCGCCTATTCAGGCGGCCACTTCCGCCGCGAGACCGTGCCTATCTGGGGTCATGACGAAGCCGGCGATCGCATCCTCGTCGAGCAAGATCAATGCATCCGCTTCGATTGCACGGCCGACGGCCTTGCCGCCCTCAAGCCGGCGTTCATGCCCGGCTTGGGAACGGTCACGGCCGGCAACAGTTCGCCGCTGAACGACGGCGCTGCCGCGCTGCTCATCATGTCGGAAGAAAGGGCCCGTGCGCTGGGCCTCAAACCGATGGCGCGAATCGTGGCGACGGCGGTCGCGGGCGTCGAACCGGCCGTCATGGGCACCGGCCCCGTGCCGGCGACGCAAAAGGCTCTGCAACGAGCCGGATTGCAACTCGCCGACATTGATTTGATCGAACTGAACGAGGCCTTCGCCGCCCAAGCGCTCGCGTGCATCCGAATGCTCGGAATCGATGAATCGAAAGTCAATGTCCGCGGCGGTGCGATTGCCATCGGCCATCCGCTCGGCGCCAGCGGTGCCCGCATCGCCACGACGCTTTTGCATAGCATGGTCGATCACGAAGCTCGGCTCGGCCTGGCAACGATGTGCATCGGCCTCGGTCAAGGAATCGCTACGATCTTCGAGCGCATGTAAGCTCTCGATTGCCGAACTATTCCGTAGCGGCCCGTCACTCGCTTGCGGTTTCGCGCATCGCGCCGACAAAAAACTCTGCACACGGCAATGCCCGACGGTCCCGATACTCTCGTCTCCATCTTCCGCGACACCGTCGCCGCGCATCCCCACCACACCGCACTAATCCTCCCCAACTGCGACGCGGAGCCGCGAAAGCTAACCTGGTCGGAAATTGCCCGCGATGCCGGCCGGCTTGCCGTCGTTTTGCATCGACTGGGCATCCGCGCGGGGGATCGGGTCGTGCAGGCCAGCGAGAATCGTCATGAATGGCTCCTGCTCGACTTGGCGGTGCATTTCGTTCGCGGCGTACATGTAGCCGTTCACTCGGTGCTTTCCGGCCCGCAGATTGCCTTGCAAATCCGCGACTGCGGTGCGCGGGCAGTGTTTCTTTCGGACGCCGAGCAAGAAGCCAAACTCGCGGCCAATATTCTTGATTTGCCGGACGATCTTTGCCTCGTCACATTCGATCGCATCGCGCAATCGCAAGCGACCTTGTTCGCCGATTTGCTGGCCGAAGTGCCCGTCGAAACGGACGCCGATTCGATTCTGGCGTCGGCGCTCGCCGACACCCGCCCCGGTGATCTGGCGACCATCCTTTACACCTCCGGCACGACCGGCGAGCCGAAAGGCGTGATGCTCAGCCATCGAAATCTCGTGTCGAACGCCCGCGCAATGCTCTCGGTGTTCGCCTGCGGGCCGGACGATCTACGGCTTTGCTGGCTGCCGCTGTCGCACATCTACGCCCGCACTTGCGATCTGTATACCTGGATTCTCAGCGGATCGCAGTTGGCGCTGGCCGAAAGCCGCGAGCGAATTCTGGCGAATTGTCAATCGCTGCATCCGACGCTGCTTAACGGCGTTCCGTATTTCTACGACAAAGTGCGCCGGCACGTCGAATCGCTGCCCGACCGTGAATCGCCCGGCCGATTGTCGGAGTTGCTCGGCGGCAACTTGCGGCTTTGCTCGTCCGGCGGCGCGGCCTTGCCCGTCGCCACGGCGGAGTTCTATTGGCAACACGGCGTTCGGCTCGTGCAAGGTTACGGCCTCACCGAATCGTCGCCCGTCATTGCCGCCTCGCATCCCGACACCGATCGCATGGGCTCCGTCGGTCAACCGATTCCGGGCGTCGAAGTCCGCATCGCCGACGATGGCGAGATTCTCACGCGCGGCCCGCATGTCATGCTCGGCTATTGGAATCGCCCGGCCGACACCGCCGAGACAATCCACAACGGTTGGCTGCACACCGGCGACCTCGGCCGGCTCGACGACGACGGCTACTTGTGGATCACCGGCCGCAAGAAAGACTTGATCGTCACGGCCGCGGGTAAAAACATCGCCCCGGTCGCCATCGAATCGCTGCTGGCCGACGAGCCGCTGATTTCGCAAGTCGTTCTGCTCGGCGAGGGCCGCAATTATCTCGCGGCGCTGGTCGTGCCGAATCCCGAGACTCTGCGAGCCGAGATCATCGAGCGGCGAATTCCCGTTTTCACTCCCGCCCAAGCGCTTGCTCATCCCGACGTGCTGGCCCTTTACCGGCAGCGAATCGACAAGCGACTAGCTTGCTTGTCGGAGAACGAGCAAATCGGCAAGTTCGCACTTTTGGACCGTGGCCTATCGGTCGAGCAAGGCGAGCTCACGCCGACGCTCAAGCTCCGCCGCGCCACCATCCAAGAGAATTTCGCTGATATAATTGAGCGCCTTTACGCCGAATGAATTTTCCCTCGCGAAGGTTTTATCCATGAACGCCCGAGCTTCCGATACCGAACCGAATCATTCGCCCGCGCCCGGCGAGCCCTCGTTCGCCGAAACGGCGCTGAAACTTGGCGGCAAGAGCGATGAAGAGGTTCGACGGACCGGCGCAATCGACAAGGCCGACGAACAAGTCGAATCGCTGTTCGCCGCGCGGTTTCAAACGGCCCAAAGTCCGGTGCATCGGGCCGTGTGGGATCGGCAACTGCCGGTCGAACTGTTCGGTTCTCAGACGCCGGCGACGCCCCCCGCCGTCGATCGCGTGATGCAGAATTCGATCGACGTGGTCCGGCGGCATCAGTCGGCCGGAACGCTGCTCGACGCCAATCACAAGATCAGCGCCGCGACGTTGGCCGAATTGGGCGCCGTCGGCTATTGGGGCCTGTTGGTCGATCCGCAATACGGCGGCAGCGGCGCTCCGTTCGCCAGCTTCGCGCCGTTTCTCACTCGCATGGCCCTCGTCGATCCGACGGTCGCCGGGCTGGCATCCGTTCACGGCTGCATCGGCGCGGTCGATCCGGTCCGAACGTTCGGCAATGCCGAGCAAAAACAGCGATTCTTGCCGCGCTTGGCCAGCGGGCAAAGCCTTTCCGCATTCGCCCTGACCGAACCCTGCGCCGGTTCCGATCTTACGGCGATGCGAACCCGCGCCGTCCGCGACGGCGATTCGTTCGTCGTCAACGGCGAGAAGCTGTTCATCACCAACGTCCTGCCCGGCCGCACGATCGGCTTGGTCGCGCTCGTCGAAGGCCGTCCCGCCGTGCTGATTGTCGATTTGCCGGCCGAAGAAAACGAACAATTTCAACTTCGCCACTATGGACTGTATGCGCTGAAGCATGCCCACAACTACGGGCATCGTGTTCAAAGACCTCCGCGTGCCGGCGGCGAATTTGCTTGACACCGCCGCGCGGCGATGGGCTGACGATCGCCTACCACGGTCTGAATCTCGGGCCGCGTGGCTTTGTGCGCAAACGCCGCCGGCACGATGCGGCTGATGCTGGCCAGCATGATCCCCTGGTCGCGCTTCCGCAAAACCTACGGCGCGCCGATCGCCACCCGCGAGCTTGTCCGCCGCCGCATGGGCCGGCTGGCCGGACTGATCGTCGCTTGCGATGCGCTCGTCGCCTGGTGCTGCCGGCCTGATCGACGCCGGGTATCGCGGCGAGATGGAATGCATCGTCGCCAAAATCTTCGGCAGCGAAGCCCAAAAAGAAGCCGCCATCGAACTGTTCATGAAAACGCACGGCGGCCGTGCCTTTTTGCACGGCCATGCTTTCGGCGACAACGTGCATGAATATCTCGCCCCTTGCATCTACGAAGGCGAAGGCGAAATGCTCGGCATGGCGTTTTTCAAATCGCTGGTGAAACATCATGGCCAACGATTCTTCGAGCCGATCGGCAAGGCGCTCGCGTCGGCCAACATCCGCAAGCCGAATCCGCTCAATCCACGGCACGCTTGGGCCCTGCGCTCCGAAATCGCGCCGTATCTGCGCTGGCTGGCCGCCGAACATCTGCGGCTTCCATCGACTCCCGCGCTGCCGCCGATGCCGCCGTCGCTTCGGGCTCACGCCGAATTCGCCGCTCGCATCTTGCAATCCGCGCCACTGGTGATCGACGGCGTGCTGCGCAAGCATCAATTGGCCCTGGCCGACCGGCAATGCCGCATGTCGTACCTATCCGGGCGAATTCAAGACGCGGTCGTGATGCTCGTCACGAGTCTCTACGCGGCCCGGCAGGACGACGAAGTCGTGCGACAAGCGGCCGATTGCATCTGCCAGGATTTCGACGCGCAAACTAACCGGTCGCGAACCGACCGACCGCTATTTCCGCACCATCACAGCCCTCGGCGAGCAAATCGCCAGCGGCGGCTTCCGCAGCATCGCCGGGTTGCAAGCGGATGAAATCTTGATGCCGTATGAATAGGAACCTCCGCCTTGCCAATCCATCCGGCAAATTGCACAATATAATGGCTATTGGAAGCTGAAAGCCAGTTTTGGCACTTTCGGGGTCGTTTGCCGCAACCAGATATGCCGCCAATGCCGAAGCGGCCGTCGTGAGGATCGATCATGTCGAAACTGCATGACCTTGTGCGTCGTGAAGTCGAACTCTATCGCGATTATTCCGAGCTTTGGAAAACTGAACACAACCGAGCGATGGCTTGCTACAAGTTCGAAGATCTCCTGGCAAAGGGGATTCAAGCATTCGAAGATATCAACCGCTACGACGAGTTGTACCGGTCGGGCGTCTATAGCGGCCGCGTGAAATCGGACCAAAAAGTCGTCGACGGCATTAAAAGTCTATACGCTCTTTGGCTTCTCCCCCGCGACTATTTGACCCGAAGAATGCGTGCCCTCGAAAAGGATGGTTTCAAGATCAAAAACGCCAAAGAGTTCCGTAGCTGCTGCCGGGAAGCAGTCGGCATTTTGACGCCGGACGAGGAATTTTTTCAAGGAGAGAAGCTGGTGCAACTGCGGGATGCGGCGATCGACGCGAATCGACAGGGCGATGTCAGTGAATGCCCGATCTAACGCAGCCAATGTACGCACTTCGGATTACAAAAAGCTGCTTGCCAAGCTTCCCGAATCAATCCAGGCTATGGCCGATGGCGCGTTTGAATTATTTCTTAAGAACCCGCGATCCGGTTTTGGGAAATCACTCACTCAAGGATACGAAAAAGGGCCGGCATCGGAAGGGCAGCCGCGCCGTTTCGGTTACATTGAAGTACCGCGCCATCTATGTTGTCGAGGGCCGAACGAATGTTTGGTATTGGATCGGATCGCACGAAGACTACAACAACTTCGTTGGAAAGCTGTGAAAAGTCGCTGCTCCGCGCCGCTGCTTGCCAATCCACCCGGCAAGTCGCACAATAAGCGCGGTTGGGAACCGATCCATTTGTCGCTCATCTAGGGCCGTCCATCGTGGCCAAATTCGCCGTCATCGTCGCCGCCGCCGGAAGTAGCAGCCGGTTCAAGAATCAGAACTATAAAAAGCCGTTCGCGCCGCTGGCGAATAAGGCGGTCTGGCTGCATTCGGCCGAAAGGTTTCTGGCCCGCGACGATGTCAAGCAACTGATCGTCGTGATCGGAGCCGATGACCGCGAGAATTTCGATTTCAAGTTCGCGGCCAACATCGCCATCCTGGGCATCGACGTCGTCGAGGGCGGCGGCGCAACGGGCCGATTCGATCCAACGGGCGTTGGCCCGCGTGAAGCCCGACATCGACTTCGTCGCCGTTCACGACGCCGCCCGGCCTTGCCTCGCCGACGAATGGATCACTCACGTCTTCGAGGCGGCCGAAAAAAGCGGCGCGGCGATTCTTGCCATTCCCGTGGCGGCACGCTCAAGCGCGTCGGCGCGAATCACACGATCGTCGAAACCGTCGCGCGCGATGGATCTGTGGGAAGCCCAAACGCCGCAAGTCTTTCGCCGGCAGTTGCTGCTTGGAAGCCTATGCCAAGCGGGGCGACTTTCATGCCACCGACGATGCGCAACTTGTCGAACGGATCGGCCACGAAGTGACGATCGTCCCCGGCTCGCCGATCAACCTGAAAATCACCACGCGCGAAGACCTGCGGCTGGCCGAACAAGGCGCTCGAGGCGTTGCCCAAGCCCAAGTTCACCGGCCCCGCCCATCCCTTCGCCGACGACGATATGTGGCGATAGCGCCGAAAATAGATTACGCATGACGCTCGATATCTACAGCGACCTGAACTGGCGCGGACTGATTCATCAGACCACCGACGATGCGGCCCTGCCGGCTGGCTGGCCGCTGAGCCGCGCACGCTCTACGTCGGCTTCGATCCGACGGCCGACAGCCTGCACGTCGGCCACCTGATGCGCGCTGATGATGCTGCGCCGATTTCAACGAGCCGGGCATCGGCCGATCGCGCTCGTCGGCGGCGCCACCGGCATGATCGGCGATCCCAGCGGCAAGAGCGAGGAACGCAATCTGCTCTCCGATCGACGTGCTGCGGGCCAACGTCGCCGGCATGCGAAGCGCAGATGCGGGCCGTTGCTCGATTTCGATTCCGGCCCGCAACGCGGCTCGGCTGGTGAACAACTACGACTGGATGAGCCGCTTCAGCTATCCTCGAATTTCTGCGCGACGTCGGCAAGAACTTTCCGGTGAACGTGATGCTGGCCAAGGACTCGGTGAAAACGCGGCTCGAGCGGACCGACAGCGGGCTGAGCTACACCGAGTTCAGCTACATGCTGCTTGCAGGCCTACGATTTCGTCCATCTGCAACGAGCATTTCGGCTGCGAGTTGCAAGTCGGCGGCAGCGATCAGTGGGGCAACATCACGGCCGGCATCGACCTGGCCCGGCGGATGCACGGCGTGCAGCTTTACGGCATGACCTGCCCGCTGCTGACCAAGAGCGACGGCACGAAGATGGGCAAGACCGAAAGCGGCGCGGTCTGGCTCTCGCGCGAGCCCGAACGAGCCCGTATCAGTTCTTATCAATACTGGATCAACGTCGACGATGCCGACGCCGGCAAGTGCCTGCGATTTCTGACCGAACTGTCGCGCGAAGAAATCGAATCGCTCGACGCGGCCCGCGCCGCCGACCCGAGGCCCGCGAAAGCCAGCGCCGCCTGGCCGAGGAGCTCACGCGGCTGGTGCACGGCGAAGCGGGCCTGGCCGCCGCCCGCCGGGCCACCGAAATCTTCTTCGGCGCCGAGATCGACCAATTGAGCGACGGCCAATTGGCGGAAATCTTCGCCGACGTGCCGAGCCGTAACGCTGCCGCGCTCGCGACTCGAAGGAGCCGGGCTGAACATCATCGACGCCTTGGTCGAAGCCGGCCTGGCCAAGAGCAAAGGCGACGCCCGCCGAACGGTCGAGCAAGGCGGCGCCTACGTCAACAACCGCCGCGTCGAAGGCATCGACCGCATGATTACGGCCCGCGACCTGGCCAGCGAAACCGTCATCGTGCTCCGCTCCGGCAAGAAGAAATACGCGTTGCTGCGATTGAGCAACGCGTGATTTCGCGACAGCGCGGTCGGTTACTTTGTCTTTGCGGGCGCTGGACGGCCAGGCGACGCCGCAACCGGCCCAAGGCCGCTACCGATTCCGAATCCATGGAGGGACGCCGGCACATAGACTGACGCTCCAAAAACCTGCAAGAACTGTTCAATTCGATCCTGTATGAGCGGTCTCTGTCGGACGACAATCGCGTTTGGCGCCTCTCCGATCGACGCGCCACCCTCCGTCCAACTTTTCGGCTCGATCAGTTGCCGGATCAAACCGATCAACTGCCGCGGACCTTGCTCGTCGTGAGGAGTGTTCGGGGCCGGAGGTTGAAACTTGTAAATCCTCACGACCATCGAATCTTGATCGGTCGCCGGAGCTTGCGAGAAGCGGCAGCCCTTTGCACGCAACTCGTCCAACAGCTTTGAAATCTGATCCTGAATCTCGTCGGTTTGATCGCAAACAATTGCATTCGCGATCGCCAAGCGAGCGACGGTGCCGGCGCCTCCGTTGCTGTCCCACGACGCGGGCGCGACGGTGCTGGTCAGCATTTCGATTAGCGAATCGTAATCTGGCCCGCCGAACGCGATTGGATCGAAAAATCCACACAAATCGCCAACGCCGTAAACCACCGGATGCACGAGGAGCTTGGCTCGGTCGGCGGTAGTGATGAGAATCACTTCGTCTTCAATCCCGAACGCCAGCTTCTTTTCCGCGAGCAACCGACGTAGCCCTTCGTGCGCAGGAATCTGCTTCGCCGTGAATGAGATCTTCGTATCCGGACTGACTCCGGCGTCGGTTAGCGATTTGGAATCCCGTTGGATCGGAACACCAAGCTTGGATTGCAGTGAATCCACGATTTCTTTGAGCGGGGCGTCCACGAAATGAAAATCCAGTGGCGTATCAAGTGCTTTGCGAATGCGCTGCTCTGCGTGACTGACGCTGCTTCGCAAACCGTTAGCGCCCCCGATCTCATGTTTCGCTTGTTGGTCGCGCACTGCTCGTAGATTGACGAGCAAAGCGGCGATTTGCCGATGAATCTCCTCCGTCTGTGAGACAATGAGGGCGCCGTTGAGGTAGGCGATCAATCCGGTGCCGCCGCTTGCGCCCGAATCGGAAGGCGAAACGGCGCTCGTGATAAGGTCGATCAACGCTCCCGCTGGATCCGCCGTGGGCTTCGCAAACTCGTTTTGCAACGTGTCGGGAGCAATAAGGTCACGAACGACGTACACGCGAGGCGCTGTCATGCGCTTTGCGGCATCGGTGGTCGTAATCATTATCGCGTTGTCTGAAACCGTGACGAATGTAAAGTCATTTTGCGGCAACATCAAGTGTAGCGCGGAACGGAGCGACACACCGCTAATCGAAGCTGTAAACAACGTACAGCCCGTGACTCCGGCGTCGGTTAGGTTCTTTTGATCGAGCAATACATTGATCTTGCTGCTCTCGGCAATGCTTTTGGCGGCATCGATATACGGAGTGTTCAACAAAATCAAAATCCGCCGGCGCGGCGAGCGCCTTTTCAACCGCCGTTTGCGCCGTGGAGTTTGCCGTCGCCTCGGCAGACGGTGCTGGCGATGCAGAGGCCGCCGGTTTCGTTAGCCGCGGCTTCGATGTCGGTTGGTCGGCCCCATGAGTAATTGCAATGAGGCCGATTGCCACGACCATCGCCGCAAACATGCGGAAACTTCGCGAGCGAGACATACCTCTTCTCCTGGCGGCGAAATAAACCCCGAACCATGTGAACGAAAGCCGATGTTGTTAAAACGCCCCGCCGCCACCGCCGAGACCGCCGCCGCCCAGCGTTGCAGGAGTTGGAGCCGCGGCCGCACCGCCGCTCCCGGGCGTAAGTCCGAGGGCATTCAGCAAATTCTGAATATGCCGATGGACCTCGGGCGTTTGCCGCACGACGATTGAGCCGGATACCAGGCCGATATACGTTTTCGAATCGTGCCAACTCTTCGGCTCGATTAGCTTGCGGATCATGTCGATAACTTGCTGATTCTCTTTTTCATCCGACAACAGCCGCAGCGAATACATTTTCACGATCGGCTCGTTGCTCGGGGCGATCACGACCGGCGGATTCTTCTTTCGCGGCGCGGAGCCTCGTCAGCAAGCTTTTGATCTCCCGATGAATGTCCTGCGTTTGGCCGATGACCAGCAACTTGCAGATTTGAAACGGCGCGATCGATCCGCCGCCGCCGCTAATGTCCCACGACGAAGGAACGACGGCGCCGGTGATGGTGTCCACCAGAGTTTGATAATCGATTTCGCCCGTCGCCGGATTGATCGCGCCGACCAAATCTTGCACGGGATATATCTTCGTCACATTTTTTCCCTTCGCAGTGTCGGAAGTGGTAATCAGCAGCACGCCGTGGTCGATCGCGAAGTCCGCATTCTTGGTTTCGAGCAATTCTCGCAATCCATCCCACGCTCGGACTTGCTTTAGCTTGAGCGAAAACGGCGTGTCGGACGTGATGCCCGCGTCGGTCAGCGCCCTCGTATCAAGTTCGACGGTGACACCGAGCATTTTCGATAGCATTTGCACGACATCGCCAAGCCGGATGTCGGTGAAAATGAAATCCTGTCGAGAATCGAGAGCCCGCTCAACCCGCGATTCCGCGGCATTCGGCGATTCGATCGTGACCGGCACTTCGCCATCGCCCAGCTTGGCCGCGAGCTGCCCGGCCGTCTCCAACATCCGCACCATGTCGGCAATCTGCTCATGGATTTCGTCGGTTTGCGAGACGACCATGTTGCCGTCGATAAATGCAAACGACCCCGCCCCGCCGTTGGACGACCAACTCGACGGCGCAATGGTCGAGGTGACGATCTCGGCGAAGCGATTCCAAGTCGTCGGCCCCGGCGAGAATTCAACGACCGGATCGGCGAAATTCCGCACGTCGTAAATCTGCGTCGTTAAGCGCGACCGCGCCACGTCGGCGGTCGTGATTTTCAACAGATTGTCGTCGTTTTCAATGATATCGAGGTCTTTGCCCGACAAGGCGAGATGCAGAGCCGAGCGAAGCGGAATTCCGGTGGCCCGAGCGGTAATCGCCGTTTCGGGCGTGACACCGGCATCGGTCAATGCCTTCGTGTCGAGAATCACATTGATCTTGAAATGATCGGAGACGAAATTGGCGACCTCGCTCAGCGGCGCATCGACGAAATTGAAATCGGCCGTCGCGGCAAGTGCCTCATGGACCGTCGTCTTGCCAAACGGCTGATCGGACGGTTTCGAACCGGCTTCGGCGGGCGGCTTCGCCGTCGCTTCGGCCGTCGCCTTCGTATCTTTCGGCGGCCCCTCGCCACGGCTATCGGCTCGCAAAACTAGAACTCCAGCCAACGCCGCAAGCGCAAACGCCCTGACAAACAACGCGCGAGACATGGCTCTTCTCCTATTGGCGAAAGAAACGCCTGAACGAATGCGACCGCGGATAAGAGCCGAGGATGTTCCGGGATCCTCGGCTTCGGTCAACCTACCCCCGCGAGTGGCGAAATGCAAGCGCGGAATGCGAGCGCGAAGTAAAAGCGCTGTGGCGGGCTAACCCCAGGGAAGGCGGGCGAGGCGTTTTCTATTGGCGAAGATCGTCGGCCGCCATCCCTGGGCTTGGGGCGGCGACATTCGCGAGTGCGGCGTTCCGCCACGGAGTGGCGGACTACGGGCTCTGCTTCTCGTCGTTGCCGCCTTTATACGATTGCACGCGCACCGTGTACGGCCCCGCGCCGGAGACGATCCAGCGGACGTAGGCCGCGCCCATGCTGGGGATCGTTTTCAATCGCAGCGTGCTCGGATGATGCTTCTGCTCGGCCGCTTCCTCGAAGAATTGGTCCGATGAAGTCAGGCCGACGAGGACTTTGATCTGTGTGCCGGAAATCGTGACCAGATCGGGCGGCGTGATTTGATGCAGCACGTCGACGGCGGCGTGCGTTGGAAGCATTCGCTCGTTGGAAATCACGGCCGTGACTTGCGTCAGACCGCCATCCAGCGGCTTCACGTCGATCGACTGCACGCGCACGAGCGGCATTTGATCGGCGTGGTACAGTGTGAACGCCATGTTGCGGTGGCATTCCTCTTCGAGCAGAAACGACGGCGGCTGGCGAACCCAATTCTTCTTGAATCCGCCGACTTCGATTTTGCCGTAGACCGGATGTAGCACTTCATGCCACGGCACGATGCCATCGCCCAAGAGCAGGTCGCGATTGAACTGCCGCAAAACGGCTTCGCTGCCGAAGCCGTCGGTCTTCTGGCGATTGAAATTGAACGCCGGAAACAACTCGTTCGTGAACCCGAACACGCCTTGCATCATGTAGAACCAATCGAGCTCCGCCCCGTAGCATTCGTAGAGATCGACTCCGGCGACGATATAGCGATAGCCGGGCAGCATCTGCTCGCCGCGATGGCCGAGCACGTCGAACAGCGCGACGTCGGCCGGTTCGTAATGGTCTTCCTTCACTCCGGGGCCGCGCAAGATCATTCCGCCCGCGTTGTGATACGACTGCGCACCGGCGATATTGCGATGGGCCATGACGAAATCGGCCACCATGCGGTTTTCCAAAATCGAAAACGGATAGCGATACGCGCCGGCCTGCACGTAGTACGGCTCCCAATGCCAGGCCCAATCGCGATTCGGATCGTAGTATTCGCGGCGGATGCGATACAGCTTCCCTTCGCCGGGCCGATCGAAGCTTTCGCTTCCCAGCAGCGTGTAGCTTCCTTTTTCGTCGGGCCGGGCGGGAATCATCCGCTGCGGAAAATCGGGGTCGGGCTTCGAGCGGCCGTTCGGATCGCGGATGCGCATTTCCGTAATGCTGCCGTCGTGATCGAGATCGTCGCGCGGGTCGTCGTCGCTGATCGCGCCGTTGTTAGTTGCACCGTCGCGAGCGTCGCCGACGGGGCGCTGGCCTGGCCGAGGACTGTGCGTCGAATTCGGTTCGTAGAAATGAGCGTCGCGCGAGTCGGGGCTCATCATCGGCATCAGGTAAAACGTCCGCTCGTCGACCAATCGGTGAACCAGCGGCGAATGGTCGTACATCTCCAAGAGATACCAGGCCGTGTAGAGCACGACTTCGCTGGCTTGGATTTCGTTGGCATGAATGCCGCCGTCGATCCAGAAGGCGGGTTTACTCATATCGACAGCGGCGCTGTCGGCGGCAGCTTTGTCGGCGGCGGTTTTGAAATTCGTGATCGTCAGCACCCACATTTGCCGGTTGCCATACGATTTGCCGAGGCTGACGAGCCGGGCACGATCGGGATAGGCTTTGGCAAGTTGCTGGAGCAATTGCGTGGCAGCGGTGTAATCGTGGTAGCGATCCCAATGGGCTTCGACTTTCGGCGTGGCCGTCGCGCCTTGGGGCTGGTAAGGGGGCAAGCCTGCGACGGGCGGATGATTCAACTTGTCGGCAGTCGGCGCGCGCGCTGGAGCATTCGCAGGCGGCGGATCGGCGGCACGCGCCGGCAATGCGAGCAGCAGCGCAGCGATCAGCGAAAGCTGAGCTGCACCCAATTCTCTCGATTTCCGGCGGCTGGGAATCATCGACATTTATTTCAAATCGAGCGTTGCGGTGGCGATCCCTACGGCTGGCGCTGAGACGCGAACCATCGCTTGGCCCGGCTTTCCTTCCGGCGGCCGAATCAGCCAGGTCCAACGAACTTTGTCGCCGCCGCGGATTCGTTCCAATTCGGTGCGCGGCGTGCCCTTCAAATACTGCGAGCCTTTCGGCGCGTCGAGTCGCAGGAGCAACGGAAACACTTCGCCGCTAAGTTGGCCCATCGCCGTGGATGTGGGGAGATAGCCGATGTTCGCCACGGTGACGGTGATTCGCTGAATGCCGCCGCCGAGCGGTTCGGCCCGCGCTTCTTGAATCGTCAGCCGAGGCATGAGCCGCGCGAGTTCCAAGACGAAATCGGTGTGCTTCTCCGCCAGCGGCGCCAATTCCTTGGCCGGCGGATTGAGCAGCACGAACGGCTTGAACCCGCCGACTTCCACCTTTCGGCCAGGAAAATCGAGATGCTGGATCGGCGTCCACGGAACGAAGCCGTCGATCTTCTCGCGGGCCAGCCAATTCAAGGCATTCACTTGCTCCGCGCCGCGCGCTTCGCCGGACGGCGGCTTGCGCTTCTCGTCCGGTTTTTTCGGATCGGGCGGCGGCGGCGGCTCGACTTTCGGAATCCACCAGCCGCGAGCGGCGAACGACCAACGGCCATATTGAAAATAGGCCCATTCGGAAAACGAACCCTCGCCGGCCGGCGAATCGGGCGCATCGGAACCGCCGTGAATTGCCCGATATTTCTCGGCGACATGCTCGAACTCGGCCGCGTCGTCTTGCTGCAGCGAAGTTTTTGCCCGGCCTTGGTCGCCGCCCGGATGCCAAGGGTGCATCAGGTTGTCTTCCGGCGAGAAGCTGAAAACGATGGCGATGTTCGGATGATCGAAAGCGAAATCCGCCACCGCCCGAGTTTCAGTTTCCGACACCGCGTTCGGCCCCGCGCCGGGCTTGAAGTAAGGATAGCGGAAGGGAAAGTTGTGGTTGAACGCCACGCCATCGCCCCAGCCTTCGCGCGGCGGCGAATCGTCATCGTGCCGGCCTTCGACGTACAGGTCGTATTGCCCATGCTCGCCTTTGTCGTGGTTCGCCTGAATCAAGATTCGCGGATCGTCGGGATGCGCGATCCAGCGGCCCGTATCATCGGCGACGCGCATCATCGTGATCAGCCCGTCGCCATTGAGGTCCGCCGCCGGGTCCTTTTCCTCTGGATCGCGAGCATCGCGCGTGACGCGCAGATTGCCTTCGCGCTGGCGCAGCGGCCGTTGAAAAAAGGCCTCGGTGGCATCGGGACTGGGGCGCGGGATGATATAGAATGTAAATCGATCGAGCAATTCCTTTACGGCCGCGTCTTTGCCAGCGCGTTCGATCAACCGCCGAGCCATCCGCACCGCCAATTCGCTCCCCATGAGTTGCGGAGCGTGGATATTTCCGACGATCAGAATTGCCGGCTTGTCGGCGGCAGCGGCGGCCGGACCGGCGGTAATCGAAACCAAAAATATCTTGCGGCCGCCAAGCGTCGTACCCAGCGACGACACTTCGCACCAGCCGGGCTTTGCTAAAGCGGCAACTTGAGCGGCGAACTCGTTGTAGTCCGCGTAGCCGGCGATCGCGCCGTGCTCGGCGGCAGTAGAAACACGCGGCAAGCAGCAAACGCCCGCCGCCACGATAGTCGTCAAAAGTCCGAACCGCAAGCGATGGGCCGCGCGAAGCAATAGCATGGTGCGAATTCGGAGCGGTGCGAAGGAAGAACCATGGAGTTCCTCCCATTATGTCATCCGGCGAATTCGATTGCGAGGCATCGTCAGCGAACGATTTGTCCCGACGGATCGTCAGTTGGCGATCCAATTTCCGCATTAAAACCCGCCACAATCCGTTTCAGTGCTTCCGCTCGTTCGAGTCCGGCATCCTGATGGAACGCATTTGCGACGTGCCGTGACAAGTCGGCAAACATAATCCCCCAAGCGGCCGGATCTTTCCAGACGCCAGACCGCAAGCTCACGTGTTGTTTCTTGTCGGCTATCCACACGCGCAACAGTTCAAACGACTTTGCATCGTTCTTTGCAGCGGGAGGAACCAGCAATTGATCGCTCTCAGACATTAATTACACTTTCCTGGACAGCAAGCTGCACCTTACTTCTTCGCCGAACCATTCGGTTCCGGCAGCGCCGGAATCGTCTGCGGCGTGCCGGAAAGCGTTCCCATTGCGGCGGCCAACAGCTTTTCCGTCATGTCTTTCACGACCGGGTTGCTCTCGCCGCGTTGCTGGAACACGGTGGCATCGGCCAGGACGATTGATAGCAGCGTGTTGAGCGGGTTGTTGCCCGCGCCGCCGTTGTCTTTGCCGTTTTCGGAATGGCCACCTTGCGCAAAGACCCGTTCGGGCACTAGCGGTTGGCGGCTCTTGGCGATTCGTTCGGCGGCCAGCACGACGGCATACAATCGCGGGTCGCCGTAGGCGTTGACCTTTTGTTGCAGGCTGATTGCTTCGGAAAGACCGATTTGCAACCGGCGCTGGCCTTCGCCTTTGCCCAGGAGAATTTCCTGCTGGCTTTTGGCGTTGGCTTCGATGATTGTCTGCTCGCTGGCGGCCTTGGCCAACACGATCTGTTGCTCGGCCGAGCGGCGCGATTTTTCCAATTGGCCTTCGGCTTCGACGATCGTTTGCTGCTTTTGCATCTGGGCCTTCGCCAATTGGGCGTTGGCTTCGTTTTCCACGATGCGGATTTGCACCTGCGAATTGGTGAGGTCCTTCTGACGGTCGGCGGTTGCGGTCGCCTCTTCGAGGGTTCGCCGCTTTTCGGCGGCCGACTTCTGCTGCTCGAAGGTTTCGATTTGCTCGCGCGAGAGTTGGCGTTGGCGAAGCTGCTCCAACAGAGCCTCGATCTTGCCGCCGTCGTTGGCGCCCGGCTCCGGCTTGCCGATCAACACGTCGATGCATTCCAAATCGAATTGTTGGAACCGCTCGCGCAGTTCCTTGCGAGCCTCGGCTTGAATTTCGTCGCGCTGGCGCAGCAATTCAAGCATCGATCGCTTGTGGCAAATATCGCGGAAATAGGCGCTGAGCATCGGGTCGATGCTCTGATTGATGAGCTTTTTCACGTCGCCGAATCGCTGCACGACGCCCGGGGCTTTTTGATAGTCGATATGCACGACCAGGCTTAGCGGCAGCACCGGTTCGTAAGCGTCGAGCGTCACGAGATCGATCGAGCGGAGATTTTCGTCGTACTTGTGCGATTGCTCGCTCTTGCCGGTGATCCAATGGAGGACGAAATTCGTCGTCGGCACTAGCACGACCTGGCCGGCGTATTCGTTGAACGCATATTTGCCCGGCGGAAGCGGCTTGTCCCACACGCCTTTTTGGCCGGTGGCCACGCGTTCGCCATGCCGGAAATTGTCGCCGCTGATGTCTTTCCCTTGCAGGCCGAAATAGCTGATAACGACGCCGACGTAGCCGATCGGGACCAATGTTTTCGGCTTCGATTCGACGGTCGCGAACCAGCGATTGATGAAATACGTGCCATCGGTGAGGGCCTGATATTGCCGGCCGCGCATGCCGCCGGCGGCCAGGAATTTTTCGGGGTCTTGAAAACTATCGTGTTCATTCGACGCGGCCGGCGCGATGATTTCGCCGGAAGGAAGCACCGGGCCATCTTGCACCGTCACGATGCCGATGTCGTCTTTGGCGCCGATCACGATTGGATTGAAGCCATCGACCGATTCGAGTTGCTCCTGCCACGAGCGCAGCATCGCCGCTTCGGCGCGATCGGGAGCAAGGCTATAAAATTGGTCCTCTGCGATGACCGTGAAGAGGGCCAGATTGATTGCATACACGCCTTCGCGGAGCACTGCCCGTTGGCGGCCGCGTTGGCCGAGTCGCGGGTTCGATGAATTATCCCCCTTGAGGAACGCGCGGGCATCTTGGAAGTTGTTGCACGACACGACTCGGCCGAGCGTTTGACTGGCGTTGAGGGCCTCGCCGTCGCGAGCGTAGACATAGCCAATTTTCCCCTGCGGAATTGCCACGAAGGGAACTTTGTGAATTCGATATTTCCAGCGATACAGGCCGAAATAGAAGCCGCCACGAAGTACGTCTGGCTGAAAGCCGGTGTCGCCTTCCAAGGCGATGATCCGACCTTGCTGGATATGTTTACCCCAGAGAGATTCCTTGATTCCCACTTTGTCGTTGGGCACGTATTGAATCCCAACCCAGGGAGCGAACATGATGATCGCGAGCATCACGAAACAAGCGCCTACGGCGATGAAGACCCAGACCATAACGACCTCGATTTCTGTCGGAGAAAATCCGCGAAACGGATGTTAGAAAGGATACGTCACCGCCGCTCCGACGGGGGGCGGTCCGTATGGATAGCATCATGCGCCTGAAATGCCGGCGATACAAGCGTTGCGGGAGGCTTGAGGCTCGAGACTACAGGTTTGAGGGCCGTGAATCCCCAGCTTCGCATAACCCATCTTCCCAAACTTTCGCTGGTGGGGGGCGAATCTTGCTTTTTTTCGCGGTTTTTTTGCGGGCGTATTGTATGGACTGATTGCAATGGTTAGAATTAGCCGAGTGATGAGAATGAGTCTCAATTAACTATTGCGTTCTCAAGAGGCGGGGGATTGCTGCGATGGCTGATTTGATTCCTCTGAATCGATTGCGCGCCGGCGAGACGGGTAAGGTCGCCGAAGTCGTTGGGCGTTCGGATCAAGTTCAACGCATCAAGGAGCTTGGGCTGCACGATGGCGTCGAGATCGCGATGGTCCGCTCTGGCAGCCCGTGCATCATTCGGCTTGCCGGACATACGCTTTGCATCCGCGCTAACCAATTGTTGAACGTGTTGGTTCGGCCGGCCGTTCCCGCCTGAAGTTTCCGTTCTAGAAATTGCCGGCTTGAAGACAACTTGTCCGCGCTTGTGCGGAAGGATATTCGGTCGCCACATGGGCAGCCAAACGGTTCCCCTCTCGAAAGAGCCGGCAGCAGCATCGCAAGCAGCGGCATCGCAAGTGGTCGGGCTCGATCGATTGGCTATTGGCGATCGAGCCCGCGTCGTGCGGATCATCGGAGCCGACGAAATCACCGCCCGGCTATTCGAAATGGGTCTTACGCCGGGCGTCACCGTCTCGCTGCTCGGTTGTGCGCCGCTCGGCGATCCGATTGAACTGGAACTGCGCGGCTATCGATTGAGTCTGCGCAAGACCGAAGCAGCTCGCGTCGAAGTGGAGAAACTATCGTAACTCGTAACCCCGGTCCACGTCACCCTTGCTCGCCGCTGCGGGCTGCTTTCCCCTGCTCCCTGCTCCCTGCTCCCTGCTCCCTGCTCCCCGCCCCCCGCCCCCTGCCTTTCTCCGCCGTGAGCATTGCAACCGTCCAAAAAAGTCTGACTGTCGCTCTGATCGGCAATCCAAATACAGGAAAGTCGACATTGTTCACGGCGCTCGCCGGTGTGCGGCAACGGGTCGGCAACTATCCGGGCGTGACGGTCGAGAAAAAAATCGGCCACATGGATGCCGGCGGACGGCGGTTTGCGTTGGTCGATTTGCCCGGCACTTATAGTCTCGCCCCGCGTTCGCCGGACGAGATGGTGACTGTCGATGTGTTGCTCGGGCGGCGGGCCGATTCGCCGGCGCCGGACGCGGTGCTGTGCATCGTCGATGCGAGCAATCTCGAACGGAATCTGTATCTCGTGAGCCAGGTGTTGGAGCTTGGCTTGCCGACGGTGATTGCGCTGAACATGGTCGATATCGCGGCGCAGCGCGGCATGAAGATCGCCGTGAGCCAGTTGGCCGAGCGGCTTGGCGTGCCCGTGATCGAAGTGCAAGCCAATCGGCGGCGCGGCATCGATGGACTCAAGACGGCGCTGACGGAAGCGATCGGCCGCACGCCGCGATTGCAGAAAAGTCCGCTGCCGGCCGTGGTGCAACAAGAAGTCGCGCGGTTGGAAGGGTTGATCGGGACGCACGCGGCGGGCGAAGCAATGACGGAGACGCGCGAAACCGCCAGCGAGCCTCACAACGGGACGAATGGCCACGCGCATACGGCGGCCGCGGTCGGTCGGTCCGCGTGGCCACGGTATTTGGTCGAGCGGCTGCTGCTCGATACGAATGGTTATCTCGAAAAATCGGGATTGCCGGGCAACGGCGAAGTTCATGCCGAGCTCGCAGCGGCGCGGCGGCGGCTTGCGGAGGCCGGATGTTCGGTGACGGCCGTCGAAGCGATGGCCCGATACGAATGGATCGCCCGCATTTTGGACGACGGAGTGACTCGTCCGCGCGAATGCGCCACGACGCTCACGGACAAGATCGATCGCGTGCTGACGAACAAGCTGTGGGGCACGATCGTTTTCATGCTGGTGATGCTGGCCGTGTTCTCCTCGATTTTCATCGCGGCTCAACCGTTAATGGATTTAATCGGCGCGGGCAGCAAATGGTTGCAAGACTCCATCGAAAGCTGGCATGCGCTGCCGGAAGGGCCATTGAAATCACTGTTGGTGAAAGGGCTGATCGGCGGCGTGGGAAGCGTGCTCGTTTTCTTGCCGCAGATTCTGATCCTGTTCTTCTTCATCGCGGTGCTGGAAGATTGCGGCTACATGGCCCGAGCCGCTTATCTGATGGATAAACTGATGGTTCGCGTCGGCTTGAGCGGCAAATCGTTCATTCCGCTGCTGTCGTCGTTCGCCTGCGCGATTCCGGGAGTGATGGCGACGCGGGTGATCGAGAATCGTCGCGATCGGCTGACGACGATCCTCGTCGCGCCGTTGATGAGTTGCTCCGCACGCTTGCCGGTGTATGTGCTGTTGATCGGGGCATTTGTCCCGCAGATGCACTTCCTCGGTCGATTCGGGATCTTGAAATATCTGCTGACTCTGCAGGGGCTAACGCTGTTTGCGATGTATTTGATTGGTCCGATCACGGCGATTGTCGTCGCGCTGCTGTTAAAGAAGACGTTCTTGAAAGGGCCGACGCCGCCGTTCGTCATGGAGCTCCCGCCCTATAAAATGCCTGCGCTGCGCGTGGTGCTGCATCGGATGGTGGAGCGCGGCTGGTCGTTTGTCTTGCGAGCAGGAACGCTGATTGTCGCGGTGGCGATCGTGGTTTGGGCGCTGCTGTATTTTCCACACGATCCGACGGCGGTCGCCCAAGATATGAAAGCTCGCCGCGAATCGCTCGAATCTCAATTGGCCATGATCGATCATCAGTTGGCCACGCTGCCGGCCGATCGCGGCGCCGATCCCGCGATCGTGGAGCGACGGGAATACTTGAAACAGGAGTTGGACCGCTTCAGCGACGAGAAGGAGCAATCGAAACTGGCCGATGGCGCTTATCAACGGCAAAGCATTTTGGGACGGATGGGCCGATGGGTCGAGCCGGCCGTGCGGCCGCTGGGCTGGGATTGGCGGCTTGGCTGCGCGGCGATTGCGTCGTTCCCCGCGCGCGAAGTGGTGCTCGGCACGCTGGGAGTGATTTACAATCTCGGCAATGATGTCGATCTCGACGACGCGGAGGGGCAAACGCAATTGCAGCATCAATTGCAGAACGCGACGTGGGATGAAACCGGCAAACCGGTGTTCACCGTGCCCGTCGCGTTGTCGGTGATGGTGTTCTTCGCGCTATGTGCACAATGCGCGGCGACGCTCGTGATCATCAAGCGCGAGACGAACAGTTGGCGCTGGCCGGTTTTCACATTCGCCTACATGACAGTTCTTGCCTACCTTGGGGCTTTTGCGACGTACCAAATCGGGACATGGCTGAGCGGCTAGTGGTCGGGCAAATTGGTTTTGACGTGTTCGTTTAACCCGGAGCCAACGGCGACGCTGGGCTGTTCGATCCACCGTCGCCGTTGGCTCCGGGTTAAACAAGAGAAGCGGAAGCCCGGACGAAGAATTATGACGTGGGATTGGCAAAACCTGGTGGTTTTGGGAATCGTCCTGACGGCGGCGGCTTATCTGGTCCGCCGCTCGTGGCGAACGTTTGTCAAAAAGCGGTCCGGCGGATGCGGCGCATGCGGAAGTTGCCCGGCCGGCGGAGACAATCCGACCTCTAAGCCACTGGTGCAACTTCAGACGATCGCCAAGCCGCGCGCGAAATAGCGGCAAGACTAATTCGCTACGGCGGAGCTTCCCGTCAATGGCTTGGCCGATTTCGAACGGACCGGGTTCGGCATTACCGAAGTCGGCTTGACGACGGCCGGATTGCTGCCAGTCGTGCCGGTTGATCCGCCGCTGGCCGCGGAGTCGAGCTTCAACACATTGCTCGTCGCCGGGTCCGCCGGAGTGGCTTCCTTGGGCGATTTCGCGCGATCGGCCTTCGGCTCCGCGGTGCCGGTCGTAGCCGCCGGCCCACCAGTGACTTGCGCTGGGCGACCACTTCGAGCGTCAGCGACTTGCCCAGGTCAGTCTCGATCTTGATTTTTTTGACCACTTTGCCGGATTTGTTCGGAGCGGCGAAGGTCACGGGAATGATTCGCACTTTCTCCGCGCCGCTTGGAATCTTGAACGTGAACGAATCGTCGTCGCAATGCACGGCCACGACCTTGAACGGTTTATGTCCGGTGACGATCAGCGGCTTGGTGACTTGCTGCCCGGCTTCGACCGTGCCCATCGCGAGCACTTGCGGGCTGACGTTCAATTCCGCCTTGATGTTGCCCTCGACTTCGATCGGAATTTGCGGCACTTGCGTATCGTTGGTCACAAGAATCAGCGGATCGTGGATATATCCGGGCGGCGAGTCTTTCTTCGAGCCGCACGATCAGATCGTAAGCAACGCGGCCGGCGCTCGCGGGCCGTTGACCACTTCCACCTCGTAGCTGGAGTTGACGCTCCGCACGTTGACGATTTGCCAATCGCTGCGGCCGTAGCGAATCACGGTCATCTTCCGCTCGCGCGATTCGCCCTGATCGACTGTGCCGAATTCGACCAGCCCGTTGTCGATCCCCGCGTCGGCGGATTTGACTTCGATATCGCCGCGAATGTCGCCCCAGACGTTGAGTTGCACGGTGGCGAAGTAGGGCCGATCGATGGTCACGGTCAGCGTCGCGGCGTGATTGCCGGTGAAGGATCGCGTGTTGAATTTGGCGAGGATTTCGCTCCGCTCATAGGTGGCCAAATCGCTCTTGACGACTTCGGGCGTCGTGCAGCCGCAACTGCTGCTCACCGCCGCCACGTGGACCGGTTCTTTGTACGGATTGTAGAATTGAAAGGGGTATTCCACCTTGGCGCTGCGCGCAACGGTGCCGAAATCGTGCTTCGTCTCGCTGAACATCTTCGTGGCCCATTCTTGCGCCACGGCCTCGCGAGAAACCGCGCCAACGCAACTGGCCAACGACAACACCAAAGCGGCAAGAGCATGATGACGTTGCACGGCATGACCTCCAAAACGACCGGCGGCCGAATACAAGCAAGCAGTCGCTCCCGCCTGAGGCGAGCAAACTGCAAAGTGGCGTCAACAAATTCCAACGAAACCGTTGGGCCGCGCAAATCTAGGCTTGGCGAATCGGAATGTCAACAAATTCCGGATATTCCCAACGGGACCGAAAAATGGACAAACTGCATGTGCCGCCATCGATTATTCGGCAATGCCGCCGGGAAGGCAAAAGTCTTTTTCCGGCCTGGCGACTACCCTGGCAAACCGGGCGATTTATGCCTGCGGCAAACCCGCCGAATTCGAAACGGCCCTGCAACCTAACGCAATATGACACATTGGCTTGCATCTTGGTAGTGACATTGCTAAAAATCAATGCGTCGCACCACTCGCCAGGGTTAATTCGAGCCGGCGCGATTGTGCCGATTTTGCCACTTGGGAGGTCAATCGGACTCGGGTGAGAAATGTTCGATTTGGTTGAGCAGACGCTGTTGCTGAGTGTCGGCCTGCTCGAGCTCGATCGTTACGCTGTTGTCCTTCGTGATCATCCTGTGGGGTCTGTCGGATGCCGCGCCGCTACATGTGCTCGGACGCGACATCCCGATTCCGGGCTATCTGGTCTGGGCGGCGGTTCATCTACGCCGTGATCGGAACCGTGCTCGACCCACCTGATCGGTCCCCGCTGGTGGGCCTGAATTTCCAGCAGCAGCGTTCGAGGCGAACTTCCGCTTCAATCTCGTGCGGGTGCGCGAGAAAACTGCCGAGCAGATCGCGCTGTTGCGCGGCGAACGCGCGGAGCGTCAGCGGCTGCAACCAGCGCTTTGGCCGACGTGGTCACCAACTGGCTCGCCATCATGGGCCGCACCAAGAAACTATCGGCCTTCACGACGGATACTCGCAGATCGCGATCCTTTTCCCTACATTCTGTCGCACCGGCCTAAATCGCCAAAAGGTGCAACTGGGTGCATGATGCAGACCGCATCGGCGTTTTCGACAGCGCCAGGATTCGCTGTCGTTTCTTCATCACCGCCTACCGCACGCTGGCTGAATGGCAGGCTGGCGGTGGCGCCGTTCTTACGGCTTCGAGGCCTCGATTACCAGTGCCGAAGCGATGACCGCGACCAAGCAATATCGTGCACGTCGCGACGAGCCACCAAGCGCGCCATCGACCTCGACGACCTCGCCGCTCGGCACTGCCCAACGGCAATCCATCGGTCGATGACTCCGGCATCTGCGTGCGCACGGCGAACCACGTTCGTGCAACCGGCCCGTCCGGTCCGGAAAATCGACGCTGTTCAGCGCGATCGCCGGCATCTGGCCGTTCGGCGCCGGCACGATCGCGATGCCGCCGAGATGCGTCGCTGATGATGCTGCCGCAACGGCCGTACTTCCCGGTCGGCTCGCTGAAGCCGCGTTGCCTATCCCGCCGAACGGCGGCGCTTCCGACAGCGCCCGCATCGGCGATGCTATCACCGCCGTCGGCCTGCCGGCGCTGGCGACACGGCTGACGAGGACGCGCACTGGAACCGGATGCTGTCGCTCGGCGAACAGCAGCGGCTTGGCGTCGCCCGCGCTTTGTTGCACCCGCCGCGGTATCTGTTCCTCGACGAAGCTACCGGCGTCGCCCGACGAGCCAGCCGAGGAGGCGCTGGTCGTTGATGGCGAAGAGGACTACCGGACACCACCGTCATCTCGATCGGCCACCGCAGCACGCTGGACGCGCTGCATCAGCGCGGCGTCGCGCTGGCCAGAACGGCGATCGCTTCGTGCTGCAAGAACAGACCAAGCTTCAGGTTACCTACAGACCCTAACGGCCATGAACGCCAACGGCTTCACCCCAGTAGGCGACCGTGCGGTCGGTTCGCGAACCGCATCAGAACCTTGGCGAGCGCGTGATAGAGCCCTTCGTTCAGAACCACTCCGCGACGTGGCGTGGCATCAGTGCCGCCATCATCAACGGGATGACCATCGCGTGGTCGTTGTTGGTCATCTCCGAATGATCACGAAGGATGTGATTGGCGCGCGCACAACGCCGGTGAGGTAAGACACCATGCCGATCAGCACCAGCGCCCCGAGCGGGACGTCCGGAAACAGCAACGCAGATCGGACGCAATGCCGGCTTCCGATCGCAAGCGACGGCGCAGATGCCGCCGGGAATGCCGGTCGGTCGCCGACAACACGCGTTTGCGACGAACTTCCATGACGCCGAAACCGTAGTCGACATCGCGCCAGCGCCACCGTGGAGTCGCCGCGCGGGCCTGCTCATAGCCGGTGCCAGGTCGATATGGCCGTGGCTCATCAAGCCGCACAGCGCGACACCAAGCCCGCACACCGTATGGCGAACCCCGATGGGATGACGCTTCGTATCGGCTGCCCGCTGCGCCGGGAATCCCAACGCGAACCGGATCAGAATCCGCTGAACAACCGCCCGAGGCACCGCAGGAGCGCGCAGACCGGCACGACCATCCACGCTTCGCCGAACGGCAAGGTCGCCGACGTAGCGCCGAAATAATGATAGTCGCCGACGATGGCGAGCGAGGTGAGGCCGGCTGGCGATGATCGCGCCGATGATGAGCCCGGTGGTCCGCATCTCGAACGACCGGACTGAACTCCTCGATCGCGAAAACGATCCCGGCCGCGAGCGGCGTATTGAACGCTGCAGCGACGCCGGCCGCCGAGCCCGCCAGCAGGAAGCCAGGTTGCCGGTACGGTGCGAAGCGACCCAATGCCGCGATGATCGCTCCGCCGACCTGGATTGTCGACCTTCGCGTCCGGTCGATGCACCGAACAGCAGGCCAAGAGTCTCACGACGACACTTTGCCGAATCCCCGCTCGTAGCGACACCAGCGTGCCCCGCTGGGCGTGCGGCAACCTAAGCGCAGCGACGACCTGCGGCACGCCGGAGCCTTGAGAGTTTGGGAACACGACAGGATCGCAAGCCACATGCAGAACGGCAAACCCAGCGGCGTGACAGAAGCGCCCAGTAACGGGAATGCGCAATCACCCGCCCAAAAAAGGTCTGCGCGACGTCGGCCAGTCGGGCGAGCGCAATCGCGGCCAGCCCGACGACGTGGCCACCAGCCACAAACAGCAGACGTCGCGTCCAGCGTTCGGGAATCCTGGATTGCAACCGCAGATGGGCAACCTGGCGACGATTAATCATTTGACCTGCGGTGCAGAATTCGGGCCGTCCGCATGGTCGTTACGCTCTCTTGATTTTGACGCGCCGCTGATGCGTTACCCATAACGGGACTGACGCAAAGAAAAGGCGGCAGATTGCTCTGCCGCCTTTTTGAAGTCTCGGGAGAAAACTTACTTGAGGTTTGTCACGGCAGTCAGGTGTGGAGAGCTTGGCGATGCGGAGTCGCGCCGCACCAGGTCGAGCCGACACCGGTCGGGTTGATCGGGCTGAAGCTGTTGCTGAAGCGGGCGGTGTTGTCGCTGGTGAAGGCGTTGCAATTGGCGCGCGAACAGGTCGGCGTCGGAGTAACGCAGGTCGAGCGTGAAGACCTTGTAGGTGAAGCCGACACCGACGTTCCAGGTGTTATAGTCGGCATAGTCGATGCCGTTCGGGAACGCCGGAACGCCGTAGAAGCTGTCCGAGTGGCCGAAGCCACCGACGACCGAACTCACCCGACACATAGGCGCCGATGCCGCTGGTTCCGAAGAACGTGCGCGATCACCTTGCCGGTGATCGACGCAGTAGGCGCCTTCGGCACCCGGGTCAGGAAGTTCGGCGAGTAGTAGGCGTTGGCGCCGAGCGAGAAGGTGTCGTTGAAGGTGTAGTTGACCTTGCCGTAGACTTCGAAGAACGAGACGTCCTTCTTGATCACGTTGCCGTTCGGCAGGAAGTTGACGAGACACTCGTTGCCCAGAGCGCGGCCGGCGGCGTCAGTCGCTGCGCCATACTGGGCAGCCTGTTTCCCGCCCGGATACAGGTCGAACACGCCGAAGTCGAACGCGGCAGCGCCAAACGTGGCCCGGATACCGCCGGTAAAGATGTTAACTTCCGCAGCGGCGCGGTTGGCGAAGGAGATGCTTTCGAACGACCAACCGACTAGAGCTGCAAGTCCTTGGTGACGTTGTAGCGCGGCTCGAAATAGGCGGTCACCGAAGGCTTGCGGTCGAACCGTGTGATGCCGCGGAACACGTAATCGCTCATGATCGCGCTGCCGAAGGCGATGTCCCAGGATTCGAACGCCACGTACTGGCGGGGCCTTGGTGTACATGCGCGGCGCCAGATCAGAGCTGGGCAGAGCCGGCACCGATCGCTATTAGTGCTGCGACTGACAAGAGTGATTTTTTCATAGTGATCCCCGTCGGAACCTCGAAGCCCGCGTCGTTGCCGCTCAAAAAGGCGTCCGTCACCGTCTGCCCCGATAGTTCCCGATGTCTGACGTGACTGTGATGCGGAGCTGCAAATTGGTGAAGCGAAAAACACGGGCAGTTGCCGCCTTTTTAATTGTTTTCAAGGCTGCGGCAATCCTTGGCCGTGCCCGGCGCCATTCTGATAAGAAAACGCTGAGTTGGCTTTGCCGGCGCCGGCCGGCCGATGTTTTCGACTTTTTCAAAGCCTGAAGTGCCGATTTCCGAGTTTGTCTTTCGCGCGAAGTCCGCCTGTGACGCTTCCATATTAGATGTATTCGGAACCCATTCATGAAGGGCCGCAGCACTGGCTGCGGCCCTGACCGATCGGGATGTTCCGTCATGCCTATTTCATGTTGTTGTGGTCATGGCTGTGATCCGACTGGTCATGATCGTGATCGTGACCATGGTCGTCCTGCGGCGGCGCGACGTGATCGTGCCCGCCTGGCCCATCGTGGCCGTGCCCGTCATGCGCGTGGTGGTCGTGGTGATCATGCGCCGGGGGGCGTGGCGGCGAAACCGTCGAGCAGGTCCGGCATCGCAGGATCGATCTGATCGGCGTCGCGATGATGGCCTGCTTGACGCGCGGCTTGCGCGGGGCTTTCGGCTTCGTCGTCTTGGGAGCGGGACCGCTCAGTGTTCACCGGATCGTCGGGCAGCGCGCAATCGCCGGCGCCGCGACCGATCCCATCATGCCGGCGGCCTTTTTCGGCGAAGGCCGGCTTCACCGAGCTGCTTTTGGCAGCGGCCTTCTTCGCCGAGCTCTTTTTCGCGACAGTCTTTTTGGGAGAACAGCCTTTTTGGAGCAGCGGCCTTCTTGGCGGACACCTTCTTCGCGGTCGATTTTTTCGGCGCGGCTTTTTCTGCCGCTTCACGGGCTCTTTTTGGCGGCCTTTTTCTGGCGCGGCCTTCGAGGCCTTCTTGGCAGCGGATTTGGCGGGGTGTCGCCGTCGCGACCTTCGCTTTCACTGACTTGGTCTTGGCGGACTTTGTCTTTGCAGATTTAGTCTTTGCAGATTTAGTCTTGGCAGATTTGGTCTTGGCATATTTGGCTTCGGGTGG
>CAVTYW010000027.1:2500-441200 GCA_963738955.1 Pirellulales bacterium | reverse complement strand
ACGCCGCCAATCTGCACGACCTTGGAGTAACCTACTGGTACGAACATGAGTACGCGAAGGCCGAGCCTCCGGTGCTGAAAGCGATCGAGCTTTTGAAGGAGCTTTCCGGCGACAAGAGTCCCAACTACGCCCTCGGTATGAGAACTTTGGCCCGCATCTATATGGGTGAGAATCGCCTCGCGAAGGCCGAACCGCTGTACGTCGAGGCGTTGGCCATTTGGAAGCAGACGCTGAAAGAGGGCGATCCGAAGAATCTGCGACTCTGGACGAACTTGCCGACGTGTATCTGGTGAAGTGAATATGCGAAGGCCGAGCCGATTCTGGCCGAGGAACTGGCCATTCAGAAAAAAGTCCTGGGCGATAAGCATCCCGACTACGCCGACAGCCTCAGCAGCCTGGCCGATCTCTACCGGAAGAAGGGGCCTTTGCCAAAGCGGAGCCTCTGTTTGTTGAAAGGCGCTTGCGTCCAGAAAACAGCTCGTGGGAGAAAAACACCCGGGTTACGCTCAAGCTCTGGCCAATCTGGCCGGGCTTTACAACGATCAAGGCAACTACGTGAAGGCCCTGCCGCTGGCCGTCGAGGCTGGCAGCATCCTCAAGCAAGCCCTCGGCGAAAACCATCCCGACTACGCTCGCGTTCTGAACTTGGTGGCCTTGTTGCATCAAGGACCGCAAGGGGAATATGTCCAGGCCGAACCTTTATTCGTCGAGGTGCTTGCCATTCAGAAGAAAGCCGTTGGAGACAAGCATCACGACTACGCGCCGGCCGCCGACAATCTGGCGTTGCCTTCCATAAGCAACAAGGAGCCTACGCGAAGGCCGAGCCCCTGATGCTCGAGGTGCCTCGACTGTTTACAAGCAGGTTCACGGAGAAAACAGCCCTCAGTACGCCACCAGTCTATCCTATCTGGGCGAGGTCTACTGCGACGAAGGAAACCACGCGAAGGCCGAGCCACTCTTGCTCGAACTCGCCCCCGCGATCCGAACGCGTTCTCGGCGACAAAGCATCCGAGTATGCCACGAGCCTGAACGATTGGCGTGCTGTATCAAAAGCAGGGCGCCTTGCGAAAAGCCGAGCCGCGTTACGCCGCGGCGCGGCCGATCGGAAGGAGGCGCGGGGCCGCGCATCCGGAGAACACGACACCCCTGAAGAATCTGGCCGGATCGTACAAGCTCAAGGTAATTATTCCCAAGCGGAGTCGATGTACCTCGAGGCGCTCGCGATCAGGAAACAGGTCGTGGGCGAAAAACATCCCGACTACGCCGACAGCCTGAACGACCTGGCAATGCTCTATCAAACGGAAGGACTGTATGCGAAAGCGGAACCTCTATGCACCGCGGCAATGGCCATTCGCAGGCAGGCCCTGGGAGAAAAACACCGCAGTTATGTCGGTAGCCTCAACAATCTGGCCAACCTGTACGAATTGGAGGGGAACTACGCCAAAGCGGAGCCTCTTTATCTCGAAGCGCTAGCCATCAAGAAGGAAATCTTCGGCAGTCATCATGCCGACTATGCCCGCGGCCTGGGCAATTTGGCGGGGCTCTACCAGGCACAGGGGAACTTCGCGAAGACGGAGTCGCTGTTGCTGGAAGTCGATGGAATCTTCAAGCAGACCCTGGGAGAAAAGCATCCCGACTACGCCGCCAATTTGCTCGGACTCGCGGACCTCTATCGGCTTCAAGCGAACTTCACGAAGGCCGAGCCGCTGCTGCTTCAAGCACTCGCCATCCAGAAGCAAGCGGTCGGAGAAAAACATCCCGACTACGCCGCCACCCTGTCGGAGTTGGCTCTGATGTATATCGGCCAAGGCGACTACGCGAAAGCCGAGCCGATGTTGCTTGAGTCGCTTGCGATCTACAAGAAATCCCTCGGAGATGGGCACGTTGAATATGCCGACACCCTGGAAACATTGGCCATGTTGTACGATCGGCAAGGAAATTTCGCCAAGGCGGAGCCGCTCTACCAACACTGCGCTAGCCATCAAGAAGCGGGCCTTGGGTGTAACGCATCCCGGTTACGCCCGCGCTCTTAGCGGCTTGGGCGGGCACTATGACGACCAAGGCAACTACGCGAAGGCCGAGCCGATGTTGATCGACGCCAGCGGTATCTTCAAACAGTCGCTAGGAGAGATGCATCCCGACTACGTGCAGTGCCTGCAAAACCTGGCCATCGTGTACGCCAGGCAGGAGAATTTTGCGAAAGCCGAACCGCTCTACGCCGCCGCAAGCAAGGTTTACAAACAATCTCTGGGCGCCAAAAGCACCGACTACGCCACCTGTTTGAGCACGATGGGATTTCTGCGCGTCCGGCAGGGCCGCTACGCGGAAGCGGAGCCGATCCTCGCGGAAGCCCTGGCCATCCACAAGGAGTTTCTGGGAAAAGATCATCCCACCTATGCCCGAACATTGATGGACTATGCGATTTGCGAAGGCGAATTGCGGAAATTTGACGCGGCGGCTGGCCACGCACGTCAATCCGTCCAAATCATGCGACGGCATTTGGACCTCACTGCCGCAATCCAGTCGGAACACCAGCAGTTGTTGATGGTGGACGACCTTCGTTTTCCGCTCGATGTCTTCCTCGTCGCCGGCCGCGCGGCGAAAACCGCGCCGGATGCCGCCTACGACGAAGTGTTGGCATGGAAAGCTCGCCGTGACGGGCCGACAAGCGTTCCTCCGCGCATTGCGTCGCGATCTGGCGGACAAGCCGGCTGCGGCGGCAATCTACACCGATCTGGAATCAACGACTCGTGAACTAGCTGCCCTGACCAACGTGGTTCCCAAGGAGCCGCAGCGCAAGGCCCATCTCCAACGGCTGACCGAATTGAGCGATCGGATCGAAGACTTGCAACAGAAACTGGCGGCCGCGAGCGCGCCGTTTGCCGCGCGGCGGAGCGAACAACGGCGAACCAGCGCGGAGCTTCGCCAGGCTCTTCCCCCCGACGCTGCGCTGGCCGACCTGATCGAATACGGATACTTCGGCACGACGGATAACAGCCGAGAGAAACCGGTCTGGCAATCGCGCATGATGGCCTTTGTCGTGCGCCGCGACCAGCCGATTGCCCGGGTTGATCTTGGGCTCAGCAGCGATCTCGACTCGGCCGTTGACACCTGGCGAAAGACCTATGGCGCCGGCAAGGAAGCGCAACATGCGGCCGCGACACTACGAGAAAAAGTCTGGCAGCCGTTGGAAGCGAGTCTGGCCGGCGCCAATACCGTGCTTATCTCTCCCGACGGCGAGTTGGCCAAGTTTCCCTGGGGGGCGCTGCCGGGAAATAAGCCAGGCTCGTATCTGATCGAGGAGCGGGCGATTGCCGTTGTGCCGGTCCCGCAATCACTGCCCGAATTACTCGCAAACGACAACATTCCCTCGCAAGCTGCTCCATCGCTGCTCTTGGTGGGCGACGTGGATTATGGCGGCGATCCGGGAATCATGCTCGCCAGCATGCGCGGCGAGCGGGCAGTCCGCAACGGCCTCGCGCAATGGCCCGCCTTGCCCGCCACGCGGACGGAAATCGCCGCGATCCATGATTCGTTCCAACGAAAATTTGCCGCAGGCAACGTCCTGCAGTTGGACGGGAAGCACGCGACCTCGGAAGCCGTGCGCGACGCGGCTCCCAACCATCGTTATCTGCATTTCGCCACGCATGGCTTCTTCGCCGATCCGAAAGTCCAATCCGCTCTGACATCGTCCGACAAGCCGGAGCTGACGATGGATCGAGATGCAACGCGGCAGCAGATCTCTGGCGAGCATCCCGGCCTGTTGTCGGGAATCGTCTTGACCGGAGCGAATCAGCCGCCGGCCGAAGGCAAAGACGACGGCATACTGACGGCCCTGGAAGTTGGTGAACTTGATCTTCGCGGCGTCGATTTGGTGACGCTGTCGGCGTGCGAAACCGGGCTGGGCAAGACGGCCGGTGGTGAAGGCGTGCTAGGTTTGCAACGGGCCTTTCAGGCGGCCGGAGTGCGAACCACCGTGACCAGCTTGTGGACGATTCCCGACAAAGCCACCCAGTCGTTGATGAACCGCTTTTACACGAACCAATGGAATCCGCCGACTGGCCGGCCGAAATCGAAACTCGAAGCCCTGCGGGAAGCGCAACTCTGGCTGCTAAACAACGGCGTGCGTCAGCCGGAACTCGTCCGCGGACTGGAATTGGAGCCCGTCGGCAGCGACGACGCGCCATCCCAGCGCCTTTCCCCGCGCTACTGGGCCGCCTTCGTGCTCGGCGGCGATTGGCGCTGAGTGCCTCCGCCAAGGCCGGCTCCAACACGCGGCGGTCCGCCCGGACGAATGGCACTTAGAAAAGGAGCCACCCATCGCTTGTGTCAACTTGGGCGACCGGGCTGAGAATCTGGGCAGCCTTTCAGCTTTCAACGAAGGCAAGCTTGAGGATTCAAGCGACAACCTGGGCTACCCAGTTTGACGGCAAATGCCGAGCTTCTTCATAACTAAGTGCCATTCGTCCGCCCGGACCGACGTAGTTTCGCAACTTCGCTCAAACCGACCGCCGCGTGCAACCTGGACTACCCATCGGGAACTTTTCGGTCTTGAAGAGCGTCGTATTTTGAAGTCCTGTTTCGTTCGAGGTTCCAATCGCAACGGCGAATGAAGTACGATGTTGGAAGTCATTATTTCCCAAAGAGATGCGGGACACGCGATTTCGCTTCACTACCGCCGCCCTCGTGCTGTTGGATTGGCTTTACTCGGGGCGGTCGAATACCGGTTCTGGGAAAAACTTGAGAACTCACCAGCTTACGAGTCATAGCTTTATGAAATTCAAGGCCACACTCTACGCAACGACGATTCTTGCTTCCTTGCTCGTCTTCACCGGCCCGATTAGAGCGCAGGATCCTGCCAAGGACGGCACGAAGCGCGAGCCGATTGATGTCCGGAACCTTCTGGAAAAGGGGCGAGCGTCCGGCGCATTGCCCGAGGGCGTTGTCATCCGCATTGGCGCTTGCCTGGGAGAACTCGACGTGAAGGCATCTGGAGATCATGTCCCGGACGAACTGAAAGAGTCGTGGGAGTTCACTTCCAATCAGGCCCACCGCGTCGAGTTCGAATCCAAGGAGGGCAAGAGCACCTACCGCCGGGTTGAGTCGCGCCCTTTTGACTCGAAAGGCATCTGCAAGGATCTGCTCGAGGGCAAGGCGATCGAAATCCAAGCCAGGAAGGGAGAAGGCCCGAAGCTCGCGTTGGCGGGCACCCCCTACCAACGCGGTTCGCGCTCAATCGAAGTGGTGTGGAACGGAGAAACAATCCTGGATCTACACGAAACCAACGGTCCGGCTCTCGATGTCTATCGGGAATCCGATGCCCGCGCCTTCGGTGCGCTCTACGAACGGCTGGCAACCCAGGCTCGTGCGCTGTTCAAGTCGAAGGCTGACGAAGCAAAGTAGCGCGTCCGGGCGGCATTCACATTGCCGTTGTCAGCGGTTGGCGTCAACACCGATCGAATTCCTCCGTTCCGGCGAGTCCGTAGCGATAGGGATCGCGATTTCTTAACGATTACGAATTTCTGGCGGCAATCAGCGATGCCGACCGACGACAGAATTCGCCGAAAAGCTTCATCGCCAGGCTGCCGACGTCGAGATTCTGAGCCATTCCTTGGACGCGGCGGTCCGCCCGGACCGGCGTAGTTTCGCGGCTAGCCATCGAAATTCAATCAGCCATCGTGGCGAGCCCCAACGCCGTCACCGAGCACGTGACGTCCTAAATGGTCAAAGTGATCGCGCCGTTGCGTCTTTGGCCGCTACAGCGCGCTGCAGCGCCGCATGAAAGGCCCGAGATGGGCCGACCTGGTCAAACTGCTTCAACCGCTATGAATGCCGCTTTCGGCACAGGCCGTGTGGATCATTGACGTTGGAAGAATTGAAAGCAGCCGCGATCCGTTGACCGATGTCAATTCTCTGACCAAGTGATCGCGATTTTTACAAATCGAGTTGCTGATCGTCTAACTCACAGAAAACGGAGATTCCAATGGCCGCGAGGTCGGCGGCCTGCCCTGGCGCGGTACGAAGGGGAGGGTAACCGCTCACTAACTACCAAGAAAAGCCGATCAATTGATAGATGGCTTCCGCAGCCTCCTGTCGCGTAAGAAATGCAGCGGGACGGAAGCGATTCTCCTTATCCACCTGCATGAAACCCGAACGGAGCGCAATGAACACCGCCGCGCGATCCTTTACTGATAAGTCGGTCTCATCCTTCATTGGAAACGGAATGGCCGGCGGACATTTCATTCCATTCCGTGCGGCAAAGCTGATCAACAACTGGGCCGCGTCAACCCGTGTCATGCCTTCACTTGGTCGAAACCGACCATCGGCGCCCAACTTCATCAGCCCAGCCGCGACCACTTGAACAGATTCTTCCGCCCCTTCCGACGACGGAACGACATCCGTGATTCTGGGCAAATCTCGGCGCGGCGTCGTCAGATACGCCGACTGGACGAGAGCATTCGCCAACTCGGCCCGCAAGATGGGTTCCGCCGGCCGCAGTTGATTCCGGTCATTGGCCAGCAGAATGCCGCGGAACCAGAGGCCTTCCAGAGGAATTCTAGCTGAGCCCGACGGCAGGTCCGTGGGCAGTGCATTCCGCGGGTCTTGCTGAGTGTAGATGATGGGACTGATATCGAGCCGCACGCCTTTAACGGCGTTGGAGTAGAGATGGTCCACGTAGCCCCCGTATGCGACGGTTTGCTCTGTCTTGGCAAAGGTGAATCGATATCCGTGCCCGAATCCCCGGTTGTATCGAAGCGTGATCCCCTCTTGCTTCCGGCTGGAATTCTCGGCTAGCCCCGAGAAAAACGCCCACGGCACCGCTCCCGGACCAGCGATATCCGCGATCAGGTGATTCCCGTTGAAATACTGTGATCCTTCTTCGATCGGTTTCTTTTCCGGCCGGATAGTCGCGACACCGGTGGAGGGATCGAAAATGTCTCCGGATTGCAGGCACGACAGCCGCACTCCGGAGAGGCGACACCCGAGGGGGCCATCGTTGCATTGTGCATGGGCCGCATCGACAATCGTCAGGTTACCCGTGCCGACGACCTCGATCCGGCCATCGGGCGTGACGAGCATCGCCGTGTTCTCGTCGATACCGAACCCGAAGCGGACGTGTTCCTCGATCAGCGCTCTGGCTAGGCGTCCGAGTCGTCCTCGCTGCTCGGTGAAGTGTGGATCGACGATTCCCGCTCGAAAAAATCCGAGTCCCTCGGTGATCGACAGCCCACGATGATATCCATCGTGGTGGACTCCGAAGTCGAGGGCGTCCATTCCTTCATCCAACATCTCGTCCGGGAGCGCCGGCATATCCAGCATTCGGCTGCTCTGCATGGAAGCACCTGCACTCGTGCCCGCAATCACTCCGCCGCGACGCCACATGTCCTTCAGCGCCAGCAGAGCCGGAGTTGGGGCGCCATCCGGCTTCCGCAGGGCGCGGATGATGCGAGACTGATCACCACCGACGAAAAACGCACCGGTCGAACCGCGAATCTGGTCCACGACCTGTGGGCTGAACGCCTGGCGATCGGCGTTTTCTGGCGTGAGGTCGACGATTGTCACGCGGTCCCGAGGAACGCCGTATCGCACGAAGATTTCGCTGGCTTGTTGGGCAGAACTGGCGCTCTTGGAGGCACATTGGAACAGGGCGATACTGGAGTGCTCACGCCCGCCGGCGGATTCGATCATTCGCTGAAACATCGTCGCGTTGTCGGGCCGCAAGCCGCCGCCGATAATGAACAGCCTTCCGGCAGGCGGATTCTCTTCCGCGGGCAATCGACAAGCATCGCCCAACAATCCGCCGAGCAAGAGGAAAACAACAATTGGTCGCACGATCGAGTCCTCCGCGCTGTGATACGTTGCGTCGCTGCAACCCATTGCCCAGCACCAGTCAATAATCTCCTTGCCGCCCTGGCTTTACCTTCCCGGCCTCGACGATGGAAACTTCGGCGACGACTTCCGTGTTGTCCGGGTTCACCCTGTCCAGGTTTTTCTGCCCACCCGTAGGCGACGTTGACGGCGAGCAGCCCAACAGCAAGTTGCCAACCCGACGAAAGAAGGACCGAACAGGCATCGCTGACCCCCGGACGAAGTTTGGAGATTTGGAAGAGATTGGTTGTTCACGCTTGCGGCTGATTGATTTTACCCCAACACTCGCGGAATTCTGCCGGTCGCGCTCAAAAAGGCGGGCTAGGAAATTCGAAATGGCAAGAGCCAATTGGTTTGCGTGTCGAAGGTGCAGAAATCTCCATCGCACAGCGCGCCCACGGCGACAAAGTATTGTTGCTCCTCGCGCAGTTGGACCGGCACGTTGCCCCTCCAAGAGTCAACGCGTCGCGGGGTTGCCAAGAGCCAGCGATGGTAGTGCCCGACGAAGATGACGCGATTCGTCACCGCGCCGAAAATTCGCTTTAACGCCGCCGGGTTTTCGGGAGGGCCGTCGTAGTACCACAGGTCAGCCAGATTGTTCGCATCGAGCCAAGGTTCAATATGGCTGAAGAGACAGTCGCCGATTTCCAGACGCGGACGCAGTTGGGACATGAAACCGATTACCGTTGCGGGATATTTGGCAAGCGTTTCGACCGACGGATCAACGCACAAGCCGAAGTCATGGTTTCCCCAGACCCCGATGGCGTTGGCCGCCGTCAGCAACTCACACACTGGCAGGATGCGCCCACCCATCTCAAACAAATCGCCGAGAACCACGACCTGGTCAACGCCTTGCGCGGCGAAATCTTCGATCGCCGTCCGCAGGTGGTCGAACGTGCTCGTGAACATCCGCTATTAGTCCAAGCTTCACGTTCACTCACCTCGCACGTCATCAACATTGGCCGAAAGTGTCGATCCTGCCACCCGGGCAGACGTCGTTGATGAATTATTAATAGTCGAAGGGAATGGCCGCCAGCCCCGGATGAAGCGCCTCGATGCGCCTCCGCAATTCCGCCAACGCTGCCTGATGCTCGGGAGTTCCATCCTTAGGAATGGTCGAGCGGACGATGAAGCCAGTCACTTGGTGGGGCCGGTTCATGAACGCCTGAAGATCGCTCAGCAAAGCCGAGATCGCGTTGGCATCATCGACTTCATCGCTATCAACGATGCCGATCACTCCGACTTCCTCCCCGTAGAACGGAATTCTATCGCCCACTTTAGCGCCCAACTTGGCCGCCAGCAGCTTACCCACCAGCACCTTATGGCGGTCGCTGGCCGTGGGCTTGCGTCCTCCGGGACGAAGCTTCAGCTCCGCAAAGAGCGGCGAGTCGGCCGGCCAGCCGTTGACGAAAACCGCCGTGAGATCCTTGTCGGGAAACGACACGAGGTCCATCAGCCCGCCCATCGCCACCGATATGCCCGGCAGCTTGCCGATTTCGTCGCCCCAGGCCTCCGGCATACCATTGTCCGACTCGGCACCGCCGGTCCGTCGCACGACGAGATCGATCCACCGCTGGGCGTTCAGCGTGCGGAATTCCTTTGCACCCTCCAACTGCTTGGCGCGAGCCAGGTCTTTTTTTGCTTTCTCGTTGTCGCCCTTCGCTTCGTAGGCGACACTCCTGAGATTGTACGCCTCAACGTAATCGGGTTTGAGCCGGATAGCTTCAGTCAAGTCCACGATTGCCTTGTCCAGGTCGCCCTTTAGCGCGTAGGCGTTACCGCGCTTAAGGTACGGCTCGGCGTTGTCAGGTCTGATCCGAATGGCGTCGGTGAGGTCCGTGATTGCCTTGTTCCAGTCGCCGTTGACCCCGTAGACAACAGCCCGGTTGATGTACGCACCGGTGTCGTCGGGTTTGAGCCGGATCGCCTCGGTTTCGTCTGCGATAGCCTTGTTCAGGTCGCCCTTCTCCCGGTAGGCGTTGCCACGGTTGTGGTACGCGTCCGCGTAATCTGGATTGAGCCGAATGGCATCGGTGAAGTCAGTGACCGCCTTGTCCGGTTCGCCCTTCTTCCCGAAGGCATTACCTCGGTTGTAGTACGCCAGGGCGAAATCCGGTTTGAGCCGGACGGCGTCGGTGAAGTCCGCGATGGCCTTTTCTTGGTCGCCTTTCTTCCCGTAGGAGCTGCCCCGGCCGCAATACGCCTCTGCGAAATCCGGATTCAATCGAATTGCGTCGGTGTAGTCCGCGATAGACTTGTCAGAGTCGCCTTTCGTCATAAAGGCGTTACCCCGGTTAAAGTACGCCTCGACGAAATCGGATTTCAGCCGGATGGCTCCCTTCCGTTTTGAACATCCGGCTCGGACCCCATTGTCGCGGTTGCCAAGCCGGCCGGCAATAAAAACTCCACTGCAAATCAGTTGGCCTGGCGAGACAACAGGAGGACCGACGGCGGCCCATTGCCCAGTTCGGGCCAATGATCCGCTATTCCCGCGAAGTCGATCTCGTCAAGAACCTCGGCCAGCGGCCAGTCCAAACGCCGCCAACCGCCCAACATCCGCCGATCGCCTTGCACTACTTTTGCGATTTGCGGGCCTCTTCCATTGCATCCGGAGAGACGGCCAGCAATTTGCGTTCGATTTGACTGCGCTCTCCCGCGGCATCGCTCAGTTCATCCAGGGTGATAACACCAGCACCAAAAGCGGCAGTAACCGCTGCCACGAGACCATCGGCATGTTTGAAAGCAAGTTTCAGTTCATTGATCGCAGCAGGTTTGTCGGCTTGGACCAGAGCGAGATTCGCCCGTGCCAAGCAAAGATCGCATGCGGTCTTCTCAAGTTTGTCGAACTCACCGCCTTTAGCATGCACGATATAGAGGGCGTCAATACGGTTGAAGGATTCTGCCCGAAAGTTCACCGTTTCACGTAAGACTTTGATGTCCGCCACCGTGCCAGGTTGTCCGAACTGCTCACGGTCCACCGCAATTTCGGCATCCAACCTGGCGGCCTTGACCGATAAATAGTCCGTTGACGGCGCTTTGCCGTTATCGCTCAATTCCTTGACTCGGCCTTCGAGCTTGCCCATCCATTGGAGCAACTTCTCTCGCGCTGCAAGCCGCTGGGCAGGTGTCGTGCTGACGTCCAGCTCGGCCGACGCGAGCCGCTGAATTGAATCTAGCGCCGACGTGAGGGGCCCGTTACCGGCCTGATAATCGGCGATAGCGGCTCTGCTGAGTTCCTCCAGTGCCGCCTGCCGGGCCGCGAGCAGTCGGTCAGCCGCGGCGGCGTGCTTGGCCAAGTCGGCTTGATGTGCCGGGTCGTCTTGCAGCTTCGCGGCGGCTTCGATTTCCTTCGCAGGGCCTTCGTCCGGCGCTTCCAGTGGTGCCGGATTGATGAACGGTTTAATCTCCGGCGGCAATTGCCTGGGTTGCGCCGGCGGAAAAGGGTTGAGTTGCGGCGGTTCTGCAGCCCAGCAAAGAATCGGGGCAAACGACAGAGACAGCGTCAGTAGCGAGAATGCGAAACGGTTCATGGAATCGTCCCTTCGTCAAAAGATTTGGAAGAATGACCGCTTGTGGATCAGAACGGCCTTGCACAGCCACACGACCGAATTGATAGCCATACGTTCGCCCGATGCAGGGAATTGTGTCGTTTGTCAATTGACTGTGTTGACTGACTCACAGATAGCTAAGCCACCATTTTTCTTTGTGGCTCCTCTTATAGGCGTCGAATACCATGCACAGGGGATATAGTAAGACGACCACCCCGATCCATACCCCATAGACGACCCACAGGCTGAAACCATATCCCTTCAATGCCGCCGAGTCTGATACCCAATCGTCCAAGATCATGACCCGCCAGCCGAAACTCGAGAGCTGTGCAAAGATCATGGCGACGACATGGATCAGGTAGATGTGCAGGATATAGAAGAAGAACGGCACCCTGCCGAAAGTGCAGAAGTAAGTGACCGCCCTGCCTTTCAGTTTTTCGCTATTTGCCAGAAAGATCAGCGACGGACCCAATGTCATCAGAAGGTACGAAAGCGACGGAGGATATTTATTGGGGTCGCAAAATGACATCAGTGATCTGGATAACGAATTGTAATGCGTCCAGGGCGCCGTGTCGCCGTAGATGTTTATTCCGCGAATGATGATGAACAGCGCGATCGCGGAGAGCCCGATGGTGTTGAGCGTCTTTCGTCGTTTGCCGCCGTCATGGGATGTATCGTAGAGCGAACCGAAACAATACCCCAAAGACATCACGGCGATCCACGGCACGATAGGATAGCCGACTATCAGTTGATGACCGTGTAAATGAAAGGAACCTCCATCATGGATGACTGCCCACAGGAAGCTTCCGTCACAATGCACTCCGTCGAGCAGATCGTGGCCGAAAATCACCACGCAGCTAAAGATCAAAATGGCGGTCTGTGGCAGATGCACCAATCCCGCCAAGACAGTCATACTGATCCCCAAGGACCAGATCACCAAGAAGGAAAGCGTTCTGAAATGGATATCAAAGTACCAAGCAAAGTTGACGACGGTCAATTCAATAAACACCAGCCATAGCCCGCGCTTCAGTAGAAAGCCGGAGAGCTCGCCAGTGGTCTTTCTCCGGCCAACCATGCAGGCTGACATGCCCGCCAGAAAACTGAATGCAGGCGCGCAAAAGTGGGTGACCCATCGGGTGAGATAGATGGCCCATGTCGTATGCATCGGGTCGGTTGGGCTGTAGAGATGGGTCGCGGCATGAAAATAGTCCCGCGTATGGTCGAGCGCCATGATCACCATGACTAGACCTTTCAGCAGGTCAATGGAGTCGATCCTGTTCCTGGTGGCGGTCGTCATATTGGGCCAATTCAAAAGGGAATATCCGTGTGTTGGCATTTTCACCGCACTCCCCCTCCGACTTGCCGGAACGTCGAGTCCTAATGGCTTTGCTGCACGATTTCGCTGTTGCCGGCGCGGCCGCTGGGGCTGGGGATTTCGAGATGGGGGTGCGGAACGCCGTGATCGTCGAGCCGGGCCACGATCGTGTCCCATGCGACCATTCCGTTGCGGCCCACAGTGAGGCGCAACGCCCAGCCGGTCTGAGTTTCGTCTTCGTGGAAACCGTTGAACAGAAAATTGCCCAGGCTATAAACGATCAGGTGGCCCTTGTAATACGCGGCGCCTTGGGTGACGTGGGGGTGGGCGCCAATGATCACGTCGGCCCCGGCGTCGATCATTCGGCGGGCAAACGTTTTCTGCCGCTCGGTGGCCGGCTCATGCTCCACGCCCCAGTGCAGGAAGGGGATCACGACGTCGGCCTTGTAATTCTCGCGAGCCGCTTTGATGTCAGCCAACACTTCGTCTTCATGCTCACTCCACGCCACTCCCGGCAGATCGTTCTCGGCCTGAAACGAACGCGAGAACACCTCGCAATAGCCGAGTAGTGCGATGCGGATGCCGTGGCGTTCGACGATCCAGGGCTTGCGGGCGTCAGCCTTGTTTCGCCCGCCGCCGAAGTAGGGCAGATCGGCCTTCTCCAACCGCTGGCACTGTTCGACGAGCGCCAGCTTGCCGAAATCGCCCGAATGGTTGTTGGCCACCGTGAGAGCCGTGAAGTGTTTTTTGAGGATGGCGATGCAGCGCGGATTTGCCCGAAATTGAAACGCCTTGGGGACCGGCTCGCCCTTTTCGGCGATCACACATTCCAGATTGCCCACCGCCACATCGGCGTCTTTCAACAGGCCGGCGAAGGGCTCGAACGGGTCTTCCCCGCGCTCGATCAAGCGACCCGTTTCCTCGCCTTGAGCGACCATGATATCGCCGACAAAGATCAGCTTGGCGGTGGCCGTGGCGTCCGCGGCCCGCGCCACCACCGGCGCAAAGAGCAACACGCAAATCCCGGCGATCGTTAGCCACGTCGTCTCCATGGATCGAGATGCTGATTCCATTTGGGCTCCTTCAGATTCGGCCAAGAAGTCGCACGGGCTCAAAACATGTGCGTCGGGCCGTTCGCTTCCGCTGCGGGCTGACGCGTTTCAATGGGGTACTCGACGAAACAGCCGAAAACCCGCCACCGATTGCCTTCCGGTTTCGTAAGAGGCTAGAATTGAGCCCATGCCGCAGCGCCCCAAAGTGGGAGTGTTTGTTGATGGCTAGAAGCAGTGCCGATGCATCGATTACTCAGTGGATCGCCGATTTGAAGGACGGCCGGGAGACCGCCGCGCAAGGATTGTGGAAGCACTATTTCGACCGACTGGTCGGACTGGCCCGGACGAAGCTGGCCGTAGCGACGCGGCGGTCGGCCGACGAGGAAGACGTGGCCCTCAGTGCCTTCAAGAGCCTCTGTCTCGGCGCCGCGAAGGGGCGATTCGACAAACTTCGCGACCGGGATAATCTTTGGCCGTTGCTGGTCGTGCTCACGGTTCGCAAGGCCCAGGATCTGGTGAAGCACGAGCGACGGCAGAAACGGGGTGGAAACCACGCCGCCAGCGCCCCCGAGCGTGAAATGGAAATCGAATCCCTTCTGAGTCGGGAGCCGACACCCGAACTGTCGGCCATGCTGGCGGAGAATTGCGAACGGCTGCTAGAGAAATTGGACCCGGCCCTGCGGCAAATCGCGCGGATGAAACTGGAAGGTCATGCGAACGCGGAGATCGCCGCCCAATTGGCATGCGGGCTGCGAACCATCGAGCGACGGCTCGATTTGATTCGAAAATCATGGGATCATTTCGATCAACGGGTATGACAAGATGGTCGAAGCCTCTCGTCCGAATGGCAAAGCCTTGAGCGATCCGCGCGAGGAGTTGTCGCTTGATGCGGCCCAGCGGCTGGACGTGATTTGCGAACAGTTCGAGCAAGACCTGCGCGAATCGAGCGCTGCTGCGATCGAACGTTACTTGAATGGCGCCGTGGGGACCGAGCGGGCCGCCTTATTGCGCGAACTGCTCGCGTTGGAATTGGAGTATCGAGCAGCTCGTCATGATGAAGCGCGGCTGGATGAATATCTGACGCGCTTTCCCGAAGATCATGAAGTCGTCCATCTAGCTTTTGTTGAACTTGGCGAAAAATCAGGCTCATCCAGGTCGGATCCAACAGCTTGTTTTACGCCGATCACCAATGCGAAAACTTTGTTGAGATCGAGCAGCTCGACTCCGATCGGGATCGAGCCTTCGCCTTCCATTCTGGCCGACCATCCCCGATATCGGATCATTCGACGCATCGGTGTCGGTGGCATGGGGGCGGTTTATCTTGCCGAGCATCGCATCATGCAGCGCCTCGTCGCGCTGAAAGTCATTCGGCCGGACGTCCTTGCCAACGATGAGGCTCAATCGCGTTTTGGTCGGGAGATCAAAGCGGCTGGGTGCCTCCATCATCCAAACATCGTGACCGCCTACGACGCCGAACAGCTTGAGGCAACCTCGATTCTGGTGATGGAGTATGTCGAAGGAATTGATTTGGCACATCGGCTTGCCGATTGCGGACCACTGCCGATTCCGCAGGCTTGCGAATTCGCCAGGCAAGCAGCTTTAGGCTTGCAGCATGCCCACGAATCCGGTCTGGCGCATCGCGACATCAAGCCTCAGAACCTGATCCTGACGGGTGAGAATCAGATCAAGATCCTAGATTTTGGTCTGGCACACTTTGTCAGCGAAACAGGCCAAGCGACCCAAGCCGGGACGGTATTGGGAAGCGTCGATTACATGGCGCCGGAACAGGCTTCGGATGCACATTCGGCGGGGATTCGCGCGGATATATATAGTCTCGGCTGCACGCTCTACGAACTGATCTCTGGCCATCCGCCATTCCCGTCCGGATCGCTTCTTGAAAGGCTCAAAGCGCATGCCGTCGAATTGCCACCGCGGATCGAAGGTCTGCCCGCCGAGCTTTGGTCAATTCTAATGCGAATGCTGGAGAAGAACCCGGCTCGGCGGTATCAAGAGCCGCGAGAAGTCGCGGAAGCCCTGAAGCCATTTTGCCGAACGGTTGACGGATCGGCGGAAGCGAAGCGGCCGGCTTTGGAAATCGTGGGCCGCCGGAAAAAACGACATCGCCGCGCGTTGCTTATCGGCTTGTTCCTCGTCCTGCTGCTCACCGCCTGGTGGCTTCTCTGGAAACCGCTTGTCCCGGACATTTCTCCCGGCGCACAAAGATTATACGATCAGGCCGTTCTCCAGTTGAGCCTACGACGGGAAGAACCGACGAAAAACGCCATCAAGCGGCTGCAGGAAGCCCTCGATAGGGACCCGAATTTTTTGAAAGCGCGGATCGCTCTTGCAAATGCCTACAATCTTCAAGGGGATTACGGCTGGGAGATGCCCGACGAGGTGTTCCCCAAAGCAAAAGCTAACGCGTCACAGGTGATTGAAGCGGATCCACGATCGTCGGATGCGCATCTCGCCATGGCGTTCGCGATGAATGCCTACGACGACGATTGGCGGAAATCTGAAGAGGAATATCAAGAGGCCATCAAGCTCGATCCGAAATCGGTTGACGCCCATCACTGGTATGCTTGGTTTCTCGTGCAACAGGGACACCGAGATCTCGCGAAGGACGAGATCGAGCTGGCTGCGAAATTGGGTGCGTCGCAGGTAATCGTCATCGCGAACGTCGGCCGGATTCAATACTTCGCGGGATCGTATGACGACGCCGTCGCCAGCTTCGAGCAAGCGATCGATTTAGACCCTGGATTCGTCAAAGCGCACTTAGATTTAGCCACGACCTACGTCGAACTCGGCAAACTCGAGGAAGTGCGCGATCAGTTCAAGCTGATGCATGACCAAGGTCTCACCGAAGATAATCGCGACTTGATCGCCGCGCGTGCTTATGCCTTTGCGCGATGTGGAAAGCCGCGCGAGGCGCGCGAGCTTCTGACCGAGCTTGAGGCTCTCGCCACCGCAAAGCCGCTGGCGTACGACATTGCGACGATCTACGCCGCCCTGGGGGAAAAAGATATGGCGTTCAAATGGTTGGAGAAGACATTTGCCCAACATTCCCCCTGGAGAGTTTTCGTGAAGATCGATCCTCGCTGGAACGGCCTTCGCGGCGACGAACGATTCAAGACGTTCCTCAAGCGGGAAGGTTTTTGAGTGATCGGGTGGAAGGTAGACCCGGCCTACCCTAACTCGGGGTCACTTGCCTAATTTAATCATGACGCGGCCGGTCGAATCGGTCATTGCCCGTGACATGCCGGGCGTGTTCATTTGCATGGTAATTCGGCCTTCGCGATCGACGGCAATCAAGCCGCCGCTGTCCGGCGGGAGGATATGCCCGACGATCTCTCGCACGGCTTCGTCCAGCGACAGCCGCTTGTAGACGATCAGCGCCGAGACATGAAAAGCAACACTATGCTTGATGAAGTATTCGCCCGTCCCGGTGCAACTGACGGCGCAGGAATCGTTGTTGGCGTACGTCCCGGCGCCGATGATCGGCGAGTCCCCGAGGCGGCCCCACTTCTTGTTCGTGAGACCGCCTGTAGAGGTGCCGGCAGCTAAATTGCCTTGTTTGTCCAGAGCAACGCACCCCACGGTTCCCTTGTAAGAATCTTTCTTCGCCGCTGGCGACTGCTTCTGTTTTTCCTGCTGGACGGCTTCTAGCCATTCCTTGCGTAGCAATTCCGTATCGAAATAGCTGTTCGGCACACGTTGAATTCGCGGATTCCCTTTCATTTCGTCGGCAAACTTTTCCGCTCCGGCACCGACGAGGAGCACATGGGGCGTTTCGGTCATGACCAGTCGGGCCAGTGAGATCGGGTTCTTCACGGTGGTCACGCTGCCGACCGCGCCAGCCCCGCCAGTCTTGCCGTCCATGATCGAGGCATCGAGCTCGTGCTTTCCTTCAGCGTTGAAAACTGCACCAAGTCCGGCGTTGCAGAGCGGGTCGTCCTCCAAGGCGCGGATTGTTTCTTCGACCGCATCGAGCGCAGTACCGCCATCAGCAAGAATCTTCCGACCAACCTCCAAGGCCTTCGCCAATGACTTGTGGTATTCTTTCGTTGTCTCCTCGGAAAGTCTTTCCGGTTCGATCCCCGCGCCGCCGTGCAGGGCGATGGCGAATTCGATCTTGTCGGCGGCCGTGGCGGTAGATCTGATCGAGATCGGAAACATCAATCCGGCGATGAAAGTCGAAACCAGAATCGTGGTTTTCATAGATCTGAAATGCCTGTTCGAATCAAGAGCGGGGGGCATACCCAAATTCCGAACATCCACCTTGCGAGAGACGGCAATTCGTCATCGAGGTTCGTTGGGATGTCAACTCTCGAACGCCGAGTACGACAGGACCGAAGTCCAGTGGCGTCGTGGCTTTCCCGGTTCAGCGGTGTTGGGCTTCTGGTCCATGGCGGCATTCTACCGGAGCGGCCGTATCGCTGGCATCCCCGGGTTGAATCGGGGCAGTGTCGAATGACCGAGGGCGAATTGCGGCTAGCCTTCACATCCAATTATCCTACGTGGCCAGCCCCAACGACATCCCCAAGCTCGTGACGGGCTGAATGGCCAAGCTGACCGCCGCATCGCGTCGTTGGTCGTCAGAGCGCAGCTGCAGCCCGCGTGAAAGGCTGGAAGATGGGCCGACCTGGTTCCGCTCCAATGATGAGTCGTTCATGGTTCGACCGGCGGGGCCGAATCTCCAGAGCGAGAGGCCTTCACTCCGTTGATTCGGGTATGATGGGAGTGGAGGGCTCGCTCATGCGAATCACAATCTCGTCACGGCGAACGTGCTCGCTTCTCGGCAGTCTGGCCGGCGGTGCCCTATTGCTATTGATGCCCACCCTCGGCCCGCCGAAGGGCTTGATTTTGCCGCGTTTGCCTGGAAATACCCCCCTGTTGAAACTGCGGCGGTCGAGCCAACTGACGCGCCGAACGGTGCGACATAACTTGGCCGTCTAGCTGTCGCCCCGTCAGGCCAATTTCACCCAAAACTCTTGCAGGTTTCGGACTCTTGCGGAACGTGGATTAACTGGTGTTGCGAGTGCTTGTATGACCAGTTTCTTTACCCAACCCAAGCAGTGAAGCGACGGTCGGAATTAATCCAGGCAGATATCCTGATAACGCGCCCGGCAAGCGGAAGAATACGAAGCCCGCATGCGTCGCGAGCGGGGAAAGAACTGCAAGCAGGCCGTTGTGTTCCAATACTCGCTATGCACACACGGCGTGTTCGCGCTGGGCATGTTATCGGGACCGTGATCCGCCATCAACTCTGCCAGTTCGTCCGCACCGATCGCATCCGCCTCTGTCAGAAGTCGTTTGAACCGTTGATCCCGAACGTCCGACGATTCATGCAGCCGCTTTCCGCGTAGGGGAGTTGGCGCAGCGGCGGTATACACGGACTCGTTGGGCATCTGCACTTCGCGCATCTTCGCGTCGGAGAAGGCATTCGTATGAAAGATCGCGTCGTCTCCGCTCGCCGGTCGGCGAACCTGACTGCGCGTGCTGGATAATTCGAGCGAGGCGATGTCGCCGTCGGCATCGGCCAGCATTAGCAAACCCCCTCCAAACCGCGGCCGCAAGGCGATCCAGGTCGCCGCTTCCGCCACCGTTCGGCACTCCCCCAAAGCCTCCGCTATCGCCATCGAAATGGGCGCGGCCGGAGACTCCGGGACATCATTCGTGAACGCATAGTTGTACGTGATGCACAAACCGGCCTCATTCAGGCCATCGACTGCGCCGGCCAGGGGCGCGGTCGTAAACTGGTACGACCGTTGCTTGCCCCGCGGCCGACAGTCGCGAACGACGTAATACGGCTGAACCAACGGGAGATAATCAAAATTTCTCGCAATGATCGGTTCATCGGTCGGCGTTCTGCGCCCCGTACGGCCACTGTGGAACAGGCACCGGGACAGGCGGTGCATCCGCCGACGGCCGACAACAAAGGCTCCAGCGCATTGAACAACTGAATCGATTTCAGGCTGATGCCAGCGCCGTCGGCAATTCCCGTCAATCGCTCTCCCATCGCTGGACAGTCGTGAGATAGAGGCTCCGAGAGATACCGCGAGGCTTTTTGTTCAGCGATCCAGCGGTAAATCGAATAGGGCAACCAGCGGGGCTGTTGCAGGCGAAACGCCTCCAATTTCTGCAGATCGTCGTAGGCGGCGAGAATCTTATTCCGTAAGGCCACTCCTTGCGCGAAGCCCATCTCATGTGGCGATCCCGAGCACACAACTTCCACGAGGTTTGAGTCAACGGTATTTATTGACATCGGTCGTTATGCCTATACTGGCGAAGCTTAAAGTCCAAACTGCGGCGGGCTTATGGTGCGTTGTGTTGCCGTGATTTTTGCAGAGTGTTCCAATTCACGACCTTCTCCACGACCTTGCCTTCGCATTCTGAGGGAAACGCTGTGATGTCCATTTCCACCCATCGAGAACCATACTTCGCCCTTCGGCGGCAAGTTTCCTTTTTCCAATTGGAAAAGGGCGACATTGCGTTCGCCGTCCTTTTTTTCAGATCTTTGTCCTTCTTGCACGTCCTTGATATACGGTTCTAATTTGCGGTTTTGCTGGGCGAGAACCTCTTGGACTTCATCCAACGTCATTCCGACCCGAATCGATTCAATGTACCTTTCCGACACTATGTCATCCAAGTCCCCGGAAAGTTCGACTCCCGACAGTGGTATAAGCCGCCTTCCCTTTGGACGCTCCGGTCCGCCCGCACCGGCGTGGTCTTGCAAATTCGGTCGAGCCAACCGCGTGCAACGGTCCGAATCTCGGAACGATCGAATCTCTCCGATAGACCGCAGATGGCGATGGGCGGGCGAGTGTCCCCAAGCCCGTCATGAAGTCGTTGCATCGTTCGCGGGCTGGCCGGAGCCCTGGGTGACTTCATCGGACATCGATGAACAACGTCGCTCCAATTCTGGGCAGCCGTGCCTGGCGTTCATGCAGCAGAGACGGGAAACTCCGCGAAAATCAGCGAAGGGGAGCCCGATTGGTCTCCGGCACAACCTTTGCTGAGATGGTCGGTCCTTTGACGGTCCGCTAATTTTGCGTGCTTATCTTTGACCTGAATAGCGTGGCACACAACGATCAGTGAGGCGTTGTGGCTTCCATCGTCCACGAAAAGCACTGGACCAAGGCCCAAATCGCAGCCCTTAGCTTTTCGCAGGTCGCCCGATTGAACTATGATGAAATGGTGGAGGTCGTGCTGGATTCGGGCGTACCGATGCGCGATTTGGATTGTGTTCGCACCTTGGAAGGCGACACACTAATGCGGCACGTGCATTGGGCGATCCAGTGTTGCCGCCGCGAAAGCGATCTTGCGCCGCGCAACTGACTTCATGGCGCCGACACAAGACGAGTCGCTAAGGGCGCAGGGCGGCCAAATGATTCCAGCGTACGCTCACGCTGTTCGTAGGGCGGTGGGCTGCGAGCGAATTGCTATCTTCAGTCGATGCGATATTTCTACGGCCTGTTGCCGCCCGGAGCATCGGTTGCCCAATTCGCGGTTATCACCTTGGCCCCGTCATCGCTCCCTGGGTGATGGATAAGTAGCGCGCGTCGTCCGCCCGGACCGGCGTAGTTTCGCAACTTCGGTCGAGCCAACCGACGCGTGCCACGGACACGGCCGGCCGCGACTTGCTTGACCATCCGAAAGTGAGCATCCGCTACGGCGGGCGTTGGTCAAGGCGGCCGGGAAGCGGCGCTTCGCCGAAGTACCCTGAACTCGGACCAAGGGCATCATTCCGCCGCGGCGGGCCGCCGCCCAGCAAATAGACTTCCGACCGAACTGCGGTCAACGAGTCGCCTGTCGAGTCGATTCCATCGATCCGCGGGACTGGATCGAAAATGATTTTGCGCCTCTCCGGGCTACCCCCGTAGAAACGTGATCAGCTCCTCGTTCACCTGGTCCTTCAACGTGGTGCACATGCCATGCGGTGCGCCGGGAATGACTTTCAACTTCGAGCCCTTGACGATCTTCGCGGTCAGCAGCGCCGAAGCGCCGATCGGCACGATCTGGTCGTCGTCGCCATGAAGAATCAGCGTGGGCACGTCGAATTTCTTGAGGTCTTCAGTGAATTCTGTTTCTGAAAATGCCTTGATGCAAAAAAAGGAAGCAGGAAAGCCGGCCATCATGCCTTGAAGCCAGAACGACTCGCGAACGCCTTCCGAAATCTTCGCGCCTGGCCTGTTGTAACCATAAAACGGCATGCTCAGATCTTTCCAGAACTTCGAGCGGTCGGCGACGACGGCTGAGCGAAGCTGATCGAACGCGTCGATCGGAAGGCCGCCCGGATTATCCGGCGTCTTGAGCATCAGCGGCGGCACGGCGCCGATCAACACCGCTTTGGCGACACGCTTGGTGCCGTGACGGCCGATATATCGGGCGACCTCTCCGCCGCCGGTGGAGTGTCCGACGTGAATTGCGTTCTTTAGATCGAGCTTTTCGACCAACACCGCGAGATCATCGGCGTAGGTATCCATGTCGTTGCCACTCCAGGATTGGCTCGAACGGCCGTGGCCGCGCCGATCATGTGCGATGCAACGGTATCCGCGGGACGCCAGAAAGAACATCTGATCTTCGAACGCGTCGGCGCTCAGCGGCCAACCGTGGCTGAAGACAACCGGCTGTCCGCTGCCCCAGTCCTTGCAATAGATCTTCGTGCCGTCTTTCGTCGTAATCGTGTTCATCGTTTCGACTCCTTCAATACTAGTTAAAACTGCAATCACGGTCGTTTCAGTCGGGGGATCGGAAGAGTTCAGGGTCGAACGGCATTCAACATTCCACTCGTGAACAGAACAACCAATCCCTCGGATGCAGTCGGGTGCGTAAATATCGCGTCGCGCAGCGTAGTATATGGCGTGTCGCCGAGCATCGCCGTCTGGACGACAGCCATTAGCTCGCTCGCTTCCGCGCCGAACGCGGTGAAACCCAGGATGCGATCGTCGGCGCCGATCAATGCTTTCATGAAGCCGCGAGTCTCCGAAAGCGTTCGCATTCGCATCACGAGCGACATGGAGATCTTTGCGACTCGGTAGGGCGCATTCCTAGCCTTGGCCTCGGATTCACTCATGCCGACATGGGCCAACTCCGGATCGGTGAACAGGCAATAGGGAATTAGGCGACCGCGCGTAGTGCGATTGCCGCCGGCGAGGTTGCTCAGGACGATCCGAAAGTCGTCGTAGCCGACGTGCGTGAACTGCGGACTTCCGGCGCAGTCGCCCATCGCCCAGACATCAGCGGCGCTAGTTTGGAGCTTCTCGTTGACGCGGATGTAGCCTCGCGAGTCCAGTTCGACGCCCGCACGGGCCACGTCTAGCCGGTCGGTGTTGGGGGTTCGGCCCGCCGCCACCAGGATGTCGGAGGCTTCGAGGGTTGTCTCACTCGTTTCCGAACGCACCTTGAGCGTCACGTTGCTGCCCGAACGGCCCGCGACGTTCAACACCTCCGCTTGCAGCATGACCTCGATGCCTTCGTCCCTCATCAGTTCCAGGAGAGCGTCCGACACGTCGGGATCTTCGCGATCGAGGAGTTGATGGCCGCGCTGAATGATCGTGACCCGGCTTCCGAAGCGGCGCATGGCCTGAGCGAACTCCAGACCGACGTAGCCGCCGCCGAGGACAACGAGATGGTCGGGCAGGCGTTCCAGGTTGAGCGCTTCGACGTGTGTCATCGGCCCGGTTTCGGCGAGTCCGGGCACGTCCGGAATACTGGCCCGTGAGCCGACGCACAGGAACACACGATCGCCGCGCAACAGGCGGGCATTGTCGGCATTCAGCGTCACCTGCACTGTTTTCGGCTCCGTGAATCGCGCTTCGCCCATGACCAACTCCGCGCCGCTGGCCTTGAAATTGGCGAGGTGCAACTCGATCAGACCGTCGACCATCTGGCGTTTGCGACGAGCGACGCCGGCCATATCGACCTTCAGTGATCCGGTCACCACGCCAAGGCCAGTGGTCGGATCGACGAGCGAAACGGCTTTGGCGCTGTAGATGACATTCTTGCTTGGCAGGCAGGCGATGTTCGGACAAGAACCGCCGATCATCGATCGCTCGACGACGGCGGTTTTCTGACCCATTTTCGCCAAGTTCCAGGCGAGATATTTTCCCGCTTCTCCGCTGCCGATCACGAGATTGTGATAGTGCTCAATCGTCATAATGCATGCCCTTTCCTCGCATTGCGTTTTGCAGCGTCAGCCTGTGCGTTCTTGCCACGTTGCGCCGTGAGAGTGCCCCGAAGACAGCCGAGTTAACTTATGGCCTTCACAGCGTCATTCGTGGACATGACCGCGTTCGCCAGAAAACCGTAATTGACGATCGCCGCCTTATAGCCGTCGCCGATGTCGGGATGCCGGGGACCAGCGGTGGCGTCCTTCACCACGGCGACCTCGAAACCTTGCTCCAACAATTCGCGCAGATGGCTCTCGACGCAGAGGTTTGCCAGCATTCCCGCCAGAATGATTTTATTGATGCGCCGCTTGCGGAGCTGCAGGACGAGGTCGTTTGTTTGCGGACCCCACACTTTATGAGGACTGACCACGACCGTCTTGCCGTCGTCGATGAAGGGCTTATACCGATCCAGCCAATCCGCTCCGGAGCCGGCAAATCCGTTGAGGGCAAGCGGATCAGGGCGAAAAAACTCCTTGCTTTCCAGCATCATTTTTTCGACGGCCCCACCAAACTGCCACTCCTGGTCGTAGGGATACAGGAAGTGGGGCGAGATGAAGACCCCGAAGTCGTGCTGCTTCGCGGCCATGAAGAGGTGGGCGAGATTTTCGACGGTGTTGTTCTCTTTGACGCTATCGCCGACCAGTGGCCATGACACGCCCTTCTCGCTCAGGACGTCGTTCTGTGGGTCGATGACGACCAGCGCCGTGTCGCTCTTGTTGAACCGCATGACGATGCTCCTCGTTAATTCTCATTTGTTGACGGAAAAATTCGCCCGCAAGCGTTTGGCTTCCGATTCCAGGTCGGCGATTCGGTCCTGAAGCTTCTCGATCACCGGGGCGATCTGCCGTTTCGAAAACCGTTGGTGGATGTGTTGCGAGCAGTTCACGTCCCACGCCTCCACCGTGAAAAGGATCGCCCGTTCGACTTTTCCTGGGTACGTCCGGTCGCGGAGTCGCGCTTCGAGCACCGCATCCCCTTCGACTACCCGGGCAGTGCCCCACACTTTCACGCGCCGGCCATTTGCATAGTCCATCAGGAAGAGGAACGCCTGCGGATTCTCGGACAGGTTGCCAAGGGTGACGTACTGGCGGTTGCCGCCGAAATCGGCGAATCCCAGGGTGTGGTCATCGAGCATTTTGAGGAAGCCGGGAGGGCCGCCACGGTATTGGATGTATGGTTGGCCTTTGGCGTTCGCGGTGCCGAAGTAAAACATGTCGAGATCCGCGAGGAAGTCAACCAGTTCCGGGGTGACGGCCGTCTGCCATCCTTCGGCTTGTTCCATCCGCGCGTAGCTCTTCCGAGAGTTTTTCCGCTCCTGGATCGCTTTCACCGCGGGGGTGAAGGCAATGTCGCTGGGGGACTTTCGCATCGTTGAAACCTCCGAATTCTTCTGTCGAGCTACGGCCAATCGCATGTCTAATCACACCTGCGTCACGCCACCGTCCACGAAAAGCTCGGACGCGGTGATATAGCTGCTGTCTTGCGAAGCGAAGAACGCCACAGCGTTTGCTATGTCCTGCGTCGTTCCAAGCCGACCGAGCGGAATGCGCGGTATGATCGGCTGCAGCGATTCAGCAGTGATGCCGAGCGCGTCGTATGCGGGCGTCGGAACGTAACCGGGGCTGACAATGTTGAAGCGAATTCCTCTCGCCTTCAGGTCCACGGACCAGGTGCGGACAAACGACCGCAGCGCCGCTTTGGTTGCCGCATAGACTCCAAACGCGGACATACCTTGCACGCTTGCGATGGAGCCAATGACCACCACCGACGCGCCGTCGGGCATCAAGGGGAGCGCCTTCTGAACGGTGAACACGGTCCCCTTCACGTTGACGGTAAACGTCGCGTCGAAGTGTTTTTCCGTGTACAAACCAAGCGGAACAAACTCGCCCGATCCCGCGTTGGCGACGACGACATCTAGTCTTCCGGCGGTCCGCTGGATTTGCGCGAACAATCGATCGAGATCAACCTCCTTCGAAATATCACCCTGGATTCCGACGACGTTCTTGCCGATTTCGCCGACGGCGCGGTCGAGGTAGTCGGCGCACCGGCCGGTGATGAAAACCGTTGCTCCCTCGGCGACGAACTGCGTGGCCGTGGAGAGGCCGATGCCGCTGTTGCCACCGGTCACGAGAACGAATTTACCTTTGAACCGGTCGCTCATGAAAACCTCCCGCATGTCAAGGCGCAAGATCAGGGGTGAATGGTCGCGACGGATGTTACTTGTTGGACACATGCTTGCCGAGGAATTCTCGCATCAGTGTCGCAATCTCGTCGCCGTTCGTTTCCAGGGCGAAGTGGCCGGCGTCGAGAAGATGGTATTCCAGTGTCTTCAGATCGCGCTTATACGGCTCCGCGCCGGCGGCCGGAAATATTTGATCATTCTTTCCCCACACGATCAACATCGGCGGCTGGTACTTCCGGAAGTATTCCTGCCAACTCGGATAGAGCGGCGGATTGCTGCCGTAGCTGAGCAACAGATCGAGTTGAATTTCGTCGTTCCCCTTGCGGTCGAGCAGGAACTGGTCGTGAGCGGCCCCGTCGGGGCTGACGAGCTCGGGGTTGGGCACTCCGTGGGTGTATTGCCACTTGGTCGTTTCGTAGGTCAGAGCCACTCGCAGAGCATCGCGTTTCTCCTGGCTATTCGGATTCTTCCAGTAGGCCTTGATCGGGTTCCAGAAGGCGCTTGCCAGTCCCTCGTCGTAGGCGTTGCCGTTCTGCACGACGATGGCCGTGATTCGCTCGGGATGCTTGACCGCCAGTCGATAGCCGACTGGCGCACCGTAGTCTTGCACATAGATCGCGTACTTGGTCAGCCCGAGTTTTTCGGTGAACTCGTCGATCACGCCGGCCAGGTTGTCGAACGTGTATTTGAATTTGTCGTGCGCCGGCATCGAGCTATTTCCGTAACCGGGATAATCCGGCGCGACCACATGGTATTTGTCTCCCAGCGCCGGAATCAAGTTGCGAAACATTTGCGAGCTGGTCGGAAAGCCGTGAAGCAGCAATATCGCCGGAGCGTCTTTCGGCCCGGCTTCGCGGTAGAAAATGTCCAGGTCGCCGACCTTTTCGGTTTTGTAGAAGACTTTGACGGATTGTTGAGCCGAGACTGAGCTCGCCAGGCCTACCAACAAGACGGCGGCCGCGAACCACGGGAGGAGCAAGTCGCATTTCGTCGCGCGGATCATGATCGAGTCTCCATGAAGCGGTAAGTAAAAAGTCAAAGGTTACTTAACGTCGGGAATTCCGGGGTGGTCCGCCGGTCGAGGACCAGGAGCGGGCCAGAGAAACTTGCGCTCGGTTTCGAGAATCGGAATGTCGTTGATGCTGGCTTCTCGCCGCCGCATGATGCCGCGTTCGTCGAACTCCCAAAGTTCATTGCCATAGCTGCGGGTCCAGCGACCGGCGGAATCGTGCCACTCATACTGGAATCGCACGCCAATGTGGTTGTCGGTGAATGCCCAAAGAGCTTTCACGAGCCGATAGTCGAGTTCGTGCGCCCACTTGCCGGTGAGGAATTTGCGAATCTGGTCGCGGCCGACGATAAACTCGCTCCGATTTCGCCATGCGGAGTCTTCGGTGTAGGCGAGGGAAACACGATCCGGATCGCGCGAGTTCCATCCATCCTCGGCCATACGGACCTTGAGCGTGGCCGTCTCGAACGTGAACGGCGGGGCGATTACGACGGGCGGCTTTGAGGTCGGCAGATTCGAAGTCATCGTCAGCTCCTGAATATTAAGGTGCATCGAATCACACAAAGACCGAACATGCTCACCGTCGCATAACTAAGCGTTTGCGATGGACACATAGGTCAGACCTCGACGGATTGCCCGAGTGTTTCCGAGAACAGTTCGCGCAGCGACGCCCAGGACCGCGCGTCGGCCTTGGGGCTGTAGCGGATCGCGTCCGGCCTGTTGCGCTTCGCGGCTTGCGGGTTCGTGAAGCTATGCACCGTCCGGCCATACAGGTGCATCTGCCAGTCCACTCCGGCGTTGCGCATCTCGGATTCAAAGACGGCGCGCTGGTCCGAAGGGATAAACGGGTCGTCGGCACCGATGCAGACCAGGACGCGAGCCTTGATGGCGCGAGCGTCGTTCCGGGGTGCGTTGGTTGATAACAGGGTGTGGAAGCCGACCACCGCTTTGAGGTCCGCTCCTGAGCGCGCGAGTTCTAGCGGCATCGGGAAGCAGAAGCCGATCGCAGCGACGCGCGCCACATCGACTTCGGGCCGCGCGGTAAGCGCCTGCAGCGCTCCGGATGCGCGGGCGCGAGTGCGCGAGGGATCGGTAAACAGGGGTTCGAGCAAGTCCAGCGCTTCCTGCAGGTCGTCCACGATCCGGCCCTCGCCATGCAGGTCGCAGGCAAGCGCCACGTAGCCGAGTTCAGCCAGCCGCTTCGCACGCGCGATCGCATGGTCGCCGAGGCCGAGAGCGTCGGGAAACACCAACACGCCGGCGCGTGGGCCCGGCGCCGGCTCGAAGAAGAGCTGGCTTCGCATCTCGAGGCCATCGGCCTGGTAGTTCAATGACTCGTTTCGCATTGGACGTTCTCCGGCTGCGTCAAAGCAGTTTGGACCCGACAGCACAGTGCTCCGCGATCAACGATTCCCATGAATCGCGAATGTGTTTGCAGATACTCAACTAAGCGTTTGAAGCGGACATTGTCGGTGTCGCCATTATCGCCATTATTTGGCTCCCGCGCGGCTCCGCGCTAAATCAACTGCCGATTCGGACAGCCGCAAGTAAAGTTCATGGTCTCCGGTTTCATTCGCGACTCGGACAAGCAACGTATTCCAGCCGGTCTTCAACGTGACCAGAACGGCATCTTTGTCGGGAACGGCCGCGTGGGATTGCATGGATTCATAGAGTCGTTCGCCATTAAGCCACATTACCGCCTGATCATCCGATCCCAGCAAGATCGCGACTCGCTGGTCGTTGAGCGAGAAGACCGGAAACAGGGCGTATGCCGAGACGTGCTCCGCGTGTTCCGTGAGGGCGCCGAAATCGATGATGTCTTCAGCGTTGTAGGGCAACGTCTGCCATTTCACTCGCGAGGGAGGGCGGCATCGTCGGCATCGCGCGCTGAGTTGCGGAAGAAATCGACATCCTCGGGAGGACAGCGCACACGCAAGTCTTCCGGGTAGGGGGCCGCAACGAGGCAGTCAGGTATGAACCAGGAGGGGTGTGGCTTTCGCAGGAAATACTCGTGCAAATCGATTTGTGCCTGGCCCCAGTCACGTTTTCGGACATCGATCTCGGCGCGAATTCGCCAGTCGGCGGACTGCGAAGGGTCGGCAGCCAGACGGCGATCAATTGCCGGCAGCAATTGAGGGGCGCGTGCCGCGACGTATCCGGCCGTCGCATCGTGGATGTGAATTTGATGGTCTTCTCCGGCGGAGGCGAGAACCATTCCGTCTGGGCTCCAGGCCACCGCGTTCACCTGGCTCTTGTGGCTTCCCAGCGTCATGGCTTCTTTGCCCGATTCAACGTCCCAGACCTTTACCTCGCCGTCTCTGCCTGCTGAGGCCAGCCGCGTGCCATCCGGACTCCAAATTACCTGAGCTACGTGGGTCAAATGTCCATGAAGAATTTTGGTTGTCTTGCCCGTCGTTGGGTTCCACAATTGCACCGTCTGATCAAAGCCGGCCGATGCAATTGTCGAGCCATTCGGACTCCAGGCGACAGTGATGACTTGCGAGGTATGTCCTCGGTACGTGAGAACTTCGTTTCCCGTGGCAACGTCCCAGATCAGGACTGTTCGGTTTCCTGTGGCGCCGGCCAATCGCCGACCGTCCGGGCTCCAGGCCACCGTGTAGACATGGTCCGGAAGATTGCCAATGACGCGCAAGACTTTTTTGGTAGTCGCATCCCAAATGCGGATCGTCCTATCGAAACCGCCGGACGCGAGCCACTGTCCGTCCGGGCTCCAGGCCACCGAGAGGACGGCTCCCTGGTGAGCCTTCAGAACGTCCGGATCCTGCCCGGAAGCAACGTCCCAAATGCGAATCACGCCATCCCCGCTGGCCGCGGCCAACCGAGTCCCGTCGGGATGCCAGGCCACCGAATCCACGAGTTGCTGATCTCCCCGAAATGTCTTGAGCGCGACATGCCGCGACGTATCCCAAATTTTGACGTTGCCAGAGGTGTCGGCCGAGGCGCAGAGGGCCGAATCTCGTGGGTGCCAGGCCAGGGTTTCGACGGGATTCTCGTGGCCCGTCAGGATTGGGGTCTCCGGGCCGGTGGCTGCGTCCCAGATTTTGATCTCCCTGTCGTAGCCCGCCGATGCGAGTCGATTTCCGACCGGGCTCCAGGCGACGGTGGTGAGAGGGGCACTATGACCGCGGAGGCTGAAAGATTCCGTGCCAGTCGATGCCGACCAGACCTTTACGGTTTGGTCGTCGCTGCCAGACACTAGTCGGGCGCTATCCGGGCTCCAAGCGACCGAAGAGACTCCCTGCACATGCCCACGCAATACAAGCAATTCTTTGCCCGCGTCGGGATCCCAGATTCGCAGCGTCTGATCATTGCTCGCGGATGCCAACCGAGACCCATCTGGGCTCCAGGCCACATGATTGACCCAATTGCCGTGGCCGATTAGTTCGTGCGTCGTCTTGCCGGAGGCAACGTCCCACACGCGGACAGTCGCATCCTGTGCGGCAGAGGCCAGTCGCCGGCTGTCTGGGCTCCAAGCCAAACCACTCACCGTCTCCTCATGCCCGCGCAGGACATTGCGGCTTGCTCCATTCGACGCATCCCAGATCTGGATGGTCTTGTCATGTCCCGCCGAAGCGATCGTGTTTCCATCGGGACTCCAGGCTACTGCATAGACTTCCTCGGTATGTCCCTTGAACATGAAAAGCTCGGTTCCGACAATGGCATCCCACACTCGGACTGTTTTATCCCAACTCGCCGAGGCAAGACGTCGCCCGTCGGGACTCCAGGCGACCGAAAACACGTCGCGATCATGGCCTTTCAGTCTCAGAAGGGGCCGTTCCTCGGAAGCATCCCAAATGCAAATTGTCCGATCCGCGCTCGCGGATGCCAGCCGCGTGCCATCCGGACTCCAAGCAACGCACTCGACGCCTTGGGCATGGGTCATCCGAGTCAGCAAACTGCGGTGGCACAGACCGCTGAGGTAAAACCATTCCCAATTGCGCAGATCCGGACCTTCATCATCCCAATGCGCGAGCAGTTGGCTGACGCGACCCAGCCCGCTCGGAACGAGCGCTGCCTGTCGCGCAAGATTCATTTCCGTCAGATACAAATTCCGGCGGAGCTCTTTGCCTTGCACGTCAGACTTTCGGCGCAACCCTGCCTCTCGTTTCTCGGCCGACACGGCCTTTGCTCGCTCATGATCCGCTTCGATAGCCAACCGCCCTTTTTGGTCCGCGAGTTCACTTTTCTCCTGCGCCAGTATTCGATGCTCGCCTTCCAACCGACGAAAGTACGCGGCTGCCCAGACCGACCCCACAACGATTAGCACCGCCAGTAGGACGACACCCGACAATGCGGCGGCCACGCCCCGATTGCGCTTTCCCCAGCGCCAAACGCGCTCCGGCCATCCGACCGGCCGCGCGCGAACTGGTTGACCCCTGAGAAACCGCTGGAGATCATCGGCCAATTCCGCGGCGCTCGCATATCGCCGGGAAGGATCCTTTTGCAGGCACTTGAGGCAAATCGTCTCGAGGTCGCGCGGCACGTTCGCATTCAATCGCGACGGCGGCGCGGGATCGACGGAAATGACCTGACGCTCCGTCTCTCTCGCGGTATCGGCCCGGAATGGCGGCCGGCCGGTCAGCATTTCATAGAGAATCGCGCCCAGCGCGTAGATGTCGACCGACGGTCCGACGGAATCCTGCGCCCGAGCGCTTGCTCGGGAGCCATGTAGCTGGGAGTTCCCACCCGCGCACCACTGATCGTAAGCCCCGAATCGCCATCGACGTGCCGCGCGAGTCCGAAGTCGGCGATTTTGGGTGTTCCATCGCCGGAGAGAAGGATATTCGCCGGCTTAAGATCGCGGTGAATGATCCCTTTGGTGTGGGCCAAATGCACGCCACCGGCTAACGTGGCCACCAACTCCGCCGCGCGACGAGCCGGCTGCGGAGCGCCGGCCAGTTCTTGCGCAAGGCTTCCTCCGTCGACGAACTCCATCGTAAAATAGGGCCGTCCCTCGATGTCGCCCACGTCGTGAACCTGCACGATGTGCGGATGCTGCAATTCGGCAACGGCCCGCGACTCGCGCACGAATCGCGCCACTTCCTGCGGGCTGGCGTTGGGTCCGGCTAGCAGCATCTTCAAGGCGACGATTCGATTCAGCTTGAGATGTCGGGCGATGTAGACGACGCCCATGCCGCCCCGGCCGAGAACGCCCTCGACGTGATAGCCTTCGATTTGCGGTAATTTGGCGGAGAGTGCCTGCGCGGTCCGGCCATCGTTTCCGTCCGCCGGATTGGAGGAGGGGAACAGCTCGTTGATCCGATGTTCGACGCGACGAAGCCGTGCCAATCGTTGGCGGACCTTCGGCAAAAGTTCAGGGCATTCCGCGCAAGCGTCTTCCGGAGCGCAGTGCGATTCCAAGATGTGTTCAAGCAGCTCTCGGATGCGCCATTCGTCGGTCATGATTCGATTCTGGGCAGTCTCGTCTTTCCGCCTTGCGACGCCGCGACCCGCCGAACGGCGAACTTCGGGTTGCCTCTCGACTCATTGCTCGTCAGGCTGCTGATCCGACAGCATCTCGGACAAGAGAACCAGACTGCGATTCAGACGCCGCTGAATCGTTTTCGACGAGACTTCCATGACCTCCGCCGCCTCGGTCTGCGACATTCCCTGAATGCGAACCAGGCTAAACACTTCTCGCTCGATTTCGGGAAGATCCTCGATGGCCTTCAACATTTTGTGGGCGTTTTGGCTAAGTTCCGAGCCGTTGCTCTCCGGTGCGACCGCGAACGAATCGAGCAATTCCACGTCGGGCGCCCTCTTATCTAAGCGGCGGGCCAGGTCGTTCAACTCCCACCGCATGTGTTGGTTGGCCAGAGCGAAGAACTGCCGGACATCGCGTGGCCGAACTTTCTCCAACGCCTTGAGCAACCGTTCCACGACAGCTCCGAGAAGCTCTTCCGCCTGTAAATTGAGCGGCGCCTGAGTCAATCGCGGGTAGCTCTGATGGAGCAGCGTCGTGCAGAGCATGTGCAGCCGGCCGACCGCGCGGGCCAACAAGGCGCGGATGATGGGATCCGCGGGGGAATCGGCGTGCGCCCCGGCTAACGCGCCCAGATATTGTTGGACGGCCGCCGTCGTGCCTGCTTCGTCGGGCGGAAGCATCTTTGTCTCCACAAACAATTGCTCGCGGGCGTCTAACCGACATCTTAGCCCACAAAGACGGCAGCCGTCAACTCGGCGGCGTCCGCCGCCTTGTCGAAGGTGACCGCGGCCGACGCTTAGAAAAGCGACGGCGGGCACTTTCCGGCCCGAGAAAAATTAGTTACCGTGCCGGAATGTGCCTCAACGGTGCGAAGCTCCAGCCGAAATTGTGGAGCAAAATCAGTTATTCTAAAGAAGGGGGAACGTCATGCCAGGAGTGAATGGTCGCGCCAAGCGCAGCGAAAAAGGGCTGCTGACGCCCGAAAACTGCGTCGTCACCCTCATCGATCTTCAGCCGCAAATGCTCTTCGGCGTCGCCAACTTCGACCGCCAAATGATCATCAACAACAACGTCGCGCTCTCGAAAGCCGCGCGAGTGTTCGACGTTCCGGTTATTCTCAGCACCGTCGAAACGAAGAGCTTCAGCGGCAACATGTGGCCGCAGATCCAGGCGGTCTTTCCGAACCAGCAGCCCATCGAACGCACGACGATGAACTCGTGGGACGACGAGAAATTCGTTGCCGCGGTCAGAAGCCAGCGGCAGGAAGAAGATCGTCCTGGCCGGCCTGTGGACGGAGACTTGCGTCGCCCTGCCGACGATTCAGGCGATTCACGACGGCTACGAGATCTATGTCGTCGAGGACTGTTGCGGCGACATCAGCCAGCTTGCACACGACAACGCGATGAAGCGCGTGATTCAGGCGGGTGCGAAGCCCGTGCACGGCGCTTTCGGTGATGCTCGAATGGCAGCGAGATTGGGCCGAGCAAGATACCTACGACGCGGTCATGGACATCGTGAAGACCCATTGCGGGGCCTACGGCGTCGGCGTGGAGTATGCCTACACGATGGTCCATGGCGCTCCGGCGACGAGGTTTCCGGAGTATGTCGTCCCCACGGATGCGGCGAAGCATAAGTAGCAGTTTTCGCATCGCGAAGGAGGCTTTCCGTGCCTGCCGACATTATTCTGCACAACGCGAAGATCGCGACGAATCGCATGCCGTCGTTCGTCGAAGCGGTCGCGATCGAGGGCGAGCAAGATCCTTGCCGCCGGTGCCAGCGATGAAGTGTTCCGTCAGCGTGGGCCGGCGACGCGGGTGATCGACGCCAAGGGTCGAACCGTCATTCCGGGCCTGAACGACTCGCACATGCACCTGATCCGCGGCGGCCTCAACTACAACCTGGAGCTTCGCTGGGACGGCGTCCCGTCGCTGGCCGACGCTCTGCGCATGCTGAAGCAGCAGGCCGCGCGCACTCCGCCGCCGCAGTGGGTGCGAGTGGTCGGCGGCTGGACCGAGTTTCAATTCGCCGAGCGGCGAATGCCGACGCTCGACGAAATCAACGCCGTCGCGCCGACACGCCGGTGTTCGTCCTCCACCTCTACGATCGGGCGATTCTGAATCGGGCGGCCCTGCGCGCCGTCGGTTACACGCGAGACACTCCCGACCCGCCGGGCGGCGAGATTCAGCGGGACAGGCAGGGCAACCCGACCGGCATGCTGATCGCCCGGCCGAATGCGGGCATCCTCTACGCCACGCTGGCGAAGGGACCGAAGCTTCCATCGGAATACCAGGCGAACTCGACGCGGCACTTCATGCGCGAGCTGAACCGCCTCGGCGTGACCAGCGCGATCGACGCCGGCGGCGGCTTCCAGAACTATCCCGATGACTACAAGATCATCGAAGAACTGCATCGCCGCGGCGAGATGACGGTCCGCATCGCCTACAACCTGTTCACCCAACGGCCGAAGCAAGAGTACGACGACTTCGCGAAGTGGGTCACGATGAGCAGGCCTGGCGAGGGAAGCGATTTCTACCGCATGAACGGCGCCGGCGAAATGCTGACTTTCTCGGCAGCCGATTTCGAGGATTTTCTCGAGCCGCGCCCGGATCTGCCGCCGTCGCTGGAGGGCGAGTTGACTCGCGTGGTGCGGCTGCTGGCCGAAAATCGCTGGCCGTTCCGGCTGCATGCGACCTACGACGAGTCGATCAGCCGCTTTCTCGATGTCTTCGAGGCGGTGAACAGAGAAGTCCCCTTGGCAGGGCTGCGGTGGTTCTTCGACCATGCCGAAACCGTCACGCGAGCGCAACCTGGAGCGGATCAAAGCGCTGGGCGGCGGCATCGCCATCCAGCATCGGATGGCCTATCAGGGTGAATACTTCATCAATCGCTACGGCGCTCAGGCCGCGGAGCAAACGCCGCCGATTGCGCCGAATGTTGCAGATGGGCATCCCGGTCGGCGCGGGCACCGACGCAACTCGCGTCGCCAGTTACAATCCGTGGGTGTCGCTCTATTGGATGGTCGCGGGCAAGACCGTCGGCGGCGCGAGATTGTATCCCGAATTCGAACCGGCTCGATCGTTCGGAGGCGCTGCGTCGTTATACTCTCGGGAGTGCCTGGTTTTCCGGCGAGGAGGAGAAGAAGGGTGTAATCGGTCCCGGCCAACTAGCCGATCTCGCCGTGCTGTCGGCAGACTACTTCTCCGTGCCGGAAGAGGAAATCAAGGGGATTGAATCAGTGCTCACGCTGGTCGGCGGTGGAATTGTACACGCGACCGGAGGATTTGCGTCGCTCGCCCCACCGCCGCTTCCCGTTCTACCTGCGTGGTCGCCCGTCGAGCCGTATGGCGGCTACTTCCAGCTGCACCCAAGAGCCGAATCAATTTCCAAAGCTCACGTGAAACCAAACAAACTGCACTCCCTTTTGCATCGACTCGGCGAACGCCAAAGACCGCCGAGCATTGAGCCGCTTTGGGGCCTCGGCTGTGGTTGTTTTGCTTTTTGACGGATGATCTCAATTCCCGCAGATGGAGGATTCTCGATGAACATCATCGATCGCATGGGCGCGGGCGCTCCTATTTTTGGCGCTCGTATGGGTTGGCTCTCAAGCGATTGCCGCGGACGTCAAGGAGCAAGCATTTGATGCGCCGAACCGGGTGAAGGTCCGCGTGCGAATGGAAGGACCCTACACGGCGGATGTCCCGTTGCAAATCGTCTGCTATTTCAAATACACGCCCGAGGGGGCCAAACGAATGAGCGGCGCGCCGGTGGAGCTGGACAAAGAGCTGGGCGGCGTGATCGCCTCGCTGCGCGAACGGGGCGAATTTGTCGGCGACGAGTTGGAAACAGTTCTAATCATTCCGCCATCGGGTTCGATCAAGGCCAGGTCACTGCTCCTCATCGGCCTTGGATCGGAAGAGAGCCTTTCGCTGGAAGTCATGGAGCGCGTCGGCAAGGTTGGCTTGCGGGAAGCAGCCCGGCTGGGCGCAAAGCAAGTCGCCTTTGCCCCGCTGATCCGCGATCAAGGCAATTCCAAGCTTCCCACCGGCGACGTCGAGATCTCCGTATTACGCGGGATGCTGCTGGCCTATGACACCAACCAGCGCATGCAACAGGAAGGGCTGGCCAAGTCGTTTACGCTTGAATCGTGGAACGTCGAAGCCGGCCAACAATTCTTCGACGAAACGGCGACCGGTGCGGAAAAGGCAATCGCTGACGTGAATGCCGCCCTGCAGAAGCGCAGCGCGGATCCCTATCGCCAGCCGAAATGAGCGGCGTGGCCCGACCATGGAACCCTCGACTTTGTTACTGGCCGATATCGGTGGAATCGCTGGCGCTGCCAGTCCGCCGACGAACGAGCCGCCAAAGCAGATAACAGGTCGCGCGATCCTCATAGTGCTGCCAGGTTTTGCACGATCGATGTTGAATGTGTAGCACGCGGCGGTCCGCCCCGACGAATGGCACTTAGAAAAGGAGCCGCCCATCGCATGTGTCAACTTGGGCGACCGGGCTGAGAATCTGGGCAGCCTTTCAGCTTTCAATGAAGGCAAGCTTGAGGATTCAAGCAACAACCTGGGCTACCCAGTTTGACGGCAAATGCCGAGCTTCTTCATAACTAAGTGCCATTCGTCCCGCCGACCGGTCACAACAGTTTTTTGGCCAGTTGCCTGGGCATTATCCTGATCATTTCGCTCTCCGCCGCGATCAGCGCCACCACTTCCCATCTGTCGCCCGCGACACCAAGCATTCCGGCCACTCCGCTGCAAACCCGTGCCGGGCCGACGCGATGAAGGGATGCCTTTTGATTTTTGTCAAGGAAAAAACGGCTGTTGGCTACTCTCGAGCCGCGTTTGGTGATGAGAATATTAAGGTCATGACGATGCCAAACAGGAATGCAACGAGCAGGCCAACGAGCGCGCCTCTGAACGGCCTTCGGTCGGCGCAACCTACAGTCGCACCGCCGGCCGCAAAACAACCGAAGTATTGAATCGCGGTATAAATGCTGCGGTCATACCTCGACACCAAGAAAAGGCCCAGCAGGCGTATCGTAAGGCAAAACAGAGCGATCGCGCAGAGCATCCAGCGAATTGAAAATTGAAACGGCTTCTTCATGGCCGCGTTATACCCGCGCACGAAAAACCCCGCCGGGATCGCGGGGCAAATTTCTAGGCCAACAGGTCATCGAATGACCACGGCCGATCCGTCACGCCCGCAGCCATCGCCGGGGGGATTCGCATTTCGCCCGACCGCCACAGCCGGCAGCCTGCTGCGGCCGCGCTGCCATCGAGTGCCGCCGGTCAGTATAGCCGGCTTCGCGAAGAATCGCAGCGGTTGCGGATGTTCGTGGCCTGGTTGCGGTAAAACTAGGCGTTGCTCCCGGATCGCGGCGCAGCCGTCGGCTCGGTGAGGTTTGCGCTTGCCAGGCATTCGATCGTCGCCTCGCCGAGCCGACGCATCAAACGACGCCGTCGGTAGGCCGGCGCCCAATCGTAGAGCAGAAGTTCGGCAGGACGCCATAGCGCGACCCAGCCGAAAATCTCCAAACCGGCCACCAGCCCCGACGCAAACCTTCCCGTGAAGGTCGCATGGATGATCTCAGCGATCGCATTCACGACGATCATGAAACTCAGGCCGATCAACAACGCGAAGCGGCCATCGCGAAGAATCCGCCGGATCTCACAACGATCAGCCTCGCCGCGCCAAGCGAAGTATTCGCGCATCGCTCGGCAGATCGCGTCGGACTGAAGTTGTGTTCCGACGGGAAATCTCAAAACAAGGCGCAGCCGGTCGCCTCGCGGAGCGTTTCTCGACTGGTCGGCGATTGCTTCGAGAACCTGCGGGTGAAGTTCTCGAATTCCGAATGGTTTTGGCTCGGCAGTTTCAAACAACTGCGACGGATTGTAGGGCGAAAGCTCTATTGTGAAGGAGGACGCCATGGTTTTCAGTACGTCGGGGCCATCTTTCAAACAACACATCGGTCTCGACGGCGACTTGAATTAGCGCTGAACACAAGAGCCCGCGTATGCACATGGGATCATCAATAGATTTGTCCCAACCAACAGCGTCCGCAGCCTGAACTGAAACCAGCGGCGTCGCGGTTTTCCAGGCTCAGCGGTGATGGGCTTTTGGTCCACGATTGACATTTCCGCCGTTGAAAATCGAGTAATTATCCCCCGTGGTCCGCATCGAACACCTGTCAAAGGCTCTCTCGCGACTGGCAGGTCATTCGCCTTCGGCAATTACTGCTTGCCGCCGCCTGCGGCCCGGCCTTTTGGCTCCTTTGCGACGATCACGCCGCTGTACGAGTATTTCGAGACCGTATCCCAAGCGATCGATTGCAACGCCTTGTTGAAATTCGCGTCCCACGAGTCCTTGTGGGCGTCTTTCAGCACGCTCGGCATCGGCAGGCCGACAGGGCTTTGACGATAGATGACCGCATAGTGCAGGTAAGTGTTGAGCGCCTGCAGCGGAGCCGATGGGTGGGCCGGGTCGACGAAGAGTTCGCCTTGGTTGTTCAAGCCGGGCATCTGATGGTTGTAAATCAAGGTCCGCAACACGACGAGCGCCTGAGCTGAGGGCACTAGCCCCAGAACTCTCTTGTGTCGGCCGCCATACTTCTTGTTGATGTCGTCGGCCTGGGCTTCGCCCGCCTGGATGTTGCGCACGAAAAGTTTCTGGAGCTGTTCGGGTGTCTTATTTTTGTCGAACGTTGTCCCAGGCGCCTTTGGGAAAATCTTGGTTGTCAATGTCGCCGCCGCCCCAGGATAGCTGGACGACGAATCGCATGTTGGGATTGTTCGCCAGCCCGAGCTTGACGAAGTTCTCGATCCCCTCGTCGGGGAACTGGACTGGCGACATCACAAAGACGCTCACTTCCCCCTTGCTGAGCGCCTGCTTGGCCTTGTTATTGAGATCGGGCACTTGCCAGTGCTGCAGCGTCCGCGACGCGCCGATTCCTTGCTCACCGACCAGCACGTGGTCCTTGATATGCGCCGATTCAGCCACTTCGCCGAGTTGCTTGGGGACATACCACATCAGGCTGTGGCCGGCGTAAAAGACATGCTCGCCCGGCGGCGGCGCCGCAAGTTTGTTGTTTTGTTGCCGGACTTGCGCTATCGCCGATTGCTGGATCAAAGCGGCTCCGACGATAAACCCGAGCAGGAAGCCAGAGCGTCTTGTGAGTTGTTTCGTCATCGTTCTGTTTCTCCGCTAAGAAAGAGGAATTGTTAAAGCTTCAGATTGCGCCGGTTGAGTCGGCCGGTTTTCGAGCCCGCTTCCGCCGTTTGCCGTTCACATTGATGGACGCCTCGGCGCCGATTCGTCGTGGAGAGGAAACTCGGCGGCATCCATGTTCCCTGCGATTCGCGCGAGCAGGCCGAGTAGCTTCTGCATGTCGTTTGCCGAGAAGTGGTTCGCCAGCGCTTCGCGGATCGTGGCCGATGCGTCCATCGCTCGCCTTTGAATCGTCCAGCCGGCATCGGTTAGCGAGACGCTCCAGGCGCACCGGTCGGCAGCGTGCCGTCAACGTGCGACAAGGCCGCGTCGCTCCAATCGGCCGAGCATCTCACTGATAGTGTTTGGGTCAGAGTTGGTTCGGCGCATCAAGTCCTTCTGCGTCGCACAATCGACTTCAGTCAACGCCGTCAGGAGCACGAACTGATCGGCCGTTAGTTCAAATTCCGCGAACACCGCATTGGTGCGACGATGGAACGTCAAGTAGGCTGCGCAAGCCCAGGCCCAGAACATGTCCGTCGCCGGCCCGGGCTCCTGAAGGGTTCGATCCGTGCCGTGGCGTCCTATGGCGCCGATGTTGTTTCAAGGTAAGCATTTCGAGCCAATCCCCCGAGCAAAATAATACGTGTACGTACTAACCGCGAGTGTAGCCGCGATCTCCGGCGAGTCAACGTTTTTGAGCGGCATTCCGGCACAGTTGGTCAGCGCCGGAAAAATCTGGAAACTTCCCGGCGTCTGGCATAGACTGTCGTGCGATCCCCACGTCCATTCCCGTTTCTGCTCGCCCTCTCGAAAGGAACCATAGGAATGCGTCCCAATAGCCAATTCCTATTTCTCATCGCTGGCATGGCCGCCTTTCAGTTGGCCGTCGCGGTGGCCGCGGCTGCCGAGCCCTCGCCCGGTTCCACAAGAGCGGCAGTTCCGGCGCCGATCGTGGATCAGCACGGGCCGACAATCAAGGACGTTTACAAGAATCACTTTCTGATCGGCGTGGCGGGCGATCTGCCCGGCAACTACTCCGACGCGGAAAGAAATCTCGTCGCCGAGAACTTCAACATTGTGACGCCGGAGAATTGCTTGAAGCCGGCTCCCGTGCATCCAAGCGAGGATCGGTGGAGCTTCGAGCGGCCTGATGCTCTGGTGAATTGGTGCCAAGAGCACAAGATTGCCGTCCACGGCCACACTCTCGTATGGCACGGTCAGACCAACGACTGGTTCTTTCGCGACGGCGACAGGGCGAAGGTCGTCCGGCGCCTCAACGATCACATCAGTACGCTAGTCGGCCGCTACAAGGGCAAGATTCGGAGCTGGGATGTCGTCAATGAAGCGATCAGCGATCGCGGCGACACCGCTTCGGCCCAGACGGAAAACCTACGGAATTCCTCGTGGCTGCGGACCATCGGGCCGGAATTCGTGACACTGGCGTTCAAATTCGCCCATCAAGCCGACCCGGACGCGAAACTCTACTACAACGACTACGGCATCGAGTCCGGCCCCAAACACGGCAGTTCGCTCGTCCTGCTCAAACGCTTAATCAAGGACGGCGCGCCGATTTACGGCGTGGGAATCCAAGGACATTGGAGCACCAATCGGGTGCCGTTTGCCGCCCTCGACAAGGCGATTTCCGACTATGCCGAGCTGGGATTGAAGGTGAGCATCACGGAACTGGATCTGACGATTCGCGGCGAGTCGGGCGGCCAATTCGGCCCCGGGTTCGGCCGGGTTGGCAGCCGCATCGTCGAGCCGGCATCGCCGGACGACCTCATGGCCCAGGCCGAAGACTATCGACGGTTATTCTCGATCTTGATCAAGCACAAGAAGGAGATGGACCGCGTCACGTTTTGGGGCGTTAGCGACCGCCGCACGTGGCGCTTCGGTCAGAACCCGTTGATCTTCGACACCAACAACCAGCGCAAGCCGGCCTATGTGGCTATCGTCGACGCCGTACTCCATCCGAATCCTGACTGGACCAAGCCGCAGTAATTCCGTGGGCCGAAGTCCGATAAAAAAACAAGGCCCGGAAATCTTGGCGTTTCGTATAACCCTGCGGTAACCGAATTTCGCTACCGCAAAAACAGGGGGGGCGGATCCGAACCGGCGGCCACGGGGTCATGAAGCCATCGTTTCCCGCCCGTTCCGCCCACGTTGTGCCCGTGTCCCAATCCACGCGAAGAGTTGGCCATCGGGCCACGCCATGAAAAACGCCCCGACGCGCGGAACGTGGGGCGTTGTGGGGTAAGACCGGGGCTATCGGCTTGACAGGAAGAATTGCGGTTTCCGGCAGACGTTCCGCTACGCGTCGCGGCAACGAATGCTTACGACGCTGCGTGGCGGCTGTCGCGGGAGGCGGACGTTCTGGCGGTTCGGCTTTGGCGGCCGTGAATCAAGGCAGGAGGCGACGCGCAGATCGAACGCACCAAAGGGATTTCTCATCCAATGATGCGCCAGCCGATAATAAGACTGGGGAGAGCGAAGTGACGGCCGAAGCCTCCCAACGGCAGCTTTTCTCCTCCCGGGGTTATCAAAGCCCATGCGGAAGGGAGGTGTGCCATGTCTGCCATTAAGAATCTACTGTTGATCGCGGCACTGAGCGCAACAACCTTGGGTTGCGCAAGCGGCGACAGTTGGCGGAACCACATCTGGCCAAGGGATTGGTGCTGGGGAAACTGCGCAACCCGCGCTGAGACATCGGCAGCGGCAACGGATGTTTCTCGCCCGCCGGAAGCTATTGTGCCATCGTCCGGTGTCGTTCCCGCGCGCACGCCATAGCCATGTAATGATGGCCAACGTCAGCCATCGTCATTGCGGATTCCCGTCCTGTAGGTTCTTGGCTTCGACCAGTTTCTGGAATTCCGCCAGAATCTCCGGGTGATTCTGCGAGAGGTAGCGGACGACGCGCGCGTTGTCCAATATCTTTCTCAAGTAGCCCCCGACCAGCACGAGATTGAGCACGTTTTTGCCATGCGAGTCCTCGATTAGCTTGAACTCCTGACCGAGCGTTTCCACCTCGTGCTCCATGCGCACGATGTCCTCCGGAGAAAGGCCGCGGAATTCCTTTGGATGATCGGAATCGATCATCTGTTCGGGCGGCGAGGCGGCGACGAGGCACTTGGCGTAGCTGACGGAGAAATTCGCCGCCGCGCACATCAATTCGGCGATCTCGATTTGCCGCATCGGCTTTACCTTGCGCAACTCCCGACAGGCATTGCCAGTGGCCTGACGGTCCTTCAGCAACTGCACCGCCTCGGGGCAGATGCCGTCGAGTAGATCCCGCTTTTGCCGGATGATGGCGACGTTGACGTCGAGCGACTTGGCAATCCATTCTTCGGACACGCCTCCCTTGATGGCCCGCAGGATCATAAAATGTTCCTGAATGGCCGAAAGTCGATTGATTTTGTGGTTGTAGGTAAATCCCTCGTCATCGGTCGAGATCAGGCATTTGATTGTCGTGTGGCCCAGATCTTTTGAAATTAACAGTCGGACGTGACCGTCCAACAACATGAACGACCCTGAGCCATCCGGTTGCGGAAAGACAACCAGTGGCTCAATCAGACCCAGTTCCCGGATCGACGCCTCAATGCATTTGTATTTGGCGGATTTGCGGAGCCCGTCGTCCAGAAGTCGCATCGGCAAGATCTTATCGAGCGGCAGCAACAGGACATCCTCTTCGCAAGCCAATCGCACTTTGTCGTTCATGCCGCCTCCTCTCGGCCGCCGATTTGATCGGCTAGGCATTGCGGCATCGAGTCCAAACCCTCGGCGCGGAGCAGCGTGACGAAGTGCTCGTCCTGGACCAACTGTTTGACTGCGGAAACTGCGAACAGCAGCCGCATTTCGCAGATTTTCGCCTTCTGGATAATCATTTTCTGCTTCATGGTCTCCGCCTGAAACGTCTTGAGCAGAGTCTCTGTCGAGACCGATCGATTGGCGGATTTGCGTGGACCGCCGCGAGGTTTCTTTCCCTTGGAGCGGCGGGTTTCGATCAATCGTCGGGCTCGCATTAAGAGCCTATCCGATTACTGTACAAACGACTACTGGCACGCGAATTGCAATTTGAGGAGGCAGTTTTCCTCATTTCGCATGGAGGTGTGCCAATGGCCACGGTTTCTGCCTCACAGTTTCACCAAATTCCCGATGCCCTCTGGGAATGCATTGATCTGCTTTTACCAATTTACAAACGGAGCCCCAAAGGCGGACGTCCCCGGTTAAATCTGCGGAAAGTGGTGAATGGGATTTTGTATGTTCTGCGAACCGGCTGTCAGTGGAAGGCGATGCCCAAGCAGTTCGGCTCTGGCAGCGCAATCCACGCCTACTTTCAGGAATGGGTGAAGCTCGGCGTGTTTGAGGAGCTGTGGCGTCTCGCGTTGGAAGAATACGACGACCTGAAGGGAATCGACTGGAAGTGGCAGAGCCTGGACGGGGCGATGAACAAATCGCCGCTGGGTGGGGAAAAAAACCGGGAAAAACCCGACCGATCGTGGCAAACTCGGCGTCAAGCGTTCTGTGTTGATCGACGGTCGGGGCGTGCCGATCGGTGTGGCGGTGGACGGCGCCAATGTGCATGACCAGAAACTTTTGGCCGCCACGCTCGACGACATCCCGGTCCATCGCCCGAAACCCACGCGAAACAAGCCCCAGCATCTCTGCCTCGACAAAGGCTATGTCGGCAAGCCCTGCGAACAAGCGGCTCTCCGCCGCGACTACATCCCCCATCTCCCACTCAAAGGCACAGAAACGGCAAAGCCGAAACGCCGTCGCCACAAGGCGCGCCGTTGGAAAGTTGAGCGCACCCTCTCCTGGCTTAACCGGGCGCGACGACTGCTGATACGGTGGGAGAAGAAAGTCGCAAATTACGTCGGCTTCTTGCATCTTCAGTTCGCTATCGTTGCGTTGCGGACAGCGGGGGTTTTCGGATAGGCACTAAGGACTTTCCCCTCAGATCGTTCTGTTCGTACGCCTCCCGCAACGCCTGCTGGACGCCCTTGTCGTCCGTCGACGCGATTGTGATGGCAATACTGACCGGCAATTGGCCTTTTTCGACCGCTTGAAGCAGCCGTTCCTCGCCTTTTGACAGGAGCTGGAGGATCGCTCGAACGTAGCTCACGTCCAGGTCCGTCTTGCGGGCAATTTCCGCGTGCGTATGGCCCCTCCTCTTCATTGAGCTAATCTCGCGCAATAGTTCGACCGTCGTATGCCGTCGTCGGGCAAGATTCTCCGCCAAGCTGATCAGCATTAGCTCTTCCCTGGTCCCATAGGCGAGAATTGCCGGAATTTCCTCCTGGCCCAATGCGAGGTAGGCTTCCAGCCGTCCCTGGCCGCAGACCAGGTTGTATCGTACGTCACTGTTCGTTCCTTCGACGAGCGACACCGTAACCGGCTTTTTTAGGCCCAGCTTGGCGATGTTGGCCACGATCTGAGCAAATTTCTTCTTACCTCGCTCTCGTGGATTGAGAATGTTGATTTGCTTCACCGGGATCATCCGGACCTTGAGATCGTATCGGACGCTCATGCAGCCACCTCGATTTTCCGCCGCATGGCCATCGCGGCAAAATAGTCCAAGTTGTCAAACTGGTAGGTATCCAGATGCGCTCCGTTGGCCTCACAGAGAAGCAGCCTCGGTGTGTCGATATCCATGATCGGCAGGAGGTAATAGTCCGTCGGTTGCTGGTTGGCCGAATCCATGCGGACCAGGATTGTGATGTCCGGCGCCAACCGCTCGTTAATCTGAATCAGCCAGCGGAGCGATCCGGCCGGCGTTTGGCGACACCGTGAAAGCACCATGGTCGCGCTGTATTGGCCGTTAATCAGCAGCAGGTCGGTCGTCGCGTCCCGGGTCACCGAGGCACCTACGGCGTCGAGGCGACGCATCAGTTCCGAGACCAGCTGGGGGTAAAGAATCCGCAGGTCGCGGTTGATTTCGACATACCGGTAGTCGCGATCAGGATCATAGCCAGCCAAACGATAAGCCTGCAGGAGACTCCCAAAGCGGGATCGGTAAGCGCTGCTGGTCGGCAGGTCGTCGGCCGCGTCGATCAGATGACTCGATAGCGTCGGATGTCGCTTCGCCAATTCCTTAAGCCGTGCCAGCATTTCCTCGTCCGTGAACCGGCGGGCGCGTTCTTGGATGATGCCCCGGGCCATGAAGAACGCCTCCGGGGAGACGACGCTCTGAAAAACAGCGTCGCGGCGAACCCACATCTCGGGCGTGTTTCGGACATGCTTGTGCTTCAGCTTGAACGACGTGCGGTTGTAGACGTTGTTTCCAATGTATTTTTCATTCGCCAAGATCTGGTGGATTGTGCCGCGGGTCCATGGTCGGCCCAAATCGGTGACCAGCCCGTGGCTATTGAGGTCGGCGGCGATCTCGGCCTCGCGCCGTCCTTTGGTCGTGAATTCTTCGTAGATCCAGCGCACGACGCGCAGCTCGTCGTCTGGCCCGGGCACCAAGATAACGCGATCCGTTTGTAGGCTCTTCTGCTCGCCGCGTGCCAGCAATGCTTTGGGCTCCCCGGCCTGATTCACGAGCATGCGGCGCAGGCCGTATCCTGGCGCTCCGCCCTGCCGATAACCCAATTCGATCAACCGGCACTGCCCCTTGAAAACCTTGGACGAAAGCTCGCGGCTGTATTCACCGGCCATCGCCCGCTTGACGCTTTTGATGATCGTCGACGTCGGACCGCCGTCGTTTTCAAACTGCTCGGCGCAGTAATGGACTTCGATCCCGGCTCGCTTGCAGAGATATTCGTAATACGCACTTTCGTCGGCATCTTGGAAGCGGCCCCAGCGGCTGATGTCGTAGACCAGGATCGCGTCGAAATCAGCCCGCTGGTTCTGTACGTCGTCGATCAACCGCCGCAATTGCTCACGGCCGGCGACGTTCAGCCCGCTTTTGCCTTCGTCGGCATAGGTGCGGACAATTTCATAGCCACGACGCGCTGCATATTCCAGAATCACATCTCCCTGGTTGGCCGTGGAATACTGCTGATGCTCGGTCGACATTCGCACGTATTGCGCAGCGCGCCTCCGGCTTGGCATAGTGTCGGTCGGTTGGGTCATGGCAAGCGATGGGGGTTGAGGATGGATTGTCGGGGAATAGCGTGCAGCGATCGAATGGCCACCTCCGTTTGGTTTTTATTCTGCTTTGCCGCTGTGTCACGGCGCGGTACAAAGCTGTGTCATTTCTGTGACATTTTCCGGCACTAGCTGTCGAGCTTCAGCGCGTAGTGGCGACGAACCGTGCCGTCGATCGCGTCCGCCAACTCCGCCATGCCGGCTTCTCGGAGCTTTTCTCGCAGCCTCTTCACGACGCCGCGGACCGCTGCGTCGGAGCGGATCCCCTGCCATACTTCTGTAAGGAGTTCTTTGTACGGGACATATACGTTGGGGCGGCCGATCAAACGCGCGAGAAGTTGAAACGGCAGCGTATCGCCCAAGAAGCACGAGCGGCCCCGGAACGTGATCGACAAGAGTCCGCGGTCGATCGCCGGTTGACTGCGTGAAGTGGGTGTTCCGGCAGTTGGCAGGCGCGATCGCCAATAGTCAATTGGAGCAAGCGCCAGCTCTTCGTTCAGCAACGAGAGCGCTCGCTCCATCAGGTCAATCATGGCCCCGTTCACTTCTGCGAGGCTGCGAAGAGTGCGGCGAATTTGTTCCCGTTTTTTGTTGTCCATGTGAGGCTCGATTGTGGGTGGTTTGGGAATTGAAGGACTCGATTCCCAAGTCTGCGTCATTCCCGCGAGCTGGTTTTCTCGACCAAGAGGTGAATCAGACCTGACTCTGGACGTTCTGACGGGATGAATTAGAATCAGTCCGTGGGCTGCCCGATCTTTTTCCAACGGAGATGATTTCATGCCACGAGGCGTACCGAAGAAAGCTGCCGAGAGCGGCCAAGTGAATAGAGCCGAGTTGATTCGTCAGACCGCCAAGAAGATCGGCAAGAACGTGCGGCCCCGGGACATCATTGCCACCCTGAAAGAGCAAGGAATCACCGTTTCACACTCCCTCGTTACCAAGACACTGAAGAGGGCCGGATTCAAGCCAAAGGCTCGCGGCAAAAAGCCTGCCGCTCCCAAGAGCAGTTTGGGCAGGAAGACCGCAGCTCCAACGAGCCAAGCTGCCGGCCAGGTCAATAAGGCCCAGCGGATTCGTGACGTCGCCAAAACGCTCGGCAAGAAAGTGCGGCCCAAGAACGTGATCTCCGAATTGGCGAAAGAGGGCATCACGGTCTCATCCGCTCAAGTCAGCTCGACGTTGAGTGCCGCTGGCTATCGTCGGAAGCGTCGTGGGAAGAAGACCGCCGCTGCTTCTGCTACGCATCCGGCGAGCGGAAATGGATTGAATCTGGAAGCGTTGATTGCCGCCAAGCAGTTGATTCAGAAGGTCGGCGGCATCGAAGTGGCCCAGGAAGCGTTGGCGGCATTGAAGAAGCTGGGGTAGGGGCTAACGTCGGCGTAGCGGAGCACGGGTTCCGCAGCCCTGTCGCAGAGGAAGTGATGATGCCAACCGCCAAGATCAAGCAGACCAGTGCAGATTCAGCCGTTGTCGAGCCGATGGCGCTTCGTCCAGGCAAGGCGACCCGATTGATGTTCAAGCCGCAGATTGTCAACAACAAGCAGGACAAGGGTGAGTCACACTCTCTTCACGGTCATCATGTTCTGCACCGCTCTGCCGTCAGAATTCTTTTGTATGGCAGAGATGATCTTGTCTTGCATGAGATTGTTGGAGACCTCGCCGCTGACGACAAGGTGTCCCTTCATTTTGATCGCAAAGCCCGCCGGAGCTTTGATATCCTTCTCAGTGATCTCTCCGTTTAAGAAGATGTTGAGGCTTTTGACGTGGGAAAGCAGATTCCCTGGCAGGGCTCGTCTGATTTTGCTGGCTACGGTAATGGCGTGCTGGGATTGCATAGGGTTAGACCTTTTTGTTGATGGATGGATACGTCAACCCGTTACGCTCCTTTTCAAACCCGATACAGTCAAAGTAGTTAGCGTTGACTTGTTCGTGCCCTTTGTTCGTTCTCGACCGCCTGCGTCGGCAAAAGTCGTCTCTCCGATTTTCCGGAGTGCGTTGCTGGTGATTTCGTAGATCGCCATTGAAGCTGCCTCCAATCATCGCGAAGTCACCCCTGCCTCTTGATCTCAGCCACCTTCGCCACCAAATAGCCGACTTCATCGCCATCGAGTTCGGCCACCGGGGCAACGCCGTGGAGATTCCGAATCAAATCCTCTGCCGCACCAAGGAAAGTCGAAAAGCCTGGCTGATCCCCGCTGCGGCCGAGCAGTTGGCCGTCAATCGTTATCATCATTTCGTGCAGGCTGGGCGTCGTCCAATCCTCGCCCAGCAGGCAACCCAGGATGGCCCGGAAGTGGCTGCTGACCTGGACCTGCCGCAGCTTGCGGGCGGTGTCTTGGCGAATCTGGTCTGGTTCACGGATGGGAAGGTCGGGCATTGCGATTCCGCCGTTTGATGAATAAAGTTGCAACGCCACCGATTTTTGGATGCGACAAAGCTTCGCCGTGAAAGCCCAATTGTCGAATAGGATCTTGTTGCGCCGTTTGGGGTCACCGACCGAGGCTCGGCAAGAATATCGCCGCCAGAATGGCGTGCAACATCACAATCATTGCCCAATAGACGATTCGGCCGGATTTTGATGGCCGGAACTTTTTTGTCCACGGCCACGGCGGATCGTCGATCCGTTCATCTCGCGGTTCGGTTGTGTTTGTCTTGTCGGCCATGTCGGCATTGTAGCAAACGGGCGTTGGCGTGGGCTGCCTTGTTGGCTTGGATACGGCGCTTGCCAGAGCGCAGGCCGCATCCCCTTTCGTCGAACGAACTGGTCTCACGCGAGCGGCCGCCACATCGAAACGGCGCAAGCTTGGGCTGCCGGACGGCCGCGCCGGACGACGCGCGTCGATGTCGGCCCCGGGACGCTGGACGCCGGAGTTGGACGCGATCCTGCGTGAACTGACGCCGGCCGAGGTCGTGAAGAAGATCGGCCGGACCCTCTCAGCCGTATATACTCGGCGAACCCAATTGGGCATCAACGACGGCCGCAGGAACAATGGGCGGCGGTCGGCCTAATTGTTCGGCGCCGGCGATCTGCGGCTCCTCAACCCGTGAATCGCCCGAACTCCAGGATCTTGCCGTCTTTCGTCTTGGCCGATAGGCCCGGATTCACGTGCCGCGGCGTGCTGATGTACCAGGTCATGTTGTTACCCTCACGCCCAGACGGCGGGCCAAGTATTTTGATCGCTTCGTCCACGGTCAAGCCGGGGTGAAGTACGCCCAATTCGAGCAGCACTTGCCAAGCACTCGGTGTCGGAAGCCAGTTCGGCTCGAAATGCTCGGCGCCCTGCTCCGCGTGTCGCTTGATCGTCTCGAACGTGACTGGTGGCGGGAGCTTTGCATGCTCTTCGGCCAAATTGACCAGCCGCTGACGTGGCTTTTCATTGTCGGGGTGGAATCGCAGATACGCGATTGCAATTTGCACGCCGTAGCTCGAACGAAGCGTCCGCTGGTGATTGCGATCCTTCGGCGGATTCTCCAGGCTATCGATCACCGCCAGTGCCGCGGTTTTCAAATACGGCCCATCGATCCCCAGTTTAAGCATGTCGCCTGTATTCGGACCGCGATCGAGACTTGCGGCCCGATTCGCAATCATCACGATGAAATCATCCGACCGTCTTGCATCCTTCAAAACAAGCTGGACCAAATGCTCCGCGAGCGGTTCGCATTCCTTTCGCATCATCGCTGCTTGCAAGAAATCGCGCCCTTCGATCGACGTGGGCGGTTCATGCTGCAGCTTGTCGATCGCCGCGAGCTGTTCGACCGTCGGCCGCTCGGCAGTCTCGCTGGTCGCAAGGGGTTTTTCCGGCGCGTCGGCGGCATGGGACAAGGGCACGACAACGAGCAGAACAAAACCGGCCGCTAGTGACGTGAGTTTCGTGCTTGCCATGATTCGGACTCCATGATGGTTCCGGGCTCGCGGAAGTGTTCGGCGAGAAGACCAACAGCTGCAGCGCTCCTATTCCGGGCGACCGTATTGTAGGGTGATTCGACTCCGCTGTCCGCCGCGGCGTTGTAACGAGATCGTAACCAATCGATGCGGCGTTCGACGGGCGTGACGTCGTCGTCGAAACGGCGACTGCGAGCGGAAAAAGCCTTTGCTACTGGATCCCGGTGGCCAACGCGGTGTTGAACGAGCGAGAGGCTACGGCGACTCTACATATCCCCTCTGAATGCATTGTCGGAAGATCAATTAGATGCAATTGATCGACTTGGAACTTCTCCCACCGAGCACGTTCAGCTTGGCTCGTACCCGCAGTTCGCTCGCGAAGTGAAGGTCGGCAAGCGGGCCTTAACCGTGGCACGATATGACGGCAATGTGCCAAACGATATTCGAGGTTGGATTCGCAAGGCCTCACCGAACGTGCTGATTACCAATCCTGACATGCTTCATTATGGAATTCTTCCTCACCATGAGAAGTGTTGGTCGAGCTTTTTCGCCAATCTGCGGTTCATCGTCATCGACGAATTGCACGTCTACCGTGGGATGTTTGGCGCGAATTTCGCCAACATTCTTCGCCGAGTTTTTCGGCTTGCCTTGAACTGCGGAGTTCGGCCGCAAGTCATCGCTTGTTCGGCAAGTATCGGCAACCCGATCGAACTGTTTGCGGCGATAACCGGACGGAAAACTCCTGTTCTGATTCCTGCTTCGGCGAACGGGGCGCCTGTCCGCCGACAGAAGCGAGTCATACTTGACCTCGGCCGCTCGAAGGAAGCTATGCCCACGGTTACGAAAGACGTTATGGTCTATTCGGTGGGCCAATGCCGCGCAAGGACAATTGCCTTCATGCGATCCATTTCGGAGGTTGGGCAAGTCTTTCGCTATGTTGCGGGCGATCTCGGACGGTCGGTCAAGGGGATAAGCAAATCGACGATCCGCGAATACAAGCGGGAAATCCCCGTTGAGCAAAAGGCTAGGGTCACAGCGGATCTGAAAAATGGTGCGACGCTGGGAGTGATCTCCACTACTGCACTGCAATTGGGTATCGACATCGGTGACCTGTCTGTCGCGATCATCTCGAAATTTCCGGGCAGCAAGGCCAGTTTCTTCCAACAGGCTGGGCGTGTTGGCAGGAGTGGCGATAGCGTCGTATTCTTCGTTGCCGATCGGTCCCCGCTCGACCAGTGGTTTGCTCAACGGCCCGATGAACTGTTAAAGTCAACGTCGGAAGTGGTTTTCGTCAATCCGGATCACCATGAGACGGTGCTCTCCCATCTCAGGTGCGCGGCAGAGGAACTGCCAATTAACTTGGACCGCGACACAGCGCTATGGGGGACGAAACTGCCAGCGTTGCTCGAAGAGTTGGCCGCGCGTGGCGGCATGACGCCGGATGGAAGGGAGGTATTGTTGGTGCGTCGGCCTGGTGATTCGGCTAGGGAAGTTCGTATTCGTTCGTTGGGCTTTGAATGTATTATTCGAGATGAGGCAGGCAACGAGGTTGCGCGGCCCGACGTTCTGCGAGCGACGCGACGATTCCACAAGTATGCTCGATTCCAAATTCAGGACCAAGCTTTCGAGGTTACTCGCCTATCGATCAATTGGAACGAGCGAGTTGCCGAGGGAACCGCACGAAGACTCGACCGCCTCGACTACACCACAGCTTCCGTAGTGAGAACGGAATGCGCGGTCCTCTCGGTAACCGATGGTCGTGCTCTTGGCAGCAGCAGCTTCAATCGAGGCGAAGTCCGATTCACCGTCTTCGTTGATAGCTATTACCGAATTCCAACTGGCGGTTCCGCAAAGCCTGAGTACCAGCCGCTCGGATTGGCGGCTCCGCCACGTCACGAGTTAGATACCCACGGACTTTGGATCGTGTTCGAGGGCGAAATATTCTCCGACATCGAACCAAATGATCGAGGGCCGGCCGCCAAGTCGGCCATCGAGAGCCTCCAGATCTCGGCCGCGCTGTTATGTTCCACCGATCCGGATGACATGGGCACGCACGTGCAAGTATCGGAAGGCATGAATCGGATCGTCGCATTCTTGGCCGACAACGAGGCTGGGGGCAGCGGATTGACGGATCAAGTCTTTCAAAAGCCAACCGAATTGCTCGAGGGCGCTCTCCGGATTCTCCGTGACTGCCCTAATTGCAAGAGCAAGCCCGAAAGCCGAGGCTGTCCGCAGTGCGTGACGACCCCCTGGGGTGCGGACACTGATGTGAATCGCCCTGGCGGAATCCTTCTACTTCAGCGGCTGCTAGATGCCTTGAGCTGATGCTTGCAATTCGCGGCTTCGTCGTTGCCTTTCCTAAACTGGTCGCCGACAACCCGAACCTGTGTCCGGTAGGTTAACAGCATAGGGCCGCGCGATTCGTCTCGCAATCGTTTTCGTCCGCGGCGCAGGCGCTTCAAATGGAGGCAACCATCCGAGCCTGCTCCGCCGCCGCCGCCCAAGCCTCCCCCTGCGTCGGCGACCGAGCCACGATTCGCTGGTCGCCTCGGTGGGCGAAAACCTGCCAGACGACTGCGCGGCCGACCGAGGAGTCTTCGCCGTGGCTTCGGAAATACTGTTGACGGATTCCGGCAGACTTTTCTATACTTTTCTTAGTCGCACCGGGCATTCCGCCGGTGTTCGAGCGAGACTGTGTTCAAAAGACACTGAGGATGGCCATCGAGAACATCGAGGCCACGACAGAACTACTCCGAAACGCGGTTGACAACTGGGAATTATTCCCAGTGAAAACAACAGACGGCCCGATCATCGGCCACGTTCGGAGTAATCCGGTCGTGGCCTTTTTCGTTTTGAAAATGACCGAAATTGATGTTGGGGTTGGGCGTCTCGTGCGTAGTATTGACGAAGAGATGCTAGCTGGGCCGCTGCGGCGGCTCGCTTTTGGGATGAAACGAGAGGATGAACCATCATTCAACGGAATTCTTATGAGCCATTTGACAGTATCGGATGTTGCGCGACGCCTTGGCGTTCGGCCGCGCGATATTTCCGACTTGTTCTATCGTCGGGCGCTAGACGAATCTCAAGGGCCAATCGTTGGCGGTCGGAGAATGGTCGCAGTTGAGGATTTGCCAGAGATTCGGCGCGCCCTAATACGGCCTGGAAAATTCAGGGATATTGCCGAAGCGGCAACCGCCAGCTAATCACTAACCGAAGGAGCGACAATGCCGATCAAGCCAGCGTGATGAGTTATTCCCGAACGCGAGAAGTCCAGAAAAGACACGAGCGGTAGCAGCCCGGCAAGGCCACTCCGCTGCGTGTCCGCGAATCGTCAGCCAGCAGACCTAGAAGCAAGCTGGCCTTATCACAACCATCACCAAGGAGCCGCCAGTAAGCCGCTGGCTGGCACGCTGCCCAAATCGTAGGGCTCGTGTTGGCCGGCGTCAATAGCGGCGCATTGCCATGAATCGCCAAAAGGAGAGACGCAAGGCGAACGGTCCGCCTTGGTCAAAGAAGTCGCGGCCCTTTCAAGAGAAGCCGCAAAAAGGCAGCACGAAGCCCGCTCGCTTTCCGTTGCGTCGATAATCGTCTGCCGCTAATAATCTGAGAGGCTCGCCGCTCGCCGGATTCAATCCCTCCGAATCCGCCGGGCGGTTTTTTGCGCACTACCGACGCCCCCGCCGCGCCTCGACCGCTCTGCTATACTGCCCCCATGCCCACCAACCCCAACACCGCCGAGCCGCAGAAGCCACGCCGCCGCTGATTTCAATTCAGGCTGCGGACGCAATTCTGACCGCCCATGTTTACCCACTCGACAGTTTACGTTCCGTCGCGCACGGGTTCGGTAGACCGACTGCGGCCAGTTATGGCAATTCAACTACGTTTGCAGGGACCAAACGTCTATCGGATCGTGGACGCTCCGCCGAGCGGAAAGATTTGGGCGTTCGCTCCGGGAGCGGTTGTCGAATGCAAGCCGTGCCAGCCCAGCGATGGCGTGGATGGAATGGTTGCGTATCGCCAACTCCCCGCGATACCGCCGTCGCCCTAACAGTGCCCAGCAACACAGATTTCACCGACTACCCGCCATCTGGACCGCGACGATCCGTTGGACGATTGGATCGAGCCGGCGATACAATCGTTGAACCGTTGCCCGCCGGTGCCGAGCCGATCTGACATGTCGATGCAAACGAGCCGGCCGGCGCTGTAGATTTCCTGGCCGCGTAAACGCGTTCCTAATCATGATTCTCCACGTCGACATGGACGCCTTTTACGCCTCGGTCGAGGAGCGGGAAAACCCATCGCTCGTCGGTCAGCCCGTGATCGTCGGCGGAACGGCGGCAGGCCGAGGGGTCGTGGCGGCGGCGAACTACGAGGCCCGTAAGTTTGGCATCCATAGTGCGATGGCCTCCGCGCGTGCCGAGCGGCTTTGCCCACACGCGGTTGTCCTCAAGCCAAGGCTCGATTACTACGCCGCGGTGTCGCGGCAAATTCGCGACATCTTCGAGCAGTTCACGCCGCTCGTCGAGCCGCCGTCCCTCGACGAAGCGTTTTTGGATGTCACCGGCTCAGAAGCCCTCTTCGGTCCCGCCGAAGAAATCGGCCGCCAGATCAAGCGGCGAATCCGCTCGGAACTCAGGCTCGTCGCATCGGTTGGGGTGGCTCTGAACAGATTCGTAGCCAAGATCGCCAGCGACCTTCAGAAACCAGACGGCTTCGTGGTCGTCGAGGCCGGCGAAGCCCAAGCTTTCTCGATCCGCTGCCGGTTAGCCGACTGTGGGGCGTCGGTAAGGTCACGGGCCAAGTTTTCGAGCGACTAGCGATCCGCACAATCGGGCAATTGCGGCAAATGCCCCTCACCACACTCAACCAGTTGTTCGGGGCGTCGGGCGAGCACTATTGGCGATTGGCACACGGGCTGGATGACCGGCCGGTCGCGCCCGACCGCGAGGCCAAGTCGATCTCCAACGAAACCACGTTCGCGGAAGACATCTCCGACCCGGAAGTGCTGCGGGCCTGGCTGGTGGAACTCGTCGAGCAGGTATCGCGACGCATGCGCAGTCATGGCATTAGGGGCCGAACGGTCGAACTGAAAGTACGGTTTGCTGATTTCAAGACGATCTCGCGGTCGCTGACGCTGGCGGAGCCGACGAACATCACCCAGGAGTTGCTGGAGGCCGGTGTCGAGTTGCTGACAACCCGCTTACCGCCGGGGCATCAGTCCGTGCGGCTCCTGGGGTTCGGCGTCAACAATCTCGATGACTCCGGAACGTCGCAGCAACAACTGTTTGATGAGCCCGAACGCGAGCGAGATCGGGAACTCGACCGAGTGGCGGATCAGATCACGGCCAAGTTCGGCAAGCAGGCCATTCGTCGGGGTGTGGAGCACGACAGGAGCGAAAATTGATGCGGAAGAAAACATTGCCCCACTCGTTCCGAGAGTCACTCGAAGGCGGCCTCGATCCGCTGGAATCAGATCGATGGCGTTATCCTTTCTTTTTCTCATTCTCCGATGTTGAAGTTGCGCTTTGTCCTTCCAGCCACGGTTCGACTTTCTCGACCCAGCGTGCGGCATGTTCGCGCAAACCCGCGCCGCTAAAATGCACGCCCCGACCATGATTCTCGCGCAGGTCCCCCTTGAGCGCGTCGCTATCGGGGCCTTCCAGGGCGATGCCGTTTTCCCAGAGACCTTTCTGGGCAGCGCGGATTTCGGGCGATGCTTCATCACCCGGAGTATGATAACTCACCAGCGCAACAAACCATGGCGCATCCCAGCCGATCTGCCGGCGTGAATCCTTTATGACCTGTTCGAGATATTGCCGGTAGAGATTGCCCGGCAGCGTGCATTGAGGATCTGCCTGGTTCGCGTCGGATTCGCCTTGATGCCACAGGACGGCGCGGAAGCCGTTTGGGCCAAGCTGTTTCATGCGCGCCGCGAGCATGTCGAAGGCTTGCCCTTTGCTCTCCCACTCACCGCTGGGAATCTTCTGCACCCGGCCCGTAAGCGTCGGTGGATTCGGAAACTTCGTGCCCTTGGGCAACCACTCGCGAACGCTCGTTGCCCCGATCCCGCAGGCCACGAATCCGACGGGCATTTTGAATTTCTCGGCAATTGTATCGCCAAACGGCGGCATGAAGCTACCGGAACCGCCGCTTGCGCCGGGCTGAGGATCGTTGGCAAGTTGCCAGCGGTGCCCGTCAAACGCTGCCACGGATCCGGTCTTCGTCGTTTGTTTCTCTTCGCCATAATTCGCCGAATTCGACTGTCCGGCGACAACGAACACCTCGCCAACTCCTAAGTGCTCCACGACAGATTCGCCCAGAACGGTCTGGTCATCGGCGGATTTCCGGAACCGCACTTTGAGCGTATACCAGCCGCCGGCTGCCAGTTTGAGACTGCCGCTGAACTTGCCGTTCTTCAACTGTGGCCCCTGGGCTACGACCGTCCAGTTGGCCGCTTTTCCGCGCTGGCCAGCCGCCAACTCGGTCTTGGCTTCGACAATGCCCGTTTCCGCCGAGTAATTTCCCGCCACCGTGATTTCAGCCGACCCCTGCGCGTTCCGCTGGGACACTTGCCAATCGAGTGGCGAATCCAAGTCGGAGGCCGGCGCGGAATTCGGCACCGCCAAGAACACGGCGAAAACCATCGTCAGACTATATTTCATGATCATTCTAGCCTTTTCACCGTTATCTCCCGCAGGTTGAAAGCGGATCACGCGAGCCTAATTTTGCGTGCGATGATTGGCTGCGTTGTAGCACGAGGTTTGGCGAACACGATTCGTGCCCGCGTCCCCGATTCGCACTCGCCAGCGCAAAAAAAGCCCCTCTGGATGGGGCAGGAATCCAGAGGGGGAAGCCATGCGGCTGATCGGTGACGACCGCCGACTGTGACTGTGATCGAGTCTAATGCGCCACAGTCTTGTTGTCTACACGTTGAACGGCGCAACATGCTCGAACTCGCAGTTCTCGAGGCAATCGTCAGATTCCTCCGACGGATCAATTTCGATGACATCGGACTCGGGACATTCGTAAGCCACATGCCCAACGCGGCCGCAAATTGGACACATGCCTTTTCGCGGCACTTGCAATCGCACAAACTCGTCGCCCAGCACAGGGAGTTCGGACAAACAGGCGATTGCATCTATCTGCCGCGGCTCGTTCGCTCCCTGCGGCTTTGCGTCAACCTCGATGGGAGTGTCGTTATCGCTTTGCGGCAATTCCACCCCATTCAGAACAAGCGATGAGTGGAAGCAGTACCCCTCACCACGATATAAGCACAGGCCGCCGTGAACCTTGATCGCTTGCAAGCGGCCCCTCGCTACTGCATAGGCGATGCCGCGATCCTTTAATGCATACAACTTGTCTTTTTTATAGCGAGCATCACGGGCAAGACCGTGCCGGCTCCCCTGGTAATGCGATTGCGCGGCGTCGCGCCACCGCTTAGCGGCTCGGTTTACCGCAAAAATTGCTGCAAGCAGATCGACTGCTTGCGCTGGTTTGCTGATCACTGGTCGCTTCGGCTCGACTTGATCAGCTCGGTAGACCTCGTAATCGTAATGCCGACCGTGAACGACACCATGGGCTCGCTGACGCGCTTTGATCCGGAAGCCTTCACGGCTCCATTCCGATTTTGACTTCGCGCGATCTGCGTTTTTCACCAAAACGCGGCCCTTAATCCTGATGCGGTCGCCACCGTATTCCTCGGACCGCGGATCAGCATAACCCGCCGCCTTTGCAGCCTTAATAGATTTGAATTTTGGCATAACCCTCTCACTTGTGTTAATAACCTGTTTCTCATGCCGAACCAAGAAACGAGGGTGACAACAACTCCTGTTGCGGCCACCCCCGTTCCAGATTGTCGTGACTTACTTGGCTTTCCGCGGCTTTCGTCGCATCTCCTTGCGACTGTTTAATCCACCGCCATCGCTCGGGACCGCGGAATCGGGCATCGCAGCAATCACCGCCGGAACCTCGTCGTCGACCCGAAGCTTTGTCACCTCCAGAGTCTGGAAGCGATAGCGGACGTGCGGATTTTTCCCCTTCACCCACCGCCGGCTCCCGCCCTCCAACCGTAATTTAAGGTTTTGGGTCTCGGTCTGCAGATGAAAGTTTTCGTCGAGATGCCGGCTGAGAATCACCCCAATGCCACGCTGACGTCCCTTGTCCGTATCTCGTTCGGTCGGCGAAAAGAGTGTCTTCGCCAGCCCCTCAGTGACCGCGATGCGAGCCCACTCACGGGGCCTGAGCGCCTTGTTTGGTCTGGCTGCACCGAGGATCGCCAAGGCATCCTGGATCGGGTCATCGGCCGACTTGCGATCTGCACTGTTTGCCAGGAAATCCGTATAGCCACAAGCCTTCAAAATACCGCCGATCGTTTTGGCCCAAGGAGACATTGGATGCTTGGCGCTGTCGTCCAGTTTGCACCCCGCGGCTCGCCATCTTGCGATCATCCCATGAAGCTCTGCCTCGATTCGTGCCAGATTTTTCGGCAGGAATTCGAGCTTTGGATTACCCAGGGGACATACCCGGTCGAACACGCTCCCCTTGGGTGCGAGATGGATGCAGAGGCCACGATTCAGCAGGTCGGTGCTGAGCCGTCCATCGTTCGTATTGATTGTGACGACGAGCCGATTCTCCATTCGGAGCACCCCACTAGCCCCGGGCGAGGCCAGCACAATTTCTGGGCTGGTGATGAGGCTCTCGATAAACGCCGAGCGGATCAACATTGCTCGGCCCCCCGCACTATCACGGCGGACATTATCGAAAAGGACGACCGCCGTCTGAGGGTTTAAGTGGAGTTGTTGCTGTAATTGGCTCTGCATGGGCCAGTCGTTCGCTTCGTACAGGATGGCGGCCTTTACTGCAGCGCCGCAGAAGAAGTCCGTCACGGTCCCCTTACCAGAATGACTCTTCGTACCGGTCACTACTACCACCGGCTTGTGCCCCGGCCAGCGGCGGTGTAACCGAACGGTTAGTGCCGCCGCCAGGGTGTTTGTCCTGTCGGCGTTACTGAAGAAGTCCATCAGATTCAGGAATTGGTCGATTGTGGCTGTCGATTTTGCAATCTCAGGTTCCGGCCCGACGTACAGGATCCGTTGACCGGGGCCGCCGTCGTTGTAGCCGCGCTTGGCAAGCGTGAAGTCATCGAGGTACTTCGGTTCCTTGGCGACTTCATCAAGGGGTAGGAACTGTTGGAGAAAGGATTCGGATCGCAACATGGCTTGAAGGTGTGCCCCTGTAGGCAACTCTCTTACGAGCTTTCCTTCTTTGAGCACCCGCATTTTCACGCGGTCGACGATAATCGGTGCCAGATCCGCTCCTTTGATTATCAAACGCGACGTGCCGCCTGCGATCACAAGGATTAGCCCCTGCCCGTCATGGTGGTTGCGGAAAAGGTCCCCGCGGGACTCAGCGAGACACCGCCCCAGCCGCCGGTAGTTCGGGGCAGCGCCAAGTTCGATGCGCCATGAGAACTTCTTTCGATCTGACGGATTTTCATCCTTTGTAGGGAACCCGTTACGACCACCTACGGTTGCGTGGCCGTTGTCCTGCTTCTTGTGCCTTCCTTGGCTTTGTCGATGGTCGTCACCAGTTGTGGCCAACTGGCGAACGGCCGACTTGTTGTTGCCCTTTGCCTTCGACATCACGATCATCTTAGCCCTTCGATCGAGTTGAGGATTTTTTCGTTCTGGACTTTCCATTACTGTGCGCCAATTCGCGCAGTTTGCCTCGGGATCTTTTGACGCGTGCCGCGCTGCCCACGCAAATGAACCTGGATACTTCTTTCAAGTTCACCGCGATGGCCGCGCGGAAAAGTAACCACACGCCGTCAAATTGGTTCGCCGTAGTTGGCGTGCAAAGTAATTGCACGCCGGTGGCTTCGGTTCGCGGTCAGCCCGATCTAGTGACTGCGAAACGCAAGATGTTTCTTCGGCCCAGCTGACAATCGGGTTTCGGACCACGATCCAGCCGAGGCTTCCAACGCGGGGGTGATTCCTTCGGTCGCCCCGTACGACCATTAGTCTGCCGACTGCGCCAAGTGGCGCAACAGCCGGTCAGCAGATTGTGAGTGAGGAATCGGACTGTAGAGTAACCTCACACGCCCGGCGCGGGCCCTATCCATTTTTATTCCGCATCAACACCATCATGATCCTCCTCGATCCCCCGATTCGTCAAGGCCCCGCATGGTTTTTTCACATTTATTTTGTTGCGATCAGCCTGGGGATAAGATGCGTCGCGGGGGCGCCGAACCTTGGGCACCTAGAATCCCTGCGTTCATACCTCCCCCCAGGAGTTCAGTTCTCCATTTTTTCCATGCAACGCCGAAGCAACTGGCAGAAAAATCGGATATGCCATTGGCATTTGAGCGCGTTGGTTTGACAAACCGCGACTCTAGCCCAATTATCGTAAGTCGTTTCTCACCAAGTGCCCAATGCTGCCCGAGCATCGTCGATCTTCAGACCGTTGGGAAAGACAATCTGCCTGTCCGCTACGTCACCCTTACATCCGCACGGCCCGAGCCGATAAACCCCTTACAATCTGTTCAAGGCCAAGGAGCAAATCGATGGACTCGCCCAGCGGCTCAATCGAGCACATCATTCTGCAGTCCCTCGGCGACCTCGGCTTCGACAACCCGGTGTTCCGCGGCCAGACCTTTTTGCTGCGCGATCGGCAACTTGTCGGCCGGCGATTCTGCTTCGAGGGCGTGGAGGCCGTGTGGCTGTCGGCGGAAGGGCGGATCAAGTTTTGCAACGATCAGGGCGAGTTGCTGCGGGTCGTCAATTTGGGCGACGAGCAAGATCGGAAGGCGGCATGACGGGGCTGAATCGGCTGGCGCCGGTCGCGATGGAATTCGTTGTCCATCGCCTCCGGGCTCCCCGGCTTGTAGGCCTCACCCATGGTGCCGTTCAACTGGGCCAAATGATTTCCCACGGCTGCGAAAGCCGACGCTCTAAGCCGGTTGTCACTGACAACCGATAGGGCCCATTTTGGTACATTATGGCACACTAGGGCCGATCGGCCGCGAGTGAAGAAAAGGCCGCAATTTCCCGAGTGGAACGAAGATTTACGGGTTTTCGTCCGGAGGGTCCGTTTCGCTTCGGAGGCCGACGCTCTATCCAATTGAGCTACGGGGACGATTTTCAAGACTGCCCAGTTGCTTCCCAAGTTATGTTATTTCCGCGGGGCTCGCAAGGATTGATCCGCCACTGATCGATTCGCCTTCGGTCTCGGTGACGCGAAGGGTGCCAAAGAGGCCTGGCCAATCGCGTCTCGCGCTCCGCTCGGCAGCTTGGAACCGCGCGGCGCGTCTGTTATGCTCGGCGGGCCGATTCGATATCGACATTGGCGTCGGTTTGATCCGTCCCGTCCTGCATCGCTTTCTATTTCCATGCCGCTGGCGATACGTGTTTCCAACCTGGTCAAGCGATACGACGGTCGGCCGCCGGTCGAGGCGGTTCGCGGGCTTGATCTTGCCGTCGAAGAGGGGGAATGCTTCGGCCTGCTTGGGCCGAACGGCGCCGGCAAGACCACGACGATTGAAATCGTCGAAGGGCTGTTGGCCGCCACGTCGGGCGAGGTCGAAGTCCTTGGCATGCGCTGGGGAACCGATGACGATTCCATCCGCCAACGCATCGGCATTTCGCTGCAAGAAACGCGGCTCTCGGAGAAACTCACGGTCCGCGAAACGCTAACGCTATTCCGCAGTTTCTACCGCCGCGGCATCGAGCCCGACGAAGCCATGCGGCGAGTGTCGCTCGAGGAAAAAGCGAAGGCTTGGGTCGGCAAGCTCTCGGGCGGGCAGCGGCAGCGGCTGGCCGTCGCTTCGGCGCTGGTCGGCGATCCCGAGCTTTTGTTTCTCGACGAACCGACCACCGGCCTTGATCCCCAATCGCGGCGGCAGCTTTGGGACATCATTCGCGGTTTCGGCCATCAGGGCCGCACCGTTTTGCTGACGACGCACTACATGGACGAAGCCGAACGGCTTTGCGACCGCGTGGCCATCGTCGATCAAGGCCGGCTGATCGCGCTGGGCACGCCGCGCGAGTTGATCGCCAGCCTCGGCGGCGAGCACGTCGTCGAATTCACGCTCGCCGATTCGCCGGGGCAGACTCGGCTCGATCCCGATTCGCTACACGATCTGCCGGCCGTGACATCGGCGCGAGCAGAAGACGGGCAGATTTGTCTCTCGGTCGCGGAACCGCACGTTGCGCTGCCGGCGCTGCTGGCACGGCTCGAACAATTGCACCGCCAACTCACCAGCCTCAGCACGCGACACGCCAGCCTGGAAGACGTGTTCGTCAAACTCGCGGGGCGGCATCTTTCGGAAGAACGAGCAACGAACGGCGCTGAATGACGGCGGTTGTCGCGTGTTTTCAATCCGGGCAATGTGGCTTTTCGCCAGGCGCCGGATGAGGCAAGGCTGCGATTCTCTCTTGCTGGAGCTGCGGGCTAGCAGCTAGCAGCGCGGGGTCGATTGGTCTTGAGGGGTCCGGCTCGACTTGTTATCAAGCGACCGTCCCGCAACGACCGGCGTGCTAGCAAGATGGCCACGCAGACCCCGTTTGCCGTCCAACAGGGATGGTTGCTCGCCGGTGAATTGTTTGTCTTCGCGTTCAACTGGAGGAACTCATGAACTCGACATCTCGACTGGCTCGAACTTCGTGCAACACCCTGCTGGCATTGCTGCTGGTTGGATTCGGCTGGTTCCTGGCGGCGCAGCAATTCAAGTGGTTCGAGCGTGGTGAATCGCGAGCGGCCGCAGTCGCGCGGCCCGCCGATTCGATCGTGGCATCCGCCGGCCGACGCGCCGACGTGGCGATTGCCAATCGGCCAGTGCGGCGGACGATCGAAGCCGTCGGGACGCTATGCGGCTATGAAGAGGTCTCGATTTGCTCGACGACGGAAGGCCGAGTCGTCAAAATCCATCACGACGTGGCCGATCATGTGCGGCCCGGCGAAGAGCTATTGCAGATTGAGCCGATCGACTACGAACTTTCGGTTCGCCAAGCGGAAAAGGCGCTGCTGGTGGAGCTGGCAAAGCTAGGATTGCAGTCGCCCCCCACGGCCGCCTTCGACGTGACCGGCATTCCCACGGTCGTGGAAGCGCGCGTCAAAGCCGAAAATTGCCACTCGCATTATGAACGGGCCAAGTGCTTGTCGGTGAACAAAGCGATCACCGAAGAGGAATTGCTCGACAAGCAGGTTGAATACCGCATGGCCCAAGCGGAATATGAAAACCAGATTTCGCTGGCCAAGGCCGAGCTGGCGACGATCCAAATGAAGCAAGAGGCGCTGGCGATCGCCGAGCAGCGGCTGGCCGACACGGTGGTCAAAGCGCCGGCGCCGACGCACGCGGTTCCGGACCTTGGCGGCGCGGTCTATTCCGTCTCGCAGCGCAGCGTCACCGAAGGAAGCTACGTTCATGCCGGCGGCGAAGTCTATCGATTGGTGATCGACAACACGCTGAAGCTGCGCGTGCCCGTGCCCGACAGCCAATCGGGCGAAATTCGCAGCGGGCAAAGCGTGCAAGTTTCGGTGCCCGGCTCGGCGCATCCGTTCGCCGGGGCGGTGACGCGCATCAATCCGACCGTCAATCCGGCGACTCGAACGATCGAGGTCGAAGTGCAAATCGCCAATTCCGACGGATTGCTAAAGGTCGGCGGACTCGCGACGGCGACGATTTTCACGCACCTCGACCACGAAGCCGCAACCGTTTCGCAGGAGATGCCGCTGACGATAGATGGCGCTACGAAATTGCCGCGCGGTGCTCGCGTAGTTGGCGGTGGCCAAGTGGCGCTTACGTCTGGCCGCTTGGCGCGATAGAAGGGCGGGCGCGGCGAGCGTCGGCAAGGCGCAATGAACGTGCCGCGGAGATTTACTTTGCGGTCTCCGACGCGGCGAGAAATAGATCGACTTCGGACTTGTCGGCCGGCGCGGTGAATTCGCGCACCACCGGCTTTGCTCCGCCGAGCGTCAATTCCGCCGCGTATTTTTCGCCGCGAGCCAAATCGAACGAGAAGCTCGATTTGCCGGAATCGCTGGCGACGAGCGCTCCGCCGCGGCGAATGGTCAGGCGAACCGTTTGCGGCTGGCCGTTTGGCTTGTCGAGCACTTGCAGCGTCAGCTTTGCCCGGCGCGTGTAAAACGGCGTCACGTCGATCGCCGGCACGTCTTTGTTTTCCGGCGCCCAAACCAAGGGAAACGACGTGCCCGACGCGGCGAACGACGCGGCATAGATTCGATGCTCGGGCTTTGAACCCTCGGCTTGCGCGGCGTTGCCGACGAACCACGTTTGATTGAACGGGCCGATTTCCGAAGCGCCGATGAAATTCCATTGCCGATCCCAGACCTCGACCCAGGTGTGGTTGCCGGGCGTCTTGGTCCATTCCGGAACGCCGACGACGCGCGCCGGCACGCCAACGGCACGGCACGCATCGACCAGCAGGATCGATAGCCCGGAGCAAGACGCGTATCCGGCGGCGCACGATTCCGACGGGCTTTGATCCGGCTTGGGCCGCTTGGTGGGATGATATTTGACCTTCAGTTTTTCGAACACGGCTTTGTTGAGCACCAGCGCCGCCTCGCCGGGCGTACGGCAATCTTTCACCGCGGGAAAGAACTTGTCATAAAGATCTTTCCGCCAATTCTCGCGCCGCTCGTTCAAATTGGCGTAGGGAAGCACGTCGTTGAAAAACAATTCGTCGGTCAGTTCTTTTCCCCACGGCGCCGCTTGCCGCGCACGGTAGGCGTAGTCGATGTTCTCGACCAATAAATCGGCTTTAATTGCCGTCAGGTCGCTTGCGGGCATGTGAACCAACAGAAACGCAATCGCCTCGCGCTGTTGCGGAGCGACACGTTGAATCGCGCGGATCAACTCGGCTTGGTTTTGCTCGGCGGCGCCGAGCGCCTTGACGACGTCGGGCCGATATTTTTCCGGCAGCAGATTGATGGCCTCGATCAAACTCAGCGCGGCCGGACCCGGTTCAGCAGCCACGACCCGCGACGGCCAAAATGCGACGTCGCACGCGAAGAATAGGGCGCCGGAAACACAGATCATCCGCAGCGCCGCGGGGCGATTGTATCTTTTCATCGTAACGGTTTCGTTCGAGCAAGTTCTAACCAAAAACCTCCAACACCGGTTTGCCGACGCCGTCGCGCGTGACGTAGAACGGGCGGCGCTCGACTTCGTAGGCCAGTCGCGGCGAGATTCCGAGCGCATGATAGATGGTCGCGTGCAGGTCTTCAATCACCACATGATTCTCGATCGTCTTGCAGGGCCGTTCGTCGGCCGTTTTGCCGTACAAAAATCCCTTCTTCACGCCGCCGCCAAACATCACCACGCTGGCGCCGTCGGTGAAGTGTCGATGCATGCCGTAGTATTTCAATTCATTGATGACTTTCGGCACTTCGACCTGATTTTGCACCGGTTGGCCCGGCCGGCCTTCGAGCATCATATCGCGGCTGAATTCGCTCGCCAGAACGATCAGCGTTCGATTCAACAGTCCGCGCGATTCAAGGTCACGGATCAACTGAGCGATCGGCGCGTCGATGTGCTTCTTCATCTCGATCATTCGAGTGTGGCCGTTGTCGTGCGTGTCCCAATTCAGAAACGGAATGTATTCGGTCGTCACTTCGATGAACCGGGCGCCGACTTCGGTCAAACGGCGAGCCAGCAGGCAACCAAGGCCGAATTGGCCGATATTATATTTGTCGTAGCTCGCCTTCGGCTCGAGGCTCAGGTCGAAGGCCTTTGCGCTCGGTGAACTGAGCAGCCGATGCGCGCCATCCATGGCCCGCAGGAGCGATTGCTGCTGATAGTCGCTGCCGGCTTCGCCCAACGGGCTGTCTTTCACGAGTCGCTTGTAAAACTTGTCGCGATTTTCGAACCGCGACGGGCTCATTCCCTTCGGCGGCCGAATCGTGCTCGCCGCTTGATCGGGATAGGGAATCAAGAAGGGGCCGAACTCGCCGCCGAGAAAGCCGGCCGTGTGAAACGACTTCAGCTCCTCGCCCTCGCCAAGATCGAATCGCTGGCCGATGTCGATGAACGCGGGCACGGCCGGGTTCAACGGGCCAAGCGTGCGGGCGATCACCGCGCCGATGTGCGGCGCCGCGACGGTTTGCGGCGGAGCGTAGCCGGTGTGCCATTGATATTGATGCCGCGAATGCAGAATAAAGCCCAAGTCGCCGGCTTTGTACGAGCGGATCAACGTGCCGCGGTTCATCACCGAAGCCATTTGCTCCAAGCCCTGGGCGAACTTGATCGAGTCGACCGTCGTGTCGATCGATGGGAACGTACTGAGCACCTTCTGCGGATCGAGGCCCTTTTCGAAGGGCGTATAGCGCTTCGGGTCGAACATTTCGGTATGCGCCATGCCGCCGGCCATCCACAGAACGATGACCGTGTCGGCCGTCGCGGGCGATTTTTTCGCAATCGGCGTGTCGGCTAACAATTGCCGCGCCGGTCCGGCGGCCATCGCGGCGAGCGTGGCCGTGCCGGCGGTTTCCAAAAACCGTCGGCGAGACAGATTTCGATCGATTTTCATGAACACCTCCCGATGACAACCACATCGCGTTAATGAATCAACTGAAACTCCGGCAGCATGAACACCGACCAGAGAAAATCTTCAATCGCCTCGGGCTTCATATCCGGCCCGACGAATTCCGTTGCCGCGGAAAGCTCCCGCCTCGTCGGCGGGCGGCAAAGTGCTCGCTGATAAATGCCGTCGATCAATTCGGCGGCGGATTTCGGTTTTTTGGCGATCCAATTCCGGGCGCCCTGCTTCACCAGTTCATCGAGCGTCGCGCCGTTGGTCAGTTCGAGGGCTTGAAGCGTCGTCGCCAGATTGTCGCGATGGGTGAGCACTTGCTCGCGGTCGGTGCGGCCCAAAGCACGTGTTAGCGAATCGTCGTTCAGCAAAACGGCTCGGACCAGGGTTTTCTTGTCGCCCTTTTCTTTCGATGGTTGAAAGGCAGCGCCTTGCAGCGGAATGCCCGTCACGGCCGAAACCGCGTCGACAAACTGCTCGGCCGTCATCCGCTGGACGACCGGCCCATGAAACACGAAGCCGCTTTGAGCCGGCGTCGGCGCGCCGACCGATCGCAGTTCATAAGCTCGCGACGTGCAGATCACTTCGAGCGTTCGCTTCAAATCGAAATGATGCTCGGCCAGATCGGCGGCGAGCCAATCGAGCAAGTCGCTATTCCATGCCGGCTGATCCATGTCGTCGACCGGCTCGACCAACCCGCGGCCGAGCATTCGAGCCCACAGGCGATTGACAATCGTCCGCGAAAGCCGGCCATCGTCGGGGCTGGTAATGGCTTTGGCCAATTGCGTGAGCCGTTCCGATCGCGGCGCCTTCAGGATCGATCGCGCCCAACTCGGGATAGAGGAATTTCAGCGGCGCGAACTTTCCAGTCGGCCGGTCGCAGCGATGCACCTCGAGCGGCGTGTCCGAAAAAATGCCGGCCAGCCCGTACGAATCGTTGAGCGTCCAATCGTTGATGAAGCTATCGTGGCACGAAGCACATTTCAGATTGATGCCCATGAACACTTGCGAGACGTTCTGCGCCGCCTGCATCGCCTGCACCTGGCTCGCATTGACGACGCCGCGCCAGACGATCCCGCGAATGAAGCCGGCCGACTCGGGCTTGGGATCGATCAGCTCGCGAACGAATTGATCGTAGGGCTTGTTGTCGTAGAGCGATTGGTAGAGCCACTGCGAGATTTGCGTCCGCCCGCCGTCGATATAGCCGGTGCCGCGATAGGCGTTGCGCAGGGCGTCGTTCCAGAACGTCATCCAATGCTCGGCGTAACGCGGCTTGTCGGCCAGCAGCCGCTCGACGAGCTTGGTTCGCTTGTCGGCGGCGGTGTCGGAGACGAACTTGCTAACTTCGTCCGGCTCCGGCAACAAGCCGACGAGATCCAAATAGACGCGGCGGATAAATGTTCGATCGTCGGCTAGATTCGTGGCCGCGACGTGATTGGCTGAAACGTAGGGAGCCAGCAGCAAATCGATTGGATTGGACAAGTTGCTCCCGGCGACCGCCGCCGGCAAAGCTGGATGCCGCAGGTGCAATGGCGCGGCGGGCGAATGGTGAAACGTGAAATTCTGCTCCCAAGTTAACCCCTGATCGATCCAAGCCCGCAGGATGCCGATTTGCTCGGCCGAGAGCCGCGGCCCTTTGGCTGGCATGACTCGATCGGCCTCCAAACCGCCGACCAGCCGAATCAACAAGCTCTCCGCGCTCTTTCCCGGCACGACGACGGCTCCGTCATCGCTCCCCTTGAGCACCGCCGAGCGGTCTTCCAATGAAAAGCCCCCTTCGTGCTTCGAATTGGCATGGCACTTGATGCAGCTATTGGCCAAAATCGGCACGACTTCTTTGTGAAAATCGACTTTGTGGCCCGCTACCGGGGGCAGCGGCCCGCGCGCCGGCTCCGCGGCCCGCAAGGCGCAGTTCAGCACCGCGGCCGAGACCGACAACGCCAGCGCAATAACCAACAGAATCGAGGATCGTCGCATGGACCGCGCCGCGGGATGGTGAGGAAGGAAGGGCTTCGGGCAGGTTCATTCATTTTACGCGCTGTCCGGCGGCACGTAAACAAGCGGGGGCCGCTGGGGCTGGAACTGCCGCGGGCCGTTTGATAGTCTGGTTTGATTCAAAAAATACCGAGCAAGCGAGCCGCGACGTACGAAACGTCTGTCGGCCGCGTTTTTTGGGGTTTCCGAAATCATGAAGCAAGCGATTGCCGGCGTTGCACCGCCTGAGTTGAGCGAAGTGACCGTGATGACCGTTTGGCCTTCGGTGGCGTCCACCGGGATGGGGCGGTTTCTCGGGCGGTTGATGGCCATTCCGACCGGATTCTGGATTTTCACAGTCGGCCGGTTCATGGCTCTGCTCGCGCTGCCGATCGGGCCGATGTTGTATTTCTCGCTTCGGGCGCCGTTCAACGTGCGTCGCTATCGGCTGACGAATCGCCGCGTCGGCATCATGGAGGGGATGAATCCGCGGTTCAATCGATTCGTCGATCTCGATCGGTTCGACAGGATCGAGATTGCCGTCGCTCCCGGCCAAGAATGGTATCACGCCGGCGACTTGGTGTTTCGCCGCGGCGATGTCGAAACATTCCGCTTGCCCGGCGTCTCGCGGCCCGAGGCATTTCGGCAGACTTGTTTGAAGGCTCGGATGTCGTACGTCGGCGTGCGCAAGGCGCTGGCGATGCAGACGGCGTAAGGTACGGCAAAATTCTGTTGGCGCATCGTCGCGCTTGCTGTTATGCTGCTAGCTTCTGGCTGGAACGGGCAACAGCCGCCGAGCATTTTCACGGAGGGCATCGAGATGCTGGTCTTCACACGCCGAGTCGGTGAGTCGATCGTGATCAACGGCGATATCGAGGTCACGATCGTCCGCCTGGGGCCGAACGACGTGCGGCTCGGGATCGTCGCTCCGGCCGAAATCCCCGTGGCCCGTAATGAATTGGAACCGGGCGACGTGCAAGAAATTCGCATCGGCCAACGTCCGAGCGTCGCTGAGCCACGGATCGCCAATCGAATGTAGCGGGATTTGTGAAAATCCCGAGGGCCGCGCGCGGTGCATGCGCTGTAGTTTTTCACAAACTCAGCTACGCGCCTCGGGGCGCGTCGGCCGCCTTGGCCGTCCGGGCCGCTCCGCCGGGTTGGCTTAGGTCGAGATTCTTCGCGGCCGGATCGTCGAGCGAGCCGCGCTGGTCAACGAACGTTTTGAGCTGCGCGACCTTTTGGTCGGACGTCGGCTCGCCGGGCGGTTCGTTGGCCGGCGCGGCGCCCCAGTGAATGGTCTGACCGGCGCCGGTGACGAGTTCGAAATCGGCCGGGGCAGAAGGATCGCTTCCGCTCGTCGGTTTGAGCCAATGGATCGACCACAATTTCCACTCGGCCCAATGCGCGGTCAGGGCCATTGCAATCCTCGCGCCGCCCGATACGACCGGATCGCCCCAGCGCGAGCCGACGGTTCCCAATGGATTGGTTTCGACGCCCGCCAGCCGCGGATAGCCGCGGGCTTCGAGCGGCGAAAAATCGTTGCTGGGCAACAGCACGCCGTCGATATCGACCGGATACAAACCGTCGGAACCATTCTCATGCACTTCGACCATCGCCACCGGCCGGCGATAAACCAATTCCACATCGACATGCGCCGGATGCTGTTTGCTCACACGGCCGACGCTGGCGACCCAAGGATGAAGCGAAAACGCCGTTTGGATGCGCTGAACCAGATCGTCGTCGAGGATCGATAGCGGCGCGTCGATGCCGGCGCTGCGCAGCGCCTCGGCTTTCACGTCGCCGCGCACCCACGGCGGCGGTGGCGTGATTTCGATCTGCTCGGGCGTCAGCCGGTAATCGACGCTGGCGGCAACTTCGCCGCGAATCTGCTGCCAGACGGCGTGCCCGCCCCAAGCCGCGCCGCCGACAATGAGCGACGCGACCAGAAGCAATGCCCAGCGCCGCGACGGTCGAAAGATCGCCGACAGCAATCCGCCGGTGGCAGCCGATTTATCCGGTTTCGAAGCAGGCATGGGGGTCGTGTTTCGCGAGGATTCAATGCGCAAAGTGTGCAACTTAGTCGCGGAAAGTTAGCAACCGAGCCGATGTGCCGCAATATGAGTTGCCGCATGAATTCGCATGTGCGATGAAAAAACCGGCTATAATCCGAGCCTGGAATCCGAAACCTATTCTCCCGGACGACGAATCTTGAATACGAAGTTTGGAATCGCGATGCTTGCGGTTGTGCTTGCGACCGCGCCGTTGATTGCCGCCGAACCTGGCACGCCCGACGCCGCTTGGGACGCAGTTTTCACGCGGACCAGCGGTTGGACCGGCGGCGATGTTGCCGGAACCGTCAATCTGGGCGACGGCCGGATGCTGTGGCTGTTCGGCGACACTTGGGTCGGCGAGGTTGCCGATGGCCGGCATGCGAACGGCTCGCGCATGGTCAATAACACGATCGCGATTCAATCGCTCGCCGGCAAAGCGAGCGAGCCGCCGGCAACAAGCGAGCTGCAATTCTACTGGCACGGTGGAGCAAAAGACCCCAACGCTTGGATTGCACCGAAGCTCGCGCCAGCCGCGGCCGGTGAGACGAGGTCCGAACTAAAAGATTCCAACGGCTGGTATTGGCCGACCGGGGGCGGCGCCGTCGTGCCGGGGCCCGATGGCCGGCCTCGCTTGCTGGTTTTTCTCTTCCACATCGGCAAGCGACAGGGCAAAGAGGGAATCTGGGCGTTCAAAAGTCTCGGCGGCACGATGGCGACGATCGACAACATTGCCGACCCGGTCGAGAAATGGAACGTTCGGCAAGACGTCATCCCCTTCGCAGTCGTCCCCGACGCCGTGGCCAATTCGGCGAAGAAAAGCTCACGGCCGAAAGAAGTCAACTGGGGCGTCGCCGCACTTCGCTATCGGCCGGCGCCCGATGCCGGACAAGAATGGCTTTATATCTATGGCATTCGCAACGAAGCGCCGCTCAATCGCCAGGTGGTTCTAGCTCGCGCGAAGATCGATGCGCCGGCCCACTTCGACGCCTGGCAATTCTACGCGGGCAACGACCGCTGGTCGGCGAAGATGGACGATCTCGTGCCGATTGCCGAGCATGTCACCAACGAGCTATCGATCGAACGTTTGCCCGTGCGCGGCAATCGACTTGGGTCATGGTCCACAGCGAACCGCCGCTGGGCCGCAAGATACTCGTTCGCACGGCCACCAAACCCGAGGGGCCTTGGAGCGATCCGAAGGCCGTCTATTCCGCGCCCGACGTGGATCGCAATTCGACTTACTTCGCTTATGCGGCAAAGGGCCATTTCGACATTTCACCGCCCGGTGAATTGCTGATCACGTATGTCGTCAATGCGCACGATTTCGGCGCGATGGTCAAAGACGCCGGCATCTATCGGCCGCGGTTCATCCGCGTGCCGCTGGAGGCATTTGTGCCGCCGAACCCGTAGTTGCCGCCGCCGGAACGCCGCGGAGGGCGTTCCCTACAGCGCAACGGACTGTAGGGAACGGCCTCCGTGCCGTTCCGCTGCCTGGCACCCGCCGCCGTCAAACTTCCAAACACCGCTGCAACGCCTCGACTTCAACTCGCCCGCCGACGATCAGCGGCGTGCGCTGATGGACGCTTTCCGGCTGGATATCGAGAATGCGCCGCCGGCCGTCGATTGCCAAGCCGCCGGCTTGTTCCATCAAAAACGCGATCGGGTTGGCTTCGTACAGCAATCGCAACTTTCCGCCCGGATGTTCGACCGTCGGCGGATAGAGAAAAATGCCTCCCTTCAACAGCGTGCGATGCACGTCGGGCGCCATCGAGCCGATGTAGCGCGAGCCATACGCACGGCCGAGCCCGCCGGATCGCAGCAGATCGAGATACGTTCGATAGCCTTCCGGAAACGAATCTCGCTTGGCTTCGTTGACGGAATAGTATTGCCCTTGCTCGGGAATGCGGATGTTTTCGTGGCTCAGCAGAAACGCGCCGATCATCGGATCGAGCGTGAAGCCATGCACTCCGTTGCCGGCGCTATAGACGAACACGGTTGACGAGCCGTACACCACATAACCGGCCGCCACCTGCTTCGAGCCGGGCTGGAGCACCCAGTTGGTCACATCCTGATAATCGGCGTCGATTGGCCGCGAGAGAATCGAAAACGTCGTGCCGACGCTCACGGCCGTGTCGATATTGGACGAACCATCGAGCGGATCGAAGATCACCGCGTATTTCGCCTTCGGCGAACCATGCGGCACGATCATTGGATGCTCGTTTTCCTCGGAGGCCAACACGCCGATGCTCGGCCGCGACGCCAAGCAGTGCAACAATGCCTCGTTGGCATAGATATCGAGCTTCTGCTGCACTTCGCCTTGCACGTTCACATCGCCGGCTTCGCCATGTGCGCCGAGGATTCCCGTCAATCCGGCTTGCCGCACCTTGGCCTGAATCATTTTCGTGGCCAGCGTGATGCCCGACAGCAGCATGGAGAATTCGCCCGAGGCGCCGGGAAACCGTTTTTGCTCGGACAGAATATGCTGCTGCACCGTCAGCGGCGAATGCTCGTCGCGCGGCTGGAAATGCTCGGCGCTAAGCCGGGCTGTGCGGGCACCGGGTTGGTCGTCGATCTTGCTCATGGTCGGCTCCGTGATAATCGCGTGAGCGCCTGCTCGGATTATCCACATGCGGGTGCGGATTGAGCAAGGGGCTCGATTTCGGCTGGATGACGCCGTTGCAAAGAGCGAAGGTTGGTAGGATCGCTTTACTGCCGCTCTCAGGCGTGCCCATAATGTTGGAACAAGCCTTCTGGTCGCAGATTTCTGAACGGAGCGTGCGATGCGCAAAGACTCGATTGCCGGGAGGATTCTCGCCGCGACGGTTGCGTTTCTAATGATCGCACTTGTCGGAGGGAGTGGACGTTCGGCGGAAGCAACGAGTTATACCTTTCTCATCGCGGAGTGGCACCTCGGGCTTACGTCGTCCGCTCAACCAATTCCTTGCAGCGGCGCTTCGGATAGCGTTTTGGGCACTGCCGGAAATTGGAAAGTGATTGTCGTTTGCAACTATTCATCGGTCGGCTATATCTATGGCGGTGTTAGCCCCTCCTGGACGCCGGTCGCAGAAAGGCCAAGCATCGAAATAGTGACCGGGTTTGAGACGATTTATTCATCGGACAACGAGCTGAATTACTTTGGGCCGACCGATTGCGTGCTGCTTCAGACTGCCGGCGCCGTATCGGGCGAATGGTTCCAAACCAATTCTCGGACCGGGTTGAAGTGACGTATCCGCCGCAGCGCGCGCGATTGAACCGACCAACGGTTTCCATTACGGGTTCCTCTTCTCTGGCCACGTTTCTCGCGAGAAATGCCTTCCAGTGTTTCTCGAGTCGGGCGGCCGGGAACCAACTCGATCTTTGAATTGACTTTTCGCTCATTCGGCGGGTTAACCCGAATTATTCATACCAGCCTGAAGCGCTAGCGAAGGAGCGTGGCCCGAGGCATCCACCAAGGCTCGACCTTCGCTTGCGCGTCAGGCTGATGTGTGATGCGGCCAGTTGGCGCCGTTTTGCGCGGTGTTTCGGGCAAGATCGCATTCACTGCATGGCCGTGAAGTCCTTGCGAATCATGGTTGATCGGCCATGAATAATCCGGGTTAATGCCGCGTTCGATCCTCGCGGTGGCTTCCATGGCCTGTGCTGCTGCACGCAGCACGATCCGGCCGCAGCGCCGCCAAATCCCGGGCAGAGAAGAGGAACACGTAAGTCCGAATTCTCCGAGCGTGGCCGCCACACCCGGCGTAAACGCCGAGGCTAGCGTGGGCGATTCCAAACGGAATGCGGGCGTCTACGCTTTGCAAGCGACCGGCGATTACAATCTAATGGATCGCCATGAACAAAATCCTCATCCTCTTCGATTCCGCCAGCGGCAATACGGCGGCGATGGCGCGGCTGGTGGCCGAAGGGGCCCGAGAAATTCCGGAAACCGAAGTGCGGCTGCGCAGCGTTGATGAAGCGGTCGCGGCGGATGTGTTGTGGTGCGACGGTATCGCGGTCGGCAGTCCGACGAATATGGGCCTCCTCTCCTGGAAAATGAAACGATTCTGGGACGACACCATGCGCGAGCATTGGATGGCCGTCGATGGCAAGATCGGTTGTGCGTTTTCATCGTCCGGCGGCTGGGGCGGCGGCACGGAAATGGCCTGCCAATCGATCCTGACGGTGCTGCTCAATTTCGGACTTTTGGTGTTCGGGGTGACCGATTACGCCGGCAAGCTGACGACACTTCATTACGGCGCGATCACGGCCCGCGAACCGCGGTCCGAAGAAACGCAAGCCGCCTGCCGCATGTTGGGCCGTCGACTGGCGGAATGGACCGCCGCGCTCGTTCATGGCCGCAAGGATCAACACCCGCTCAACAAGCCCGAGTCGCGCATACCGCCGGGCTGATTTCGTCCACCAGTCCGGCGCGGCCCCTCGCTTGCGGCCAGCGCGCATCGGCTATAATGCCGTCTCGTCTTTTCAACTGCGATTCTTGGCAATGGAGTGTCCGCTCATGACGCCCAGCGCGCTGACGATCAACGGCGGTTCGTCGAGCATCAAATTCGCCGTCTATGCGCTCGCCGATCCGCCGAAGCAAACGTTGTCGGGCGAAGTCGCGCGGATCGGGTTGCCAGACGCCGTGCTCAGCGTCAAGGAACCCGGCAAAGAGAAAACTCGGCAGCCGATCAATGCGGCCGATCATTCGCGGGCAGTGGAACATCTGATCGCCTGGCTGGAAAAACGAATCGGGCTGAAATCGCTCGCCGCCGTCGGCCATCGGATTGTGCATGGCGGGCCGAATCTTTGGCAGCCGGAATTGGTTTCGCCCGAACTGATGGCGGAGTTGAAACGAATCAGCCCGTGGGACCCGAACCACTTGCCGGCCGAGATCAGCTTGATCGAGGCATTCGGCCGGCAGTGTCCCGATTTGCCGCAAGTGGCGTGCTTCGACACGGCCTTTCATCACGACTTGCCCCGCGTCGCGCGAATGCTGCCGGTTCCGCGCCGGCTGGAAGCGGAAGGCGTGCGGCGGTATGGATTTCATGGGCTGTCGTTCACCTATTTGATGCAGGAACTGGCCCGCATCGCCGGGCCCGAGGCCGCCAATGGCCGGATCATTTTGGCCCATCTCGGCGCCGGCGCGAGCCTCGCCGCGGTGCATGAAGGCCGGTGCATCGACACGACGATGGCTTTCACGCCGACCGCTGGTTTGGTGATGGCGACGCGCACCGGCGATATCGACCCGGGGCTGCTCGTCTATCTGATGCGCAACAAACAAATGACGGCCGACCAGCTCGACGATCTCGTCAATCGCCAATCCGGGCTGCTCGGCATTTCGGAGACGAGTCCCGATATGCGCGATCTGCTGGCCCGGCAATCGAGCGACGAGCGCGCGGCGGAAGCGGTGGCCATCTTTTGCTACCAGGCGAAAAAATGGATCGGGGCTTACGTTGCGGCGCTCAGCGGCCTCGACACCCTCGTTTTCTCCGGTGGAATCGGCGAGAATGCGGCAGAAGTTCGCCGGCGGATTTGCGATGGCCTCGATTGCTTCGGCATCCGACTCGATGCGGCCCGAAACGAAGCCAACGCGGCGGTGATCTCGACCGAAGGCAGCCGAGCGATGGTCCGAATGATCCGCACCAACGAAGAATCCGTGATCGTCGCAGTCATGCAGCGAATCCTGAAGTAGGAGGCACGCTCCCCGTGCCGTGGCCTTCGCCTGATCTGGAACGTGAATCACGCCGGCGGACGACACCTGGAGTGTGGCTGTAAAAACCAACATCAACACGAGTGAAATTCGGCTATACTCAGAACGCCGCCACGCTTTGCATACGTCCCACGAAAGGGCGTTTCCGTGAATCAAATCGCATTGCCCCTTTTGACCCTGATCTTGTGGCTGGCGCCAGCTCTCGAGGGCTGCTCAGCGGAACCGAATTCAGGACAAGCGACGACGATTGCCAAAATCAGGAAGATAGGCGGCACGGTAAAAGTTAACGAAAAGAGCCCAGGTAAGCCGCTGTCGGTGGTTTTAAGTGGTCGGCAGTTCAACGACTCTACGCTGGAGCTTCTCAACGGGTTGCTCCAACTCCAATCGCTCGATCTGTCGCTCACCAACGTCACCGACGCCGGGTTGGAGCGTCTCGAACCGCTGACCGAACTACGTACGCTGGACCTGTCAACGACGCTGCGCCTCACTGACGCTGGGCTCGTTCACCTCAAAGGCTTGACCAATCTCCAATCCCTGATTCTGTCAGGGACTCGCATCACCGGCCCTGGGCTGGAAAATCTCAATGGCTTGAACCGACTCAATACCCTGGACATATCGGTGTGCCCCGTCAGAGATGCTGGGCTAGTTTACCTCCATGGGCTGAACCAACTTCAATCGCTGAACTTGGTTTTAACTCCGGTAACTGGCACGGGGTTGGAGCACCTCAAAGGGTTGATCCAGCTCAAATCGTTGGAGCTTGGCGGCCCTAATGTGACCAACGAAGGGCTCGAACATCTCAAAACGCTTTCTCATCTGCAATCCTTGAAGTTGACCGAGTGTTCCGCAGTAACTGACGACGGACTAGGTCAACTCCAAGAGTTAAAGGAGCTACAATCGCTCGACTTGTTTGCTTGTCCCCAGGTGACGGACGCTGGGCTGGAGCATCTGAACGGGCTGGCAAGACTCCAGTCGCTGAACTTTTACGCTTGTCCCAAGGTGACCGACGCCGGCGTGGAGCACCTTAAACGAATGCCCCAGCTGCAATCACTGGGTCTGAACGGCCCAGAGATAACGGACGCCGCGCTCGGGTACGTAACGCGATTATCCAAGCTCCAATCGCTGGGCCTAATGGACACGCGCGTGACAGATGCTGGGCTGGAGCGCCTCGAAGGGCTGATTCAACTCCAATCGCTGGGACTGAGGGGAACCAAGGTGACCGACGACGGATTGAAGCATGTCCAACACTTGTCCAATCTACAGTCGCTGGACCTAACGGGCACCCAGGTGACGGATGCTGGGCTTGAGCGTCTCGAAGGCTTGACCAAGCTTGTGCAATTCGACATAGTGCCTATCCGAAAACCCCCGCTGTCCGCAACGCAACGATAGCGAACTGAAGATGCAAGAAGCCGACGTAATTTGCGACTTTCTTCTCCCACCGTATCAGCAGTCGTCGCGCCCGGTTAAGCCAGGAGAGGGTGCGCTCAACTTTCCAACGGCGCAGCCTTGTGGCGACGGCGTTTCGGCTTTGCCGTTTCTGTGCCTTTGAGTGGGAGATGGGGGATGTAGTCGCGGCGGAGAGCCGCTTGTTCGCAGGGCTTGCCGACATAGCCTTTGTCGAGGCAGAGATGCTGGGGCTTGTTTCGCGTGGGTTTCGGGCGATGGACCGGGATGTCGTCGAGCGTGGCGGCCAAAAGTTTCTGGTCATGCACATTGGCGCCGTCCACCGCCACACCGATCGGCACGCCCCGACCGTCGATCAACACAGAACGCTTGACGCCGAGTTTGCCACGATCGGTCGGGTTTTTCCCGGTTTTTTTCCCCACCCAGCGGCGATTTGTTCATCGCCCCGTCCAGGCTCTGCCACTTCCAGTCGATTCCCTTCAGGTCGTCGTATTCTTCCAACGCGAGACGCCACAGCTCCTCAAACACGCCGAGCTTCACCCATTCCTGAAAGTAGGCGTGGATTGCGCTGCCAGAGCCGAACTGCTTGGGCATCGCCTTCCACTGACAGCCGGTTCGCAGAACATACAAAATCCCATTCACCACTTTCCGCAGATTTAACCGGGGACGTCCGCCTTTGGGGCTCCGTTTGTAAATTGGTAAAAGCAGATCAATGCATTCCCAGAGGGCATCGGGAATTTGGTGAAACTGTGAGGCAGAAACCGTGGCCATTGGCACACCTCCATGCGAAATGAGGAAAACTGCCTCCTCAAATTGCAATTCGCGTGCCAGTAGTCGTTTGTACAGTAATCGGATAGGCTCATAGGCAATACTAACGTGTCCGACGCGGGACTTGAGCACCTCAAAGGATTCACTAAACTCGACTCTCTGAGTCTGGATAACACCCTCGTGACCGATGCGGGTCTGGAGAGGCTCGAACGGTTGGCCGGACTTTGGTGGCTGAGTCTGAGGGACACGCAGGTGACCGACGCTGGGCTGAAGCACCTACAAGCGTTGACCAATCTCAAAGTGCTCAGTTTATCTGGCTGTCGAATAAGCGACGCCGGACTCGAGTGCCTTAGGACGTTGACGAAGCTGGAATTGCTCGACTTGGCGGACACCAAGGTGACCCATGCAGGCGTAGAACGGCTTCAAGATGTCTTGCCGAATTGTTCTATCCATTCGACGCCGCGCACCCGTTTCTCGCGCATGCCGATCGGATTGGGCCGCAAAAGACCGAATCACAGCAGACTGCGATGATGCGTCTCACCGTCTTTGGTTTCACAACGGGACAAATTCATGCCAATCTCCCCCTTAGCCGGCAAACCCGCCCCGCGGGATATGCTGATCGACGTCGCCGCGCTCGTGCGCGAATATCACGAGCGCACGCCCGACTTGAGCGATCCGACGCAACTGGTCAGCTTCGGCACCAGCGGCCATCGCGGCACGCCGCTGCGACGGCACCTTCACCGAAGCCCACATCCTGGCCATCACGCAGGCCATCTGCGAATACCGCCAAGAGCAGGGCATCGACGGGCCGCTCTTCATGGGCAAGGACACGCACGCCCTGTCCGGCCCGGCGCAGCGCACCGCGCTCGAAGTGCTGGCGGCCAACGGCGTCGAGACGATCATCCAGCGCGACGACGGCGTCACGCCGACGCCGGTCATCTCGCGCGCCATCCTCGTCTACAACCGCGGCCGCACGCAGCATCTGGCCGACGGCATCGTCATCACGCCGTCGCACAATCCGCCCGAGGACGGCGGCTTCAAATACAACCCGCCCAACGGCGGCCCGGCCGACACCGACGTCACCGACGTGGATTCAGGACCGCGCCAACGAGCTGCTCGAGCCGAACAACGCGAGTGAAGCGCGATGCCGCTCTACGCACGGCGCTCAAAGCCGCGACGACGCACGCAGCGAGACTTCGTTCGAGCCCTACGTCGACGATCTGCGCCAACGTCGTCGACATGGAGGCGATCCGCGCGGCCGGCCTGAAGCTCGGCGTCGATCCGCTCGGCGGGGCGGCGGTCGCATTACTGGGAGCCGATCGCCGAGATGTACGGCCTGAATATCACCGTCGTGAACCCAAGCGTCGATCCGACGTTTCGCTTCATGACCGTCGACCACGACGGCAAGATTCGCATGGACTGCTCCAGCCCGTACGCGATGGCCGGCCTGGTCGGACTCAAGGATCAATTCCGCGTCGCCTTCGGCAACGATCCCGATTCCGACCGGCACGGCATCGTCACGCCCGTCGGCCGGGCTTGATGAATCCGAATCATTATCTGGCCGTGGCGATTCGCTATCTGCTGACGCATCGGCCGCAACTGGCCGGCGCAAGCGGCGGTCGGCAAGACGCTGGTCAGCAGCAGCATGATCGACCGCGTGGTGAATAGCCTCGGCCGCAAGCTGTCGGAAGTGCCGGTCGGATTCAAATGGTTCGCGCCGGGCTTGTTCGACGGCTCGTTTTGCTTCGGCGGCGAAGAGAGCGCCGGCGCGAGCTTCCTGCGCCGCGACGGCACGGTCTGGACGACCGACAAGGACGGCCCGATCATGGACCTGCTGGCCGCCGAGATCACGGCCGTCACCGGCAAAGATCCCGGCGAGCATTATCGAGAACTGACCGCGCGAGTTCGGCACGCCGTATTACACGCGCATCGACGCAGCCGCGACGCCGGAGCAGAAAGCGCGGCTGCTAGAAACTTTCGCCCGAAGCGGTCAAGGCGAACACGACTGGCCGGCGAGCCGATCACCGCGAAGCTGACCCGCGCCCCCGGCAACGACGCCCCGATCGGCGGCTTGAAAGTGACGACCGCCAACGGCTGGTTCGCCGCCCGCCCGTCGGGCACCGAGAACATCTACAAGATCTACGCGGAGAGCTTTACGAGCCAATCGCATCTGGACGCGATCGTCGCGGAGGCGCAGCAGATCGTGGCGGCGGCGCTGGCGTGACGTAGCCACTAGACATGATGGCCTAGCTGGACGTTGGCCGATCGCACGTAACCTCTCTTGCCATGATGACTTGAAACAGTTGCCCGGCGAAGGGTCATGTAGTATATATACTACATGACCCTTCGCCGGGGGCCCTTGCGCTAGGTTCCCTTGGTGGCGTAGTATATATACTACGCCACCAAGGGAACCTAGCGCTCCGAGGCCTGAAGTAGCTTGACTGCGTAGTATATATACTACGCAGTCAAGATCCTCCGTCAATGGAAAACAGGTCAGGTAATGCGAGCCGTTTCCGAGATAAATCCGCGAGCCAAAAAGGCGATCCGAGCCCAACTCCGCCGTGTCGGCGACCGCTCGTTGAGCCGCGACAATCTCGATGAATTGCTCACGCCCGAGAATCGCGAGGCCTGGGGGCTTCCGTCTATAACGGCCCACCAATTTGCGAACGATCTCGTTGGCGAAAAAATGGTCTCCGAGATTCGACTTGAATTCCCATCGCGAAACTTTATTCGGTATCTGCATGGAAAACCTTCCCCCTACGAAGTCGCTCAGAGCATCAACCGAGAGGGCTACCTAAGCCATTTCACCGCAATCCATCTGCATCAGCTTACCGATCAACTCCCGAAAACCATCTATCTGAACGTCGAGCAGCACCTGTCGCCGGGTGGTGGCGAGCTCGACCAAGCGTCGATCAATCGGGCGTTTAGCCGGCCGTGCCGGATCACCCACAACGCTGCCGTTTATGGCAGCCTGAAAATCATTGCGCTCAATGGCGGCAACACTCGATGCCTTGGCGTGGAGGAGATTGCCGAGAACGACGGCGCACCTTTGCGAGTGACGAGTATCGAGCGAACTTTGATCGATGCGGTCGTTCGGCCAATCTATTCTGGCGGCGTTTTCGAGGTCGCCCGAGCCTTTCGCGCGGCGAAAGGGAGGGTATCGGTTGCGGTTCTCGCGCAAATGCTCCACAAGCTCAACTACACCTATCCCTATCACCAATCGATCGGCTTCTATCTGGAGAAGGCTGGCTTCTCTGTCAAGGAAGTCGAGTTGATGCGCGAAATCCCAATGGAATTCGATTTCTATCTCGACTACGCAATGCGTCAAACCGAGTACAACGACCGTTGGCGATTAAACATTCCAAAGGGGTTCTAAGCCCTTGCACTCGCGAACGACGTAGTCGACGTAGAAATCAAAATCATCCAGCGGATCGTCGCTCCTCACGGTGGCCTGCACGGCGGCAAAGTCCGCCCGATGGTCTTCGCGGTGATTGGCAATCTGCCCGATGAGACGCAACGGCACTCGCTTGCTTGCGAAAACTCGTCGGACGATTTCGTGAAACTCCGCGTTCTCGAAATTGATGAGAAACGCCTCGCGGAGCACTTGAATATCGACGAAGTCGCGAGCCCGAGCCGCCATTCGTGCCCGATGAATGATCACATTGTACTCGGGCATTTGCTGGCAAATTGCCCGCAGCTTCTCCGCGATCGCCATTTCTGGAGAATATCCAAAGACATCTTGGCCGTCGATTTTGAACGATTGCTTGTCGGCGCAATACTCGAATTTGCTGATGTCGATTTTGAAGTTTGCCGCTCCGTCGCTCGTTAGCGGAGTCGCGTTTCTTCTCAAAGACTCCAGGTCGTGTTTGAACTTTTGAAAAACTGCCTCGCGCACGAGCTTGAACACAAGTTGATAACCACCCCAGAAGTCCTTCAGGTCGCTGGAAACCACTTTCGGGCGCTCTTCCAGTTTCACGTCAATGACCCGATATCCTTCGTCCTCGAATGTCGCCGACAGAACGGTTTCGCACTCGACGCGAACGGCTTCAGTGTCGTGAAACTCGCCTTCGATGGAAAAATCGAGGTCGACCGAAGCGCGAGTGCTCACCTGCAATGCAATGTAGAGCAAATTGCCTCCCTTAAACACCAACGTCGATCTCAAATGAGCGTTGGAAAAGAGAGCAGCAATCGTTCGCCGCTTCACCCAGTCGAAGAATTCAAGATCCATTCGCATAATCACGATGCAAGAATGAATTTGCAGAGACCCCATAAGAACAGGCCATTGTACGCAATTGCCACCAACCGTCATTCTGTCGTTCGGCCAATATATCGCCGCCCTCGGTTGCAGTATAATGGCCGTGGACGAAATTCAGGCTCAACGATCAACTTGCGGAGCAATTCGATGCGCCCCTCCGGCATGCATTATTTTCCGTTGGCGTGGCCGTTTTTGCTTGGGCTGTTTCTGCTGTTCGCGTTTCTGGTCGCGATGGTGCAGTTGGGGATTCTGCGATATGCCTACGAAAAGGTCGGAATTAGCCGGCAACATGCGTTTACGCTGCTGCTGCTTTCGCTCTTCGGCAGTTACGTGAATATTCCGATTGCGCGGCTTCCGGCCGAGCGAGTCGAGTCGAGTGGCGACGTTTGGTTTTTCGGGATGCACTATATCGTCCCGGTCGTCCACGATTGGCCGGGAACGATTATCGCCATCAACGTCGGCGGGGCGCTGATTCCAACGCTGCTGTCGGTTTATCTGATCGCCAAAAACGGCTTGTACCTGCGCAGCCTGATCGGCGTGGCAATGGTCGCCTATGTCGTGCATCTATTTGCCAAGCCGGTGCATGGCGTCGGCATCAGCGTGCCGATGTATATTCCACCGCTGGCCGCGGTCGCGACGGCCATTCTTCTTTCGTGGCGAAAGGCTGCGCCGCTGGGCTATATCGTCGGCAGCCTTGGCACGTTGATCGGCGCCGACATCATGAATCTCGGCAACATCCGCGGACTCGGCGCGCCGGTCGCTTCGATTGGCGGCGCGGGCACGTTCGACGGCGTGTTTCTCGCCGGCATCCTTGCAGTGCTTTTGGCTCCGACCGTGAGCCATTCGTTCAGCAACCCGGAAGATCGCATCGAGGATCCGAGAATACCTCGCGGCGACGAATAGCGCAGCAGACTCTCCTCGCTTCTTCCTTTCGCGTCATTCGCGTTTTTCGTGGTTCGCCGTCTTCGTCCACCACGGATGCGCTTTCACGGCGGCGGCGAATTTCTCGATGTCGGCGTAGTTGTTTTGCCAGGTAGTGTACATCACCGCCTGCGTGCTCGGCACTTTGATCGCTGAATCGAGCCACGCCCGCAGGTCGTCGAGCGGGGCGTCGTAGTAGCCGGCAATCATCTGGCGGTTGCCGCGATCGGCGAACCATTTGAGGCTTTCGTCGCGATGCTCGAAATTCCAGTTGGCAATGATAATGTCGCGATCGAGCCCGTCCCACGAACCGGCAATGCTCCCCTTGACCAGATAATAGTTCTTCACGGCATTGTGATACGGGTCGTACATGTCGTTCCAAGCGTAGATGTCGCCGCCCGGATTCAGGTCGCGAAGAATCTTGATGCACGCTTTGACGTGGGCGGCGAGTAGCGCCGCCGGCGTCGAGATGGCGGCGCTCGGACGCGGCATCCCAATTGAAAATCCGCATTTCGTCGTGCTCCATGAAATAGCCCTTCGCGTGGAAAGCTTCATGCACGCGGCGAGCTTGATCGCGCAGCAGCTCCATCGTCTTCGGCTCCGAAAGCGCGATCATCACCGAGCCGCCGTAAATAATCATTGGATGATAATACGACACGCGCAGCTTCGTGCCGTCGGGCAGCTTGGCGTGAATCGTCGGTGGCTCGTGGGTCAGATCGTATTCACCGCTATACGGATTATTGCCTAAGTGCGGATCGGCGACCGGCTCGAAATCGGTCCCTTCGACCAGCGGTGCGGCGGTGCCGCCGTCGCGGCGCACGACAAGCGGCACTCCCGGCCGGCGCAACACATTCAGCAAGCCGACCTCTTCAATATGCGCGTCGGAAAACCAAAGCGAGCCGCTCTTGGCGTCCCAGCAGCCGAAGTAGACGCCCACTTCGTGATTGTCGAGCGAGTTGAACACGGTCCAGTGCGTCGTCCAATCTTGCGTCGGCTTCACGCCGAGGTCGTTGTAATTCAGCGAGTGATCGTTGGCCAGGACTTGCACTTGCGGCGTGCCGTGAAAATCCTGGGTCTTGATCCGCACGGAAATCCGATATTGGCGAAACGGCGAGACTTTGATCGTCTCGACGATTCGGCCCGGATGACCTTTGAAGTTGCTCATCCGCGCCGCCTTGCCGTCGGCGACGACGAAATCATCTTTCCAACTCCAATGCTTGAGGTCCGCGAAATTCCCTTGCGGAAAGCTCACCGGCGGATCGGCGACGATTCGGGCCTCGCCATTCTTGACGACGAACAATTGATCGCGGACGGGCAAACCCTCGGCCAGATTGGGATCATGGGCCAACAACGAGTTCGACCAGCCCATCGGAAATACGCTCGGCACGAGTTGCAGATGCAGTTCGCCGGCGATCCGTTTCACGCGATCGACATTGCGAAAATACTCCTTCGGCATTCGATCGAGGACCGAGAATTTGCTATCGCCGATCAACACGTGCGAATAGCCGGCCTTCGCTGCCCGGCGGAAGATGGTCTCCAACTTGTCGACGTTGGAATCGACCAGCAGATTCGTCGGATAATAGAGCCAAAGCTGCCGCGCGGTCGCGTGATCCTCGGCGACGGCATGCGAGCCAGAGAGCAGCAGCCAGCCGAGAATGAAAACGATGGCTGCCGGAGGATTCAAAAAACGAGCGAGCGTGGGATGACGAGCCATGAGGGCGGAATCCTTCGGAAAGCATGGGGTGGGCTGTGGGCGGGCAATAGCACTAATGAATCACGCCGCCAATGCAAAGTCAACTTGCCCCTCACGTTGAATAACTCCACCGGCCGAGCAAAGTCATCGGCACGACCAGCGCGAACACCAACGCCGCCCACCAGATGTTTTGATCGTGCTGAACGAACGTGATGATCGTGTCGAACGTGATCAGCGACATCAGACAATACTTCACCGCTTCCTGTACGAACACGGAATACGGCTGCACGATGGCCCGGATGCAGCGGAACAGAATCGTGATCGAGAGCAGCAGCCACGCCAGATTCTCTGGATACTGGTGAAACACCGCGACGATGTCTTTCGCGCCGGCCAGACGGTCGTTCGGATACGACGCCAGCAACAAGATGCCGATGGTCATCAAAATCGTGCCGGCGATCAACGGCCCGCGATGAATGTCGTCGTCGGCCTCGCCGCGGGCAAACCAACTCACGCCGATGATGTAAATCCCAATGCCGGCCGCGATGAGATAGTTGATCCCGCCCCAGGCTTCCGTCGCCACGCTCATGCCCAGCAGCACATTCAAGAATCGGCAGCCCCCCATCGCAATCGGGCCGAAAAACGTCGATTTCAACACGCGGTTGTAAAGCACGATCAGCGCCGCCAGCAGCACGGCCACCACCGCCGGCCGTGGGTCGCGCGCGATCACGCCGACCAGCACGCCCAATGCCGCGCCGGCAAGGAGCATCATGAAACCGAGCCAACGCGCCCAGCCGACGGCGATCCGCCCCGACGGCAACGGCCGCTCCGGCCGCTCGACGCGATCGACTTCAATGTCGAACACGTCGTTGAGCACCATCCCGGCCGTGTACAACGGCGCCGAGCCAAGCAGCAGCGGCACGGAGTATTGCGGCGGATCGAGCGACGGCCGCACGAACAGATAGCCCATCAATACGTCGGCGATTGCCGTGAACACATTCGGCAATCGAAACAGCCGCACATAGGCCAGAAATTTCGACGGCGGCGGCGATTGATCGGATTGCGTATCGGTGTTTGGTTCCATGCCCGACCTCCCGAGTACGTGATGTCAATCCAAAGTCACTCCACCGCGATTCCCACTTGCTTCATTACTCGCGTCAAATGCTCGCGCGCCTGCCGCGCCGCTTCATCCGGATTCGCGACATACGGATACAGCTCGACCGTGATCCAGCCTTGATAACCCGTCGCGGTGATTTTCGACAGCGTCGCGGCGAAATCGATCGCCCCGGTGCCCGGGATCAAATGTTGATGAACGCGCGTGGCGGCGATGTCTTCGAAGTGATAATGCTTGGTGAACGGCGCCATCCGCTTGACCCATTCCTCCGGATTCTCGCCGACGCAATAGGCATGGCCGATGTCGAAATTCAGGCCGACCCACGGCGAAGTGAATCGCCGGCATGAATTGCAAATACTGGCCGAAGGTTTCGATCATCAAATGCGGTTCCGGCTCGACCAGCAGCAGCACTTTCAATTCGGCCGCGAGTTCGACGCACGGCATCAGCTCGTCGTAAAAGATCTGCGCCGCCTGTTCCCAAGTTTGACCCGGCGCCAACGGTCCGCCCGGTTCGGTCGTGATGCACGGCGCGCCGAGTTCATGGGCCAGCTTCAGCGCCCGCTTGGTATGCTCGCGGCGGATCGCCCGATAATGCGGATCGGGGTCGATCCAGCCGGGATGCCAATACGGCTTGCCGCGGATCGGCGACGGCATTCATCATGAAGGCGTTGATGTTCGAGATCGTCAGCTGATGTTTCGCCAGGCAATCGCGAATCGACTGCTTGCGCTCCTCGAGCAATCCGGCCGGCCAGGCGTGAGGCACGTCGGCCAGAATCTCGATCCCGCTATAACCGGCCGCAGCGATGCGAGCGATCGTTTCTTCGATCGAGAAATTGATGTAGGCGTTGGAACTGAAGGCAAGTTTCATAATCGTCCGGCTGGGCAAAAGAGGGGCGGCTGGGCGCTCATTGTAGCCGCCGCCGATGGGCCGCGAAACAGGCGGAAGGAAAACCGCCGCTTACGCTCGAAGCCCAGGGATGGCCGCCCACGACGTCCCGCCCGGCGAATGCTCCGCTGGCCTTCCCTGAGATGGCGCGCGCCAACGCTCCAATTCACCCTCAACTACTCGCGCTGCGGTAGCTATTGATCGCACGGTTGAACAGCCAGCGACCGCTGGCGAGGCTGCCCGCGGTCGCGAGCACGGCAAATCCCGCCAGTCGCCAACTCTCCGCCGTGAGAGGCATTGCCAGGATGTGCGCGGGAACGTTCACGACGATCAGCACCGGAACGATGAATGTAAATGCAATCCGCAGCGGTGTCCCGAACGGGCCGGCATAAATCTCGCGCGGATAGCGCGAGAAATTCGTGATGTAGAACCAGAAATCGTAAATCGATTGATTTCGACCGAGCCACACCGTCGTCGCGGCCAGCACGATCGTCAAGCTATATAAAATGGCCACGCCGCAAACGATATAGAAGGGGTAGAGCAACACGGCAACGAGCGGCGGCGCGTGATCCAGGTGAACCAAACCCCAGCTCAACAGCCCGGCCGCGAATAGGAAATTGATGAGCGCCGACCAATCGAATTTCGCCAAGGAGATCAAGAATTGCGTATCGATCGGCTTGAGCAGCGCGAAATCCAAATCGCCGTTTCGCACCAACTCGCTGAACTCCTCGACATTCGGCATCAGAAAAGCTTCCACTAGGCTGTAGATGAACTGGACGGTCGCCATGAAGACAAAATAGGGAAACTCGGTCCAACCCGATCCTTTGCCGATCGACGGCGTATAGCGAAACACGAGCAAGTAATAGCCGAGATTCAAGAAAACCCACGACAGATTCGAGAAGCTCTCCCAAAAGAAATTCGCGCGAAACATCATCGACCGAATCAAACTGTTTCGGGCGAAGATCTTGAGCACGCGGAGGTAGCGGTTAATCAGCGACATGTTGTAGGTCAGGCTTTCCAGCCTGACAGGAATCCTGTGAAGATGAAACCCTCGCGCAACATTTCCGCGCCGAATCGGTTGTGGGTCGTTTCGTCAGGCTGGAAAGCCTGACCTACGTTTATCCGCCGTAGGCGCTGTATCGTCGCACGCCGCGATTGAATGCGATGCGGCAAATGGCCATCAGCGCCACGATCCAAGCAACTTCGCCGGCCAGACCCCACAGCAATTTCGCGCCATGGATCTTGCCGAGGAAAATTGCCGCCGGGAAATATGCCAAATAGGGGAGCGGAGTCAGACGAACCAAATCATAAGCCGTGATCGAGCCGACGATCGGGAATTTGTCGAACATCTCCAGCGGAAACATCTGGCCCGAGAAGAAAAAGCTGAGCAGCATGTACACGAACAACAGCGAACTGACCTCGAGAAACCAGAATCCAATCAGGCCGATCGCCGCGTCGAGAAAATAGCCCAAGAAGAACGACATGACCAGCGCGGCGAAAAACGCCAACAATTCGGGCGCCGGCGGCCAGCCGTTCGTGAAATAGCCGCGGCACAGATAAAACACCAGCGCGAACGGCAGTGTGGCAACCAGGTAATAAACCAGCTTATGCGCGACGCGGCCGATCAACAAAAAGCCGATCATGTCAACCGGCTGCACGAGAAACTTCTTGATCGTGCCGTCGCGGATGCTCTTGGCGATGCCGGAGGCAAGCGTCGGCATGCTCGAAAACGCGCGAGTCACCATCGTCAGCAAATAGTAGGCGATGAAGTCCTGGTAGGTATAGCCGACGATCATCGAGCCGCCGTGACCGGAGCTTGCCGAAGTCGTCGCGGAATCGCCCGCCGCGGCCGAGAAAACCGCCGCCCAGAAAAAAATCTGCGTGATCACCGGCAGAAACCGCATCAGCGTTCCCAACATGAATTCGCCGCGGTAGACCAATCGCTCTTCGATCGATATACGGAGAATGATCCACCAGGTGCGCAGGCGGGCAACGAGCGTGAAGGGCGGAATGCGGTGGATGGCGGCGGAGGACGACATGAAGTTGCGTTTCAGGGGCTTCGACGAGTGTCACCGCCGACGGATAAAAACGATTTCCGAACTCTCTCGCTCCGGTAAATTCAATTCCACGCCCGCGTGCATCAAGTCTGCTCCGCGGGCGACGCTCGCGGGGCTCGAGCCGTCGGCGAACGACAACGCATAGTCTGCTTCGGGAGCGAGACCTTTGAGCTCGAACGCGTGGCGTGGCTCGGCGTTGTTCCCGCGAAACGCGAACAGCGCTCCGCGGCCTGCCTGAGCATCGAAATACTCGATGCCGTCCCAGCGGACGCCGTCGGGCCGGTCCGAGACGTGGTACACGTCGGCGCCGCGAATCAGCGGGCGAAGTTGCTCTTTGTAGAGCGCGAACTGCCTGGTTGCGTCCTCATGCTCTTCCGTCGTCCATTTGCTGGTGTCGGTCATGATCGTACACCAACCCATCATTCCGCTGCGCAACATGAAGCGGAAATGTGCCGGGCTGCGCACGGCGATGTTCTCGATATAGCATTCGCACATCGCCGGCGGAAGAGCGAACACCGCGTCATGAAAAGCCCGGCGATTCGAGAGCGGATCATAGGTGTCGGTGATGCTGATGTAGTGGCAGCGGCGGACGGCCCCGTAGTCGATCATGTGTCCGCCGTTCACGCAGTTCTCGAAGAGCAGGCCGGGGTTTTCCGCGCGAAGCGTGTCGTAGACGTTGTAGTAACCCAGTGCGGCTCGATAGCCGACGTCCACCGACGAGCGAGTGTGCAAATGATCCGAGCGCTCGCAGTGGTCGACAACCATCGGCTGATCGTGCTCCAACAGATCGAGCTTGGCGTCCTTGATGACGCCGCGCAACGCATGCTTGCACCACGCCACGGCCCGCGGATCAGCGAGACACACGGTCGCGCCGTTGAAATCCGCCGGTTTCCAGTTGGTCGGGTAATTGGCGGGGAACCAGTCGGCCATCTCCGGATCGAGAGGGCTGAGGCTTTCATGGGCGTGCCCGACCCGGTCGCCGCCTTGAGTCCAACCGACCCACAGCCCGAATTGCAGCCCCTTCTGGTGCGCATAATCCGCGATCGGACCAAGGCCATGCGGAAACTTGCGGGCGTTGGGTCGCCAATCTCCCACGCCTTCGAACCAGCCCGCGTCGATATGGAATATCTCCAAACCGAGTTGGGCCGACTCGTCGATCATCTTCCGGGCGAGCCGTTCATCGACGGCCATTCCGCTGCCCCACGAATTGTTCACCAGAAGCGGATACCGAGGATCGTGCGCGGCCGGCGCGACGTGACGCGCGACCCAGCGCCGCAATCGATTGGCGCCGTCGTTAACGTCACCCCGATAACAGCCGATGAACACCGGCGGCACGATGAAACCCTCGCCCGGCTCGACCCGCGTCGCGAAATCGCCGGCCGGTACATCGCGGAGACCGAGCGTCAGTTTCAATGCGAGGCCTGAGGCTTTTATCGCTGGCTCGGACGCCTGCACTTCGATACCGACGCGAGCGGTGAATTCGATGCCTGCGTAAAAGCCACGCCGGCCGTCGATATCTTGCACGCTCGTCCACGGAATGGCGTCGCGTGGCGAATCGCGTCCGCTCGGCCAGCACTCGACCAAGGTCGCGATTCCGCCGGTCAACTTCTGGCGATGCGTTCCCTGAGCGGTTGGTGTGCCGCCTCCCTTGTCAACCCACCACTGCTCCAGCTTATGCCCCGCGGGAGCCGCCGCGCACAGCGCCAGCGATTCCTGCGCCGGCAAAACGATCGGTTGCGTTCCACGGTTGAAAATGACCATTTCATGCTCGACGGGGCCGGGCCCCGACGCCGCGATCCAAGTGGAAACAAGTTCCAGCGGCGGCTGAGCGCATTTGAATCGCAATGACATCGCGCCGGGGCGCCCGGCGTCGCGCCCGATCCGGCAAATTCCCAGTCGATGGCTATCTCGCGGTCGCCGATGCGAAGCTTCTGAATGAAAGGGATAGGCGCCGCCTCATTCGCTCCGCCGATCCAGTCAACTTGATCGGCGGGCGACTTGAACGAGGTGATCACCAGCCGGTCTTTCACGGCCTCGACCCGTATGGCCGTGTCGTCCGTCGCCACCTCGATCGCGGAGCCTCGATCCGCCGCCATGACTGCCGCCGGACAGATCGCCATCGTCAAAACCAGGATCGGAATTCGCTGCAATCGCATGACGTTGCTCCGCGAATTAACGGGTGGCACGTCCGGAGATCGGAAGCGGTTCGAACGGCAAGCGTTGTTATGCATTTCCCTCTGCCTTCACCAGATCGGCCGCCTCGGCATCGACTTGCGAAAATAGCTCCGCGATCACTTGCTCCAGCGGCGGATCCTCGACGCTCACGTCTTCCACCGGATGGTTGGCCAGAATCGCCGCCAGCACTTCCGGCACCACGTCGCGGCGGATTCGCAGTCGGGCCTTTGGGGCGATCGAAGCCAATGGCTCGCCGTAGCGCGAGAGATCGCCTGGGACATGATCGCTCGCCCATTGCAACGTCACGATCTTGTAGCTGCTGAATCGATCGATGATGCCCGCGAGCGAGCCGTCGTACATGATCCGCCCGCCGGCAATGACGACGACGCGGCGGCACAGCGCCGCGATGTCTTTCATGTAGTGGCTGGTCAGCAGAATCGTGATCTGCCGCAGTTCTTGATAGTGCCGCAGAAATCCTTGTAAGCTGTGCTGCGCGACAACGTCGAGCCCGATTGTCGGCTCGTCGAGAAACAACACGTCGGGCGAATGCAGCAATGCCGCGATCAGCTCCATCTTCATCCGTTCGCCAAGCGACAGCTCGCGCACTGGCTGCTGCAACAACGGGCGGACAGTGAGCAAGTCAACCAACTCGTTGAGCGTGCGATCGAACGCGGCCGGCTCGATACGATAGATCTCCTGATGCAGGCGAAACGATTCCTGCGCCGGCAGATCCCACCACAATTGATTTTTCTGGCCCATCACTAAGGCAAAGCGGCGGCGATAGGCATTTTCGCGCCGCCAAGGAACATGGCCCATCACCGTCGCCGTGCCCGAGGTTGGCGTAATGACGCCTGAGAGAAGCTTGAGCGTGGTCGTTTTGCCGGCCCCGTTCGGACCAAGAAACGCGACGAATTCGCCTTGCTCGACCGTCAGATCAATCCCGCGCACCGCGTGGACATAGCGATACTGCCGGCCAAACAGCCCGCGCACGGCGGAGAGCAGCCCCTCTTTCTTCTGATAAACGCGATAGGCTTTGGACAGCCCGGAGATTTCGATCGTCGGCATGGAGCGATTATAGGAATAGGCAGCGAACGAGGCGAGTCCGCCTCCTGAATTGAGCCGCCCTTCGACGGGTTTTCCAGCATCAGGTATAATCAAACATTCGGCTAGCCGATGCTGCTGATGGAGCCCCGGCCATGCAACTTCGTTTTACGCTCGAATACTGGCAGGACGGCGGATTTTACGTCGGTCGGCTCAAAGGAGTCCCGGGCGTTTTCAGCCAAGGAAAAACGCTGGCCGAACTGCTAGACAACGTGCGAGATGCTTATCAGATGATGCTGGACTGCGAAAATCAGCCGCCGGAAGCCTCGCACGACGGTTGAATTGGCCGTCAACGCGTGGGGAAGTGATACAGGGACGCAGCTAGTTTTGGTTTGAATCGCGGCATAAACTAGCTGCGTCCCTGTTTCATCGTTCGCATAGAACTTGCATGGCCGACAAGCCCAACACCGCTGATACGGGGAAGCCGCACCGCTGGCAATTTCAGTTCAGGCTTCGGACGCTGCTGGTTTTGGTGGCGGCGATTCCAGGGCTTATCCTGGTGTGTGACCGCATTGGCGTCTCCATTGGAGATGGGTGGCTGGATGTTGAAATGCGGTATCGGGTCGTTGATGCCGAAACGGAGCGAGTCATACCGGATGCGACGGTAGAGTTCATCGACGATTACGCGAATTCGGACCCTAGCAAAACCGCATCTCATCATTTACGGCCGATGACAACGGTGTCGTTTCGCGGGTAGCTCGCAATGCCGGTTGCACTTGGCGAACGGGAATGCTCGGTATTTCAGAGAAGTTTACCGCCGGGTGTGGCGTCAAGTGGGTGCTACGCGTTTCTTCCCCTGGTTATGAACCGACAGACTGGTTCATACCAGGTGGAAGATACTTCGATTGGCGGTCGGAGTATTTGGGGAATCACAAGGCGCGAGCAACGATCCGCATACCATTGCACCGACTCGCGGGCGCTCCGCCCAGCGGACAATAGCAGAAACTCACCGTGGAAGATGACACGGCGACGCAGTTCGTCTTTGATTAGCTGCGTCCCGTTTTCGCGGGCGTCAGTTGATCTGAATTTGCGCCTTCTTCTGCGTACTGAGATTCAGAATCTGATCCAATGGGCTGAGAGCCCAGAACCAGTCGTAGCCGGTCGATGCGTAGAGTTGGTTGACGGCTTTGCTGGCCACGATCGTCGACGTGCTTAGCGCGATGCCGCCGGCGAGGCTGCCGTTGCGAATCTTGGCGACGCGAGTTGCGTAGGCGTCGTTGGAGCCCCATTCGGCCATGAGGGCCGACAACGCGCTGTCGTTGTGATCGTAGCTCGTCGTGCCGGCGATCATGATTGAGCCGCCGTTGACGTTCGATGCGACGCCCAATTGCGTCGAATAAAGTTTCGAGGCGCCGGTGCCGGCAATCAAAATATTGTGGCCCTTGCCGCCGATCAGCGTGTCGGCGCCGCCGCCGCCGACGAGCACATTGTTGCCCGAGCCGCCGACGAGTTCGTCGGTGCCGGTGCCGGCGTAGAGGAATGCCGGCAGCGTGATCGCGGAATTGACGACGATCGTGTCGTTGCCCGCTCCGGCGTAGGCGACGATGCGGCCGGTGACGGCGAACGTGCCGTACGACTTGCCGTTCATCGTGATGGCGACTTTGCCAGCGCCCGCGGAAGTAAAGGTGACGTTGTCGTTGCCCGCGGTGCCGCTGACGACCAGGTCCATCTGCGTCGGGACATTCGGATTCATCAACAGCATGACGCCGCTGGCGGTCACGGTGGTATTGGCCGTCGCGGTGTTGTTGGCGGAGTTCGAGTCGGCGGTGACGGTGCTCACTTTCGCTGTGTTGCTGATTGCGCCTGCGCCGGTCGTCACGGGAAGATCGACGACGATCGTAAACGTCGCCGAAGTGCCCGCCGCCAGGCTGGCCAGCGTATCGGTGACAACATTGCCGGCGTGGGACAACGTGAACGCGGCCCCGCTGGTTTGCGACTGAGTGCCGAAAGTTTCCGTTGCCGGGAGCGTGTCGCTAAGAGTGACATTCTGGGCGGCGCTGGTTCCCTTGTTGGTGACGGTGACGACGTAGGCAATCGAGCCGCCGGGCAACGTGCTGGCGGTGGCGGTCATCGTGACGGCGAGATCGGCAAGCGCCGCGCCCACGGCAATGTTCTTCGCTGCGAGCCCGTCGGTTCCGGTGGCGGGCAGCGTCAAGACGGCGTTCGTGTTGCCCGCGTCGGCAATCGTGCCGCCGTTGAGCGTAAGCGCGCTGGTCGAGGCGTAATCCAATACGGCGACATTGTCGTTGGCGCCGACGGTGTAGTTGAACGTCAGCGTGGCTGTGCCGCTGCCGCTGACATAGCTGGCCACGCCGCCGTCGTTAAGCGCCAACTGCGGCGTGCCGGTGACGTTCACCGGTTCGGCAAACGTGACCAGGATCGAGATCGACTGGCCGGCGAGGAGATGCGTGTTCGCCGCCGTGGTTGTTGAAACGATCGTCACCGGCGGCCCGGCGGTCACGACGACATCGAACGCCTGGATCGACGTGTTGCCCGCCAGGTCGGTCGCGCGAATCTGCACGACGTTATTGCCGAGTTGAGCGTCGGTGGGAGTCCAAGTGACCACGCCTGTCAACGCATTGATCGAAAAGCCCGCGGGTGCCGACACCAGCGTGTAGGCGATGCTGCCCGGCACCGGGTCGCTGACCTGCGCCGTATAGACATACGGACGGCCGGTGATCGCCGCGGTGATCGGGAACGAAATGAACGGCAGCGTCGTCGAATCGACCGTCAGGCCTAGCGCGCTCGTCGGCGGGCTGGTAAGCGAAGTCGTGCCGCTGGTGTTGCCGACCGTGTACGATTGATTCGGCAGCAACTGCTCGGCCGTGATTTGATGCGTGCCGTTCGACAGCGTGGTCGTGCCGTTCGTCTTGATGGTCATGGTCAACGCGGTCGCCACGATGCTGCCGATCTGCGTGCTGCCGTCGAGCAGGATCACCGTGTCGCCGACGGTCAATCCCGTGACACTGAATTGCAGCTCGCTGCTGGCATTGGCATTGTTCAGCGAGGTGACGTCGTCGCTGCTGCTCGAGCCGGTGTCGGAGGCTGCCAGAAGGCTGATTCCGGTCGGGGCCGCCGGATCGACGAATAATGGCACCGCCTGCGTGTCGGGCGTCGAGTTCACGGCGCTTGTGACGCCGAATAACAGCGATTTCACGCCCGGAGTCAACCCCGTCGTCGGTGTCAACGTCACCAAGCCACTACTCGCGTTGACCGAAACGGTCAACCCAGGAATCGCCGTCAACAGGTTCGTGAACGTCAGAGGGTCGCCTTCCAAGTCGAAGGCGGGCAGAGTGAAACTCGTCGCCGCGTTGACCGGCATCGAAGGCGGGGTGATTGCCGTTAAAAATGGCGGCGGATCGTTTGTATCGGGCGTCACCGAGACGTTGAACGTTTGCGAAGTGACGCCGCCCTGGCCGTCGTTGGCCGTGACCGTCACGCTGCCCGAGGCCGTGGTGTTCAATGCCGCCGAAAGAGCCAATGCGAAATCGTTGTTGTCCGTCGTTACGGTCGCCGACGTGATCGTCACCGGACTGAACGGCAAGTTGTTGTTCGCGGCGTTGTTGGGCACGTTGCCGATGTCGGTCAGGATGTTCATCCCGGATACGACCTGTCCGAAGACGGTGTACTCGTAGTCGAGAAACGACGACGTATTCGTTGTGGTGATGAAGAATTCGGAACTGCCGGTATCGTCAGCCGTCATTCGGGCCAGGCCCACGACGCCGGCGCTCGAGTAGCGCAGCGGTTGGCCGGAGACGACCGGGTTGAACTCGTCGTCAAGTGTTTTGACCGTCACGCCCGCCGGGGGCGAAGCGCCGTCCAAGCCGGCCTGGGCCACGAAGCCAGGCACGATCCGGTAGAAATCCTTGCCGTTGTAAGCGCCCGCGTTGACGAGATTCTCGATTTGGGCCACCGTGTTCGGCGCCGCGGTCGGGAACAGTTCGATGACGATCGTGCCGGAAAAAGAGAAGTCGCCCGCCTGTCCGCTGCTGGTATGCGTGACGTTCAAGACGATGTCCGGATTGCCGTTCTGCAAGGTCGTGTTGATCGCGCCATTCGTGGACGAGACCGAATAGGTCAACGAAAAGCCACTGGGGCTCGTGGCGTTGATCGGAACTTCGAGCGGCGCCCCGGCCAGAACCGTCTGATCCGGAATCGTCATCAACGTGGGGACCGTAAGCACCAATCGCGGCTCCAGCGCTTCCATTCGGGGACAGCGACCGCGGCGAACGCGAGTTTCACGGCGCGAGGACGACTTCGAGGCAGACGAGCGAGTCGAACCCTGAAAATACCGACGGCGCAAGTTGTTCAGCATGGTGAGTCGAGTGTTCGCCAGAATGGCGAAGCCAGTGGGTTTAAGTGCTTGCCGGCCAAAGACTGGATGGGCGTGCCGGCTGGGTTAACTTTGATGTTAGTCAGAGATTGCCGGCTTGACAAGAATCCGGCAGCCAACCAGCCGCGATCGCCCAGCAAAGATTTCTGATAATAACGGAAATGCCGGCGGAACGGCGCCTGCGCCGCTCCGCCGGCTATCACGAATCGGCCAGCTTTCCCATCGACTGGACACTACCGGGCGGCTGTGAAAGTCTGGCCGTTGAACCAAAGCCAACGCCCATCGCGCCAATACCAACCGATCATGCTCGAAGCGGCGTTGGCGTCGACATTCACGTTGGCATTCATTTCATTATTGTTGATGGGCGAACTCGGCAGGCCTCGATAGCCGCTCGAGTAGGGGCCAGTGACAACGCCGCCGGCGACATTCGGGCTGATCGGTCCCCCAGTGCTAGCGACGCCGGGAGTGACAACCGCCGGGTAATTGACCCAGTTGGCGCCGTCCCAATACAGCCATTGGTTGTTGGCCATCGGATACCACCAGCGGCCTTGGAAATATCGAAACGCCCTGTCGCGGTTCAAAGCCGCTCGCTCGCGCGAATCACCGCGAAAAACCTCGCCGTTCGGGCCGAAATGGGTGGCCAAGTTCGGGTTGTTCCCGACAACGCCGGTTCCCGTCCCGAACGCGCCGCCTGTCGTCGCCGGGCTATTCGGAACTGGATTGGCTGCATTGTTGACTCCGTTGGGGCCGGTCACCGCTCCGAATTGGCTGCCGGTGTTGGCCGGAGTCCCGAGGGTGCCGCTGGCCGAAGAAGCTTGATTCGGATTGACCGGCGTAGCGGTGGCGCCGTTGTTGACGCCGCCATTCACACCATTGGAGCCGAACTGGGAACCGGTGTTGGGCGGCGTGCCGAGAGTGCCGCTGGCGGAACTGGCCTGATTCGGATTGACCGGCGTGGCGGTGGCGCCATTGTTCACGCCACCATTCACGCCATTGGAGCCGAATTGCGAGCCCGTGTTGGCCGGCGTGCCGATCGTTCCGCTATTGGAAGTGGACTGGCCGTTCGAAATGGGCGAAGTCGCGGTTCCGGCCGCGGCGGGGGTGGTTGTTGAAGTCGCTGGCTTGGCGCCGCTATTATTCACTGCCGCTGCCGAACTTGGCACGCCGGGGCGTCCAACCGTTCCCGGCGCAACGCCTGTTCCGGACGTGGGCGCATGCCCGACTGCAGCACCGGCGGCGCCCGACCCCGCGGCACCCGCAGAACCTGCTCCTGCGGCTCCGGCGCCTCCAGCTCCCGCGCCCCCCGCACCACCTCCTCCGGCACCCGCCCCGAAGACATTCGTTGTTGCCAAAATAACTCCGACGGTGAAGAAAAATCCGAAGGCTACATATCGCATGGCAAAGCTCCTTGATTGGAAAGATAGGCGGCTTCCGCTCGCATTCGAGTCGCAAATAGCGCGCCGCACTGGCATGAATGTGGGGCGAACGTGAGTCGGTTGCGCTGTTCGGAACATCGCGCGTGGATTGATGTTGCGCACGGCTTGAAAAGGGGCTTCCCCGCAAGTCGATCAAAATCTTGCGGGAATCGCGCGGCGAGGAATTTTTTCGTGCTTTTTTCGACCCGGCCACTGGCCATTCGGGGATATGTTGCGTAGTATCGTGCATCTCCAACGAGGCCTTCATGGAGGAGCACGCCATGCGTATCACCGCGCCCCAGCCGCTCTTTGCTTGGGAAAGTCTGGACGACTGTCCCAATCTACAAACCGTCCGTGAATTACTCGCCAGCATTCCCGATCACAAGCTGCTCGATTCGCTTCGCTCGGCTCGCGGACATGGACGCGACGATTACCCCGTTACCGTGCTGTGGGGCGTGTTGGTTTTGACCGCTGCGCTGCGGCACCCGACGATCGAGTTGTGTCTCGCCGAACTGCGACGCAACGAGGGTCTGCGACGGTTGATCGGCATCGAGTCGGAGAAGAGGGTGCCGAAGAAATGGAACATCTCGCGCTTTCAAGACGTGCTCGGACAAGAGCCACACCGCACACTGGCGAAGGAAGCGTTCCAAGAGATGGTTCGGCGCCTCGGGACGATTGTGCCGGACTTGGGGCGCGACACGGCCGGCGACGCCACTGCCCTCAACGCCCGCCGCAAAAATGCCGAGGGCGCGGCTGCGGAAGTCGAGGAAGGATTGCCGCAAGCCACCGGAGGCCGCAAGGAGTACACCGACGACAAGGGAAACGTCACGGAAGCCTTTGAATGGTTCGGATACAAGCTCCATCTGTTGGTCGACGTGAAACACGAAGTGACGTTGTCTTACGAGATCACCGACACGAAGGCGGGCGACGGCGAAACGCTGCCGACGCTGCTGGCCCAGGGGCAGGCCAATTTGCCGAAGGGCCGCATCCAAACGCTAGCTTACGACAAGGCGGCCGACACCAACGACGTGCATCAACTGCTGTCCGAGGCCAAGATCAAGCCGCTGATTCAGAATCGAGCACTTTGGAAGAGCGAGCCCGAACGGATGTTGCCCGGCCACGACGGCAACTCGAACATCGTCTATGACGAGGCCGGAACGGTGTACTGCTACGATCGGGTGAGCGAGCCGATCGTGCGTCATCCGATGTCTTATATTGGCCACGAGCCGGCTCGCGAGACGCTGAAGTACCGTTGCCCGGCGAAGCACGAAGGCTGGGAGTGCCCGATGTCGAAGATTTGCAACGCGGGCAAGTCGTATGGATTGACCGTCCGCGTGCCGCGTGCGATCGATCTGCGGCGATTTCCGGCGTTGCCGCGGGCGACGAAGAAATTCGAGCGGATGTACAAGGGTCGCACGGCGGTGGAGCGGATCAACGCTCGGCTCAAGGTGTTTTGGGGCGCCGACGACGGAAACATCCGAGGAGCGCGCCGGTTTTTTGCCCAGGTGTCGGTGGTCATGCTCGTGCATGCGGCCTTCGCCACGGTGCTGGCCTCCGCTCCGCGCGGGAAGGAACTCTTGGCAAGATGCGGCTGAGCCCGATCGCCCGGGCGTTGCGGACCGAAACCGCGGTCTAAGCCAAGCCACCATACAAGAATCGAGACAAGCGGGCTGATCGTACCGCGCTGCGGAGCCCAATTCTTCCTCCGAAGGGCCATTCCGAACAACTAAACGGCCCTCGTATCCTATACGTCGATGAAAATCACCGCGTCTCGCCGCCAGCACCCGCCCCCAACGCTAAAATCGCGGCAGACAACGCAACCAGCTCGGCGAACGTATCCGTTAGCGCGCCGTGGATGTTCGCACGATTTACGCCCCTAGTTTCGAGGGGGTCAACGGCGGAGGCCCGCAAATTCAAAGTTGGCAGGGGATGGCGGTTTTGCGGGCCGCTCTGCCAGGCCAATTCCGCATTCAACAATGATTATTGATTGAAAAATTCGCGAATACGGCGCAGAATCAAACTGTCCGCATCCATGCTTGGCGGTATGATTGGTAGTGCGCCGGTGATGCCGCATATAGGGCAGGAATCGAAAATGCCAACAGCAAGTGCGCCTCGGGAAGCACCGCCCATCGCGTCGTCCTCGTCGAACAGCGATTTCGTTTTGGCAGAGACCACCCACGGAGACAACCGCATGGCGACTGTGCTCGTTATCGACGACGACCGCTCGATACCCCGCCTGGTCGAGAGCGCCCTTTCCGGCTCCGACGCAAAAGTCGTTCCCGCCGCGACGGCCGCGGAAGGCTTGGCGACGATCCAATCGCATGCGCCGGATGTCATCATCCTCGACGTGATGCTGCCCGATATGGATGGGCTCGAGGCCTTTCGCCAAATCCAGAAAATCGTGCCGAAAGTGCCCGTCATTTTCATCACCGCCGACGGCGCCAGCGAGACGGCCATCGAGGCGATGAAGCTGGGCGCGACCGATTATCTCGTCAAGCCGTTGGAGCTGGCGAAAGTGCAAGATATGGTCCGGCAGGCGCTGGAAATTCGCCGTTGGATGAATGTGCCCGTGAAATTGGTTGAAGAGGGGGCCGACGAAGGTCCTGGCGACAATCTGATCGGCGTCAGTCCGCAAATGCAAGAGGTATACAAAGCGATCGGCCGCGTCGCCCCGCAAGACGTGACGGTGCTGATCGTCGGCGAGAGCGGCTCCGGGAAAGAGCTGGTTGCGCGGGCCATTTATCATCATAGCCATCGAGCCGAAGAGCGATTTTTGGCGGTCAACTGCGCTGCATTGACCGAAACGTTGCTGGAAAGCGAGCTGTTTGGGCATGAGAAGGGATCGTTCACCGGCGCTTCGACCCAGCGGATTGGAAAGTTCGAGCAATGCAGCGGCGGCACGCTGTTTCTCGACGAGGTCGGCGATATGTCGCTGTCGCTGCAAAGCAAAGTGTTGCGCGTGTTGCAGGAGCAGAAATTCGAGCGCGTCGGCGGAACGGAAACGGTGCATACCGACGTCCGCATTATCACGGCCACGAATCGCAACCTCGAGAAAATGGTCGCCGACGGTGAGTTTCGCGAGGATTTGTACTACCGCTTGAACGGATTCACGATCAAACTGCCCCCGCTGCGAGACCGCAAGAACGACTTGGTGATCCTGCTGGAGCGATTTCTCGGGCGGTTTCGTCAGGAATTGCGAAAGGACGTGCAAGGCATTTCGCCGGATGCGCTGGCAGTTGCTCTCGCGCTATCGTTGGCCCGGCAACGTTCGCCAACTGCAAAACGTCTTGCGGCACGCCATGCTGCACGCCACCGGACCAGTCTTGATCACCGAATTCTTTCCGCAGGAACTCCGTTCCGAGGCTGCCGCCAATGAATGGGCCGCGAACGGCGACAATGGGCCGGAAGGCGCGGGCAATTCACCCGCTCGCGATCTGCAAGCCTTTGTCGAGCAGAGATTGAATGCCGATTCGACCAATCTGTACGCCGAATCGCTCGAAATGATGGAGCGTCATCTGCTTTCGACGATCATGCAGGCGACACAAGGAAATCTTTCCAAGGCCGCGGCGATTCTCGGAATCACCCGCGGCAGCGTCCGCAATAAGCTGAAAACGCTCGGAATCTCCATCGAGCGGCAGATTCAACTCAACGACGAGAATGAATCGCCTGTTGCAACCGACGCCGTGTGACCGGCCAAAGCGCGGGATGGCCGCCAAACCGCCAGGGATCGGCGGCGGCGCGACGGCGCGACGGCCATCTGATTGCACGACCTCTCGGCTTTCGCGCCGAATTGGCATGAGCCTTGCATTGCTGTACGCTTATTCTCAGCCGGCTCCGTGCCGAATTTGCGAAGAAACTTTTTCCAACCCGCGTTCATGCTTCAGGAGGAAATTAATCATGTCCAGTCCCAATCTCAGCGATAGTGCCCGCCGCACGGCAAACGATTTGCGAAGCCAAGCGGAAGACCTCAAGTCGCCGGCCCAACAAAAGGCCGGCGCCGCGATGCATTCGGCGCAGCAGTTCGGCTCGGAAGTCAAACATGCCGTGCAAGACAAGTTCGAAGGGATGCAAGAGACCGCATCGCAATACATGGAGCAGGGCAAGTCGGTGGCTTGCGACATTCGCAATTCGCTCGAGGATCGCATCCGCAAACAACCGTTGAACTCGATGCTCATCGTCGCCGGAATCGGCTTCGCGCTGGGCTTCTTGTTCACGCGACGATAGCGGTGGTGCACTACCGGCGGCTAGCGCCTCGCCGCTCACCAGCAGACCGGAAACGTGAGCGGCAAGGCGCTAGCCGCCGGTGCGGTTGTTGCGTTTGGTGCCTGTGGAATCGTCGGTATGAACCAAGAAGAAGAACTTGCGGCTGCGATCCGCGTGCTTGCGAAGAAGACGCTCGGCGACATCGTCCGGGCGGCCAACCTCCGGATTTGGGTGGCGCGGCATCCGTGGATCGCGGCCGTTGGCGGAACGACCGCGGGCTTCGCCGCCGGCGAAACCACTGCGGCGGTCGTAGCGCGGCCCGCCGCCACCGCCGCGCCGATGGTTCGACCGCCCGGCGGGATATCGCGATTTTTTCACGCGCTGCTCGCCCTGTTCCTGTTTGGGGCTCAAACGCTTCTCGCTTCGGCAATGGGCGAAATCCTTGCAACAGTCAAGCGCCGCGATAATTGGTTTCCACGACAATAAGGGTCGGCCGACGGTTGAGGTCGAAATCCAATGGCCTCCGTCCAAGGCGATTCTTTGAGATACTGGACACCGGGCCGCGTCGCGCTCGCGACGCTCGTGGTCGCGGCCGTGGTGGCCTTGTTCGTGGCGCTCTATTACGTTCAGGCCGCGATCTTTTGCTTGTTTATCAGTGTCGTTTTGTTGACGGCGCTGAAGCGCCCCATCGCATGGCTGGAACGTCACGGACTGCCGCACGTCACGGCGGTGACCATTGTGTTTGGCTTGGTGGCGCTCGTTTTGGCGGTCGCGTTGGCGTTGGGAATTCCGCTGCTGGCGAGCCAGGCGGGCGAATTGCGGCAGGGCTTGCCGAAACTCTACTCGGACGCCCGCGGGCGATTGTTGAACTCAACGAGCGGGCTCGTGAAGCAGTTTGTCGAGCAGACGTCGACGACGCTGCCGTGGTTCGCCGCCGATTCGGCGGACGGCCACGCGGCCGCGGAGTTTAGTTCGCCGCCGCTGCACTATTTGGGCGAATCCGCGTCCATACTGCTCATGTTCGCCGCCGTGCTCATGTTGGCGTTCTATTGGTCGCTGCAAGAAGATCGAACCCTTCGGGCGTTGCTCTTGCTTGTGCCCGTGCCGCGGCGCGATTCGGCCCGCGAGTTGATCGAGGCCATGCAATCAAAAGTGGGCGATTTCGTCTACGGCCAAAGCATTTTGTGCTTTGTCATCGGCTTGCTCACGCTGATCGCTTACACCATCATTGGACTGCCTCACGCGCTTCCGCTGGCCATTCTGTCGGGCGTCTTGGAAGCGGTGCCAGTGATCGGTTTGCTGACCAGCGCTTTGCCCGCGGCGCTGGTCGGATTGTCGATCAGCGGCGGGATGTTTCTCGGAGTGGTGATCGCCATCGCCGCGATTCACCTGACCGACAATTTCTTCCTGGCGCCGCGCATCATGGGGCATTCCGTCGGCTTGCACCCGATCGTCACGTTGCTGGCATTGGTCGGTTTCGGCACGTTGTTTGGTATTCCGGGCGCCGTGCTGGCGATTCTGTTGGCTTCGATGTTGCAGATGTTGCTAGACCGTTTCCTCCTCGGCCGCGAAGCCCAGGGCGTCGCGCCGATCGAGGGCCGCGATCGCATCAGCCTGTTGCGGCACGAGGCGCAGGAACTCTTGCAAGACGTGCGACAGAACCTGCGCCGCAAAGATGAGGCATCGACGCCAAAGAACGACCATTTCGAGGAATCCATCGAAACAATCGCCTCGGATCTGGAACGGTTGCTTTCGATGGAATCCATGGAGCGCGTCGGCGCCGCGGAAAGCGAGGCTGCCGAATGACTCGTGTCGCCATCAACACGCTGACCGTTCTCGCGACACTGGCCGGGCTGGCCATCGTCTGGCAGTTTCGCAGTGCCGCCCTGATTTTCTGCATGTCGTTGGCCTTGGCCGCGGCGGTTCGGCCGGCGATCGAGTATTTCATGCGGCGAGCAATACCAAGGTCGTTGGCTGTCGCCGCGACTTATCTGCCACTGCTGGGCGTCATTGGCCTGTTGATATTCTTGTCGGTCAACCGCCTGGGACAAGAATTCAAGCGGATGGGCGACGATTCGACCAAAGTCTACAAGCAGATCGATGAGCATTGGCGCCAGGGAAACTGGTTCGAGCAGGAGATCGCCCGCGCGCTTCCTTCCGGTGAAAACATCGAGGTGTCCCGCCACAGCGGCTGGGAGCTTGATTTTGCCAAGACGCTGTTCGGCTTGACGCTGAGCGTGGCCGGAACGATCTTCGACGTGCTGTTGATTGTCGTCATGAGCGTCTATTGGTCGCTCGATCGGGTCCATTTCGAGCGGCTCTGGCTCTCGCTGCTTTCCGCGAGCACGCGCACTTCGGCTCGGCAAATCTGGCGGGGCATCGAAACCGAGATCGGAAAGTATCTCCGCAGCGAGTTCTTGCAAAGCCTGCTCGCCGGTTTGCTGCTGGCATTCGGCTTCACGGTAATCGGTTGTTCGTATCCGGTGCTGCTGGCGTTGATCGGCGCGGCGGCGTGGCTAGTTCCTTGGGTCGGCGTCGTCTTCGCCGTTTTGGGACTGATCCTGTTGTCGCTGCCGAGCCTGGTCATCGACCCGACGTGGCATTCGATCGTGGTTCTGGCGGGCGCCACGGTATATACATGCTTAATTTTGCTATTGCTCGAAATTCTCGTCGAACCGCGGCTGTTCGATCGCCAGCGGTATAGCACCGTGCTGAGCGCCTTCGTGGCCATCAGCATGGCGCTGGTTTGGGGAGTGTTCGGACTGCTGGTCGGGCCACCGCTGGCGCTGATGGTGCAAGTGTTCGGCGGGTGTTTATTTCGCCGGCGTTTGGGGCTGGCGAGCGAAACCATGCGATCACCCGACGAGGTGGCCGCGCGACTAGCGGCTTTGCGCACTTCGTTGATCGCTGCCGAGTCGCCGCCACCCGAACTGATCAGCATGGTGGATCGTCTTGCCTCGCTCGTAGAAGCCGTGCGGCAAGAATTGGGGCCGGTGGAGATGCCATCGAGCGAAACAAGCCGAGAAAACAGGTCGAATCGAATCACCGTTGGCACGACGTTCGCTCCGTGATCGTTCTCGCGCGAAGCTGATGATCGGCAAGCGCACTGTGGCGCTCCACCGTTGCTTGCGCCTTGCCGCCAATCCCGCCGGTCTTATTTTGTGAGCGGCAAGCGTCCGTCTTCTCGAAGGAGGATTATGCCATGAAATCCCACATCGGCCACGTCTGCATGATTCTGTTGGTCGCCCTCGGCTGCTTGGCCACAGCGCCGTTGGTCGTCGCCGCGGAGGCCGACACCATCGAAGGCCTCGTCGTTTCCGCCGGCGCGGGCAAGCTGGCGATGACCGGAATTGATGGAAAAGAGCATTCCTACGAAATCGGAGTTGGCGTCAAGATCATGGTCAACGGCCGCATGGGAAAGCTCAGCGATCTCAAAAAAGGCTCTCGAATCCAAGTGACCACCGATAAGGTCGGTCATGCACTGAGCGTTGCCACCGTCAACGCGACGAAGACACGATTGACTTCCGATTAATTGCGATTCGGCAAACGACAAAAGGGATTCGGCGATGTACTCCAAGGAACCGCGGTCAAAGCCCCACAACAACCTGCCGCAATCTGCTGAAAGGGTGAAGTCATTTCAATCGGCTCTTTGCGATTTCGCGGGGGCGCTGGCTCGATTGGGCGGCGATCGGCGGTTGCTGATCGAATTGATCCAAATCTACATGGAAGACGCGCCGATTCTGATGGTGCGCATCGCGAACGGCGTTCGCGAGGCGAACTGTTCGGACGTGCAATATGCGGCGCACCGTTTGCGTGGCATGGCGGCCAACTTCGGGCGCCCTCGGTTACCGAGCCGGCGCAGCGACTGGAGGAATTCGCGATGGCGGGCCGGCTCGAGGACGCGCGCATGACCATTCAACAACTCGAAGCGGAGACCGCCCGGTTGGAAAAAGCATTGGAACCTTACCGCTGACCGGGGTTTCCGACTTTTTCGGCGGGTACATTGACATTGGCTGTGAGGGCCGTTAATCTTTGCGCAGCTTTCCTATCTGCCGCGTCCTGCCATTCTCGGGGGGACCCCGGGAAGGCGTTTGTGGTGCTGTTTTTCTTCTTTGGCGATAAAAGGAGTGACGACGATGTCTCAAAAAATCGCGCATCGGATTGCTTTCGTATCGGCCACAATGGTCATGCTTGCGCTCGGCAATTTCGCTGAAGCCAGTTGGTTTCACGGCTGCCGTTCGTCGGGTTGTTGTAGTTCGGGGTGCAGTTGCGGAGCCGGTTGCTGCGGAACGGCTCCGGTCGGCGGCTGCGCCTATCAAACGGTGCAAAAGACAATCAAGGTGCCAACGATGGTCACTGAAATGCGCACGGTGAATGCATGCGAATATCGCACGGAGCAGCGCCAGGCGCACTTGCACGGTCTACAAAGTCGTTCCCGAAACCAGGACGGTCCAATCTCAATACACGGTCATGGTTCCCGAAACGCGGACCGCGACGGTGAACTGCGTCCACTACAAGACCGAAGCCCGCACGCGAACCTGCATGGTGAGCAAACAAGTCGCCGAGACGAAAACGGTTCAGTTTACCTACACCGTTTCGGTGCCCGAGACGCGCACGCGAACCGTGGAGTATACGGTCTGCAAACCGGTGATGAGCACGCAGACGGAGGAGTATTCCGTTTGCGTTCCCTACACCGAAACTCGGCATGGTTCGCGAGAAGTTTGCAAAATGGTGCCAACGCCATCCAGCTATTCCGTCTGCGTCGATCAAGGGCACTGGGAAGAACGGCCGGTTCCGACTTGCGGATGCACGTCGGGCTGCGGCTGCCGTCCGATGAATTGGTGCGGTGGTTGTTGCTCGCCCTGCGGCGGATGCGATTGCGCCCCTCCCTGCCGGACCTGCCGCGTGTGGGTGCCGAATTGGGTGACGCAGCAAGTGCAATGCACGGTGATGAAGCCAGTCACGGAAACCGTGCCGTTCGATTATCAAGTCACTTTGTACAAGCAAGAAACACGATCCCGAACCGTGCAAGTCTGCCATATGGTGCCCGAGACTCGGAGCGAGCAAGTACAATACACCGTCTGCGTGCCGCAAACGCGAACCGGAACGCGCGAGGTGGTCGAATGCCGATGCGTGTCGGTGCCCGTGACGGAAACGTACAACGTCTGCGTCCCGCACACGGTTCCACAGGAGGTGCAATACACTGTCTGCGTGCCGCAAACGCGGACGTGCAGCCACGAAATCACCGTTTGCAAATGCGTTCCCGAGCAACACACGGAGACGTATGAAGTGTGCGTGCCCTACACCGTGCAAAAGCAAGTGGCGGTGCAAGTCTGCCACATGGTACCGCAGACGATCACCTGCCAAGTGCCGGTCTACACCGGTTGCGGCGGCTGTGTCTCCGCCCCCAACTGCGGCTGCGGAAACTGACAATCGCCCAGCAGCCCGCGGCGCAAGCGAGGGAATCGGCGTCGCGACAAAATCGAGATCGCTCCTTCGTATTCGCGAAATTCGTGTGATTCGTGGTAAGCTATTCTTCGCAGCGGACGAAGATGGAAACCACGAATTACGCGAATCACACGAATAATAGTGGGAGTGCGATCGATATGCGAACGTCAATTCTATTTTGCAGCGCTCTGACTTTCAGTTTTTTCACGCCCACCGCGATTCCAGCCGCTGAAAATCCATCAGCCCCGACTCGCGAAATCGCCGTCGTCGAAACCGACGACTCGATTCAAATCGACACCGATGCGCTACAAGCCGTCGTTCGCAAGAAAGGCTACGTCAGCGGTATCGCAGCCGGGACATTTCTCGATAAGAAAACCGGCGCGCACGACATCGGCTTCGGCCTGCATATCATGGACTTTCTGCTCGCCCCCGGTTGGCGCGACGATGGTTACGAGCGCGATCCCAAGCTGCACGGCAATCTGCCGAAGCACTACGTCGAAGGCCCGCAGATTTGCACGCAAGCGAAAGTGCTGAAATCGGAGATCACCCGCGGCAAAGACTTCGTCGCGATCCGCTTGCGATACACGTACAACAAGCCGGGCGAAGGTTTTAACGCCGGTTCGAGGTGGGAGCAAACGCTCGTCTTTCAGCCAGCCGTGCGCTACATCCTCTCCTGCGAACGCATCACCAGCGCCAACGACGTCGACGATTTGTTCTACCGGCTCGACATGCCGGGCCACATTCGCCACAAAGGCGACGACACGTTCGCGCAAGTTTATCTCAGCTATTTGCCGGAGCCGATTCCCGCGGCAAAGTTCAACGACGATTTCGCGCCCGACGCCCGGTTTCTTTACCAGCGCAAGCCGGGCGCGGGCAAATCGGAAGTGCCCGAGCGCATGATTCGAGCGTATCAAGTGAAGCAGAACGGCAAGCCTGGGCCGTGGCTCGCCGGTATGACGCTCGACCCGTCGGAAGTCGCCGAAGCCTGGTGCCACCAGCGCGGCTACGTCTGCCTGATCGAAGAGCTTCACCGCCGCCACGTTAAAGCCGGCGAAACGTTCGGCGCCGCCTACATCATCGGCTGGTTCGACGACATCCCCGCAATGCAGCGCGCGTACGACCAACACAAAGGCGAACACACGATCGTCCTCGGCGACGCGGCGTTCCGCCTGGAGTGAATGAGAGAAGCGAGGCCAATTGATTCTTTTGATCCTTCACTCCGGCCGTTCACCCTCACCCTTGCCCTACTCTTCCAACCACGCCATCGCTTCCGCCGTCTGGGCGACGTCGAAATAGCGAACCTTCGCCGTCGTGAACGGCTTGCAGAACACGGCCATGCCCGCTTCCCATTTCTTCTCGCCGATGAGCGCGAGCCGCTCGATGTGGGCGAAATGCTTGAAGTCGAATTTGATGTCGTCCCACAGTGCGCCGATCGTCCAGCCGTGAAATTCATGCATGATCGTCGCGATGCGAATCTTGCCGTGCTTGGCGATCAGCCGATCGACTTCCGGGCCCAGATGCTGGTAGTCTTCCTTGGTGAGTTTGCCGGAGAGCGTCACGGTCAAGAGTTTGCCGTCGTCATCTTCTTTCAATGCAACCGTCATTGGTCGATCTCCTGCTGCGAAGGGGCCATGAAACTCGGCGTTCGATTGCGGCGCCCGATTTCATCGTGTGCTTGCCGCTTGTCGAAGCAGCATAGTAAACTTGAAGCGGCACGCCGTTATTCTACTGTTCGACGGTTTCGGTGTCTCTGGACTGCGGGGAGAAACGCGTGGTCGAACAAGCTTTCGTCGATGTTGCCATTCAGAAAGTGGCTCGTGCCGATTCCGGCTCGACGCTCGAATCGCGGCAAGATCAAGTGGCCGTCGAAGAGCCGCTGGAAATCCGCCTCGGCCACGGCCCCACCGAGAATCGCCAACAGCGCGGCATCTCGATCACGATGCGCACTCCCGGCCAAGACGCCGAGCTGGCTGCCGGCTTTCTGCTTTCCGAAGGAATCATCCGCGGGGCGGGCGATATTGAAACCGTTCGCCCCGCCGGTTCGCCCGTCGGGCAGACGATGTCGCACAACATCGTTCAAATCGAATTGCGCTTCGGTGTCGCGGTCGATCTCGCGCGGCTTGAGCGGCATTTCTATACGACTTCGAGCTGCGGAGTTTGCGGAAAAAGTTCGCTCGAAGCGCTCGAACTGCAACATTCGCCGCCACTGTTGGAACATGAGCCGCGCATCTCGCGCGACGTGATTTACACGCTGCCCGACAAGTTGCGGCAATCGCAAGCGGTGTTCGAACGCACCGGCGGTTTGCACGCCGCCGCCCTATTCGACGCCGGCGGGAATCTGCTGGCCCTGCGCGAAGACGTCGGCCGGCACAATGCGGTCGATAAACTCATCGGCTCGCAGCTCTGGGCCGACCGGCTGCCGCTTTCCGACAAAGGAATTCTGGTCAGCGGCCGGGCTAGTTTCGAGCTCATGCAAAAAACGCTGATGGCCGGCAGCCCGATGTTGGTCGCCGTCGGCGCTCCGTCGAGCCTGGCCGTCGAATTGGCCGTGCAATTCAAAATGACGCTTGTCGGTTTCCTCCGCGACGGCCGGTTCAATATCTACAGCGGCTCTTGGCGATTGGGGTGACTTCGAAACCGTTTTTACCCCGAAGGGGTTTTGCCCGATAGCCCAGGGTTGCGCGCCGAAAGGCGCACTACCCTGGGATAATGTGGCACGGAATTGTCTCTTTACCCCAACGGGGTTGCGCCCGCTGGCGCAAGCCAAGTTGGGGTAGGAATTGCCAACGAATTTGGACTAGCGGATTGATTGCGGACGACCGGTCGGTTCCTCTGCCGAATCTGAACTGTGCAGGATGATATAGCCATCGCACACAGCAGTCAGCACGTCGGACTCGGGAAACGCCGTCGCCGCCCGCTTCGCATCAGCGTCGCTGTCCGTTGAGATTCGAGTAACGGTGTGGTCGCCAAGGAGTTTGCGAATCCAAGACAGGCGAGCCTGGTGCTTGTCGAATGCGCGTTCATCTTCGAACCGGACTCCCCGTTGCTCAAGCCATTGGCGCTCTGCCAGCCGGTGCATGACAATTGCTCTCTCCTGAGCCACATAGGCGGCACGCGGCGCTCAACAGCGCCACGACCGCCAGCAGCGTCCGCAACCTAAACTGATACCAGCGGCGGCGCGGCTTGTGTGGACCGGCGGTAGCAAATTTGGTGAGCATTGTACCTGATTAGACTATTGGCCCAAGCTCTTGCTTCACCGCGCTAAACACCTCGACCGCGAATTCAAGATCCGCGCCGAATGGGCCGCCGAGATTTGCGTTCGAATCCGCGCCTTCCCTTGCGGCACGACGGGATAGGAAAACCCGATCACGTAAACGCCCTTGGTCAACGCCGCCTCCGCGAATCGGGCGGCCAGCGCGGCGTCGCCCAGCATGATCGGGCAGATCGGATGCGTGCCCGGCAGAATGCTGAAGCCGCGCCGAGCCATTTCCTCGCGGAAGAACCGCGTGTTGTTTTCCAGCTTGTCGCGCAGGGCTGTCGATTGCGAGAGCATTTCGAGCACTTTCAGCGACGCCCCGGCGATGCTCGGGGCCAGCGTGTTGGAAAACAGATAGGGCCGCGATCGCTGGCGCAACAGTTCGACGATTTCGCGCCGAGCGCTCGTGTAGCCGCCGCTTGCGCCGCCGAGCGCTTTTCCGAGCGTGCCGGTGAGAATGTCGATCCGGACCATCACGCCGCAAAACTCGTGCGTCCCCCGGCCCGTCTTGCCCATGAACCCGACGGCGTGCGAATCATCGACCATCACCAGCGCGTCGTGCTTGTCGGCCAGATCGCAAATGGCCGCAAGATTCGCGATATACCCATCCATCGAAAACACGCCGTCGGTGGCGATCAGTTTGAAACGAGCGCCGCGGCGGTCGCCTCTTTCAACTTCGCTTCGAGATCGGCCATGTCGCTGTTGCGATAGCGAAACCGCTGGGCCTTGCAGAGCCGGATGCCGTCGATGATGCTCGCGTGGTTCAGCTCGTCGGATATGACGGCATCTTCCGCGCCGAGCAGCGTCTCGAACAAACCGCCGTTGGCGTCGAAGCAGGAGTTATAAAGAATCGTGTCTTCGGCGCCGAGAAACTCGGTGAGCTTCGTCTCAAGCTCCTTGTGCAGCGATTGCGTGCCGCAGATGAACCGCACCGAAGCCAGGCCGTAACCCCAGCGATCGAGCGCCGCATGGGCGGCTTGCAAAACCTCGCGATGTTCGGCCAGCCCGAGATAATTATTGGCGCACATATTCAGCAATTCGCCGCCCTCGCCGACGCGGATATGCGCATCCTGCGGAGTCGAGATCACTCGCTCGCGCTTGTAAGTTCCCGCGGCGCGGATGTCGTCGAGTTGACGGTGCAAGTGTTGGCGGAAGTTGTCGTGCATCTATTTCCCCGATAGGTAGTCGACGAGTGGAATCGCATCGCGGTAGTCGGGGATGACGACATCGGCGCCGCCTTCCAGCAGTCGGCTTCGTTTCCAGGCGTCGATGTTGCCCGCGCCGTTGTTTGCTTCGTCGCTGGCTACGGCCACCGCGATTCCGCCGACGGCTTTGGTGGCCGCGATCTCGGCGAAACCATCGCCGAAGGCCAACAATTGGTTGCCGGGAATGCCGTCGTCGCGGAGCATTTGCTCGATCACCATCGGTTTGGAAAACCGCGTCGGGTCGTCGTGAGCGCCGTAGATATGTGGGCCGAAATAGCGGGTGAGATCGAGCAGTTCGGCTTCGATCTTAAGAGCCGCGTCGTCCGTGCCACTGGCCAGATAAAGCCGCAATCCCAGGCCCGATAAATAATCCAAGAGCGGCCGCGCTTGATGAATCAGCAGCGAGTCGGTCAGAATCTGGCCGTTCTTCAGACCGATTCTGCGGCCGTCAACGCGCTCGTCCAATCCGCGCAAGAATTCTTGTTTGTACCACTGTGGATCGCGCGGCTCGCCGCCGCGCTGTCGGATCCGCTCCGCGAGCAGCACCATCTGATCGATCGTCGGCTTGCCCGTGAGCCGCATGATGTCTTCCATGAGCATCGGCCGCAGATCGGCTTCGCTTTCGCCCGGCAATCGAGGAAGCCATTGCAAAAAAAGTCCCAACATGACGTCGGGCCAGCCTTCGCGCACGAGCGACAGCGTGCCATCGAAATCGAACAGTACATGACTGATTTGCGGCCGCGGCGCGAGCGGCGCCGGAAATTCGACATTAGCCCAGCGCCGCGCGCCAACGGTTTTCGCAGCGGCGAAGGGCTCGGTCATGGAGAGATTCCGGCGTTGAAGGAAGGCGTGGCGGGACAATCAATGCAGAATAGCAATGCGGCAAACGGCCGGCGAGTCCCCAGCCCGTGGTCTGTCGGCTCCTCGCCCCATCGCCGTCGCCAAACTCGGCAAGGCTGGCCGGCGCGGCGAAAATAATGCGAGATTTTTGTCCTAAGCCTTCAGGAACCGCTTGACACAAGCCGAGGGATGATTATGATTCGTGTAGTTTAAGTACCTGCCTGCGAGGAATTTTCTCAGCAGTGCAGTTTGGCCGCAGCGGATTCTGGCGGCCGCCCCTCGCCGAGTTAAGATGCGACGAGGGCCTTCAGACGCTTCTTGATCCGATTCCTGCTTTTTCGTGTTGGCGAAGCCGGTTTTCACAACAGGCCGAGTCTGGCAGGGGGCCGTGGCGATTCCCGCGAGGGTTCGGCATAGTCGAGCAGGAATCCCGGATTGGTCGGCGGAGCAACGTACGGCATTTTCGGGGTTGGCACCCGCCGTTGTCTCGATGGTTGAAAGGTTTTTCCGAAGCGCACGCTCTGGCAATCTTTGCCACCCATAAAAACGCAGCGCTCGCAGCATGTTTCCTCTAGCGCGCTTTCGCGCGATGAATAGTCTTCAGCAGGCATGATTAGCCCCCGGCAGGATCGATAGCCCCGGCAATCTGAAATCAAGCCCATCCTGAATCCGAGAATCGGTCGATGGTCCGCCAGGTCGGACGCCCGGTGTGCTCTTCGGGATGGAAGGGCGTTTGTAGTTTCGCGCGCGAAATGAATTTCGCGAGCCGTTTTAGCCAGCCGCAAGGGGATGCCGACCAGATTCGGCATCCGCGGGAGCGGCGACAGTTTTTCGTGGTCGCTCCGCGATCGCGCTTCTTTTTGGGAGGGTCTTCTCACGTGAGTTATATGGGCAAACGGAAAAAGGGCCGCGGGCGGGGTCGCGGTCCTGGTGGTCCTGGCGGCGGGCCAGGTGGGCATGGCGGACCCGGTGGGCATGGTCCAGGCGGGAATCACGGGCCGGGTGGGCATGGCGGCCGGAACAACGGAATGCGTCGCCCGCGACGTTTCGACGGCGAAAGCTCGCTCGCTCCCGCCCCCTATTCCGAACAGGATGTCGTTCCCGACAACGGCGAACCGGTCGTCCTCGAACCCGGTGGCGGAGTGCTCGAATTGCACCCCAACGGCTACGGCTTCCTCCGCAACCCGAAGAACAATCTACCCGCGCGAACGCACCGATCCGTTCGTGCCCGGCACGATGATCGAAAAGTTCCGCCTCCGCGAAGGCGTGCTGATCAACGGCATGGTGCAGCAGAGCCGCAAGCAGCAAGGCCCGCGGCTGAAGGAAATCATCGACGTCGACGGCATGAAGCCCGAAGATTATCCGCAACGTCAAAACGCTTCGACGCGCTGACGCCGATCAATCCCGAAAGCTGGCTGCAGCTCGAAACCGGGCCAGCAGCCGCTCACGCACGCGCGTCATGGATCTGCTCACGCCGCTGGGCAAGGGGCAGCGGGCGCTGATCGTCGCTCCGCCGCGAACCGGCAAGACGATCCTGCTTGCAGCAGATCAGCCAGGCGATCTCGACCAACTATCCCGACGTCAAGCTGATCATGCTGCTGGTCGACGAGCGGCCGGAAGAAGTCACCGACATGCGGCGCAGCGTCAAGGGCGACGTGATCGCCAGCAGCCTCGATCGCGACGTCGAAAGCCACGTCCGGCTGTCGCAACTGGTCGTCGAGCGCTGCAAGCGGCTGGCCGAGATGGGCAAGGACGTGTTCCTGCTGATGGACTCGATCACGCGCATGGCCCGCGCCTTCAACAAGTGGGTCGGCAACACCGGCCGCACCATGTCGGGCGGCGTCGACATCAAGGCGCTCGACATTCCCAAGAAGCTGTTCGCCACGGCCCGCGTGTTCGAGGAAGGGGGCTCGCTGACGATCGTCGCCACGGCCCTGATCGACACCGGCAGCCGCATGGACGAGCTGATCTTTCAGGAGTTCAAGGGGACCGGCAACATGGAGCTGGTGCTCGATCGCAAGCTGGCCGACCGCCGCGTCTGGCCGGCGATCGACATCTCGCAATCCGGCACCCGCCGCGAGGAGAAGCTGCTCGATCCCGACACGCTGCACGCCGTGACCATGCTGCGCCGCACGCTGTCGACGATGCACCACGTCGACGCGATGGAGCAGCTCACCAAGCAAGCTGGCCAAGTTCAAGTCGAACCGGAATTCATCAAGCTGATCGCCGGCTCGCGGTCGATGGATTAGCGGTTCGTTGGCCATCGGTAGCTGGATTTGTGAAAATCCAGCCGCGCCGAATTTGTCGTAGCTGGATTCGCCAGAATTCAGATTGCCTTGCGCAGCGTGCAACCGAATTTTCACAAATTCGGCTACGGTTGCGATTCGGCGATTTGTTGCGCCATCGCCGCCGGATCAAACGGATTCTCGACAGCGATCCAGCGGCATTCCGGTAGACTGCGCAGCCAGGTGAGTTGCCGTTTGGCGAACTGTCGCGTGCGCTGTTTGATGAGATCGCTCGTGTCGGCAATGTCGCGCTCGCCGGCCAGATGTTCGAGAATCTCGCGGTAGCCGACGGCCTGCGACGCCGTGCGGCTTAGCGTCCGTCCGGAATCCAGAAATCGCCGCAGCTCTTGGACCCAGCCGGCCGCGAACATGGCATCGACCCGCGCGTTGATGCGGCGATGCAATTCCTCTCGCGGCCAATCGAGCACGAACACTCGGTGCCCGGCCGTGTCGCGCGGCGCATCGAACTGCGTTTGCATGTCGCTGATCGGCCGGCCGGTGCGATGAAAGACCTCGAGCGCGCGGATCAATCGCCGTGTGTCGTTCGGATGCAACCGCGCGGCCGACGCCGGATCGACCGTCGCCAATCGCGCGTGCAGCGCTTCCGAGCCGTCCCTCCTGGCAATCTCTTCTAATTCATTGCGAAACTCCCAATCCGCCGGCGGACCGTCGAACATGCCTCGCAAGACGGCCTTCAAATACAGCGGCGACCCGCCGACGAATAGCGGCTGCTGCTGCCGATCGAGAATCTGCCGCACCGCTTGATGCGCCGCGTCGAGATATTGAGCAATGCTGAAATCCTCGGTCGGCTCAAGCAAGTCGAGCAAATGATGCGGCACGGCCTGGCGCTCGGCCGCCGACGGTTTCGCCGTGCCGATATCGAGCGAGCGATAGACGGCCATCGAGTCCAGTGAAAGAATCTCGCCGCCAATCCGCCGGGCCAATTCGATCGCGACCGCCGACTTGCCGGCAGCCGTCGGACCGGTGAGAAACCAACATTCGTCGAGGCGAGAGAGCATCGTCCGATTATAGTAGAGAATCTCGAACCGGTTGCCAGACGGCGGCATTCGCTTTACCATTTGCGGAGACTCGTATCCATTCTTGAACCCCGGATGTGGCGATGAACGAATCGCAACCGCATGGTTTGGCCCATCTGATGGCCACGATCGAAGATCGCAAGGCCAATCCTCCCGCGAAGTCGTATACCACGACGCTATTTGCCGGCGGCGTGCCGAAAATCGGCGAAAAGATCACGGAAGAGGCGGCCGAAGTGGTCGAAGCGGCCGGCGAACCCGACGAAGCCGGCCGCACGCACCTGATCCGCGAAGCGGCCGATTTGATTTACCACCTGTTCGTCATGCTGGCCCATCGCGGCGTCCATTTATCCGAAGTCGAGACCGAACTAGACCGCCGCTCCGGCATCTCCGGCCTCGACGAAAAAGCCTCGCGTCCGAAACCCTAGTAGCCGCGTTCACCAGCATCTTGGTTATGCGCATGTTGGATTTTGCGTTAACCCTTCAGCGCCGCTTCGAGGAGAGCGTCGCCGCTGAGCATCGGAAAGAGCGGGGGCAGGTTTTTACTCCACCCGATGTCGCTCGGTTCATGGCCGGTCTGTTCAAGTCCATTCCGAGTGAATATGTGTTGGTTCAACCCCGGCGCGGGCATCGGGATGCTGACCGCCGCATTCTGCGAGAGAGTCCGCGCGCTGCCGTCTCCAACGCGCGTGACCGCTCACGTTTTCGAGAACGACCCTGAATTGATTCCGCTGCTTCAGCAGAACCTGGAGAATTGCAGGCTGGCGCTACACGACGCCGGCCACGAATTCGACTACGTTTTCCATGCCGACGACTTCATTCTCGCAACTTCCCACGGTCTGAACGGCCGCGAGCTCTTCGACGAAACAGGCTTTCGCTTGAAATGCGACGGCGTGATCATGAATCCGCCGTATTTCAAGCTCCGCAAAGATTCGACGCACGCGAGATTGATGGAGAAGATCGTGCATGGGCAGCCAAACATTTACGCATTCTTCATGGCCTTGGCGGCTCGACTCCTCAAGCCGGATGGTACGATCGTCGCGATCACTCCCCGCAGCTTCTGCAACGGCCTCTACTTTCGCGAGTTTCGCCGTTGGTTCTTCGAGCGAGTCGCCCTCGATCACATCCATATTTTCGAATCGCGCACCGAGACGTTCAAACATGCCAGCGTTTTGCAAGAAAGCATCATTACGACGGTTCGCAAGTGCGGAGCGCGTCGCCGACGATCGCGATCACAACCAGCTTCGGACAAGATCCAGCCGACGGCTTGCGACGAGTCGAAATCCCGGCAAGCGACATTATCGACGACTCATCGGGCGACTATGTGATCCGAATCCCTGAAGGCGAAAACGATCACGGCATCATGCAACTGGTCGCTTCCCTGCCGCGAAGATTCTCGGAAACAGGCCTCTGTATCTCGACCGGTCGAGTTGTCTCGTTCCGCGCGACCGAATATCTTCTAGCCGACACGACCGATTCGAGCGCCGTTCCCCTGCTTCATCCCCATAATGTAAAACCGTTCGCCGTGCCGTGGCCGTCGCCAAAAAATGGAAAACCGAAAGCGATCAAGCGCTGTGCCGATTCGCAGCGCCTTTTGATTCCGACCAAGAACTACGTGTTGATCAAGCGGTTCAGCTCCAAGGAAGAAAAGCGTCGATTGACGGCCGGTTGCCTTCTCAAGGCCGATTTTCCATTTCCGTTTCTTGGTGTCGAAAACCACGTCAACTACATCTATCACGCCGAGCGCGAACTGACGGAAGATGAAGTTTACGGGATCGCCGCTCTGTTCAACGCAACGCTAATCGACCGATATTTCCGCACGATCAGCGGCAATACTCAAGTAAACGCAACCGAGATTCGCTCGATGAATGTCCCGGAGATGGCTGTATTGAGTGCAATCGGAAAGCAAATTCGGCACGATACAGAGCAAGCCGAAGCCGTCGTTCTGCGGGAATTAGGAATCGCCGGCTCGCCGCACAATTGTCTTGTCGAATCGTGAAATGAGCAAACAGAACGAAGCTCTGGAAGTCCTGCAAGCACTGGGCCTGCCGCGGGCTCAACAAAACGAGCGATCTGCATTGACCTTGCTCGCCCTGGCCGGTCTCGGCCCAAAAGATTCGTGGGCAAAGACCAACAACGGCGCGCTTCGTATCTGGGATATCATGGCCTTCATGCGCGCGAAGTACGGCAAGGACTACGCCGCCAATTCACGTGAGACCATCCGACGACAGACAATCCACCAATTCGAGCAGGCGAGGCTTGTCAACAGAAACGCGGACGATCCCTCCCGTCCGACCAATAGCGGCAACAATTGCTACAGCCTCACCGATGGTGCGACGACGGTCTTGAAGGCCTTCGGAACTTCCGAGTTTGAAGTTTCCGTCGAAAAATTCGTTCAAAAGTTCGGCCAACTTGAACGGGCTTACAATAAGCGGCGCGATCTGCGTAAGATCAAGCTGAAGTTGCCACGAGGGGCGACGATTCAGCTTTCGCCAGGAAAGCACAACGCTTTGCAGGTTGCCGTGGTCGAAGAAATGGGCCCACGGTTTGCGCCGGCGCCAGACTGCTCTACCTCGGCGACACGGCAAAGAAACACGTTGTCTGCGCAACCGATCAACTTGCGAAACTGAAAATCGATATTAACGAGCACGACAAATTACCGGATATCGTGCTGTACGACGCGAAGAAGAATTGGCTGTTTCTCGTCGAAGCGGTGACCAGTCACGGACCCGTGAATCCAAAGCGACATGCCGAGATCGAAACGATGCTCGCGGACTGCCCTGCCGAGCGTATCTATGTGACGGCATTCTTGGACAAAGCGACTTTCCGCAGTTATGCGGCGGATATTGCGTGGGAAACCGAAGTTTGGGTTGCCGAAACCCCCGACCACATGATCCATTTCAACGGTCCAAAATTTCTCGGGCCCTACGAGCCCCCCAAATCTTCTCACACAAAGCCCTAAACCTTCAATGCTCGGTTTGGTACGCTTTAGCAATCGCCGCCCGGTTCTTCGTCCCCAAGCCCCCAGCCCCTAGCCCCTTCCTCCCCATGAACCTCCGCATCGGTGTTCCCAGCAAAGGGCGATTGGCTGAAATCGCCGAAGACTTGTTGAAAGAGGCCGGCCTGCACTTTCGCCGCACGGAGCGAAGCCTGTTCGCTCGATGCCGCGAATTGCCGGTCGATATCACGTTTCTGCGAACCGACGACATTCCCGTGCTCTGCGCCGAAGGGGCCATCGATCTTGGGATCACCGGCGCCGATCTGATCGCCGAATCGGGCGCGGAATTGGTCACGCGGCTCGAGCTCGGCGTCGGGAATTGCCGGCTCGCGGTGTGCGTGCCGGAAAGCAGCCCGATCACGAGTGCCAGCCAGTTGAACGGCACTCGAGTCGCAACGAGTTTCCCGCACGTCACGGCCGGCTATCTCAAGCAGCACGGAGCCGAGGCCCATTTGGTGACGATCACCGGCAGTGTGGAAATCATGATCGCGCTGGGCGTGGCCGATGCGATCGTCGACCTGGTCGAAACCGGCAGCACGCTGGCGGCCAACCAGTTGCGCGATTCTCGACGAGATCGGCCGTTATGAAACCGTGCTGGTGCAGAATCCGAAGGCGCGGGAAGCGGAGTTGTCCGATCGGGTCGTGCGGCGATTGGAAGGCGTGGTGATCGCCCGCAGCTACTCGCTGCTGGAATACAATGTGCCGCGCAACAAGCTACCCGAGGCGGAGCGCATCACGCCGGGCTTCAATTCGCCGACGGTCAGCTCGCTGGAGGATCCCGATTGGTGCGCGGTTCGGGTGATGGTGCGCCGCGGCGACGTGATTCGGATCATGGAGCATTTGGAAGCGCTCGGGGCATCCGCGATTCTGGAAATGCAAATCACGAACTGCCGGCTGTGAATCTGGTCAATTGGCCGCCGCGGACCGTGGCCACAATTGTCGAACGCGGGTCGAACAGCAGTTCATACGGATCGGCTTCGACGTTCGGCAAGCGCACGACCGTCAGATCGGCCGATTTGCCGGGCGCGATTGTGCTGAGTTCGCGATCGCGGCCGAGCGCTTTGCGCCGCCGAGCGTTGCCAAGGCCACGAGTTGATCCGGCGCGATCGCATGGTGTGCCGCGGCGAAGCGCAGTTCTTCGAACAAATTCAGATCGGGATTCGATGCCCGGCTGTCGGTTCCTAGCGCGACCGTCACGCCCGCGGCCAACAGCTTTGCCAGCGGATATGGCGCGTGCGCGAAATAGGCGTGGGTGCGCGGACAATAGACGACCGACATCCGATCGGCATGGGCTGCGAGAAACGCAATCTCCTCGTCCTCCAAATACGTGCCGTGAATCACCAGCGCCGATCGGCCTCAGCCAAGAGCCGCAGATAATCGAGCGGTCGAGCGCCGCGCGGAATAGCCGTCGGATCCCAGACGCCGAATTCTTTGAGCAATTCAAACAGCGGTCCGTCGCCGCTGCCGAGCAACTGCATTTCTTCCGGCGATTCGGCCAGATGCATCGCCAGCGAAATTCGCGCGGAGCGACTCATTGCCGCTACTTGCTGGACCAATTCTGGGCGAACCGTGTAAGGGGCGTGCGGACTCAGTCCGACGGAATCCGAATGCCTCAAATGCTCGGCGGCCGCGGACAGGTTCGCCGCCGTCCGTTCGGCGGATAGACCGAGCAATTCGAGAAACAGGGTCGTCGCCGGCTGATTCGCCTGTTTTGATTCGCCGAAAAACAAATCCGCCGGCCAGCCGCCCGTCGCAATTTCGCCCAGCGCCGCAACGCAGGCGCGAGCCGATTCTTCGAGCCCTTGTTGAATCGCCGCGCGGCGATCGGCATCGGTTCGACTGCGGCGATGCGCGACGACCGCGCGAATCCAATCGGGAAACGCCAGTCCGGACCTTCCCAGCGGCGCCGCCAAGTCGCTGAATTCCAAATGCGTATGGGCGTTTACGAGACCCGGCAGAATCGCCGCGCTGCCGAGATCGACGACATCTCCGCCCTTTGCCGCGGCGCTAGCGGACCATTGACCAACCGCGGCGATCCGTCCTCCCTCGATTTTCACTAACGCGTCAACAATCGGCGGCCCGTGAACCGGAAACACATAACGAGCCCGCAGCGTCGTCCCCCTGTCGCCTGTAGCCATCAGCCTGTAGCCTTGCTCAAACATGCACCGCCTCGGCCGCCTCTTGGGCGATCGCTTCCTCGACGGTCTCTTCCTCCGTGCGTTGATACGTGAGCCTGCTGAACCATGCCAGTATCCACATCGTCACGAGCCCGCTGATTAGCAGCCCAAGCCATCCAAGGCTCGGATGCCGAACGAGCAGCGAATCGATTTCCTTGTCATAAATCGAATGCAGCCAAAGCAACGAATTGTGGATCAAATGGATCAGCAACCCCGGCCAAATGCTGCCGGTTTGCACGGCGACGTAAGCCAGCATGGTGCCCAAGATGAAGGCCGAAATCGATTGTTGCAGCAGTTGATGCGTGACGGCGAAGAACAACGCGCTGAGCAAAATCGCCCGCCACTTATGGCCCGTGTGCCGCAAGCCCGACAGGATAAAGCCGCGAAATGTAAACTCTTCGCAAATCGCCGGCAACAGGCCCATGATCAGCGGCGGCAACCACCAATAGGGTGCCTTGTCGATCAGCACTTCGAAGATCTTTCCGAATGCCTCGACATTCTTTCCCGGCGGGTAGAGCGCCTGCAATGCCGAGTTCATCGCCAGCGCCAACGGATGAATGGCAATCGCCAAGAAGACTGCCGCGACGATGGCGAGCCAACCCGGCGACCGAATCAGCAGCGTTTTCATTGGGTTGCGAGTGAACAGGCCGGTCATCAGCGCCGTCGGGATCACCACGGTCAACATGCTGACGGCGATCAACACGACCACGTCGGAAAACTCCATCTGCTGCGGCATCGAAACCAGCAGACCGACGAAGAATTGCGCGACGAGAATCATCAAGCCGCAAACCACCGCCATCGAAGCCGTGGGCGTCGCTCCACGGTTACGGATCGTCTGCATCAGCCACAGCCGCAGATCAAGTCGTTCGCTTTCGCGGAACAGCACGCTCTCCTTGTTGAACTGGTCAACGGCCCAACGGACCGCGATGTAGCAACACGTACACGTGACCGCGACCACCGGCACGACCATCGGTAGCGCCGCGCACCATTCTCCTTCCAGCAACATTCGCAGCAGCAACACCAGCCCGGTGAGCGGGATGAGGCTCGTGCCCAGCGTCAGTTCAACGCCCGGCGCCATGGGCAGGATCAACAGCGGCATCGTGACCATCATCAGCGGCATCAAGTAATACTGCCCCTCCTTGGTGCTTCGCGCGACGACCGCCAGCGCGATGCACAGCGCGCTGAACAACGCCGCGACGGGCACGAGCGCCACCAACATCCAGACGACCGCCGAAACTGGCGGCATTCCCAGTCCCGCCCCCAACACTCTCCCGAGCGCACCATTCGGTTCATCACCATGAATCCGGTGAAACCCATGCTGGCCAGATTCAACAGCGACGTGGCCATGCTGAACAGCATCACCGTCAGCATTTTACCAGCCACGATTTCCGATCGCTCGGCAGGGCTGGAGAGAAGCGTCTCCAACGTGCCGCGTTCTTTTTCGCCGGCGCATAAGTCGATGGCCGGATAAAACGCCCCGGTCAGCGCCCAAATCAGCAGCACGAACGGCAAGATTTTCGACCAGAGCGCCGCCTCGCGCTGGCTCGGCTCGGCCACGTCGGTCGGCGAAAACGCGAACGGCCGGGCAGCCGACTCTGGCACATGACTGTCCTTCAACGTCTGCTGCCCGATGGCGTCTTGCCAACGGCGCACGATCCTCGACACGCGGTCGAAAGCGATTCGGGATTTGTCTTTCGTCGAATTCCAATAAATCTGCGGCGTGGGAATCTCCGGCGGCGGCACGGTAGCGCCGCCCGGTCGATCGACATGGTTCACTAGATCGTCGCGAAATCGCTTCAACCGTTCGGAGAAATCGGGAGGAAAATAAACCACGACGTCGTAATCGGCGGACTGCATCCACTGTCGCGCCTGGTCTTCGATCGGAGCGCGAGAATCCGCCGGCGGCAATTCGTCGATCCGCTTGCGGTCAACCTTCAATAATTTCAGATCGGCCGTCTTATCCGACTTCGAATCGGCCCCTTGGTCCAGCCATTTTTCCGCGAAATGGTCACCATCTACGAGGGGCGGCAAGCCCGGCACGTCGGTCGAGCCGACGATCAGCACGCCGCTGGCATGTTCCTGCATGAACTGCGCGACCTGGATGAAGCTCATGCCCAGCAGCGGATAGAGCAACAGCGGCAGCACGGCGATCATGAACAGCGTGCGCCGATCGCGCAACTGATCGCGAACCTCGCGAAAGAGAATCAGTTTGACGTTGGTCCAGGACAAAGCAAGGGGCGAGGGGTTAGGGGCGAGGGACGAGGGAATAAGAGGCGACAGGCCTCGGCGGCAGCGGAGGAAATGGGGAAGTATGCATTGATCACTTTTCTCCGCGGCCTTTGGCTACGGTTCCTACTCGCCCCTCGCCCCTCGCCGCGTCGTGCTCCGAAATCAGCCGGAAAAATAGCTCTTCCAAATCGGCCTCTTGATACGTTTCTTTCAAATGGTGCAGCGTGCCTTCGGCGAGGATGTGGCCGCGGTGGACGATGGCGATGCGGTCGCACAGCTTTTCGGCCTCGCGCATGATGTGCGTCGAAAAAATGATGCACTTCCCGTGATCGCGCAAGCTCGGCCACGGTTTGCAAGAGCGCCCGGGCCACCAGCACGTCGAGGCCGGTGGTCGGCTTCGTCGAAGATCAGCACCGGCGGATCGTGAACGATGGCCCGCGCGATCGACACTTTCTGCTTCATGCCGGTCGACATCTTCGAGCCGAGCACGTCGCGAATGTCGTTCATCTTGCAGCCGCTCGAACAACTGCTTCCATCCGCTCGTGCAGCGGATCGGGCGCCATGCCGTAGAGCCGGCCGAAATACTCGACCATTTCCCAGGCCGTCATCCGGTCGTAGATGCCGGTGTTGGCCGACATGAAACCGATCTGGTGGCGGACCTGCGACGGCTGCGTGACGACGTCGTAGCCGTTGACCGTCGCCGTGCCGCTGGTCGGGCGGAGCACGGTGCTGAGAATGCGCAGCGCCGTGGTCTTGCCGGCGCCGTTGGGACCGAGCAGGCCAAAGATCTGGCCCGGCACGGCGTCGAAGCTGATGCCGCCGAGCGCAACGAAACTGCCGCGGCGCAAATCGGCGTAGTGCTTCGTCAGATCGCGGACGTGGATCATGGTCGGCCAGTATCTGGTGAGCCACAAGATGCGTCGTGCGCGCTCGGGCCGACGATGATCAACGCGATGAACAGTCCACGATTTGCCGCACTACCAGTTTAGCTTATCGCGGCCCCGGCAGCACGCTCGGGGTCTGGCTCATTGTTCGGCCCAGTGCGGCGCGAATTGCGATTCGCGCCGTCGCCGAAAAATGTGCCTGACCCCTTTGCGGCACCCTTCGCAGTGCGAATAGATCATGCCGGCGCCTCGTCGACCAATTCGTAAAACACGTTCCGCCGCCGCGGCGTGTAGCCCAGTTCGGCGATCGCGCCGCGAATTTCGTCGAGCGTCAGATAATGCACCGTGCCGGCCGCGGCCACGACGTTCTCCTCGATCATCAGGCTGCCCATGTCGTTGGCGCCGTAGCAGCAGGGCCAACTGGCCGATCTTCAGCCCCTGCGTGACCCAGCTCGACTGGATGTTCGCGAAATTGTCGAGATACAGCCGGCGCGACGGCCTGCGTCTTCAGATACTCGAACGAGCCGGCCGGCGGAATGTGGGCCATGTCGGTATGATCGGGCTGAAACGTCCAGCAGATAAAGGCCGTAAAACCGCCCGTCTCGTCCTGCAACTGGCGCAACCGCTCCAGATGCTCGATCCGCTCGGCCAGCGTTTCGATGTGGCCGAACATCATCGTGGCCGTGCTGCGGCCGCCCAGCTCGTGCCAGACGCGGTAGACGTTCAGCCAATCGTCGGTCATCACCTTGCCGCGGGTGATCTCGCCGCGGACGCGATCGACCAGAATCTCCGCCCCGCCGCCGGGCAGGCTGCCCAGTCCGGCCGCCTTCAGCCGCTCGAGCACCGTTCGCAGCGGCAGCTTCGAGACCTTCGTGAAGTGATGAATCTCCGGCGGGCTGAAGCCGTGGACGTTCACCTGCGGAAAATGCCGCTTGATGTCGCGCAGCAGTTCTTCGTACCACTCGAGCTTGAAATCGGGATGCAGCCCGCCTTGCATCAGAATCTGATCGCCGCCCAGATCGACCGTCTCCTGGATTTTTTGCAACAGCACGTCGCGATCGAGCACGTAGCCTTCGGCATGCTTCGGCTTGCGATAGAAGGCGCAGAAATCGCAGACCGCCGTGCAGACGTTCGTGTAGTTGATGTTGCGATCGATGTTGTAGGTGCGATACGACTCGGGATGCAGCCGGCGCGTGACCGCGTCGGCGGCGCGGCCGAGCGCGGCCAGATCGTGCGATTCGAGCAGCCGCAAGCCCTCGTCGGGCGACAGCCGCTCGCCGGCGACCGCTTTATCGCAGAATTGGTTCGATCGCAATATCCATGTGTTCGTTCCTGCCACACTAACCCGAAGCGTTAGCGAGGGCACCCGTCGCGGTCCAGATTCCGCCCAGCCGGGGCCAAACCGAGTCCAACCGCCAAATCGTAATACCGCTTTAGGCCTTCGCGTTCGCGCGGCCCGAGATAAAAATGCAGATTGTCGCGCAGATACGACACACATTGCGGCACGGTCAGACCCGAGCGGCGGCCGCCTCGTCGCCGGCGATCTCCGTCAAATGCGCGACACCCAGGTCGCGGGCTTCGCCGAGCGCCGTTTCCAGACCGTTCAAGATCGGCGCCGCTCCTGCGCCGTCCACATCGCAAACACGAACGGCAACTCGGCCCAGCGGCACCATTCGTCGCCCAAGTCCCAGACCTCGGCGAATCGACCCGGCCGGCGAATGCATGGCCCGATCGCCGATCAGCAGCACGGCGTCGGCCTGCGTGTCGATCGAGCCGTTGCGCCGATCGGCAGCGGCTCCAATTGCGGCTCAATGCCAAACCGTTCGCGCAGCAGAATCCGCACCAGCGCCGCGCTCGTCCGCGAGCCTTCGTCGAGCGCCAGCGTGCGGATCCGCTCGGCCGGCACGCGGCTGAACAGCTTGACGCTCAGCACCGGTCCGCGGCAGGCGATGCAGGCGTCGGAAACGATCCGATAAGCGGGATCCTGAAAGAACTCGATCGACGGAATCAGCGCCACATCGAGCTGCCCGTCGGCCAGACCGTCGGCCAGCCGGCTGGGCAGATCGAACACCAACTTCCGCCTGCGGCGCAAGCCGCTCGAGCCGATAGATCAGCGGCTTGGTGTTGAGATAATTGACCGCCCCGACGCGGAGCCGAGCGGAACGGTTCATGGCGATTCTTTCCTCAAATCACGTCGTATGGACGGATTATAGCGCTGGGGTGGGAAGGTGCAAAGGGCGTTGACTCTATGGTCGGAACCGCAAAAGATGGGCGAGATTAACCTGCGCTGAGCCATTACGCCGTCCGTAATCGAATCGAGCTAGCTGAGTTGCGCTGGTATAATGCAGCCCGTTAATACCCATAACGAAAGAGCTGAACCATGAGAGCGATTGCCGGTGCCATCGTATTTCTTGCGGGCGTCGTCATGTGGGGGTTCGGAAACCTTGCAGAAAATCAACCCCCGCATAGTAACGCCACTTTTGCGATGTCATTCGGACTCGCCACCATCGCGGTCGGGGTCGTACTCATGGTCAGGGGGTGGAATGACGGCGGACGGTCTCTTTGACGTTGATTCCGTGCCGACGTTCAAATGACATCCCCACCTCCGTTTCGACGCGGCAGAGATTGTTGAGATGCCCTAATGGCCGACGAGCCCAACATCGCCGAGCCGGCGAAGCCGTGCCGCCGCTGGCATCAATTCAAGCTGCGGACGTCCTTATCGCGGTAACGGTCGCAACCATTCTTTGTCCGATCGGCGTGCGATACATTCTGGAGTGGCAGGAACGACGACGGTTCCGGGAGAGTTACAAGATTTTCTCACCCGTCTTTTCCGACTCTCACGGAAGCTATAAACTGAAGACCGACAACGGGAGTAGCCTGCCCGCTGAACGATGATGGTGCGCTATTTGGCAATCATCGCGAACGCAATTCTAGCGCACCACCGCGCTTTCCAGCACCTTGACACCTCTCCCAGCACGCCTTACATTGTGCGGTTTACATTTCCCGGCGGATTTGCCGCTGGGATTATTGGTTTGGTGAGCGATCATGGCCGTTCCAAAGCGTAGACAGTCGAATTCCAAGACCGGCAGCCGCGCGCGCACGATGCCAAGAAGCCCCGGCAGTTGACCTATTGCCGGCAATGCAGCACTGCGGTGCCCACGCATGTGATTTGCCCCAAATGCGGCACCTACATGGGCCGCACGATCGTCGAAATTGAAGAATAGCCCCGCGGGGGTCGGTAGGGGGCTGGGATCGGAAGGGGCTGATTCGCGGCAACCGACGGACTGGATTGTCGCGTTCCTTGCTATTCCCGCATTTTTTCTTGGCTCTGGCCGTATCGGCCGATTCGGCCTGCGGCAAGGGAGAAGTAACCTTTGAGCAAAATCGCCTTTCTATTTCCGGGCCAAGGGGCTCAAACGGTCGGCATGTGCCGGCAACTGGCCGAGTCGCTCCCTGCCGCGCGCGCCCTGTTCGATCGAGCCGGCGCTCTGCTCGGCTACGATCTGGCCAAGATTTGCTTCGAGGGGCCGGCCGAATTGCTCGATTCGACCGTCTACAGCCAGCCGGCCCTGTTCGTCGCCAGTTTGGCCGCGCTGGAATCGCTGAAAGCGAGCAATCCCGGCTGCCGTCGATGCCTGTCAGGCCGCCGCCGGCTTGAGCCTCGGCGAATACACGGCCCTGGTGTTCGCTGGCGTGATGGATTTTGAAGACGGCCTGCAGTGTCGTGCAAGACGCGCGGCACGGCGATGCAGGATGCCGCGAATCGTGTTCCCAGCGGGATGGTCAGCATTCTGGGTCTCGATCGGCCGGCGGTCGAAGCACTTTGCCAGCAAGCTGCCCAAGGGGAACTTTTGCAAGTCGCCAACCTGCTCTGTCCAGGAAATATCGCCGTCTCGGGCACGAAGGCCGCTTGCGCGGGTTGCCGAAATGGCCCAAGCCGCTGGAGCGATGCGGGCAGTGCCGCTGGCAGTCGCCGGTGCTTTTCACACGTCGCTCATGCAACCGGCCGTCGAGCGATTGGCGGCCGTCTTGGCAGACGTGCCGATGCGACGGCCGCGAATCCCGGTCGTCTCGAATGTCGATGCCCGGGCGCACGACGATCCACAAGAAATTCGCAGCCTGCTAGTGCAACAGGTGGTCAGCCCCGTACTATGGGAAGATTCCCAGCGGGCTCTGCTTGCAATCGGCTGCGATGAGTTTTATGAAGTGGGACCGGGACGTGTGCTTCGCGGCCTGCTGAAGCGCATCGACCGCAAACTCGTCTGCCACGGAACCTTGGATACGTAGGTCAGGCTTTCCAGCCTGACAGAAACCATGTCCGCCGCACCGTGACCGCCGCATTGCGTAGGACTTGATGCGGCAGCGAACGTGTCAGGCTGGAAAGCCTGACCTACGGAAATTGAGCCATCGCCATGAGCAAAAAAGAAGTCGATCCAAACGCCCCGGTGCCTCGATTAACCGTCGAACTCGCCGGCCAGGTTGCCCTGGTGACTGGCGCTTCGCGCGGGATCGGCCGCTCGATCGCCGAGGCGCTTGGCCGTTGCGGTGCCCGCGTGGCTTGCGTCGCTCGCAACGTGGAAAAACTGGCGGAAACCGTGCAGGCCATCCGAGCCGCCGGCGGAGCCGCGGAAGCGGTGCCGGGCGATGTCACCGACGGCGCGGCAGTGCAGAAACTGGTCGATTCCATCGCCGACGGCTGGGGCCGATTGGATATCCTGGTGAACAACGCCGGCATCACCCGCGACACGCTTTTGCCGCGCATGACCGACGAGCAGTGGGACGAAGTGATCAACACGAACCTGCGCGGCACGTTCCTCTTCACCCGCGCCGCCACTCGCCCGATGATGCAAGCCCGCTATGGGCGGATCATCAATATCTCGAGCGTTTCCGGCCTGCGCGGCAATCCGGGGCAGGCCAACTATTCGGCTTCGAAAGCGGCTGTGATCGGGTTCACGCGCACGGTGGCCCGCGAGTTGGCGAGCCGAAAAATCACGGTCAACGTCGTTGCCCCCGGCTTCATCGCGACCGAGATGACTGCCGCCCTCGGGCCCGTCGTCTTGGAGGAAGTCACCAAGACGCATGATCCCTGGCAAGCGCATGGGCCAGCCCGACGAAATCGCCGACGCCGTGTTGTTCTTCGCCTCGCCCGCCAGCGGCTACGTAACTGGCCAAGTGCTAGTCGTCGACGGCGGCTTCGCGGTGTAATTTTTTTCATGCCCCCTGCTCCCTGCTCCCTGCCCCGTTTCCCATAGACAGCCGCGACGAAAACCGCTATATCTTGACCTGACTTGCGGAAATCCTCTATCTTAGTAGGCTTTCCCGAAAGGCAGTTTCACCGAACGGAAGGGGTGCCGTTGCTCCTGGCCTGACGTGAGCTTCAGGCCAAAACCGGCGCCAGATTCGGACACACAGGAGGATCGAGAAGGTGGCGTCAGTTAAAGAACGAGTGATCGACATCGTCGCCGAGCAACTTGGGCGTCAGCAAGGAGCAGATCACGCCCGAGACGTCGTTCGTCAACGACCTGGGCGCCGATTCGCTCGACACGTCGAACTGGTGATGGAACTCGAAGAAGAGTTCGACATCAACATTCCCGACGACGCGGCCGAGAAGATTCAAACCGTCGGCCAGGCCGTCGAGTACATCGAAAAAACCCAGTCGTGACCGATGTGCGTATGAAACGACGCGTCGTCGTCACCGGGCTGGGAGCGGTCACCTCGCTGAGCTTGCAAGGTCGAGGATCTTTGGCAGCGGATTCTCGCGGGCGAAAGCGGCATTCATGCGATCCGGCTGTTCGACACCACGCAGTTCAAAGTCCACTTCGGCGGCGATATCTACGATTGGTCGACCGGCGACTACATCTCGGCCAAGGATGCCAAGCGGCTCGATCGCTTCACGCAGTTCGCCATGGTCGCCGGCATCGACGCCGTGCGCGACTCCGGCCTCGACTTCTCGCAAGAAGATCCGTTTCGCTGCGGCGTGATCCTCGGCTCCGGCATCGGCGGCCTGCACGAGATCGAAACCCAGCATCGCGCGGCTGTCTGCACAAGGGCCCGACAAGGTCTCGGCCTTCACCATTCCCAAGCTGATGGTCAACGCGGCCAGCGGCCAGGTCTCGATCCAATACGGCCTGCGCGGCCCGAACTCCGCCGTGGCCACCGCCTGCGCCAGCGCCACCAACGCCATCGGCGATGCCTTCAAGGCCATTCAATACGACGAAGCCGACGTGATGGTCACCGGCGGCACCGAAGCGGCCATCACGCCGATGGGCATCAGCGGCTTCGCCAACATGCGGGCCCTCTCCGAGCGCAACGACGAACCGCCCAAGGCCAGCCGGCCGTTCGACCGCGATCGCGACGGCTTCGTGCTCAGCGAAGGGGCCGGCCTGCTGGTGTTCGAAGAACTCGAACATGCCAAGCCGCCGCGGCGCGAGAATCTACGCCGAAGTGCTCGGCTACGGCGCCAGTGCCGACGCCGGCCACATCACGCAGCCCGACGAAAACGGCACCGGCGCGGCCAAGGCCATGGAGCGGGCCTTGGACGACGGCCGCATCTCGCCCCGAGCGAGATCGGCTACATCAATGCCCACGGCACCAGCACGCCGCTGGGCGATCAGGCCGAAACGATGGCGATCAAGACGATCTTCGGCGAGCACGCCCAGCAAGCTCAGCATTTCGAGCACCAAGAGCCAGTTGGGCCATCTGCTCGGGCGCCAGCGGCGGCGTGGAGTTGGTCTTCTGCGATGCTGGCGGTGCGCGACGGCGTCATCCCGCCGACGATCAATCTCGACAATCCCGATCCCGAATGCGACCTGGACTACACGCCCAACCAGCCCGCGCGAGCGCGAAGTGCCGGTGGCCATGAGCAACAGCTTCGGCTTCGGCGGCCACAACGCATCGATGATCGTCGGGCGGCTACGGAACGTCGGTTGAGCGTTGCCCATCGATTTGCGCCCACTGTAGAATGGCGCGAATGCGTCTCGCCGATCGGCCAATCCGACCGTGGTATCAATTCAGCTTGCGAAATCTGCTTTGCTTCGTGGCTGCCACGGCCGCGTTCTTCGCGATGATCCGGTGGTTTCAAGAATTGGGAATTGCCGCCTGCCTGCTCGCTGCCGGAGCGCTGTTCATTGGAAATGGGATTTACCGCCAGCGAACAAGCCGGACCGTCGTCGGCATCGCGCTTATTGTCTCGCTCGCTGCGGTGTCTCCGTGGCTGTTGGTCGCTGTCTGTTGGGTTGGCAGTGAAACAATGGCGGTCCCGGTTCGCGTTCAGGATGTCCGGGGTGTTCCAATTACGGGAGCCGTGGTAACGCTGTCAAGTAAGTACACACTTTTTCCATCAGCCGCAGTTACATCGTCGACGGGAGCCGCCGTGGTAACAGGGCAATTCCAAACCTGCGGAACCGACCGTTTTTTGCACAGGTCGGCGATGGTCGAGATTCTTGGCGAGCGCGTAGTCGTCGTTGCTAATGGATTCGAGCCGTTTGATCGAGGGCTCGATGAGTTGGTGCCAAGAGGCTGGCACGCCATCGGGGAAAGCCCGCCCGAGATTCTTATCCACCTCCGTGCCGACCCGGCGCGGCCTTAGTCATGCCTGCGCTTGTCGCGATGGCGGGCGATTCACCGTTCCTGCCGCGACGCGATCTTTCTACTCTGGGCCACCGGTAAATGACTCGGCATTCGGCGTCCGCCAGTGAGGCGGCGACCTGTTCGTGGTATGATTGAACCGGCGGTTCAAATACCAAAGAAGGCTCCGTATGAATTCAGACACGGGAAGTCGATTGTCTCCGGCGATTCTAGCTTCGGCAGCAATCCTGAACCGCGGTTCGGAAAGTGTGAGGGCAGTCTTGGCATCCGAAGAGAATCGGTTCTCAACAGCACTGGCCGCTCTCGAACGGCTCTCCCTGGGAGAAGGAATTCCGATCGCCATCGTCGGCGGATTGGGTGCGATCCGATACGGCTATCCTGCCTCGACCCAGCACATTGATATTGCAATCGCCAGGGACCAACTCGACGCGTTCGTGGCAGCCGCTCCAACTTATGGGTTCAAGATCGCATGGCAGACTCCCTCGGGCTGGCATACGTTGACCCACGGTGACGTCGAAATCAATGTCGTCCCCGAGGGAGGCAAAGCCCGCGATTCCGCTCCAACGACGATCCCCGGCCCCGCGAAGCTGGGAGTCCATCAGGGTTTGGATTACGCGAATCTGCCTGGCTGGATTGAATTGAAAATGAGTTCAGGACGGCAGAAAGATCGAGCACATATCGTGGAGGTCATGAAAAAGAATGATCTCCAGGCATTGCAGGCTGCCCGCCAGAATCTCGCTCAGGTTCATCAGTCGTATTTGGAACTCTTCGATCAGCTTCTCGAACAGGCTCAGGCGGAGAAGACGCAGAAGGAACGGCGGGAACCCGCCAAGTCTTGAGATCCTGTCCAACTCAATCAAAAGTGTCGCTTCGCGGCCGAGCGCCTCTTCCTACCGATTGAGACGATTTCTCCGGCTTCTCCGACGCAAACGTGACAGACGATGCCCGGCTGATTACGATAAAAAGTCCGAATTACCGATGGATTCGTGCGATTTGCGTCCATCGGCCGCTGGTTGCGGTTCGGAAAACGTCATCATTGCCTCGTGTCCCTGCCACTATGAAGGAGTGTTTCGATGCGCATTTCTTGCCGTTCTTCAGCCCTGTTGGTATTTGGAATGTTGGCCGGCCTGGCCGCTGCATTTGCCCCGCAACGCGCACATGCCGACGATGCTGCCCAAAGCTCTCCCTATCGACTGGTCATGACTCTTGCGACCGACGGCACGACGTGGCAGACGTTTCGCCTAAACACGCAAACCGGCCAGGTTTGCTGGCCCGATTTTGTCAACAACGCCTGGGTTTGGCAGAAGGGAGTCGAATCGGCCGCGCTTCCGGCTGGCGATTATGACATCCAAGTGCGCTCGTATGGATCAGGCGACAACGTGGCCGACGCCGTTTTTCGAATCGAACGGAAAACCGGCCGTTCGTGGAAACTAGATAACGGCGCCTGGCTGACGATCGCCGAACCGCAGTAGGAGGAGAGGAAGGGGCGCAGGGATCAGGGGCCAGGGTACGACGAACGAATACTGGCGCGCCTACCCCACACCCTCACCCTTCTAGCGCGACGCCACCTTCTTCGTCTGCGCGACGCTGAAGTGGCCGTAGAGAGTTTCGGTGCCGCGGAGAATGTAGAACTTCACCGGATCGAGATCGGCGAAGTCGGGGCGGTTGAGGATGTAGTTCACGTTGTCGATGCTCACCGTTTCCCAGATGTGCATGCCGACCAGCACGTCGCCATGCCGCAGGCCTTGTCGCGCGGCTGGGCTGCCGGGGCGGACTTCGCTGATGCTCAATCCGCCGCGATAGCGGCTTTGATATTGCTTGAACTCGCTCGCTCCGACCGGCGTCAATCGCAGGCCCAACACATTCCAGGCCAGATCTTCGTCGGCCGTCGTGCGCGCCGGCATGGCCGCCAGCACGAGCGTCACGTTCACCGCATGATCCTTGCGTTGAATGACCAGCGGCAACGCGTCGCCCGGTTTGTGACCCAGCAGAGCCCGTTCGAAGTCGAGCGATCGGGCGATTTCCTGCTTGCCGACGGCCGTGATCACGTCGCCGCTTTTCAGACCGATCTGCGCTCCCGGGCTTTCCTTGTCGACCGACTCGACAATCAACTCGGAATGCTCGCCCGGCTTGTCGGTGGTGACGATGCCGTGCCAATTGCTTTCGAGCCGTTCGACCGACAGCAACTTGGCCGCCGTGCGCATCGCCTTATCGACAGGAATCGCAAAGCCGATCCCTTGCGCACCGGCTCGCACGGCGACGTTGAAGCCGATCATGTCGCCGTCGATATTCAACAGCGGACCGCCGGAGTTGCCCGGATTGATGCTGGCGTCGGTCTGGATCAGGTCGTCGTAGCCCTGGGCATCGCTGACCTGCACCGAGCGATGCAAGGCGCTGACGATGCCGCGCGTGACCGTGTTTTCGTAACCGTAGGCATTGCCGACGGCGATCACCGATTCGCCGACCATCAAGTCGCTGGTGGTGCCGATGGGAATGACCGGCAATTTCTGTGGGCAATCGATCTTGATCAGGGCCAGATCGTAGGTCGGATCGGTCGAGACTTGCGTGGCGACGAAATCGCCGCCGCCGGCCAGCGTGACCTCGATCTTTTGCACGCCATCGACGACGTGAAAATTGGTGAGAATGTAGCCCCGTTCGTCGATCACGACGCCGGTGCCCATGCCGTTGACGCGGCGCGGACCATCGCCGTGGATCGTCGGGTCTTCGCCGGGGTTGAGCGTCTTCTGGCCGTGGATATTGACGACTGAATCTCGGACGTTTTCGATGGCTCGCACGATCGGCGTGCGCCGTTCGTCGGAGGCATGAAGCGCGGAGATATTGAAAAGTGTCGCCAGACACAGGGCGGCCAGGCTGAGGCTGGCCAACCGAAGGGCGGTACACGCCATCATGCGTCGCGGAGCATTTCGCATAGCGGCTCGATCAAGGATTCGGAATCCACGGGGCGAGGGCCCGTTTCGTTGCGTAGCGCGGCGTCGAACAGCCCGAAGTTCTAAATCGGCCCTACTTGGCAGCCGCTTCAGACGTGGTGGTGCAGGCGGAACATCCTGCCTAATTTCGCTGCCAAACGATCCAATTCGCAAATCCTTTAACGATTGCGAGCAGCTTGCCGGATACCGAAAGATTTCCGGTCAGGTAAGCTGCGCAAGAAACCGGCCGCCGCCGCAAGGTTTAGCGGAATTTGTGAAAATTCCGCAGCGTAGGCCGCGACTCCATCGCGGCAGGTCTGCCACGGAGCGGCGGGCTACGCAATCGGGCCGAACAATCGATCCCGCAATTTGCGCACGGCGATCTCTTGCCCCTGAAACGCCGGATCGCCGGCGACAGCATCAAACGGCTCGGGTTCCAAAAACAAGCTGGCCGGCTGCGCGATTTGCCGGCTGCGGCCAATCTGCGCCAACAGCCGCCGGTCGGCCAGGCTCAGTTCATGCGCACGGCATAGGCTCCGGAAAAGTTGCCGGGGGCTATTATACAGCCGTCGGCCTTCTTGCCGGTTCATCAATCGGGCCAGCCCCCACAAGAAAACGACGACCGTGGCCAACACGAACAAGCTCGTGACGATCAATCCCGGCCCGAGCTTCGAGTGGTCGCTCTGAAAATCGCGCCCGATTTCGCGCCATTTTTCGATCTGAGCCAACGGAAGAATGACGAATGACGAAGCACGAATGTCTAAAGAATGACGAATACCAAATGACGAATGACGAATGACCGAACTCGGTGCCGCCCGCTTCGTCATTCGTGCTTCGTCATTCATTCGACATTCGTCATTAGACATTCGTCATTTCCTCCAACGTCGCCCGGAGGCCGCCGCCAAAGTTTGCAGTTGCACCAAGCTTTTCTTCAGCCGCCTCTTTAACGACGACGCTGCGATCGCTGCAAGCATCGGCCAGCGCTTGCCAGACCGCCGGCGTGTTGCAAGTGCCCAGCGCTCGGGCGGCTTCCGCGCGAACGACATGATCTTCGTCGCCAAGCCGTTCGAGCAGTTGATCCTGCACGTCGGCCACGGCGCCCATCGCGACCGTCACGTTGATTGCCCGCAGCCGCCGAGTGCGCGATTTCGCGGCCAGTTCCTCGCACAATTGCGCGGTCGCCTCGGGATCGATCTTGCGAACCATCGAGCCCGTGCTGCGGCGAACTTCCTCATCGAGCATGTCGTAGGCGGCGAGGAATCGCTTGAAATTGAACTCCGCCAGGCTTTCGCGCACGGCTTGCCGGACCACTTCATGCGGGCTTTCCATCATATCGACCAGCCGACTCAGCGCCGGGAATGCCCCGCGTCCGCAATTGCCGCAGGGCATTGGCTTGCACCTCGGGGCACCGATCGTCGAGAGATCGCAGGCAAAGCGAGTTTGCCTCGGAGCCGCTGAATTGCTCGAGCGCCGCCGACGCCGCCTTGCGTCCGCCCTCGTTCCCGCAGCGCAGCAGGAACTCGATCATTTTGTAAACAGCCCGGCGGTTCATTCCCGATCGCACCGCCAATTGCACGGCGCCGAACTGGCCGGCCTCGTCGAGTCGTTCGAGCAAGGCGGGCTCGCTTTGCAGCCACGCCACGTTGTCGATCCGCTTGAGATTCGCGACGATCGCCGCCGACGGCTCGGCGCCGATTTTGTTCACCAGGCATTCGACGAACCGCGAGTCGGTTCGATGAGCCAGGATCGTGATCGCCGAGGAAGGAACGTGTGCATCGTCGAGAAAGCTCAACACCAGCCGCAACACTCCGCCGCGAGTGCCATGCGTCAAGACATCGACCAAGGGCCGATAACAGGGGTCCAATGGGTCCATCAGGATTTGCTTGAGGACCAGGTTGTCGCGGTGAACCAGCAGCAGAAATGCCTCGATGATCGCACCGACGCGATGCTTCGGAAAACGGCGGACCGCGTGCTCGAGATTGCCGAGCACGTGCTGCCGGACCAATTGCGGGTCGCGGCGGTTGCGATAATCGCGCGGGGCCGCCATATCTTCATACAGCAATTCCGCCAGCTTCAACAGCGTCGCGGCGGCGAGCTCGCGGTTGGGATTTGATTCGTCCTCGCTGGCGGTGATTAGCGCCGGCAGCAAATCGTATTCGCGGAACCAAAGCACGCCGCGACAGCCGTTGGCGCAGAGTTGCGGGTCGGTGGCGAGCACGGCGTCGCGCAAGGTGCGCGTCAGACGGCCATGCTTTTCGTCGATGATGGCTTCCCAACGCGGATTGATTTGATGCAACCGGCGAACGATCTCCCGGCTGCCGGCGTCGCTATGCCGATCCAACAGAGCCCGCAACGCTCCTTCCTGAATATCGATGTGCGCGGAATCGAGCGCGGGAATAAGGATGCCGACGGCCGCCTCATTCTTGGTTTGCGTGAGAAATCGCAGCGTGGTTTCGAGGCCTTGGCTCACGGAATTTGCTCGCGGCGCTCGGACGGTCGGTTTTCGTTGAGAATCAGCAGCGACCGGTCCGCCGGCGAGAGTCGGACCGGGGCTGCATTTGCCCGATTAAATGTGGCTTGCTCGGCGGTAAAGGCAAATCTTGCCGGACGTTCGATTTGGCTCCTTCGTGGAAGAGGCGCGATCCGATTGCTCGCGAGGTTCTTGATTTTCCGGTCGTAGCGAGCGAAACTGAACGTTGCGGCGCGGGGGTTGCCGCCGAGCCCAAGCCGATGGAAGGCCGTCGGCGCTTTTTGGGCTGGCAAGGCTTGTTGTCGGCCATCCCTGGGCTTACCGCGTGACCCAATTTCCTGTTGTTCATCCCACCTGCCGCCACGGCGCGCGAACCTGGAAACCGAATCGTCATGTCGAATCCGCTTGAAGCGTCGGAAGTTTTGAATCGCGAATTTCCCGAAATCCGCGCGTGGCTTTTGCAAATCGGCGCCGCGCTCGACCGCGTGGAGCGCGGCATCGGCTCGGTGGCCGACGATCCGCGGCGACGATCCATCGACGAAGCTTTGCGCCTGCTTCTGGCCAACGGAGCCGACCGCGCCGAGCAAGTTCAACTGTTGTTTTCGTTGCGCTACGATCCGAATTGGAAACAAGAATTCGAACTGCCTGAGCGAGCTCCACTGAATTGCGCCGGAGGTCGATGAATGACCGCCGAGCCGCTGCGGCAACCGACAACGGCGGAGTGGGCACACTCCCTCGGAATCTCGACTGCCCCGACTCCGCCCACGGTTGATGGGTACGACGAACCGTGTCCGTTTACTGCTCGTCAAATCGCGATACGCGCTATCATTCTGCAGGGCATCGTTGCGGTGGCGTGCGACGTTGATCCCGCACCGGTCGTCGACTGGTATCAAGAACAATGTATATGGGACGAGGCGAGTCCGAACGAGAGATCATTTCTTTCAAATCCCAAATCCCTTTCACGGGAGCAATCAAACAGCCTGCGGTGGCATCAGGAAGCGGAGTGGACGTTGTTATGGGTTGCTGGCAAGGTCGAAGCTCTCGGTCTGCCGACGCGCCAGTGCGACACCAGACGCTTAGCGGATGAGATAATCCCGGCGCTCGGGTCGGAAATTGAACCGTTCCTCGCGTCAGCGAACTTGAGGCCACCTGGAGTTCTTCTGGCCGAGGATGATCGCCACTACGATCTGTGGTGTCAATACTTCCAGACCCGCCGCAAGGGCGAGGGGCATTTGCCGAAGGACCTCGAAATCAGAGTCCTTTATGAGCGACAATACGCATTTGAGTGGTTGCACGGCATCAACGCGTGGGATGACGTGAAGTGTGACGCATGACAAGCCCGTCAGGCAGTATGCTCCACCATCGACGCGATTGTTGGTAATATAGTTTATGAGGAGTTTGTTTCATGACGGCATACATCGACCCCCATATTCACATGGTCTCGCGTGTCACCGACGACTACGAGACCTTGGCCCGCATGGGCTGCATCGGGATGAGCGAACCGGCTTTTTGGGCCGGGTTCGATCGCTGCCAGCGCCGATAGCTTTCGCGATTACTTTCGCCAGCTCACCGATTTCGAGCCGAACCGCGCCGGAAGGCTTCGGCATCCAGCATTTCACCTGGATTTGCATCAACGCCAAAGAGGCGGAAAACGTGCGGCTGGCGCGCGAAGTGATCGCGCTGATTCCCGAGTTCCTGCAATTGCCGGGTGTGCTGGGCATCGGCGAAATTGGCCTGAACAAGAACACGCGGAACGAATCGATCATCTTCTTCGAGCAAGTCGAACTTGCCGAACGGCTCAGCGAGCAGATTCTCATCCACACGCCCCATCTGCACGACAAATACAAAGGCACTCGGATGATTCTCGACATGCTTGCCGATTTCCCGCGGCTCGCTCGCCGCCGGGTGCTGGTCGATCACGTCGAGGAGCATACGATTCGCGGCGTGCTGGAAGCCGGCTATTGGGCCGGGATGACGCTTTACCCCGTGAGCAAATGCACGCCGCAGCGCGCCGTCGATATGGTCGAGATGTACGGACCCGAGCGGCTGCTGGTCAACTCGGCCGGCGATTGGGGGCCCTCGAAGCCGACCGCCGTGCCCGACTTTATCGTCGCCATGCGCCGCCGCGGTCATCCCGAGTCGCTCATCAAGCGGATCGTGTACGATAATCCGGTCGAGTTTTTCCGCCAGAGCCGGAATTTCAAGCTGCCGGGGGAAAAGTCGGCGGCGACGCCCACAACCATGCCGGCGCCGGCTCCCACGACAGCGCCAAGCCCAGGGAAGGCCAGTAGCGCGTTAACTATTTGACAAGTCTATTGCTGGCCTTCCCTGGGCATACAGGCGCATAATCCGTTCAATTCCTGCCCGCACTCCCTCCCTCCTTTTTTGCTCCAGGTGAATCATGAAACTCAAGCTACCGCTGCCGAAATCGTTTGCGTGTCTGTTGGGTCTGTGCCTAGTCGCGGCATTCGCGCCCTCGGCCCGCGCCGCCGACTCCAATGAATCGGGCTTCAAGTCGATCTTCAACGGCAAGAATCTCGAAGGCTGGGACGGCGATCCGCAGCACTGGTCGGTCAAAGACGACTGCATCGTCGGCGACACCAGCACTCCGCTGAAGGAAAACACGTTTCTGATCTGGCGGCAAGGCACGGTCAACGATTTCGAATTTCGCTGCTCCTATCGCATCACCAGCAATTGGGGCAACTCGGGAATCCAAATCCGCAGCCGTGACCTGGGCCACTGGGTTGTCAACGGCTACCAGGCCGACATCGAGACCGGCGACAAATACACCGGGGGCCTCTACAACGAAAACGTCCGCTCGCTCGCCCTGCGCGGCCAGAAAACCACCGTCGAAAAGAATGGCCATATCAAGAAAGAGACTCCGGTCGGCGATCCGGCCGAATTGGAAAAGCTGATCCGCGTCAAGGATTGGAATGACTACGACGTCCTCGCGCAGGGCTACCATATCATTCTGAAGATCAACGGCCATGTCATGTGCGACGTGACCGATGAAGACACGGCGAACCACGTTCGCAGCGGCATTCTCGCGCTGCAGCTTCATGTCGGCGAGCCGATGCACATCGAGTTCAAAGACGTCCGGCTCAAGCGGCTCAAGTTGGGCGACCGCAAGAAAGTGGTCATGGTCGCGGGCACGCCGAGCCACGGCAAGGGGGAGCATGAATTCAACGCCGGCAGCGAGCTATTGAAGAAATGCCTCGATGCCAATGCCCCGCAAGTGCTGACGGTCGTCTATCACAACGGCTGGCCTGCCGATGCGACGGCTTTCGACAACGCCGACGCCATTATGCTCTACATGGACGGCGGCGGCGGACATCCGGTCATCCAGCGGAATCGGCTCGCCGAAGTCGATCATCTGATGAAGCAAGGCGTCGGGTTGATTTGCGCTCATTACGCGGTCGAAGTGCAAAAGGACAAGGGTGGGCCGGAGTTTCTGCGTTGGATCGGCGGCTACTTCGAGACCTATTGGTCGATCAATCCGACCTGGGACATGACGCATCCGATCCTGGCCAAGGATCATCCGATCACGCGCGGCGTCAAACCGTTCGAGATTCCCGACGAATGGTACTACCACATGCGATTCCCGGAGGACATGAAGGGAGTGACGCCAATTCTGAGCGCCATTCCGCCCGATAGCACGCGCAACGGCCGCGACGATCCGCACGGCGGCAATCCGGTCGTCCGCGCCGGGAAGGGTAATGTCGAAGTTCTCAGTTGGGCCTTCGAGCGCCCGGACGGTGGCCGCGGCTATGGTTTCACGGGTGGTCATTACCATCGCAATTGGGGCAACGACGACTACCGCAAGCTGATGCTCAACGCGATTCTTTGGGTGGCCAAAGCCGAAGTGCCGGCCGATGGCGTCGAATCGACGGTGACGCCGGAGGATTTGAAGGCCAACCTCGACAAGAAATAGCGGAACCGTCCACGGACCGATGCGCGACCCCCGCAAGCGAGCCTCGCTATCAAACGGCGCAGCGAAAGATGCTTGCGCGCGATCGCGCGTCATCTTTTATCCAACTTGCCGCAGTTCTCGCCGGCGGCCGCGCGGAAGGTCGGTTTATGCCGCCTGCGCCGATTTTTCGCTTCTTTCCGGTTGAGTTAACTGGCCGTTTAATCCGATGAATCCGGTGGTAAGGGATATTCGGAGACTTGGCGGAGGGGGTGTCTACCTGCTCGCGGCTTGGCTTCCGACGACGCTTGCTGCTGCCAATTCCCGCTGGCGTTCGCCAGCATTGCGTCGAGGCATTCGCCCAGACACGGAGACGAGTCATGAAGGTTTCGCAGTTCGCTTTGGCCGCGTTGATGGTTGCCTGTTTTGCTTGCAACGCATTCGCGCAGGGTCCCGGCGGAGGCTATCCGCCCGGATACCCAGGCCCGCAAGGATATTCGATGCAGGGTAATCCCAACATGCAAGGCGGTTATCCGGGAATGCCACAAGGCGGCCCCATGATGCAACAGGGCGGCTATCCGGCCGGTCAGGCAGGCTACATGCAAGCCCAGGGCGGCGATCCGGCGCAAGAGCAACTCTATGGACCGCAAGGCGGACCGCAGGGTGGCCCGATGCAGATGGGCGGCGGCCAATGCAACGGCGGCGAATGCGGCCCCTGCGCCGCTGCGGCCAATTGCTACGACGACGGTCTCACTCACTACGCCTATTTCGACGCCGAACTGTTCTTCGCTCGCCGCACTCGCGGATATGCGTCGCAGCCCGTCGTCCTCAGCAGCACCGACCTTTCGACGATCGCGACAACCACGACCATGCCCGAGTTCAAATACGAGCCCGGCGTGAAGAGCACGGTCGGCTACATGTTTCCCCAAGCGTTTGCTCTGGAAGGAACGTTCATGGGGCAAAACTTTTGGGATAGCCGCCAAGTGGTGAACAACGGCGCGGCCGATTTGACGATCCCCGGCGCGCTCGGCACCGTGCTGAGCGACCTTGGCACCGGCGGCCACGCCCCCGGCGTCGGCACCAGTCAGATCACGACCACCTACAGCAGCCGTTTCGACAGCACGGAATTCAACTTCGTTCGGCCGTATGCCAATATCCAATTCCTGGCCGGTTTTCGGTACATCGAACTGAACGAGAAGTACGACATCAACGGAGAATCGAGCCTCGTCTCGGCGAGCGATTATCTGATCGACGCGCACAATCATCTCTACGGCAGCCAACTTGGCGTGCGCGGCCAATGGCAGATCAGCCGCCTGACGTTCGACCTCCAATCGAAGGCCGGTTTGTATGCCAACTACGCGGCGGAGCAACAGGCCGTTTTCGACAACAACAACACGACGCTTGTCCAATCAGGTTCCGCTTCGCGGACGGATATCTCGTTTGTCGGCGAAGTGTCGGCCTACGTGACGGTGCCGGTGTATTCGTTCCTCACCGCCCGGCTCGGCTACAGCGCTCTGTGGATCACCGACTTGGCGCTGGCGCCGAATCAGCTCGACTTCTCGAACACCGGCACCAGCGGCACGACCCTCAATACACATGCCGGAGTGCTCATCCACGGCTTCGACGCTGGTTTCGAAGCTCGCTGGTAAGCTAAATCCCAAACTGCCGCAGCACCAGATCGAACACATCGGTGTCGGCAATCGGCGGGCCTTCCAACACGCCGCGCTGCGACGCGAGCAACACGCCCTGCTGCCATTGCTCGCGCACCGGAGCGCCGTGCGATCCCTTCACGCGCGTGGCGTCGAGCGGAATGCTTCGGGTCGCCGGATCGAAGTGCAATTCCACCGGATCGTAGCCCGGCTTGCGGTGGATATCGACCGTTCGCGCGAAGCTCGGAGCGCGACCATCATCCAGCCACCAATAGTACGCCTGCCAACTATTCGGAGCCGAAACGAGCACGACCTGTCCAGCCCGCTCGTGATTCAATTCATAGCGGGCCAAATCGTCGCCCACCAGCACTTCAGCGATGCCTTCTCGGCCGGTGAACAACTTTCGCACGTGCTCGATGTTCTCCGCTCCGCCGCGGATGTAGACGTGCGACAGTTGATGATCGACCATCGCCCAGGCCGCGCTGCCGGCGATATCCAAATGCTCGCCGTCGGGCTGATCGCTCACCGCCAGCAGGCCCGCCTCGCGCAGCACGCGGTTCGGATACGTCACATGGTTGACCGGCCAGATCGTGTATTCGCTGGCCACGAGCCACAGCGGCTCTTCCTTCCGATCCGAGCCGCCGTAGGCTTCGTTGAATCCGGCGATCAGCCGCGCGAGCACTTGATCGAGATCGGCCAAGGCTTTCTGGGCCTCGGGACTATCCGGGCCGGTTTTCTGCGCGGCATAGTCCAAATGCGGCAAGTAGATATAGAAGAAATTCGGCCGCTGTTGCCGCGCTAGATGAATCGCCGAATCGACGATCCAAGCCGTCGATTTGATATTCGCCAGCGGGCCCCAAAAATGCTGCAGCGGAAAATGGCCCAGCGCATCGCGCAATTCGCCGTACAGGTCCGTCGGCTGCGTGTAGCACCAGAGCGATTCGCTGCCGTCGGGATTGTGGATCGGCGCGGGCGTGCAGATCCAATCGGCGCCGGCCCCTTTCGCCAACAACGGAAACCAAACCGCCGATTTCAACTCGGCGTCGTGCTGATGCAAAATGTCCCAAATCTGCGGGGCCAGAATCGCGTCGTTCCAGGCGGTCCACATCTCGACCGCCTGCCGCTCCGGCCAATAAAAGCCGTTGGCCACGACGCCATGCTGCGCCGGCATTTTGCCCGTCGTCATGTTCGCCTGCACCGGGCAAGTGACGCAGGGAAAACTCGGCGACAGCGCCGCCCGATCCCCCTCGGCCACGAGCCGGCTCAAGTTCGGCATGGCCGCGAGATCTTTTTCCCGCAACCCCGGCACGCTTAGCAAGACAACATGATCGGCCATCCGCAAAACCTCGCAAAGTAGCAGGCACACTCCGTGTGCCGTAGCCTGCGTCGGAAACGAGTTTGGACCTGTCAGACCGCCCCGCGAACGGCACGCGGAGCGTGCCTGCTACAATCGGCGCCCGTTAGCGCGCGCAGCCGTTCGAGTTCGTCGGCATGGTCAACTTCGTCGGAGAGAATGTCTTCGAGCTTGATGACCAGGCCCTTCTGACCCAATTCCTCGGCCAGTTCGATGTGCTTGCGATAGTTTTCGGCGATCGCCCGTTCGGCGGCCACGTCTTCCTGGAGCATGTCTTTCGCCGACTTGTGCTTCTTCGGCGGACGCGGATTGATGTTCGGCTCGCCGCCGAGCGCTGCAATCTTGTCGGCCAGGAACGAAGCGTGAATCAATTCGCCTGCCAGATCTTCCTTGGCCATCTCGCGCAGCTCGTGGCCCAATAGCCCCGTTGCGCTGGCGGCGTGGTAGATATAGCGCAGGATCGCTTCCAATTCCAGGTTCAAATCTTCATTCAGCCCGTCGATCAATGCCTGTTTATCGGCCATGAGTTTCTCCTTCGATCCATGTTCGATTTTGTCGTCGCGGCGGGAGCGCAACGGTTAAGGCAAGATCGTATCACTCAGGCATTCGCTTAGCCAGTCCCACGCCGCCGTCGATAGTAAGCGCGAAGCGTTAGCGGTGGCGGAGTGCGCGCCGCCCTCGCTAACGCTTCGGGTTAGTGTCTCCGGACGGAGATGTCGGCAACATCGGCTTGAGAAACTCGATTGCCCGCCGCGCTGCTTCCGGCCCTTGATGGCTATGCCGGCTCAATTCCACTTGCACGAGCCCGGAATAACCGATGTCCGCCAGCGCCGCGAACACCGGCGGGAACTCGATCTCGCCTTCGCCGAACATCAGATGCTCATGCACTCCGGCCCGCATGTCTTCGAGATGCACATTGACCAACCGCGACGCCCAGCGGCGCAGTTGATCGGCGATCGGCGTTTCGCCTTGGCAGTGCAGATGGCCCGCGTCGATCGTCAGCCGCAGAGCCGGATGGTCGAACCGATCGAGCAGTTCGTCGAACCGCCGCATCGAATCGATAAACATCCCCGGCTCCGGCTCAAAGGCCACAAGCACGCCTTGCGACGCCGCATATTCGCAAACCGGCGCGAGTCCGGCGATCAATCGCTCGAACGCTAATTCGTCGTCGATGGGGCCACCGTCGGACGGCGCGTGAAGAATCCCCGACCAGATTGAAACGCAATCGCACTTCAATTCCGCCGCGACCCGGATTGCATATTGCAGGAATTCGACGCGCTGCTTCCGCCCCTCGGCATCGGCCGTCATCAGCGTCGGCTCATGCTTTCGCCGCGGATCGAGCAGAAACCGCGCTCCAGTCTCGACAACGCTTCGCATCCCATGCCGCTGAAGCGCATCGCGCAATTCCCGCGCCGACGGCCCAATCCCATCCGCTGCCGCGCACGGGCTAAGCAGCCCATGATCGATCGTCAGCCCAACACCGCGGTACCCAAGCTCCGCCAGCAATTCGATCGCATCGATCGGATCGTGATGAGCCAAGCCGTTGGTGTTGTAGGCGAGAAGCACGGGGAAGGGCTAGGATGGAACGTGAGGAGGCGACGGCACTCAGAGAGTGCCTGCCTCGTTAAGCTTGCACGATCGGATTCGTCAGCGTGCCAAGGGTGTCGATCGTGATTTCGACGACGTCGGCCGGGTGAAGCGTGAAGGTAGCATCGGGCACGATGCCTGTGCCGGTCAGTAGAAACACTCCGTCGGGAAATGAATTGTCGCGGCCGAGCCAGCCGATCAGTTCGTCGAGCGATCGAGCCATTTGCGCTGTGCTGGTCGAGCCTTTGAAGACGACGCCTCCACCGCGGCGCACCGAGAGGCCAATGCCAAGCTGCGGCGGCGGCGTGCCCGGTTCAACGAGCGTGATCCAAGGGCCGAGGCCGCAGCAGGCGTCGTACAATTTCGCCTGCGGCAAGTAGAGCGGATTTTCGCCTTCGATGTCGCGGCTGCTCATGTCGTTGCCGACCGTCAGCCCGACTAGCTTGAGCCGGGAGTTCAACACCAGCGTCAATTCCGGTTCCGGCACATTCCATTGCGAATCGCGGCGGATGCGCAGCGGCGCGTTCGGGCCGGAAACGCGATGCGGCGTGGCTTTGAAGAACAACTCGGGCCGATCGGAGGCATAGACCCGATCGTAAAGCGTCGCCGCCGATTGCGACTCCTCCATCCGCGCCGTCTTGCTCCGTTTGTAAGTCACGCCGGCGGCCCACACTTCCTGCCGATCGATCGGCGCCAACAGCGAAACGTCGGCCAAACGAATTGGCTGAACCAGTGAATCCCGCAGTGCTGCCGCGCGGGCCGCCGGATCATCGGCTTCAAGAATCTCGGAGAGCGAAACAGCGGCACTCCCGGCATCGCGCAGCGGCACAACCGATTCACCGTCAACGATGCCGATCGAGATGGATCCGTCGGCGGCGCGAAATTTTGCGAGTTGCACGTGGGTCATCCTGGAGCATCAAAACGCGCAAAACCGCAAGCGAACTGTTACCCGCTTCCCTGCCCCTGTCCCCTCACCGCGTCTGCATCAGGCGCTATCTCTTGCAACATATTGTCCGCCTTGCCGGCCAGGCCGACCATCGGCGCGCCGCTGCCGCCGATGCGGAAATTGGCGCCGCCGTGGCCGCCGTACCAATCGCTGGTGTAGGCGTTTCGCGTGTTCAAGCCGGTGCCTTGAATTTGCATGAAGGTGACCGACAGCCCTTCGATCCGGCTCGACGCTTTGATCGTGACTCCGCCGACGGCGAAACCCTCCCGCGCTCGAACCGTGAGCACGTCGCCGCGCCCGCCGCCATGCATCGAGCCTGGAATTTCGCCCCGGGCGCCCAAAAACAGTGGGCGAATCGAACGGACATATTGTCCTTCCCTGCCGCCGCCAAAACCGACCTCGAAGCCGACGAGCAACGCGCCTTCTTCCGGCTTGTCGATGAACCCGGCGCCGCGATTCTGGCCGACCGTCGCGGTGTATTGCAGTTTATTGCCGCGCACGGCCGCCTGAACTCGGGCAAACACTTTCGCGGTGACCTCTTGCAACCGCTTCTCGACTTTTGCCTTCGGCAAGCCGTTCAGATTCGGCAGCGCCTGGCCGTACCAAAAGAATGCCCGGCCTTGCAGTCGATCCTTCTCGGCGGCGTCGGCGGAGCTTTCGGCCAAATCCCACCAGGCGTCGGCCAGTTTGAGTTGTGCTTCCGACTCCGCGGGGGGCGACATTTCGACGACGGCCAAAGCTTGTAGCGGCGATTCGGCGCCAAGCGCGATCATGGGCAGGCCCGTGTCCCAATCCCCTTTGACGAAAATGCGGTAATGGCCGACGGCCGCGTTTGCCGTCGGGTCGAGTGGCTTTTGCACGATGGCCGTCAAGGCGGGGCGAACGGCGTCGAACTCGGCCGTCAGCTCTTCGAGGTCTTTGGCGCGGGCCGCCCATTGTCGTTGCATTTCGATATCTTTTCCGCGTTTGGCGGCGGCGACGCCTTGCGTGGCGAGAAGCTTGGCGACGTCGAAATTGTCGTCGGCCAGCGCTTCGTCCAATGCCGTCCAGGCGGCGTCGGCCAACGCACGGCTTTGAATCGGATTGATCGCCGTTTTCGCCAGCGCGGCCAACGTTTCTTGACGCATCGTGGAGCTGTCGATGCGAAACGCGCGGGCCGTTTCATCGATCGACTGTAGCGCAACCGCCGGATCGCCGACGGCGATCGCCAAATCGCGGGCCATCTTGTAAAGCACGAACTGCCCTGCTGGATCGGCCTTGCTGTCGATGCCTTGCTGCAGCAGTTTTTTGGCTAATTCGTCTTTCGCGATAATCGTTTTCGCGGCGTCGATTTGCGCGCCGAACAAATCGCGAATCAACTTGGCCGCGTCGGCTTGGGCCGCTTCGTCGGGCGGGTCGGAGATTATCGGGGCGGTTGGCGTGGCGGTTGGCTCGTCGGCTGCGCGAGCATTGGAAACGGGCCAAGTGGTCGCTACGAGGAGCAAGGCGAAGAACAGGCTGAGCGGGCGGAATTTGGATGGCACGGCGGGACCGAGGTCGGAGGTCAGGGAGTCGGAACGGCGGCGGGGTTGCGGAGGCGGATGATCCGCAGCGTGACTCTGCGGATGACGTCGGCGTCGGCCGATTTGCGGGCCGCTACGATGCTCATCTCCGCGAGTTTTTGGGCGGTGGCCGGTTGCCCGGCGGTCGTTGCTTCGTCGATCAATGCGGATTCCGCGGTTGCTACGGCAGCCGTCGCGGCGGAAGTATGCACGCGAGCTTGCAGATCGGTTAGCGTCTGGAGTCGAACGTCCAGTGAATTGACGGCAAAGCGGCGCACCAATTCATCGACCGTCGAGATGGCCGTCGGCGCGTCGCCGAGTTTGATCGCCGCATCCAGCGCACGGCGCAACAGAACGTAAATCTCGCTCGATTCGGCCGCATTGTGGGCCAGTTCCAACAGATCGGCCGCCGACGCATCGGTGGCCGCTGGGCCCAGCTTTTGTTCGGCGGCGGCGATCGCCACGGCATCCGGCACCGGCGCCTTGCCGGCCAATGCCGGATCGGTCGGCAGCTTGACCGGCGTCACCTTTGGAACCGTTTTGTCCGGAAAAGTCGTATCGGGGTTGGTTTTTTCGGGATTTGCCGTACCGGTGTGGTTTTTGTCCGTGTGATTTTTATCGGTGTGGTTCGTGTCGGGAGGATGCGTTACCGAGGGGAGCGTGGTCGCCACGTCGTTGCCCGACGTGCTCGGCGGTTTCTTGCCATGATCGTCCGTCTTCGGCGTGCCATCGCCCTTGTTGAAGCCGGACGACTCGAACGGATTAGTTGACTTCGGCGGGTTGCCGACGCTCGTGTTTTGATTGGCTTGATTTTGCGTGGCTTGATTTTGAGTGCCCGGATTTTGGTTGGTTTGGGTAGCGGGCGGCTGTGTCGGAGTGATCGCTGAATTTGGCGGACCGGTGGTTTCCGGGGTCACGGTGACTTCGGGTTTTTCAACCGTGCCGGGCGACGGCGCGTGCTCCTTGCGATGATTGAGCACCACGACGATTCCAATCAGCAGCAACACCGCGACAACGCCAGCGGCGATCAGAATCGTCATCGTGCCAAGCAGAGGCTGCGATGGCGCGTCGGCCACTGGGGGCGGCAACGCGGGAGGCGGCGGATTGACCGTCGCGCCCGACATTCCAGGATACACCGGCGCTGTCCGGCCCATATTTGCGGCTACGGTCCCTGCGCCGGCGCCAGCCATCGCGCCCGATCGAGCCGTCGCGGCATTGCCACCGTGGGAGTCGCCCAAGTTTCCAAAGCCAGTTGGCGACGCGGCCAACTGTTGGCGCAGTTGCTCGTCGTAGGCCGATTTCTTCTGCGGCCGCAGCAAGCAAATTTTCGCCGCGGCGATCTCGTTCAGCAGCTTTTGCGATAATTCGGAATGCGGACCGGTTTTGTACGTTTGCACGTGCGCCATCTGCCGGTCGGCCGCCGCCGCCACGACATCCGGATCGCTCTCGAACAGCCCCAGCCCGAGCAGCCGATAGTGATTCGGCGGCTGATCGTGCGGGGGTATCGAGAGCCACTTGTGATAGGCGTCAAAGCCGTTCGACATACGCCATGTTCCGCCGCTGACAAACGCGAATTGGATACCAACTGCCCCAGAATGGCCGACATGGCCCATTGCTGATTGTACGGCCCACGGGCACTGTCGATCAACCGCTGTATGGCGGCATTTGGAGAGTCGTGGGTAAATAGCGTTGCATTGCATTGGGAGCGAGGCAAAAAATCTGTAGGGAACGGCCTCCGTGCCGTTCCGGGGGCACGCATTCGCCCGGAACGGCACGGAGGCCGTTCCCTACAGCGGCGGGTGCCGTATGTCTCGCTCAAGTCGCCCCTGTTTTCAAGTTCCGGCGGTTTGGCGGATCGGCTATAGTTAATGTGACCTTGGATCGTTTGCCATGCAAGAAAGGGACCGTGCCCCATGAATCAGCCCAAGAACAAGCCGAGCCCGTCGGGCCGCCGGGGCGCCGATGGGCGGCGCGACGATGGCGACTACGCGTCGCAATCCACCGCCTGGTCGCGGACGTTGCGCGAAACGATCGAATCGATCGCCATTGCCTTCATGCTGGCCTTTTTGTTTCGCACATTCGAGGCCGAGGCGTTTGTCATTCCCACCGGGTCGATGGCCCCGACGCTGATGGGCAAGCACTTGGACATCACCTGCCCCAAGTGTGGCTTCAACTATCGCGTCGGCGCCATGCACGACGACGACGAAGAGATTGCCCGCCCGGCTCCGCCGCCGGGCAAGGATCGCGGCTTGCGAGACACTTGCATCTGCCCGAATTGCGGCTACACGTTGAATTTCGCCGCGATGAAGCCGGCCGAGCGCGCGAAGTATGTCTATTACAACGGCGATCGGATTCTGGTCAGCAAATCTGCCTACGATTTCGGCGCGCCGGAGCGATGGGACGTGATCGTGTTCAAATATCCGGAAGACGCCAAGACAAACTATATCAAGCGGCTGATCGGCTTGCCCGGCGATGTCATTCGCATTCGCGACGGCGACATTGCCGTCAGCCACGACAACGGCAAGACGTTTGCCTACCAGCCGCGCAGTCCCGGCAAATTGCGGTCGATGCTGCAAATGGTCTACGACAACGATTTTGCCTACAAGCCGTTCGAGGCGCAGAAATGGCCCGCCGCATGGCAAGGGTCCGGCGCGGGCGCGACGGCTTGGCAGGCGATCGACAGCGCTTCGGCGACCGTCGGCGCGACGGCGTTCACCACGACCGGCAAACTTCCCGGCGGCGCTGCGGCCGGCGAGGCGTGGCTGCGCTATTCCCACTATGTGCCGACGCCCGACGACTGGAATCAATTCGAGCAGGGCTTGCCATTCAGTCCGCCGGAGCCGAAGCCGATCACCGATGAGAATCCCTACGACACGCCGTTTCGCTCGCAACTTGGCGATGATGTGAAGGTTGACGATCTGGCCGTCGAGTTTCAGGTTGACGTGCAGCAAGCGTCGGGCAAGCTGGCGATCGAGTTGGTCAAGCAAGGGCAACCGTTTCGATGTGTTTTGGATTTGTCCGACGGAACGGCCGAATTGGCCATTCCCGGTTGGACGAAGCCGCCGCGGGCAGCGACCGGCGGCATTTCGAAAACCGGCAGCCATCACGTTTTATTCGCCAACGTCGATCATCAATTGACGTTGCTGGTCGACGATAAGAAGGTCGAATTCGATCCGGCGGCCGTTTGGAGCGACGTGCCGGTCGGCACGGCCTCCGCCGGCCAGCCTGTCGCGATCGGCTCGATCGGCGCCGCCGTGCAGGTGAGCCATTTGCGAGTGATGCGCGACATTTTTTACACTTGGGATGGCCAGCGGCAGCGAAACGGCTATCCGGACAACACCAACGCCCCGCCGGGTTGGCCGACGGAGCCGCGATCCTGGGCTTGCTATCCGCTCGATTGCGTCGAAAAACTGCGTCAGGCTGGGGCCGATGTCCGACCGACCGACCAGTTCTTTTTCCTCGGATACGATCAATTTCTCACGCTCGGCGACAACAGCCGGCTGAGTCAGGATGGCCGATTTTGGGCGAACATCCATTTCGTCGATCGGCGGCTATTGATCGGCAAGGCGCTGGTGATTTATTGGCCCCATTCGTTCGACAAAGTGACGATCTTCGGCCACGACATCCCGCTGCCGTTTTGGCCCAATGTTCACCGGATGGGATTCGTGAGATAAGTAGCGATCCGGCGGCCGAACTGCAACCAATGTTGGAGTTCACGCTTCAGCGTGCTGGCGGGCAGCACGCTCAAGCCTGAACTCCAACAAGGTCGTCGCGCCCTTCGAAGGATTGATTTGGTTGTGTCATGGAGGACCAGCGTCATGCCGATTTTGCAAGTCGAGGGATTGGTCAAGATCTACGGCCGACGGCGGGTCGTCGATGGCGTCGATTTCGAAGTCAATGCCGGCGAGATCGTCGGTCTGCTGGGACCGAACGGCGCCGGCAAGACCACCAGCTTCCGCATGGCCTGCGGCATGGTCGAGCCCGACGCCGGCCGAGTCACGCTCAACGACATCGACGTGACCAATTGGCCGATGTATCGCCGCGCTCGCGACGGCGGAATGGGCTACTTGCCGCAGGATCAAAGCGTCTTTCGCAAGCTGTCGGTCGAGCACAATCTGCTGGCGGTGATGGAGATGCTCGGCATGGACCGGCCGAGCGGCGGCAGAAATGCGAAGAGCTGCTGGAGCAATTCGACATCACGCACATTCGCAAATCCACCGCGATGTTGATCTCCGGCGGCGAAAAGCGGCGGCTGGAAATCGCCCGCTGCCTGGTGTCGAATCCCAAGATCATTCTGCTCGACGAGCCGTTCACGGGCATCGATCCGGTGACGATCAACGAGCATTCAAAAAATCATCCGCGGCCTGCGCGAAAACGGCATCGCCATCTTGATCACCGACCACCGCGAGCGCGAAACCTTGGCAATCACCGACCGCAGCTATGTCATTCGCGCCGGCATGGTCTTGTGCCATGGCTCGGCCGACGAAGTGTTGAACAACCCCGAGGCGCGCAAGTATTATTTCGGCGAGGGACCGGATTTGAATGTGGCTTGAACGCGGCGCACGGATTAAAATGGTCAGCGTGGGTTGTTTAGCGCCGTCGATTGGCGTGTGAGAACGGGGGAACGCGACATGCTCGACATCGAACTTAAGTTTTTCTGCGATCATCTGCCCGAGTGGCTGGAGAAACACTCCGACCGAGTCGCGCTCGTGAAGGGCGCGGAGTTGATTGGTTTCTTCGACGACGAGCAGCAAGCGATTGCGACGGGTGCCCGGCAGTTCGGTTTGGGTCCATTTCTGGTACGGCGGGTGCAGACGGAAGAGCCTCCGGTCAGCGCCTGCGCTAACTCTGGGGATTCTGCGTGCCTCAAATATTCCGCCAATCGCCGATTCACGCGGTCGATCCTGAAGGACGCCACAGGTCTGTCTCACCATCAACGGGCTTGGTTCTAACTGGACCTCGGCTCTCGGTCAGCATTGGACTCGGAGAAGATTTTGCCGAATCGCTGGTGGAGCTGGGCGAAACGGTGCCCAAACCGGCGATCGGCGAAGCGCTGATCGACACTGTGCATATAGGACGTGCATCGATGAGAGCCTTGCTCAACAACTTGGCTTGCCCATCGTCGGAGTCACAACGATAAGTTCGGCATCACACGCAGCGACGCAATGCAATTTGCATTCAATCAAGATTGAGTTTATCGGATCGAGCCTGAGTACAAACGTGTTGCAGGCTCCTGCTTGCTCGCTCGCTTCGCAAAAGCTCGCAATTCTCATCGGAAGGGATGTGCTGCAACAGTTTTTGTTGGTCTAAAATGGTCCGCTCGGGCACTGGACGATGACGCTCGCCCACCCATAAGACGCCTGCCTTATGTCCACTCTCCTGCGGCAACAACTCTTCGATGCTCTCGACACGCTCGTGCTGATCGATCCGCACACGCATATCAATCCGCACCATCCGGCCGCGACAGACGCTCACCGACATTCTTGGCTATCACTACTACACCGAGCTGATCCATTCGGCGGGCATGCCGCGGAAAGATGTCGAAGCGCCGGGCTTGGGACCCGAAGGAGCAGGTTCGGCCGGCTGGTCGAGGGGCTCGGTCCGCTGGAAAACACGATCCAATACAGTTGGCTGATCGAGCTTGCCCAAAGTTTGTTCGGATTTCAAAGACGATCGGATCACGCCGGCCAATTGGGAGCCGCTCTACGACGACAGCCGCGCCGAGATGGCCGCGCCGGATTGGCCGCAAGAGGTGCTGCGGCGAAGCAAAATCGAAGCCGTGTTTTTGACCAACGATTTCGACGATCCGCTGACCGGATTCGACACGAAAACGTATGTCCCGTGCTTGCGGACCGACGATCTAGTCTTCAATCTTCACAAGCCCGAGGTCCGCGAGCGGTTGGAGCGCGCGAGCAAAGTCCCGCTTAACGAATCGTCGATTCTCGACGCAATTGGGCAACTGTTCGAACACTTCACACAGAATGGCGGACGAGCGTGCGCAATTTCGCTTCCGCCCCACTTCACGCCGAGGCGATTTTTCCTCGACGATATTCCGGGGACCAGAAAATCGATGCGGGAAGTGCTTGGGAGCAATCTCAACGAAATGCCGGAAGAAGATCGCGACAATGTCTCGCAATTTGTGTTCTGGACCCTCGCCGAATACTGCCAAGAATTCCACCTGCCGTTCGACTTGATGATCGGCGTGAACCGTGGCGTATACGAAAGCGGCGTGCATCAAGGCCGCGATCTGTACGACAGCCGCGTGTCGCTAATTCAGTACAAGAGCTATTCAACGCCTTTCCGCGCGTGACATTTCCGATCTCCGTCCTCGCCAGCGTCACGAACCAGGAACTGACCAGCTACGCCTGGATTTTCCCCAACGTCGTGACCAACGGCCATTGGTGGTATTCCAACACGCCGACATTCATCGAGCACGATCTTTCCGCCCGGCTCGAGGCCGTTCCCAGCACGAAGCAAATCGGCTACTACAGCGACATGTACAAACTGGAATTCGCCCTGCCGAAATTCGCCATGTACAAACGGCTGCTAGCAAAAGTGCTTGCCGAACGGTTCGTGATCGACCGCGGCTGGAGCGAAGAGCGGGCCGTGGAATTGGGCCGGCAGGTGCTGCGGGGAAATGTGGAACGGGTGTTTTACGGGGGATAACGTGAGGTGCGGACGCGCGAAACCGCAAGCGAGCCGCGGCACGTAAGCTAAACCCATATATCCAGTTACGCACCGACGCCCGCTTGCGGTTTCGCGCGTCTTGCATCGCCCCGCAAAAAATTCTCCGCCCCCCGCGAACCTTTTCGCCGATGATGCCTCTTAGGTTTTGTCGCTCCGGCTTGCCTTGACAAGGGGCCGCGGGCGTGCGAATTTTAACGATTCGCGGGAATTTTTTCCCGGCCACACAGGAATGATGTCCTGTGCGGCAACTATACTACCAGTAGGGTTTCTTTCTCTCCAACCGCGCCTCTGCGCAGGAGTCTGCCATGCGTCAACGTATCATCACCGCCGCGATTCGCCGTTGTGCCTTTGCAATTTGCAAAGCCGCCGCCGATGTCGTCTCGGCTGCTGATCGTTGCGCGATGCGGATGTCCTGCCATCTATTTAGTGCGCGGCATGGCCTCGGATCGCCATCAAGTCATTCGCCTAAGCGACTGGCCGGCGCGTTGCGAGGTTATAGGGGCCGCTTGCAACCGGCCACAGCCACCAATCGACTCGCGACCGAACGTCGCGCCCGAATACGGCGGCGTGGCAGGTACGGCCCACGCAGGTCGTGCGCGCCATCGCGCCGGTCACCCTCGGGTAAGCCGCTTTCCAGCGGAAAACTCGAAACGGAACCGACGCGAAGCCTGCAAGGCCCCGGCCGTGCAAGACCGTTCGCCAACCTTGGCGATTTTGTCTTGCCCGATGTGACGCCGAGCCCGAGCAAGCTTTGCCTTCCACGCTTGCACCTTTTTGCCCCGGCATTTTGCCCGGGCTTCATGGAGAGAACGATGAACGCTCTGGAAGAACTCGAAGAGTCGATCGGATTGCTGGACGGCGAGCCGGGCGGAACGGCCTTGCTCGAAGCCGAGCCGCTTGAAACGCCCGCGGAAACGCCGCTGGTGGCGACCGTGCGCCGGGCTCAGGCCGGCGACCGCAACGCACTGGGCGAATTGATGGAGCGCTACGAGCGCGCCGTCTACGCGATCGCGCCTGCGCCGCCTTGGCAACCATGCCGAGGCGCAAGAGCTCTGCCAGGAAGTGTTCGTCCAAGCGCTCGAGAAGCTCAACCAGTTGCGCGAGCCGGCCGCGTTCGGCGGATGGCTGCGGGCAATCGCCAACCGGATGGCCATCAATCGTGCGATCCGCCGCGGCCCGCGGTTGTCGGCCGAGCCGGAAATGCTCGAGGCCACGTGCGTCGAGCATCGGACTCCGCTGGGCAACGTGCTCGCGTCGGAGGCGGAGTCGCAAGTGCGGGCAGGGTTGAACCGGCTCGGCGTGCTCGACCGGCAGACGCTCGTGGCGTTCTACATGAACGGCCGTTCGCTGCTGGAAATGAGCGCCGATTTCGCCTCTCCGGTGGGAACGATTAAGCGCCGGCTGCACGTTGCTCGGAAGCGGCTGGCGCGGGAACTGGCGGGCCTGGAGGCTTGAGGAGGAAGGCTTGAGGCTACAGGCTTGAGGCTTGAGGATTTTAATTTGCCCCCGCAGCCCCTGGCGGAGGCGAGTGGTCTATGTCTCGGTGAATTAACCGGGAATTAGGCCCCCCGCCGATGCCAGGGGCTTTCTTTTTGCGCCCTCCCCCGCCCGGCCCCCTCAAGCCTCAAGCCTATAGCCTCAAGCCTTTTATTTGACAGATGCTTTCCCTCCGCGATAACATTACTAACGGGGAAGTCGGGGTGCGCTACCGTTCCCTCCTTATCTGTGACCCCTTCGCGGTCCCGGAAGCTGCCAGGGCGGTCAATCGAGCCGGAGCAGAGGAAGAATTTGCATGGCCAAGAGCAATGCTGTTTGGGGTATCGACATTGGGCAGTGCGCGATCAAGGCGCTGCGCTGCGTGCCGCACGACGAACCGGGCAGCATCGTCGCCGACGCGTTCGACTTCATCGAGTATCCGAAAATACTCAGTCAGCCCGAAGCCGATCCGGTCGAACTCGTTCGCGATGCGCTGAAGCAATTTCTCTCGCGCAATAAAGTGCGCGGAGATCGCGTGGCGATCAGCGTGCCCGGCCAAAGCGGCCTCGCGCGGTTCATCAAGCTGCCGCCGGTCGAAGCCAAAAAAATTCCCGATATCGTGCGCTACGAAGCTCGGCAACAAATCCCGTTCGCGCTGGAAGACGTCGTTTGGGATTATCAACAAATGGCCGGCGGCAGCGAGGAGGACGGCTTCGCGCTGGAAACGGAAGTCGGCCTGTTCGCGATGAAGCGCGAGCAAGTCGCTCCGCGCGCTGCGGCCGTTCAACGAAGCGGCCATCGACGTCGATATCGTGCAACTCACGCCGCTGGCGCTTTACAACTATAGTCGTCTTCGATCAGTTGCACGATTTGCCGCCCCTCGATCAATACGACGCGAAGGATCCGCCGCCTTCGATCATCGTCGTCTCGTTGGGCACCGACACGACCGATCTGGTCGTCACCAACGGCTATCGCGTCTGGCAGCGCAATATCCCGCTCGGCGGCAATCATTTCACCAAGGCGCTCACCAAGGAATTGAAGCTCACGTTCACCAAGGCCGAGCATCTGAAGCGCAATGCGCTCAAGGCCGAAGACCCAAAGGCCGTGTTCCTGGCGATGCGGCCGGTGTTCAACGACTTGGTGACCGAGGTGCAGCGCTCGATCAGCTTTTTCCAAAGCGTCGACCGCACGGCCAAGATCAGCCGCGTCGATCACGCTCGGCAATGCGATGAAGCTCCGCGGGCTGCAAAAGTTTTTGGCCCAAAGCCTCGGCTACGAAGTGATCGATCTCGACGAATATCGCGGCCTGAGCGGCGCGGCCGTGATCGGAGCGCCGTCGTTCCGAGAGAACATGCTTTCGTTTGCGGTCAGTTATGGCCTGTGCTTTGCAAGGCCTCCGGCAATCGCAATTGCGCACGAATCTGATTCCGCGCGGAGATTCTGCAAGACCGGCTGATCAAGGCCAAGAAGCCGTGGGCCGTCGGCGCGGTGGCGGCGATGCTGCTGGCGTTCAGCGTCGGCTTCGGCGGCTATTGGTGGGCCTGGAAAACGGTTGACGACAAGGGCGACAATGCCGACGCACGAAGTTTGAAGACAGCCCTGTCGAAAGCCGAGGGCGTCAGTAGCAAGGCCAACGACTTCAACAACAAATTCACCACGGCGAAAACCGAATTCGACCATGTGAAGGAAATGGGCGCCCGGCTGAGCGGCATCGAGCCGCGCCGGCTGATGTGGGTCGAGCTGACGAAGGCGATCAGCGATGCCTTGCCGCACGACGCCGTCGATCAACGCCCGATCGGCGCCGCCAAGCCGGACGACCTAGCCGCGATGCTGATCAAGAGCAAGCGAATTCGAGATCGACTCGCTCGATTGCGAGTATTTCACGCGGCTGGAGGATTGGTTTGTCGACGTGAAGGATAAATACGAAGGCCCGGAATCCGCGCCGCCCCAAGGCGCGGCCGCGCCGGCGGCGAATCCTGCCGGCCCGCCCGGCGATGCGCCCGCTGCGCCCGGTTCGGGTCCGACCGGCGAGGGCTGGGTGATTCAGATCAGCGGCCATCATTTTCACAATCAGGATCCGACGAACGCGGGCGCTCAATACGTTCGCAATACGCTTTTGCGGAACCTGATGGAAAAACAGATCACGCTGCCGGATCAGGATGGCAAGCCGGTTCAAGTCATGCCAAAGGAATTGGGCATCATGTATCCGGTGTTGATCTACGCCTCGAAGGTCTCGGACGAAGAGATTCCGCTGCCGGGAGCGAATCCGGAGGCGGGCGCTGGTCGTCGCCCCGATGCCGCCGCCGGCGCGAGATCGTAACGGCGCCGCGTTGCGATTTCAGGATTCAATTCGTTTGGAAAGAGACCCCGGTCGATAAGCGCATCGAGGAGCGGGAAAAGCAGAAACCGGCCACCGAACCAGGAAAACCGCCCGCCACGGCCGACACCCGCCCCGTCGGGCAAACCCATTAGACCAACCCACGTGTTGGAGTCCAGCCATTAGGCTGCCGCCCCGCAGGCTAAAGCCTGAACTCCAACAGAACCCCTCTTTCGCGATTCGACTTTATGGACAAGCTCAAGGAATACTGGGAAATCGCCAAGAAGCAGCACTTCTGGATTCTCTGCGGTCTGGCAATCCTCGCTCCGCTGATCGCCTCGGTGATCGCCAACAACCATCTGTCGAAGGTCTATGGCGAGCAAAAGAGCAAAATTATCACGACGAATGCCAAATTGGATCAGCTCATTGGCGGCGAACATGCCAACGACGAATGGGTGAAGCACGTTGAGGAGGAAACGGAGCGCCTGCGGACCAATGTGCTGCACGCCTGGGACGCTCTCTACAAACAACAGCAATCGGCCCTCAAATGGCCGTCCGGATTGCAGGCCGATTTCATCGCCGCCTTCAGCAAGCCGGCCGCGAACGACGATCCTCGGGCATTGGAGCCGCTCTGCGAACGGTATCAGAATTACGTCAAAACCGAGCTCAGCCACATGGCCGACATAGTCAAGGCCGAGTGGGATCCAGGCCAAGGGGGCGGCGGGGCCGGACACGAGCACCCGGGCGCGCATCATGGCGGGCAAGGGGCCGCGGGCGACGCGGCCGTCAATCCCGATGAGCCGAAGAAAACCTACATCGTCGATTGGGATCCGGCCGATCAAGAGCGCCTGGTCGCCGCGTACGATTGGCAAGATCCGCCGTCGCCGCTCGATGTTCGATATGCCCAGGAAGAACTATGGGTTTTGGAAGCGATTTGCAAAGCAATCGACCGGACCAATGTCGGAGCGACCGGCGATTTCGATGCCGTGGTGCGCGAAATTCATGAAACGTTGATCGGCTACGACGCCACGAACAAGTTCCCGCTCGGCGAAGGCTCGGGCCGAATCGAGCGGTCGCACAAGACGGGTCCGGGCGCCGGCCAGGTGGTTCAGCAACCGAATCCTCAAGGTGGTCCACCGACGGCGGTTCTCGAACCGAAGCGTCCGATGCGCCATCGCACGACGGAGGAAGGCGCGCTCGGCGGACATTTTCGACCGCCCGGAAGGGGATTCGCCCTCGGCAACCCGAATGCCGCGCAGCCCGGCGTGCCGGCCGGACCGGCCGATCCCGAGGCTTGGTTGAAGGATGGCCGCTACGTCGATTCCAAGGGAAAGCCGCTGTTGGGCTCGGAATGGGCCGCGTTGACTTCGCCCGAATACAATCAGATGGCGTTCAAGCTGACGATCGTCGCGGATGAGCAGCGGTGGCAGAAACTGCTAGTCGAGTTCTGCAATTCGCCGCTGCCGCTTGAGGTGCGCGAAGTGCGGATCAACCCCAGCGATCGCGAAGAAGGAGGCCGGGGTCATCCGGGCGCCCGCGAGGGCGGCAAGAGGAACAGAGCAGCAGCGTGCTGCATAACGTCACGCTGGAAATCTCCGGCGTGGCGTATCTGATCAATCCGCCCAGCTATGCGAAGCTCGGCATCAAAGCGGCCGACGGGGCAGCAGGCGCCGTCGCTCCCGCACCAGCGCCGGCGGAGACGACACCGCCCGCAGCCACAACGCCGGCTGCAACAACGCCAGCAGCCACAACGCCAGCAGCCACAACGCCGGCAGCGACAACGCCGGCAGCGACAACGCCAGCAGTGACAACTCCCACGACGACTCCGCCAGCCGCCACGACGCCGACAACTACACCGCCGCCGACGACCGGAACTGTCCCGCCAGCAACAGCGCCGCCAGCGGCGACAACTCCAGCGAAGGTGCCGCCGGCAACCGCCCCGGCAACAGTTCCACCAACCACCGCGCCGCCGGCCACCGTTCCACCAACCACCGCGCCGGCGAAGAAGTAGCGACTGATTTTGGGCCAAAGCGACGTTCGTTACGCGAGATTTGTGCGTCGGATTCGACCGAACCGGGGCAACAGGGAATGAGGAGGAGGTGAAGGATGAAGGTCAAGATGAAGTTCGACATGGACAAGGTGAAGGCTTTCGGCATCGAGCATGGCGAGAAATTCGGTCTCGCCCTGGCCGTGCTGATCCTGGGATGGTTCATCGTGAAAGCCGTTTCACGGGAACACCTCCCTGAAAAACTCGCGGCCAACGTCATCGAAAAGCGGAGCGACGACGCCGAGCAGAGCATCAACAAATTGCATGTGCCGCCTCCCACGCAGGAGGTTGTCAGCGTCGATTATGTTCGACTTGGTCAACAAGGAAGCGACGATTCCGAAGATCAACATCGACAACTCACTTGTGCGTCCGCCGTTTGACGATCTGGTCAAGCGCATGGATCCGACGATGTTTCCGGTCGAAGAGGTTTGGGCGACGCCGTTTCGCGGCGGCATCGTCGTCAACGCGTCAGCCGGAAATCGGCCCGAGCCGACGCCGGGAGTCGGAAATGTTGTTCCGCCGGTCGGCGGCTTGATCCCCGGCAAGGCGGCGCCCCCGCCTCGTACCACTCGGCCGCCTCGGACTGTCACGCGCCCTCCGGCCACGACAACGACGCCCAACCTCTTGGGTGAAAAGGCCGGCGAAGCCACCGCGGCCGCCGAGCAACCTTTTCCGGCCGGCTTTGATCCCGGCGGTCCTCCCGGAAACGGCATGGCCGAAGGCGTGCATGGGATCGTCGTCACCGGTCTGATTCCCGACGGTGCGCAGCGCGAGGAATACGCCCGGCGGTTCAAGAACGCCCGCCGCGGCGTGGCCGTCGAAGGAGTCGGCGCAAGTGGTGCGGGACACGAGCGCGGCAATGCGGGAATCGACGTGCCGCAATATGTCTGGTGCAAACTTGAGCGAACCGACACCACCGACGGCACGGTCAAGCTGCTCGATTTCGGCGACACCGAGCAAATCATTCGCGACATACACCAAGAGCCGGACGCCAAAGCGCAGGTGAAGAAACTGGGGATCAGCCCGGCGGAGCGGAACAATTTGGAAGCCGAGATGCGCAACTGGGCCGGAGTCGTACCAGAAGTCGCTGATCCGGCGTTCGTGTCGTCCCCTTGGTTCACCTGGGCATTGCCGCCGGTGCTATTGCGAAATTGGGGCGCGGAAGCCGCCCATCCGCCGAAAGTTCCATTGGCCGTCGCGGCTGCGCCGGCTGGGCAGGGCAACGCCGTTCAACCCGGCGCCGACGGCGCCCAGCCCGACAAAGGCTTCGACGATCCGAACGCGGCAGGCGCAGTGCCGGCGCGGGCCGAGGTGTTCCTCGTCGACCACCCGGCCGGCGGTTTCAGCCGCCCATGGTGCGGCCAAACGTTGCGGGCCAGAATCCGCAAGCCGCGGCCGAGGAAGCGCCCTACAAATTGTTCCGCTTCATCGATCTGAAAGTCGAGCCGGGGCACTCGTACCAGTATCGCGTGCAAATGTTGCTGCGCAATCCGAATTTCGGGCTGGAGGCGAAAGTGCTGATGAAGCCGGATACCGCGTCGGTCGCCTATAAAGAAACGCCCTGGAGCGAAAAGTCGTCGGCGGTGCAAATCCCGGCCGACACGCGGCTGTTGGCTGGGCCCATCGATCGCCCCAAGCGGCAGGAGCCCAAGGCGCAAGTCAGCATCTTCACGTTCGACATGGATCAGGCCATCGAATTGCTCAAGGAATACGACACCGAATTGGGCGTCTGGTCGGCACGACCGTGCCCGAACAAGTCGCCAAGGGCGTCGCCGATCCGGTGAAGCGAGTGATTCGCGACATCACGGGCAATTTCCGCACCGCGTCGGTGTTGCTCGATTTCCGCGGCAACGACGAGAAGCTGCCCGGCGCCGGTGGTCTCACCGATCCGGCCGAGATGCTGTTGCTCGACAACATCGACGATCCGGAGCATCCGAAGTTGATCGTCATCAACGAGGCGAAAGACTTGCCGACGGTCAACGGTTGGAAAAAGACGCACATCGCCCCCGCGGCGCCGGCTGGAGCCGCGGCCCTTCCAGGCGCGGTGCCCGCGAAAGGCGGGTTGATCCCCGGCGGCGGATTATTGCCCCCCGTAACGCCGAATCCGGGGCCAACAAGAAAGCAGCAAGGCGCGCGCTGATTGCGCCGTGATTCGAATGAGGACGGACTCCGAACCACGTCGTTCTTCCGGAAATAATTCCGGCGAATCGCTGGTTCGGCGTTCGTCCTTATTTTTTTTCGAAGGAACACGTCGGCCGCTGTAGGGAACGGCCTCCGTGCCGTTCCGCGGGCGCGACGATTCTGTTGGAGTTCACGATTTTGCGTGTTGCGAGCCAGCACGCTGAAGCGTGAACTCCAACGTTGGATGCGCTCAGCCGCGCTGTCCCCGCGGCACCGCGAGAAATCCACCGGCCCCCCCGGAACGCCGCGGAGGGCGTTCCCCTACAGTCTCGCGTCTCGCCGTAAATCCGAGAAATCTTTGCCGGGAAATCTCGCAACTGGCCTTGACCGCTTTTTCGGCCGCCAGTATCTATCCCGCTCTCTTCTGCAAGTCTCCGACAGAGCGACAGCAAATCTCGTCTAATTAATGGAGCCCTGTCGGGCGCGATTCCGGTTCCGGAGGTTCGTTCCAACCCAAGAAACTCTGCTCCCCGAAGGATCGCCTCGTCGCCCCAATCGGCGCCGCGCGGACTTTCGTGGTTGTTGTCGGGCAGGGAAATTGATGCATTTCGATGAAGGAGAATGGGGTTGAAAACCACGTCACAGCGCATCGTCGGCACGTTGATTTTTCTGGCGGGAACCTCGGCTGGCATTGCCCGAGCCGTGCCCCCCATGGGCCTCGTACAAACGTATCTCGCCATTGCCGCCACCGGCGACGATGGTCCGACCGACGTTCAACGAGCCGATGACCTCCTGCGCCAAGCCCGCAAGGCCATGGCGGAGCACAAGCGAGAGCTCGCCGATTCGTTCATCTCGCGCGCCGAGGCGATCAACCCCAAATACGGACTCTTCCACACCGGCGACACCCCGAAGAAATGCCGCGCCGATTTCAATCGCTCGCTCGGCTTGAAACCCGACGGCACGAGCGTCGGCGCCATACCGTCGGCGTCGCTGGGCAAGGGCCAAGACCCGTTCGTGGGCCATGGCGACAACGCCCAGCCCGCGGGACCGTCGGACACGGCCTATGTCAGCCCGAGCGGTTCAACCGAAGGATTTTCCGCGCCCTCGCAGAGCGCGCCGTTGACGGCCGCCCCCGGTCAATTCACTCCGGTCGATCCGAACGCCGCCGCCGCGAGCGGGAGCTATCCGTTCGACAGGCATGGCCCCGATCAACCTACCGAATCAAAACTCGCCTGCGCAGAATCTGGTTGCGCAGAATACTGGAGCGCCGTCGGGCGGCGTTGCCCGCGCGCAAAGTGATGCTTTGATCCTCGGCGCCCGCAAAGCGTTGGCCGAGGGAGATGCCCGCCGCGCGGCCAGCCAATTGGAGCAAGCGAAAGCCACCGGTGTCGCGTATGGACCGATGGAAGACAGCCCGGCGAAAGTCGAAGCGCTGTTGAATCGCTACAGCAATCTGCAAGCCCAACAAGGTCAAAAGGATTCGGAAGGTTATCGCCACGAATATGCCGGTCTGCTGATGGAAGAGGCCAAGGGCTTCTTGCCGTGGCGCGAGTTCGACGAAGCCGAACGGCTCGCCGGCGACGCCCAACGAATGCCCGTCCAATACAATCCGGTCGAACCGCACCCCGACACACTACTGCAGCAAATCGCCGCCATGCGCCGCGGCGGCGCGAGCGCCGCGCCGGCGGAAATCCATCCCGACGCGATTTCGGGCGGCCTTGCCAACGTCGCCAGCAGCGACGACAAGCCACGCGCCGCCGATCTAACGCGGCAAGCTCGGGCTGCGCTGAACCGCGGCGATCTTGCCTCGGCCGAGCAGATGGCCCGTCAGGCCGACAGTTTGGCTCGCGATTCGGCGTTCGGTCAGCAGGAAGACCGTCCGGCGCTGGTGCTGTTCGAGATTCAGAAGGCCCGATTGCGCAGTCCCTCAGGCGTGACGCTTGCCGGCGGCGCAGGGCAGCGACGGCAATGGATACGTCACTCGATCGATCTACGATCCGAGCCATGACACGACGCAAAACATTCCCGCTTCGGCGATGTCGCAAGTGCCGACCGTGCATCCGGCTCCCGATCCGAACGCCTTGCCGGATCCGAACGCCTTGCCGAGCGTCACTCCCAGCGATCATGCGCCCCAAGCGGTGCTATTGTTCCGCCAGGGCGAAAAAGCGCTGACCGACGGCAATCGCGACGAAGCCATGCGGCTCTTCCGTCTGGCGTACGCAATGCAAGACCAACTCGATCCGGGCACGCGAACTCGCCTGCAAGATCATTTGCAAATGCTCTCCGTCAGCCCGCCGAAACCGGCCGGCAGCGACGGCTTGCTGGAAGGCGCCGTAGCGCGGCAGCGAGTGTTGGTCAATCAGATCTCGGCCGATATCTCGCGCACGCAATCGTCGGCCAAAGCGTTGCAGGCCAAAGACCCGAAGAAAGGCTTGGAGCTGCTGCAACAGGCTCGCATGAGGGTCGCCTCGGCGCCGCCGGAGCTCGATCCGCAATATCGCCAGCAATTGCTGCACCGCGTGGACGCCAGCATCACGGAAATGCAGGCGTACATCCAAAAGAATCTCGCGCAGATCGAGCTCGATCAGCGCAATGCGGAAGTCCATCGCGAAGTCGACGACCGCCGCAAGATGAAGCTCGAAATCAGCGAAAAGCTCGCCCGCATGGTCGACGACTACAACAAAGCCATCGAAGAACGCCGGTATGCCGAGGCGGAAGTCATCGCCAAGCGGGCCGAGGAGATGGACCCCAACAACGTCGTCGTCCATCAGATGGTGACGATCAGCAAGATGCTCCGCCGCGAGGCGAACAACATGGAGATCAAGTCGGAAAAGGAAGATGAGATCAACACGGCTTTGACCGAGGTCGATCGAGATTCCATTCCCTTCAATTCGAATTACAAATTCGGCGATAAGATGGATTGGAGCCAATTGACCGACCGCCGCAAGAAGTTGATGGCTGAGGGCCAAGCGCATCGCAGCCCCGGCGATCTCGACATCGAGCAGAAGCTGACGACGCCGGTGTCGCTGAAATTCAAGCAAGCTCCGCTGGGCGAAGTGCTCGGCTACTTGGAGAAAGTCACGCAGGTCAACATGTACGTCGACGCCCAAGGGCTGAAGGCCGAGGGCGTGACGACCGACGAGCCGGTCACGATCGACCTGAGCTCGCGACATCCAACTCAAGAGTGCGCTGACGCTGATCCTCGAGCCGCTGCACCTGAACTACGTCATCAAGAACGAAGTGCTCAACATCACCAGCGAAGACAAGCGGCATGGGCAGGTCTACACCAAGAGCTATCCGGTCGCCGACCTGGTGATCCCGATTCCGAATTTCGGCCCGAACGGCCGCGAGGGAATCAACGCGGCCTTGGAGAAGGCTTATCGCCGCATCGGCTACGGCGGCGCCGGCGGGCGGCGGCGCCTGCCGGATCGAGCACGATGGCGAGCGATGGCCGGCGATCCCAAGGGCGCGACCATGATGAACTCCAGCGTGCGGCCCAGATGCGGACGCCGGGATCCGGCACCGGGCAAGTCAAAGCCGGCCAGCCGCAGCCGAACGGCTACGCCGGCCCCGGCGGCTGCAGGGGCGGCAATCAGGCCGACTTCGATTCGCTGATCGAGTTGATCACCTCGACCATCGCCCCGACGAGCTGGACCGCAATCGGCGGCACCGGCTCGATCGCCCCGTTCGAAACGAACCTGACGCTGGTCGTCAGCCAGACGCAGGAAATCCACGAGCAGATCGCCGACTTGCTGCAACAGTTGCGACGCTTGCAAGACCTGCAAGTGACGATCGAAGTGCGGTTCATCACGCTCAACGACAACTTCTTCGAGCAGATCGGCGTGAACTTCAACTTCAACATTCCCACCCACGCGCAGGTCGGCAACGGCGCCATCGGCCAGCGGGGCGGACCGACCGCACCCCGTCGCAGGTCATCGGCCTGGCGACTGGCAGTTCGGCCTCGGGCGGCTTCAACACGACGCCGCTGGGCGACGTTCAATTCCGGCAAAACGGCGCCGCGACGGCCGCCATCCCGGCTTTGCCGGCCTCACGGTCGACACCACGCCCGCCTCGTTCGGTTTCGCCATCCTCAGCGACATCCAGGCATTCTTCCTGATGCAGGCGCTCGATGGGCGACGATCGCTCGAACGTGTTGCAGGCGCCGAAAGTGACGCTGTTCAACGGCCAGCAGGCGTTTGTGTCCGATACGTCGCAAGAGCCATTCGTCACGAGCGTCATGCCGGTCGTCGGCGATTTCGCGGCGGCACAGCAGCCGGTGATCACGGTGCTTTCCGAAGGCACGTCGCTCACAGTGCAGGCCGTCGTGTCGCCCGACCATCGTTTTGTCCGGCTCACGGTGGTTCCGTTCTTCAGCCAGATCGGCGACGTGCAAGAACTTCCAGTTCACCGGCTCGACGTCACCAACAACACCACGAACACGACCACCGATCCGACGACGTCCACGACCACGAACGCGGCCGCCGGCGAGACGACCGTCAGTTCCGGCACGACGGTGCAGTTGCCGACGTTCAACTTCGTCACGGTCACGACGACGGTCAGCGTCCCCGACGGCGGTACGGTGCTGCTGGGCGGCATCAAGCGGCTCAGCGAAGGGCGCAGCGAACGCGGCGTGCCGATACTGAGCAAGATCCCGTATATCAACCGGCTCTTTCGCAACATCGGCCATCGGCCGCACGACGGAAAGCCTGATGATGATGGTCACGCCTCGAATCATCATCCAGGAAGAGGAAGAGCAGAAGTTGCTCGGCACGACGACAACGCCGTGAGGCTGAATGAGGAAGGTCGAATGACGAACGAAAGAAATCCTAACGATGAATGCCTAAATCCGGTTGCAATGTACCCGGTACAATGCTCCATTAGTCATTCGTGCTTCGTCATCCTTTAGACGTTCGTCATTAGTCCTTCGACATTCTCTCCCATGCCTGGCCGCACTTGGATCATCATTGGGGCGTTGCTGGCGGCGCTCGGCGTGCTGGCTGGGGCTTTCGGTGCGCACGTGCTGAAGCAGCAGGTCAAGGACCGGCAACAACCGGTCGACACGTCATCATTGGGTGAAACAGTCATCCCGCCGAAGCAGGAGATCAAGCCCGGGCAGCTGTCCGACACGGCCGCCCCGTCACGCAAGGATGAGCTTCATGCGCTTCGCGATGCGGAGCACAAGCTTGAAGTCTTCGACACTGCCGCGCAAATCAGATGATCCATGCGATTGCATTGATCCTGGTCGGCCTGGCTTGCCGCGCGAATGGCGCCTCGCCCTGCACGCGGATCGCCGGCGTTGCATTTCTGCTGGGCATCGTTCTTTTCTGCGGTTGGCTGTATGCCAACGTGCTGTGGGGCAATGTGGCCCTGCCGTTCATCGCGCCGATCGGCGGAATCGCTTTTGTCGTCGGCTGGGTCGCGCTAGCGGTTGCTGCCTGGCGATGGCCGGCGAGTTCCGCTTAGAGAGCCGCCGCTCGGCCTATCCTTGCCGTCATCGCGTCGCGCAGCAGCCACCATGCCATCCGCGGATTGCGCTTCAACTGCGCCAGGCAATACGGCAAATAGGCCTCGCCATAGGGCAAATAGATTCGCGTCGGCACGTCGAATTCCCGCGCCAACTGGATCTGCCGGCGGAGCGGCAATCCATAGAGCAACTCCAAGCTGGCCGGCGTGCCGGCGTCCGCCAGCCGCATCAGCGCGGCTCGCGCGGTTTGCAAATCGTGCGACGCGACGGCCACCATGCGGGCACGGCCCGAAAGTCGTTCGATGATCGCATCGAATCCGCGGCGTGGATCGACGTCCGCCTCGTTCGGATCGGGCCACTGACCTTTGACCACGCGCACCGCCAATCCGCGGCGCGCCGCCCAATCGGCGTCGTCGGGGCTGCGCCGCCATCGGGCCGGCAGCGTGCAGCCGATATCGGCGCCCTGTTCGAGCGCAGCCACGACCGCTTTCCAAGTCCGATCGACCGATTCCGGCCCCATCGCGTCGAAATGGAGCCGAATTTTCAGCCGCTTCGCTTCGCGCACCAGCGATGCCAACATCTCCTCGGAATATCCGAGCGACGGATACTTGATCGAAAGGTAGGTGTCGCGCCCAGTTTTGCTCAACGCCGCCAGGGCTTCGCGATAGGCCGTGAACACCGTCGCCGGCTCCGCGCCGACCGCGTCCCAAAAACCCACCGTCGAACGCAGCCCTTCCGCAGCCAGCCGCTCGGCAACGCCCATCACTTCGCTCAATCGAGTGCCGGCGATATACGATTTCGCCGCGCACGGGCCAGCGCATGCAACGGTGTCTTCGCCGCGCGGCTCAGCCGATGCACGAACGTGCCCATGCTTAGGATTCCTCGATCTCGGTTTCCCGATCTACGTCGGCATTCTCCTTTGGCGCTGCGACGCGATGTCGATTGCGCCACGATTGCCAAGCGCGTTTCACCTTTCGGCCGGCGATTTCGATTCCGTCGGCGGCCAGCGCGGCCGCGCCATGCAGACCCAGCGGATAAACGCGCACCGAAACGCACTGGCGTTCATGGAGCGTCCAAACCTGTGTCCAGGATTCAACCGTGCCGAGAAATTCGTAAAGCGCCAGTTGTTGCCGCACGGCATGGCGCAGCGTCTCGCACAGCAACAGCGTGCCGGGCGAGCAATCCGACCACGCCGGATCGAAGCCGATCTTCAATAACCACCACCGCCCGGCTTCTTCCGTGGCAATTTGCATGGCGATCGGCTGGCCGCCGACCGAAAGCAGGGCGATGCGCAGCGTGCCGGCTTTGCAGGCCCACTGAGCAAATCGCCGCAAATGGCCGCCGCGAAGCGGATCACAAGCTACGCGCCGTTCCCGCGGCCCCTTTCCACGAACGGGCCTCAATGTCGAACGCGATTTGCAGCAGACCATCGAGTAGCTCCGGCGCGGGAGTGATGATCTCCGCTCGAACTTCGCCCCGTTGCTCGGCGCGGCGAAGGCGCGTCGAAAATCGGAGCGACGGCGCGAGCTCAAATGGCTTTCCGGCTTCGACCACGTTTCATCGAGTGGAATGTACGGACAGCTTGCTTGCGGCCGGACGACGACAACGGCGCGACCGCGACTTGCCCGCCGCAGCAATTCGATCGTCGGCGATTCGGCCGGTATTCGACAAAGCAGCAACGGCCGCCGAAGCCGCAATATTCCGTCGATCAGCGCGGCGAGCACTTTGCGATCGGTGAACGTGAAATCCGCGGGCTCGTTGAGTCGGCGGAGACCGAGTATTTCGAGTCGCCCCGCTCCCCAGCGGCCGGATCGTGCTAGCGGAGCGACGGCTTGGAGCGTGCCATCGTCGTCAATCGCCATGACGAGCCGCGGCGTTTGTTCGCCGGCCAATGCCTCGGCCGCGGCGAGCGACCAACCGAAGCTGGCCATCGGTCCGCCCCATTCGGCGCCGGCGGAAAAGCTCGGCCACTTCGCTTCCATGCCAGCAATCGCCGCGATCCCGTCAACCGTGCGGCAATTGTATCGGTCCGGCGAAACCGGCGCGACCGACGGATCGAGCGATTCCAAAACCGTTGCCATCGACACAGTCCCAAAAGGATCGCGGAGCCCAGTACCTCAATTGGACTCTACGTTTCCCTGACCGTGGAGCAAGCAGGCGAGAAAAGCGCCATGAGGGTCGCGCGGATTATGCCGAAAGCACCGGCGATGCCCAATTTCGATTCGAGCGTCAATCCTCGGCCTTGCTGCCGTCGCCGCACATTTTGACGATCTTCGGATCGAACCGCGCGACGATCTCGACGAGGTCTTGCTGCTCGCGCATCACGTCTTCGATGTTCTTATAGACGCCGGGCACTTCGTCCGCTCCGGCCGAGAGAACCTTGATGCCACGAGTTTCGAGATTCTTGCGAACCGCGTTCCAAGTGAACTTCTGCTTTGCGGCGGTGCGCGACATGCGCCGACCCGCGCCGTGCGAGGCGGAGTTCAAGCTTTCGGCCATGCCTTTGCCGCGGACGACAAAGGCCGGATCGGCCATCGAGCCGGGAATCACGCCCAGCGCACCTTTGCCCGCCGGAGTCGCGCCTTTGCGATGGACGATCACCTCGCGCTCGCCGTGAGTTTCCTTCCAGGCGAAGTTGTGGTGATTCTCCACGCCGGCGATGATCTTGGCTCCGAGCAATTTTGATACGAGCCGATGGATCACGTCGTGATTCGCGGCCGCGTATTCGCCCATCAGGTTCATGGCGGCCCAGTATTCCTGGCCCGCCTCGCTGTCCAAATCCAGCCACGCCAGCCGGCCCAGCGATTCGTATTTCTTTGGCAATCGCGCGCGAGCGATCGCGCTGTAGGTCGAACACACCGACGCGCCGGTGCCGCGGCTGCCGCTATGGCTCAGTAGCGCGACATACTCGCCGGCTTCGAGGCCAAGCTCGGCGTCGCCTTGCGGCAGCGTCAGATGACCGAACTCGACGAAATGGTTGCCCGAACCCGAGGTGCCGAGTTGCTTCCAGGCTTTGTCTTTGTTTTCTCGCGTGACGCGCGTGACCCACCAATCGCGGTCCATAACCGGATGGTCTTGTCGAGTCTCGTGGACCGAGCCGACGCCAAACCGCGTGCCGCGCTCGATCGCTCGCTCGAACAGATCGAACTTCAACCGGTCGGTAAGACTCCAAGCCGGCATGTCGAGGACCGACAACTTCATGCGGCAAGCAATATCGACGCCGACCGCATACGGCACCACCGCATTATCGAGCGCCAACACTCCGCCGATCGGCAGGCCGTAGCCGACATGCGCGTCAGGCATCAGCGCCGCCGCGGTGGCCATCGGCAGTGCGCAAGCCTGCCGCATTTGAACGTGCGACTCCGGCTCGATTCCGCTGTCGCCCCAAGTGCGATAAGCGATCGGCTCGCGAATCGGAGCGAGTTCGCCGGATTGAAGCACGTCTTGCGCAAACGGACCAAAATGTTCGTCGCTCACATGATCCGCCGGCCGCTCCAGAACGTCTTTGATCACCTGCTTGACGTTCATGCCGCGCAGCACGCCGGCCGTGTCGGCGCTCTGGATCGCCATGATCGCGCTTTTCATGCATTCGCCCGGAACTCCGAGTTTCTCCAATTGCCGGGCGTTCATGGGTTAACCGTGGGACGACGAACTACGAAGAGAGCGAACCACGAAACACGAGCATACCATGAAAGGTAGGACAGGCAGTCGTGAATCATGGTTCGCGGTCGGGGCGGGGTTCGCGATCCGGCGGAGGGCCGAATTCGGGCCGATCGCCGGGGCCGGGACTGCCAGGGCCGCCAGGACCGCCGGGTCCACGTCCACCAGGACCGCCGGGGCGCGGGCCGCGACCTGGACGGCCGGGGCCGCGGCCACTTTTCATCTCGGAGGGACCGATGCCCCCTTTGATCGTCGTGTCGTGCTGATCGGGCAGCGTGACGCCCAGCACGATGTCAAAATTCACCGCCAGCTCGCCGATGGGCGAATCGGCGATCGGCTTGAAATCGCCCAAAATGGTCTTTCGCGCCGCCGCGTCGCGGACTTCTTGATACACCATGTCGCGATCGTTCTGCGGATGGCCGTTGATGAGCAATTGCGTCGTGAAAATCCGCCGGCCATTCTGGCTGACGGCGAAATGGATATGCGGCGTGCGGCCGGGATACGGAACCGGCTTGATCGTGCGGAAATAGTATTGGCCGTTCGCGTCGGTGAGGAAGCGGCCGTAGCCTTGGAAGTTGGCGTCGCGCTCGCCGTCGCTCGAAGCGCGGGAATGGTGATACCGGCCGTTGCTGTCGCATTGCCAGATTTCGACGAACGCATTGCGCAGCGGGCTGCCGGCGGCGGTGAGGATTCGGCCCGAGACGTGGCTGATCTCGCCGACGGCCGGGGTGATCGCGTCGTTGATGATGAGCAAGTCGTTGTCGGTGTCGAGCGGCAATTTGTCGGGATAAAAGGGGCCTTCGGTCAGCCGCGCGGTGGCAGTCAAATGGCCGTTGCCGCTCAGCTCCTCGGCAAACAAGCCCGGCGTCGTGAACAGGGCCGAGCCGATTGCCGAGCCCAGAGTCGATCCGATGGCCATGCCTCCCAAGAACCGGCGGCGAGACGGGGTGAATTGGGGATTTCCTGTTTGCATGATGTTACTCCGTTTTCAGTCGGGGGAAGGGTGGCGATGGTCTCTCGGGCCGCCACGCGAGTTTCGCACGAACGGCGTTCCAATCAGATTCTTCCAAGCGGCGCGTTGCTCGGGAGTCAAAACTTGGAGGATTTTTTCAATGGTCTGTTGCTCGCGCTGCGCCATCATTTCGAACATTGTTTCAAAGCTCGGTTGCTCGCGCCGCGAATCGTTCGGCGGACCGCCATCACCGCGACCACGAGGCTCATCCCGGCCGGCCCCGCTATTATCATCCGGCGGAGGCGGCTGACGAAGTTCACCGGGCGGTGGTCGATCGGAGCCGGGGTTTCCCAGTCCGGGACCGTGAAAGTCTGGACCGCCGAATTGCGGACCATCGATTCTGGGCGGACCACGATCGGGCCCTGGACCTCCAATTCCGCGTTCCTGATGCCCCGGTCCTTCACGTCTCGGCCCACCATCGCGCGCGGGACCGCCGGGACGTTCCTCCGGCGGCCCGTGATCGCCCGGATCGCGATGGAAAGCTGGCGGCCCGGCGTGATCCTGCTCGATGATTTGGTTGATCTGCTTGCGCTCGTCGGGCGTCAGCTTCAGCGCGACGATGATGTCGTCGCTTTTGAAGGCCATCGCCCCTTGTTGCTGCCAGGCAATTTGCTTCAGGCGGACAAGCTGCTGCTCGCTCAGCAGGGCAATCAGTTTTTCACCGTGCGCTCGCAGATTGTCGGTCACGGATTCCTGTTGCGGCTCCCGGGTGGGATGATTGCCCGACTGGGCCTGTTCGCGTTCGTTCCAAATCTGAGTCAGCAACGATTCGATTTGCGATCGTCGATCGGCCGGCATTTTCAATTCGTCTTGTACGGCCGAGTCGTAGAGCAACATCAGCGGAGCAAGCTGATCCAAGAGCGCCAGCTCATCGACGATGCGAGCGACGCGCCGCGACGTGGCCGTCAATTCGCTGCTGATCGTCGGATCGCTGCCGCGCGATTTCAAGAAGGCGTTGTAATAAGCCAGCGACTGCTCGAGAAACTTCCGGCGCAATTGGTGCAACATCGGCTTGTCGGCCAATTCCTCTTCGCTCAATTCGGTGAATGTGTCGATTGCCTCGCGCGCCTGGCGGAAACTCTCTTCCGCCGCGGCTTGCTGCTTGATCGCGCTTTGATAGGCGATTTCGGTATTCGCATGTTCCCGCGCGATGATCAGCGCGCTGGCCGCCAGGCCGACAACGCCGAGCAGGAAAACCACGATCCCCGCCCGCACAACCGCACGATGCCGCCGGCCCCAACGTCGCACGCGCTCGGCCAAAGCCGGCCGCCGAGCAAGAATCGGCTTGTCGTCGAGCCAGCGCTGCAAGTCGTCGGCGAAATGCTGGGCCGTCGCATAACGATCGGCCGGCGATTTCGCCGTGGCTTTCAGAACGATGGTTTCCAGTTCCAAAGGGATATTCTTGTCGAGCGAACGCGGCGGGCGAGGATCGTTTTCGACGATCCGCCGCAGTAATACGTTTCGATCGCTGCCGTCGAACACCGGCTCGAGCGTGAGGACTTCGTACATCGTCGCGCCGAGCGAATAGATGTCGGTGCGATGGTCCAACAGCACTCGGCCGCCGGTGGCTTGCTCGGGGCTCATGTAGCGGAGCGTTCCGAGCAGGTCGCCGGTGCGAGTCAATTCGGCGTCGGTGTGGAATTGGGCCAGCCCGAAGTCGGTGACCCACAGATTGCCGCGAGTGTCGAGCAGCAAGTTGCCGGGTTTGATATCGCGATGGACGACGCCCATGGCGTGGGCATGTTCCAGCGCCGTCGCCGCCTGATGCATGAGTCGCGCGACGGTATGGAAGTAGCTGCGTGGATTGGCGACTTCCGCGCTCAGCACTGTCGACGTTGGCGCGCGAGTTTCAATATGGGCCGCGTTCACCGACGGCGGCAATGATGTCGGCAGCAACGACAGGCTCGATCCGTTACTCACAGAATTGGCCGACGCCGAATTGCCGAACGCCGACGATTTTCGCTTCGCCATCGCCTCGGTGGCGCTGGGGTCGGCGCCGCTCGTGCGCCCGGCGGCGCGGCGCAGGTCGCGGATCGAATCCGACAGAGCCTGCCCTTCGATCAACTGCATCGCATAGAAATGAACGCCCCGATCGATGCCGACGGAATAGACCGGCACGATATTGGTGTGATGAAGTTGCGCGGCGGCCTGTGCCTCGTTGCGAAATCGCTCGAGCCGCGATGGATCGAGCGAAGCGGCGAACGGCAGCACCTTGAGCGCCACTCGCCGCCCGAGCGACAACTGCAGCGCCTCGTAGACCACGCCCATCCCACCGCGGCCGATTTCGCGAACGATCTGGAAATCGCCGAGCGGCTGCGATGAGTTTGCCGAACCCAACAGCGGGCGCGGCGACGGTTGCCGGCGGACTTTGATCGCCGCGGAATGGACCATTTCCAGACCGTCGAGACAGACGGCCAAATCGGCGGCAATCTCGGAATGTTCATCGAGAAACTGCTGCCGCTGTGGCGGCTCGCCTTTTTCTAGCGCCGCCATGTATTCTCGAACCGCGGCGACGAGGCGCGGATCGTCGGAATTGACGGCGCTCGTTGCTTCGGCGTGAGAGTCGTCGGCGCGATGGTCACTCATGCTTGTCTCCCAGCGTCTGCCGCAATCGGGCCAACGCTCGCACCCACAGCTTCTCGACGCTCTCGACGCTGCGCCCATCCGCTCGGCCACTTGCGCGAACGGCAAGCCTTCCAAATGCCGCAGCATGATGACTTCCCGATAGTGATCCGGCAGCGTCTCGAGCGCATTGGCCAGTTGCAGCGACGCTTCGTGATTCACGGCTTGCTCGCTCGGCGAACTGACATCGGCCGCCAGGTCGGCGCCGAGCACGCCCGAGGCGTCGCTCAACTCGACGAGCAGCGTCCGTTCAAGGCGAGCGTCGCGCCGCTTGGTGCCCAAGTAACGCCGCACGTGGTTCGCGATCAGGCCCGCCAAAATACTCCGCAACCAGGCGACGAATTCGCCCTCGCTCGTGCCGCGAAAATCCCGAAAATGCCGATGGGCTTCCAGCAGGGCCTCTTGCACCAGATCGGAAGCATCGGCCTTGCCTTGCAGCCGGCGACTGATTTGCGTTCGCGCCAGCACCGACAGGTATTGCCGGTAAACGCTCAGCAAGTCTCCGAGCGCATTGCCATCGCCGTCGCGGGCGAGACTCAACAGCTCCTTCGACTGCTGGTTTTGCGCGGAGCTTGTCTCCATGTTGCCGCAACCTGTTGAGATGCGCGGATTGGCTGAAGCCTAAAGCGGACCGACACGGCGCCGGTAATGCGCGGTCGTCGATTCATTATAGATACGGATCGATACGGCAGGCAGCGCCGGTCGCGGCGCACATTGGCGGTCTTGTAGCCGGATTCGCCAGAATTCGGACGAGTCGAGCCGCTCGAGGCCTGGAATTTTCACGGATTCCGCTACTTGTCCCCTGCCGCTTCAATCGCTGTCGTGTCAGTTATTGCCGCCCGCTTGCTGTCCTGGCGGAGGCGGCTGGTTTGGTCCGCCCGGCGGCGGACCTTGTCCTGGACCGCCCGGTGGCGGCGGACCGTGCCGGCGGCCGCCCGGCGGTGGACCTTGTCCGGGGCCACCCGGACCTTGTTGATTTTGGTTGCCGTTCGCCACGGCGGCTTGGTTTTGGCCTTGGCCGTTGCCGTTTGCTTGAGCCTTTCGCGGCAGCTTGAAGATGGCGACGGCGGCGCCGCTGGCATCGGTTTTGACGCCGACCAAATCGCCGATCGCCAGACTGGTCAGCGCAATCGGCCGGCCGAGACTCATCGTGTTGACCGTCGCGCCGATCGAAAACGATTGCGACGTGCCATTCTTGAGCGTGATCGTGAGACTGGTCGTGGTGATATTGGCAATGTTGCCGACGATCGGCTTGTTCTTCGGATTGGTCGAGGAGCCGGTGGCCGACGAGCCGCCGTTCTGGTTCTGTCCCGGCGGACACTGCGCCGCTCCCTGTCCGCCCGGATTATTCCCTTGGTTTTGGCCGCCATTGGCTTGATTGCCGGCCTGCCCATTGTTCGGACCGCCCTGATTGGGTCCGCCCTGATTGGGTCCGCCCTGATTCGGACCGCCCTGATTCGGACCGCCTTGGTTCGGGCCACCCTGGTTTTGTCCACCCGGGCCGCCAAAACCAGGACCAGGCCCCGCGCCGGGGCCGGGACCACCGCCAGGCCCACGACCGCCCGCCGCCTGAACGCCCGATGCAAACAGCGCAAGCGCCAAACAAGCCGCCCCGAGCGACGCACTTCGATAAACCATGACTTCTCCCTGTGTTCCGTAAACTCAGCGCCCCCGCATCTGGCCGGCGAAAATCGCCATTCCTTTAGGTAACGTTCTTTATAGCCGATCCGCCGCCGAATCTCGCCGGATTTGAGCAAATTCTTTGCGGCGATGATCAGATTCGGTGGAACTACGGAGAAAAGGGAACGCGGTGCGTCGGCACAAGCCGTAGGAGAGTGGGGACGCGAATTCAAAGCGTCCCCTTTGATTCGTCGGCGCCGTTGCCGAGCTGGTTGCGTTGTCTGCCGCGATTTTAGCGTTGGGGGCGGGTGCTGGCGGCGAGACGCGGTGATTTTCATCGACGTATAGGATACGAGGGCCGTTTAGTTGTTCGGAATGGCCCTTCGGAGGAAGAATTGGGCTCCGCAGCGCGTACGATCAGCCCGCTTGTCTCGATTCTTGTATGGTGGCTTGGCTTAGACCGCGGTTTCGGTCCGCAACGCCCGGGCGATCGGGCTCAGCCGCATCTTGCCAAGAGTTCCTTCCCGGCGCGGAGCGGAGGCCAGCACCGTGGCGAAGGCCGCATGCACGAGCATGACCACCGACACCTGGGCAAAAAACCGGCGCGCTCCTCGGATGTTTCCGTCGTCGGCGCCCCAAAACACCTTGAGCCGAGCGTTGATCCGCTCCACCGCCGTGCGACCCTTGTACATCCGCTCGAATTTCTTCGTCGCCCGCGGCAACGCCGGAAATCGCCGCAGATCGATCGCACGCGGCACGCGGACGGTCAATCCATACGACTTGCCCGCGTTGCAAATCTTCGACATCGGGCACTCCCAGCCTTCGTGCTTCGCCGGGCAACGGTACTTCAGCGTCTCGCGAGCCGGCTCGTGGCCAATATAAGACATCGGATGACGCACGATCGGCTCGCTCACCCGATCGTAGCAGTACACCGTTCCGGCCTCGTCATAGACGATGTTCGAGTTGCCGTCGTGGCCGGGCAACATCCGTTCGGGCTCGCTCTTCCAAAGTGCTCGATTCTGAATCAGCGGCTTGATCTTGGCCTCGGACAGCAGTTGATGCACGTCGTTGGTGTCGGCCGCCTTGTCGTAAGCTAGCGTTTGGATGCGGCCCTTCGGCAAATTGGCCTGCCCCTGGGCCAGCAGCGTCGGCAGCGTTTCGCCGTCGCCCGCCTTCGTGTCGGTGATCTCGTAAGACAACGTCACTTCGTGTTTCACGTTGACCAACAGATGGAGCTTGTATCCGAACCATTCAAAGGCTTCCGTGACGTTTCCCTTGTCGTCGGTGTACTCCTTGCGGCCTCCGGTGGCTTGCGGCAATCCTTCCTCGACTTCCGCAGCCGCGCCCTCGGCATTTTTGCGGCGGGCGTTGAGGGCAGTGGCGTCGCCGGCCGTGTTGCGCCCCAAGTCCGGCACAATCGTCCCGAGGCGCCGAACCATCTCTTGGAACGCTTCCTTCGCCAGTGTGCGGTGTGGCTCTTGTCCGAGCACGTCTTGAAAGCGCGAGATGTTCCATTTCTTCGGCACCCTCTTCTCCGACTCGATGCCGATCAACCGTCGCAGACCCTCGTTGCGTCGCAGTTCGGCGAGACACAACTCGATCGTCGGGTGCCGCAGCGCAGCGGTCAAAACCAACACGCCCCACAGCACGGTAACGGGGTAATCGTCGCGTCCATGTCCGCGAGCCGAGCGAAGCGAATCGAGCAGCTTGTGATCGGGAATGCTGGCGAGTAATTCACGGACGGTTTGTAGATTGGGACAGTCGTCCAGACTTTCCCAAGCAAAGAGCGGCTGGGGCGCGGTGATACGCATGGCGTGCTCCTCCATGAAGGCCTCGTTGGAGATGCACGATACTACGCAACATATCCCCGAATGGCCAGTGGCCGGGTCGAAAAAAGCACGAAAAAATTCCTCGCCGCGCGATTCCCGCAAGATTTTGATCGACTTGCGGGGAAGCCCCTTTTCAAGCCGCGCAACATCAATCCACGCGCGATGTTCCGAACAGCGCAACCGACTCGCCGTTGCCGCACAAAACTTGCTTTAGGCGCGGTTCCTTGCTACGCTGCAACCCGTCCAATCGACATTCGCTGGAACTTCGGTTGCTCTAACACTGAGGCTGCCGCATGATCGTGAAGTCCATCGCGCGGCCGTCGATCGCAATGTTTGTCGCCGCTTGTGTGGGAGTGCTGTCTGGCTCGGCCCGCGCGGGCGTGGTCAACGGCAATTTCAGCGCGGGGAACACGGGCTTCACAAGCGGCTATGGGTTCGGGCCCACAGGCGGCGGTCATTATACAGTTGCCACGAACCCGCAATCTTGGAACTCGTTCCTCTCCAGCTTTGTTGATCACACGACCGGCACCGGCGAAATGATGGTCGTGGACGGCAGCGGGACCGCTAACACGCCTATCTGGGGCGAGACGATTCCGGTCACGCCCAATACCCAATACACGTTCACCTATTGGGCTGCTTCCAGCGGCAACGATAACAACAACGGGATCGACCCCAGTCCCGCGATCTTATTCGCCAAGGAAAACGGGACCACTTTCGGGTCCACGCTGGATGTGCCCGCAACCAATGGCGTCTGGAGCGAGTTTACCGGCACGTTTAACTCCGGCGCCAACTCGTCCGTTGCCTTGTCAATCTTTGATTCCAACACCAATGGCGGCGCCGGCAATGATTTTGCCCTCGACGACATCGCCGTCGTACCGGAACCCTGCTCCGGCGTCCTACTGCTTCTAGCCGGCTGCGCGTTGCCTTTCTTTCGCCGGCGCCTCACGAACGCGGCCGCGTGAATCCGGGCGAAAAAAAGGAGACGCAAATTCAAAAAAGTATTGCGTCAACGTTGAATTGCTCACTTCGACGTGAATTCCTCCAGCACCTTCGAATAATCGAACGGTTGCTGTGGAACGCCGCTGGCGGTGTTGCCATCGCCCCGGCCCGGTTTGCCGCTGTCGCGATTCACGGACCAAAATCCGATGCTGCACACCCAGGGCTTTTGCTTGGCCCAATCGCGAATCGTTTTGGCATCGGCGAGGGAAAACAATTCGGCGCCCTTGTTGCCCCCTTTGCCGATCATCGGCGTAATACCGATCTGAATGGCCGGATCGATCGCGTGGCATTGCTCGTGGGCTTTCTCCACGCTGGCAATGCACAATTCGCTCATCGTTCGGTCTTTGAAAAAATGCGGGCCGAAATACATCGTCATCAGATTGGCTGATTTGACCTTCATGCCTTTCGCCGTGGCGTCTTTCAACATCGCTTGCGAATGCTTGGAAATCCCATTGGGATCGACCGGCAAGGTGAACGAGATCAGCAAGCCCGGGTTCTTTTTTTGCAGCGCCGCCAGCGCGGTGTTTCGCCGCTGGTTGGCTGCGTCGTCTTCCAGTTGCTTGCCTTCGATGTCAAAATCGAGCCACGTGAATTGATACCGATCGACGACCGACTGATACTTGGCTTCGAGCCTTCCCAAATCGGTCTCCACCAGCGCCAAATCCTTGCCTCCCTCGCCGCCGAACGAAATCAGCACGTCGCCGCCGCGATTGCGGATCGCGTCGATCTGATCGTGGTACAGATTCTTCTCCATCGGCGTGCGGCCATCCCATGCCGGATTCCCCTGCTTGTCGGCAATGACGAACGCCAGCGTGTAATGCTTCAGTCCGCAGGCATCGTCGCAGTCGGTCAGCTTGAAATGATCTCCCGAGCCGATGTACATGTACGGAGCAAACACACGCGCCGGCCACCCGGCCCGCGCGGAGCTTGCCAGACACGCCGATAGCGTGAGACAGATAACGGCCGGCAAACGATTTGCAAAAGGTTGTCGCATGATTGCTCCAATGCGTGTTACCCGATGTCTGTCTACGCAATAATCTCCTTCACCACCTGCCCACTGACGTCGGTCAGGCGGTAATCGCGGCCGGCGTGGCGGTAGGTCAGCCGCGTCGTGGTCGAGGCCCAGCAGGTGCAGGATCGTGGCGTGGAAGTCGTGGACGTGGACGCGGTTCTCCGCGACGGCGATGCCGTACTCGTCGGTCGCGCCGTGGACGATGCCCGCCCTTGACGCCGCCGCCGGCCAGCCACGACGAGAAGCACTGGTGGTGATGCTCGCGGCCGGTGGCGTTCGGCTGCGTCGTTGATACGGCGTGCGGCCGAACTCGGTGGTCCAGACGACCAGCGTGTCGTCGAGCATGCCGCGCGATTTCAGGTCGTTGAGCAGGCCGGCGATCGGCCTGATCGACGTTCCGGGCCAGCGGGACGTGGTCGTTCATGTTGCCGTGCGAGTCCCAGTTGTTCGACGAGCCGGTGTCGATCAGCTCGATGAACCGCACGCCGCGCTCGGCCAGCCGCCGGGCGACCAGGCATTGCCAGGCGAAGCCGTCGGTGCGGCCGCGCTCCAGGCCGTAGAGCGCGAGCGTCGCGTCGGTTTCGCCGGAGAGGTCGAAGACCTCGGGCGCCTCGCGCTGCATGCCGAAGGCCGTCTCGAACGACTGGATCCGGGCCGCGAGCGCCGCGTCGGCCGTCGCGCGCTCGAGGTGCCGGCGATTGGCGTCGGCGCAACGCGCTCGAGCTCGAGCTGCTGGAGCGCGGCGGAGCCGGCGCGGCGGTGCGACGTTGGCGATCGGCGTCGGGCCGGGGACGACGTGCGTGCCCTGGTGGCAGCCGGGCAGGAAGTCGCGAGCCCCAGGTCTGGGTGCCCGGCGTAGGGGACGTGCGGCGCGATCGCGACGAACGACGGCAGGTTCCGGTTCTCGGTGCCCAGGCCGTAGCTGACCCAGGCGCCGATGCTCGGCCGGGCGAAGGTGAACGACCCGGTGTGCATGCCGAGCGTGGCCTCGTAATGGTTCGTGTGGTCCGACGCCATCGAGCGGATCACGCACAGGTCGTCGACGCATCGACCGCACGTGCGGGAACAGGTCGCTGACCTCGGTGCCGCACTGGCCGCCGGGCCGGAACTCCCAGTGCGGGCTGCTTGAGATACCGCGTGAAGTCGCCGAGCTTGCCCTGCCAGTTGTCGACCGTGCACTGTCTTGCCGGCGTCGGCGAACAGCTTGGGCTTGGGGTCGAACGAATCGACGTGCGAGACGCCGCCGGTCATGTACAGAAAGATGACGCTCTTGGCTCGGGCGGGAAAATCGGCGGCTTCGGGGCCAGCGGGTCCGACGGTTTTGGCGAAACGGCGCCGGCGGCCAAATCGGCGATCATGCCGCTGAGCGCCAGCGCACCGAATCCACCGGCGGCGCGGCGAAGCATTGCACGACGCGAGAACTGTTGCGAGGCAAACTGCGGCACGCCGGAGCAACAGCCGGTCGATCGCGGATTGTTGATGGAACGATTCATGATTTGCATTCTATTCGACATACAAGAACTCGTTGCTGACCATCAGTGTTCGCGCGAAAGCGGCAAGGCTCAGTGCGGCGCGCTGATTTTCCGGCACGCCCGATTTCGCCAGTTGCTCGCGATACTCTCGCAAAAACGACAATGATTCCGTTCGCTGTTGATCGCTCGGCGGTCGGGATAGCGCTAGTTCATAACCCAATTCGATCCGCGGCGCATCGTCCGATCGTTCTCGAATCAACCGCGCCGCCAGTCCGTTCGACTGCGCGAAAACAAACGGCGAGTTCATCAGAAACAACGCTTGCGTCGGCACGATCGTCGGCAATCGGCGGGCCGTCGTGGCATTCGGATCGGCGCCGTCGAACAGGGCCAGGTACGGATGCCGCCGCAATCGCATCGTCATCAGATAGACGCTACGGCGATTGGTGTCGTAGTCGGCGTTGAACGGATTGTGCTGTGTAAAACCCCAGCTTTCGACCGGCGGAAACGGATTCGCCCCGCCCATCGTCGGGTCCAAATTTCCGCCGAGCGCGAGCATGGCATCGCGAATCGATTCGGCGTCGAGACGCGAGCGATTGAAATGCCAGAGAAGATCGTTCGGCGGATCGATCTCGGAATCGCGCGAATCATCGTCGGCCGCCAGTTGATACGTTTGCGAAGTCATGATCAGCCGGTGCATCGCCTTGACGGACCATGGCCGGCGATGAATTTCGTGGCCAGATAATCGAGCAACTCGGGATGCGTCGGCCGGCTGCCACGGGCGCCGAAATCATTTTCGCTATGGACGATGCCGTAGCCGAAATGATGCTGCCAGATGCGGTTGACCATCACGCGGGCAGTGAGCGGATTCTGTGGCCGAGTCAGCCAGCCGGCCAATTCCAGCCGTCCGCTGCCAGTCGATTTCGCCGGCAACGGATCGCCACCGAGTATTTCCAGAAACCGCCGCGGAACTTCGTCGCCCAGCTTCGTCGGCTCGCCGCGCTTTTGGATATTCGCATTCTTGCCGGTTCCCTCGAAGGCGCCGTAGGCTTGTTCGTAGGGCCCCGTTTCGACGAGCGCACCGCGGCGGCGATCAATGTCGGATCGCTGGTTTCGAAGTTCGGCCAAGCGCGCGTTCAGCTTGGCGATCTCGTCAGGTTTCGCAGTAGCGGCTTTGAGACCGCCATTCACTGTGGCCTGATCGGCATCGTTCTTCTTCACTTCATCGGCCAGCTTGGCCAGTTTCTCGTCGAATCCCTTCTTCGCGGCGGCGGCTTCCGGCGGCGGAACGAGCGGAACCATGTCGCGCGGGCGGTTCTTCTCCTCCGAACCGGCGAACGAATAGTTCGTGCTGGCGAAAATGCCGTAGAGAGCGTAATAGTCGCGGCTTGAGATCGGATCGAATTTGTGATCGTGGCAGCGGGCACAGCCGATCGTCAGGCCGAGCATCGATTGGCCGATCGTGTCGATCGTGTCTTGGATCGTGAGATGCTGATAATTCTGCGGATCGAAGCCGAACCGTCGCGAAATGGCGATGAAGCCGGTCGCCGTGACGCGCTCGGCGAATTTGTCGCGCGGCCCGGCGGTCGCCAAAATATCGCCGGCGAGCTGTTCGCGCAGGAATTCGTCGTAGGGTTTGTCTTGGTTGAACGAGTTGATCACGTAATTGCGATATTTGTAGGCTTCGCGGACCGGAAAATCGGCCGTCTCACCGGCCGTGTCGGCGTAGCGCACCACGTCGAGCCAATGGCGGCCCCAGCGCTCGCCGTAAGCGGGCGAGGTTAACAGCCGATCGACGACCCGGGCAAAAGCGTCGGGCGACGCATCGGCGAGAAATGCCGCGACTTCGCCGGGCGTCGGCGGCAAGCCGGTCAGATCGAACGTCGCGCGGCGGATCAGCGTTCGCTTGTCGGCCGGTTTGACGGCAACGAGGTGGCTCGCTTCTTGCCGCGCAAGAATAAACGCATCGACCTCATTCTTGCACCATGCGGCATTGCGGACTTTGGGAATCGCCGGCGAGGCGATCGGCTGAAACGACCAGAAGCGGCGTTCCTCGGCCGTCGGGCCGCCGCTGCGAATGGCGGGCGAATGAGAATTGCCATGCGACTCGCTGCGCGAATCATTCGGCCACGGTGCGCCACGCTTGACCCAAGTGCTCAGCAGCGCCACGTCGTCGGCCTTGAGCTTGGAATCCGGCGGCATCTTCACTTCGCCATGCCGCGCGACCGCATTGATCAGCAGGCTCTTTTCCGGCGCACCCGGCACAATCGCCGGCCCCCGATCGCCGCCTTGCATCATCGTCGCCAGCGAATCAAGCCGCAGCCCCGATTCCTGCTTTTTTGCGCCGTGACACTTGTAGCAAGTCTCGGCAAGCAGCGGCCGAATCTTGTTTTCAAAGAGAGATGCGTCGTCGGCACTGGGCGTGGCGGCAGCGGAAAACGTCGCGGAAAAAAGAAATGCGAGAAGAAGGCAGGCCGGCACGATTCGGAAATAGTGCATGGTTGGCAATCAGCGAGTCTCTTCGTACCTCAAGCGTCAAGCCTGTAGCCCCAAGCCTGCGGCCTACGTCGCTTTCAACTCATACGTCCGCTCGCCCGGCTCACTGCCCGAGTTGCCAAGCGCCACCTGATACAGCTCCTGTCCGCAGGGCGTCGGATACTCGCCCGTGATGCAGGCCTGGCAGAGCTGGTCGCTGTCGAAGCCGATCGCCCGGGCGATCGATTCGACCGGCAGATAGCGCAGCGAATCGGCGCCGAGCTTCGCGGCCATCTCGGCCTGGACCTCGTCGGTCAGCGCGCCGCCGTTCAGGAATTGCGGCGCGAACAGCTCGTTGATCGTCGACATGTCGATGCCGTAAAAGCAGGGCGCGATGATCGGCGGGCAGGCCACGCGGACGTGAATCTCGCGGGCCCGGCCCAGCTCGCGAATCCGCTTCAGCAGCACCTTCATCGTCGTCGAGCGGACGATCGAATCCTCGACCAGCAGCACGCGCTTGCCTTCGAGCACTTCGCGGAGCGGCGTGTACTTCGTCTCGGCCTTTCGCTTGCGGTTGCCGCCCCCTTCGATGAACGTGCGGCCCGTGTAGCGATTGCGAATCAGCCCTTCGAGCGAGGGAACCTTCAGCTTGAAGGCCATCGCGTCGGCGGCGGCCTTGCTGGTGTCGGGCACGGGCACGACGATCGTGTCTTCGTCGATCGGCACCGTTTCCAGCCGGGCCAGCTCCTCGCCCAGCCGCTTGCGCGAGAGATAGACGCTGCGGCCGTCCATCGTGCTGGCCACGTTGGCGAAATAAATCCACTCGAAGAAGCAATGCGCCTGCCGCGGGCTGGGGGCGAAGCGTGTGCATCTCGAACCGGCCGTCGGTGATCGTGATCGCCTGGCCCGGCAGCAGCGACTTGATGCTCTCGGGCGCAAAGCCCAGGTTCAGCAGCGCCACGCTCTCGCTGGCCGCGGCGAACAGCGGCCCTTCCATGGCATAGCACAGCGGCTGGATGCCCAGCGGATCGCGGGCCACGAGCATGTCGCCCAGCGCGTTGAGCAGCACCAGGCTGTAGGCGCCGTCGAACCGCTGGCTGATGTTGCGCAACACCTCGACCAGCGACGGCCGGCGGTCGCCCGACAGCTCGCGGCTGATCTCGTGCATGATGATTTCGGTGTCGGTGTCGCGGGCCAGGTGGTTGTCGCCGTCGGCCAGCAGGCTCTCGCGCAGTTCCTGATAGTTGGCCAATTGGCCGTTGAAGGCGAAGCTGAACCACTTGTGCTTTTGCAGGTGGTGCCGCTCGAACGGCTGGGCGTAGCTGCGGTCTTCGGCGCCGCAGGTGGCGTAGCGGACGTGGCCGATGGCGGCCCGGCCGGCGTACTCCGTCATCAGGCTTTCGTACTTGCCGCGATGGCTCAGGCCGAAAAACTTCGCTGACGCTGCCCACATCCTTGTAGGTGTCGATCAGCTGGTTGCGGTCGGGATTGAAGCGTGGTCATGCCGGCCGAAAGCTGGCCGCGATTCTGGATGTCCAGCAGCATCCGCGGCATGAGCCGCGAGACCTCGTCGGGCCCCTGTTCGGGGCAAAGCGGGCTGACTTCGCGGCCGGGCAGGTGATAGATCGCCGCGATGCCGCATTCGTGGTGCAGTTCGCTCATCGCCGAAACTCGCCGCGGGGTGCAGGCAGGGCGGGGTGATGGATGGCGGGACAAGGTCGAATTTGGCCCGGCAGACCATTCTACGCGGAGAGGCCCTGGTTCACAACGAGTCGGCGACAAGGCCGGCGGATAAGGGTGTTGGTCTACGCGCCGGAAAGGTATCCTATCTAAACGTTTACATTGCTCGCGAACGCCAAAACCCAGGGAAGGCGGACGAGGCGTTTCTTGTCGCCGAAGATTGTTGGCCGCCATCCCTGGGCTTGACGCGCCGCGTCGTGCCGCATCGTGCCGCATTTGCAACATAGCGCGTCTGACCCTATGACCGATCTCCTGCGTCAAGAAATCGCCACCGCCGCTCACACGATGGTCGTCAAAGTCGGCACTCGCGATGCTCACCGGCGCCGATGGCCTGCTCGATCAGCAGCGCGTCGCCGCGCTGGCCGAGGAGTTGCACCAGGTGATCGCGTCGGGCCGCAAGGTGGCGCTGGTCAGCTCCGGAGCGGTCGGCGCGGGCATGGGCCGGCTCGGAATGCAAACGCCGCCCGAGCGACCTGGCGCAGCTTGCAAGCCGTCGCCGCGGTCGGGCAAAGCCATCTGGTCGAAGCCTACGATCGCGGTCTGCGCGCCTCACGGCCGTCACGCCGCCCAAGTGCTGCTCACCGCCGACGATCTCGACGACCGCACCCGCTATCTGAACGTCCGCAACACGATCCTGACGCTGTTCGAACTCGGCGCCGTGCCGATCATCAACGAAAACGACACCGTCAGCGTCGAAGAATTGCAAACCACGTTTGGCGACAACGACCGCCTGGCCGCGATGGTCACGAACCTGATCCGCGCCCCGCTGCTTGGTGCTGCTTTCCGACGTCGACGGCCTGTACGACGGCGATCCGGCCGATCCGGGTTCGAAAGTCATTCCGACGGTCACGAAGCTCGACGAATCGATCCTGGGCCTTGGTGCGCGATCGGGAGACCGGCCTGAGCAAAGGCGGCATGGCCAGCAAGCTCGAAGCCGCGCGCATGGCCACGACCGCCGGCGAAAACGTGATCATCGCCAGCGGCCGCAGCCGGGAACTCTGGCCCGAATCGTGGCCGGCGAACCGGTCGGCACGCTGTTCGTCGCCCAAGGCCGAATCGTATTCCTCGTGGAAGCGCTGGATCGGCTTCACCGCCCAGCCGCGCGGCCGATCTGGTCCTCGACGACGGAGCCCGCCGCGCGATCGAGCAGCAAGGCCGCAGCCTGCTGGCGATCGGCGTCGTCAGCGTCGAAGGGACATTTCGCAAAGGCGACGTCGTATCGCTCAACGACAGCCAAGGCCAGGAATTTGCCCGCGGTCTGTCGAACTACGCCGCCGAGGAAATCCAGCGCATCAAGGGCCTGAAAACCGACCAAATCGCCGCCGCCCTCGGCCACTGCCCGTACGATGAAGTGATTCATCGAGATCACCTGGCGAGGGGTCAGGGGACAGGAGGCAGGAATCAGGGAAATGGACCGTCGGATATATAGCGGTTGGCGGCTCGCTTGCGGTTTCGCGAGTGGAAAGGAAACGGAGAGCCGGCGAGCGGCCCGATTGACTCTTCGACTTCCATAGGGTTCGTGCCAATTGTCGCGTCATTCGGCACAGTGGCGAATATGGTTCTCATCGGAGGCGTCGAAAAGCGAGATATCAAGATTCACGAATACGATCCGCGCTGGCCGGAAGTATTCGCGGCACATGTGAAAATCATTGCCGCCACCTTGGGCGGCGACGCATTGACGATCGAGCATATCGGCTCGACCTCAGTGCCAGGCTTGGGCGCCAAGCCGATTGTCGATATGCTGCTCGTGGTCGAGGATTCCGCGGATGAACCTCGCTATCTTCCGCGAATGGGAGCGGCCGGCTATGTGCTGCGCGTGCGCGAGCCCGAGTTTCATGAGCATCGCATGTTCCGCACGCCCGAGCGAGATGTGCATATCCACGTCTTCTCACGGAATTCTCCGGAAATCGAACGGCACCTGATCTTTCGCGACCGACTGCGGACAAATCTCCACGATCGGCAACTCTACGAGGACACGAAGCGGAAGTTGGCGGCGCTAGCCTGGCCCGACACGAACGCCTATGCTATTGCGAAAACCGAAGTCGTCGAACGCATCATCGCGGCGGCACGCCAGAGCGCTATCAAAGCTGGAGTTCAGCCATAAGAATCCCTCACAAAACCGCCGGGGACTGTCCCCATCTTGCGCAGTCCGCGGAGCAAACGGGGACTGTCCCCTTCCGCCACGCGGTTTTGCGAGGGGTTCTGAGGCTGCCCGCGGCAGGCTAAACCCTGAACTCCAACAAAATCGTTGCACATGGCGCTCCGATCCGTAGACATTCGTCCTTAGTCCTTTGTCATTCACTCGCCCATGCCCGCCTACGTCGCTGAAATCCTGATTATCCTGGTGCTGATCCTGGCCAATGGATTTTTCAGCGCGGCTGAGATGGCGATTATCGCGGCGCGGCGCGGGCGGCTGCAGCAGCTTGCCGAGGAAGGGGATCGGCGGGCGAAGGTGGCGCTCGAACTGATTCGCGATCCGAGCCGGTTTTTGGCCACGGGGCAAATCGGCATCACGCTCATCGGCACGTTTACCGCGACGTTCGGCGGCGCCAATCTGGTCGGCGAACTCGAGGGTTGGATCGCCACATTGCCGGCGCCGCTGTTGGCGAATCATGCCCATTCGGCGGCGCTCGTCGTTGTCGGCCTGTCGATCACGGTGGCCACGCTGATTTTGGGCGAGTTGGTCCCGAAGCGGCTGGCGCTGCATCGCGCCGAGCAATTGGCCCGGTTCGTCGCGCCGTTGATGAACGGTCTGTCGCGGTTGGCCGGCCCCGCGGTTTGGCTGATGAGTTCGGCTAGCAACGCCTTGCTGACGCTGGTCAATTCCGAGACGCGCTCCGGGCCGAGCGTGTCGGTCAACGACATCGAGCACATGATCGACACCGGCAAGGCCGAGGGCGTGGTTGAGTCGGTCGAGATGAAGGTCGCGGTCGAGGCGCTTTCGGCTCGGCGAGCGGACGGTGCGCGACATCATGCGGCCGCGGATCGATCTTGACGCACTGGATGCCGACACGCCGGTCGAGGAAGTCAACGGCGCGATGGCGATGGCCGGCTTCTCGCGATTGCCGGTTTACGAACGCGATCTCGACCACATCATCGGCTTCGTGCATATCAAAGACCTGTTTTTGCAACAATATCTCGGCCGGCCGATCCAATTGCGAAAGATGCTGCACCCGGCGTTGTCGGTGCCCGAGTCGCTGCCGCTCGACCGCCTGCTGGAGTTGTTTCAAGAGCAGCATAATCAACTGGCGATCGTGCTGGACGAATTCGGCGGCACGGAGGGAATGGTCACGCTGGAAGACGTGCTCGAGGAATTGGTCGGCGAAATTCGCGACGAGCATCGCCGCGAAAAAGTCGAGCTATTGGTCAAGCGGGACGACAATAGCTGGCTGGTCGATGGAATGCTGAGCGTCGCCGATTTGATCGAACGATTGGATATTCGCGATGTCGACAACGCCGAGCCGCGCGGCTACAGCACCGTGTCTGGCCTTGTGTTGGACGGCCTCGGCCGCATCCCCGTCGTCGGCGATTCGACCGAATGGAACGGCCTGCGATTGGAAGTGCTGGGAATGCACGGCCAGCGGATCGATCGCATTCTAGCCACGCGCATCCCGCCGAGCGGCGATCCTCATCCCGAATAGACGCCCACGAGCCCGCGGCGCTAGCACGGTGAGCGGCAGGGCGCTAGCCGCCGGTGGTCCGACCCGCGCTGGCCGCCCGCCAAGCAAGGATTGCCATCTCATCGGTCGAACCATGCGTCTATCGCACCGGCGGCTAGCGCCTTGCCGCTCACAGGGCAAAACGTGCGGACTGCTCCCCGATTTTTTTGCGCCGCACCGATTCCGGCGTAACACTTCGCCGCGCTTCCCGCTAAGCAGATTAGCGCATCGAATTGTCTGCCATCGGGAACCTCTAACCAAACCATCGAGCCATGAAACGCCCCATCAATAAACGTGCCCTGCGCTTCGAGCGATTGGATGATCGCCGGATGCTATCAGTCAGCCCGCAAATGGGCTCGCTCATCGCCCAAAATGAATTGGTGAAGGCTCCCACGGCGGGCTCGATTTCGTCGGCTGCAATCGTCGCCTCGTCGGCCAGCGGGTTGACTGCGACGGTTTCGCCCGTCAACACCTCCGCATTGAAATCGACGTCGTTAGTCGGTCCGATCAATCAGGTCGGAATCAATCCCTTGTTCTCCAAGGGAACCGCGTGGCTCGATCCGTCCGGAACGGTTTATGTCCAGGGAACCGACTCCACCAACGACACCATCACCATCTCGATCGACACCAAGGGCACCGCCTCGACGGCCGACGACATGGTCAAAGTCGTCATTTCGAACGTAGGGCTGCCACTGACCTATGAATTCGCCCGGGCCAGCGTCAATCATCTTAACGTGCAAACCTTCGGCGGCGACGACTATGTTGACAACCAAACGTCGATCACCATGTTTGCCGACGGCGGCGCCGGCAACGACGTGCTGCTCGGCGGCGGCGGCGGCGATGTCTTGTACGGCGGCACCGGCGCCGGAAACGACTACATCGATGGCCGGGCCGGCGACGACATCCTGATCGCCGGCGTCGGCACCGACATGCTGTTCGGCGACGACGGCAGCGATGCGCTGTACGGCGCCGCGGGCGGCAAGGATTATATGTTCGGCGGCAATGGAAACGATAACCTATACGCCGAGGCAAGCAATGGATTCGCATTCGGCGAAGCCGGCACCGACGTGCTCATCGACTACACCGGAAACAACAAGCTCTACCAAGACTACGGCCCGACCGAGGGCGTCGTTGACAACCCGGAGAATTTCGATTGGTTCGATCGCAATCTGGCCGATCCGACGGTTCGCTCGCTGGCGCGGGTCGAATATCGCGACATGCTCTTCGATCGCGGCGACGCTTTGAACCTGTTCAACGAAGTGGCTCAAGATGGCACGGTCAGCGCGAACGAGTTTTCCGACCTGCAAAAAATGGTTGGCACGATTCTGCAAAAGCCGGCCGATGTCAATTACCTGTTTACCCAGGTCGTCGATGGCAATACGGCCAATGCCCATTATCAGGGCGGCGTGTTGGGAAATTTGAAATCCGGCAGCAGCGCGACCCAACTCAACAAATTGGTCGACAAATGGTTCGAGGGAACCGATCTGCCTGCGATTGGCAACACCGGCACCACGGCCGTGGCCTATCAGCAGGTCAGCGGCAGCCTGTTCGTCAACGGCGTCAACTACTACGACGTCGATCAAGGCTCGGTTGACGATTGCTACTTCATGGCGGCGCTCGGCGAGGCGGCCATGCATTCGCCGCAGTCGCTGACCAATATGTTCATCGTGAACGGCGACGGCACCTACAGCGTCCGCTTCTACAATGGCAGCTCGGAAGCGTTTGTCACCGTGAACGGCGAACTACCGGTCGTGACGAATAGCGGCACCGCCTTCTTCGCCGGCTGGGGTTTCACCGAGCCTTCGACCACCGTCGTCAAGAACATGTTCAACAATTCCGGCAACGAGCTGTGGGTCGCGCTGGCCGAAAAGGCGTATGCCCAAATCAACGAATCGGCCTGGATCGGACAAGACAACACAAACACCTACGCGGGAATCGGCATCGGCTACGCATCGACGGCCTGGAGCCAGATCACCGGAAAATCGGCGAGCGATACCGCACTCAACGGCCCCTCGGCCTCGATCACGACGACTCTTGCCGGCATCTTCAATTCCGGCAAAGCGCTGATGCTGCTGTCGAAAGACACTCCGCCCGATCCGGGTTTCGTGTCGAACCACTTCTACATGGTCTTGGCCTACAACGCCAGCAGCCAACTTTTCGAAATCATCAATCCGCACAACGCGACCGACATCAATTCCGGCGAGGCCGTCACGGAGTGGGTTAGTTGGAACACGATTGGCAAGGATTTTTCGTACTACACTGTCGGGAGTGTTTGACGTGAAGACATTCAGCACTGCTGGTATAATGCGGCCGTGGACGAACCGTTTCAAATCTCGATTCGACGGCTCTTGGTCGTGGTGGCGTTGTTCTGCATCACGACGGCGCTTTTCGTGCTGCGCCGCCCACTATTACCACGACGTTGTTATGGAAGACGGAACGGGGAGGGGCGTTTACCAGGGCATTTGCGGAGCCGGCTACGTGGTCGCCGCCGCGGGGATCGGCACGATCTTCCGCAGGACGATTCTATGTGCGGGGATTGTCTTCCTAATCTGGCTCGTCTGGTCGATGTTTCCGACGGTCGATTGACTGTAGCCCGCAACGTCACTCCCACGCAACGACATTGGCGTGGCACCCCGTCCAGCAAGCAGCGTCCCGCGGCTCGCTTGCAGCTTCGCGCGTCCCGGCCCTGCTCTCCGCCAAAGTTTTCCCTCGCTGCTGGGTTTCGCGTCGCTTCTCCCGAGGTTATTTTAAGATACTTGGCCGACCGCTCTCCCACCCCGTCCCACCCAGAAACCGCCCAACGAGATTCCCCCGATGCGCTTGCACTCCATTATTCGACATGTTGCGATCCTCGCCAGCTTAACCCTCACCCTATCCGCCAATCGCCTCGCGCACGCCGATCCGAATATCGTTGACGCCCCGCCCCTTTCGCCGGCCGAGGAGCTGAAAAAATTTCATCTGCCGCCCGGCTTCGAGATCCAATTGGTCGCTGCCGAGCCGGAAGTTCGCAAGCCGATCAATTTGAATTTCGATTCCCGTGGCCGGCTCTATTTCACGCAGTCGGTCGAATATCCGTTTCCCGCCAAGCCCGGCACGACCGGCCGCGACACCGTGACGATCATCGACGGCGTCGATGAGCATGGCCACGCGACCAAAATGAGCACGTATGTTGACGGCCTGAATATCCCCATCGGCGTCACGCCGGTTCCCGACGGCGTCATCGTCTATAGCATTCCGAACATTTATCTTTGCACCGATCCCGGCCACGTCGGCCACGTCACCGAGCGGAAAATCCTCTACGGCGAGTTTCAACATAACGATACGCACGGCATGAACGGCTCGTTCACCCGCTTCCTCGACGGCTGGGTCTACGCCAACCACGGCTACTCGAACGACGACACCGTCTCCGGCGCCGACGGCTGGAAAATCCACATGCAGTCGGGCAACACCTATCGCATGCGCGCCGACGGCTCGCACCTCGAATACTTTTCGCACGGCCGCGTGAATCCCTTCGGGATGTGCTTCGATCCGCTGGGCAACATGTTCGTCACCGATTGCGAAACGATGCCGATCTATTTGCATCTCCGCGGGGCCTATTATCCGAGCTTCGGCAAGCCCGACGACGGCCTTGGCTTCGGCCCGATCATGATCGACCACATGCACGGCTCGTCGGCCATCGCGGGCATCGTCTACTACGCGGCCGAGCAATTCCCCAAGGAATATCGCGACACGATGTTCATCGGCAACCCGGTGACGCATCGCATCAACCACGATCGGCTGTTGCCGCGCGGCTCGTCGTTTTGGGCGGAAAGCACCGACGATTTTCTCAGTTGCGACGACCAATGGTTCCGCCCGGTCGATTTGAAACTCGGTCCGGATGGCGCGATGTATGTCGCCGATTTCTACAACCGCATCATCGGGCATTACGAAGTGCCGCTGACGCATCCGGGCCGCGACCACGATCATGGGCGGATTTGGCGGATCGTGTACGTCGGCACGAAGGATCATCCGGCCGCGCCGACCACCAAGAGTCCTGATTTGGCCGCCATGTCAGTTTCTCAGTTGATCGACCGGCTGGCGGACACGAATCTCACCGTCCGCACCCTCGCCACGAACGAAATCGTCGACCGCATCGGTCAGGCGGCCGTCGCGCCGCTGGTCGAACTATTGTCCAGCGACAAATCGACGCCGACGCAGCGGGCGCATGGCTTATGGGTGCTGCAGCGGCTCGGAGCGCTCGACGACAAGCTCGTCACGAAGCTTGCTGCCGATCCCGAACAATTGGTCCGCGTGCATCTCGTCGGCGCGCTCGCCGAGCGGCCCGATTGGGATAAGGAAAAACTCGATCTCTTCAAACTGGTCCGCGAGAAGTTGAACGACATCGACCCATTCGTGCGCCGCGCCGCCGCCGAAGCTCTCGGCCGGCATCCGCAGATCGAAAACATCAAGCTGCTCGCCGACCTTTGGGGCCGCACGACTCCCGAAGACACGCATCTGATCCACGTTTGCCGCATCGCGCTGCGCGATCAACTGGCCGTGCCGGGCATGTACGAGAGATTGAAAGGCGATTCGATTCCCGGCAGCGATCTGGTCTTGGGCGGACGGATGGCTGAGGTCAGCCTTGGCGTGCCCGAGCCCGACGCCGCGCGATTCTTGCTGGAATACATCGGGGTCGTTCCCAAGGACCAGAATTTCGTCCACCATATCGACTCGATCGTGGGCGATCCGCGACAATCGCACGACGAAAGCCGGCTGGCCGATTTAGTGCATCATGTCGCCCGCTATCTGCCGCCGCCGGAGTTGCCGAAGCTTTTCGTGGCATTGCGAAATTGGCATAGCGACAAGACGCCTGTCAACGAGCAGCGAGATTTGCTCCGCGCGGTCCGCCAGGGGATGCAAGAGCAAGGGCAAGGCAATCTGCCCGACGATTTTCAGGCCTGGGCCGTCGAAATCACCGGTCGATTGTTGAACGGCAAGCCGACCGACGAAGGGCGCGTGAATCAAGGAATCGAACTCGCGCGAGAATGGCATGTGGTCGGACAATTTGGTGCGTTAGCGGCAATCGCAACCGGCTCGGCCGACTCGCAATGGCCGAATTTGCGTGGCCCGGCGACGGATGCTTGCGTCGCGCTCGATGCCAATCGATCGGTCGCGCTGTTGAGTGAAGTCGTCGCTCGTGGCGGCGAGCAACTCAGCATCCGCCAGAAAGCGGCGCAAGCTCTTTCCGCGATCAACTCCCCAGCGGCACACGATGAACTGTTGCGTCGCTTGCAGGCCGCGCCGGAACGCCTGGCCGTCGATATCGCCGCCGGCCTGGCCGGCAGCCGCACCGGCGGTACGCTTCTGCTTGCGGCCGTTCGCGACGGCAAAGCCTCGGCCCGCTTGCTGCGCGAGCCGACCGTGATGAGCCGCCTCGGCGGACAAGGCATTCCCGATCTCGACGGCCAAGTCAAAGCCCTCACCGCCAAACTCCCCAAAGGCGACGATCGGCTCGACCAATTGATCCAACAGCGCCGCGACGGCTATTCGCGCTTCAAGCCCGATCTGGCCCTCGGCCAACAGGCGTTCAAGAAGATCTGCGCGAACTGCCATCGCATCGGCGGCGAAGGCCACAAAGTCGGCCCCGATCTCGACGGCATCGGCATCCGCGGCCTGGATCGGGTGCTGGAAGACGTGCTAGACCCGAACCGAGTCGTCGACCAGGCCTTCCGCGTCACGCAAATTCAAACCACCGACGGCCGCAATCTCTCCGGCCTCGTCGTGCGAGAAGAAGGCCAAACCGTCGTGCTCGTAGACAATCAAGGCAAGGAATCGCAAATCGCCAAGAGTGACGTCGCCGAACGCCGCGTGCTGCCGCTGTCGCCGATGCCGGCGAATGTCGCGGATATTCTGACGGAGAAGGAGTTCTACAATCTGATGGGATATTTGCTGTCGCAGCGTCCGAAGCCGTAAATAATCTCGCGCTATCTGCAAATGTCACTCGCCTCACTCGAGCTCGCTTTCCGAGACGTGTCCAAGCCAACTGAAGTGCGCGGGGATCTTTATGGAGTCGACGCCACGGCCCAGCAAATCCAGAGGCTCCTCGACGCCAAGCCGTACACTTTGTCGGCCGATGATTTTTCGGGCTATGTTGGCTACTATCTAACGACCGGCGGGGAGGATGACTTCCGCTACCTGCTGCCGAAGATGCTCAGAATCTGGCGAGAGGAACTGGCGGGCGAAAGCTGGTTTCCTCATTACCTCCATGCACACCTGGCTGCGACCGACTTCATTGAGGGTCATCTAGCGGCCGATCAACGTGATGCCGTGGTATCGTTCATGCGCGATGCGTTGTATGAAAGGATCAGCCATGAGCGACTGTTACGGATCGAGGGAAAATCCGATACCCATTTGTGGTTTGAACGATTTGCGAGCTTCGGCGTTATTGCGGCGGATATGCGTGCCCTCTGGCAGCTTGTGTGGGCGGCTCCGACGATCGGACACGCTCGCGCGGTTGCTCAATATGCATCATGCCTGATCTGTTCTGACTCAACTAACCCGATTTTCGCGCCGTGGAATTGCAATCAAGGTGGCGGACCGCCCCGCCTTTGGGGCTTCGATAGCGTCGGCTTCGATGAGCGGTGGCAAGAGCCGAACGTCGAGTTTCTGCGCGAGATTTTGACTGCCGATTATCTCGGCCAGCGATTGTCGGCCGCCTTAAAGCAACTCAGCGAGCCGACGGAGCGACAGACCGTTGAACTTCTATTAAGGGAATTGGATCGCCAACACAAACGAACCGTGGCTCGCTGTCAGATGCTCCCAGAGATGCTGTCCTGCACACCTGATTGCCTAATGGACTGGAAGTCGCTGGGTTTAGATTAGGGGAATCGACGATGGGAGTGCAGAAGTCAATCGAAACCAGCGACAAACCCTTCCCTCGGCACTGCCCGGAGTGCGGCCAGACTCGGGTCTATCCCGCGACGATCCCTTACGACGCCGAGGTCAAGCACGACGGCCGGTTGTACTCGTTTCAAATCCCCGCACTGGAGGTTAACAAGTGTGCCGCGTGCGGCGAGGTTTTCTTTAGCAATGCAACAGACGACCAAGTCTCGCAGGCGCTCCGCGATCATCTTAGCCTCTTGTCTCCCGCGCAAATTCGCGATGGATTGCGGTTGTTCGGCTTGAAACAAAAAGAACTTGGCGATCGTATCGGCGTGGCGCCCGAGACGATCTCGCGATGGATCGGTGGGACTCACATGCAATCGCGCGCGATGGACAATCTGATGCGGTTGTTCTTCGCCTTCGATAATGTTAGATCGGCCCTCGGCACTTCCGTGCCCAACCGCGATTTGGGAGCGATTGCGGTTCCGAATCTCGAATGCGATCGAGCCGCGAAAAACGGGCCTTGAACAATCTCAATTCGTGCCGTGTTAATCCGAAGCTGTGGCGGTTTCAAGCGCCGTCAGCGACCGCCGCCTTGATTTCTCTTGGCAGCCGGTCGAAAATGATTGCATGACTCTTCAAGGTCGAGTACACAACGGTGTCGTTGTCTTGGAAGGTGGACTGCGGTTGCCCGAGGGAACCGCGGTGACAGGAAATATCGCACCGACCGTGCAGCCGGATACGTCCAAAGGCAGGATCGAACTTCCGCTTGTCCGGTCCGCAAAGCCCGGCAGCCTGAATCTGTCCGGGGACCAGATCGCCGAGATCCAGGACGAAGACGATGCTTCTTCCCCGATTTCACAGGGCCCGACCGCATCAATCTGACGTAGGCCGTTGCCTACTGTCGCGAAAGTCCTGCGTGGCTTTCCGTCGCCGCCGCCTTCTTCGGCAATTGCTGCGGCGGCAGGACGACGCCGAAGCTGACGATGTAGTGGACCGCCTGATCGACGGTCATATCGAGGTCCATGATCTGGCTCTTTGGCACGAGCCGGACATAGCCGCTCACCGGGATCGGATTGACGTGAACCAGTACCGCCAGCACCGGCTCGCCGGCCAGTTTCCGGATTTCCGCAAAGCCCTCGCCGGCCACGAAGCCGATCTGCCATTGCCCGCGGGCCGGATGCTCGAAAGCCACGACGCGTTTGAATTCCAGCGGCTTCTCGGTGAGCATGTAGTCGGTGAGTTGCTTCGCGGCCCCGTACACTTTGCGGATCATCGGCAGATGCGTGATCAGATCCTCGACGTAGCCCCACACGACCTGCCCGACGCCCGCGGCAACGAGGCTGCCGAGCAAATACATCAGCGTCACGAACACGACCAAAAAAACCGGAATGACGACAATCGGCCGCAGATATTCCGTCTCGACATAGCGGCGATAAACGCCCCAGCCGGTCGTCGGCGGCTCCGCGGAACCGAGCCCGCGCAGCGCGACCGAATAAACATCCTGCGGCACGAACTCGCGGCTCTCCAATTGCCGATAGCGAACGCCGTGCGAAACAAAAACGCCTTCCTGCTCGGTCGGCAAAGCGTCGGGCAATTCCGTGCGAACATCCTTGATCGACAACGTGATCACGTCGCCGATTTCGGCCGTCACAGGCTGAAGCACGTAGGATTTCACCGTCTGCCAAATCCAAACCAGGATCACGATCGTCAACAGCGGCGGCAGCAGCACGCCCAAACCGCGAATCAACGCCCCGCGCAGCGGCCGACTCCGTCGCGGCACGGCGACGATCGGCGCAACAGGTTGTTCGGGAGTCGTCATGGATTGGGCCCTTGGAGAGAAGTGTAGAGGGGCGAGGGGCTAGGGGCTAGGGGCGAGTGTACGAAGAACGACGCGCGAAACCGCAAGCGAACCGGTCAATCAAACGGCGTATCGAAGCTCGCTTGCGGTTTCGCGCGTCCGTTAGCCCCGCTCCCCGAACTCTACCCACTGCCGCGTCCGCCCCGACGCCACCACCGCTTCAATCACTTCCATGTTACGCACCGCGTCGTCGAGCGGGGTCGGCACCGGGCGGTCGTCGAGGATCGCTTGCGAAAACAAATCGCCTTGGATCGTGTATTGATCGCACGGATCGAACTCGATCCGCGAGGCTTCGTCGCCATGTTGCAGATTGATCGCGCAGGGGCGATCGTTCGGGGCGTTGAACGGCACTTCGACCAATTCGATGCGCCCTTCGGTGCCGAGAATCTCAACCTGTTGAAACGGCGCCATTTGCATCGAGCAAGTGAACGTCGCCGTGGCATGAGTTTCCGGGCTGTCGCCGAATTCGAGGATGCCCGACGCCAGGCGATCGACTTCGAATTTCGGATCGTATTGCACCCAGCCCATCACGCGCCGCGGCTCGGCGTCGAACAGCCAGCGCGACAACGAAATCGCGTAGCAGCCGAGGTCCATCAGGCCGCCGCCCCCCATCGCCGGGTTGTGGCGGATGTTGGTCGGATCGTCGTTGTAAAACGAAAATAACGTGTTGATCGTCCGCAGCCGACCGATTCGCTTGCCGGCGACCAATTCCTTCGCCTTCCGCCATTGCGGATGATGGCGATACATGAACGCCTCCATCACCTTCAGCCGCGGAAACCGCCGGCTCGCCTCGCGCAACTGCCGAGCTTCGTCCGCCGACAGCCCGATCGGCTTTTCGCACAATACATGCTTGCCCGCCTCGAGTGCGCGGATCGACCACGGCACATGCTGATCGTTGGGCAGCGGAATGTAGACGGCATCGACGGCCGGATCGAGCAGCAGGGCCTCGTAAGAATCGTAGAACCGCGGAATGCCAAGCCGCCGAGCCGCGTCGCGCAGCTTTTTCGGCCGACCGCGAGGCAATTGCGACGACTTCGCTGTGCTGCCCGCGCTGCATGGCCGGGATCACTTTCGTGACCCCGATCTTGGCCGTGCTCAAGATTCCCCAGCGGATTTTTTTCATATTTGGAATCGAAGGTTGGGACGGCAATAACAGCCAATGCTGCGGCGCGCCTATCGTGTTTTCCTCAGATCGATCTTCTGTGCAGCGGGGTCGAATCCGCCGATCACGATCGGCCGCTCGCCCACGATCGCCGTATTGAGGAATGCCTGAATATCTCGGCCGGAATTGACAACCGGAATCGTGTCGGTACTTCCCTTTTCGCGAATTTTGATCTTGCATTTCGGCAGGTACGGCTGGCCATGATTGCCTTCGTGGAGTCCGATGCGGTGAATGCCCTTGCGCAAGTCGGCCGTGCCGAGATTTCGATCGAAGCCCAACCGCCTGCCGTCGACCGAGACGTCGCCAAAGTTTTGGTCGAACTCATAGGTTCCGTCACGAGGAATCATGATGTAGCCCGTCGCCGCATAGCTGATTTCGCCGGGAAGCTTGCCCTGCATCGCGGTCATTACGTCATGCGAGAGCATGTTGCTGCCATTGGGAATACCGAGATTCACGAATGGCGTCGGCTTGCCATCATTGAAGTAAACGCCCAAGAGACATTCATACGTCGAGTTTGGCTCGGTCTTGATGCCGGCCGGCTTCGAACTATTCGGCCGGCCGACAACGTCATGCCCGGCTTGCTTTCCATTCGCACTGCTCGTGCCGCCGGCGGACGCCACTTCGTCAATGCGTTTTTCTGCCTTGGCTTTCGGCAAACCGGCCAACTCGGGCATCGCCCGCTTGTACCAATAAACCGCACGGGTTTGCATTCGATTCCGAATCGAGCCGTTCGCTTTCTCCGCGGCATCCCACCAGGCATCCGCAAGCGCGATCCGTCCGGCGCCATTCGTCGGCGGCTTAAGCTCCGTTGTGGCGATACTCTTCATTTTCGCGTCGTTTCCAAGCGCCAACATCGGCAGCCCGCCGTCCCAATCACCTTTGTAGAAGCATAGGAACTTGCCAACCAGGAAATTGGCGCCAGGATCGAGCGGATTGGATTTTAATGTCGTGTGCGCCTTTACCACGTCGAGATCCAACGCTGCGATACGATCGATTTCCAGGCCTCGTGCTACCGATTCCTTTACAAGCGCCGGGTCGTTGGCGGCACGGCAAGCGGCAACTTCGCGTTCGGAAAACTGCTTCGCGCGGTCAAAATCTTCCGCCGCTATTGCTTCGTCAATCAGTTGCACGAACGCCGCCGCGACTTGCTTATGGCCGGGAGGCGTTGCCGCCAACTTCTCAATTTGCGTCAAGGCTTGCAGTTTCATTTCGACGGAGTCGATTTGGAACGATTTGGCAATCGCGTCAACAGCTTGCAATGCGAGCTCGGTATCGCCGCTCTGAATTGCCAAATCCCGCGAGACTCTCAATAACACGAACTTGCCGCTGGCATCTCCTTCCGTTTGAGATCCCTCCTGAAATAGCTTCTTCGCCAAATCAAGCTTCCGAGCGGGCGTTGTGGCTTTTTCGTAGTCGGCTTTATAAACATCCCGAATCAGCGAGAGCGAGGCCTTCTGCGCGTCATCTGGGGGAACCGGCAGCTTTGGTTTCGTCTCGCTATTTGCGACTGCCTTGGAATCGGCGGCTGCTGCAATCGCAGGCTGGTCGGCGCGGGCATGCTCACAGATTCCGATTATGAGCAATAGTTGAAGCGGCACGATAAAAACAAATTTCATGGAAACCTCTCTTCTCGTCGAGTTGTCCGCCGGAATTGCCACCGTCGGCAGCGCTCGTGTGACTGCGGCAATCCGTTTTAGCGAATCACCTTGCCTTTGATGTCGAGCACCTGCGCCGCCGCCACCGCGTTGCCGAATGTCTTGAAATTCTTGAACGTCCATACGACTTTTCTGTCACGTGTGACTTCGATCAATTGCGGATTCTCCGGGCCGGCGTGGCAATTGCCGAAAATCAGATTGCCGCTGGGCAGCACTTCGAGTGTCGTCACCCAGGCGAGCGTGATGCCGGGCAACTCATGCTGCTCGATCTTCCACACGACTTTTCCCTCCGGCGAAACTTCAATCACCCGATTGCCGTTGCCGGCGGCGATCAGCGTGTTGCCGTTGGCGAGCCGAACCGCGCCGTAGGGCTCGGTGCCGTGCCCTTCCGGACCGTGGCCGCCGGATGCGGGGCGGCCATCGAGATCGAGCTTATAGCTCCACACGACTTTGCCGGCGCCGTCGTATTCGCGCACCGTGCTGTCGCCGCCCTGGCAAACGAGATAATGGCCATTGGCGAGCTTCCGGACCAATCGCGTATCAACGTGCGGATTCGGATGCTCGACGACCAACGGAATTTCATGCACGATCTTGCCGTCTTTATCGACCTCGATGATCCGCCGATTGCCTCCTTCGGCGATCATGGTTAGCCCGTCGGGCAAGCGTTGAAAGCTGTGAACCTCGACGTGGCCGGAGTAGCCGGTCTTCGGTTTGGATTCGTATTGCCAAACGATTTTCTTGTCCGGCGAGACCTCGGCGATTTTCGCGCCGCTGATGCGCAGCAGCACGTTGCCATTGTCGAGCATCGAGCTATCGTGCCCATCGGTCGGGCAGGGATATTCCCATTCAACTTCGCCTTTGGCGCTGACGATCGCCGCATGGCCATTATCGACGGCGAAGACGCGATGCGCAATCGGCGAGGCCGCCGCCGTCGGCGCTTCGGCGCTACGCGCCGCTACGCACCAACCGCAAACCAACAAACCGGCAATAACAACTCGAAACATTCGCATCGTGGGATTCCTTCGAAAGTAAAAAATGGGCTTTCACGGTACAAGTAGATAATTCGACGTATGCGACAGCTTCGGGCTTACGGGTTCCTCTTCTCTGGCCGGGGTTTCGAAGCGCTGCCGGGTTCGCGATCCGCGCTTGGGCTTGCACACTTTCAGCAATAACTCGACTCGCGTGGCGGCTTCGGGCTTACGGGTTCCTCTTCTCTGGCAGGGTCTTTTGGCGCTGCGGTGGGTTTGTGAGCTGCGCTGCGGCACGGCGATTTGAAGGCGGTTGCACAGATCGGTCGCGGCATCGAAAAGCGTCAAGGATTGTGTCAACGACCAGAGATCAATTTGGTTGCCGGCCGCTTTGCACGTGAAACATTGGAAAGCATTTCTCGCGAGTTTGGCTGAGAACGAACGGCTCTGGGGTGATTTCGACTTGTGAATCGGGCAGGGCCCTCGCAATTGGTCTCCCCGGCGCTCTGACGGAACGAAGCCGAGCAGTTCGAGCACCGATTGTAGCGAAATCGCAGCGCGAACGGCAGGAAAGTCAATGCTGGGCATCGCTTGATCACGAACAGAGAAGAGGAACCCCGATGTGGGAAATGGTTCGCCGTTCAAGGATCCAATATGGCAGTAAACCCCAAGCAAAACAGCCCGAACAGGATTCCGAAGAGCTCTGGAAGGCCCGACCACTCGAATGGGTGCGCCGACGCCGCACATACCTCGCAACAAAGCGTTACCAGCACGAATGGAATCACAAAAGCGGCCCAACGCGGAAGCGACTTGTTGCGAACGCGCGACATAGGCGTTACGTTCTTCTGTCGGTTTCGGAGCGACGGCGGCCTTCTCGTTAAGTACGGCAATCCAAAAAACCACGAACAGAGAAGAGGAACCCGTAACTCAAGACGATGGGCAATCGCCTTGCTACGCAATAATCCGCCGAATCGGCTCCGCGCCTTCGACGCCGACCAGCTTTTGCTTCAACCCGCCATAAAAATAGGTCAGATGATTCGGATCGAGGCCCAGTTGATTCAGCACCGTCGCGTGCAGATGCTTCACGTGCAGCGGATCGGTCACGGCCGCGGAGCCGAGTTCATCCGTCTCGCCGAAGCTGACGCCTCCCTTGATCCCGCCGCCAGCCATCCACATCGTAAAGCCGTAGGCATTGTGATCGCGGCCCGTGCCTGAGGCGATTTTCCGCCGTCGGCTGCCGGCCGAATTCGCCGCCCCAGATAATGAGCGTTTCGTCGAGCAAGCCGCGCTGCTTCAGATCCTTGAGCAAGCCGGCGATCGGCTTGTCGGTGCGGCCGGCGTGATACGAATGATTGTTGACCAAATCGCCGTGGGCGTCCCAATTGTGGTCGTTGTGAGCGCCGCCGGCGTAAAGCTGCACGAACCGCACGCCGCGCTCGACCAACCGCCGGGCCAGCAGGCAGCGCCGGCCGAATTCGTGCGTCTTCGTGTCGTTCAGGCCGTAAAGGTCTTGCGTGGCGGCTGTTTCTTGCGTGATATCGACCGCCTCGGGTGCGTGCCGTTGCATCGAATAGGCAAGTTCATAGCTCGCGATCCGTGCGGCCAGATTGCTGTTGTCGCTCCGCGCCGCCAGGTGCGAACCGTTGTACTCGTTCGAACGTGTCGAGCAGATCGCGCTGCATCGGGTCGGTGATTCCCTCGCGGCGGCTTGAGATCGAGAATCGGCTCGCCGGCCGAACGCAGAATCGTCCCCTGATACGTGGCCGGCATGTAGCCGCTCGACCAATTCTTCGCGCCGCTGATCGGCCCGCCCGTCGGATCGAGCATGACGACGAAGCCGGGCAGATTTTCATTGACGCTCCCCAGGCCGTAGTTGACCCACGAACCGAGGCACGGGCTGCCGGAGAGAATTTTGCCGGTGTTCATTTGCAGCATCGCCGAGCCGTGGATCGGCGAGTCGGCCGTCATCGAATGGATGAACGCGATGTCGTCGACGCAGGTCGCGAGATTCGGAAACAGATCGCTGATCCACTTGCCGCACTGGCCGTATTGCTTGAACTTCCATTTCGGTCCGACGACGCGGCCTTCGTTTCTCTTGCCGCCGCGGCCGAACGTTTTGATCGGCGATCGTCTGGCCGTCGAGTTCGATAAAGTTTCGGCTTGTAGTCGAACGTATCGACATGGCTTGGCCCGCCGTACATGAACAAGAAAGATGACGCTCTTGGCCTTGGCCGGCATCATCGGCGGCTTCGGGGCGAGCGGATTGACGATTGCCGGATGCGCCGGTGGCAGCGATCGCGATGCTGTTGAAGAAGCCGTCGGCGACAAGCATGCCGGTCAGCGCGAGGCCAGTGAACTTCGCGCCGGCTTCCCACAGGAATTCGCGGCGCGTGCGCCCGCAGAAAGCCCCGCCGTGGTTCGCCGAATTTTCATTTGGAAGCGTCATGGTCGTGGCTCCTTCACGCTAATCGACATCCAAATACACGAACTCGTTCAAATTCAACGTCATCAAGCAAAACAGCCGCAGGGCCGCTTCGTTCCGATGCCCCGTCGCGCGATCGCAGCGTTCGATCAATTTCACTCCGCGCTCGATCTCCTCGTCGCGCGGCGGGCGATGCCGTCGCCAGATTGAGCGCCAGCCGCACTTGGCTGCCGTGTCGCTGCCCGCTTCCTTTCGCAATCGGGCCGGCGAACAGTGCCGGCCTGCTCGTTCAAGAACTCGCCTATTCAGCATGCCGAGCGCTTGCGTCGGCTGCGTCGTGCTGAACCGCACCGGACTCGAGCGATCGGTTTCGCGGCAGATCGAACGCTTCGAGGATCGGCAGCAACAGCGAACGCTTCACGTGGACGTAGATGCTTCGCCGCGCCTGATCCTCGGGCGGCGAATGGCCCCAGCCGACTTCCCGGCCGCGATTGGCCGGCCAGCACTTCCTTCGGAATCTCGGGATAAACCGACGGGCCGAACATTTTGAGATTGAGCGTGCCGCTCACGGCCAGGATCGAATCGCGAATTTCCTCGGCCGTCAGCCGCCGCATGTCGAACCGCCAGAAGAGATCGTTCGTCGGATCGACGGCCAGCGCCTCGGATTGCCGCGCGACGACATTCGATAGGCATTCGACGTGACGATCAGCCGGTGCAGCGGCTTCATCCGCCAGCCGTTGCTCACGAACTCGGCGGCGAGCCAATCGAGCAATTCGGGATGCGTCGGCTGGTCGCCTTGCGTGCCGAAATTGTTCGGCGAGCGAACGATCCCGCGGCCGAAATGATATTGCCAGATGCGATTGACGATCACGCGCGGCGTGAGCGGATTGTCGTCCGACGCAAGCCAATTGGCCAGCGCCAGGCGACGGCCGCTGCTCTTGGCTCCCGGCGACGGCGTTGGAATCGATGGCTTTTTCGCTCGCCAAGCACCTCAGGAAACGCCGGCTCGACCTTGTCTCCCTTGGTTCTGCGGATTGCCGCGAAGCAGCACGAACGTGTCCGGTGCTTGCGGTCCGCTCTCCGTCACGCCGAGCGCCACGTTTCCCGGCGGGTGTCTGATGCACCAGCGCATCGAGATCGGCCTTGCAAGTACTGATAGCGCTTGAATTCCGCCGTGCCGAGAATGCGCTCGCCGTCGGTTTGGATCAAGCTCGGCCGAAATCCGCCGGATTCTGGTTTCGCCGCCTGCTTTGTCGGGCGCGGCCGGAGCGTGGTCGTCTGGCTTTTTCTCGGCTTTTTCTCCTGCGAGATATAGCCGGCGAAACTTTCCATCCAGTTCGACGATTGCCCGCATGGACTCGATTCCGATTCTGGTCCAACTCGCGCGCCGCCTGCTCGCGAGTCTGCGCGATCTTCGGGGCTCCCCATGATCGGCAATTCGTCGCTCGGCCCGCCGTTGCGATACGGATTGACGTCCTGCGAAAAACGACAGCAGCCGGTAATAATCCTTCTGCGGAATCGGATCGATCTTGTGATCGTGGCAGCGGGCGCAATCGACCGTCAGGCCGAGAAAAACTTGCCCGGTCGTGGCGACGATGTCGTCCAGTCCATCGAATCGGGCCTGCTCCCGATCGCTCGGCTCGTCGTCCCAAATGCCAAGGCGATAATAGCCGGTGGCGATCAGGCTGTCGTCGTCGGCGTCGAAAGTTCGTCGCCGGCAAGCTGCTCGCGGACGAACTGGTCGTAGGGCTTGTCGTCGTTGAGCGAGCGGATCACGTAATCGCGATACCGCCAGACGTTCGGCTTGGGATCGTCGCGTTCGTAGCTGTTGCGTCTCGGCATAGCGAACCAGATCGAGCCAATGCCGGCCCCATTTCTCGCCGTAGTGCGGCGAGAACGAGCAAGCGATCGACGAGTGCATCGTAAGCCCCCGGCGACGCGATCGGCGACGAATGCCTCGACTTCGGCCGGCGTCGGCGGCAAGCCGGTGAGATCGTAATACAGCCGGCGGACCAGTTCGCGCTTGTCGGCCGGCGGATTCGGCGACAGGCCTTTGGATTCGAGGCTGGCGAGAACGAAAGCATCGATCGGATTCGCCACCCACGCCGCGTTCTTCACCGACGGAATCGGCGGCCGCTTTCACCGGCTGGAACGACCAATGGGCACGGTCCTTCGCCGTGATCTGCATTCCCTTACGCGGCGAGTTGCGGCGGCCGTTTTTCCATCATCCGGCCAGACCGCTCCCGACTTGATCCAGAACGTCAGATCGGCGATCTGCTCGCTGGCCAACTGCTTTTTGGGCGGCATCGACAAATCGGGCGAATGCTTCACGGCCTTGATGAGCAAGCTCTCATCGGGATTGCCCGGCACGACGGCCGGCCCGTGATCGCCGCCCGCGATGATCCCGGCCCGCGAGTCGAGCCGCAGATTGTCTTCCTGCTTGCTCTCGCCGTGGCACTGGTAGCAATTATCGACCAACACCGGCCGCACTTTCGCCTCGAAGAATCGAACCGCCTCGGGGGATGGCGCCGGATTCGCTGCTGCTTCGGCCGCCGTCGCAGTCGATGGCAAAGCCTCGAAAATGACGACGGCCCATGCGATAATGCCGATCGAGATTCGCATGGCTTGGAGAAGGGATTTTGAGGCGGGAAGTTGGTGCGGGGATCGGCAATCATTATAGTGTGTCTGCGAAGCGGCTGCCCACAGGATTTTGGGGGGAAAGTTACCTCTTCCTCCACCAGGCCTGTGAAGAATTGACTGTTTGTGCAATCCGGAGTTCGTCCCGATTTCGTTCCGGCCGTCTCCGTGCGATGTGTGCGGGCGATTCGTGCGTGCGTTTCAGTTGCGTTGAACCCCGGTAGGGGTTCTGTCCGGTAGCCCAGGGTTGCACGCCGAAGGCGGGCTACCCTGGGTAGAATGATCCGAACATAATCTCAACCCCAACGGGGTTGCGTCAGCGTGGCGCCGGAGCCGACGCAACCCCGTTGGGGTAGAAATCGCTCGTTTGCGTTTCCACCCAGGGTAGGTCGCCGTCGCGACCAACCCTGGGCTAGAGGATAAAACCCCGTTGGGGTATGCGCGGTCGGCCGTCAACACACGTGGGCAGCCATCCCTGGGCTTGTGTGAGCGCCTGCCGCTCGCTGATTGGCGGAAACGGCGGAAATTCCAAACCGAGAGGACATGCCGATGTTCAACTGCAAACCATTTGTTCTCGCGTTGTCGCTCCTCGCGGCGTTCGCCTTCCCGGCATTCGCCCAGGAACACGGCTACCGCTTGCCCGACGTCGATCTGCACAAGCCGATCATCTGGGGCGCGACCTGCGAAGGCCCCGACGGCATCGGCCTGAAATTCGGCGGCGAAGATCAAACCTCCGACGACGGTTGCGGGCATACGCAGATTTTGAAAGATGGGAAATGGGTGGGTATTTATAAGCAGATCCAATCCGGCAATCCCCTGAACTCGGAACACGATCGATGCGTTGCAATGGCGACAGAAGCGAAGAACATCGGCGCTGCCGCTCGGCGCTTCTTCCTCGACGATAGTCTCTCACCGATCGATAGGATGTCCGCCGCAGCGATTGGCAGGTTAGCGCTGAGTGGGAACCTGAGACTCCGGTCGCACGTAGACGCCAAGCTGACTGATTTGGCAAATCAGTTGAGGTCAGATAGAGCGTCCCAGCAAACCCAGCATGATCAAGCGCGAATCGCGCATGTGCAGAAATCGATCGATCACGTTACGGCGAACGTTGCAAAGCTATCGTTAGCTTTTTCTGACGTAACTCCGACGGCGGTCGATGAAACTTCCGCGCTGCAGATCGAATTGGAGAGAATTGCCGAGGAGCTAGATTGCGAGCCGGCCCCACGAGCGCTCAGCCAAATCGTGTATGAGCCCAAATCACAATGCTTCGTGCTATTCGGCGGCGATCATTGCGATTATCTCACGAACGACACTTGGATTTTCGATCCGGCGAATTCTACTTGGACGCGGCGTGAACCGCCGTCCGCTCCGCCGCCGCGCGCCAATCACACGTTGAAAGCCACCGGCGATGGAAAAATCGTCCTCTCCGGCGGGTACACGTACACCTCCACCACTGACTACATGGGCGGTCAATACGCGAATTTGAACGACGGCGATTGGACCTACGAGGTCGAGAAGAACACTTGGACCGGCGGCAAGGGTGTGCCTGCCAACGACCGCGTCTACCGCACCGGACCGTTCCTGCCCGGTTATTTCTTGCGAGGCCCGAAGCCGAATCCCGCTGAATTCGCCGCCAAGCTCGCGGCGTTGCCGGCCAACACCTGGCTCTACACCGCTCCGCCGCAGTTGCCGAAGATGAATCGCGATTGGGGCTCGGCCGTGATCGATCCCGACCACGATTTGATTCTCCGCTTCAGCGGCGGGCATTGTGCCCACGGCGGAAGCGACGTGCTGCAATTCCATCTGGCGACGAATCGCTGGGAGTTGCCGTTCCCGGTCGAATTTCCGCTCGGCCAGCTTTATTCGAACACATCGTATCCGCAGGGCTGGAATCTCAATCATCGCCCGTGGGTCACCGGCCACACGTATCAAAGCTACGGCTACGATCCGGCATCGAAGAAAATGCTGTTCGTCGGAAAAACGAAATACTCCTACCTTTGGGATCCCGAAGTCGCCGATTGGACCACGCGATACGAAAAGCCCGAAGGAATGGTCTACGACAGTTCCTACTACACGCTTACGGTTTGCAACAGTTCGCGGGGCCTCGTCTGCTGGACGCACGATGGCGGCGTTTATCGTTTCGATGCGGTGGAACATGAATGGAGATGGATCGACAAGCACGGAGAAAAACTGCCCGGCTCGGAGGTCGACAACTCGACCGTCGCATTCGACTCGCACCGCGATCGGCTGCTGTTCGTGCGCAAAGGTTATGGCGACGCGAACACATTCAATGGCGAAATCCATTCGCTCGATCTGAAGACGGGCGAAGTGACGAAGCTCGTGCCGGGCGGTAGCGCCGCTGCCGCGAAGATTCCGTATCTCTGCCAGCTTCGCTACGACCCACAGCACGATCTGCTGCTGGTTGGCGCGACCTTGCCGCCGGATGCCAGCGGCCTGCGCCGCACGCCCGCCTACGACTGCGCCGGCAACCGCTGGGTGTCGCTCAAGATCGGCGGCGACGACCCGAGCGGCAAGGTCGGCCGCAACGTGTCGCTCGGAATGATGTACGACGCGAAGCGCAAGCTGTTTTGGGCGGTGGATACGAACAGCAAAGTGTTTGTGTTGCGGCTCGACCCAGCGACGGCCGACTTGAAACCGCTATAGATTATCCGTTGCGAGACGAGGTCAACTCGCTCCGCCGCCCTCGCTAACGCTTCGGGTTAGTATGCCGGCTTGACGTTCGTCCACACTAACCCGAAGCGTTAGCGAGGGCGGGCGGGAGCGCGGCAGCGTTCTTGGTTGGCGACCTCGCCCATTGCACGATGGCGCCGCGACGTTTACGCTTTGTTCCAGTAAACCGCCATAAACTTAATCCCATCGAATCCACGATTCAGGAGCGATAACGCATGATCACTGTCGGCATGAACTACCATGTGATTCCCGGCAAGCAGGCCGATTTCGAAAACAAATTCGCCGCCGTGCTCGGCGCCCTTCGCGGCGCCGCCGGGCACACCGATTCGAAGCTCTACAAAGACGTATCGGACGATTGCTCGTATCTGATCATCAGCGAATGGTCCGACGACCAGGCTTTTCAAGCATTCATCCAGAGCCAGGCGTTTCGAGACGTGACGAACTGGGGCAAAGAGCAAATCCTCTCCGATCGCCCGCGGCACAAGGTGTATAAGCATTGATCCGCTATCGCCTCGCTCCGACTGGTTCGGCCGCGTGTTGCTCGGCGTTGGAGAATTCCTTTTTGAGTTGCACCAGTTCGTCGCGAAATTTTGGATTGGCGAGCAGCGATTCGGCTAATGCCTGGCCGAGAACTCGGCCGGCGTAGATGTCGGTCGGATGGTGCAGGCCGGCGACGACGCGGTCCCAGCCGATTTCGCGGCCGCGCTCGAGAATCGCGTCGCGATGGGCGGGAGCGATTTCGGCGAGGACCAGGGCATACATCGTCCCGCGCGTCGAATGGCCGCTGGGGTAGGCGAACGTCGTTTCGTTTTTGATCGGCACACAAATATCCCAATCCTCGCGCGCCGGCCGCGGACGTTTGAAATGGTCTTTGGCGGCGTTGCTGAACGGCTTCGAGTCTTTCGCCAGGCTCTTGAACAGCTTATCCAATTTCGGAAGGTTGTCGGCGGTACACCAAGGTCCGAAAACGCTTGAAAAAGAGTCGAGGCTCAGTTCCACCTCCGAGGTACAGCGATCGACGTCTTCTTGAGTTCGATGCTGTTGCATGACTCGCATCAGAAACAATTCCTCGCGGGCCTCCGTCGATCCGGCAGCCGGCGGCCCAGGCAGCAGTTTGATCGGATCGACGGCCGTCGGCGAAAAATAAGACGGCCGCTCGGCGCGAGCGTGGACCGCGAATGCGAGGCAAAGGGCGAGGGTGAGGGTCGGGATGTGCGATCGAGGTTTCATTGGGTGGTAAACTCCTGGTTGTCGGCGGATGCCGTTTCGTTGTGAACGTGCAAATAACCGCGACGCTCCCCGCAAGCGAGCTTCGCGCCGTGTTTCCTACTCCTTCGCTCCAGGCCCCTCGCTCCTCGGCCGTCCCACCACCACGCGATGAAAATGCAACTGCACCTCCCGCGACACGACCCGGCGCACGCCTTCCACCAGGCAATGCGGCTCGTTGTCTTCCTGGCCGCGGCGAATGATGTCGTCGAGCTTCATGCCGGGCGGAACGGTGAACGTCGATTGATAAATGATCTGATTGCCGGCATCCAACTCCGGCACGATGAAATGGCAAGTCGCGCCGTAGGTGAGCATCCGCGCCGCGTAGGCGTCGTGATAAGGGCGCATGCCGGGAAACGCGGGCAGCAGACCATGATGCAAATTCACGATCCGCCCGCCGGCGTATTTCCAGCATGTTGCCGCCGAGAGGATTCGCATGTACCGGGCGAGGATGATGTAGTCGACTTCGTATTCATCGCAGAGCTCGACCATGCGGTCGTCGTCGGCCAAGCCGTTTTCATCGCCGATCGAATGCCAATCGACGCCGAACTGCTCGGCCAGCGGACGGCAATTCGGGCGATTGCCGAGCATCACGGCCGCTTCGGCCGGCACCGAATGATCGCGAATCGCCCGCAACAGCGCCAGCGCCGGCTCGGGCCGAATCGTCGTGCAAATCGCCAATCGCGGCCGGCCGGCGCGAAGCTCCGGCGACCAGACGCGGATCGAAAGCCGCTTGTGCCGCCCGATCTCCGCCATTGCCGTGCGTAAGCCGGGGAGTTCGGTGGCAGGAAGTTCGATCCGCAGGAGCATGGCGAAGAGACCTTCTTCGTCATGATCGTACATCTGGATTTCGGCGATATTGGCGCCCAGCCCGGTGACATGGTGGATGATCGGGTCTGCCAATCCACGATTGTCGGGCCCGACTGCGGAAAGAATGACTTGCATGGATTACAAGGTCGCGGGAATTCGTGCCAAATTCAAACAATAGATTCTACCACGCCGTACTGCTCGTCCAGGAAGCAGTTTCAGCGCGAATTTGGCGTTGTTCGTCTCGTCGGCTGGCGAGTCGTAAGTCCTTTGGCCAATGGAAAATAGGCGTCCGGCCAGGTATTGCGCTCTTAACGGTACGCCGGTTGCTAGGGAGGTTGCTGCTTTCATGCGGATGCCGTTCACGGACGTAGAGGAGATTTTCAAATGCAGTTGTCAGAACTACGCAAACGAGTTTATTTGAGCCGCGGCGTCACGGCGTTTCGTGGCGATGAGGGCTTGGTTCCCGATGCTCGCGGCAATTTGAGGCCCGTCGATTGCATCGAACAGAAGCTCGATACGTTGCTAACCGACGAAACCGTTGTTGTTTCCCCGAAGCTGCATCGCGGCAACAGCGCTCCGAGGGAGATTCGCGTGGCGCGGAGAACGTTCAAGTAGTCGAACAGCCGAGCACGGGGATCCAATCTCATTTTTCCCTAGCCCAGGCGTTTACGCTTGGTAACGACTATCCCATTGTCACCAACACCTGGTGAACTTTCCCATCGCTCGTCAAGTGAATTTCTCCCGCCGGGCAAGCGATGCCGTCGAGCGACACCGAACGGACGCCGGTTTGTACGTGGGTCGGGTTCTCCACGACGATTCGATATGTCGTATTTCCTCGGCGGAACGTGATCTCGAAGCCCGGCCAATCGTGCGGCAGGCAGGGTTCGATCTTTAGCGAATCGCCGTGCAAGCGGAATCCCAGCAGCGATTCCAATCCGACGCGATACATCCATGCCGCGCTGCCCGTGTACCACGTCCAGCCACCGCGGCCCGTGTGCGGCGGCAAGCTGTAAACATCCGCCGCGACGACATACGGCTCGACGCGGTATTTCTCCGCGGCCGCCCGATCGGTCGAACGGTGAATCGGATTGAGCAAGTCGAATAGCGCCATCGCTCGATCCCCTTCGCCCATTTGCGCGAGCGCTTGAACGACCCACAGGGCCGCGTGCGTGTACTGGCCGCCGTTTTCGCGCACGCCCGGCAAATAGCCTTTGATGTAGCCGGGGTTCAACGCGGTGTGGTCAAACGGCGGCCAAAGCAGGAGAGCGAGTTTGTCCTCGGCGCGCACGAGCCGCTCTTGGAGCGACCGCATGGCAATCTTCGATCGCTCCGGATTGGCGCCGGCGAAGACCGACCAGGTTTGCGCGATGGAATCGATCTGGCAGGCGTCGTTTTCCTTGGAGCCGAGCGGCGTGCCGTCGTCGAAATAGGCGCGGCGATACCAGGCGCCGTCCCAGGCCACGCGCTCGACCGTGCGGCGCAATTCGACGGCTCGCGCGCGGAATTCGCTCGCTCGGGCAACGTCCGCGCGGCTGTCGGCGATCGGGGAGAATCGCTCGAGAATCGTAATCAAGAACCACGCCGCCCAAACGCTTTCGCCCTTTCCGCCGGCGCCGACTTCGCTCATGCCGTCGTTCCAGTCGCCCGAGCCCATCAGCGGCAAGCCATGCTCGCCGAATCGCATGGCATGATCGATGGCCCGCAGGCAGTGCGCGTAGAGCGAATCTGCTTGCGGCGAGACTTCGGGAAGTTCGTAGCGTTCTTGCTCTTGAGGCGCGAGCGGCGCGGAATGAATATACGGCGCCACGGCATCGAGAATCGACGCGTCGCCGGTCGTCGCGACATAGTGGCATATCGCTAGCGGCAGCCAGAGAAAATCGTCGCAAAATCGCGTCCGCACGCCGCGCCCGGTCGGCGGATGCCACCAATGCTGCACGTCGCCTTCCTCGAACTGCCTCGCCGCCGCGAGCAGCAAATGCTCGCGCGCAGATCGGGCCGGCCATAGACCAACGCCATCGAATCCTGCAATTGATCGCGATAACCATACGCTCCGCCAGCTTGATAGAAGGCCGAACGTCCCCAGAAACGGCAGCTCAATACTTGATACGGCAGCCAACGATTGAGCAGCAGATCGAGAGCTGGATTCGGAGTGCGAACCTGAACGGCCGTGCAAAACTCGTCCCACCGCTGGCGTGAGTGGTTCGCGGCGGCGGCGACCAATTGTGGATCGGCGTAGCGTCGCAAAAGCGGAGCGACTTCATCGCGGTTCGCCGCTTGACCGAGCAAGAACACGATCTCCGTTTCCTCGCCCGGCGCAAGTTGCAGCTTCGTTTGCATCGCGCCGCACGGATCGAATCCGGCGCCGACGCGGCCGGAAAGCCCGACGCGGGCCAGCGCCGCTGGGTTGGCCCAATTGCCGTTGCGACCGAAGAACTCGCGCCGATCGCCGGTCGCCGTGGAGCTTCTGCCGGCGATTTGCAGGAACGCGACGCGCTTGGAGAAATCCTGATTAAAGGCGTTCGTCGCCAACAGTGCGCCGGTCGTTTCATCCACCGCAGTCACGATGTGCAACTGCGTTTGCTGCCGATCGACGCCGAGGACCCACTGCACGACGCCCGTGACGGCCAGCCGCCGCGGGCGCGACGATTCGTTTCGCAGCGTCAGGCGGAATATTTTCACCGGATCGTCGGCGGCGATCGTGACGAGCAGTTTCTGGCGGATGCCATGCGAGTCGTGCTCGAATTGCGTGTATCCTTGGCCATGCCGGACGACATACGGTTCCGCATCGCGAATCGGCAGCGGCGTCGGCGTCCAGCGTTCGCCGGAGTCGCAATCGACGATGTAAATCGCTTCGGAAGGGGGATCGGAAACGGGGTCGTTCGACCAGCCGGTGAGCTTGTTTTCGCGGCTATTCTCCGACCAGGTGTAGCCGCAGCCGGATTCCGTGACCATGCAGCCGAAGTTTTCGCTGGCGATGATGTTGCTCCACGGCGCCGGCGTCCACTGGTCCGCGGCGAGCCGGATGACGTATTCCCGCCCGTCGTCGCTGAATCGACCATAACCGTTCGCGAAGCTAGCCGCGGAATTCGGCGGATTCGTGTCGGGAGTCTTCACTTGCGGCGATCGATTGTCTGCCAAACGGCGTTGGATCGGCAGCACCGTCGGCAATTTCAGATTGCTCGCGGGCTGATCGAGTTGTTTATCGAGCGAGCCGGCGTCACCCTTCAGCAAGACGCCGGCGGCGGCCTGCAGCAGAACGCGATCGTCGTCGGAAATCCGCGCCGATTGCAAGATGAACACACCGCCGCGCTTGTTCAGCAGATCCCATCCGCTGCTTTCGCCGAGCAGCCGATGCAACTGATCATGCACGGCGTCGGAATAGCTGGTCGGCTGTTCATTCAAGAAAATCAGTTCGACGGTGAATCCCTTGGCGCGCCAGTTCTGATGCGCCAAGAGCAGATCGCGAATCAGGCTTTCTTGATCGGGGCTCGTGATGCGCGCGAGCACGATCGGGTAATCGCCCGACACTCCGAATCGCCACAGAGCCGATTGCCCTTGCTGATTTGCGAGCAACACCTTGGCCGGCGCCCGTTTGGTGGCATCCGGGTAGAGCAGTAGCGACGCCAGCCGCTGGAAGAGATGGATTTTATCCGCCGACAAGTGGACATGCCGCAATTCGACTTGCGCATGGGCCCAAGCCAACTCGAAGGCCCGCATCACGACGCGCAGATCGTGATATTGATCGGCCAGCGAGACAGCCTCTTCGCGCGTCTTTGCCAGCCCCGTGCTGAAAGCGAGCCGCACGGACTGCCCCGGCGGAATTCGCACGGTCTGCCGCAAGCTGAAGATCGGATCGAGTACGGGCCCGACCGTGCCCGATAGCGTCGCGCCGGGATTGCAGGCCGCCGGCGACGCCGGCGATTGGCCGCGGCCCAAGAAGCGGGCTCGATCGGTCTCGAATTGAATCGCGCCGGCCGCCATGCCGCGAGAATTGTCGTCGAGGGCCAGCGTGTGCAGGGCCCAGCCGGGTTGCTCGCCATGAGTTCTCGGGCGGCGGCGCGCGAGCAGCGCATTATGCTCGGGCACCCACTGCGTCTCGACGAATAGCTTCTGAAACGCCGGATGCGCCACGTCGGCCTCGGCGGGGCAGAGAACCAGTTCGGCATAACTCGTGGCGTCGATCGTATGCGCGCGATCGCCGTGATTCGTGATCGTCAGCAATCGCACTTCGACGTTGTTGTCCGGCGCGATGGCGATTTCCAAATGAGTTTCCAGATCGCCGTCGCGGCGATTGAACTCGGCCTTGTCGACCGAAAACAAGACCTCGAAATCGTCGGGTTGTTGGCGCACGGGCTGAAAACCGGCCGACCACAAGGTTTGACGCTCGGTATCGCGCAAATAGATGAATTGGCCCCAAGGATCGCAAATCGTATCGGCTCGCCAGCGAGTGATGCGCGTTTGCTCGCACATGCTGAAGCCGCTGCCGGCGTTGGTGATCATCACCGTGTATTGGCCGTTGGAGAGCAAATGCGAGCGCGGGCTGAATGTGTGCGGCGTGGTCAACCACCGGCTCAGCGGCCGATCCGCCTGGCGCACGACCGGCGGCTGCATCACTTCGTCTTCATGCGGCTCCAACAGCGAAACCGCCACCGGCACGCATTCTTGCAGCAGCAATTCCGCGGCGCGGGCCATCGGCTCGGTATGAAAGCGGCGCGGCATGATGTTGTCCATCAGGCAATTGGCCAACGACGTCAGCAGCATTCCTTGATGGTGAGCAAAATAACAGCGGACGACGATCTTCGTCTCGCCGGGCGGCAAGCGGCGAGGCGTGTAGTCGAGCGATTCATAGAATCCCCAAGGCCCCTCGGCGCCTTCGGCCGCGAGGTAACGAAAATTGAGCATTCCTTCGTGCGGCTGCACGGCGAGCGCCAACGCCGTCGCATAAGGCGCGACGACGTGATCGCCGGCCAGCCCGCGTTTCAGCCCCAAGCCGGGAACGCCGAACGATTGGTATTGGTAGGTCAGCCCGGCATCGAGAACCGCGTAGGCCGATTCGGAAACTCCCCAGGGCATGCGCTGCTGACGCCCGAATTGCATCTGCCGCTGAACCGCCGCCTCGCAACTTTGTGCGAGCAATGTTTCCGGATACGAGCGAAGAAACAAGCTCGGCATCAAGTATTCGAACATCGTTCCACCCCACGACAAAAGGCCGGTGAGGCCGGCGGTGTTTGTCAGCGGCCGACCGAGATGGAACCAATGACGATAGTCGGTCTCTCCCTTGCCGATGGAGAGATAACTGGCCAACCGCGCTTCGGAGGCGAGCAGATCGTATCGGCTCCGATCCATTTGCCCGGCTTGCAGGTTGTAGCCGATGGCGAACAGCCGGCGCGTGTGATCGTAAAGAAATGTGAAGTCCATGCCGACGGCCAATTTATGCAATCGTTCGGCAAGTTTTTCGCAACGGCGCAAAAGCTCCTTCGCCGCCAAAGCTCCCGCCGCGACGCCGGCTCGCAGTTGATCGACTTGCGCCAGCGTGTTGGCTCGATCGCCGTTCGCGCTCGCCGACTCGGCAAGAACGCTGCGCAAAGCGGCGAATTGTCGTTCGGCGGTTTCCGGTAACGCAGCGACGTCAGCGAGAGTGAGATTAGTGTTTATTGTTGCCAGCAGCTTTTGCCACGCTATTTGTGTTTGGTCATCTCGCCCGAAGTCGACCGATGGGATCTGTTTGACCCAGGGAAACAGAGCGTCGAAGTCGCCTCGCAACTGCTGAATTTGTTTCGACAGCGCTGCCGACCGATTCGCCGCGACGGCGGGCGGATTCGTCGAAGCCGCGGGCAGCGTTTTGCCCGGGGTAAGGAGCGGCGCTAGTGAAGTCTCAATTTCCCGCAGCAGGGCGTCCCAATCGCGCGGATTGTGCGGATCTGCATTTTCGAGGCGCTCGACTTGCTCGAGAATCGGCGCGAGCGCGGGCATGTTCGGGCTCGCCTTGGGCATCATTGGCCTGGTAAATTGCCCGGCCTCGACTGCGGTCGTTTCATCGAAGAGCAACAGCATGTCGCTCAATCCGGCCAGATTGGCGCGGCGCAACAGCGGTTCATGCCGCAGCGCCAACAGTCCCTGCCGCACGGTCAAGGCACACGCCGCCAGATTGCCGCTATCCACCGTCGAAACATAAGCGGGCGGCAGCGGCGCGAGCGTTTGCGTGTCGTACCAGTTATAGGGATGGCCCCGATAATGTTCGAGCTTCGTCCAACTATCGAGGCTTCGCTCCAGCCAGCCGGCCAAATCGTGAATGCCCAAATAGCCGAAATCGCGCGCCGCCAAGGCCGACACGAGCAACAGCCCTTCGTTCGTCGGCGACGTGCGATGGGCGATCGCCGGCTTGGGCGATTCTTGGAAATTGTCGGGCGGCAGCCAGTGATCCTCCGGCCCGACGAACGTTTCGAAGAACAGCCACGTTCGCCGCGCCACCAGGCGGAGTTCTCGCCGCTCTTCGTCGGTCAACGGCAAGGGGACGCGGCGAAACGGCCGGCTCAGCAAATAAGCCAGCGCGGGCGAGCCGATCCACAGCAGCATCAAAGGCAGCGCACTCCAAAATGCCCAATTCCCTAACAAGCCGCCGTGGATTGCCATTGCCACCGCGATAACGACCGCGAACGCCGGCGCGAACCACATGCTTTCGATGTAAAACCGCGGCGTGTTTTTCGTTTTTTGCTCGGTGACGTAGGCGCTCTCCCATTCCAGCAGATTGCGGCGAGTGATGAACACTCGCACGACGGTTCGGCTGATTGCGTCGGCCATTAAATAGGCCTGGTGCGGCAAGAAGGCCAGCGAGCAGAGCGTCTGAACGGCCGACAAGCCGAGTTGCCCGGCCACGTCGCGAGCGTATTGCCGCCACAATACGTCGCGAGGCCGTCCCAACAAGAGCTGCGCCGCATTGAATCAATAGCGGCATCGCCAACACGAACACGACCAACATCGTCCAAACCCAAGCCGGTCCGGGCAACACCAGCCAGCCAGCCGCCAGTAGCAACAACAAGCTCGGCGGGACAAGGCTGCGCCGCAAGTTGTCGAAAATCTTCCACCACGACACCAGGCTCAGCGGATTGCGCCGCGTCGCATCGACGGTCGGCACGACGGGAAACAGCCACCGCAGCAACTGCCAATCGCCGCGCACCCAACGATGCTGACGGCGCGCGAATGCGTGATACTGCGCGGGAATCGCATCGATCAGCTCCGCGTCGGTCACCAGCGCCGCTCGCGCCAAGCAGCCTTCGATCAAATCGTGGCTGAGAATGTGGTTCGCCGGAAAGGCCGACTCCGTGGCGATCTCAAAGGCCGCCAGATCGTAGATTCCCTTGCCCGTGAAACTGCCTTCGCCAAACACATCTTGATAAACGTCCGACACCGCGGTGACATAAGGGTCGAGATGCGGATTGCCGGAAAAGACCCGCGCGAACAGCGATTGATTCGCGCTCACTGGGCTGATGCAAATCCGCGGCTGGAGAATCGTATAGCCGCGCTCGATGCTCGCCGGCCGCGAGCCCGGCCGCGCCCGATTGAGCGGGTGCGCGATCGCGCTCACCAATCGTCGGGCGGTTCCCAATGGAAGCTGTGTGTCGGCGTCCAGCGTGATTACGAATCGCACGTTGACCAAATCGCTTGGCGCCCGCGCGGGTACGAGATAGGTCGTGCCGGTCGCACCGCGCAGCAGCCGATTGAATTCGGAAATCTTGCCGTGCTTTCGCTCCCAACCCATCCACTTGTTTTCGAGCGGATTCCAGCGCCGGCCGCGTTGAAACAGCCAGAATCGCGTCTTTCCTCCTTCGGGATAGCGACGGTTCAATTCTCGGATTCCTTCGAGGGCCGCCGCCAACAGTTCCCGGTCTTCCGGCATTTCTTGTTGCGGCGCGTTCAACAAAATCGGTGAGCAGCGCGAAGGCAAGCTCCGGATCGGGATTCGCGAGATAATGAATTTCCAATCGTTGCAGCAGCCCGCGCAAACACTCCTGCGACAGCAATAGCGACGGCACGACGACGATTGTCCGCGCCGAGGCAGGTATGCCGTCTTTGAAATCCATTTTCGGCAACACGCGAGGTGACAAGATGAGCGACGTCAAATAATTGACGATCGCGACGGCCACTTCGCTCGCGGGAATCCAGGCGAGAACCGCCAACAGAACCAAAATGCCCGCCGGAGCACCGCGCCACGCTCCATAAGCTTCGACGGCGGCAAACACACCAATCCACAGCGCGGCGAGCGCCGAAATAGACGCGGCCCGGATGTCGAGCAAGCGACCGTTGGAATCGAGCGAGGGGCGTTCGATCCATGCCGAGACTGGCCTCGAACTCCGCGCGGCCGTCGTCAATCAGGTAGTAACCGATGTGTCCGCGCGGGATCTTTTGCTGCTTGAAACGTCTCGACGACCGCACGCTGCGCCACTTCGACCTCCGGCAGTCGCGACCGTCGCGCCAAGCTCTCGACGACATGCCGATAGCGGTCGCGCGTAGCGAAATCCATTCGCCCATAGACGCCGGCCGGATCGCGGCGCAATTCGCGTTCAACGAGGCTGATCTCCTCGAAAAACGCCGTCCAATCGAGCGCCGAGATCAGACGCATGCTGGTGATGGCATTGCCGGTCGACACCTGAGCGCAGGCTTGCCGCTGATGCTCTTGTCGGACAATTTCATCGATCGAGCCGCCCCGATCCGCCAAATGCTCGTGCAGCCAATGCCAACAGACGGAAAGATCGTGTCCCTGATCGCGAAACCGTTGATCGAGGTGAGCCACGAGCGGGGCGGCCAGCGTGGGCAAGTGTCGGGTGCGTTCCGCCAGCAGCCCCGGCGCATTGTCGGGTTGATTCTCGATGATTTCGTCGGCCCAGGCTTCGGCACAGCGTCGATGGCATTGCGTTTCGACGATCGAGTCGGCCAAGCGACGCAGGTTTTCGACCAACCCCAGCCGGAGCATGATCGGCACTGCCCACACTTCGCCCATGCTGAGCGGCGTGATTTCCTGATAGGCCTTGATGAAACGAGCCAGCATCGGTTCATCGAGCGTGCTGTCGGTGTGCGCGATGATCTCAATTGCCAAGGCATAGACGCGCGGAGAACCGGCCAAAACGCCGCCGGCCAGTTTGGGCAACTCGCGATAGAATCGCTGCGGCAGGTCTTGTGTGATTTCCGTCAGTTGCTCGCGCACGACATAGAAATTGTCCAGCAGCCATTCGGCTCCGGGCGTGATTTCTTCGCCATTGCCGACCGCTGCGACGATTTGATCGTAGGCGGCCTCCAGCGATTCGCGATTCGATTCGAAGCGTTGCCAAAGCTCGGCATCTTTATGATGCGACGGCACGATCGCATGACGGGCGGCCAGCGCCCGGGCATGTGTTTCGAGATGCTCCAAGCTGAACGGGGCTTCTTGAAGCGGCGCGGTGGAATCGAGCAAGAAGAGCGGAATGGCTTCCGGCGAATCGGCGGCATTTGGCGAAGGAGCCGTGACAAAATCGGTAGCCATGCAGGTCTCTCGTGAGTCGGCCGATTCGTCGGCGGGTTCCGTGATGCGGTTGTGTCGTCTCCGTCGTTTCGGCCAGGCGCGGCGTTGCGAAGTTGACTGACTGAAACCGTGCCAGTTAATGCAGCATTAGTGCCAAACAAGAATCGAAGTTGCCTGCCGCTACTGAAGGCAGACGTGTCCGCGCCTAAAAACACGGCTTCTGGGCCGTTTTGAATCGGCGCTCGTTACGACCGTTAACTTCGCTCCGCGAAGAACTTTGGTCGCTTGTACGGGTCGAGAGGCCCGGAAAACCGGTTATTATAGCAAATCGATCGATGGCACGAGCGGGTTCTCGTCCTATTGCTCTCACGATGAGGCCATTCTGGCGTGATGCTCGAACCGAATCGCCCTCGCAGGCGGCGTAAAGTAGGTGCTTTGATCGGTAATTGCGAAGCACTCTGGTCAACGAGCCAATGACCGAACGCCCGACGCCCAGCGTGGACATTTAGCGAGCGCTCGGCATGCATTCCACCAAGGCGACGGCCGCTCAATTATGTAGCTTGCCTGAAAAACAGCGGATTTTCGGCCTTTTCTCGATCTGCTGGTCCACATCGCGTGAATGCGGCCAAATCGACCAACTGCACGCGGTTACGGTCGTATTCGCCATCCGAATTCAGTCCGACGGCAACCATCGGAGCTTTTGGCATAGAGAATGCCTGGAAAACACGCTCAGGCGAATAACTCTCGAACCTTGACGGAGCAGGCTCACCGAGCCACACGGAAATGGCTATCGCGACCTCCGAGACATCCGCCGAATCACGCTACCAAGGTATTTTCGCGGAATTGCGAATCATTGCCGTGCGCGGGCGACAAGTGTGGGGCCTCATTCCCCGGAAGTATCGCTGGGCGCTGATCGGCGCCGCGCTGCTGATGGCGATCGGCAGCGCTTGCAACACGGTCGTGCCGTTTCTGATGGGCGGGCTGGTTGACGAAGTCGTGCGTTATGCCGACCAGTCGTTGCCGCGGCACAAGGTGTTCGTGTTTGCCGCATGGTATCTGGGTTTCATGGCGGCCGCCTACTTGTTGCGCGAGACGCTTAACGTCGGGCGGCGCTATTTGGTTGCGTACGCCTGTAGCAATGTTCGCCAGGACATGAACATCAAGTTGGTGTCGCACTTGATGACCGTTCCCTTGAGCACCGTCTCGCGCGAGAAACTGGGCACTTTGCATGGCCGAATCTCGCGCAACGTCGAAGGGCTCGTCCGGTTCCTGCAGGTCAATTTCCTCGATTTCTTTCCAGCACTCTTCACCGGCCTCTTTGCACTGGCGGCCGTCATTCATAAAGAGCCGATGTTGGGAGCCGTGATGGCCGGCATCATTCCGGTGTCGCTGTTTCTGACCGCGCGGCAAATCATTTCGCAAAAGGGCGTTCGCATCGACTTGATGCATGCCAACGAAGAAATCGACGGCGCGATCGTCGAGCAATTGAGCGGCATCGAATACGTCCGAGCCGCCGACACGCATGACCATGAGATCGAGCGCCTGTCGGTGGCCACCGAGAACCGGCGGCGCGAAGAGATCTGGCATACCGTGTACATGGCGATGTTCGGCGGGGCGAAGGCGGTTTGCGAAGGATTGTTTCACGTCGGCGTGGTGGGCACCGCCATTTATCTGGCAATCATCGGACGGATTTCCACCGGCGAGGTGTTTACCTTCTCGATGTTGTTTCTCAGCGTGATGGCCCCGATGAGCGAGCTCCATCGCCTGCTCGATGAAGGCCACGAAGCGAGTCTGCTCGTCGGCGATCTTCTCGATTTGCTCCGTGAACCGGTTGACCGGTCGTTTTCGACGAAGCCCACTCGAGCGCCGGCGATCATCCGCACTCGGCCGGCCATCGTGGCGAACAATTTGCAGGTTGAGTATTTGACTCGCCAGGAGGAACACCGTAGGGCTTTGCACGGTATCTCGCTGGCGATCCAGCATGGCGAAACGATCGGCATCGCCGGACGATCGGGCAGCGGCAAGACGACGTTTCTCAAAGTCCTCCTGCGGCTGATTCATCCTTGCGACGGCAGCCTGTTGATCGGCGACGTGCCGGTGGATGCGGTTTCGCGAGGCGACATCGGCCGGCTATTCGGCTACGTCGGCCAATCGCCGTTTGTGTTTTCCGGCACGATCGCCGACAACATCGCCTATGGCACCGACAACGCGTCGGCCGACGACATTCGCCGCGTTGCCGAAATGGCTAACTTACACGAAGACATCCGCCAAATGCCGGGCGAATACGACGCCACGATCAGCGAACGCGGGCAAAATCTCTCCGGCGGGCAGCGGCAACGATTAGCTTTGGCTCGCGTGCTGTTGAAGCAGCCGCCGATCTTGATTCTCGACGAAGCCACCTCGGCGCTCGACAACATCAGCGAACGCAACGTGCAACGAGCTCTGGGCATGGCGAGCAGCGATCGAACCACGATTCTCGTGGCCCACCGTCTCACGACCCTGCGCGACGCCGACCGGATATTTGTCTTCGACGACGGCCGAATCGCGGAAGTCGGTAGTTATGATGAATTGGTCGCGGCCGGCGGCGTGTTCAACGAACTGGTGCTCTCGGCCGAAAACGGCGTGAGCCCCGGAGTCAGTCCGAATCGAGGAATGGGGTCGCTCGACCGTGGCTGGGGATCGCCCGTGGCAATCAACAGCCATGCGTCCGCTGCTTCAAGCGGCAAACTCGGCCGCCCGATTCGGCCGACGTGCAAACCGAGAAAAAGGCTGCTTAGGATCTTTTGACGACAGTCCGGCCAAACGATAATGAGTGGGTGTCGTCAAACGGTCCATTCAGTATCGGAGAGCCCTGGTGCAGTTCATTTCGTTGGTCGCGACGGTGCGGGTATTCGTTCTCGCTGGAACAATTGCGTTTGGACTACAATTCGCGAGTGCCGAACCGCCGCCGGCCTGGCCAGTCGAGCAAGACTTGCCGGCAGTGCGGCTTCGCGGCTACGGCACGCTGAGCGGCGCGCTGCGGCAGTCGGCCGATGCTTCGGCGTCGGTGTTGGAAATCCGCTGTGATTCCGAAGAAAAAGCAAGACTGGTGCCGGCCAAGTTTCTTTCCGACTTGGATCTCCTCGGCGGCACGAAGCGCGTCGAGCTTGCGACCTCGCGCGGAAAAATCTCGGCGAGCGAAATCGCTGGACAAGGAAGCATTGCCGCCGTTCGCGGCGCCAAAACCGTATTCATCTTCGCCGCGCCAAGCAGCCGCGCGCTCGCCGCGATCTATTCCGAGCAATTGCCCGCCGGCGTAGTTGCGCGATCGTCCGTCGCCGAAACGCGCGTGCCAATGTATCTCGACCGTTGGGATCGCCACGGCTTCCGGTTCTATTACGCCCCTTGGATGCGGCCGCGTCTTGCCGATGGCCGAGATGATGACAATTACGACACGGCCGGCGATTTCAAGTTTGCCAAAGACTCGGGCCACAGCGGCATCGTCCTTTGGACGACGCCCAATAGCGTCGGCACCGCCGAAGGGATCAACAATGTGCCCGACTGGGATTGGGCCCTGCGCCAGGCGAACTCGCTGCAGTTGCCGGTGGGCATCAATCTTTCGATCGGCGATCCGCGTTGGATTCTGAACCGCTATCCGGAACAGGTCACGCAGCATCAGCCGCAATACGCCGGCGCGTGGTATGGAATCGTCAACTTCGGGATCAACGACATCCTCGCCTGGTGCTCGCCGCAAGCGCAAGATATTCAACTCGCGCAAATTCAAAAAGTCATGCGAGCGGTCGCTCCCTATTCCGACACGATCACGAGTTGGCTCGAACCGCACGGCGAATTGAGCCATTCTCCCTGCGATCAGCTCATCGACTTCGGCCCCGATGCCGACAAGAGCTACCGCAAGTTTCTCAAGACCCGCTATCCGGCGCTCGCCGATGTCTCGCGACGCTATACCGGCAAGGCAGACGCAATTGCTTCGTGGGACGACGTGCATGTTCCGGAGTTGGCGTCGTTTCTTGGCTGGGGGCCGACGGCCATCGACCTGGCCGGCACATGGAAGATCAGTTACGAAGCGCCGTTCGAGGCATCGTCGGCCGCGCCGGATTTGGATGATGCGAAGTGGCCCACGATCGTCGCGCCGGGCCATCAGATCATCGTTCACTTGCCGCGCAAACCGGCCGTGTTCCGCCGGCAAGTGACGATCGACGCCGCCTGGCGCGCCGCCCATCCGCGAGTGTGGCTCTATCTGTGGGACTTGAACGACACTCGGCCCAACGCCGAGCGTCGGCACGATGTCTTGGTCTTCGTGAATGGCAAGCCGATCATCGAATCTCCCGTGCGGCGCGAGGAAGGGCATTGGGCGATGCTCGAAGTGTCGAAGTTCCTCAAAGACGGCGCAAACTCGCTGACGCTGATGCTTCCGCAAGGCTGCATCGTCTATCGCGCGTATCTGTCGCCATCGCCGCCGGCCGAATATCCGAATCTCGGTCCGCAATTGAACGCCCGCTGGTCCGATTTCTCCGACTGGATCGCCTGGATTCGCGAGCAGACCGTTTATCGCTATGCGCAGGGAATCCGGCAAGTCGATCCCGATCGACCGATCGTGTTCATGAGCCCGACCGATTACGCGGCCGGCGTGAAACATGCTTGCCAGGATTTCGGCGGCGTGTTTCACGACACCGGCGCCATGGCCGGATTTTGGAACGACTACAACACGCTGGTGATGAACGGCGCGCGATTGCCGGCCGACTGCGAGCCGGGCAGCGACGCGGTCGATCTGCCCGATTTCAAACGGTTCATGGGCCGCTGGATCACGGAGGGAACGCAAGGCGTCGATTATTTCATTCACATCGGCGACGTGCTGTGGAAGCCGGAGGTCAAGAAATACTTCTCCGAAAGCCAGCCGCTGTGGCACTTGATCGGCAAATATCATTCGCCCAACGCACAGATCGGGTTGCTCAATAGCGACCGCGTGTTGCGGCTGATCGGCTTCCCTTGGGGTTACGATCCGAACACCGTGCTGCGCGGCGGACAGTGGCAGTGGCGGCTAGCTGATCTGCTGCGAACCGAATATCCGCGCGATCTGCTCGACGAGAGCGATTTTTCCGCGGGCGGCGGCGCCGGCAGCGGCAATGCCGAGCGATACCGCGTCATCATCGACGAAAATACGACGATCATGGATACTCCGTTGCTCGACGGCATCGAGCGCTATGTCCGCGACGGCGGCATTTTCGTCACCTACGTCCAAACCGGCCGGCACACTTCCGCGGAAAAAGACGCCTGGCCAATTTCCAAGCTGACGGGGTATTCCGTCACGTCGATCGACCCGCACGACGCCGAGGGGCAGGTTCATAACTCGCGGCAACTGCGTCCCGCCGCCGGGCAGCATATTTTCGTCGGCGATTGGAGCGAGGTTCGCGGCGGCAACGGGCTGTCGCTGAAAAAAGAACGCGCCGACTGCCAGGATTTGATCCTTTGGGCCGACGGCAGCGTGGCGGCTGGGATGCGACGTATCGGCAAAGGAACGATCATTCATTTGGGCGTCAAGTTTGCTCATGATCGAGGCATCGGCAATGGCGAGGCGACGATGCGCGTGTTGGGCGCGATCTTGCATTGGGCCGGCGTTCAACCATCGAATGCCACGGCTTCGGGCGTGCTGATGAATCATTTCGTCAGCAACAACGGCTTGTACGACGTATGGACGATGTGGAATGAAAGCCCCAAAGACGCCACCGCCGAATTGAAATTCCGCGACGGCCTGAATCCGGCAAGCTGCACGGAGGTCGGCAGCGATGTCGCGGTGCCCGTTGAACAGGCCGCAGCCGGTTTTAAGATTTCGAGCCTGAAATTCACGGCCTGGCAAACGCGAGTTTTTCTCACTCCGCGCGGCGATCTGTCGCAAGCTCCGCTGCGATGGTTTACGCTCCAGCGCAATTGGTGGCGCGGCACGGCCGACGTCGGACCGCCCGTGGCTCCGCTCGAACAGAAAACCGCGCTCGATTTGACGGCCGATTGGTCGCTGCTGCCGCTCGACGATCTGAAGTCGGACGTCACGCCGCTGGTCGGCGAGAAGACGGATGATTCGACGTGGGAGAAAACGTCGCTCGGCATATTGAACATCGGCCCGCACCGGAACATCCATCGCGCCGTGCTGCGAAAGCGAATCACGGTCCCGGTGAATTGGAAGCCGGGCCGAATTGCCTTCTGGCTGCTGACCGACGGGGCGAGATCGCTGGTTGACACCGGCCGTCTATTCCTCGACGGCAAAGAAGCTTGGGACGGGCATGGCGACGGACCGGCTGATCTCGATTTCAACGGCGCCTTGCGTCCCGGTTCGACGCATCTGTTGGCGATCGAAGTGCGAGGAACTCATTCGCTGATGGGAGTGCGCGTCGGCGCGTGGCTGGCCTTTACACCAGAGCCGCGCGAGAAGTTCAGCCTGGCCGGCGATTGGAACCCGTCGACCGACGCACTTCACTTCACGGCGCCGATCAAGCTCCCCGGCCAATTGAAGGCAACCATGGCCCGCCGATCCGTCGCGATTCCTGATGCACCGCCGGGCTGCAACGTCGTGTTTCACGTTGCGACCGAAGGAACGCACGTCCGCGGCTTGCTCATCAACGGCCGCTGGATTCCGCGCACCAATCCCTACATGGGCGCCACCGCCGATTTCGACATCACGCCATTCGTCCGCCACGGCCAAGCGAATGAGTTCATCCTCGTGACGGTCGAATGCACGGTGCGAGGCGTCGCGGTCTATTTCTACGACAAAGGCCAATACCCGTAATTTGCGCGGCGCGACGGCAGTGGCTAGAGGCTCCGCTTTTTTGCTTGAAATTGGGCCACCACTTATGGCATATTCACAAGCCGTAGACGACTCGGATCGAGGCACTTGTGAGAGGCGACGCGGGAGGCTTGAGGCTAGGCTTGAGGCTACAGGCTACAGGCTTGAGGTACGAAGAAGGCGCAGCGGCCGCTTGCGCGTCCTCAAGCCTCAAACCTCAAGCCTTCCGCCTCAAGCCTCCCGTAAAACGCGATGCCGGCGGTTGTTCCTGTCCAAAAGCAACGCTAGTCCCTCATGCTGTGCGATGTTGAAATCGGGCTGCTGTTGACGGCAGTTCGCGTTCTTCGTAGCGCTGGCCCAACTGTTTGCCGCTCGTACAGCCGCAAAACAGACCGAGGTAGTGAGAACCGAGTCGTGGATCCTCAGGCCCCTTCCCCGCTCACCTTGGGGTTATCAAGGTAGAGCCCGAACGATGCGTGAGAGTTGGCGATGAAAAACGTTGCATCAAAAACCGATCGTGCATCGTTCACAGTGTGGGTAAAAGTGGGCTTCCCCGTGGGGATGATAACCCAGTGCGCTGCCGCCGATGCTCGAAGCTGGAGGAGACCGTGACACGAAAGCCTGAATCGCAAGCGAAGGGAACACCAACCCGAAGCGTTAGCGAGGGAAGGGAAGCCTGAAGCGCGAGCGAAGGATTTTTGTCACACGGTATCCACCGTGCTTCGAGTGAGTACGACACTCGTCAATAGGGCGTGAGTGGGACCTTTCCGGGTCGCGTGCCCTCGTCACGAGCGGAGTTGGAAGACTCGGGCGGACGTGATTGAAGCTTGGATGCTTCAGTCGCGGCCGCAACCAGCCGTGCGGTTTAGTCACGGCCCTTTGGCTGCGTAAGGATTGATGCAGTGCGGAAAACACGAACACTGCCAACTCCTACGGGCGGCGGTGGCGCACGAACTGCGTTTTGCGTGTCGATGTGACAACCCACTCGCGCAATGGCCGCGGTGCGCAATCACCGCGGCCTTGCTGCGCGCGGACGGAAGGCTTGAGGCTTGAGGCTACAGGCTTGAGGTACGAAGAACGAAGAGACGAAAAAGCCGAGAAGCGGGCCGCAATATCGTTATGAGCGGCAAGGTTTCTCATCGAGCCGACAAGCGAGGCAGCCTGATTGGCCACGGTTCGTTTTGGTGCAGGCGGCCGGGCCAAAAAGTCGAATTTCTGTCAGGCGGTTCCAAAAGGAATTGCCCGTACAACCGGTTCAACTTCCGACCGATCCTGCGAGACGTTCTGAGATGCGTGCTCAACCTCTTGGCGCGGTTCTATCCGTTTCGATCGATTTGCCAGCCATCGCGGCGCATGGCGGACGCTCGAACGATGCCGAACGAGAGACGGTCGGGCGACTGATGGAGCTTTTCGCTGCGGCGGACCAGCCCGTTACCTGGTTTGCCAGCGACCCGGCCAACGACGCGAATGTCGCGCAGGCACTGGCGGCGGGCAGCGGACAGGAAGCGGCGTTGCGCGTCGATCCGGCGTGGACCGGAACGGCGCCGGGTCGCAGCCGAATGGTGGCGGAAATCGTCGGTCGCACGTCGGCAGCGCGACGACAGGGCATCCCGATTACGACCTTGGCGCTCACCGACGCGGCCCCCGAATTGTCGCCCGACTTGCTTGTGAAATACGGAATCACGGCGGTTCGCACCGACGACGGCGCAACTCGCGGCCGCCGCTCGCGCCACAGAGCAAGCGGTCCCGCGCAATTGCGATACGGTTTGTGGCGCGTCGCCATCGATTTGCGACTGACCGGCGGAAGCCGAGTAGCCGAATGGCTGACGGTGATGGAAGTCCGTCGAGCAATCGATCGCTGCACGCGCGACAACACGCCGCTGCACGTAGCCATCGACGCATCGGCCATCGCGGCGAATTCCGGCTCAAGTCGGCTCGGCGGCTTGCCGAGCATTTTGCGCCATGTCGAGCGCCGGCAAAGCAGCGGAATGTTGCAAGTTCTGACGATCGGCAACGCCGTGGCGCGTCTCGCCGCGCCTGTCGCGCCGCAATCAGCCGGCTCAATCCTCCGCGCCGCTTGATCGTGTAGCAGGGTTTGTGAAAACCCGGCCGGCGTTCGGGCATTTGACGGAATTTTCACAAATTCCGCTACCTCAGGGCGCCGACCCTACGACCCTATTCACTAGTCCCTCGCCCCGCGTCCCTCGCGCCTACACCTGTTCCTTGTAAGTCGACCAACTCAAATAGCCGAGAATCCCAGCGCCGACGATCGCGACGCAATCCATCGCGACGCTGACCCGTTCGAAGGGGATTTTGATCGCCAGATCGAGCGCGAACAGGCCCAGCACCAGGACGGCGATCACCATCCCCAGCACGGTCAAAATTTTGGCCATCAGGTGCTACCTCGCGGCTGCCGGCTCACAGGACATTTGCAAAACGGGGATGAGGCTTAGATAAGAAATCGGCTAGGTCCGACCAAATCGTTGCCGCGAGTGGGCTGTCCAATTCAAAGATATTCCACGTTATGCAAGCTTTCCCAGTATAGTTCAAGGCCGCCCAGTTTCACCCGCCCAATCCCCCTGATTTTCCTGATTTATGATCCTGGGCGGCTCAGCAGGACAACAGCTTATCGGACAAATGGTTGCAGCCAAAGGGGTACGGTGAAGAAAACGAGTCTGGAGCCCTTATTCGGCCGCCACCGGATCAAAATCGGGCGATTGCGGGTTGGATTCGGTTCCTGCGACCTCACTGGGAACCCTATAATGGCCGTTTCCATGACGATTTTCCCGACGATTCGAATGCGGAGCTATCCATGTCCGGCGAGCTTTTGGCTGATTCACGTTGGGAGCGGTTTCGCAGCCAGATGGCGGTCGTCAGGCAATGGGCCTATTTCGACCACGCGGCCGTCTCGCCGCTTCCGGGTCCGACGGCCGACACGGTGGTTGCTTGGGCCCGCGATCAGGCGGAAAACGGCGTCGCTTCCTGGCTGAAATGCAAGGCGCGGTACGAATCGCTACGGACGATGGCCGCCGAACTTGTCGGCGGCACGCCCGAGGAAATTGCCCTAGTCCGCAGCACGACCGAAGGGATCAACATCGTTGCCGAGGGCTTTTCCTGGCGGCCGGGCGACAATGTGGTCACGCTGGCCGATGAATTTCCGGCCAATCTTTATCCCTGGATGAATCAGGCCTATCGCGGCGTCGAAACCCGGCGCGTGCCGACCGACGACGGCCGCATCGATCTGAACCGGCTGGCCGATGCCTGCGACGAACGGACGCGGATCGTCACGGTCAGTTGGGTCGGTTATGCCAGCGGTTGGCGAAATGATTTGCGGGCGATCGCGGAGATCGCCCATCGCCGCGGATCGCTGTTTTTCGTCGATGCGATTCAAGCTCTCGGCACGTTTCCCGTCGATGTGCGTTCGGTGGGAATTGATTTTCTCGCGGCCGGAGGACAAAAGTGGATGCTCGGGCCGGAAGCGGCGGGATTGTTTTACATCGCGCGCGAGCATCTCGATCGCCTGCGCGTTTGCTGCATCGGTCACGGGAGCATGGTTCATGCCTCCGACTACACACGAATTGAAATTGATTTGAAAAAAACCGCCGCCCGATTCGAAGGGGCCGCGGCCAATATGGTCGGCTTTCTCGGCCTGGCGGCAAGCGTGGAACTGCTCTTGGAACTCGGCGCCGAGGCAATTAGCGAGCGAATTCTGGCGCTGACGGATCTTGCCTGCCGTCGCTTGTCGGAAATCGGCGCGGTCATCGCCAGTCATCGCGACCGGCCGGAACACAAATCGGGCATCGTGCGATTCGATCTCCCCGGCCGCGATTTGCAGCAGGTGCGGCGGCAACTGCTGGAGCGCGGCGTGGTGCTCAGCGTCCGCGGCGGCGGCTTGCGAATCAGCCCGCACGCTTATTGCAACGAGGCGGACATCGAGCGCTTGGTGGCGGAGATTGCGTCCTAGTCCGCAGCCGCTAGCCCCTGCCCCTCACTCCACTTCCAATATCTCGATCTTGATCTGACCGATGACTTGCGACACCGGCAAAAAGCAACTGTAGGCGGCTTCGCCGGCGAGACTCGAATCGGCCAATTTCAGATGGGCCGCGCCGATTCCGCCTTCGCCAAGCGTCGCATCCAAGGGGACCCAGCGATCGGCGATCCAGACTTCGTTCCACATGTGAAACGCAAAGCCCGGCGTGCTTTCGGTGTAGACCAGGCCGATCGCCACGCGCGTCGGAATCCCTCGGGCGCGGGCCAAGGCGGCGAGCAACACGGCGTGTTGCGTGCAGGCCCCTTCTCGGCTTTCGGCCACTTCGACGGCCGAGGAAAACGCTTTGGAATAATTCCGGCCGGTGATGTAGTCGTGCGTGAATTTCTCCAGCGCGACGGCCACTTCCCACGGATCGGTCCGGGAACCGGCGGCCTGCCGCGCCAACGCGACGATCCGCGGATCGTCGCTTTGGACGATGCTATTCGCCCGGCGGTCTTCGTCGATGGGCGGCCCGCCGTGCAGCGGCCCGGACGCCGAGGGGCCAAGCGCTAGATCGACGACTGCCTCCGTCGCCGCGGCGGCGGATGGGTCGGCGGCTTTGGCCGGCCGAACGGCCTGAACTTCAATCTCCGCTGTATGCGGATCGAGGGGCGTGATTCGCTGCGACGGGCCGGACGCAAACACGCGGCTTGGGTCGGCGTTTTCCAACTGCACGCGGTAGCGCACCCGATGGGTTCGGTTCCGCTGCGGCAGCGGACGGTTGACGCGGATCGTGGTCGAGAGCAATAGATCGAATCGCGGCGGCCCGCCTTCGGCGAGAGCAATCTCGCGAGTCGTGCGGTAGGTCACTTGGTGCAGTGCGTCAAGTTGGGTCTTCATCACCTGGCCATCGTGGTTGGTCCACCAAATCGCGCCGATGACGTTTCCCTTGGGCAATGTCGCGGTCCATTGAATCCGCAACAATTCTTCGGAATGGTTGAGCATGGTCGTCGGTTCATAATTGCCCGCGACCATCTCGATCTTGGCGACTTGATTGAATCCGACCATGAGCCCCTGCAATTCGCGATGTTCGCCGGGTTGCATCGGTTGATTGGTGAGCGACTCTTCCGTGGCCTTGAAGCCGCCGACGCCGGGCGACCACGGTATCGACGTCCGCGCAACGGCGCCGGTCGAGATCGTCTGAAAACTCATCTCGCCGTCGCGGACTTCGCCGGTTGTAACGATGGGGGCGGAGCCCGACTCGATCTCGGTCCGGAATCGCAGCAGTTGACCGGCCGGCGTCTCGATTCCCGTCGATACGATCCGCCCTTCACTCGGTTGGCCGTTGCGGGTGACGGAAAAATGGACCTCTTCCTCGACCTGGTTCAGGTCTTGGCCGTGGTCGACGAGCCGTTTGGTGAGAGTTCGTCCGTGGCCGACCTTATTTCCCTCGATGAACATCGTAAACCAGCCGTCCTGCGAATTATCGACCGGCGGGGCGGGATCTGGATCGACGGCAACGGCAGGCGCCGATTTCGCAGGCGCGGGCGCGGCGTCGGTCGTCGTCGATGCCGATTCGGCGGCGGAACAACCGGCCCAAACGGTCAAGCCCGCCAGGATCGATGCTGCCAGCAGTGCGCTGGAGCGATGGTAAAGCTGTAAAAAGTTCGAGTTGCGCATCGGTGGGATTCCTGGTTGCAAGCGAGCTAGCAAGCATCGCCGCGAGGGTTGCAAATAATCACCATCGCGGTAACTAGCGGGGATTACAACCATTACCCGAAACCGGCCCCTCATGGCAACCGCGCTTTGGATGGTCGTGTTGCATTGTCGCAACTTGGAGAGTGCGCACAGCGACGCACGAGCCAACCTTGCGGTCTCGGCATTTCACGCTGGCGACGCGGAGTTTGACGCGGTCAGAGTTGCCGTGATCGGGGCAGATTCGCCGCGAAAACCGCAAGTTTTCTCGGTCGATTCGCGCTCTATCCGTCCCCGGGCATCGCAGAGTGCTACATTAACTGGGGAGAAGAATTCAGGGCAGTGTTCGACTCGTCTTGCGGCTCCAAACGATGGCTCATCCGCGAGCCCGACGAACGGCGAAACGAATATGCCGGCCCTGCGGGGAAGCGACTCAGCGATGGCCCGGAAATTGCGGAATGCAAAGGGTCGAGTCCGAAAAACCATGACCTAGGTTTTTCTGACAGAAGCGACAGGAATGCATTCAACCAGGATTAACCCGCGCAGCTTCTCGGGACACGCCGGCCACGACCCACTACCAACGACCGACGCTTTCCGCGGAACACCAAGCAGTATCGAGATCGCCGATGGGCTTTTTGAAACGATTCTTTCGTAACGTTTTCCGCGACGGAACGCCCGTGGGAACCGCAAGCAGCTTCGAGCGGCTGTCGGAGGAGGAGTTGGAAGCACATCTGGGCGTGAGGCGCTACGGCAGCTTCCAACTGACCGACGCGATTCGTCCGTCGTACGACTTGCAGGTCGTGCCGTCGGAGGGATATCGGCACGACGTCTATTTTGATGAAGAGAGCCAGGCCCGCGTGCCGGTGCTAATGGGCGCCGCTTCGCACGAACGACTGTTCGAGACGTTCATGGACCTGCTCGATCCGCTCGGCGTCGAGGTCGATGTGGTGCTCGAGACGAGCCACAACCGCCAGCAGCGCGGGCACGTCGATCTCTACCGCGAGCACATCGACTTGCCGGTTCTCAAGAGCATTCTTTGGGATTTCGAGGAACTACTGCTGAACGACGGCTGCGTCGGCATCGCCGTGCTGAATCCGCATGTGCCGCTCGAGGTGCAGTTCGACGAGCACAAATTATTGATCGCCTACGGACACGATCTAAGCGTGTTCGAAAATGTGTTCGACGATCGGCGCATTCCGTGCCACGACCAGATGAAATTCATCACCGAAGCGGAACACGTCCATTCCTCGAGCGACGCGTATTTTCACCAATTCGAGGAATTGAAGATGCGCTTGGGCATGGATGCGGATTTCGAGCGCGGCGAATGCTGTTGATACGCCTCAGAACGAATACGCCCTCCCATCGATCTCCACGATCACCGGTTCGTCGAACGTCATGTAGCGGGCCACGTCGTGGCCGAAACGGTCGATCAGGTCGAAATAGTCGCGGCTGTAGCGTTCGATCTTGATCGGGTCCTTCTGCTGTTTTTCGCTGACGGCGGAATCGACCCATTGGTTGCCGCGGCGATAGAACACCTTCGCGCCGACGTGGCGGACATTTTCGGCGATGTTCGTGGCGTCTTTTGCCGCCTCTTCCTTGGCGTCGTCGCCAACGACTGCGCTTGATGCGCCCGATTTTGACAACCTTGCGCCGGCGTGCCCGCAGTTCTCGGCCTGAACGAGAACGCGGGAGCGGCAGCTCCATGCTGCCGGAATTGGGCATCTCCCGGCGGCGAGCCTTGGAATCCACCGGCCCCTGACAATATCGGGGCCGAGGTCGCCGCGGCGGGTGAATCCGCATTTTGCAGCACGGCTTTCGCGGCCCTTTGCTCGACGCCCAGCTCGCCTTCAGTTTCGCGCAGGGCATCAAGACGAGTATCGGCGGCTCGGAAGCGATCGGTGAAGTCGCGCGAATTGCCCGTTTCATCGGCCAGGAACGAAGTGTAAGGCGTGATGATGCCATGCTTGGTCGAGAGCATCACCAGTTCCTTGACCAATTCGTCGTTCTTTCCCTTGAGGTCGATTTCATCGAGAATCTCGCCGACTCGCCGCACGGCCCACAGCTTTTCGATGAACGCCAGACTTTCGTCGCCGCTATGATCGACGAGATTGGCTGGGAAGTCGAATTTCTCCGGCGTGCCATCGACACTGCCGGAGACTTTGACCTTGGCCGTCGCCCGCTTTCTTGTATCGCCCGACGACCACCAATTGTTCGCCGGCAAACAGATCGTGCGCCTGCGCGGGGATAAACCCGATTCACCGGCTTGCCGGAGTCGGATTTGTTCGCGTCGATATCCCAAGCGATTTTCAAATCGCTGAGCACCGGAGCGCCGATGCGGCGATAGAGCGCGCTGACTTGCGTCTCGATATTCTCATTCGGCCGGACGAATTCGCTCTGACCGAAATTCTCGCGCGACAGCTTGTCCAGCAGCCGGCTATTCAAATCGTAGCCGACGCCGAACGTAAAGATGCGGGCGTGAACCTTGTTGTACTGCCGCGAGTTGGCCACGATCTTGGCCTCGTTCTGCTCGCCGTCGGTCGGCAGGCCGTCGGTCAGGAACAGCACGATATTCGGCCGGCTCGAATCCTTCAGCTGCGTCAGCGCCGTTTTCAGCGCGCCGTCGATATTCGTGCTGCCGCCGGCATAAATGCCTTCGACAAAACCGAGGGCCGTCTTGCGGGTTTCGTCGTTGAACTTCTGCAACTCGGGCTTCCAGCTTTCGACTTCGCTATCGAAGGCGATGATGTTGAACAAGTCGCCTTCGCGCAGATTGTTGAGCACGAACTTCACGGCCCCCTTCGCCTGCTCGATCTTCTCGCCGCTCATGCTGCCCGAGCGATCGACCACAAACACGACCGTCTTCTTCGGCCGCGCGGCGTCGGCCGCCTTGATCTCCGGGCTGGCCAGCAGCAAGAAATAGCCGTCTTCATTACCGTCGTGCCGATAACTCAGCACGCTCGCGCCGACCGAGCCTTTGCCGACGTCGTAGAACAGCCGAAAATCGGACGTTGGAATTTCGTTTCTCACCGTGTAGCTGACGACCGCATGTTGTCGTCGGGCCGCTTGATTTCGACCGAGTGCGTCGGGCTGTAGACATTCTTGATCGGCTGCTCGCTGTCGATGGCGACGTGGAATTTGATTTCCTCGACCGGCGTGGACGTGTACTTGGCCGTGCTCAGAGGAAAAAGAAAGTCGGTAATGCCGTCGGTTTTGCGACAAAGTTGCGAGTAGCGCAGCGTCACCTTTCGCTCGGCTCCGGGCGGAACCGGGAAAACGCTCGTCTTGAAACATGCCGGTGCCCATCCATTCCAACAGCGCCGGATCGCGGTTCTTGCGCACGATCTCTTCATACCGGCTGCGAGCTTCCTTAGCCGGCAGCAATCGGGCCGACACTTCCTTGCCGTCGATCAACAGCGTGAGTTGGTCGATCGCTCCGTCGTAAGGCAGCGGGAAGACGAGCGAAACTTCCATCAGCCGGCTGCCGGTGTTGACGAACGACTGGCTCACCTGCACCTTGGCCACCTGCTCGCTCAGCCGAACATTCACGTCCAGCGATTTGATCTTGTAGGTGCTTTCCGGCACCGGCGTCGGCGTCGGTTGAGGACGCGGATGGTTCCAGATAATCACCGGCCGCGGCAGAATCACGCGTTCGCCGGGGTTGACGTTAATCAAAACCGCCTGGCCGCGAGCAATCGTCGGCGCTAGCAGCAGACCCAAGAGCAAGAAGGAAAGAGCCATGGGCCGATAATCGGAGCGAGACATAGTGGCACCTACGGGGGTTAGGGTTTGTGCTGCGTGTGCCGGATCAATGGCGAGGACCAGCGCCGTGTCAGTCGATCCGCGCCCGAACGGGACGACAGAGCGCTATGGTTTTTTTGCCGCTGGCGCGGATTTAGGATCGGTCTTGATGTTCGTGTTTTGAATGGCCGGCAGGTTGAGTTGGCTGATATCGATCTTGCCATCGCCCAGGAAAATCGTGACGTCGAACACTTCGAGCCCGAAGCCCGAGTGGAAGATTTTCCATTGGCACGGCCCGCTGGGAGCTCCATCGCCGCCAAAAGCGGAAGCAGCCGTCATCGACTCCTTCGAAAACGTGATTTGAATGAGCGTTCCATCGACCGCGGCGAGGTCTTTCAGAAATGAATTGAGGCTTGCGGTGTCGCCGGAATAGTAAAGATTCGTGTTCCAATTGATAAAGTCGCCAACGACGAATTTGTATTTCTTGTTCGAGAGAACAGCCAGCCAGTCGGCCCCATTTCGACCCGAGGCCGCGGAGACTGAAATGCTGGGCGAATTCAAAGTGCCACCCAGGCCAAAGGCACGATTCGCGCTGGCAAGAGACCCAATGAACGCGAGAATCACCAACAATTGGGACTGAGCCTTCAATCGTTCCGAAATGCGACTTGAACGGAGCATGAAACCCTCCTTTGTCGATCATTTCCCCTGGGCGGGACCGCGCAGCCGATTCGGCACAGCCCGCCATTTTTCGACTGCTCTTTAGATTGCGCCACTGTTGCAAAAGTTCCGCGCAAAACTCAAATTGTGCAACTTGGCAAGCTGCGTCAACTCGGCAAGACGATTCCTGGCCTCTACTCCGCAGCCGTAGCCCTCTCCTCTTGCACCATCGGCCTCGTTCCGCGACACTACCGCCCCATTTCATTCGCTGTTCTGGCATCGTTTCTATTCCATTCGTGGCGAGTCGCATCAATGCGGCCAATCGTTTGCATTTCGGCGCTAATCGCGTTGGCGGCGTGCGGCTGCGCGCCGTTTGGATCGAGCGCTCCCACGGAAACGATTCAACCGATCCCTCCGCAAGTTCAACAAGGGGCGCCGGTTTCGGCGGCGGGCGTGGAATACACATCGCCGTTTGGCGGCAGCCCGCCGGCGATGTGCCTCGCGAATCCGTTGCCCGTGCCGGTCGTCGATCTCGACTTTGCTTGGGAGCAGATCGTCGCGGTCGTCGAAGAGAATTTCAAGATTCAACATGAAGAGCGGGTTCGCCTGGCGGGCGATATTCTCACCGAAGGCCGCATCGACACGGTTCCATTGATATCTTCGACGCTGATGGAACCCTGGCGCACGGATATACTCACCTTCCGCGATCGCTTGGAATCGACGATGCAATCGATGCGCCGCCGCTGCTACATCCGCGTGATTCCCGTGCAGGGGGCGTTCTTGGTTGACTTGCAAGTCATCAAGGAACTGGAAGACCTGCCGCAGCCGACGATGGCCGTGAATGGCCTGGCGCTGTTCAACATGCGGGATCAAGGGGTCGATCGGGTTGCCGATCCGCTGCCGAGCCTGGCCAATCCGCCAGGCGCCCCGCCGCACCCGCCGGTCCCTGTGGCCGGCTGGATTCCGCAAGGGCGCGACGTTCGGCTCGAGCAAGCGATGTTGGCGAAGATTCAAGCCCGCCTGGCCCCATTCGCCGCGCCGGCCTTCACGACGCCCGGTGGAACATTTGGGCTACCGCCGACGCAGTAGCGGTTCACTCTCGCTTGCTCGACCGGCGCGAAACAGCGAGAATGATCGCGGCGGGGGCGTCCGCTGCGAGGAATCGCCGTGATACGAAGAGCTCTTCTCAGGCCGGCGCTTTGCTTGGCCCTGTTGTGCGTGTCTCTATCCTCGGCAATCGCTCAGACGGTCAATTTCGTCATTGATCCGACGCAGTCTGTGCAGTCGATCTCGCCGTACATCTACGGCGTAAATGGCGTGCTGAACCAGACTCAGTATCAAAACCTGAATCTCACGTTCGAGCACGCCGGGGGAAATCGCTGGACCGCCTACAACTGGACCAACAACGCCTCGAATGCCGGCAGCGACTACTACTACGAAAACGACGATTATCTCAGCAGCTCGACCACTCCGGGCGCTGCCGTCCTGCCGATCCTGCAAAATGCCGCGAGTATCAATGCCGCGGCGCTGATCACGATTCCGATCAACGGCTACGTCGCAGCCACTCCGACCACCGTCCAGGTCAATCCGAGCGCGCCCGGATATTCCCCGGCGACATCGCTAAACAGCAACGGGCAGCACAACTTCGTGCCCGAGTTTCCGACGGCCAGCGACAACACGAGCAACATCCCAAATGCCGTTTATCAAGATCAATTCATCAGTTGGGTCCAGTCGAATTTCCCGAACGGCTTTACCGCGTCGAGCAGCCAGCCGATCTTCATTTCGCTCGACAACGAGCCCGATCTTTGGTCGTCAACGCATCCGGAAGTGCATCCGGCGGCGGCGACGTATGCCGGGCTGATCCAATCGAGCCTCGCCTATTCGACGGCCATCAAGGGCATCAGCCAGAATGCGTTGGTCTTTGGTCCGGCAAGCTACGGCTGGGAGGGCTTTCAGAGCTTGCAGGCCGCGACGGATTCGAACGCCGACAACAAAGCGACCGATCCGTTCACCGGCAAGGCCTACGGCGATTTTCTGTCGTATTACCTCGCTCAAATGAACGTGGCGAGCCAGGCCGCCGGCAAGCGGCTGCTCGATGTCGAAGACGTGCATTGGTATCCCGAGGCGACGGGGCTCAATGCCAGCGGCGTGGCAACGCGGATCACGGGCGACGACAATTCGCCGGGCGTCGTCGCCGCGCGGCTTCAGGCTCCCCGTTCGCTGTGGGATCCGACGTATGTCGAAAACAGTTGGATCACGAAAGACTCGACCGGCGGCAAAGCCATCCAATTGATCCCCCGGCTCAAGAGCGAAATTAACGCCAACTATCCCGGCACCAAATTCTCGATCAGCGAATACAACTACGGCGGCGGCACAGACATCTCGGGCGGGATCGCGGAGGCCGACGCGCTGGGCATTTTCGGCGTGCAGGGAGTCTTTTCCGCCGCGGAATGGCCGCTTGCCTCGAATGAGCCGTTCATCCTGGGCGCGATGCAAATGTATCGCAACTTCGACGGCAAGGGGAGCGCGTTCGGCGACACCTCGATCAGCGCCACCAATAGCGACATTCAAGACACCTCGATCTACGCCAGCACAAGTTCAACGACGCCGGGAAAAATGGTGCTCGTCGCGCTGAATAAAACCCCGAACCCGATCGCGACGAAGATCACGCTCAATAACAACAGCTACAACTACACCTCGTTCGCCGTCTACCAATTGACCAGCGGCAGCACGATCAACGCGGCCGACACGAACGCCAGCCCGGCGTATGTGAACACGTATCCGATCGCCGACCTGAGCAACTTCACAATGCAAGGCTACAGCGTCAACACGTTGGCGCTGCTGCTTCCGGCCCCGGCCGGCACGATCTTCGATTGGAACACGACCGCCGCGACGGCGAGCGACTGGACCGCCGGCAGCAATTGGAGCGACAATGGCTCACCCGGCTCGCCCGGCTTCGGCATCGCCGACGTCGCCCGATTCGGCAACACGGCGACCATCGCCGCCGGAAAGACCGTGAATCTGAATAGCAGCGAAGTCATCGCCCAATTGGTCAATCAGAATGCGAACTCCTGGACCTTGTCCTCGGGCAACCCCGGCACAAGCACGCTGACGTTGCACGAAATCACGCAATCGTCGAGCGCGGGCCTGACGATCAGCGCCCCAGTGATCATCGACGGCACGAACCAATTGACATTCGACGGCGCCGGCATGGGCCCTGCGACCATCGGTGGAATTACTCCAAGCTGCACGGCGAGCAGCGCCCTGGTCAAAAGCAGCCCCGGCCTCTTGCAAATCAGCGGCGCGCCGAAGCTGAACGGCGGAAGCACACTCAGCGTCAGCCACGGAACGCTCGAATTCAGCGTCGCCTCCGGCACGGCCACGATCGGCCCAAACGTGAACGCCACGGTCGCCAGCGGAGCCACGTTGCAATTGGCGGGCGCCGTGTCGGCCCTGTCCGACGGTTCGGCCATCAATCCCGCAAGCGGCAATCTGGTGAACATTGCCAACAGCGGTTCGCTGACGGTCAACAGCGGCAATCAATCGGCCGGCGCAGTCACCGGCAATGGCACGACCGTCGTCCAAACCGGGGCCAATCTGACCGCAAGCCAAATCATTCAAACTTCGTTAACAATCGGCGCTGGATCGACGGTAACGATCCGGCCATCGGGCTCTGGTGCGGCCAGCGGTGTTGCCACGAGTGCGACATTGGCGGCGCCACTCGCCCCGACCGATCCATTCATCGCGATCCAAGCCGCGCTCGAAAACGCCGCCGGTGGTTCCGGCGGCAACCTATCGTCGCAAAACATTGCCGTGATTCTCGGCGACATGGCAACCGCCGAAAGCGAATTGAAACTCGGAATGGCAAATAGCAGCGCGTTCTTGCGCGGAGTATCGATTTTCCCAGCTTCATGACATTTCGCCGATTTCCGAAAACTCGCTCCTAATGCGCATCGACATCGACAAACTTCTTTGGGCGCGCGAACAGGCGTCCGACGCGGTGCGCGCGCTTTCCGATACCTCCGTTACGCCATCGCCAGCGCCCGTTCCAGAGCCATCCGCACTGTTGCTTGCCGTGATAGGAACGCTTGGCATCTGCGTCTTTCGTCGCGGGCGTTCGTCGCCGTTCGTCAAATCGCTTGACGCGGGCCGCGCGGTGGGCCAAAGTAAACGGCGGTATCTGTCCGACGGTTGGTCCCACGAGAGAACGATTGATGAACTCCATCCGCATCCCGTCCGTTGCCCCTGCTGCCGCAGCGATATTACTGATCGGATTGGGAAATCTTTTCGGCACGCACGGAGCAGATGCCGCCGACAGCGATCCACCGATTCGCGCGCTACTCGTTTGCGGCGGCTGTTGCCACGACTACGCACATCAAAAAGACATTCTCACCAAAGGAATTTCCTCGCGGGCCAACGTGGTTTGGACGATTGCCTTCGATCCTGTTTCTACGCGGGAACACAAGAATCCGGTGTACGATTCGCCCGATTGGGCCAAAGGCTTCGACGTGGTCGTGCATGACGAATGTTCGGGGAGCGTCAAAGACTTGGACTTCGTTCAACGCATTCTCAAGCCCCATCGCGATGGATTGCCCGCCGTCGTGCTGCATTGCGGAATGCACACCTATCGGGCCGCGGGTTTGCCTGGGATTCCACCGTGGCAGGAGTTCACGGGCCTGCAAACCGTCGAGCATGGCCCGCTGGCTCCGATCGCCATCCGGTTCATCGACGAGCAAAGCCCAATCACGAAAGGCCTGGAGGACTGGACCACGATCCGTGAAGAGCTTTATATCAACAAAATCGGAAAGCTTTTCAGCACCGCTCATGCCCTAGCCCGCGGCAAGCAAACGGTCAAAGACAAGAACGGCAAGGAGACCACGTCCGACAACATCGTCGCCTGGACGAATCTCTACAACGGCCGGGCGCGCGTGTTCGCCACCACGATCGGCCACAACAACGAAACGGTCGCCGATCCGCGCTATCTCGATTTGGTCACGCACGGATTGCTGTGGTCGGTCGACAAGCTCGACGATGTCCATCTGAAGCAGCCGGCGAAGAAGTAGCCGATTGGCGCTCGGTCTTCCACGCAAGCATTGGCTAGCGAGGCGCTTTGCGACAGGCAACTTCCTGATTATCATAAAAAGCCGTTGCAACCTGCCGGGCTTGGTCCATCCAAGCCCCTGATTCCCGCCTACTGCCCACCCCGCCAAGGACTCGACCATGCGGCGTTTTGTGCCCGTCGTGCGCTCCTACCGCAGCCTTCTTGCATTTTCCCTCGCGTTCGGCGGTTGTTCGCTGCTCGCCACGACTCCCGCAATGGCCCAAAAAGTGCCGGCGGGATTCAAATGCGAATTGCTGTTTCAGCCTCCCGAGATCGAGCATCCCTCAGTGGTCACTTGCGACGACGATGGCAACCTGTTCGTCGGCGAAGATTCGATGGACATGCGTGGCCCGACGACGAAGGAAATCGACCGAGTGATTCTGATCCGTTGGGACAAGAAAACCGGCCAGCCGGTTCGCACCGTCTTCTGCGATCATCTGTCGGCGGTATTCGGCTTGATTTGGCATGACGGCGCACTCTACGTGTTGCATGCGCCGCACTACACGATGTTCAAAGACACGAAGGGCGTGGGCGTCGCGGATGTTCGCAAGGAATTGGCCGACGGTTTCGGGCCTCCCGCCGGGGTCTACGGTTTCAACGATCACATCGTGACCGGTACGAAGCTGGGTATGGATGGCCGCGTTTATGTGTCGGTCGGCGACAAGGGTGTGCCCAAGGCCACCGGCGCCGACGGCAGCACGATCACGATGGAAGGGGGCGGCGTCGTTCGGATGACGCTCGATGGCCGGCAGCTTGAAATCTACAGCACCGGCACCCGCAATCATCTCGATCCGGCGATGGATGATCTCGACGATGTGTTCACTTACGACAACACCGACGACGGCCTGGGTTGGAACACTCGATTTTCGTACCACATGGAAACCGGCTACTACGGCTATCCCTACGATTATCATCCTCATCCCGAGCGCCATTTGCCGCTGCTGGCCGATCATGGCGGCGGGGCGCCCGTGGGCGCGGCTTTCTATCGCGAAGCCGCCTGGCCGGCGAAATATCAGAACACCGACTTCTCCTGCGAATGGGGCAAAGGCAAAATCCAGCGATTCACCGTGACGAAAAAAGGTGCTTCGTTCGAATCCAACATGGAAGATTTCATGACCAACGACGGTTCGGGCGAATTACGGCCGTTGGATGTCGATTTCAGTCCCGACGGCAAGACGATGTACGTTGCCGATTGGAACTACGGCGGCTGGTGCAACCCAAAGATTTGCGGCCGGCTGTTCCGCATCACTTACACCGGCGGCGACGCTCCGACCGAACCGCCGCGGGCCAAGAACGGCGATCCGCTCGAGTCGCAAATCCGTTCGCTCGGTCATCCGGCTCGGAGCGAACGAATGCGGGCCGAATTCTGCTTGGCCGAAATGGGCCGGCCGGCTGCGGAAGCTGTTGCGGCCCTGTTGAAGCGGAACGATGCTCCCAAATTCGCCAAGATTCATGCGATTTGGACGCAGAATCAACTCATCGATCGGCTGAATCCGCCGCGCCCGGCCGGCCCCCCGACCAGCAGCCGCAAAGACACTTCGTCGTCGTATGTTGTCTACTTTCAGCGAGAATCGCCGCTCGAACCGGCGCTCTGTCAGTCTACGATCCGACGGGAGATTGGATCGACACGCTGCTGCATGATTCCGATCCCGATGTGCGCGGGCAAGCCGCTCGGGCGTTGGGCCTGCGGCGCGTTCATGCGGCCCTCGATCCGCTCATCGCGGCATTGCGCGACACCGACGCCGCCGTCCGCGCTTGCGCGGCAATCGCGCTGGGGCGGATTGGCGATCCGGCGGCGGCGAAGCCGTTGTTCGCGGCGCTTGGCGATAAGGACTTTTTCTCGCGCTTTGCGGCAATGCAGGGCGTGCGAACGATAGGCGATTGGAAGCCGGCACTCGAATTCGCGAAGTCGAGCGATCCGGCCCTTCGCGCCGCCGTCGTGCTCGCACTGACCGATGTTTACGATGTCGAAGCCGTCAAAGCCCTCAGCCAAGCGGCGGCGAATAGCGCTGATCCCGAGACGCAAGCCGCGGCGGTCGAAGCGCTCGGCGAAGTTTGCCGGGAATCGGATCATTATGGCGCCAAGGGAGGCTGGTGGGGCACGCAGCCGGCGCGCGGCAAGCCCGGCCGGCCGAAGATCCACGACTGGTCGGCCACGGCCGACGTTTTGGCGGCATTGCACAGCGCGCTGGTCGATAATCGCGCCACGGTGCGCCGATCCGCCGTCGCTGCCTTGCAAGACAGCGGCGACACGAGCCTTGTCGCCGAATTGCGAAATGCTAACGACCGATCCCGACGACGAAGTGCGGCGCGCGGCGGTCGCGGTGTTGGCTGCCGCGAAAGACAGCACCGCCGTAGCCGATCTTGCCGCCATCGCGACCGACTCGCATCGCGCCGAATCGCTGCGAAAGGACGCCGTGAAGGCGATTGCCGCAATCGGTTCGCCGACGGCGCTGAATCAGTTGGTCGCGCTCGTGGCCGACGACAAATCGTCGAGCGAATTGATCGCCGTCGGACTGGAAACGCTCGGCCAGTTGAAGAACAGCGGCGAACCACGCACGGTTCAGTCGGTCGGTCTGCATGCGATTGAAAAGCGATTGACCAACAGCCAGCCGCTCGTGCGTGCCGCCGCGGCGACGGCCCTCGGCGCCGTCGATGGCCAAAATGCCGTGCCGCGGCTCATCAAAGTTCTCGGCGATCCCGATGCGTCGGTCCGTCTGGCCGCACTACAGGCTTTGAGCTTGCTCCGAGCATCGTCGGCGGTTCCCGCAATGGTCGCTGCCGCGGCGCATGCCGACGTGCGATTCGAGGCGATGCAAGCGCTGGCTGCAATGCCCGATCGGCAGGCGTTGCCGATTTATTTGCAAGGCGTCGTGGAGAAAAACCAATCGTTGCGCGAGGCTTCGTTGCAAGCGCTGATCGCGTTGCGCAACGAAATCGGCCCCGACATCATCGAGTTGCAAAAGCGAAACGAGCTATCGCCCGCGGTTCGCTCGGAATTGCAAACCGTGTTTTCCTCGCCAGCGCCGATCCTGCGCTGGCAAGCCGTCGGCCCGTGGACGAAGCCGGCCAAGCCCGTGTTCGATCCGACAAAAGGCCCCGATCTCAAGCAGACTTATTCCGTTGACGGAAAGACCATCGGCTGGAAAGAACTGACCACACACGACGAGCATGGTCGATTCAAGGGCGACCAAATCTACTCGAACAACGCCAACACCTGGGCCTTGCTCTACACCAGCATCGAGTCCGACACGGGCGGCCCGACGCAATTCATCCTCGGCAGCGACGATCAGGCGGTGCTCTTCGTCAACGGCAATCGCGTCTATGAGTATCTTGAAAACCGAGGCTGGCAGCCCGACGCCGCGAAGATCAGCGTCGAATTGAAGCCGGGAGTGAACCACGTTTACTTTCTGACCGGCAACAGCGGCGCGCGCGTGGGAATGGAGCCTGGCGATCGGGCGGCGCGAGCCGAAATTTGCGTTCCTCTACGAAGACGTCCCGGCCAAGCTCGATACGACGGTGTATTGGGACTACGGCATGAAGCACGACGGCAAGGCGGCCCACGGCCAAAAGCTGTTCGGCGATTTGAAAGGCGTGTCGTGCATCAAATGCCATTCGGTCGGCGGCGTCGGCGGAAAGATCGGGCCCGACCTGCAAGGCATCGGCGCGAAATACCCCCGCGAGGAGTTGATCCGCTCGGTGTTGGAACCGTCGGCCCGCGTGGCCGATGGATTTCAGGTGACGATCGTCACGACCGACTCGGGCAAGGTGTACCACGGCATCGTCAAAAGCGACACGCAGGAAGCGCTCGAATTGCTCGACGCCGACGGGAAGATGATCCACATCCCGGTCAAAGAGATCGACACTCGCGTGAAGAGCAATATCTCGCTGATGCCGAACGGCCTGAAAGACGGCATGACGCTCGACGATTTCGCCGACATCGTGGCGTATTTGCGCAGCCTGAGGGACCTTGCGCCGGCAGCGAAAAACTGAGCGTGCAGGGAGATGGTTACGCCATTGCCGCTTCAATTGCCGCCAGCATCGAATCGAAATCGGGAGAGCCGTTGTAGCGATTGCCTTCGATGAAGAACGTGGGCGTGCCGTTGACGCCGCTACGAACTCCTGTCAAAAAATCGGCGCGAACGCGAACCTCGAATTCATGCGTCGAAAGCGCGTCGGCAATCGCTCGCGGATCGAGGCCAATCCAGGATGCATATTGCAGGAGGCTTTCCGGATCGAGCGATTGTTGGTTCGCGTACAAGATGTCGTGCATTTCCCAAAACTTGCCGCGCGCTCCGGCCGCTTCGGCCGACTCGGCGGCGCTCATGGCGTTTTCGTGGATTTGCGTGAGCGGAAAATGGCGAAACACGAACCGCATGCGGTCGCCGAGCGATTTGCGCAACTCCTCCACGACCGAATGCGCGGCGCCGCAATAGGGACATTCATAGTCGCCATATTCCAGCAGGGTCACCAGCGCGGTCGCCGGCCCGCGGATGTGATCATGCTCGCTGACCGCTCGCGTGAGATTTGCTGTCGAATGCCGGCTCATCGGATCGGTTCTCCTGCTCGGGACTGAGAGCTTCGAGGGCCTCGAGAATGCCATCGGCACCGGGATTGATGCCGATCGGCGACAGATAGCTCCAATGAATGATTCCATTCGCGTCGATCACATACAGAGCCCGCTCGCAAACGCCCTCATGCGGTCGAAAAGCGCCGTAGAGCCGCGAAACCGCCCCCTTCGGCTCGAAATCCGCGAGCAACGGAAACCGCAGCTTGCGGTCCTTGGCGTAGGCCAGGTGGCACCACACGCCGTCGACCGAAATGCCGAGAATCGCGGCATGAAAGCGGCGAAACTCCGGCAGGACTTCGTTGAACAACGCCAATTCATCGCCGCAAACCGGGCTCCAATCCGCCGGGTAAAACGCGAGAATCAACGGAGTGCCGCGAAAGTCGCTCAGCGAAACGCATTGGTCGGGCGTCGTCGGCAAACGAAAATCGGGCGCGGGCGTTCCGGGCGGCAAAATGCCGGTCGGCAACGAAGCGTTCGCATAGGCGTGAGAATCGCTCATGGCAGTCTCCTATTTCAGCGGAAGTGCAACGAATCCGACGTCGCCGCCTGATTTCGGTATACCCGGCGTTCCGCCCTGCCGCAAGCGGGCTGAAGCGAGCGTGTTCCAAACCCAAGGAAGGCCAGCGGCGCGTCCGCAGTTTGCGAACGCATCTTTGGCCATCCCTGGGCTTGGCGTCCCGGAATCGTCGCGTCAGCGTGGGCGCGATCCGCCCGCGACTGCCGCCGTCACGCTGTCGTCCTCGCCGCTGATATACGATTTGAGATAGTGGTTTTCCATCGTCAAGTTGTCGTGATGCGCCTTGACGATATCGCCGATCGAGACAATGCCGGCCAGGCGGCCGCCGTCAATGATCGGCAGATGGCGGATTCGCTGCTCGGTCATCACGCCCATCGTGTCTTCGACCGTATCACTCGGCGAGCCGACGGTGACATCGACGCTCATCACGTCGGCGACGCGAACTTGGCCCAATCCGCCTGGATGGGCGGCGCACGCCCGGAGAATATCGCGCTCGGTGATGATGCCGAGCATTGGCGACGACGAACCCGATTGCGTGACCACGAGCGAGCCGCAGTTGCGTTGCACCAGCGTGCGCACGAGTTCGTCGAGCGTGGCCTGCGGTTGGATAGTATGAACCGTAGTGCCCTTATTGCGAAGAATTTCTTGCAGAAGCATGGCCGGACCCTTTGCAGAAGATAAGATAAACGTCCGATTCAAAACGGAAAGCAACCGCCGATTGTGGTCGCTCAACCCACGAACGCGCGGAGCGCAACGCTGCTGATTCCCGTTTCGAAACGTCCTCTTCCCACCGAATCGCGACCGCCCGCCTAGAATTGCGAATACCGAAGAGACTCTGCTTCCGCATTAAGCATAGCGGTCTGGCCAGGGGGAAGTCAAAAAGTTCCACGGAATTTTTTGAACAGCGCCGCGGGGGACCGCCCTCCGTGGCGTTCCGAGCATCGCGGCTCTCCGCGGCTACGTATGGTAATCCGCATTCAGGCGGACGTATTCTTCGGTCAGATCGGTCGTCCAAAAATGGATACGCTCGCTTCCTTCCGAGAAATTCAGCACGATTTGCGTGTCGCGATGGTCGCGCATCGAGGCGGAAACGGCCGCGGCGTCAAATGTCGTCGGAGCGGCCTGGAGATAAAGCAAGAACCCATTGACGTGCAATTCAACTTTGGCCGGATCGAAGGGCACTCCTGCATAGCCGGCCGCCGACACGATCCGGCCCCAGTTCGGATCGGCCCCGGCGATGGCCGTTTTGACCAACGCGCTATCGGCCACTGTCCGAGCGATCTTTCGAGCCGATTCCCGCGTGGCGCAACCCGTGACCTCGATCGACACCAAATGCGTGGCTCCTTCGCCGTCGGCGGGGATCGCTCGGGCCAGTTCGCCGCACACTTCATGCAGAGCGGATTGGAACGCGGCAAAGTCGGCGCCTTCCAACGGCGGTCCACCCCCGGCGCCGTTGGCCAACAGCAGCACGGTGTCGTTCGTGCTCATGTGCCCGTCGACGCTGATGCAGTTGAATGTGTCGTCAATCACGGCCGACAAGGCCTTTTGGGCAGTGGCGGGTGTCAGCGCGGCATCAGTGAGCACCAGCCCGAGCATCGTGGCCATGCGGGGCCCGATCATCGCCGCCCCTTTGCACATGCCGGCGATTTGAATCGTTCGTCCGGTGAGCGACAGACTGCGGCCGGCCAGTTTGTGAACCGTGTCGGTGGTCATCATTCCGCGTGCGGCGGCGACGAGCGACGCTTCGTCGCGACCCAACTGCCCGGCGATGGTCGATATGCCAGCGCGGAATTTTTCCATCGGCAAGAATTCGCCGATGATGCCGGTCGACATCACCAGCGCCTGCTCTCCTTCCGCCCTGCAAGCCGCCGCCGCGAGCCGGGCCATTTCGCGGGCGTCGTTCATTCCGCGCTCGCCGGTGCAGGCGTTGGCGTTGCCCGAGTTGATCGCCACGGCCCGAAATCCACTGCCGGGCGTGCGCGAGCGATCGAGGGCCACCGGCGCCGCAAAGACAAGATTCTCGGTGTAAACGCCAGCCGCCACCGCCGGCAGATCGGAGACGATCAGCGACAAATCCTCGCGCGATTTGTTCCGCTTCAGCCCGCAATGGAGCCCGCCCAATCGAAATCCTTCCGGCACGCGAATCGACATCGAGAGTTTCTCCGCTTCGTTGAATTGCCACCGACGGAACGCCACGGAGGGCGTTCCCTACAGCGCCGTCCGCGGCGTTCCGTCACCGTTACAAAAGCGCCGTCGTCTCGGGATAACCGTACATCAAATTGAAATTCTGCACCGCCGCGCCCGAAGCGCCTTTGATCAGATTGTCCAGGCAACTGATCGTGATCACGCGGCCGCGCACGACTCGCACCGTTATGTCGCAAAAATTGGTGTCCGATGTGTCTTTCGTGCCCGGCAAATGGCTCACGACGCGCACGAACGGCTGCTCGGCATAGAAATCGCGAAACGTCGCGAACAGCCGTTCCTCGCTCGCTCCGCCGGCCGGCCGCGAATAGGCGGTCGTCAGAATGCCGCGATCCATCGGCACCAAATGGGGCGTGAAAATCACGTTCACCTCTTTTCCGCTGCCGCGGCGAACGATCTGGTCGATCTCGGGCATGTGCCGATGCCGGCCGACGTTGTAGGCCGAGATGCTTTCGTTGCATTCCGGAAAATGCGTGGTCAGCTTGGGCGTTCGGCCGGCGCCGCTGACGCCGCTCTTGGAATCGACGATGATATCGCGTGGCTCGATCAAGCCTGCCTTGAGCAGCGGCGCGAGAGCCAAAATCGCCGATGTCGGATAGCAGCCGGGGTTGGCCACCAGTTGGGCATCGCCGATCTTTCGCGAAACAATTCGGGCAGACCATAAACCACCTTGCCGAGCCGCTCCGGATCGGGATGTTTCTGCGCCGTACCATTCGGCATACTTCGGCCGCGTTGTCGAGCCGGTAGTCGGCGCTGAAATCGACGACCCGCGCACCGGCCGACAACAATTGCGGCACCACGGTCGCCGACGCACCATGCGGCAGGCAACTGAACACGCACTCGGCCCGCGAGGCCACGGCGACCGGCCCCAAATCTTCCAGCGGCAAATCGATCCGCCCGGTGAGCGACGGGTGGACGGAAGCGACATGCGGCGTCCCTTCCTGGCGGCTGGTGAGGGTGGTGATCTCCACCTCGGGATGCCGCAACAGCAGCTTGATCAGTTCCAGCGCCGTGTAGCCGGTGGCGCCGAGAATGGCAACGCGAGTCATGGCCGTGAGCAATCGGGGTGTGGTGATAAACCGGAGCCAGCAGTATACGTCCGTCGCACTGCAACGGGGAGGGGCTTTAGACTCGGCGAGACCTCATTGATTGAAAGACACGCCGCTCGCAATCAGGTTCTCACAAAACCGAAACCGGCAGCTCATGGCGGCCGATAAAATCCTCGGCTTCGTCCCGAGAAAATACGCTTTCCGTGGCGCTTAGCGAGCGAACGCAGCTTGCTCCCAGCGCCGCTCCCCATTTCAGGCAGCCGAGTGGATCGGCGCCGGCGAGCAGCCCGGCGATATAGCCTGCGTCGAAAGCGTCCCCTGAGCCAGTCGCGCCGACGAATTCGGTCGGATAGACGCCGGCCCGGAGCCGAAGTCGGTCGCTCAACAACACCGCGCCATGCAGGCCTTGCGTGATGACCACGGTGCGCGCCCCGGCGGCGCGGAATCGCTCGGCTTGTGCCAGTGGATCGGTCAAACCGGTGATGAGCGCCGCCTCGTCGTCGTTCGGCAGAAAAACATCGGTTTCGGCCAGCACCGGAGCCAATTTGTCCCAATGATCGCCCGCGCCGGGCACGACGACATCCAAGACTGTGGTCACGCCGGCCCGCCGCGCTTCGCGAAACAGCGCGGCCAATCCGTCGGGCCGCTCCAGCGCCGGCATGAGCAGATAACCGCCGACATAAAACACTTTTGCCCGGCGAATCCATTCCAGCGGAATATCGGCGGCCTGAAGAACGGCGTTGGCGCCGGGGCAGTGAATGAACCGGCGGTCTTCACCGACGACGTTGACGATCAGCGAGCCCGAGGTTTCGACGCCTTCCATCCGCCGGATCGCCGCGGTGTCGATGCCGTGGGCGGCGAGCGTTTCGATGACGAATTGACCGAACGGATCGCGCCCGACGCAGCCTGCCACGCCGGTACGCACGCCGACGCGAGTCAGATCGATGGCCACATTCGCGGCGCAACCGCCGATGGCCAGCGGCAGTCGATCGGAAATCACCAACTCGCCGGAGCGCGGCAGATGCGAAATCGGCGCACAAAGATGATCCGCGACAAGGATTCCAGCGCTGAGGCAGTCGATGGTCAAGCGGTTTTCCTCCCCCAATCTCTCTTGACCCACGCGGCCAACCACGCTACTTTCCCGCGGTTTTTGCCTCGCGGACTCACGGATGAGACGCCGAGCCGATCGAGTCACGCGGTGTTTTGGTTCTAGCAATCGGCGGCACGGGATACAACCCCCGGACGCATACGATGCGATGTCTGCCGACCACGGTCGTGGCAGCACTTACCGCGGCGACGATTTTTCTCGTCGCCCGCTTGCCCGCGGCGAGAGCCCAGGCTCCGCCCGACGACGGTCAAATTCGCATCGCCCGGCTGATCCGGCAACTCGGCTCCGAATCGTATCGCGATCGCTTCGAGGCGGGCGACGCATTGGAAAAAATCGGCCCCGAATGCCGCCGGGCCCTCGAAGCCGCCACGCTCTCCGACGACGCCGAAATTCGCTTGCGGGCCGCCGACTTGCTCAAGCGGTTCAAGGCCGACGATCTCTGGCTTCCGGGCCTGGTCTCTTGCAGCGGCCGTGGGCAGCCGGCTTCGCAAGTTCTCGCGTCCGTCGCCGAGCAGACGGGCAATCATCTCACGCTCGGCGCCCCCTACGGTTCATTCACGGATGCCAAGGTTGACTTGGATTATCCAGCGGGCCAGTTTTGGCCGGTCGTTGACGACATCTGCCGTCAAACGGGCAACCAGGTGCGATCCGATTTCGAAGGGCATCATCGCGGCGCGGCCATCGTCGCCGGCTCGCCTGGTAAATTTCCCACCGCGTATTCCGGCCCGCTCCGGCGCAAATCACCGAGGAAGTGCGCGATTTCAGCGAGAAATTGCACTTCACGGATGGCCGGAGCGAGCAATCACACAATTTCGAAATCGAACTAAACGTGCGCTGGGAGGATCGGTTTCATCCGGTGGCGGCTCGCGCGCTGCCGGAAGTCGTCGAGGCGATCACGGACACGGGCGTGCGGCTATCGGCGCCCGCGAGCGGTGGGAATAGTTGGAGCGTGCTGGGAGCATCGGAGCGCCAACTCTCGGCGCGAATCAAGTTGAACCCGCCGCCGATGGCAGCCAGGCAACTCGATCGGCTGGTGCTGCGATGGGGCATCATTGCGGTCGGCGATCCGACCTCGCTGACGATCGACGATCTTACGTCTCACCACGCGGTTCGCCAGGACGACGTCGAGGCGACGATCGAACGGATCGAACGGCACGAAACGAGTCAATTGGAGATCCGTTTGTTGGTTGCCCGCGATGGAGCGTTGCCGGAGCCGCAAGACGTATTGTTCCAGGAATACGTGGCTGAATTATTCGACGTCGCCGGCCAGACGATTCACTTGCAGAGCCAATCGAATCTGTTGACCGAGCGAGGAGCGCAACTGCGGCTCACTTTCGGCGGCGACTTTTCCCAGAATCCGCCGAAGACGTTGCGGCTGACCTATCCGCGGATTCGCGACAAGCGCGACGTGGAGTTCGTGTTCCGCCACGTGCCGCTACCGACCGGCCGGCCGGAGTGAATTGTTGGCTCGGCACCCTTAGGTGCGCGCGATCAGACGCGATCGAATCACTAGAAAAATTCCGCGGGCCACGTCGTCCTTCGGTCCCGACAGCGACGCCACGACCGCGCCGGACGGGTCGAGAATCTCGACCGCGTTGTCCATCGCGCCGATCGCCGCCACGCCGTTGACGACGATCAGATCGCAATGCTTCTGCTCCAGCTTGGCCATCGTGCGCAGATGATGGTCTTCCGTCTCGAGCGCAAACCCGACCAGCCATTGGCCCGGCCGGCGATCGGCGGCCACGGAGGCGACGATATCGGGCGTTTCATGGAGTTCCATTTGCAAGGGTCCGCCCGACTTGCGAATCTTCCGCGGCTCAACGTGCGCCGGCCGATAATCGCATGGGGCGGCGACGCCGATCAGGCCATCGCACCGCTGAAAATGGTCGCGGCAGGCGGCCAGCATGTCGTCGGTCGAAACGACGCGAATCACTTCCGCCTTCTCCGGATACGCCACTTCGACAGGTCCCGAAACGACAATCACCTCATGCCCAGCGTCGATCGCCGCGGCAGCAAGCGCCCGGCCCATCCGGCCGGTCGAGGCATTGGAAAGATAACGCACCGGATCGAGATGCTCGCGAGTCGGTCCGGAAGTGATGAGGAGGCGAGCCATGAAAATCCGCGATGTGACGTGATGGACAATACTAACCCGAAGCGTTAGCGAGGGCGAACCGCGTTGGCACTTCGCCCTCGCTAACGCTTCGGGTTAGTGTGCTAGCGTTCGTTCGATCGCGGCTTGTATTTGCTCCGGATCGGCCATTCGGCCCGGACCGCTGGTGCGGCAACTGAGCCAGCCCGCCTCAGGGCCGACGAATTCGACTCCGTCGCCACGCAGCAATTCAACGTTGCGCTGCACGGCCGGATGCTGCCACATGCGATCGTTCATCGCCGGCGCGAACAACACTCGGCCCTTGAACGCCAGGTATAGCGTGCTGAGCAAATCGCCGGCCAAGCCGTGCGCTGCTTGGGCCATGAAATTGGCCGTCGCGGGAGCCACGCAAAGCAGTTCGGCGCCCGCCAGGTCGATGTGCGCCCCCAGCGGATGATGGGCGTCGCCAAACATTTGTCGCAGCACCGGCCGGCCGGTCAGCGCCGCGAATGTGTCGGGGCCGATGAATTTTTCGGCGGCCGAGCGCGTCATCACCACATGCACTTCCGCTCCGCCTTGCACCAGCCGACTCACCAGCGCGGCCGTTTTGTAAGCGGCAATCCCGCCGGTGACGCCGACCACCAAACGACGACCGTTCATAGATTCGTCAGATCCAGATCGGGCAGCCCGCCACCTTCGTCGTGCTCGCCGGTGATTCGTAGATTTGACGACGTGTCGAGATAGATCTTATCCTGCATGATTTCTTGAATGACGATCTCGAGCTTGTTGTCGGTTTCCATGTCGACCAGCGGCCGGCTGCCGGCGTTGATGGCCACGAGCCGCTTTTGAATCAGCGTCGAAAGCTTGAACCGGCCACCGACCTTGTTGACGATCGCTTCCTCGCGGAGTTCATCGAGCATGCGGTTATCTCTCCTGGGGGTTATCCGAACAGCCGACGGAACGCCACGGAGGGCGTTCCCTACAAATCAACTCGTTGCTAATCCGCCGCGCCGGCGGATTTCAAAATCTCGTAAATCTCGCGGACCGTGTCTTCCACCGAGCGATTGAACACCTGATGCTGGTAGCGCTCGGCGATGGCCATTTCGCGGCGGGCGACTTCCAAGCGGCGGCGGATGGCTTCCTCCGACTCGGTCGCGCGGCCCCGTAGCCGTTGCTCCAATTCCTCCAGCGACTCGGGCCGGATGAAGATCGTCAGAGCGTCAGGATATTGCTCCACAACGGCCAACGTCCCCTGAACGTCAATCTCTAAGACTACCCACTTTCCGGCGGCCAATCTAGGGGTAACTTCGCTCTTTAGCGTGCCATACCAATGTCCGCGGCCAAAGACTTCGCAGCATTCCACGAATTCGCCGGCTTCTCGGCGGCGGGCGAATTCTTCCGGCGAGAGGAAATGATAGTCGCGGCCATCCACTTCGCCGTGCCGCGGAGGACGAGTTGTGGCGGATACGCTGGCCACCAGCCGCGGACACAGGGCATAAAGCTGCCGAACGACCGTCGTCTTGCCGACGCCCGACGGGCCGGAAATCACGATCAGCCGCCCTGGGGATGAATCGGACATCGCCTATTCCACGTTTTGAATCATCTCGCGGAGCCGTTCGACGGCCGTCTTGATCTCGATCACATGCCGGGCGACTTCGATATCGGTGCTTTTCGAGCCGATCGTGTTTGTTTCGCGGAAGATTTCTTGCGTGAGAAATTCCAGCTTCCGGCCGGAGCTTTCCTTCAGTTCCATGATCGCTTCGAACTGCTCCAAATGGCTGCGCAGCCGGACGATCTCCTCCGAAATATCCGACCGCTCGGCGAAGATGCTGATTTCGCGGATGACATCGGCCGGATCGAGAGCGACATCGTGCTCGGCCAGAATCTTCTTGAGCCGCTCTTCCAGCCGGCCGCGGTAGGCGTCGACGATCAGCGGCGCGCGGCCGGCGATCTGCTCCAATTCGGCGCCGATCGCGCGGCAATTCGACCGCAAATCGTTCGCCATCGCCCGGCCTTCGTCTTCGCGCATGCGAGCCAGGTTGTCCATCGCCGCCGTGAGCACCGCCGAGACCAGCGGCCAGTCTTCCTGGGCATTGCCGGCCGGAAACACATCTTCGTTCACCACGCCGGGCAGCGACAGCAGCGTTTCCAAAGCCGTCGGCCGCGGCAAATTCCATTGCGACGGCAATTCGTTCAATTGCTGCCAATAGGCCAACAACGCCGGCGTGTTGATGCGATAAGCCTCGGGCGAAGCCGGCCGATTGACGCGCAGGTTCACTTGGACGGTGCCGCGCTTGATCCGCTCGCGCACCAGCGCTTCGATTTGCGGCTCGAGCGCGGCTTGGCCTTCGCCGGTGCGAATGGCAATTTTGAAATAGCGGCTGTTGATCGTGCGTACTTCGACGGCGATCGACAAGCCGTCTTCTTGCCGCCGCGCTTCGCCGAAGCCTGTCATGCTAAGAAGCAAGTGGCGACTCCTCTGGACCATCGACCGCGGACCGTCGGCTTATACGAACGACGGGCCCGAAAGGGTCGTCGAACTTATTTGCCAGCGGGCGGTGCCGTAGGCGTTTTGGAGCTGGATTCGGTGGGCGGCGTCGTGGGGGCCGGCTTGGCTGCGCTGTCAGGTTTTTCACCGCTCGATTTTTCACCGCTCGATTTTTCGCTGCCGGTCGAGCTTGCCGGAGAACCTGATTTCCCAGATTCGGCCGCTTTGTCCGTCTTCCCAGGCAAGGCTTCTCCCTTTCCGGGTTCGGCGGGCCCGGATTGCTCGGTATTCGAGCCGTTGGAGAACTTGCTGCTCGAACCCGACAGGGCGCGAAGCGTGACGATGCAGAGGAGGATCCAAAAGACGGTCAGGCCGGACGTGATTTTCGTAAACAGGTCGCCCGCTTTGGTGCCGAAGGCGCTTTGGCCGCCGCCGCCGCCCAACGCGCCCGCCAACCCGCCGCCGCGTCCGCGCTGGATAAGCACGACGACGATCAGCAGCAAAGCAGTGAACGACAGCAGCCAACCAAGCAGCGTCGACAAGGCGCTTGCGAACAAGATCATACGCACTCCGTTTGTGTTGGATTGTCTTCGCTCATCGGTCGCTGTAGGGAACGCCCTCTGTGGCGTTCCGCGCGCGCGAGTTTGCACCGTTTGCGCCACGTCCGGAACGGCACGGAGGCCGTTCCCTACAGCTTAGTCGTCATGCCACGGGGGCTGCCGCCGCGATGCCGAGAAAATCAGCTATTTTCAGGCAAGCGCCGCCGACCAGCGCTCCGTCGATGTCGGCTTGGGCCAACAGGGCGGCGGCGTTGTCCGGCTTTACGCTGCCACCATACTGAATTCGCACCGCCGCCGCAACTTCCGCATTGTATCGCTCGATGAGCATCTTGCGAAGATCATGATGCACTTCCTGCGCTTGCTCCGGCGTGGCCACTCGGCCGGTTCCGATCGCCCAAACCGGTTCGTACGCAATCACCAGCCGAGCCACTTGCTCCGCCGAAATGCCTGCCAACGAGCCATCGAACTGCCGGCGAATGACGTCATGCGTGCGGCCGGCTTCGCGGTCGGCAAGCAATTCGCCAACGCAAACGATCGGCGTCAAGCCGGCGGCTAATGCAGCTAGCAGCTTTTGATTCACGTCGGCATCGGTTTCCTTGAACAATTGCCGCCGCTCGCTGTGACCAAGGATGACGAATCGGCAGCCGAGGTCCAAAAGCATTCCGGGGCTGATTTCGCCGGTAAACGCCCCTTGCGACTGGTGGTACATATTCTGAGCCCCAAGCGCCACGGTCGCATCGCCGAGGGCTTGTCGCACCGCTTCCAGATAGACAAACGGCGGGCAGACGACCAGATCGAGCTTGGGAAAGTCGACCGATCCCTTGGCAACGCCGGCTGCCAAAGCGACGGCCGAGGCCCGGTCGGTGTTCATTTTCCAGTTGCCGGCAATAAGCGGGCGTCGCATGAGAGAGCCTTCGGAATGAGAATCGTCGTTGTGTAATTCGCAAGAGAAAGTTGCCCGACCGGTCCGCCACCCTCGCTAACGCTTCGGGTTAGTGTGGGTCGAACCGCTTGGGATACTAACCCGAAGCGTTAGCGAGGGCGGGCGGGGCGGAGATTGTTTTTCCCAGCACCGCCGCTAGCTTGCGGATTTGCTCGGCCAGGGCCGCATATTGGTCGGGCAGCAACGCTTGCGGGCCGTCGGACAACGCCTCTTCCGGGCAATCGTGAACTTCGATGTGGACGCCATCCGCACCCGCCGCCACGCCGGCCAACGCACAAGCCGGAATTAGATCGGGCCGACCGGTCGCATGGCTCGGATCGACGATGATCGGCAAGTGCGAAAGTGCCCGCACGCTTGGCACGGCCGCCACGTCGTAGAGATTCCGCGTCGCGTTGTCGAATCCCTTCACGCCTCGTTCGCAAAGCACAACCATCGAATTGCCTTGCGACAAAATATACTCAGCGCTCATCAGTAGGTCTTGAATCGTCGCGCTCATGCCGCGCTTGAGCAGCACGGGCTTGCCGGCCTGCCCGACTTCCGTCAGCAGCACGAAATTCTGCATGTTGCGAGCCCCGATCTGAATCATGTCGGCATATTCGGCGACGAGCTCGACCCGCCGCGGGTCCATCACTTCGGTGACGATCGGTAAGCCATGTTTCTGGCCGGTTTCGCGAAGTATCTTCAGGCCCTCTTCCCCCATGCCTTGGTAAGCGTAGGGGCTCGTGCGCGGTTTGAACGCGCCGCCGCGGAGCAGATTGGCCCCCGACTTGCGCACCGAAGCCGCGATCTCGATCCATTCGATCGGGATTCTCGACGGCACACGGTCCCGCGATCATCGCCATATTTCCGCCGCCGATCTTCACTCCGCCAACGTCGACGATGGTCGGTTCGGGCTGGGCCTCGATGCTGGCGAGTTTATAGGGCGGCAGAACCGGAATGACTTCGACCACGCCGGGAATCGCCCGCAGCGGCGCGACATGCAGCTTTCGCTTCGTCGCCGATGACGCCGATGATCGTGCGATAGACGCCGCGGCTGAGATGCGTGCGCAGTCCGAGTGCTTCGACCCGTTCGATGACGTGCTGGACTTGATCGTCCGTCACGTGGGATTTTAGGATGATGATCACGGTCGATGGGTTGCCTCGGTGAATGAGGAATCGCGAAACCGCCAGCGTGCCGCCGCGATTATTCTAGTTCCGATTAGCTCGCTCGCCTATCCGTCTCAATCGACACATTTCAATCGACGGGCGTGGCTTTGGCGTAGGAGCCGAGCACGACCAGGCGCACGCTGCGGCGCGTGAGTTGCTCGACGGCACGGGCGATGCGTTTGTCGTTCTGGTGCCCTTCCAGCTCGACGAAGAACAAATAGCCCCGATCCGTCTGCGGGATCGGGAACGACTCGATCCAAGTCAAGTTGAGCCGATTCCGCTTGAACAGGTTCAATGCATCGGCCAAGGCGCCGGGGCGATGCAGGATCTCGAACATCAAGGCTGTCTTGTCGTGCCCGGTTCGGCCGCAACAATGGTCGCCGATTACGGCAAAGCGGGTGACGTTTCCCGAATTGTCTTCGATATTCTCGGCCAGGCTGTTTAAGCCGTAGTGGACGCCCGCTTGAAAACTGGCAATGGCGGCGGCGCCCGGTTTGTCTTGCGCGAGTTGAGCAGCCGTCGAAGTGCTGGTGACTTCGATCGTCCGGGCCGTCGGATGATGCTTGGCGAGCCAATTGCGACACTGCGACAGAGCTTGTGGCTTGCTGTAAATCTCCTGCACTTCCTCGCGAGCGCAACGCCCCAGCAAATGATGATGGATGCGCAATTGCACTTCGCCGCAGATTTTCACCGGCAGGCGGGTGAATGTGTCCAAAGTGTCGGCGATCCGGCCGTCGGTCGAGTTTTCGATGGGCACCAAGCCGAAATCAGCGTGGCCACGATTGACTTCCTCGAACACCGCCGCGATCGTGCCGACGCCGACCAACTCGACGGCCTGTCCAAAGCGATGGATGGCCGCCAAATGGGTGTAGCTATACGGCGGCCCGAGATAGGCCACTCGCATTTTCTTTTCCAGCGCTCGCGAGCCGCTGATGATTTCGCGAAAGACAGCCCGCAAGTTCGCATCGCACAACGGGCCTTTGTTGAACAGACTCGTGCGGGCAAGCACTTCTTCTTCGCGGATCGGGTCGTAAGTCGGCTGGCCGGCAGTGTCTTTGATCTGGCCGATCTTGTGCGCCAGTTTGGCGCGTTGATTGATGAGCCCGACCAACTCGCGATCGATATGATCGACTTGCCCGCGCAGGCTGGCCAATGTCGGAGCTTTGGTCGCGGTGTCCTTGGGCGATTTGTTATCCGCGGTTTTGGCCTTGGCCATGTTGCGTGTCTCGACCCCCGAGCGAAAGAAGGACTGCCGCGAAAACCACCGCGACGGAGGCATGAGTCGCCTCTCGGCCGCTGCCAGCAGAGCGAACCCCCTTGTAAACTCGGGACATACGCCTTGTCAAGGATGCCTGTCGCGATGCGTGGCTTGCTCGGCGCAGGCGGTTGCCGCGGCGGCCGCGCCGCTTAAATGTACGGCAGAATCGAGGTTTGAAGGCCGCGAGCCTGCGGCAGTGAGCAAGGGAGATGTCTGTTTGCGATCCGTTCGTTTGCCCGTTTGGATGCACGACGAGCAGCGGTCGTCCGCTGTCAATATGGCAGGCGGACAATTGATGGCGTTTCGGCGACGGCGCAACGCCTATGGTGGCAAATACGTATCTCCTTTTGCTGGAAGTGATTGGAGCGCGGCTCAACGCGGATTCCTCGCTGGCACGGACTTTGCTTTAGTGCCTTCAACTTTGCATATTGGCCCATGTGCGGCAGGTGGATTTGCGCCATGTGGTTCAGAACCAACAAACAACCCAACCTGGCTCGAATCGGACGGTTTTTACGGCCGCAGTCGAGATTTAATGCCGCTTTAAGGCGAAAAGGAGCAAGGAAATGGCTGAAGGCGAAAAAATCATCGGGATCGACTTGGGAACCACCAACTCGTGCGTCGCGGTGATGGAAGGAAAAGAAGCGAAGGTGATTCCCAATCAAGAGGGAAACCGGCTGACGCCCAGCGTCGTCGCGTTTACCGACAAAGGCGACGTATTGGTTGGCGATTTGGCTCGCCGGCAGGCGATCACCAATCCCAAGCGGACGATCTATTCGATCAAGCGCTTCATGGGCCGCCGGCACAGCGAAGTTGCCAGCGAAGAGAAGATCGTACCTTATGCGATCGTCGGCGGCGCCGAAGACTACGTGAAGGTCGGCGTCGGCGACAAACAACTCACGCCCTCCGAAATCTCCGCGAAAATCTTACGCAAGCTCAAGGAAGCCGCCGAGGCCTATTTGGGCCACAAGGTGAACAAAGCCGTCATCACCGTGCCGGCTTATTTCAACGACGCCCAGCGGCAAGCCACCAAAGACGCCGGCGAAATCGCCGGCCTCGAAGTGTCGCGGATCATTAACGAGCCGACCGCAGCCGCGCTCGCTTACGGACTCGACAAGAAGGAGCACGAAAAGATCGTCGTGTTCGATCTCGGCGGCGGCACGTTCGATGTGTCCGTGCTCGAGGTGGCCGACGGCGTGTTCCGCGTCATCAGCACCAACGGCGACACGCACTTGGGCGGCGACGATTTCGACCAAGTGTTGATCAACTACGTCGCCGATGAATTCAAGAAAGAGCACGGCATCGACCTGCGCAAAGACACGATGGCCTTGCAGCGCCTGCAAGAGGCCTGCGAGAAGGCCAAGAAGGAGCTGAGCTCCGCCAGTTCGACCGACATCAATCTGCCGTTCATCACGGCCGACGCCAACGGGCCGAAGCATTTGCAGATCAACATCACGCGCGCGAAGTTCGAGCAGCTCGAAGACCATCTGATCGAGCGCTGCCGCGGCCCCGTCAATCAGGCCATGAAGGATGCCAAGCTCAAGCCGAGCGAGATCGACGAAGTCGTGCTCGTCGGCGGTTCGACGCGGATTCCCAAAGTGCAAGAGTTGGTCCGCCAGATGTTCGGCAAGGAGCCGCATAAAGGCGTGAATCCGGATGAAGTCGTGGCGGTTGGCGCCGCGATCCAGGGAGGCGTGTTGTCGGGCGAAGTGCATAACGTGCTGCTGCTCGACGTGACTCCGCTGTCGCTCGGCATTGAAACCGAAGGGGGAATTTTCACCAAGCTCGTCGAAAAGAACACGACCATTCCGACCGAACGCAAGCAAGTGTTCAGCACGGCCGCCGACAACCAGACGGCCGTCACCGTTAGCGTGTTCCAAGGCGAACGGCCGATGGCCCGCGACAACCGATTGCTCGGCCAGTTCAACTTGGAAGGCATCCCGCCGGCCCCGCGCGGAATGCCGCAGGTCGAAGTGAAATTCGACGTCGATGCCAATGGAATCCTGAACGTGTCGGCGAAGGACTTGGGCACGGGCAAGGAGCAAACCGTCCGGATCGAGCAATCGAGCGGTTTGAACGACGCCGAAATCGAACGGATGCGCAAAGACGCTGAAGCCCATGCTTCGGAGGACAAGCGCAAGCGCGATCTGGCCGAGACGCGGAACAAGGGCGAGTCGATGGCCTTCCAGCTCGAGAAGCTAATGAAGGAGCACAAAGACAAGATCACCGACGCCGACCGCGCTCCGCTAGAAGCGGCGATCAAGAAAGTTCGCGAAGTGAGCAAAGAGGAGAGTCTCGACACGATCAAATCGGCCGTCGATGAACTCGAACAGGCTTCGCACGCTTTCAGCAAAAGTCTGTACGCACGAGTGCAACCGGCGCCCGGCGCCGGCGGCCCTGGCGCGGGTCCTGGCGGCCCGGATGGCGCTGCCGGCGGCGCTCATGCCGGTTCGCACCCGGGCGGCGAAGACGAGGCGATCGACGCTGAGTTCGAAGTGAAAGAATGAGTCAAACTCGGCCGTGTGAGATCGCAACTCGCTTGCGGTTTCGCCCGTCCGAACCAAGCATAGACTTCCCCTCGAAAAGCCCTCGGCGGAAGCCGGGGGCTTTTTTATGGAACGGCCGGTCGCAAGCAATCCGAGGAAAAACCAAGCGGAGGATTCGCAGCATGGCATTTCGATTCGATAAATTCACCATCAAGGCTCAAGAGGCTGTTCAACGAGCCCAAGAGCTTGCCGCCGATCGGGGCAATCCGCAGATCGATCCGCTGCATTTGCTGGCCGCACTGCTCGCGGAGAGCGAAGGGGTCGTGCGGCCGATTTTCGACAAGATCGGCGTTAATCGCCAACAGTTGGACACGATCGTCGAATCGGAGTTGGGTCGCTTTCCCAAGATGTCGGGCGGCGCGCCGCCGCAGCCGTCGCAAGAATTGACGCAAGTCTTCGAAGCGGCCCAGCGCGAAGCCGCCACGATGAAAGACGAGTTTGTCTCGACCGAGCATCTGGTGCTGGCACTAGCAAATGTCGACTCGAAGGCCCAGCGAATCTTGAAGCTCAACGCCGTCGGCCCGAAGGAAGTGCTCCAGGCGCTGCAATCGATTCGAGGTTCGTCGCGCGTCACCGACCAAAGCCCCGAGGATAAATTCCAAGCTCTGAAGAAATACGGAATTGATCTGGTCGAGCGGGCCAGCCAAGGCAAGCTCGACCCGGTGATCGGCCGCGACAAGGAAATCCGTCGCGTGATTCAAGTGCTATCGCGTCGGACGAAGAACAATCCGGTGCTGATCGGCGAGCCGGGCGTCGGCAAGACGGCCATCGCCGAAGGTCTGGCCTTGCGAATCGTGCAAGGGGATGTGCCGCTCGAGTCTGAAGAACAAACGGGTCATCGCGCTCGACATGGGCGCCCTGATCGCCGGCACGAAATATCGCGGCGAATTCGAAGACCGGCTGAAGGCGATTCTTCGTGAAGTCGAAGCGGCCGCCGGAAATGTGATCCTGTTCATCGACGAATTGCACACCGTCATCGGCGCCGGCAAAGCTGAGGGAGCCAGCGACGCGGCCCAATTGATGAAGCCGGCGCTGGCTCGCGGCGAGCTGCATTGCATCGGCGCTACCACGCTCGACGAATATCGCCAGCACATCGAGAAAGATGCGGCCCTGGAGCGGCGATTCCAGCCGGTCTACGTCGACGAACCGTCGGTCGAAGACACGATCGCGATCCTGCGCGGATTGAAACCGCGCTATGAGACGCATCACAAAGGCGTGAAGATCAAGGATTCGGCTCTCGTGGCCGCGGCCGGCTGTCGCATCGCTATATCACCGATCGCTTTCTGCCCGACAAGGCCATCGACCTGATGGACGAAGCGATGAGCCGGCTGGCGATGGAGTTGCAGAGCGTGCCGTCGGAAATCGACGAAGTGCAGCGGCGGCTCGTGCAACTCGAATTGGCCGCCCGGCAACTGGCCGAGGAAACCGAAGAGCACGCCAGCAGCGACTGGCCGAAATCGAAGAGGAAATGCAATCGCTGCGGCACAAGCTGGCCAGCCTGCGCGAGCAATGGGAAGCGGAAAAGCTCGGCATGGGCGACGTGCAAGCGACGCGCGAACAGCAGGCTGCCGTCGAGCATGAATTCGATCAGCTCAGTGCCGACATCAAGGAAAAGCAGGCCGCCGGCCAGCCGATCGACGAACAGACGTTTCAGCGAGCTGTACGAACTCGATGTGCGCCGAAAGCGCGCTGGCGAAGAAAGTCGAAGCCGAATCGGACCGCGCGCGTCCCGTCGCCGTCGGCAAACGTCGATTGCTGCGCCAAGAAGTTGGGCCGGAAGAAATCGCCGAGGTCGTCAGCGCCTGGACCGGCGTGCCGGTCACGCGGCTGATCGAAACCGAGCGGGCCAAGCTGCTCGTGCTCGAAGAGCGGTTGCACCAGCGCGTCGTCGGCCAGGACGAAGCGGTCGAGGCCGTGGCCAACGCCGTCCGCCGCAGCCGCTCGCGGCTTGCAAGATCCGCACCGGCCGATCGGCTCGTTCATCTTCCTCGGGCCGACCGGCGTCGGCAAAACCGAGCTTTGCAAGGCGCTGGCCGAGGTGCTGTTCGACGACGAACAGGCGATGGTCCGGCTCGACATGAGCGAATTCATGGAACGGCACACCGTGAGCCGCTTGATCGGCGCTCCGCCGGGCTACGTCGGCTACGAAGAAGGCGGGCCGGCTCACCGAAGCCGTCCGCCGCCGGCCCTATTCGGTCGTGCTGCTGGACGAAATCGAAAAGGCCCATCGCGACGTGTTCAACATCCTGCTGCAAGTGCTCGACGACGGCCGACTGACCGACAACCAAGGTCACACGGTCGATTTCACCAACACGATCATCGTGATGACCTCGAACATCGGCAGCCAGATGATCCAGGAGATCACCCGCGAGCACGGCAGCGAAGAGGAAATTCGCACGGCGATCAAAGAGGCCTTGCAAGCAGCGATTTCTGCCGGAATTCTTGAACCGCATCGACGAAACGATCATCTTCCGGCCGCTCGAGGCGACGGAAATCCACACGATCGTCGGACTGCAAGTCGACCGGCTGAGGAAGCAACTTGCCGACGCTGGGCTATCGCTCGAAGTGACCGACGAGGCGATCGACGAGATCGCGCGGCAAGGCTACGACCCGACTTCGGCGCCCGGCCGCTCAAGCGAGTGATCCAGCAGCAGGCTGCAAAACCCGCTTGGCGACCGAGATTCTCAAAGGCGAATTCCCCGAGGGAAGCGTCGTGCGCATCGACTTCCGCGACGGCGAATTCACGTTCGAACGACTCGACCACGCGGAAGCGGTGGCGACGTAGCGAGGCGGAACGCGACGACTACCGCCGATCGTCTGAAAGGAACGGCAGGTGCGCCGCGTTCCTTACGATCCTGTTTTGCCAAATGGGGCAATTTGCATGGTTTATCATGGCCTTGTGACTGAGAACAAGCTCGACGAATGGGTTCGGGGAAACGCTGAGGACGCACAAGGAGTCGCCGTCGAGCTAATTTGGCGGTTGGTAGCAGCGTCGTCTCCGAACCCAAGGGACAGGCGATTTCCATTGAGTGACAGCATCGGCCAGCATGGGCCAGATGGCGAATTGGACGCCATCGCCGAATTCCTCCCATTCGTTCCGGAAGGGAAGTCTGTTTGGGAGATTGGCACTGGCCTCGAAGCCGGTCGCAAAGCGACCAGCGATTATCGAGATCGGACGGAGAGCACACCGCCGGAGGTCAGAGCCGAGTCAGATTTTATCTTCGTAACGCCACTGTCGGGGCGGCGCGACTGGACGGTAGTGCAGATTTCTGCCTGGCTGAAGGCGCGACGAAAAAGGAAAGATTGGCGAAATGTACACGTAATTGACGGCACCCGTTTGATCGACTGGCTGCACCATTTTCCAATGGTGGATGCTTGGCTGGCAATGAAGATGGGAATGCACAACGGCCGGCTGGAGACCATCGAGCAGCGATGGGATAACCTGAAGACGATCGGCGAGCCACCGGTATTGATTCCAGAATTATTTCTTGCGAACAGGGAGGCCGCCTGCCAAAGGCTAAAGGAAGTCTTTGACGGCACCTGTCTCCGTCTCCGGATCGACACTCATTTTCCCGACCAACGGGCTAACTTTGTCGCCGCATACGTTGCTGCGTTAGACGAGGACAGCCGGATCGACGTTGCGGGCCGGTGCGTGGTTGTACAAGATCCAATTGAGTGCGACGCAGTCTTTGCCTTGGGCTCGCCGCACGTTGTAATAGCAGACTTCGACCTCGACGAAAGGGAGTCTTATGGCGTCCTTTTGCTGGAAAAGGCAAAAAATCGAAAGCACGCGGTGGTTTTTGCAGGTGCTCCGGGCGGGACTCCACAATGGAACCGGGTCGGTATTCCCAACCCGCGCCCCGATCAAGTTGAGGACGTGCTGATACGGGCAGGCTATAGTCGGGAACGCGCGCGAAGCCTTGCACAGAGATCCGAGGGCAATCTCAATTCGCTTCTGCGATGCCTGCAGGGGATTTCCGCATCACCGGCTTGGGCCCTATCGGGCGACGCAGCAGAACTTGCGATCGCCGAACTGCTCGGTGCCTGGAAAGACGATGTGCCTGGCGACAGGGAAGTCGCGGAGCAACTATCAAAAAAAGAATACGGGGAGTGGCTCGACGTAGTCCATCGATTCGCGCTGATTCCGGCGCTCCCCTCATTCACCGTGACAGCCTGTGGAAAGCAGCGCCACGATTTGAAGCATGGTACGCGGTTGGTCCGAGAATATCCGACGACGATCTCGGCCGCTTTCAGAACGCCTCGGTTTCTGTACTGCGGGAAAGGGACCCGAAATTCGAGCTGGAATCCGGGCAGCGGTTTGCCGCCGCAGTCTTCGGAAAAGGACGCAAGAACTCGTCGCAATTGCGAAACGGTATCGCGGAATCGCTCGCGTTGCTTGGGTCGCATCCGGAAGCCCTCACCGCGTGTTCCAATGGGAAGGCTGAGCTTACGGCCGTGCTCTGCGTTCGAACGGTTCTGGGTGGTGCCGATTGGGTTCAGTGGGCAAGCCTCAATGACGTGTTGCCGCTCTTGGCAGAAGCGGCCCCCACGGATTTCCTTGACGCAGTCGATGCGTCGCTGCAGGCGCAAGAAGTCCCATTCATCGAGATTTTCAGGCAGGAGGGGGACGGATTCACGAGCGGGAACCACATGACGGGCTTGCTTTGGGGACTAGAGACGCTGGCCTGGAGCCCGGATTTCTTCGCAAGGGCTATCTCGCTTCTCGGCGAACTTGCCGCCTTGGATACGCACACTGGAAACTGGGCGAATCGACCGGAGAATTCGCTTGCGACCATCCTCCTTCCGTGGCTGCCACAAACGATGGCGTCGCTACCGATGCGACGCGCCGCTGTGAGAAAGTTGCTCGGAGAGTTGCCGGCCATCGGCTGGAGACTGCTCATTGCGTTGCTCCCGGGCGAACAGCAAGCATCGATGGGCACGCGAAAACCCATGTGGCGGGGGTTTATCAACGACGACTGGTCGAAGACGGCGACGGCCAGCGAATATCGGGAGCAATTGCAAGCGTTCGGCGAACTTGCGGTGGAAGCGGCAAAGGGCGACGTGTCCCGGCTATTGGCACTGATCAAGCGTTTTGGGCATCTTCCCCCAAACTGCCAGTCGTCGCTCCTGAACAGCTTTGGCTTGGAGCAGATCGCCACGATTGACGAGGCTGGCCGGTTAGCCATTTGGACGGAGCTTATTGGGGTAATCAACATGCACAGGAAATTTGCGGCTTCCGACTGGTCAATGGACGATGTGGCGCTTGCTCGGCTCGAATCGGTCGCAAAGACTCTCGAGCCGACTTCCCCGGTCAACCGGCACCGCAGGCTATTCAGTGAACGAGATTTCGAGCTATACGAAGACGCAAGCGACTTCAATCGACAAAGCGAGCTACTGGAACAGCGCCGACGCGATGCCGTTTCCGAAATCTACACTACCGACAACATCGACGGCATGCTTAGATTTGCAACCGCGGTTGAGACTCCGTGGCGCGTGGGCTCATGCGTCGCGGCTGTGGCTGGACTCGAGGCCGAGTCGTCGATAATTCCATTGCTGCTTGCTGCGAGTGATCGTGCGCTTGCCAGCTTTGCCGGTGGCTTTGTGTGGACCCGGTTTCGCAAAGATGGCTGGCCATGGGTCGATGGGCTCGACGTCTTGCGCTGGAAGGCGTTGGAGAAGGCACAGTTCCTGGCTTTTTTGCCTTTCAACCGAGAAACGTGGGGTCGCGCGACGGCGTGGTTGGGAACGGAAGAGCCGGAATACTGGGCGAAGGCAAATGCGAATCCCTACGAAACGGGCGACGACTTACCGGCGGCGACGGACCTACTCTTGAGGTATGGCCGCCCCGGGTCGGCGCTTAAATGTATTGAGGTGATGCAGTTCAAGAAACTGCCGATCGATTGCAGCCAAGCGGCCCGAGTTTTGAAAGGTGTGTTACAAACGCACACTCCGTTGAACGCGGATGGACCAACACGCGATCGTGGAAGTGATCAAAGGTCTTCAGGACTCCCCAGACTGCGATGCTACCATTCTTTCGCAGCTCGAATGGGCGTTCCTTCCGTTGCTGCGCGGCTCTAACGGTGCTTTTCCTCGCACGCTTGAGCAGGAACTCGCGGACGACGCAACGCTCTTTTCAGAACTTATCGGGATTGTGTTCAGGCCGAAAAATGACCCGACTGAGGCAGGCGAGCCTTCCGAAGAGGAAAAGGCCCGGGCGACCCTCGCATATCAATTGGTGTCCAACTGGAGAACTCCACCAGGATCGCGGCGCGACGGCACCTTTGATGGGGAGACGCTTTCGCGATGGCTCGAACTGGTCAAAGAATTGTGCGCTAAGACAGACCGCCTGGAGGTCGCATTGAGTTTGGCCGGGCAGGTCTTGATATTTGCCCCGGGCGATCCAGACGGCCTTTGGTTGCATCACGCCGCTGCGAAAGAATTGAACAAGAAGGACTCAATCGAATTGCGGGACGGATTCAGGATCGGCCTGTTCAATTCGCGCGGTACATATTGGTCGAGCAAAGGTAAGGCGGAGCGCACCCTTGCCGCAAAATACCAGAAGCACGCCGAGGACTTGGACCTGGGCGGTTACGATCGGCTTGCCGCGGCAATCCGGCAATTATCTAAGTCGTACCGAGCGCGAAGCGGCGCGAGAAGAAAAGGAGGCGGACGAGTAGCCTGTCGCAATCGTGTCGAAGTGCGCATTTTCCGAACGTCACCGGTGTTCCAACCGAATGCCGTGAGACGGGCCTGCGGCTGGACACCGTCTTAAACGGCGCATACCAGTGGACGCGAATGTTTCTGCCGTTATGGGCCGGAACGGAACGAGCGTTGGACGGCGTTATGTCCGGGAAAGTGAAGAGCACGAGGCACATGCGTTTGCCACTGAGATGCCAGTATGCGCAGCAATAGCCTCATTCCATGTACTCTTTCATATCCTCCAGGGGTGCATCGAAATCGGGCGCCATATATGTGATCCAGCCCTTAAGAAAGCCTGGCCCTGGACGCTGGGATGGCGACGCCGTCGGTGCCTCGGCGAGCAGCCGCGCAATTGGTTTCGTATCGCGGGTTATCACCAATTGTTCGCCCGCCGCAAGATGCTCGATCAACTCGGGCAGCTTGGCCTGGGCTTCTTCAATGCTCACAGTCGCCATCGTTTTTCCTCCGCGTGCTGGCGTGGCGAGCGTCGAGCCGAACGGGTTCGAGGAATGGCGCTCGCTTCATCCATTCTAGCAAGAATTCGACTGTCAGTGCGATGCAACAGCGCCGAGGGGCCGGTTTGAAATACCCTACGCGGCCGGCAGGGGCAGATGACCGGCAACGCACTTGCGGCCCTTCTTCGACTACCACCCTTGCTCTTCCTGCGCCTTCAGTTTGCGCAGCCGCTTGCGCTCTGCCTTGCTGAGCTTGCGGTTCTGGCTGTCGTCGCCTATCTCGGCATCGTCGTTGCCATAACCGCCGCTGTCGGTTCCGCGGGCCGACGATTCCTCGTCGCTATCGGTGTCTTCGTCTTCGACGGGAGCCGAACGAGTCGAGTTAAGAGAAATGTGCGGATGGAGATCGGTTTTTGTCTTGGCCGGCGCCGGGGTTTGGGATGGAGAATCCGCAGCGGAATTGGCGTTGGCCGTTGCGGCGGTTTTCCCTTCACGGGCCGGCTTTTCTTTCGCGGCTTTGCGTTTCCGCGCGGCCAGCAATCCCTGAGCATGCAGGATCACATGCCGCGCGTAGAGAGACAGACCAAACAGCAGCGACAAATGGCCCAGCAGCTTGGAAATCTCGGCCGGCAACAAATTGCCGAGCGAGCCGAACCTGACGCCGGACATTTGGGTCGCCAAGCCGATCGTCCACAATCCAAGTGCCGACAGATAGGCCCACATCGCCGGCCGGCAGACTCGCATCTCCCACGAAATGCGGATGCTCAGTCCGCAGAGCACGATCCCCGATAAACCGATCCACCACAGGACTCCGCCGCCGGGCCCGGTGTAGCCGCTCAAATGAATCATCGTCGCGGCAAATAGTTGATGAATGCCGCACGTCGCATCAACGCTCATCACTAGCCAAGCGGCCGCTCCGACCAGCCACCAGCGATACCGGCCGCGGTAGTCGTCGAGCTTGTGCCGCCGGATCGAATAGATCAGCAGCGACATGGCTCCGGCCGCTCCGAGCCACAGCGTCGCCACCCAACTGCTCAAGCTGCCGCGCATGCCCAATTCCAGCGATGCCGCCGCTTCCGCGGAAATTTGCGCCGCGATTGCCGGCAGCCATACTTGTCCGCACGTTAGACCGCCAATTACAGCGAGACCCGCAGCGAACCACAGCCCGAAAGACAAGCGGCTAGCCGGCAAGAGGTCGATCACGCGGCGCTGCTGCTCCGGTTTCGCGCCGGGCGCATAACCATCGATCCGGCGATGCGTTCGCGACGGCGGCGAAACGGTTGGCCGAGTCGCGTCGTCGCCGGCCGACAAATCGTCGGCCAGCACCCGACGTCGACGCTGATTGGCTTGCAGAAACGGCATAGTGGCAATCGACGGGGCAAGCGGGGTTGAATAGGAAGGCAAGGTCGGGAATCGCCATCCTACGCGGCACCGCGCGGTTCGGCGCGTGTCAATCGAATTCGGCATTTCGACAGCGGCGACTAGAGGGGACGAACAGGCGCGGCAAAACAGCGAGAGACGGGGCCAATTAGCTCGAGTTTGCCGCCGAAACGACACGGCTCGAAAAAGAAAAAGGGTTGCCCACGAACGGCGGATTCTTATAATCAAAGTGAACGTCGGTCGAGGAATCGACCGATCTTATTGCGAATGCCTCGTGCGAACCGTTCGTCGAGGCATTATTTTATTGGTCACGCCCCGGTCGCTGTTTTAGCGTCGGAATCGGCCGTTGGAATCGCCCAAGGAGCGGCGAAGCGGCAAAAATCGCAGCCACCCCCTTTGACACGACTCTGGGGCGCGAGTATATTCGGACCCTTCGCCGCAGCGGAGAGTTCTGAGAGCAGCGAGCGATCGTTTCTCGGTTCGCTGAGTCAAAACGAAGTGGCGAAAGCAGTTGGGGGAAATGGCCGAGGGCCAGATTCAATCGCGGATTCGGCGTTGCTAGCGTAATTGACGTTTGCATGCCAATGCGATGAGTTTGGCCCCCGTCCATGAGACGGCGAAGCACGGCCGGCCGGCGTTTTGGGCCGTGGCGTGCGGTTGGTTCTTTGACAATTTGGGTTTGTGGTAATTGGCATCTTGATTGAATTAATCGGCGCATTATTCCTTAATGCGTCGTTTTAGTTCTCTAAGGCTCTTAGCACACTTGCTTGCCGCGTGGCGTGTGTAGGTCAGGCTTTCCAGCCTGACAGACCTGCGCAAGCGGTTTAGCGGGTGAAAAAATAACGTTACTGCTCGATCGTGGTGTCGGCGTTTGCGCTTTGCCGGCGATGACGATCGGGCGAATTGACAGTAGTGACAGCCAGAGTTTGGCGTGATGCAGCGATGCGTTTGGCGGCGGAAGGCGGTTCGCGAGAACGGCTGGAGGCCGCGAGGCACGTCGGAGCAGAGCGTTGGATAAAGGTGGTCAAGCTACTAAGGGCACATGGGGGATGTCTTGGCGTCAGGAGGCTTTGAAGGGCGTGGAAGACTGCGATAAGCTCGGGGGAACTGTCAAACGAGTGTTGATCCCGAGATTCCCGAACTGACATACGCTGAATCCATAGGCGTATGTGGCCAACGCGGAGAACTGAAACATCTTAGTATCCGCAGGAAAAGAAAGAAAAATCGATTTCCTCAGTAGCGGCGAGCGAACGGGAAATCAGCCCAAACCGCGGAGGTTTTCCTCTGCGGGGTTGTAGGGCCTTTCACATGAGAGTTACAAAGCGATTTGCTAGCAGAACGCATTGGAAAGTTCGTCCACAGAGGGTGACAGACCCGTATGCGACAGCGAATCGTCTCTCGAAGGGTACCTGAGTAGGTCGGGTCACGTGGAACCCCGACTGAATCTACGGGGACCATCCCGTAAGGCTAAATACTACCTGACGACCGATAGTAAACTCAGTAGGGCGACTGAAAGATGAGAAGAACCCCTGCTAGGGGAGGAACGTGAACCTGAAACCATGTGCCTACAAGCGGTCGGAGCACTATGGTCCTTCGGGAGCAATGCGTGACGGCGTGCCTTTTGCATAATGATCCGGCGAGTTACCGTCAGCGGCTCGGTTAAGGTCTTCAGGACCGGAGCCACAGGGAAACCGAGTCTGAAATGGGCGACATAGTCGCTGGTGGTAGACGCGAAACTGCACGAACTACCCATGAGCAGGTTGAACCGCGGGTTATACCGCGTGGAGGACCGAACCCACTTGGGTTGAAAACCGAGGGGATGACTTGTGGGGAGGAGTGAAAGTCTAATCAAGCGCAGAGATAGCTCGTTCTCTCCGAAATAGCTTTAGGGCTAGCCTCGAGCCACTACGCACCGGGGGTAGAGATACTGAATCGGCTGGAGGCCCTTTCCAGAGTACTCTGCTGAACCAAACTCCGAATACCGGTGCGACTATCTCGGGAGACAGTCCGCGAGGGATAAGCTTCGCGGTCGAGAGGGAAACAACCCAGACCATCGGCTAAGGTCCCCAAGTCGAACTCAGTCACTAAGGAAGTTGAGTTGCCGTGACAGCCAGGATGTTGGCTTAGAAGCAGCCACCATTTAAAAAGTGCGTAACAGCTTACTGGCCGAGCAATTCTGCGCCGATAATGAACGGGAGTAAGTTCGACACCGAAGCCATGGATTCGAGTAAGCCTGCGGGCTTGCTCGAGTGGTAGGAGAGCGCTGTACATCAGATACGAGTCGTACCGTAAGGAGCGATGTTGGGGTGTACAGGTGATTATGCCGGAATGAGTAACGATAAAGCAGGTGAGAATCCTGCTCGCCGAATGCCTAAGGTTTCCTGGGGAAGGTAAATCCGCCCAGGGTTAGCCGGTACCTTAGTCGAGGCCGAAAGGCGTAGACGATGGACAGCAGGTCAACATTCCTGCGCCACCAAGATGAACTGAAGGAGGGACGGCGCCTGTACGGTGAGCGGCTCGGTTAGAAATGGCCGTGGCTCGTCGGAAGGTGAGGGATTGGCAAATCCGCCCTCATAAGCCAACCGGCGGGACCGAGAGCATTTACGATCTCGAAGTCATCCGAAAGGCGTCCAAGAAAAGCTTCTAAGGGTTAAAATTTTGGTGACCGTACTAAAACTGACACAGGTAGGCGAGACGAGAAGTCTAAGGCGCTCGGGAGAACACTGGTTAAGGAACTCTGCAAAATGGCCCCGTAAGTTCGCGATAAGGGGTGCCCTCGGAGGTGAAAGCTTCTGGGGGTCACAGTAAATCGGCATCAGCGACTGTTTATCAAAAACACAGGACTCTGCAAACTCGCAAGAGGAAGTATAGAGTCTGACGCCTGCCCGGTGTCGGTAGGTTAAGGAAGAGGGTTAGCTCGTAAGAGTGAAGCTCGCGACCGAAGCCCCGATAAACGGCGGCCGTAACTATGACGGTCCTAAGGTAGCGAAGTTCCTTGTCGGGTAAGTTCCGACCTGCATGAATGGCGTAACGACTGATGCACTGTCTCAACCAGTGACCCGGTGAAATTGTAGCCGTGGTGAAGATGCCACGTACCCGCAGTGTGACGGAAAGACCCCGTGAACCTTTACTGTAGGCTGATATTGGTCTTGGACATGTTCTGTGTAGGATAGGTGGGAGGCTGTGAAGTGGCGACGCCAGTCGTCATGGAGCCAACGTTGAAATACCACCCTGACCATGTTTTAGTTCTAACTCCGATTCCCGTTGAATCCGGGCGGAGGACAGTGTCAGTTGGGCAGTTTGACTGGGGCGGTCTCCTCCAAAAGAGTAACGGAGGAGCCCAATGGTACTCTCAGCCTGGTCGGCAATCAGGCAGCGAGCGTAAAGGTAGAAGAGTGCTTGACTGCGAGACTCATAAGTCGAACAGATACGAAAGTAGGGCTTAGTGATCCGGCGGTGCTGGATGGAAAGGCCGTCGCTCATCAGATAAAAGGTACTCCGGGGATAACAGGCTTATCGCTTCCGAGCGTCCATAGCGGCGAAGCGGTTTGGCACCTCGATGTCGGCTCATCACATCCTGGGGGTGGAGAAGCTCCCAAGGGTTTGGCTGTTCGCCAATGAAAGTGGTACGTGAGCTGGGTTCAGACCGTCGTGAGACAGGTCGGTCCCTATCTGCTGTGGGCGTACGAAACTTGCGGAGGTTCTTCCTTAGTACGAGAGGATTTGGAAGGACGTTCCTCTGGTGTCCCAGTTGTCGCGCTAGCGGCACGGCTGGATAGCTATGAACGGAACGGATAAACGCTGAAAGCATATAAGCGTGAAGCCCGCTCCAAGATCAGGTTTCGTAGGCAAATGCCGAAAGTCCCCTGGAAGACGACCAGGTTGATAGGCCGGATGTGTACGCGCAGTAATGTGCTTAGCTAACCGGTACTAACGGACGAATGCTTGACCGCCTTTATCGAACGCTCTGTTCTTCAGAGCCAAGGTTTTTGGCGCAATCAAGTTGCTACTGTCAAAATCGATCGCCCTAACAAAGCGATCGCGAATATGCGAATCGATTTGCAGCACAGACGCCGGAAGTAGCGCTCCCGACGGAAGCTGCCGCTTTCGAGCCAAGAACAAAGTCAACGATCCAGTTGCCACAAACCTAGTCAAAGATCCAAGCGGCCGCTTGTCTACCGGCGGCGGCCGCTTCTTTCCGGTGACCATATCTGAAAGGTCACACCCGTTCCCATTCCGAACACGGTAGTTAAGCTTTCAGAGCCGATGGTAGTACCAAAAGTGCGAGAGTAGGTATCGCCGGATTTTTTACAATAGCCCCGCTGCGGTCGAAAGATCGCAGCGGGGTTTTTGTTGTGCGCACGGCCCGATGATCGTCGCCCGTTGCGGCCATGCCCCGATCGTTTCAATTCTCGATTCGCCGATCGCTCCGAAGACAAGATCGACGAGGAAGGCAGCGAGGCAATAACCGCGATTCTCCAACAGACTCGCGTCCGAGCCAGGATTGGAGATCGCCAACCGCACGATTGCGGCAATCCGATACCATCGCGCCCCCACCCATCGCCACTGTTTTTTCGCCTTTTCTTGGCATTTTCCTTGCGCCGCGCGGCCAGCGATCGTACCGGCCGGCAAAAAGGTGGATTCGCAGGCTTGCGAGTTTGCGCAGTTCCCTTGCGACTTTATGAAATCCGGCAAAAATTTAATTGACAGGTCGGAATCCTCGTCTACAGTCATGGGAGATTGAAGGGCAAGTGCTCTGCCACTGCTGGACAAGCCAGCATCGGCACGCAACCCGTCAAACGCGACTAACGCAATAATAGGCCTACACCTCTTGTCCAATTGGAGTGATGTATGAAATCGCATGCGTTGTTCTGCTCTCTGGCGTTGATTGCGTTGCTTGTGGTCGGATCGTTTGCCGGGATCGCGAACGCTCAAGTCGTACTGAATTTCGACTATCCGACATTTGGGAACGAGGAGGGTGTCAACAATTACTTCAATGGCGGTAACGGTGCCGACAATGGGTTCTACAGCGGCCCCGTCGCGGGTCCCGGGCCCAATTATGGGGTGACCTTTGGCTCGGACGCCATCGTACTGCCAAATTACCCCTATCCTGGCAGCAACACGAGTAGCGCCAACCTCGGCCCGACTGCCACTGCCAGCATGATCTTCCTCTCGGGTCCCGGTGATATCATGAACGTTTCCGGGGGAATCACTACTGGTTTTTCGTTTTACTACTCGTCGATCAACGTGCCGGGGTCAGTGACGGTGTGGTCCGGCCCAGACGCGACCGGCATTGCGCTTGCAACGTTGGTTCTGCCGACGACGCCAACTAGCTATCCAACTGAGCCGTGGTTTTCACCATTCCTACCGGCGGGAGTCTCGTTTGCCGGAACCGCGATGTCAGTCGACTTCTCGGGGACTGCAAACCAAATCGCATTTGACGACATAACGCTGGGCTCGGCCTCTCCAATGACCAGCCCTGTACCCGAACCCTCTCGGATCGCTTCGCTCAGCGGCCTCCTTGCGATCGGCTTGCTGGGATTCGTTTGGCAACGACGTCGAAGGGCATAAGCCGCCGCTCTATTCGTACTATTAACGATTGGCCCGTCCTGCGTAACCCGCAGGGCGGGCCGTATTCGTTTGAGGGGGCTCAACGCACGGATCGTTGATTGCCAGGAAACTGTTTCGCATCCACCGCGATTTTGGGCTCGGCAGCCCGTAGGGGAGTCGAATTGCTCATCGACCGCATGATTGACGGCATCGGGCGACGACAACGAGCGCCCGACGGTGATCACGTTTCGTGTCTCGATCGCATGTGCTAAGGCCGACGAAGCAACTGAATAGGTTGCGAGTTTGCGCAGTTCTCTTGCGGTTATGCGAAATCCGACCACAATTCAATTGACGGGGCGGAGTCTTCGAGTATCGTCATGGAAGATTCTTGCGGATTTTGGCTGTTTTTTTCTTGCTTGACTTCGGAGAATGCGGGGCAAGTGGCCGGTGCGAATTGTTGCGGCCGTATTGTTAATGCCTGTTTTGCTTTGACGGAGGCGACTGATGGGTTTTGAATTGAACGGCATCCGCTTGAATCGCTTCGCCGCCGCATGCGCTATCGTTCTTGCGGTCCTTTCGTCCCAAGGATCGCAGGTTTTCGCGGATCCTTCGGCGAATATCACGGACTCCACTGGCAACTACACAGTGGGAGTAAACACGAATGGAAGCCTTTATAATCCGAATACTACCACCGGATTTCAACGAGCGGGCGATCCCAACAATCCGCCTTTCGACCCGTTGGCGCCGGGGAACCCTCGCGACTCGTGGGGAGTTTCCGCTAACGGATTCGTTGGCTATGCCGACCCGAATTACTTCGGCACCGCTAATCTGAACAACGTTGTGTTTACGAGCACCGCCCACACAGCGACCGTTAGCGATATCTTGAGCGACGGCAGTAATCTCCTCCAAATCGACCAGAGTTATTCGTTTGCCGCCCCCAATGTTCTCAAGATCGACGAGACAATCACCAATATCAGCGGGTTGCCACAATCTGTCGCCTTTGCGCAATGTTGACTGGGACGTGGCTCCGACGGAATTTGATGAAGTGACGACAGCCCCTGGAGTGCCGAACGGCGCGGTTTCTGACGCCACCTATTATGGTTTTGAAAGCCCAAGTCCGCTAACGCCATACGGTGCGTCGGTGGGGGCTGGCGGCGGGACGTTTGGACCCGGTGACCTGGGCGGCGGCATTCAGCTCAACTTGGGTGTGCTTGCGCTGGCCAGTCGACCAGCTTCAACATGTATTATGCGATCAGCCAACCAGGCCAGGTTGCGCCCGGCTTGGCAAGCCAACTGATGGGACTTGGCGCTTTGTACGTGATTACGACGGAAAGCAGCGAGAACTTAGGCGAGGATGGCCCAGGACACGGCGCCAACTCCGCCGCGATCGCATACGGTGCGCCGTCCAGCGTTCCCGAGCCGTCGCGCGTGGCCGGGCTACTCGGCCTCGCCGGCATGGGCTTCATCGGTTTGGTCTGGCGTCGCCGTCGAACCGCTGCTTGATTTGACACTCCAGCAAGCTTGTAAGACCGCGAGTCGTCGCGGCCGTTGATTGGGTCTGTCGGCGTTAGCGCGATCGTGGCACGTTGAGGCTGGCCATTGGTGTCTCTCCGCGAAGATTGCCGGTCGTTTTCAAGGGCAATCGAGTTGACAGCCCGCGGCAGGCTTTCTGCCTGCTTGTCCGCCTGCGGAGTGCAGTTGTTCAGCCCCCTCTTTTTTCTTCGGGGAGTTGCGCTTACGCGAAGCTGTATTGCGAGTTCCTGCAATTCTGAATTGGGGCGGCGTTTTTTTCTGGACGGTGCCGCATCAATCGCTATCTTCAAAGTGTGAAGCGATCGCTTTTGGATTGATCTCGGCCTCTTTGCTGGGAGCACTCAATGTTCGCACGCAATTTGCGGTTGAATCCGCGAAACGCTGGCCTTTCGCTTCTGGCGGCCGGAGTGATCGGCGCGTTGGCCATCTCACTGCAATCGCCCGCGACCGCCGACGATCTCACGGGCGCGACGTTCTTCAGCGAAATGGTCACGAACAACACGGGCATGATGCAAACGAGCCTAACGTTGAAACTGGATGGCGACCAAACCGGGACCGTAGTTAGAGCCTATCCGATTACTGTACAAACGACTACTGGCACGCGAATTGCAATTTGAGGAGGCAGTTTTCCTCATTTCGCATGGAGGTGTGCCAATGGCCACGGTTTCTGCCTCACAGTTTCACCAAATTCCCGATGCCCTCTGGGAATGCATTGATCTGCTTTTACCAATTTACAAACGGAGCCCCAAAGGCGGACGTCCCCGGTTAAATCTGCGGAAAGTGGTGAATGGGATTTTGTATGTTCTGCGAACCGGCTGTCAGTGGAAGGCGATGCCCAAGCAGTTCGGCTCTGGCAGCGCAATCCACGCCTACTTTCAGGAATGGGTGAAGCTCGGCGTGTTTGAGGAGCTGTGGCGTCTCGCGTTGGAAGAATACGACGACCTGAAGGGAATCGACTGGAAGTGGCAGAGCCTGGACGGGGCGATGAACAAATCGCCGCTGGGTGGGGAAAAAAACCGGGAAAAACCCGACCGATCGTGGCAAACTCGGCGTCAAGCGTTCTGTGTTGATCGACGGTCGGGGCGTGCCGATCGGTGTGGCGGTGGACGGCGCCAATGTGCATGACCAGAAACTTTTGGCCGCCACGCTCGACGACATCCCGGTCCATCGCCCGAAACCCACGCGAAACAAGCCCCAGCATCTCTGCCTCGACAAAGGCTATGTCGGCAAGCCCTGCGAACAAGCGGCTCTCCGCCGCGACTACATCCCCCATCTCCCACTCAAAGGCACAGAAACGGCAAAGCCGAAACGCCGTCGCCACAAGGCGCGCCGTTGGAAAGTCGAGCGCACCCTCTCCTGGCTTAACCGGGCGCGACGACTGCTGATACGGTGGGAGAAGAAAGTCGCAAATTACGTCGGCTTCTTGCATCTTCAGTTCGCTATCGTTGCGTTGCGGACAGCGGGGGTTTTCGGATAGGCACTTAGTCTGCCCGGCTATAGTGTTGCTCCTGATAGTGGCAATACCCTTCTCACCTACTCGGGCCTCAATGTCATCGCCGGTGACGCCGCCACGATCGGATACGCCATTAACGGGGGAACATTCGGCATCTCGGGAATGACGGGCCCAGGATCGGCCGACATCGATGCGCTGTATTGGGGATCTCCTTCCAACGATGAACCATCGGCAACGATTGATGTCAGCACGTCGACTCCCGTGACGAGCCCGTATAAATACATCGTCATCAACGCCACGGTTGGCTCCGGCGATCAAGAGTGGGTGGAAATCCCGGTGGCGCAAAGCGACCCGCCGTCGATCGACGTCGCCGACTACGGACCGGAGTTGACGCTGAGCGACGTGCAGTACTTCATCTCCCCGACCCAAATACCGCTTGAAGAGTTGAATGACGGCTACGTTCCGCCCCCCGATTCGCCGTGGCAGTCCGTGCCTGGAATCCCAAACGGCACCCATCTCGATTCGATGACGGGCGTCCAATCCGCACCGCTTCCCGAGCCGCCCCGCATCGTCGGCTTGCTGAGCCTGGGCGGCATGGGTCTGATCGTCATGGCCTGGCGCCGCCGCGGAAACGCGATTCGAGCTTCTAACTAATTCTTGCCCGCTTGGCGCGATCGCGCCGGACGAAGCTCGCGGTGCGTTTGCGGGGAACCGCAATCGTCGATTCGTGGACGGCATCTCGCCAAGGTATCGCGGTGCGGTTGGAATCGCGGACCAATCGGCCAATTACTCTCTCGCCGCGGTTGAGTTGAATCAACCTGAACTCGCGGAGAAATCAGTTCGTCGCCCGCTTCTCGGCGATCGAAATCATCGCCGCCCCTCCGTGCGACTTTCGTAAAACGGCCGGAGGCTTTGCCTCTCGCCTGCCGCGAGCCAGGATCTCGCTGCCGCCATTGAGCGTTCATATATAACGAAAGCCGAATCCGATTTGAAATTCCACTTTGAATCGCATGCCAGGCAAACCTGCGGATTTGCGCAGTTCATTGCGAGTATCGGCAATCGCATCGAGAAATGATTGACATGGATGACATTCGCGAACATGCTCATTGCGAGATTTGAGATGTTTGCGCGATCGCGTCCACGTTTCCGTCAATTAGGCAAAGGAGAAATGGTATGTCGAAGTTACTCGATGGCGTATTCATGGCGGCGGCCTCCGCGGTGATCTTCATGCTCGTTAACGGCGGAGTGGCGCGGGCGGAATTCAGCATCACGCCGGAGCCGGTCGAAGTTGTTGGATTGCTGGGAATGGGTGGCGTTGTTCTTATCGGAATGCTCTGGCGCCGATCGAGACGGAGTCAATAGTGTAATCGGCCCGGGTCATTGGCTCTGCCGCTCGTATTTCAATTCCATTGCAGCACTGATGTGCCCGGAATGGGCCTCCTGCGCAAGACACATTTGGGATTCGATTAGTCAGAGGAGTATGCATCCTCGACCCAGCCGCGCGTAATCGCAATCTGAAACGGTCACCGAGCTGCACTTGTCGAAGTCGCTGACGAGGATTGGTCCGTTAATCGCGCAATGACTGCCGCGATGATTCTTGTGCGCTATCGTTTTTCTCCCCGCGTTCATCTCAGACGGAATATCAACCATGTCTCCGAGCATGCGCAACGATCATTCGGCTCGACAAGCGCGGCAATTTCGAAATCGCCAGAATTCTCGCCACTTCCGGCTCAATAATCGCCGGTCTCAATTTGAGCCGCTTGAGCCGCGGCGACTTTTGACGGGCACGGGCTTTCTTCAGGGAACTGCATTCGTTGAACACGAACGCCAACCACATGCTCGAGCCAAATGAGCTCTATTTGTCCGGGGCGACGATCGATCTCTATAGCGGGACCAGCGTTGCTAATCGCGTGTTCGTGGCCAGCACAATAACAAACGCGCAAGGGCAATATCTATTCAATGGGTTGAGCCCTGGCGCGTATCAATTGGTGGAAACGCCTCCGACGGGCTATGCGAACAGCGGCGTCCAAACGAATCTCTCGGAGGTCAATCAGCCCGTGGTGGCAATTGACCCGCAAACTATCCAGGTCACGGTTGTGGATCCGACGTCGCTCACTGCATCCGTCAATGGCAGCGCCTTTCTTAGCAACGGAAACAACTGGATTGGCGTGAGATTCAATTACACCGGTGGCAGCCAAGCGACGGCAGTGGGCGAGTTTCAGGCCAGCTTGTCAACACCGAGCCTGCCGGATTACACGGGGCTGTTTCCAACGCTGTGCGTTGAGGTGGGCCTCCCCGGTCTAAACAACGGTCCGAACAGCTATGGCGTCCTTCCGGGCGCGTTACCCACGGCTCAGTATGCATCCGCCGCGAACGCCGGTGAGATCGGCTATCTGTACAATACTTACGCCCTGTCGCCGAGCCTTTCGAGGGACGATGCCGCCGGCCTGCAGCTCGCGATTTGGCAATTGGAATACGGCTCCAACGTCAGTTCCTTTGCCTTTTTATCGACCTCCGGTTCCACCGCAACGCAAGCCGATTTCAACGCCGCGGTGGCAAAAGAGAACTTCTACTTGGGCGACTCGGCAGGCAAGTCCGAGACAGTGGATTTCCTCAACGCCACCGGCCAGTTGACGACAAACAGCTATCAATCAATTCTCGCCACCGGCAGCCTGAATTTCGCCAACATCCCAGCACCGTCTTTGGTCACCATCCCCAGCCAAACGAACGTAACGCTTGGCACGGGTCCAGTGACGCTCAAAGACACGGCGATGCTGTCGGGCGGAAATGCGCCGACCGGGACGATCACGTTCACGCTCTACCAAGGCAGCACGTTGGTGGACACGGAAACGGCCACCGTTAGCGGGAACGGCCCTTACGCGACTCCGACCGGCTACACGCTGCCGACCGTGGGCACGGTGGCGGGCACGTATCAATGGAACGCCGTCTACAGCAGCGGCGATTCCAATAACGCCTCGGTCAGCGACATCGACAACCCGAACGAACAGGTAATAGTCAATCAGGCTTCGTCGAGCGTCAGCACCGCGATTTATGATTCGAGCGGCGGCGCGGTGACTGACGAGCTGGGCGAGCAAGTCTATGACACGGCAACAGTGATCGGCAGCTCAAGCGCGCCCACGCCGACTGGCACGGTGACCTACGAATTCTTCAGCACCAGCGACGGCACCGGCCCCCATGCGGATGAGACGGTGACATTGGACGCGAATGGCATGGTGCCCGATTCGTCGATCACGGCGGCGTTGATGGCGGGCAGCTATTCCTACATCGGCGTTTATAGCGGTGACGGCAACTACATGGGCTACACCGGCGCGGTCGAGCCGTTGACGATCAATCAGGCTTCATCGAGCGTCAGCACGGCGATCTTTGATTACGGCGGCGCCGCCGGAATGCCGGGCGAACAGGTTTACGACACAGCCACGGTGACGGGAGCGCCGTTCACGCCCTCGGGCTCCGTGACCTATTACTTCTACGACACGGCGACGCCGACCTATGGGATCACGACGCCGGCCACGATGCAGACGGTGACGTTGAACGCCGACGGCACCGTGCCCGCTTCGGACCCGACGGCCGGGCTATTGCCGGGCGGCTATGCATACATCGCCGTCTATAGCGGCGACACGAATTACTCCGGCGATATCGGAGCGATCGAGCCGTTGACGATCAGTCAGGCTTCGTCGGGCGCGAACATGAGCACGACGCTTTACAATGCGGCGCCGCCGAGGACTCAGACGATCTATCCCACTCCGCCGCAGCCGCTCGGCACGTCGGTGTTCGACACCGCGACGGGGATCGGCAGCGTGGGCGGGCCCGACCCGACGGGCAACGTGAATTTCTACTTCTCGACGGACGGCGGCGCGACGTACACCCTGTTTGACACCGAGCCGGTCGGAGCTCCGACCAAAGATACGGGCCCTTTGCCGGCCGGCAGTTACGCCTTCGAGGCGCAGTATCTCGGCGACAGCTACTACCAGCCATCGCCGTTGACCGCCTCCGAAAACTTCGCGATCAGCACGGCGACGCCGAGCGTCGATACGACCATCGTCATGGCCAATGCGGACTGGTCAACGTCTCCGCTCGCTCAGCCTGCGGCCCTCGGCACGTCGGTCGAAGACACGGCATCGTTCGACAGCCTGGTGCCCGGCTTCGCGCCGACGGGCACGGTGACGTATACGTTCACCGGCTCGGAGCTCGGTCTGAGCGCACCGGCGGGATGGACCGTCGTGAACTCGTCAACCTGGACCGACACCGTAACCGTTTCCGGCGGCACGATCCCCAACAGCGCCGCGACCGGGCCGTTGGCGGCGGGCACCGACTACAATTTCTCCGCCACTTACACGCCTGCCGCCGGTGAAACCGACTACTTGACGTCAACCAGCGACGCCGAGCCGCTGTCGATTAGCAAAGCCACGTCGAGCGTCAGCACGGCGATCTTCGATTCGAGCGGCGGCGCGGTGACCAGCGCGCTGGGCGAGCAGGTTTACGACACGGCGACAGTGACCGGGACTCCGTTCACGCCCTCCGGGACGCTGACGTATGAATTCTTCAGCACGAGCAACGGCACCGGTCCCCATGTCGATCAAATCGTGACGTTGAACGCCAACGGCACGGTGCCGAATTCGTCGATCTCGGCAGCGTTAATGGCCGGCAGCTACTCGTACATCGGCGTCTACAGCGGCGACAGCAATTATTCGGGCTACACCGGCGCCGTCGAACCGCTGTCGATCGGCAAGGGCTCGTCGAGCGTCAGCACGGTGATCAAGGATTCGGGAGGCGGCGCAGTGACCGACGTGCTGGGCGAGAAGGTTTACGACACCGCGACGGTGACGGGGACGCCCTTCACGCCCACGGGCACGCTGACCTACGAATTCTTCACAACCCTAAACGGCACCGGTTCTCATGTGGATCAAGTGGTGACGTTGAACGCCAACGGCACGGTGCCGAACTCGTCGATCTCGGCAGCGTTAATGGCCGGCAGCTACTCGTACATCGGCGTCTACAGCGGCGACAGCAATTATTCGGGCTACACCGGCGCCGTCGAACCGCTGTCGATCGGCAAGGGCTCGTCGAGCGTCAGCACGGTGATCAAGGATTCGGGAGGCGGCGCAGTGACCGACGTGCTGGGCGAGAAGGTTTACGACACCGCGACGGTGACGGGGACGCCCTTCACGCCCACGGGCACGCTGACCTACGAATTCTTCACAACCCTAAGCGGCACCGGTTCTCATGTGGATCAAGTGGTGACGTTGAACGCCAACGGCACGGTGCCGAACTCGTCGATCTCGGCAGCGTTAATGGCCGGCAGCTACTCGTACATCGGCGTCTACAGTGGCGACGGCAACTACGCCGGTTTCACAGGCGCGGTCGAGCCGCTGACGATCAACAAGGGTTCGTCGAGCGTCAGCACAGCGATTTATGATTCGACCGGCTGCGGACCGACCAGCGGAATTAGCGAAAAGGTCTACGACACGGCAACCGTCACGGGGACGCCTTTCACGCCCACGGGCACGTTGACGTATTACTTCTACACGACAGCGACACCCGTCTTTCCCACCACGACGCCGAGCACAACGCAGACGGTGCATTTGAACTCCAACGGCAGCGTGCCCAATTCTGCGACAACCGCGGTCTTGATGGCCGGCAGTTATGCGTACATCGGCGTCTACAGCGGCGACAGCAACTACAACGGTTTCACCGGCGCCGTCGAGCCGCTGACGATCGGCAAGGCCAGCCCATCGCTCAGCACGACGCCTGGCGGGTCGGTGGTGCTTGGCGGCGGAACCAAACTGACCGATTCGGCGATGCTGAGCGGAGCAACCAGCCCGACTGGAACGATTACATTCACGCTGTATAGCCCCAGTAGCACCGCCGTCTACACCGATGTCGTCACGGTTACCAACAACGGTTCCTACAGCACGAGCACCGGGAATAATCCCGGCGGCTTCCTGCCGACGGCCGCGACGGGTCTTGGCACGTATCAGTGGGTCGTGACTTATAGTGGCGACACGAACAACAAAAGCGTCACCAGTCCTTCGGGCAGCGAGCCGGAAACGGTCACGTCGACGATTATCATCAGCGGCACGAAGTATCTCGATTGCACTGGCAACGGCTTCAGTTCCGACGATACGACGCTCGGCGGCGTGACGATCCATTTGTATCTGTCGTCCAACGGTAGCTCCGGTTTGCAAACCGGAGCGGGCGGCGACACGTTGGTAGCCACGACCACGACGGCCAGCAACGGCACCTACAGCTTCACCAACCTGATGCCGGGCACTTACTACGTGCAAGAAGTCGTGCCGGCCGGTTACATCCAGACGGGCGGCGGACCTAATGGCTCGGCGGGCGCAACCTACTACACCGTGACGACCGCCTGCTGCCAGTCGTACGGCGGCAACAACTTCGACGACTTCCAAATTCCGACCTGTGCGCCGACGAATGTCAGCTTCAAGGTCAACAACAACAATTGCTACACGACCGTCGGCGACCTGCGCGGCAACACGCAGCAGGGAGACTCGGTGACGGTGACGTTTACCGTCACCCCCGGCATGAACGACCAGCTTTCGCTAGTGAGCTACACCGCGCCGGGCTCAAGCTTCGACTCCACGACGGCCTACAAGCAGCAAATCTTCGACGTGGCCACCGGCGTCTTCGGGCCCGGCACGCACACGCTGACCGTGTTGATCCCGAATTGCTTCTATCAGATCGACTTCATCTGCGGCCAGGCGATCGATGTGCTCGGCCCGACGAATTACGGTCCCGACAGCAGCAATATTTTCTACTCGGCGGAAAGCCGCCTCCTCAGTGCCGACAACGGCGGCACGGTGGCCTGCACGACCAAGTCGATCACCACCGGTGGATTCGGCACTGCCGGTTATTGGTGTACGACAACCGGCCAGAATGTGATCAAATGCCTCAACGGCAGTTCCAGTTCGACTTGCCTGGCTCAATGGCTGGCCACCTGCTATCCGAATCTCTACGGCTCGGGCACGGGCAGCCATTGCCTGATCAATTCCAACGGGACCTATTTCACCAACAGCCAGGTGGCGTCGGCCTACTCGAAATTCACCGGGGGCGATGAACAAGTTCTGTCGGCGGCCTTGTCCACCTATTGCACGAGCGTCAACCTCGCGGGCTTGAACGTGCATAACACCGACACCCACTTCACCACGTCGCTCGCCGGCTCGGGCATGTACACCTACAACGTCGGCGTCAACGGCGCGACATTCGGCCTGGCGAACAGCAGCACTTGCACGGTGATGCAGCTCCTGATGAACGTGAACCACATGACAAATGCCGGCTCGAGCGTCACTTCGGGGGCCAACGCGGTCTTCAGCGGCATCAACACCGCCGGCAACGTGACCAATGCCGACTTGAGCAGTTCGGGGCTTGCCTACTCGCCAGCCGACGTGCGGACGGCCTACGGCATCAACCATCTGTCGCTCGACGGCAGCGGCCAAACGATTGCGATCGTCGACGCTTTCGACAATCCGGCGATTTTCCAGGCCCTCGACATCTACGACAGCCAATTTGGCACGACGACCGCCGGTCCGACTTTGTATCAGCAATACGGCGCGGCGTCGTCGTTCTTGACCGTGATGAACCAGAGCGGCCAAACCGATTCACTTCCGGCCACGGATCCGACCGGCGGCTGGGAAGCGGAAGAAGCCTTGGACGTGGAATGGATTCATGCCGTCGCGCCGGGCGCTCAAATCGTTCTGGTCGAGGCCAACAGCGATTCACTGTCGGACCTGATGAGCAGCGTCGGCACCGCGGCCCAGCAGCCAGGCGTGTCGGTGGTTTCGATGAGCTGGGGCTTCGCCGAAGGGCAGTCGGTCTTGGCCGCCGACGAGGCCTACTACGATCAATTCATGACGACTCCCGCCGGACATCAGGGCGTGACGTTCGTGGCCAGCACGGGCGATTATGGCACGGCCGATCCGGAATACCCAGCCTATTCGCCGAATGTCGTCGCCGTCGGCGGCACCAGCCTGTATCTCAATTCCGACAGTTCGTATAACAGCGAAACCGGCTGGGGCTATAACTCGGATTCCGTCGGCGAGTTCATCGGCGGCGGCGGCGGCGTCAGCCAATTCGAGGCGGAGCCGGCGTTCCAACTCGGCGTGCAGGCATCCGGCAATCGGACGACGCCCGACGTGTCGTTCGTCGCCGACCCGGCCACGGGCGTGTGGATCGCCGATCCCTACAATCTTTCCGCCGGAAATTCTTGGGAAGTTGCCGGCGGAACCAGTTTGTCGGCGCCTTCGTGGGCCGCGCTGATCGCGCTGGCCGATCAAGGCCGTGCGGCCGCCGGAGAGGCCGGCCTCGGCTCGGCCGGCACCAGCTCAGCGCAGCAAGCTCTGTACAACGTGTCGAGCAGCGACTTCACGGATGTCACAAGCGGCACGAACGGCGATTTCACCGCCGGTGCTGGCTACGATTTGGTGACTGGTTTGGGGAGTCCCGTGGCGAACCGCTTGGTCGCCGACCTGGTCAGCTATGCCGGCGCGATTAATGCCCCAACGACCCCCGCGACGTTCCTCGCCGGATACGTCCCGAGCGGCACATCGGATGCGGCCGTTTCCGCGGGTCCGGCGAACTTCAATGTGTTTTCGATCATGACCTCGCAGGGCTTTTCCGCCGGGCCGCGATCAAGCGGAGCAACGGCGACGAACAGCTTCGTCGGTACAATCCAAACAGGATTCGCCAGCCCAGTTGGCACGGTGCTTGGAGCTTCCTCGGTGACGAGTGGCGTCAATCGCGTATCCGAAGTCGCATTCACCCCATCGTTGTCGAATGTCGGAATTTTCGACGGCGGTCAACGTAGCTGGGGCGCCGACGGCACGATGCAATCAGTCTATGTTAGCGCTGGCGACGACTCGATTGTGGATCGGTCAGCCGCAACACCGCTTCGCGCTTCCGACGTCGACCTGCTTATGTCCGATTGGAATCGTCAGGACAGGCTTGCACCGGCGGCTGATTCGAACGCCCGCGCCGCCGACAATGATGATGTTTGGTCCGGCGCGTCGTGGTTGGACGATGTCGACGTAAACGACTTGGTCGCCGCCGCGGAGCGCTACACGGAGTGATCCTGGATCGGCGAAAACTGTGGTCGGCTCTGCGATTGCGAATCACGGCACGCTTCTACGAAATCCAGAATAACGCCCACGGCACACCGAAATGCGCCGTGGGCGTCGACACTTACAACTCAATCGCTTCGACCTCCGCTACGAACCGGCCCGGCTCGTCGCGGAGAAATGCCGAGACGACCTTGAACACGGCGTCACTGAAGCCGCCGACGTTCAGGATGTCGGTCCGTTCCGGCGCCTGGGTCGTGGTGTACGGCTGCATGTCGATGCAGACCAGCTTGGGGCCGGCGAACTCGTGATCGTGCAGGCGAACCTGGTTGGCCACGAACGCCTGCCACTCGGTCATCACCGCGGTCGAGCCGTGTCGACCCGTGCCGACCCAGCTTTCCTGGTCGCTCACCAGCACGCAGCCGGCAAATCGCCGATTGCGGTACTGGCTGTTGGCGGCCGCCAACGGCAGCGAACAATTCGTTCCACCGCCGCCGAACTTCGCCAGCCGCTGGGCCAGGCTCAGGACGGAGTCGGACGGATCGACCTTCGCGTCGTACGCCGCCGTATCGAACGGAATGACGACGCTGTCCGGATTGCGCCGCAGGATGGCCGCTGCGAACAGCGCCGCCACGTCCACGCAGCGCATCTTGCTCGTGGCGCCGTGGCCACGGTTGCCCGTTACCGCCGACGCCATCGAGCCCGACACGTCCAGTCCGATCACGACCGGGCCCGGCAATTCCGGCACGTTGCCGCAAGCGATCTCGGCCGCCTCGTGCAGCGCCGTCTTGATCTGCTGCGGCACGCCGTCGTCGGCGTTCAGGTACGCCGCCAGGAACTGGTACGGGAACTGCCGCGAGCGGCGGATCTCGTCCGCATCGGCAAGCCGGGTTGCGACGTACTCGACCATCGCCGGATCACCATCGAGTCCGATGACTCCATGGCGCAGGAGCGTGTTCAGGTTCATTCGCAGCGCCTGCGGACCCATCTGCCGGGCGATCGCCTTCCACACCGCCGGACCCTTGGCCGCATCGGCCAGCAAGTCCCAGCGGGCGTGCAAGTTGCCGAGGATCAGTATCTGCGCTTCGGCCGACTCCGCCTTGCGGAAGGCGGCCAACGCCATTACTTCCGCCGGCAGATCGGCTTCGCCGGCCGGCGCCCACTTCTCGACCGGCTTGTCCGTCAGCCAGCCGAACAGGGCGCGCCGAGCGTTGTCCGGCGGCGTCGGCCGGGCCAAGCGCAGCACGTCGCGCAGGCTCGGATCGTTGCCGATCGAAGCCGACAGCAGCTCGCTCAACCGATGCGGCATTCAGCCAGCGCTGAACGGCCCGCTGCAGCGCGTACGACAGGCTCTTGCGGCCGAACTGGCCCGAGCGGATCATCTGCAACAGCGTGCGCAACGCGCGGCCGTTGTCCACGACGCGGTCGAACACCTGGCGGAACAGCCGAGTATCGCGCTTCGACAGCACGAGCAGCAGCGCCGCCGGCATGTCCTTCATGAGCGCGCGCTCGCGGCTGTAGACCGCCAGCTTGGCCAGGAAGGCGTTGTCGTCGACCTGGTCGACGAGCGTCTTCAGCGTTGCGAGCTGATCGTCGGCCTTGGCGTAGAACGTGCCGTTGAAGCAGCCCGTCGCAGCGAGCTGCGCCAGCGCGTGCTTCGGCGGCAAGCTGTAGGCCGGCGCCGCCAGCCTCGTTGCGCGCGTCGGCGCGACGCAGCAAACTCTTCACGCTTGAAAACAAAGACTTGTTGGCCATGATGGGGCCTCCTTCCAAAAAGACGAAACCGACGAAGTTGTGACCAGAGGCTTTTCGGCGCTCTACCATTGAGCTACAGCGCGGCACGACGGTCGGTCGCAATTGCGCTGGCGAGATTCGAACTCGCAACATCCGGCTTATGAAGCATGTACTCCGAATCGGCAGTCGGTCTGTTTTCTTTCGAGGGTGACGACGCCGTCGCCCGCGTTTAGTGTATTTTCAAAAGGCCCAACGAAGTGGTGCCGAGACATCGTGCCTTGCGGCACACCTCCACAGGGTGTTGATGTAGTCCCGACGAGCAGTTGGGCTGTTCACAAAAGACCATCCAACGAGGAAAAGGTTCAGATGGTTCATCGTTACAGGATGTAATCCGAACTTGCAGTTGGACAGTCAAAGACGCCGGTGGGAGTCGAACCCAAGCTCGATTCTGACACAACCGCCGGGGGCGACTATGCTTGCGACTTTTACCCAGGGTGTTGCGCTGCGAATGTGCTGCACGACGGTCGCTCTCATTGTCTTGGTCTGACCTTCGTTGACGCTGATTTGCAACGGGTCATCGCGGCTTGGGACGGGCTGCCGGTCGCGATTCGCATGGGGATTACGGCTTTGATCGCGTCGCAGAACGGAGTCCCAAAATCCTGAAGTCTCGTCCTGGACAGCATGCCACAGGTGCGCGATATGGCCTGCGGCTTGGGACGGTAGCCGCGGAATCGCCTCTACGAAGGGACGCACTCGCGAGGCTAGTTGATCGACGGGCGGACGATCATCACCAGCAGCCTCAATTTCACGAGGGCTTCCGAAGAGAACAACGCCGAGAACCTGCTGGTCATCCGGGACAAGGCGATTGCCGAGCAGTACACGGCCAATTGGAAAGAGCACGCCCAACATTCGGACAAGTACGAGGGCAAAGAAGCGGCTGGTCCGGCTAAGGCGGCCGTCGCCGCTCCAGCGGATGAAGCTTCGGGCGACTACGTGGCGTCGAGGAGTTCTGGGGTCTTTCATACGCGATTTCTTCCACGTCTCACGCTGCGCGCGCTTGAAGAACGGCTCCTTGCCATACTGGTATTTCAGGCGATACGTGCCCTCGTTGACCGTCTTAGCGCAGAGGGCCTTGCGCCAGCCGTTAATGCGCAACGCGACACGCCCACCAGTGACAGACGACGACGCCCGATTCTTTGCGGACGGCTTTGGCGAGCCTATTGAATAGGACCGGCCCCTTCGATTGCCCGGTCTGCCCGATCGGCCAAGGAATTCGACCAGCAGTCAGGCCGACGATCGTTACCTTGCCGCGCGGGGCATCCGCGACGACGTCGCCGTGCTTGAATCGCGGCGCTCGGTAGGGGCCGAAGTGGAGTTTGAAGCGGACGGAGGTGCGCATTGAACAACAGTAGCCAGATTTAGCCGGTTGGCCGGGCATGACAACAGAGGTGCTCAACTGCGGAATCGACTTCGCTGAGACTTAGGACCCGGTAGAAGAGCCGGCGGCAGTTTCAAGAAATGTCTATGTGTGCGGCACGACGAAAGTCGCCAAAAGCCGACGCTTTGCATCGGAGGCTAACAGTGGCGAGCGGTCGACGCAGTCGAGTCATGCATTGCACAGGAACGGCACGGAGAAGCACTGCTCATACTGGCTATGACGAGTCGCCATATATCGGACTAACCGGTAATTATCCCGTTTTGGCCTTTGAACGCCCAGCCGACGTAACTCGTTCCGGACGACTTCGCAAGACGATTCAGCAAATCTGGTATCAAACTTATGCCATCTGGGCTGAACGATTGAAAGACATAGCTGTCGTCGTTGTTGTCGGTGACAACAAGATCAAAGTAGTCATCGTGAAACACTAAACGAAACGTTTTGCAGATCATTTGCGGCATTGTTGTTCACCAATATCAGTTGCCAGTGCTTAAGCCATTTCGGAATGTCTGAATCCGGATCGTGTCCAAAGTGTCCAGAATCTTCTGCGAGTCTGTAGCGGCCGGAGGTGTCGATCGGGGATAGTTCTTTGAAAGAAAGGAGATCGTCGCATTAACGAGGCTGTCTGCCGTTAGCGGTGAGGTGGACTGCGTTGGATCCTTTGGCGAATCGAAGCTAGCATATAGTGTAGTTGTCGAGGAACCGGAAGGCAAACCTATTTTCGGGGTTTGCTGCTGCGCGTCTGGTAGGAAAGGCGCGAGATGTTCAGGATAGGCGTGCAGAGCAACCTTCCGCGAACTCGGTGACGCTAGGCTAGCAAGAATCTGGCCCTCGTCATTGGGAACCGGCGTGTCAAGCGTCAAGACGAAATGCCTATGTGTCGGATCGGGCACGCCGTTCTGGTCATACACTGGCGTAGCGGTCTTAATTGTTGCCGTCCAGGCTTCAGCCGGCTGCGAATCTAGGCCGACTGATACGTCAATTACGAGCTGGAGGAAGGCGCTTCCAGCTTCCGGCGGAATATAGTACCACAGGCTGCCACACTGTCGCGAGACGACGAAGGAGCATGTAGGCTTTTTGTTGCACGCTATGAGCAACATTGGATTATCTGCGAACGCCATATACTCTTCATACACGTAATTCTGATCTGTGACCGGATCAGCCTGGAAGCTGACCTTTCGAGTCTTAGATGCGCTTGCACTCAACGGAAAAACTCCGGCGGCAGTCACTGCCCGTGTGGCCTGCTGAAAGGAAGTTGTAAAACTTCCCGCCGCAGAACTCGCTGCCCCCGACAGCGCGCTACTGTCATCCACCGAAAGTTGGCTGTACTTCATCTGCACGAATAGTTGTCGATTTCGAGCGCGAATGAGATTGTCAATTGCCTGATCTGTGTACAAATCAATCATTGCATTTCTCAAGCCGACGCCATCGCGTGCGACTTGTCTTGACAAACATCCCGCACTGAACATCACACAGCAAGACATGACGGCGAGCAAAGACTTCAGTCCAAGCAAAGACCTGTGGCGACCAATGTGGCGATGAATCATATCCTATTCCAACTTTGGTGTTAGTTGCCAGCAATATCTGGTTTCCATTGCGGAACAGAACGAAATCGTTTGACGGCTAATTCGAGCCGGCTCATATCTGGATTAGTTGGCGGACCGGCGTTCGGGAAATCGGCCGAGTAGTACTCCGCTGGACGATTGACGAGCAGATCAGGACTGACGTAAGTGTTTGAGAAAACGTATAGGACGGACACCCCAGTGCCATCGCTTACGCCAGCCTGCTGCTGTTGCCCCCAAAGATCGCGTTTGAATGGCAGCGTCTGCAGAGGCTCTGTGTTAAGTGCAATGGGTCCCGTGGGTAGCGTGACCGTAAGCTGTGCTTCGTCGCTCGGTATGGGGCGAGAGAAAGTCAGTACGTATCGAAAGGGTCCGGATGTTCGATTACGCGGCGGGGGCTGCAACTGGCCCGTGGAGTCGTACCGCGACGGCCACAGCTGTTGCAATTGGCCGTTTCCGATCGCCTTATAAAGCGGGACAATGGGCCATCCGTCCTGATCGTATTGGAAATCTGCTCCCAGAATCACGAGTGAGTAGGTGATCGGCGGTGCCGTTTTTGCTCCGAGCTCGAATGTCGTTTTCATGGCCAATTGCAGGAATACTCCGCCGGCTTCGGTCGGAACCCAATACCATTTCTTGCCGCACTGCTTTTTCAAATATGCATTGCAGGAAGGCTCGGTTTCGGAGACGCGAAATAGCTCCGAATCACTGGCAAAGGCGCGGTAGTACCGACAAATGGCCGCGGTTGCAGTTGACGTATCGGCCTTGAAATTGAAGTCTCGGTCACGTTCAGCGCTTCCGCTAAACCCAACTTTGTCCACGAGCATATGCGTCGTTGCGGTCAGGGCGCCAGTAAGACGGGAGAATGTGTTCATGCTGGTTGGGTCGACTTCGTTCGTAGCAGAATACTTATTGACCTGTGCGTCCGTGACGACAAATGTGCGGTATGAAAGCTGAGTTACGGTCTGGTTTTCATACGATGCGATCAAGTTGTCCATTACTTGATCCGTATACATGTCTAAGGCGGCACTTCTGAAATCGCGTCCGTCCTTTGCGGCTTGGTCCATCAAGCAGCCATTCGAAGCAACAATGGTTGCTACGACTGCGAAACAAGAGAAAAGTCGCATCATTTGAGTCCTGGCCATGCTTCGCCAATTGGGGGCTGGAATACTTCTCCAGATGGGCTATCGGACTTAACGAAGAGCGCGCATTAATCGAATTCCAGGGTTGTGCGGTCAGTTCAGATTTTGATTGAAGTTCCGATCTCGGACGGTATCGATTGGCTGTTAGTTTGGCTGGCTGGAATAGTAGTAGTGGCAGTGTCGACGACAAGCACGTTTCAGATTGTAAAGATTGACGGTTGTATCGATTGTCCGATGCCTACATGCGATCAGTTGATTGGTCGATTATTTCTGCTTCACCGCTCTGTTGGCGGTGCACCCGGCGTGGACCTTGCTCCGGACCTCATTCATGTAGCGCTGGGCATCTGCGCGGGTCTTGACGGTTGCAAATTGCGCAAGTATTGCCTCGCGATTTTCCGGAGGAGAAAGGTCCAAATCGCTGCGCAGCGCCGCGTGGAGGAAACCCGGAAGGTTTCCTTGGTTGACCGAAGCTGTCGAGCTTTTCTGCAGGTGGCGCGGCGATCGCCGCTACGGCAGCCGCAGGAGGCCGATTTGCAACGAGTCGTCGCGTCGTGGCACGGGTTGCCCGCGGCGATTCGCAAAGCGATACTATCTCTTGCTAAATTCAGTCGCCGTGACGAACGGCAGGATTTGAACCTGTCGGCGATTTCGACACAACCGACGATTGCGATTGCGCTTGCGACTTTTGCCAAGGCTTCCGTGCTGCACGGGCGCTGCACGCGGATGGCTCTGGTTGTCTCGATCTGGCGTCGCTTGACGCTGATTTGCACGCGGTAATTTCCGAGTGGGCCAATTTGCCCGACCCAATACGAAGGGCTATCGTCGCTCTGATCCGTCATTGAAGATTCGTATTGCGAGCGGCTTTGATCTCGCAATCGATATACGTCCAAGCGGCCCAAACCTCGACGGCGAAACCCGTCCACCAGCCAGCCTTCTCGCCGCGTCCCGCTATTCGCGAAAATCTCGTCGCCATTACGTCGGCGGTTGGACAGCGCGGTTCGGCCCCGCCGCGGCCGCCTTCATCGCTTGCGCTCCGATCGCTGCCCTCACCTGTCACAATCTTTGGTCGAGCCAAACCGCTCTCGCCCGCCGACGACAGTCGCCGGGCACCCTCCGCAGTAAAAGAATTGGAAAGTCCCCTTGCGTAAAGAAGCGTCGTCACACGCTTTTTTGCCGCAGGGGGGACGAAAGTCCGATAAGCAAAGGGGGAGGCGCAGTCAAGGACGACGGCGCGGAGGGCACCAGTCTGCACAAGCGAGGCACGAGCGCGGAAGATTGGGAGGAGGCCGCGCCGTCGCCCGCAGGGTTCATCCTTGACGGTGCCGGGGGACGCTTCCCCCCAAAGCAGAAAATGCCTTCGTCGCCGCAGGCGTCCATTGGAGGCCGATAGGCCGACGCGCCAGCGGGCGGGAAGGGAGCGATAGCTCGTTCGCGTCAGCAACCGCAGCGCAGCGGAGCCTGGGAGCACGCGGTCGCCGAAGGCGAGGCGCCTGTCCGATAACGCGAGTCGTAGAAAAAGTCTTGGCGCGGCAATTGTCGCTCATGATCGAATTCAACAGTCTAGGCGGCGTTTCGCCTTCAAATGTGGCCATGCACCAATGCAACAATGGATGGAACATCTTCCTCGGCATCGGACGGGACCGGAAGACTCATGGCTTCGACGAGCCATTTTCCAAATCCGGCGATATTCCATTGCTCGACCTGCGCGACCACGTTATCGCGTTCGTCTGCCGCGTAGACGCAGGAATCGTCGGGAACGGATTTATTTGCGGGCAAATACAGGCCAAAGGCCGGATGTGGCGCGGTGTAGAGGATGCGCATTTTCGGTTTAGGCGGTTCAAACGCATCGCGGATGAGCGGCCGAGCATTTACATTACGGCGCTCGGTGTTCGACAGTCTCTTTGACAGAAAGACAATTGCGCACGGGAAATCAACTACTGAAATCATCCTTCGCAGCACTGCCTCGCGCGAGGCGACATATCGCTCCATCAGGGTTACCACTGAACGAAGAGACATCGGCAAAGAAGCCATGTCGCTCTGAAAATCGGCCAACGGCATAAGCAGCTCTGCCGCGGCAATTTGGCACAGAAGTTCAACCTCACTTTCGGGGCCGTACTCGGTCGGCGTCGAGCGGCGGTGATGAACGAGTTCGTAGCAATCGTCAAAAAAAGTGTGCGCAATCTCGTGGCAGATGGAAAAATTTCGTCTTCCTTCGGGGCGGTCCGGATTGAATTCCAATAGCAGTTGGCGATTCGGCAGTGGGGTAAGCTGGGCCTCGGACGTGAAGAGAGCGGTAGAACCCTCGCAGCGGATGCCGCATAGAGATGCGAGTACGTCCGGCTTAAATGGCGGACCGGTCCATCCGCAGGATTTGGCCCGCAGCACGAGCGAGCGGGCTTTCTCCCGGATGATCTCCTCCGGTTCCTTGCCTTTGCCAGTCCGGACAAGAGCCTTCACCGATTTATGACGCCACAGCTTTGCCGTAGTCGTGGTCATTGCCGTTTCCCGAGAGTGCGTTTGAAGAATTCATAGACATATCGCCAGTCGTCAACGGTCTGCGGTCGGTGGCCCCTGAATTGGGTGGTGGCGAGCGAAATGAGATCGTCTTCGCTTAGAGCTTCGCCAGCCTTCTTTCGTTCCTTCATGAACTGTCGTAGCGTGTCGGGTATTTCCAGGGGAACTGGCCTCGCTACGACTGTCGGTTCGCCCACCAGTTCCGCGATGGTGGAGTCCAGTGCCGCGGCGATCTTCATCAACACGTCGAGGGATGGATTCGTCATTTCTCCGGCTTCGAGCATATAAACGTAACCCTTGGACACGCCAGCTTTTTCAGCGAGTTCAGGCTGCGACATTTGCTTCTGTTTTCGGAGCCGCTCGATGTTCTCATTCAAACTCATGGTTCCGCTCCCTCCTCTTGATTCTACAGAACTGAGGTTCTTCCGAAAGAACCATCGGCCGAATTTGTTCAAAAAAAGAGACGGCCGCCCCTTGCCCGCATAGGTTCTCTATCGTAGCATTGACTTATCATTTGGTTCTTCTGGAAGAACCTGTCGTCCTTCCGCAATCGACAATCGCCTGAAAGTCGGCATTTCCAGTGCCGACCGCGAAAAAGGAGAAAGTGATCGGCGATCGAACGCACGGCGGCATGGGAACCAGCTTGCTCGTCGTTGTGTGGAACGGCCGCTGACAATTCAAGCGTCCACGGTTTTGTGGCTGTTTTTCTCGTCGCAATGGGCAATAGCGCCCAGAAAGAGAGGAGTCGTATGAGTGCAACTGATGTTGAAGTTGTTGAAGTGCTCGTTCACTGCGCGGGGCGGCCGGCCCGCCGGACATCGGCAAACCCAGCGGCGCCGGTTGGCGAGTTGCTCCGGTCGTTGGGCGTGGATGACGATCTGCTGGTCTTTGAGGCTGAGGTTGAAGTTCCGGACGACGGCGACGCGGACATCGAGTCGCAGCCCATCGCTGGGGAGAGACGGCTTCGCGATTTAACGGGAGGCCCGGCGGTTTCCATCCATTGTCATCATTGCCGTCAAATCCGCACGACGGTCAACTACCATTCGCGTTCGATCGAACGTAAGCTCCCGCCCTCGACGCGAGCAACGAAGGTGCTTCGCTGGGCGAAGCGCAAATTCGAACTGACCGACGCAGACGCGGACAATCTCGTGCTTTTTCTCTGCGATGGCGGCGAGCAAGTACGGGGGACCGATCATCTCGGCGAACTTACGTCTGGCGGTAAGTGCGAAATTCGATTCGATTTATCCAAGGAGCATAACATCGAAGGGAACGCGTGATGGCGACAGTGACGCCAGGTCCCGATGAAATCGCTTTCCGGGCGGATCTCTGCATTGGCCGGTTCGTAGTCGGCGAATCGAGTGGTCAATGGGCGATCACAGACATCACGTGGCCGCATGTCGTGGCCTGGATCGCGGTTCCAAATCGCGAGAACGGCCCGGAACGATTTTACGTCCGGATCGACTGTGGCGGATACCCGAATCGGGGGCCGACCGGAACGTTCTGGAACACGGCCACGAACGCCGCGCTGGAGCATGACCGATGGCCGAAAGGACGTGCGCGGGTGAAACATGTCTTCCGTACTGACTGGGAAAATGGGCAAGCGTTTTACCATCCATTTGATGGTTTCGCTTTTGAAAAGCACAGCGATTGGACAAAAAAGTATCCGCGAAAGTTATGGTCGCGGGATCGCACGATCGGCGACTGGCTGGCGGAGTTTCATGAACTGCTCGATTCTGACGAATACACGGGGATTTGAGGATGACTCGTGGCAAGCTGCAAATCGGCCTGTTTCTCTGGTATCGAGTTCACCGTCAATTCCGCAATCGCAGTGCTGGCCGACGCGAGAGTGGTGCGTTCTTGCTTGGGCGCCGCTCTAAGAGTGGGAATGCCAAGGTGCGGACGTTTTTGTGCTTCGACGATCTCGATCCAGATTGTCTTTCCCGTGGCTATGTGGATTTTCACTCCGGCGGCTATGCACAGTTGTGGCAACAATGCAGACGGATGGGCTTCGAGGTGCTCGCGGACGTGCATACTCATCCCGGCAAGGACTCGTCGCAAAGTGAAATCGATCGGCTGCATCCGATGATTGGCGAGGCGGGGCACATGGCGATCATCGTTCCGTGCTATGCGGCGAACTCGCCATTCGCGGCTCGGATCAATGTCCGTGTATGAATATGAGGGCAATTATCGGTGGCGAAATTGGAGCGGAAAGTGCCGCTCGCAGCGACTTCGGTTCACTTGCTGGTAGGAAAATCACATGTGCGTCGAACGAACGTTCATTTAGCCGAATCGCCAAGCTATTTGTTGATCGAGACGATCTCTCTCTGCAAGAAGCAGCCATCCAGTTGTCGCAGTTCCGGGTCATAATCGACTGCGGCCAAGAGGTACGGAAATCGGCGACGCTCCAGGCCGCGCTACTGACGGCAGCCAATATTGCTCAACGTTGTTTTCCCGGCGGTGTTCGAGTGCTCGGAGTTGAATCGTCGCCAATTGTCGTTCCCTGGGCCCCGGCCGGCGGTCTTGCCGCAGCCGTGGCTGAAATTGCAGGCGAGCAAGTCTTCGATCCGATCGGCTCTGAGTGGGATGATTCGCTGACGATCGCCCTTGGCAGCGGTGCGGAGCAGCGCCGGGGCGTCCAAATGACCTTTGATGGATGGACTTGTGCTGTTTCGCCCCTGGGCGAGCATGTGCGACTTCCTGAGCGTGAGGGATGTATTCTCGCCGGCGTTGCCGGCGGCGCCCTCGCGGCGTCCGAATTGTTCATGGGCAATTTCGGTTGCATGATCGAGGCCGGTTCAAGGGTGGTTGGACTTTCGCTCTGGCGACCTGACCTAGCATGGGATATGCCGGAAGCTGCGGGTAATGACTCGCCGATTAAGTTTTTGCCCAACGAGATTTGGTTCCTCGGACTCGGCCATCTTGGGCAGGCAGTGGCTTGGAGCTTCGCATTCCTTCCGTTCTCGAATCCTTCGTTAGTGAATATTATGCTGCAAGACTTTGACTTGTTGGTCCCAGCCAACATTGACACGAGTCTCGTTTCGCAGCAACGACATATCGGTTGCTTTAAGACTCGCGTAGTGGACGAGTTTCTTGCAAGTCGCGGTTTCAGAAGTCGACTTTGCGAACGTCGGTTCGACGAATTGACGCGTCCTCAATATGCAGAGCCGCGGATTGCGCTCGCAGGAATGGATGCCCAGGGGCCGCGCCACCTATTCGACCAAGCCAATTTCGATCTTGTGATCGACAGTGGCGTTGGCGGCACAGCATCCAGTTTCGATTCCATCACCCTCAACGTGCTGCCGAACGCTCGGAAGACCGCCGCAGAGTTGTGGCCGCCGGATGCCGACGGGCCAGCGGCCCGGGAGCAAGGAATTTCGCGGCTCGCCGCGACCCGGCGACTCTATCGGGAAGTGCAGTCGCGCCACGCATGCGGACACGTAGAATTAGCCGGTCGTGCCGTCGCCGTTCCATTCGTGGGGGCAATCGCTTCGACGCTTGCTCTCTCGGAATTGCTGCGACGGATTTGTGTCGGAAGTCAATTCGATCGACTTCGAATTCAGTTGTGCGCCCCTTGCGACGCATCAACGCTTTCACGAGAAAAAGAATCCTCGCGATTCCGTCCGGCGTTCCAACATGCGCAGCAAAAGCGCGGTCTAAGAGCGGGTCGCAATGGCGGCTATTGCGGTAATCTGCGTCATCGGCCGGTAGCGCGACGGTTGTAGGCTGCGATCCACGCTTCGTGCTCTCGCTTAAGATTCTCAACGACAGTGGCCACCAAAGAATCGTCGATCGACGATGGGTTGCCATGAGCAAAGGCATTCCGGCGCTCCTGGACATGGAGTAAGTGGTGTCGCATGTCATCGAAGCCGAGGTCAGTAAGGTCTGCCCAATAAGTGGTCTGGAACAGGACGCGATAAAGCCTGTCCAGGCGGGCCCCGATGGACGAGTACCTTTGGAGCGTATCATCGGTCAAGCGAGGGGGCACGACCCGCATACTGGCGCGAAGGAGCCGATCGACACGGGTCTCGAAGTAACTCCAAAAGAGCACTATGATGGCAGCGCGAGGTGAAGGCCGACGGCTTGGGTCTGGTTCCGCAAGCCGGTCTTCTTCAGTGACAGGCCGTTTCCATTCCCGTTCCAGTAGCTGGAGATAAATATAGTCCTCATACCGACCCTCGGCCCCCATTTGGGCAGGTATGGCGGTAAAACACCGCAATTTGTCGTGCAATTGAAGCACGTCATGGTCGCCGACGAACTTGTCCGTGTCCTCGAAGAGTTCCGCGAACAACATATCGTTCGGCTGAATTGGGAGCCCTTGCGCCATCGCAAGTGCTTTTATTTCAGCGCCTGTCGCGGTATCAGCGCAAATCTTGACAGGTTGTCGGTTAATGAGGATGGTCAAAGGCGTCACGCCCGGTTGATTTTCGACGGCGAACTTGCGTACGTCCACCGGCGCAGAGTCGGCGTCCTCGTGTAGCGGGTTGCCGCAGACCGGGCAATTCCCCGTTATGGGGCGAATCGCGGGGCACTTCCCGCAGATAACATATCCGCTCCAAAGCGCAGACCACGATTTGCCAGGCGGGAGTTCGTCGTACCACATGGCGTCAATTCCTTTAGAAACTCGCCTGGATCTGAAGGTGATTCTTTTTACGGGGTGCTCTAGTTTGTTGACACGGATCAGCTGCGACCGGTTCGGAGAATCCCAACGACGATTTGCGCTTGGGCGACGTTCGCTACGCGGGACCATAGGCGAGCCGCGACTTTGTAGTAGAAGCTAGGGAGTGTCCCACCACTTTTCGAGGTCGTCGGACGACATTTTTGGCATCGTGCCAAAGAGCAGTCGGGCTTTATTGTGGCGGAGGATGAAATGGCTCTTGCAACCGACGTCAAGCCAAACGGACGGCCAAAGCGAGAGGCCACGATGCGGCTCATAGCCGATCTGCCACGCCCTGCCAGTTTGAGGGAGCAAATTGACCGAGACGGTTTCGCCGCAACCACAAGGGCAAAGGAGCTTTAGGCTTTTGGGTCGTTCACCGGGCATGACGAGGACCAAGACGCCGGGATGTAATTCTCTCGTCGCCTCGGCTTGGTCCGCAACGCGGACAATTTTCGAATAGGATATATCGCGGTGCGTGAACGTCATGGCTTGGTTTGCGACTTTAATTCGATGTGTGCAGCGCTGATAAGATTGCATGCCAGCCAGTAGCTTGCGGCACGCCGAGGCCGCAATAGCTCATTGTCGTCTTGGGCCTCAGCCGGTTCAACAGCAAATTTCAGCAAGTGGCAAGCGGCGAGCACCTGATATTCTGGGTTGGGAATGCCTTCGCCGCCGGCCTGACACCGAATTTGTCGTATCGCTTCAGTACGACCGTCAATTGTCCGGATCGCTCGCGGGGGTAGCAGCGGGGACCGGTAGATGCCGGATAGCTTCCCTAATGACAAGAGACGATTCCGAGCGTCTGTCGCATTGAGTGCGATGCTTGTCTCAAGCTTGGAAGGGTCACGGGCAAGCGATTCTTTCGCGCCGGAATGCGAAAAGTCGATCAGAATCGCGTCGGTCGAATGCCACCGGATGAAGACATTCCTGATATTCAAGTCACCATGAATACCAGCCGCAAAGTAGCCGATGCGAGGAATGAGTCTTATAGCCCGCCAGATCGCGTTGGGCGACGGGACTCGCATCCCCCGTTCGCGGGCGAAATCGTGCGCGGCTTTGAGTTTATCGGCAGTGGGCAAAAACGATGGAAGCGAGCGTTCGGTGGCGTTGCGCTGCTGCTCAACATAGAATTCCCCGACTGAAGCGTTTTTAATAAAGGCCGCGTTACGCCGCCAGTGGCGCAATGCCCCGTCGAAGATTGATGCGACCGCCAATTCCGGATGCGAAGCAACGCATAGGTATTCGTCGAGTCGCTGGGCACGCCCGGCCAACTCGGAAACTAGAATTGATCGAGCTTGTCCGACGACACACCTTGATTCGACAAGCGGCGCACGAAAGGGGAATGGAATAAAGTCGCGGACAAGTTCCTGATAGGTGTCAAACTCGACGCGTAAGTCCTGTCGCGGAGCAGCTTTGGCAACAAATGGCTCGGAACATTCGGCGTCTTTGAAAGCAAGGACTTTCCAGACCTTGGATTGCGCAGATCGATTGCCACGCTGAACTTCGACGCGCAATTTCGAAAAGCCACTAAAAGCGCGCTGAAGGAGGATTTTATCTGTCTGTGCAAACGGATAATCTTCGACAAAGTCTTCAATCGGTAATAGCGGATCGGCCCTTGGTCCTGGATCGTGATTTCGGAGGACCCTGCCCAAGTCCGCGCGAGATAGTTCTATTGGTACGATATCTGTTGATCGCAAGCCAATTCGGCCGAACGTGGTCGAAACCTGCTTAACAAACGTGTTCGCATTTGCAGCCGCTAGATTTTGACTTACCACGGCAATGACGCCACCGTAGTCGAGGAGGCGTTTACGGAATAGCTGTCGAATCCACCCAGGTGCCGGATTCCGTGATTGACCGTCGATCTCGACTAAAGCAGCGAAGACCGTAGAAACGTTAACATCGTTTGGCGCGGCTGGTTGCTGAATCTGGAGCCCCAGCGTCTCGGCGACCTCATGTACGGACGGCGGAATTGCAGCACCGATCCATACAATCGTGCTTCTGCCTTGTCCGCTCAGATTGGCCTCCCTGGCATTGGCCAAGAATCTCCTCGAGCGAGGGCGCCACGTAAGGAACAGACGACACAATCCGGCTGAGGCTCGGATGCGACGGCGCGGACAACTCCGCGGTCAAATCGAACGACCTGATGTCGAGGCGCAACTGGAAGTCCAGTTACCGCGGAAAGCATCATCGTAATTCCCAAGGAAGCCACAGTTCCGTTAAGGGAAACGACCGCTGGCTGTGGTTGTTGACTACCGACGATGTAGGGATCGCGTTTGCGGTCTTCTTCCGAGAGAAGGTCACGACGCACCTCCTCAGGATCAAGCAAGCGCTGACAAACGAGACATGGCAAACCTGGTGCGAGCATTTGGACGCGTCCGACAATACTTTCAACTCTACGATTTGCCACCTGCACTCGAACGCCAAGGTCGATCGTAGGAATCAAATACTGGTAGGCGAGTTGGTTTAGCACTGCCCGGCTTCCGTGTGAATCGGTGCAGCAGAATATAAAGTCTGCGTCGAGCAACTGACGGCCAATGGCGGACGATTGGACATCTCCTTGAATCGTCTTGATAGATGCTGTCGGACGGACCCGTTGGATTTGTCGCGCTGCGACATCAGTTTTTGGAAGGCCAACGCTCTTTGAATCAGCGCCGACTACCCTGTTAAGATTTGTTGTCTCAACAACATCGGGATCAATCAGAATCACACTTTGAACACCGAGGTATGAGAGTTGTTCGGCGACGATTGAACCCATGCCGCCGAGACCGACAATCGCGACTGTGATCGAAGATAGGGTGGCCTGGCCTTCGATTCCGAAAGCTCTAACGCTTCTGTCAAATTCAGAGGCGCATGGTAATTCTTGCGGTGATATGTGGCGATTTATTCTTACCTCTTTGCCGATTTCAACAATCTCGGCGTCAAACCGACTTTCTGTTGACTTCCAAATTCGTGCGCATTGATCGGAGGGCGTAACAAGGAAGGCGCCGTGAGGAACGCCATTGCCCGTTCGTGCAAACAACACGGGCATAAGAATACGTTCACCATCGTCGTCGACAAATGAGAATTTGGCAGCGGTGGCGAATGGGTGGGTATGCGTCATGACGAGTGATAACCTGTCGCGGCGGGCCGTCTTCAAAATGGGCATAATGAAGCTTGGCTGGATCACCGCCTGAAACTCGCCTTGCATTTGGTATTCTGCGGGCGGCACTAGCGCGCGCATCGCGCACGAACAACCTGACGCCGTTATTGGTTTGAGCGTGGCCAGCAAGCAAAATGGCGGCCGCCTCAAGTGGCGCCATGGAAAGCAATCTTGACCGCAAATCCGACAACAGCGTGCCGGGAATAACAAGGGCGGTCATTTCAGTTCCTCGAAGCGACGGGAAATCAACGAAACATAGTTCACAAGGTTGTCGTGGTTTGGATTCCAAGCGCCGGGATGCCACGAAAACCACAGGAGATTCGGAGGAACCCCGGGAGGTTGATTGTTGCCCGTGCTCATTGGAACTCCACCGGTCGCGGGTGCAAGTCCGGGGTCGGTCCAAAAGGTGTCAGGACGCGCAACAGGATAGCCGACCGGGACTAAGAAATACACGTTGGTCCGCGGCTTGTTCCACCCGGCTGGAAGAGCAAAACCGGTTAATGTGACCAAATAGGTACCATTGGAAATAGGCGATAGCGTTGCTCCCTCGAAGTATTCGTGATTGGCGAGGGTTTGGAGTTGCGCGAAATGATCATCGACAATGCTCATTTGCGAGGTTTCGTCCTTTCGCTCCCGAAGGTGGCTGGGGGAATTGCATAGAAGTGCATGTCATTGCGTAAGTGAACCGCGGTGTTATCGTCGATGGCTTTGTCGGGTTGGTCGCCAACTTCCTCCAGAAAGAGTTGGTATTGTGCGTCCTTCCCCGCGAGTGCCTTGATCTGACTGCCGGACATGCTTGTTTGAGTCACGACGTAGCGAACGGCGTCAATGTAAATGACAAACTCGTGTTTTTTTGCCGAGTCCTCTGATTCCGACGATTTTGGCTCTTGTGATTCCATTTGTTGCTCCGTTCTTCAACAGGTTCGCATTATCGCTGGCTAGCGCAGTGCAACCAGTCGCACAAATAGTAGGGGGGAAGGCGGCGATTTTCAATCTTCATTGCTAATCTTCCTCGAAGCCGTAATCCGTGAATGTCAGCGTCCGGCAGTTTTCGGTCACGTCGCGGACGAGTTTGTCGCTGGCGAGGTCGGCTTGGATTTCAAGCGTGATCTCGACGTTCGATCCGACCATGCCGGTTAGGTGTTGGATGACTTCTTCCGCAATTCGGGAGGCGTCGCGGCCAACGCGGAGCGGGTCGATTGGAACTGATCCGTGAAAGCGTCTTGGCTTCGGGGTCTCTGTGACCGGTCGTTGCGGACCGGACGTTCCGCCGTTTGTTGTTCCGGCTGTTGGCCCGCCGGTCGCCGTGGGCGTTGCTGTTGCTCCCGCTGAGCCGGCTGCGTCGGCAGATTGACGGTCAGCGTCGATCTGGGCTGCGGCTGCCTCGGGCTTCACAAGCAAGCTGCGAACATCGACGATAACACGAATTGTCGAGCCTGTCTTCAGGCCTAAATACCGCTGCCGCTGTTCATCCCAGCCTTCGGCGTAGGCAAAGGTATCGCGCCAAACGAGGCTGGAATACGCCGGTGCCCGATTTCCAGTGAATTCTCGTCTAGCACGATCCCGCCCCTGGTTGTTCGCTTCTGTCTACCGGGCGGAGATAGAGTTGTCAAGGAACGGCGGCGACGGAAGTCCTTTTATCTCAATGGTCTACGAATCGGCGAGCCCTGCGTTCTGCTGATCCGTACGTGAATGGAAAGACTGACTGAATGGTGTGCCGAAAAGAACCGTGGGCGGTTTTCGCATTCCGCATTGGAAAGCCAATGAGGCAGCGAATAGAGAAGTTGCCGTGCTATGCAACGCATTTGACGCTCTGTTTGATGTGACGGACGAGCGCGGTTCCGGCGGAATCGCGAGGCGGATCGCGACGCACATCGGCGCGAGGAGAAGGCGTTGCCAATAAAGCGTCACGGATTTACGGCTGAAACGGCCAGGAGCCGAGATATCGTTCGCGAGCCAATTGCAGTCATGCCGACTCCGACCCTGAACCGTATCAGCGGCGGGCTACCGGTTTTTGCGCCACGCATTTTCGGAGTCTAACCACAAGCATCGGTGAGCCTAGATACGTGGACCCAAGTGCTTCCAATTTTCTTCGCGTTCGCGTAACATACTGGCGGCGTTCGCCTGGTCAAAAGTAAACGGCCGCACGTTTAGGAGAAATCAGCCAGAAGGAGGGAATCATATGCTGCGGAAGGGTGCCACGGATTGCCGCATCATGTTGCAGAGCGGTTGTCTCTTCGATTTGGCCGACCCGGAGGCAAGCGAGATCAAAGTCGAAGATATCGCGCATGGGCTCGCACACACCTGCCGGTACGCTGGCCAGTGCGATGGCTTTTATTCGGTCGCTGAACATAGTGTGCTCGTCAGCCAGACCGTGCCGCATGCGAAGTTGGCTGCATTGTTCCATGATGCTGCTGAAGCGTTTGTTGGGGATATGTCGAGACCGCTAAAGCAGTTGCTTCCGGAGTACATCAAGATTGAAAAAAGGATCGAGCGTGCGATTTTTCAGCGTCTCGGAATCGGATGGCCGGTGCCTGCCGAGGTCAAGACTGCCGATTACAATGTGATGGCTGCCGAGCAACTGATCTTGATGCCCGCAGGGACGAACGAGTGGTTGCGCGACGCAAATATTTTACCTGCAAAAGTCGATATTCAGCGCCTTGATCCTAAGAAAGCGAAGGCAATGTTCCTCCAAAGCTACGCTGAGTTGACACAAGGCACGCCAGCAGAAGACGCTCTGGTGAATGGGACCAAATAATAACGTCGAAATCATTTGCGCGGGCAGTCGCGTACGTGGCGAGATGGCCTTATGGAATTAAGGAAGGACGATGCCCTAGCCGAGCTCTCAGAGTCGGGCAATGTTGCGCAGTTTGTCAGCTTTGCACCATCATGCGGAGTCGGCCCCGAGCAGACTCACTGCCGAATTTGGCGGTATCCTCCCAATCATCGGTTTGCTTCGCCTGCGGAGGCAATGCAATCGCTTTTCACAAGCAGCCCCGATCGTTCGATCAATCTTCGAAGCTTTACCCCAGACAATCCGAGAAGTCGTGAATTTTTATACGGCCTCACTGAGCCCAAAAAAGCAATCAGCGAGCTGCATAGGCTAATTAACGAAGGTCTCTTCGTCATCGCAAACGAAACTGTGGACGTCGCCGATGGCGGCGTTTCTGGAGTAATCGAAGGCGGAGTGATTGAGTTCTCACCTGATGATACTCCGAGGTGCGTGGAAAAGGCTGGAGCGGTTTCTCTTCGGCTTGCAGATGGCATTTCCTTGCTCGCAACGGTTTATGGATTTCGGCCGGAACTCCCAGACTGCCATAGACATAGAATTGAATTTAGTATTCATCCGAGAGCGCGTGGTTACAAACGAACGCACACTCTGCTTTGGGAATATGAGCAGGTATCAACCTGCGACCAAAAGCCAGCTATTTCGTGGCCGAATAACTTCAGCCGACTAGTTGGCGATAAGGCATTTGGTCTTTTAATTGCCCACCTGTTCGGCGTAGCGGTGCCGCGCTCGCTCGTAATAAGCAGGCGACTGCGTCCGTTTGCATTCGGTGACGAGACCGGCAGCTTGGACACTTGGCTTCGTACTTGTCCGGCGGAACAAAATCCGGGTCGGTACACTACGGTGTCAAATTGGATCGATCCGTTCGAGCTTCTCGCTAGAGAAGATCCAGAACAAAAAGCTATCGCGTCAGTTATTTCGCAGGCCGCTGTACCGGCGCACTTTTCCGGCGCTGCGATCACAAAGAGAGATGGTCGCCTACACGTGGAGGGAACATCGGGCACGGGCGAAGATTTCATGCTCGGCCGCGCCAAAGCGCAGCAATTGCCGGACTCTGTTATTCGCGACCTTCTTGAAGTGAACCAACGGCTACGCGAGCGCCTGGGCGCCGTCAGGTTTGAATGGGTGCATGACGGCCAACGCCCATGGATCGTTCAGCTGCATATAGGAAAGACATCGAGTACAAAGACGATCATTGTTCCAGGCGAGGCTTCCGAGTGGGCGACTTTCCGGACTGATTCAGGCCTCGAAGCGCTTCGGCAACTATTGGCAAGACTTGAACCACAGGTCGGCCTCATATTTGAAGGCGAAGTTGGCCTCACGAGTCACCTTGCCGATCTTGCCCGCAAAGCAGCACGCCCAACGCGAATTATTCGCCAAGAGGACGACTCTCCGCAGTTGCTGCTATTTGGTATCAATCAGAATGATGCAACCGGCGACTAGGGGTTGTCAGATAATCATGGACCAATTGAAGGGTCAGCGCCCGGCCGCCGCCAAACCTCAGTGAACTTGCCGCCCGCGACGTAGTGGACGGCGATAACGTGATCTTTAATGTTCGGAACTCCGTCGCGGACAATCAACTCAACGACGGCGTCCTCGGCCTTCCGCTTCTGGCACCAGCTTTCATAGTCGTATTCTGCGATGGATTTGAACGTTTGCCTGCCACGCCGCGCTGGATTGAAAAGTGTCGAGCCGCTGTTAATTGAACTAAGTTCGATTTTGCAGGCATACGCCTCAACAAGAGTATGGGTCTCTAGCGTGAGCACTATCTGCGGCTTATTTCGATATGCGCGTGCTCTGAAAAGCTTGCGTAGTCGGGCGCGCGACAGCCAGAAGAACGTGCGAGCATTCAGAGTCCGACACCAATCAGCGGGCGTTAGACCATCGTCGAGGCACTTGATCGAGCGCCGCGTCGCTCATCGGCTTCTGATCCCGGATCACGGCATTCGGAATTCCCGCTCGGGTAATATTTACGGAATTGGGGCGACGAGCCGTCTCAATGACGGCGCGGTTCGCACCTTCGATTCCGTATCTGTCAAGCAGTGCGCTCGTGCTGAGAAGGCCGTGATCCCGGATGGATGGCCAACTTTCGGGTTCGGCCATGTGCCAGAGATGGGGAAACTGCATGCAAAGGAGTTCGGGTGTCAAGTGGCTGCGTCTCCGTCCGATGATTTTGTCGGGGGGCAAACCGACCGCGGCTAGTTGCATCTCGTTCGGGCTAACGCCGATGTGCGGCGCTAGCTCGAGTCAGAACCCTGGCAGTTCCTGAAGTTTCTGAGCCGTAAGTGCAGCGACGGAGCCAGCATCCAGCTCGTCGGTGTCAATGCGCTCGTCCGCAATCTCGCCGAGTTTTTCAATGTCGGCCTCGGTGGCATTCTTGCGAGCGTCGTCATACGTCGCGAACTCGCGAACAGCCGGATCGCCCTTCTCTTTGCGGCTCATGAAACGCTTCGAGAGAACATCGTACGAAGCCGTGAGATGCACATGCCAGACCTTGTCGCCGCACTCTGTTCGAAGATGCTCGACCTGCTTCGCAATGCGCACCGAGTCCACGATGACGATGGCGTTGTTGTCCGACGTGGTGGTGCGTGCAGCTAGTGCATCCGCCACCCACTTTCCGTCGGTCTCGCGGTCGAGGGCTTCCCCTGCTTCTTGAAGCGGCCCGCGCTCGGTCGGCACCTGCCGGAGCGACTGAACGAGTTCCCGCGTGGAGATCCGCACTGCGTTGAAGCGCTTTTCAAGTTCAGCAATAAAAACCGATTTGCCGACGGCGATTGGCCCGCTGACAACGATCACTAGTCGCATGGCATGTTCCCTAGTTATGGCCTAAGCAGAGGTTGACTCCATCTACCGTAAATGAGATGGCAGTGTTGTCGGTCGCATTGGCGAGGTGCTTTCGTGAAAGAGTCGACCTTATTCAGCCGAAAAAGCAACTGAGTTGTAGTGGCCAATCAGGGTAATTGGATCATATCGTCGGTCTTGGCGCCAGTGCCGATGAATCTGAGACCCTGCCGATGCCCCCCCAGATTCTCCTGTAACCATTGGTCTAGCTCTGCCAAAACGACATCTCCGCTGGTGCTCCGGCCTCGGTGCCCCGTCAATTTGTCATTGATATAGTTTGCGAAATTTACCGACAGGTACATCTCGCCATTGGCCCGGTTATGGCGAATCGCGTCCTCGACATTTTCGCGGCTGAACGTGAAGATCCGTCTCGGCAACTTGGTGGCGGAGGTCATCTCCATCAGTGGCTCGGGGGAACCGCTCCTGGAGGTCACCTCCTCCCAGCCTAATTCCTGCTGATCCGGATAGCCGGGGCAGGGCCAGCGCGTACTAACCTTCTTTCCCGGCAAGGACTTCGGTCATGAAATCGAAATCCCAGCCGCAACTGCGGCGTTTCATGGCGACGCTGTCCTTGCAGGGATGTTGCTTCAGTAGTGACAAAGTGAACCGATTCAACCAAGCAAAGTTCTCCCGCATGCGAGCGTCCCGAATGCGAGATTCGTCTTCGCGGTACGTCACATCCAGACACCAATGGCAAGCGTTCTCGATGCCCCAGTGGCTGCGAACCGCGTGGGCAAATCGTTTCACGCCCATCGTCAGGCTACTGATGTAGTACCGCACTTCGTGTGTCTCCTTGCCATTGCGCAAGCACTCATGCACCACCACACCGATTGTCAACAGACCTTTCCACAGGTGGAACCCCGGCAGGCTCTGGGGCGCGGGCATCTGAAGGTAGGTCCGCGTCTCTTCGCGGCCATGTGCTTTTTCGGTCGTTACGTGGCGCCGCGCCTGGGCGTCGGCAAAGTCGTTCTCCCATTGTTCCACAACATAATCGGCGACCGCCTCGTGCAGCTTGCTCTGGTTCCCTTTCAATCCGAATACGAAGTCTGCCCCAGAGTTCGACAACCTGCGCGGCAATTGCCTTCTGGGTTCCCATGGCGTCGATCGTGACGATCGCGCCTTGGAGGTCAACCAGCTTCAACACCTCGGGAATCGCGGTAATTTCATTCGATTTCTCCTCGGTGGCCACTTGCCCCAGCGTCAAGCCGAACTCCGACGCCCAGACCGAGACCGAGTGCAACGCGCCCAATCCCTTGCGTCGATCATGGCTCCGCCGCAACGTCTTTCCATCCACCGCCAAAACCGGCTGGTCGATGCCCGTCGCCGCAGCAGCGCGGGCACGCAACGACGCCAACCAATTCGCGAAACAGGTTTGAAAGGCTTCCGGCTTGAGCGCCGAAAGCACGCGCCGAAAAACATCCTTCCTGGGAATGCCTTTGGGCAACGGTAACACGTTCAATAATTCATCGGCCTTCAGTTGAGCCCAGCGGGCAATCGCCGTAGGTCCGGATGCGCCTGCCAGGACGGCCATCAGGCTGATGACGACGACGCTGATTAGAGGATGTTGGAGGTTAACCTCGGAACGAGGGTCTTCGAGGTCCTCGAAGTGCCGCACGATATCGTCGATCTCACGTTGGTCCACCATGACTCCACACTCCGTCGGCGCGGAAACGAAACCGTACGGAGAAAGTCATAGCAAACAATGCCCCTTGGTGCAACTCAATCCATCTTGCTTATCCTTCGCAGAATGTGCCTGGCCCTGATAGCCGGGGCCACTGTCACCTTCGACCAGCGTAATCCCTACGGTCTCCAAAACGTCCTTGGTTGGATTCGGGTTCCCAGCGCGCTCAATCACTTTGTCCCACGTTAGATGGTCGCCGCTGGCATTATCCACGTACTTGTTGTTGTTGATTCGGATCGGGAACGTGCGGAAATTCAAGATGACGTTGCCGGCGTAGCAGGGCGGCACCATTAAGTCGTCAAGGCCGGCGGCAACAGTGCAGTTCCTGGAAGTAGTATTCGGGAAGAAGCTCGGCAGAAGGTACGAGAGCTGGAAGCCTTGGGAAATCTCGAACAGGCCGGCTTGGCCATTATCGAGTCGGTTCATTATTTCACGCGGCACATCGCACAGGAACTTCTTAAGCTCCGGCACATGATGCGCATATTTTCCCGACCGGTGCCGCAGCACCCGACGGGCTCGATTCGCGCCACAGCCATGTGCAGTGCTCCCCGTCGCCGCGAGAGGGCCCCCGACCACGCGTTCAGCAAGAGCATTGCCGTTGAGATCGCAGCTGCCTCGCTCATAGCCTGTATCGATGTCTTGCAGAACGGCGGTAGCCGGGCTGATGCCAATCTTTCCGTGCGGGATGCCACTCTTCTCGATCTCCGCCCAAAAGGCCGGAAGTTCGATCGTTGCGCCAGGACCGATAAACAGCTTTTCATAACGATCCGTCAGGTATGCACAGCTGTTAAACGTACTATAGAGGAACTCCTTGCCATTATCCAGCCTCACCCAGTGGGCCGCTTGGGGAGTGAACGTATTGCAGGCAAACTGCCAGTTGGTCGCGTGCTCGCACAGGAACGAGCCAAGTTTTCCCTTCCCCGACGACCCGGCCCCGCCGTCGAGCGTGATGGTGAGCTTCCCACGGGAAAAAACGAAGTTGGTGTCGAACATGGACATGCCGCAGGCCTCGTCGTTTAGGGTCGCTGGACGGACCGCCGCCCGCCAATCATTATATCGTCCAAAGGGGGATCGCGTTGCATCGAATTCTCGTTGACGCGCCGGCCGGGTAATCTGTTACTTGTTATATTGTGGGTCAGTCCGCCAAACCGTGGACGATGTGACCGACGCCCGCATCACGTGGTGCCAATTGGGCTTCGTTCCTGGTCCTTGCGTTGCCGCTCCATTGTAATGCGTTCCTGGAACGTCATCTGCGGCTCAGTGGATGGATTCTCGGGCGGCAGGGATGTCCCTGCTGCCGACGCGGCCGCGTCGGGCTGAATCGTTGGGTCGGCGGCGTGAACCGCCTTCGTCCGGCGGCGGATGCGGGCGGTGACCGGTTCCTCGGCGGAGGACTGCTTCTGCCGGACGCGCTGCGGCGTGGCCTCAATGCTGTTCGCAGCTTTTAGCGATTTGATCCGCTCGGCGAGTTCGGACACGGTGGGCTTGGCTTTGTCGCCCTGCGCTTGGGCCGCTGCCGAAAGGCTGGCCTTTAGCTGGTCGCGAAGGGCAATCAGTTCGGACAGGTAGGCGTCGTGGAGGAACGGCTTGCCGAGGCGCGTCTGATAATCTCGAAGCTGAGACTCGGCGATGGCCAACTCTTGTCGGACACGGACGCACTCGGTGCCGTAAGCATTGGCCACTCGCTCCAGGGCGTTTAAGACGGCACGCGGCCCTTGGTGCTCACGCGAGAGTGTCGCACTGGCGGGTGACCGCACCTTCCAGATAAATGTCGGGCGGGAATTGCGAATGAAGCACAATGCCAAATTGCAGGCCGCGATAGATGCCCAGCGGAATGCGAGTCGTCTCGCGGACGTTCATCGGCAAGGCATCGAGTTGGCCGGCCAGAATGGCTGATACGTCCTCGCGTAGGCAGGTGCGCCCCGCGATTGTGATCGGGTCGTCGGCATGGGCGGTCGCGGTCGCCTCGTCCGCCATGAGCTTGGACAAACGGCCGGATAGACCGGCGATGGTCGTTGGCAGATCCCGCACATTTCGGCGGGCGACGTACTGTTCGTCGAGATGATTCTTCTTGAGCAAGGTGAGCCGCTGCAACTCGGCGTCGGCCTCGGCGAGTGTCAGCACTGCCGGATTGCCCGACGCGATCGCCTTGACCTCCGCGTAGGAGAGTTCCTGGCCGCCGATATCCTCGGCACGGCGGGCGGCGTTGTCGCCGGTGATGACCTGGCCGATGAACCGGGCCTTGGTCTCCAAGGCCTGCCACATATAGGCATCGAACGATCCTTCCGTGACGTAGCGATAGATCGCCACTTCCTCGTTCTCGTTGCCCTGGCGGAGGATGCGGCCGTCGCGCTGCTCGACTTCGGCCGGCTTCCAGGGTGCGTCGAGGTGATGCAGTGCGACCAGGCGTTTCTGGACGTTGGTGCCGGTGCCCATCTTCTGCGTGCTGCCGATCAGCACGCGCACCGAGCCTTGCCGGACTTTCTCGAAGAGGGCCTGTTTCTTGGCGTCGGATTCGGCATCGCCGATCGCGGCGATCTGCTCGCGGGGAATGCCGCTTGCGACCAGCTTGCGGATTACGTCGTCGTAGGCCGAGTACCCCCATGCAGTCGGATGAACGCCCATATCGGCGAAAATCATCTGCGTGCCGCGCGTCGCCGCGGTCCGCTCCCAGATGGAGGCGACGTTTTCGACCAGCCGGTTGACTTTCGAGTCCGCAAAGTCGGGTGCCTCCGCGGAGAGCATCCTTGCATCGGTCGCCAGCTTGCGGCCATCGGTGGTGATGGCCAGCGCGTTATCGATACGCGGGTCTACCTTCTGCGACCGCAGCCGGTCGTAGCGTTCGACAAGTTCTTGCTGGAGTGCTTGCTGTTCGCCTGACATCGGGCAAGCAACGATGATGGGCTTGCCCCCTTGCAGGCGAGGTCGCGGAAGATTCAGCATCTCGGCCGTCTGCACGTCGGAGAAGGCCCGAAACATCTGCTGGAGTTCCGGCAGGTTGGTGAACTTGGCAAACCGGCTTCGCGGCCGCAGTCCCGCCCCGTCCGGTGAGATTTCCATCGTGTCGATGACTTCGCCGAAAGTCGCCGCCCAGGCGTCGAAATGCTCCAGGCCCCGGCTCTTCAGTCCCTCGGGGTCGAGGAATCGCTGCATCGTATACATTTCCATCATCGTGTTGGAAATCGGCGTGCCGGTGGCGAACGTCACGCCGTGGCCGGGATGCTGCTCGCCGAGATAACGCGCCTTCATGAATACGTCGAATGCCCGCTCGCTTCCGCCGGTCTGAATGCCGGCGACGCGGTCCATCTTGGTCGGCGTCTCCAGGTTCTTGAAATAATGTGCCTCGTCGATGAAGACGTGATCGACGCCGAGTTCGTCGAACACCAGCCCGTCGTCTTTCTTATTCTCGGCGAGCAAGTCCTTCAGGCGCTCGGCCCTGGCGGCCTTCTGCTTCTCGATGGTCTTGATGAGATTGCGATTGGCTCCTTTGGCCCCCGCATGTTCGCGCAGCAACTCGTCGTATTCGTCGATCTGCTCCAGCAGGAATTTTTCCTGGTAGTCCTGCGACATGCCGATCCGCTCGAAGCTGCTGTGGGTGACGATGATGCCGTCCCACTCGCCGCTGGCGATCTTGGCGGTCAGAAACTTGCGGCGGTCCCGCGTCAAGTCTTCCTTGGCGGCAACGAGCAGCTTGGCGTTGGGATAAAGCTGCATGAACTCGCGGGAGAATTGCTCCAGCAAGTGGTTGGGGACGACGTACATCGGCTTCTTGATGAGTCCGGCCTGCTTCATCTTCATGCCGGTGGCGGCCATCGTGAAGGTCTTGCCGGCGCCGACGACATGGGCCAAGCAGCGTGTTGCCGGAACTCATGCCGCGCCACACGGCGTCGTCCTGGTGCGGACGCAGCTTGATATTCTGATTCATGCCGGGGAAGTCGAGATGCGAGCCGTCGAACAGCCGTGGGCCGCAGATTGTTGTAGGTGTCGTTGTAAAGCCGCACGAGCCGTTCGGTGCGGTCGCGGTTCGGTGAAGACCCACGAGCGGAATCGCTCCTTGATGAGCTTTTGCTTTTCGCGGGCGGCAAGCGTCGCCTCCTGGTTGACCACTCGCTCCTCGCGGTCGCCGACTTCGATCGTGTCGTAGATCACGGGGGTTTTCATGTTCAGAGCCAGGTCGAACAGCCAGGTGCCGTTGGCGCGTGCGGTGCCGAACTCGGAAGTGGCGGCGACCGACTTCTCGGCGGCGTAGTCGGCGTCCAGGCTCCAGACGGCATCTTTTTTCAGGTGCGCGACCGGCACCGACGATGGCTCGACGTGGAAAAGCTCGGCGGCGAACGCCTGAATGTCGCTGTCCGGTATCCACGGTGCGCCGAGATTGGCGTCGATGTCGCCGGGCAGCACGTCCTCCGGCTGCACGGCTCGTAAAGTGTCGGCGTTGCGGGCGTAAGCGGGGCCGGCGCGTTCGGCGGCGGCGAGCTTGGCCCGGACGTTGCCGGAGAGATAGGCGTCGGCGGTCTGCCAGGTTTTGGATTCCGGGTCGTGGAAGATCAGGTCGCCCAGTTCGGCGATGATCTTGCTCTTCGGGCTTGCCGTAGAGTGTAGCGATGAACGGCAGATCGACCGTGCCGCGTTGGTTGAGCGAAACCAGCAACCCTTCCTCGGCGCTGCGGACGTGGGTGATGGGCGGCGTCTTGCCGACCACGTCCTTGGTCATGATGGCGGCTTTGGTCGCCTTGCCCGTCACCTCGTCGTAATCCTCCAGCGACATGACGAGCATGGCGTCCGGGTCTTCGCGGAACTTCACCAGATTGGGCATGCGGCGGATGACGCTGCCGTCGGCGGTCTCGCCGAACGTCGTCTTGTTGATCGGGCCGTAGGTGGCGACGAAGCGGTCGTAGGCCCAGTTCAGTTCCCGGCGTGCCTCGTTCGCGGTTCGCCTCGGGCCAGCCTTCGTTCTGCGATTGCAGGACGCGGCGGGCGCGGTCGCGCAAGCCGATCAGGGCGGCGAGGCGTTTGCCGGTCATGCGTGCCGTCGGCTTGCAGCGTCGTGCCGCCATAGACGACGGGCACGGCCTGCCCGCCGATCGATTGGCAAATGACTTGCGGTCGTCGCCGACGAAGAAGCTGCCTTCGCTGATGTGGCGCTCGCGGCGGCGGCGGTGTGAAAGCGTCGGCGGCTGGTTCCTGCGACCGGAGATGCTTGCGAGCGGTGCGAATTGCGGCAGGCGGCTCGATCGGCTTCCTGGAGCTGCTCGGCCAGGTCGCCGTTGCCGATGACGCTGTAGCCTTCGCCGCCATAGAGCGTGTCCTTGCGGCTCCAGGTGCCCAGCACCATTTCGGGATGGTTGAGGAAGTAGCGATTGATCGGAACGTCCGCGCCGTCGATGGCAAGCGGGGCGACGCCCAGCCAGTCGGGATCGGCGTGGTGGGCCGGCTCGCCGGGTGCACGCTTGCGAAGGAAGACGATGTCGGTGACCACGGCCGTGCCTTCGCGCTTGAAGGCGTCGGATGGCAGGCGGATCGCTCCGACGAAGTCGGCCTTCGAGGCCGAGATACTCGCGGATGGCGGCATTCTGCTTGTCGAGCGTGAAATGCGTCGTGACCAGGGCCAGCACGCCGCCGGGCTTCAGGGCGTCGATGGACTTGGCGAAGAAGTAATCGTGCAGCGAGAGCTTCTGCCCGTGATAGTCGAGCTTGAGGTCGGCGAAGGGCACGTTGCCGATCACCGCGTCGATGCGGTCCTCGGGCAGCTTGGTGTCGCGGAAGTTCTCGATGCGGATGTCCTGGCCGGGATGGAGCGCCTTGGCGATGCGGCCGGAGATGGAATCCAGCTCGACGCCGATGAAGCGCATGCCCTGGCTGGCCCTGGCTCATGAAATTGCCGGTGCCGCAGCCCGGTTCCAGGATCGTGGCGTTGCCGGGCACGCCCAGGCGGGCGATGGCCTCGTGGATGGCGGCGATGACGGTCGGCGACGTGTAGAAGGCGTTGAAGGTGGTGCGCTTGGCGCTGTCGTATTCCTCGGGCGTCAGCAGCGTTTTCAGTTCCTCGCCGAGGGCCTGCCAGCCGGCGTCCTTGTAGCGGCCGGTGACCGGATCGGGGAAGATCGAGAGGGCGACCGGCCCGAAGCCGGCGAAGCGGGCGAGCGACTTGCTTCTCTTCGGCGGTGGCGGGCCGCTGCTCCTGCTCGATGGTCTTCAGCGTGCGGATGGCGGCGATGATGTCGCGGGCCTTGGCTTTCTCGCCGCTGGCGATCAGGCCGGCGGAAGCTTGGGGGAGACCTTCAGGGGGAACCGGCTTTCCATTGCCGGCCCGGCGGGCTGAGTGGAGTGCCGCCGTTTACGGCCGCAGGCGGGACCGGCTTGGCGGGAGGAGCGGCGTCGGAGAGGGAATCAAACAGCGTCGGCTGGTTTCGTGACGCCTTCAGCCGCGCGACGTAGGACGGCGGAGGAACAGCATCGCCGCGTCGAGGGAACTTGCGCCTCGTTTCCGTCCGGGGAAAGCGCTGAGGGCAAACGATCCTCCAGTTCCTTGAGGGCCATCTCCAGGGCTTCGCTCGCGATCTGGCTCTGGTTGCTTCCCGGCCTCATTTGCCCGAGCATTTCCTTCCAGGCTTCGTGGCTGGTCTTCAACTCCCTGGCGTAGCGTTCCAACGTCGGTAGGAGCTTCCGCTGTCTTCCGGAGTTGCTCCTGCATCTCCGGCCGTTGTTGTAGCAGTCTCGTGGATGATTGTCTTGTACTGCATGGTGGCCTCCCTCGGGTTGAACGATAAGATTGTCTTCCGGCTCAGGCGAGTCGCCTGAGCCGGTTGAAAACAGCGACCGTTGTCGCTTATCTGGTGGTTTCCTGGCCATCGCACAGGAACCATCAGAACGGCAAGTCCGGATTGCTCTCGATGCCTTTCTCGTCCCGGATCATCTGGCACACATCGTCGTAAAGCCGCTTGGCTTCGATGCGCGTGCTCATGGCCGATTTAGACTCGACCGGATGTGCCCATATCCGGTCCGATGGGTTCCAGCGGTAGCCTGACTCCTTCAGCCTGTCGATGACGGCCTGGCTCGGCTTGTCCTCAGAGCGGCCTTCGCCAAACTTGATCGCCATCTGACGATCCTGCCTGCTCTCGAAGAGCCGGACTCCGGCCACGTTGTCGATCGCGATGCCGAACGGATCAGGGCCGGCTACCCATTTCTTCTGTCCAACCTTGTCGGCGAAGCTCTGGCCGTTACCGTTGGAATCTGTGCGGCGCTTCCGCGACTGCGGTAGCGGATTCCGATGCCGATGGTTCGACGGCTGCGGTGGTCGTTTCTGTTGATTCTTGATCGGGTGTGCGTTTACGCGGTGACATATGGTTAATCCTCCTTGGTGGTTATAAGGGCTAATCATTAACCCTCATTAAGGATAATATCACAGGTCGGGGCGGCTGCGCAATAGGCTGAGTGCGGGTTTCATTGTGCCAATGTGGGACAAACCTAGGATTTGTGCGCCTCACGAGAGCATGACACCTCGGACATCCGCAGAAACTCTGACTTTTTGGCGAATCACGTTTCGGCAAAAACCGCAGCCGTAAGGAGGGCAAATGGCAGTGACATGTAGGCACAGAACGCAACGGCGGTGCCGCAATCTTGTGCGTCGTGTATCGTGCCGGCACACCGGATGTGTGCCGACTGATGGAGCCGGCGGGAACCGGCTCTCACCGGCCTATGCAGAGCATAGGGAAGATGCCTGTCATAATTATTCTTTGTAAGCTTGGAACATGCTTAGTTTGCTCATATCAGCCTTACGGTTCCTTCGGAATGCGTTTGCGGCAGTGGTTGGCTGGCAAACGTCTATCGCATGGAGGCGACCGTTGGCCGGGTGTTCTGCGAAGGCTGAACCTTCATCGTGATGAGGTTCGTGGGGGTGATGGTGAGTAACTGCCGGCTGGCGTTCGGTCGAGTCACCGAAGCAAATAGCCAGCACTACATTTACAACCTATAGGCGAGTCGTCTTTTTGGCGTGGTATGCCACAAACCGACATTGAGAGAAACGGAACCTCCGCAAACTGAGTCTGGCTGCGGGAGAGCATAGTTTAGTTAATATTTCGTTAACGAATTCGTGATATTCTAAAATGGGCGATGATTCGCATCACCCAACAGAATAACGCCAAGGACGCGAAGTCGCTACTACGCAACGGCGGACTATTACAGCGAAGGACAGGAACTGGTCGGGCTGTGGGGCGGCAAGGGCGCGGCCCGGCTCGGGCTGGAGGGGACGGTAGACAAGGCCTCCTTCGATCGGTTATGCGACAACCTCGACCCAAGGACCGGAAAGCCCCTGACCGTGCGGACGCGAAGCGAGCGGACGGTGGGTTACGACTTCACCTTCTCGGTGCCGAAGTCGGTCTCGCTGCTCTACGCCATGAGCGGCGACGAGGACATTCTGGATGCCTTCCGGGCAGCCGTCGATGAGACGATGCGTGAGATGGAAGCGGAGATGAAAACCCGCATCCGCAAGGACCTCCAGGACACCGACCGCACGACGGGCAACATGGTCTGGGCGGAGTTCATCCATACCACGTCGCGGCCCGTGGATGGACTGCCCGACCCGCAATTGCACGCCCACGTTTTTGTCTTCAACACGACCTGGGACGATGAGGAACGCCGCTGGAAAGCCGGCCAGTTCCGCGAGCTGAAACGGGACGCCCCGTACTTCCAGGCGGCCTTTCGGGTTCGGCTTGCCGGACAGGCTCCAGGAACTCGGGTTCGGCGTCGATCGTAAGCGCGACGATTTCGAGATCGCCGGGATACCGGCGGACGTGTTGAAACGCTTCTCGCGGCGCACGGCGCTGATTGAGAAGGTGGCCGAAGAGAAAGGAATCACCGATCCCGGCCGCAAGGCCGAACTCGGGGCCGAGACCCGCGAAAAGAAAGGCTCCACGCTCGGCTGGGAACGGTTGCGTAAGGAATGGAATTCTCGCCTGACCGACCCAGAGCGCCAAGCATTGGCGACGGTTCATGCTCGCGACCGAATTGCTGCCAAGCCGCAGCGCTTCGAGGCGGGCGCGGTGGATCACGCCATCGAGCATAGCTACGTGCGCGAGGCGGTGGTGCCGGAGCGCAAGCTCGCAACCGAAGCGCTCAAACGCGGAATAGGCACCGTAACGGTCGAGGGCGTGGCGCGTGAGGTGCAAAAACGCCCCCTTATCCGCAGTCAAATCGACGGTCGCCCGATGGCGACCACGAAGGAAATGCTGGCCCTGGAGAAACGGCTCATCGACTTCGCCCGTCAGGGACGCGGGCGCTGCCGCCCGCTCGGCGATCCAAGGCGGCCATGCTCGCGGGATTGGTTCAACGACGGACAAAAGGCGGCCGTCCGCCATGTGCTCGGCTCGCGTGACCGGGTGATGATTATCCGCGGTGTCGCCGGAACGGGCAAAACGACGCTTGAGCAGGAGATCGGCGAGGCGCTGGCCGAGGCCGGCAGGCCGGTGGTCGCTCTCGCCCAATCGGTCAAAGCCAGCCGGGAAGTGCTGCGCGACGAAGCGGGCTTCGCCGCTGCCGACACGGTGGCCAGATTCCTGAAGGACGAAGAGATGCAGGAATCGGCTAGAGGCGGCGTCATCCTGGTCGATGAGGCCAGCCAACTCGGCACGCGGGACATGATGGCTGTGTTCGAGCGTGGCAGATCGGTTTAGCGCCCGCGTCATCCTCGTGGGCGATCGCCGGCAACATCGCAGCGTGACGGCCGGCGAGCCGCTCAAGCTGTTGGAAGAGTCGGCCGGCCTGCGCGTGGCCGAGGTCGACGGAAATCCTGCGGCAGCAGGGGGATTACAAGAAGGCGGCGAAGGCGTTCAGTGAAGGCCGGAGCGAAGAGGGATTCAAGGAACTGGATAAGACTCGGCTGGATCAAGCAGGTGGAAGATAGCGATCGCTACAAACAATTGGCCGCTGCCTACCTCGCGGCCGTCGCTGAAAAGAAACGGGGTGGTGCGAATAAGTCGGCGCTCGTTGTGTCGCCGACGCACGCCGAAGGCGAGCGGATCACACAGGCTATTCGCTCCGGGCTGAAGGCGAAAGGCAAGCTCGGCAACGAACGCATCGTGAACGCCTGGGTTTCTGCTCACCTGACGGATGCCGAGAAGTCCGACCCGACCCAATATGATCCGGGCGACTTGCTCCAGTTTCACCAGAACGCACCGGGCTACACCAAGGGAGCGCGGCTGATCGTAGGCGAGAAAACCAAGCCGCCGACCGAACTGGCCAAGCGGTTCGAGGCGTACCGGCCGATGCAGCTCGCCGCTGGCCGTTGGCGACCGCGTGCGGGTTACGGCCGGCGGCAAGACGAAGGATGGCAAGCATCGCCTGAGCAACGGCTCGCTTCTCTCCGTCCAGGGATTTACCAAGCGTGGCGACATCGTCGTCGATCATGGCTGGGTCATTGACCGGGATTTCGGACACTTGAGCCACGGCTACGTCGTAACCAGCCATGCCAGCCAGGGCGTGACGGTGGACAAGGTCTTCATCGGCATGTCGAGCGAGTCGTTCCCCGCGACGTACCAGCGGACCGCCTATGTTGCCGTGACGCGAGGGAAAGAACAGGCGCTGATTTTCACCGACGACAGGAACGAGCTGCTGAAGGCGATCAGCCGGCCGGACGATCCGTTGTCGGCGACGGAGATTTCCGAGGACACGCAGAAGAAACCGCGGCTTGCCGGGTCGGCTGAAGAAGCAACTGGCGCTTGCCGGTGGTGCTGCCGTATTGCGGCCAGCGGCAACGACTTCATTCAGCCGGGCGGCGAAAGAGACGGGCTGTAGAAGAGGAATGGACCATGGTCGATGACAGCAAACATCAGGAGCGATTGCAACGAAGTCCCGTCCGACCGGGCACGCCACGTGCTTCGCCGAACAAGGAGGCGGAGGCCGAGGCAGGCGAGGCTTCCTGCGGAGCGTTCGGCTATCTGCGGGGAATCCGCGACCAGTCCGCCGCGGTGGAATTGCGATTCCGGAACGGCAACAGCATGTGGTTCCCCTACGCCTGGCTGGGAACCTGGCAGTACAACCCTTCCGAGGGATTGCTGCTGAAATTCTCGGGAGACCTCGTGTATCTCGTTCTGATCCGCGGCAGCAACCTCGACCGGCCGCTGAAGGAAGGCGCGATCAATCTGACTCATGCCGGCCTGCAAAGGCATCGGGTGCTTTGGCTCCGCGAGATGAGCGCGGAGGAAATTCGGCAAGTCGGCGAAACCGGGCCGACCATCGACAGCATCGAGGTGGCGGAATTCGAGACGCATTCCGAACTTAAGAGATGGCTCGGCCAACATGCACCAGAGTTTGGGCGATAATCTCCGCGGATTAACCAGCATATCGTCGATTGCCTATGTGCTGGTTTGACGGGGCGATCGATCGGGCGTGCGGTCTCGTCTTATCCAGATAACAGTGAATTTTCTCCAGTTCGGGGATGAGGATGATAAATCGGCTTTCCAGAGAGTCGAAAGTTTAGGAAAGACAGTGGCATTAAAGCTTGGATTTCGCGATAATCGTGGGTCGCCCCGCTCGGTCGATGACCCGATTAGGCGTGGTACACGGTCCTACGACACGCGGGCATTGCATCTGCAGCCTGGCTCCAATGAACTGTACAAATCCGCGAAGAGGGCAAAATGAGAGAGCGAAAAGACGTTTACAAACTGCCAGATGGTGACCAGACACTAGATTGGTACGCGAAGGCCGTTGCACTGATGCAGGCACTTCCCCAAAACGACCCGATGGGTTGGTATTACCAAGCAGCAGTACATGGGATTGACCCGCTCCCTTCAGGAATGTCGGGGCTTTGGGCCGAGTGCCAGCATAGCTCCTCATTCTTCCTGCCCTGGCACCCAGGGCCAGCGCGTACTAACCTTCTTTCCCGGCAAGGACTTCGGTCATGAAATCGAAATCCCAGCCGCAACTGCGGCGTTTCATGGCGACGCTGTCCTTGCAGGGATGTTGCTTCAGTAGTGACAAAGTGAACCGATTCAACCAAGCAAAGTTCTCCCGCATGCGAGCGTCCCGAATGCGAGATTCGTCTTCGCGGTACGTCACATCCAGACACCAATGGCAAGCGTTCTCGATGCCCCAGTGGCTGCGAACCGCGTGGGCAAATCGTTTCACGCCCATCGTCAGGCTACTGATGTAGTACCGCACTTCGTGTGTCTCCTTGCCATTGCGCAAGCACTCATGCACCACCACACCGATTGTCAACAGACCTTTCCACAGGTGGAACCCCGGCAGGCTCTGGGTGCGGGCATCTGAAGGTAGGTCCGCGTCTCTTCGCGGCCATGTGCTTTTTCGGTCGTTACGTGGCGCCGCGCCTGGGCGTCGGCAAAGTCGTTCTCCCATTGTTCCACAACATAATCGGCGACCGCCTCGTGCAGCTTGCTCTGGTTCCCTTTCAATCCGAATACGAAGTCTGCCCCAGAGTTCGACAACCTGCGCGGCAATTGCCTTCTGGGTTCCCATGGCGTCGATCGTGACGATCGCGCCTTGGAGGTCAACCAGCTTCAACACCTCGGGAATCGCGGTAATTTCATTCGATTTCTCCTCGGTGGCCACTTGCCCCAGCGTCAAGCCGAACTCCGACGCCCAGACCGAGACCGAGTGCAACGCGCCCAATCCCTTGCGTCGATCATGGCTCCGCCGCAACGTCTTTCCATCCACCGCCAAAACCGGCTGGTCGATGCCCGTCGCCGCAGCAGCGCGGGCACGCAACGACGCCAACCAATTCGCGAAACAGGTTTGAAAGGCTTCCGGCTTGAGCGCCGAAAGCACTCGCCGAAAAACATCCTTCCTGGGAATGCCTTTGGGCAACGGTAACACGTTCAATAATTCATCGGCCTTCAGTTGAGCCCAGCGGGCAATCGCCGTAGGTCCGGATGCGCCTGCCAGGACGGCCATCAGGCTGATGACGACGACGCTGATTAGAGGATGTTGGAGGTTAACCTCGGAACGAGGGTCTTCGAGGTCCTCGAAGTGCCGCACGATATCGTCGATCTCACGTTGGTCCACCATGACTCCACACTCCGTCGGCGCGGAAACGAAACCGTACGGAGAAAGTCATAGCAAACAATGCCCCTTGGCGCAACTCAATCCATCTTGCTTATCCTTCGCAGAATGCGCCTGGCCCTGCCCTGGCACCGAATGTATATTCTGAATTTTGAGAGAATTGTTGCTCAACATATAGTTGATCTCGGTGGTCCTGCCGAGTGGGCGTTGCCCTATTGGAACTATACTAGTTCCGATCCGGCAACCCTTGCACTACCGCCGGCATTCCGTAATCCTGTACTTGCGGGTGGTGGACCGAACCCACTTTATGTGGCTCTGCGGAACCCGATTGCAAACGCAGGGGGCGCTGTTCTCGGTCCCCGTGATGTTGATCTAAGTTGTCTCAGTGCGAGTGGAAATGTGAGTCCGGGCGGTTTCTTCGGTGGTGCCCCGTCGGCTCATTTTGGTCTGGTGGCCGGAGCGCTGGAATTGACGCCGCATAACGCTATCCATAATCAAGTTGGTGCAACACCCGGAGGGTTGATGGCCGATCCCGACCTGGCCGCTCGTGACCCAATTTTTTGGCTGCACCACTCGAACATCGATCGACTTTGGCAAGTCTGGCTGGATTGCGACCCATTGCACCAAAACCTGACAACCACATATTGGTTAACTGGAGTGCCCTTCCAGTTTCACAACGCAACAGGGGCAATGATCACTATGCGGACAGCGCAGGTTCTCAATTTGACCGATCCTCTATTAGACTACAAATACACGGATGCAAGCTGCCCGACTCGATTCAAGGTCACTCGCCCACCAACAATTCCGTCTGTCCCGATTGCGCCGGCCGCGACCACCCCTGCTGGCCCAATTATCTCAGGCCCCACAGTCGCTCGCCAAATGGCCACACCTCAACATGAACTTGTCGGCGCGACACTTTCGGCAGTACGCCTCGACGATCAAATTATTGATGTCCCTTTGCCGACACCCGTTACACCGCATGATTTCCGCTTTGCTGCGGATAAAGTCGCGCCAGCTGCGACAGCAGCGGCACACCAGCTAGTTCAAAATGTTACTTTGCATCTCGAGCAAGTGACTTCCAGCGACGTATCGCCTGCTTATGATGTCTTCCTGAATATTCCAGTTGGCGATGACCCCAATAAACACGAAGACCGGTTTGTAGCGCGGGTTGCTATGTTCGGTATCAAGCAAGCTAGCGATCCGCGTGGACCTCACGGCGGAGGCGGTCAGAACTTCGCCTTTGATATCACGAAGCTTTATCACGACCTCTATAACTCGCATCAAATCGACCCCAAAAGCCTGCGGGTGACATTCGTGCCTGTTTCACCTATCGGCACACCACATGTGACTGTAGGCAGAATAAGCCTCTATTTTGCATGACTACTGGGTTGAAGACCCCCCCTAGAGCGCATAGTTATTGCGATTGCGGTATCATCCTGGGTTTGGATGGTCGGCGAAGCTGCGGGCGCAAAGCGACTTTCATGTTGCGAGCAATATCCGACCAGAGCCGCCGATCTCGCTCTGTGGATGGTCATGGTAGGGGCGATGATGCTCCCAACGACTACTGCGGCTGTGCGGGACGTCGCACAACGATCGTACCGCAGCATGCGGCCACGTGTCGTCTCAGGGTATATCGTCGGCTACTTGGCCTGTTGGATATTGGCTGGAGCTGTGTTCTCAATTCTGCGAATTTATCCAGTTGCCCATGATCTTCGGACGGCCGCACTACTGTGTTTATTTGCTGCGGCTTGGATGCGCTTCCCTATCCACACTCGCTGGTTTATGCAGTGCCACCGACAGATCCCCTTGTGCCCATCTGGTCCACGCGCCGACCTTGACGCCTTTAGGCAAGGCGCGGTTCATGGCACACCTTGTCTCAAAATGTGCTGGCCACTGATGTTCGCATGCGCAATCACTGGCCACGATTTCGTAGTAATGATCGGCGGTTCAGTGTTGGCGGCAGTGGAGAAACGGATGTTTCGTCTGGATCGCAAGCCACTCGTCCTTGGCGCGTTCGCGCTGGCGGCGTGGATACTTGTGAAATGGACCATCACCCGGCTGGAATGAACTGTGGCGTCGGCCTTATCCCATGACTTGCCAGTAAGCGTATCGCGTCCCCTACGTCTGGATTGGCAACTGCCAGTTCAGACCTTCCAACGGATTGCCCAGCCAACAAAACACATCACGGCTGTTTGCCGCCATCGATCCATTGTTTGAATTTCGCGACGTTCGCATCGGCCCATTTCCCGTCGCAGGGCATGGCGCCTGCCGCAAGTTGCGTGTAAATATCATTCGCCATGCGTGACACATCGTCGTAGCTCGACAAGTCGAACCCGCCGAACTGTTTCATAGCGTCGATGTCCTTTGGGCGAAAGAGCGGCCGAATATCGTTGGCGAAAGTCACCGGTGAAGTCGGCGTCGTGATCTGGACCAAGTCCATGGGATGGCCGAACTGATTGCGATGGGCGTCTCTTGTCGTGCGACTTTCGGACCTATGCATCCGTCGATCTTCTTTGTGGAATCTCAATGCTTTGGCCTCGGAGCCGAACACTTTGCGGACGACTTCGCCGGTTCTAACGAGTGAGTACCCACCGGCAAGGAGGGTAAACGGTGCGGAGACTTTCTTCAGATGGTCAAACTGCATTGAGCCTGGCTTGCGGAAGGATTCAAAGAAAGACGGATACACAAAGTTGCTCATTGGAATATTCTTAACCAAGAAGTCTGTCTCTTCGACTGCGTCGGCCGTTTCGTAAGCCCACAGTGTTCCCTCTGGACCTTCGGCCCACATCTGGATGCCCGGATCGACGAGCATCTCGGCAAGTTCATGGCTTGCCGTAACGCTAATTTTATCTCCGGCGGCTAAGGTTGTCCGAACGAAGACATACGAAACGGGTAAGCCATCTTCTGTGAGTTCGTGGTAGCCCAATGCACCGGCCTGGTCTGCGTCATCAAGAAACCGAATGCCCCAGGCGCCGCTCGGCACCTGATTCTCGACATTGAGACGGCATGGGGAACCCCACACAGGAGCAAAATACTGGTCAACGTATGTTTGCATCGCGTCAACAAGTGCAGACAAACTCAGCCCTAGCGGCGTTGTTGCTTCGTTCACGCACGCGATCGTTGGCTTCTCTCCAGTCCCAAAAGACGCTAGCGGAAGAAAGCGGGATTTGGCTGCCATCGGTTGCCTCCTAGGAATTGGTGAATACGATGAGGGCGAGATTGCCGTCGAAAAACAATTATCATTCTCACAAGCGATCTATTGCGAATTCGGACACCACAAGCGTGCCGACGTCGGATTATTCAACGGGGTTGTTCAGCCAACGGAGAATCATCGCCCGCTTGGCCGTGCTCAGATCTCGGGTCACGGGCATATACGACGGATCTGTCTCTGGCAAACTCAAGGCTTGCGCTATCAAGGTACGCTGGGCGACGACGCTGCTGTAGGCAGACAAGTCCACGAATTGTTTCATGACGGGGTACAAGTTGGCGTATTGCTGAAGGATCGGACGCACGTCATTGGTCCAGGTTGGACTCGCAGGAGGGTTGTACGCCGACCACACAAGAGCGTTTAGAATCCGACTGGCATTGCCGGTTGAACCCAACGGCGGAGGGGCGTTGCCGACCCTGTAAGAGACGCCATATACCTGCCCGTCAATGTATTGACGCGGCTTGCCTGGATCGGACGCACTGAGCTTCAACTCCGCTGCGCCATTGGCATCCGTCACGACGCTGGCGGGAAGAATGAGAGCAGAAGTAGGTTCTCCCACGATTTGAGGACCGGGAATTGGTCCCTGCGTCGTTTGTCCTTGCAGGATCGACGGATCATATCCAAAGCTAATCTTGAGGCCACTCGCACGCCTGCCAAATGCCGTTGCATAAAGGGTTGTCGTCGCTGTGTCGCCTGGGTTTAGGCGAAATACGGTAGAATCAGCGCGGACCCAAATACCGTCATTCGGCTCAGACAGCAGCGGAGCGTTGCCGTTGCCCAGACGGACGATCGCCAACGGCGCCATCGAAGCTTGCTGGAGCTGAGAATCAGACAATGCGAACGAAACGATCCCGGCCGTTTTGGAGTACCAAGCGGGATCGGTATACGGGATTGACCCAATTGGAATAGTCGAGGCATTCGGCGGCTGCAGAATCGCGAGACCTAGCGGCCCCAGATCGACCAGTGGACCACTTGGTGATCGCGTATTCAAACTATTGCCCAGGTCAATCGTGACCGTCTTGCCTACGATTTCTGCGTAGGCGGAGTTGAGTGTTGACCCACCGACGGGATCGAGCACACGTCCAGCCACAAAAAATGATGGCTCCCCTGCCAACTGCGCGCCGATGGCTCCGACAATTCTACCGTAGGTGAAACCCGTTGATGCGGTGTCGTCATCGAATCCGTTGAACGTTGAACATGATACTTAACGCACTCGGCACTCCGTCCGCAGACAACTCCGCCAAAAACCGCGACAGTCCATTTCCCACCCACTGAATCGACTGCAAAACACTTTGAAATGCCGCGCCGAAGAATGAATCGGGCTGCCCTCCAATAAATCGGGCGAAGAGATCACAGAATGACGCAGGCGCGAAGGCACCTGAGAATCCAAGGCCGCTGGCGGTACTGCCGAGGAAGACCTTCAGGCCCCAAATCTGCGAGGTCATCTGCTGTTCACTGTCAAGATCGACCAGCTTTGCCTCCACTCCGTTTGTGTCGTCGGTAACAGGGCTACCAACAATTGGGTCAAGGTTGGGATCGTCGCAGGCTGAGCCATCTGCATATACAACGCGCGTGACTACGCAATCAACCAGACGCCAAGCGCCTGTCCCGTTCGGATTCCACCAACCATTCTGCGCTCCGCCGTGCTGAGGTTGCTGGTAACTCGGCTGGAATGCCGCTGTGTCAAAATGCTCGGGATCGTTATTGACCGTAGAGGGATCAGCCTGAAACTTGCCGCTGAAAATCAGTCGTGGCTCACGAAGATAGCTCATCCGCGTTTTCCTTGATTCGGTTTGTGGTCAACGGACTTCCGGGAGTGGCTAGGCTCAACTGAGCGCAAGGGGACTAACAGCGGTTGCGAATTGGCATGCCATCTCTGTGAATGCATCTGACCATCGTGATTCTGCGGTGGGGTTACTGCGCTTCTGCTTGCCGCGCATTGAGCAATTTCAGCGGGCGTGTAAGCAGAGCTTGCTTCGCGGCAGTGCCTGGTCCGAGTTGTTCGATCGCATTCAGCGCTCGGTTCGGTGCAAATCGATCGACCGCCAGGAACCGATTCTGGCTCTCGGGTGGGACGACAGCATGGTTGCGATCTGCGAGAACCCAGCTAAAGTCGGTAGTCGCCGTCTGGTAATGGCATGACATGCAGCTATTGCCGGTGGGCCGAGTGGTTGGTCCTTGATCGTACGTTTCGATTACCGCGTTCGCCACGCCCGTCGTTGGAAAGGGCACGCCGCAGTCACCGGGATACTTCCCTGCACTGGACGAGATCCCGGGCAACTTGAATTGGCTTGGCATTGTCGGCCATTGCGTCGCAACGAGTTGGTAGTTGTGCCATACTGTCCCTTGAAGCAGATTCTGGAACGTCCTGTTCAGATCAGACGTTGAGAACATTGCAGGCGTGGTCGCGATTGCATTGACGCGAGTCACCTGTACGGAAACAACGGGGGTCGTAAAACTGCCCGAGTACAGCGGCGGCTTGTGGTCGAAGCCGTTGGGCGTCGCCGGCTGTGGAGTTCCGTTGTTGTAGGAAGGCTTGATGCCGGGCGAGGCGACGATGTTGTCATTGTGCTCAAACGTCAACCATACCCATTCAGTGAACGGACTCGTTTTGTGAGCAATATGGAAGCCAACGAGTCCCATCTTCTGGTACTGGGATTGTTTTGTTGCGGGATTGATTAGTGTCAACGCATTGACTACGTAGTACCGCTTCACATCGTCGTTTGGAGTCATTAGTTTCCATGCGGCCTTGATCTCAACAGAGCCCTGGACGGTATCCGTGCTCATCGGAAAAGTAATTGGCGATGCCTGAACCATGTTGGAGGTTAGATACAACCAACTCGTTGGCTGATTGTCCTGGCCTCGAATGAGGCTGTATTCCGGCTCATTGATGCGGATTTCGTACCGTGTGTAGTTCTGGCTCTGGTCAATAAGCGGAAACGAGAACGACTGGTTGATGTCGAGCGGCGTCGCATCGAGGAACGTCTTAGGTGTGGTGGGGAGAGGATTGGAGCATGGTAAGATCGAATCAAAGGAACTCCAGGGAGTCGGGCGCACGCTGCCCTGCTCGAACAACTCGTATGCTTGCTTCCACGAGCCCCATACAACTTGCGGATAGTCTCCGGCAGCATTTGGCGCGAACGCGGCCTTGAATGCCGCTCTGTCATTGGGATTCTTGGCGACGCCGCGTTGGCCATCTGTCGCTTGCCAATTCAATGCAATAAACTCCTGCCAAGAAAACGTGTCAAACCAGGGTCGCTCTTGTTCCGGCGTCAAACCATCAGGGGGTTGGGGAACGAGGTGTGGAAAATCGGAACTCAATGTTGGAACGGGAGGGACCGCCAGTCCATTTGCCGCACGCTCGGTTTTAAACGGTCGTTGCGCTCTCACCGCATCTTCTGCGAGTTGTGGGCGCGCCCATGCCCATATTAGAAATGCCCCGATTCCTACCGCGATCGCAGCCCTGCTAGGACGATTGAATTGAGTCATATTCCGTTCACCTGAAAGTAGACATTCTCTTTGCGAGACACCCTATGAGTGATTGGCTTGAGCATGTTTTTGAAGTCAACTCGTTCGTGGGTCTCATTGATGGCGAGCCTGAGCACGTCGGCCAGCGGCTTGGTCGTTTCGATCGGATGCACTGACACGGCATCGTCATGTTGGGAGTGGGCATAGATGGGCACTGGGGGGCCGCGACCTTCAAGACATCTTTGGCCGCAAGAAAAAACCAGGGCGTCAGCACCGCCGCCCATATCCAACCTTGAGGCGAGAGCGGTTGCATTCGTCGGGTTTCTCTACGTGGCGAACGACGATGACTTGCGCCGGCGGAGAGCGCGCGAGGCGAATCGCAACGAAGAGGATCGTCAATCCGGACCAAGACGCGGCACACGGCAATCACCTCCCGACTCCTGCCGTCGAAGATTGCATCCCCACAAAGAAGCGATCGCATCATTGGGGGCCGCAAACGGCCCATTGATGCGGTGCGGGAAGGGAGTATATCCGAAGAAATCGCGATTGCAAGCATTTTGATTTCCAGAATTGTTAGGTCACCCAAGGAATCATTATCGGTCATACCGCGGAGGATGAGCTCGCCTCTGCCGGCCATTATGGCATTTAAAGTGTTTGTACCGCCGTAGCGAACATGCAGCACGCCGTCCAGCGTCAGTGCGTTTGGCCTGTCGACTTGCATCGTGCAGCGGTTTCAAGCCAAGGATCGCTTTCCCTGTTCAAGGCGTGACATGAGATGCTCGATCTCCGCAAGGAGGCGCAATACCATCCGTTTCTCCGAGCGTTGAAGGGTCGAATTCTCGCTATTGCAAAAGGGTTTGAGAATCTCTTCCAAGAGACGGCGGTGGTTTTTCATTTCACCGTAAAGCTCATGCGCTGAATCTTCTCCGTTGCCGTGCGCCGAAAGCGACGGACCACGTGGCGGCAATGCGGTGCAAGAACCACCGACGGCACCGTTACGATCCCGAACGGCGGCCTCGCGCGGCTGTTCTTTCTTTCGGTTGCTCGCAAGCATCCGTTCCAGACGAAGCAGCCCCTGTGCCGTGATGTCCTGCCCCAGCTTGTTTGCCGCGGAAATATATCGTTCGAATACGGCTTCCGGCACGGCGGCCTCGCGGCGCCATCGGGAAGACTGGCTAAGATTGATCCCCAGGTCGGAAAGTTTCAAGATGTCATGGTGCGATCTTGATCGGCGATTGCCGCCATGAGCCACCAGCTCATTCAGCAGCTCGCCGGCCCGGCGCTCGGCCAGGAGTTTCAGTTCCGCGGCTCGGTTCTGGACCTTCAAACTCAAGGCTGCGCTCTGGGCGTATTTTCTAGCTGCCTCGGCTTTGTCGCGAAGCGACTTGATCTCGCTAAGATCGCGCGTTCCTGCAAGCGCGCGGGCCATTTTGTCGAGAACTTTCAGTTCCCGTGGCTGTCGGTTTGAAGTTCCGGTAATCATCGGTAAATCTGAGTGTTTTTGCCCGCCGTCGGTGAAAACCCGGCGACGCTGATTAACGCTAACGAGACCAGCGATTAGTGTTAACGCAACGACCTCGCCGCGCGACGCGAAGACGCCGACAGCGATACCGCGCAGCTGAACCGCAGCACATCCGTCCCACACGTAATCGAAATTCACACGCAAAACCGGCCCTGGAAAATTGCAAAAATGTGATGTAAGCGGCGCTCGAAGTGGTCTTAGGACCCGGAAAACCGGCTCGTCCTGCCCGGTTTTCCGGTCGCCCACTTTCTAGGCTCCTCCTTGGCCTACGACGAAGACCGTTCCACTTATCAGGCGGAATGGGTCAATCTCGGTTCCGGCTCGACGCTGAGACCGCAAACATCGGTCGGTGCTTGTCCTGGAAAAGGCACTTGACACGCGCCGCATTAAAGAAGACCGGGTGCCCCTCCGCGCCGCCGTCCTTGACTGCACCTCCCCCTTTGCTTTTCGGACTGTCGTCCCCCCCTGCGCCAAAAAAGCGCGCGACGACGCTTTTTACGCAAGGGGACTTTCCAACCGTTTTGCTGCGGAGGGTGCCCGGCGACTATCGTCGGCGGGCGAGGGCGGTTTGGCTCGACCAAATATGGCGACAAATGCGGCCGGCGATCATCGGAGACCAAGCAAACGAGGACCGACACGGCGGAGCCGAGCTGCGGCAAATAAAAAAACGCCTTGCCGGAGCACGTTGGAAAGTGGGGCTGGAACCTTCCGACAGCCAGTAGCAAGGCGCATGTCCGAGAATATAGTCGAGCCGAGGGTAATGTTCAACCGCCGACCTGATGGGGTCGAGGTTTCCACGGAATAGCATTCGAATGGCCGGTGACCTAGGCGATCCAGGCCCAATCGGATTGACGCTTGACGACTCTGGCATGCTTCAGTTCGCCGCCACCAAAAGTTTCACTGGCGCAACGGTCATTGAGGGTGGCATGCTCAAAACTGAATTTAGCGCCGATTTCGGCGATTGCCGAGCCTACAAATCTCGCCAATCTGGTTGACAGTCGCCATGCTTCGACAGCATAAATAGAAATTGCCTCGTCGCCCCTTGATGGAACAATGGATCAATTCACCGATGGCAACTATTCTGCTGGCCTGGGAATTGGGCGGTGGTCTGACGCACTTGATGAATCTGCGGCCCTTGATGGAGGAGTTGCCACGGCGCGGGCATCGCGTGATCGCGGTTATGCGGGATCTGTCGTCGGCCCAAAAGGCTTTGGGTGGTGCAAAGGTCGAATACCTGCAAGCGCCATTCAGGCAACAAAACGTGCGTTTGATCGAGCCGACATGCACTTTCGCGCAGGTTATTCACAATTGCGGTTTCGCGGAAACGGACGAACTAGCGACGCTAGCCGGCGCTTGGCGGTCGCTCTATGAATACGTGAAACCCGATCTGATTGTGTGCGAACACAGCCCTATGGCGCTGATGGCAACTGCGCGGTTTACCCGCCCGGAAGGCCGTAATCGGCGAAGGTTTTTCTGTTCCGCCCGACGAGGCGCCCCTCACCAATCTGCGCAATTGGATCGAACCCAACGCCGCCGCGCTACAAGCGCATGAGGATCAGGTGTTGGAGAATATCAACGCGGTGTTTGGTCGTTGGAAAGTGTCCGCGATCGACCGGGTCGCGCGGTTATACAACCCTATTGATGAAACGTTTCTTCTGACGTTTCCCGAATTGGATTGCTACCCGCATCGTTGTGGAGCGACGTATTGGGGCAAATGGGCATTCGGATTGGGTCAAGATCCACAATGGCCCGAGGGCAACGGACAAAGGATTTTTGGCTATCTGAAACCGTTTTCCGCGTTGGCGCACCTGCTCGGATTGTTGCGCGAATTGCCGAACCCAACAATAATCTTTGCGCCGGACGTTGACGACGCACTGAAGAGCAAGTTTCGCGCTCCGCATCTGCATTTTTCCGATGTTCCCGTTAATCTCACCAGGGTGGCGCGGGAATCCGACCTAGCGATTCTCAATGGCACAGCCGGCAGCACGGCGGCAATGCTTCTGGCAGGAAAACCGATCCTTGAGATTCCTATTTTCTTGGAGCAGGGGATGACTGCCCAAGCCGTTGCCAAACTCGGCGCCGGAATCAATGTCATGCCCAACGAGCCGGCGAAGATAACCACCGCCTTGCAAGCCTTGCTTAGCTTGGACCAATTCGGCAATGCTGCGCGGGCATTCGCAGTGCGCCATGCCGACTTTGAACCGGCTCGCCAGATCGAAAGACTGGTCGATCGCGCAGAGCAATTGGCGATCGGTTGATTTATTTGCAACAAATGGTCCTCGCTAGTCGTTTCGCGAATCGCTTCAGACCGCGGTACGTCCAAGTTCGTCAGACGCCGTCTCTTTGCCGTGTTGGTCAATTGCTCGCACTGCTCGTTGAAATCACCACCTTGCAAAAAGATATTGTTTCCCTCGCAAGTGGGCTCCCCTTGCGAATGTTGCTGACCCTATCCTGTTCAATACAAGGGGTTTAGATTCTTCCAAACGGCGGGGTCAGTGTTTGCTTCGATGTTCGCGATGCCCAGAATCTGCGGTCAACCGCCAGAATTTGCTTGCAGCCGCTCAAATCGCTCGTTACATTGCCGAAGCACTCAGGATCAAATCGCGGTTGTTCACCACGAGACGTCCTCAAGCGTTGCATTTGTCGCGGCTGTGAGTTGGCAAGACGGGGCAGGCCCGTAAGGGAATGCCGACCAGCGATATACGAAGCGATTGATTGTGATTCGACGCTTTGTTTGACGAGTTGGTCAACCTCTTCTTATCGACTTACGACTCCGCACGCGGGGATGGACCGAGAACTCCGGCACTCTTCACCAGGGTGTGGGCGATTTTCAGTTTAGTCTTTTCACAACTCTTTTAGACCGGAGTTCACCGGCTATGAATCTACCCCTGCGGCGTGGAAAGAAGCATTTGCCGCGTTCGTCAAGTCTGGACGGTGCGCTTCTCCGAAGCAACGGAAGCGTTCTTCGCGGTCGAGGCAATTGGAGTCGCTAGAAGACCGACGAATGATGACGACGACCCTGTATTGGGATCCATCGGGTTCACTTTCAACGAGCGGCAGCCGGGCCGGCGGCACTTGGGACACGACGACACCGAATTGGTTCAATCCGTCCACTCCGACAGCTGATACGACTTGGGTCACCGGTGACATCGCGGTGTTCACGGGCGGGAGTGGGTCAAACGTAACGGTCACGATTGCATCCAGTTCGATTTCGGCTGCGGAGGTCAAGTTCGTCAATGGCGGTTATACGATCGCAGCAAATACAGGAGATTCGCTTCCGATCACCGGTTCCGGCCAAATCGACGTTGCGTCCGGGATCAGCGACACGATCACCGCGCCATTGAACGGGAGCAATGGCTTGACCCTCACTGGATCGGGCACGCTGGTCCTCAACGATTCCAACAGCTACACCGGCGGCACGGCGATCGACGGCGGCACATTGAAACTTGCTGCTTCTACCGCGATCGGCAGCGGTTCAATCGTCATCGACAACACGGGTTATGGCGGCACGTTGGATCTGTACGGCCAATCAGTGTCCAATTCCCTGAGCTCGACCGGTACGTACTACGGCGGCACTATTGCCAACAGCAACAGCTCAACCCCGGCGAGTCTCTCCGGCACAGTCAGCGTCGCATCTTCCGGATTAACGGTCAACGCTTCTGGAGGCCTGACACTCAGCGGCGTCATCAGTGGCAGCGGCGGCCTCATCGAAAGTGGCTCCGCCACGCTCACGCTCAGCGGCACCAATACATTCACCGGGGGGACGACGATCAACGCGGGCACGTTGCAGGTCGGCAACTCGACAGCGCTGGGCTCCACATCCAACGCGTTGTCAGTGTACGGCGGAATCCTCGATCTTCACGGCTACACCGAAACCGTTAATGCTTTCTACGGCGGCTCGGTGGTCACCAACAACTCGTCAAGCAACGCCACGCTTGTCGTGGGATATGCCAACGGCAGTTCAACCAATTACGGGACGATCGAGAACGGCACGGGGTCCGGCGGGACCGTCAGCATCGAACAATCCGGCACCGGCCAGCTTAAACTCGGCGGCACCGACTCCTCCAGCGGTTGGGTAATGGCCTATGGTGGGACGCTGCAAATGGGCAGTTCCACAGCGCTCGGATCGAATACTAGCCTCAGCATCAGCGGCGCAACTTTTGATTCGGACGGCTATAGTGAAACGTTCAATAGCTTGGACGGATATAGCGCGGTGATCACCAACAGCGCGTCGGGCACAACGACGCTGATCACGGGAGCCAGCAACGGCGGCGGCAGTTATAACGGGACTATCGAAAACGGCACGGGCGCCGGTGGCGGCGTCGTTGACTTGGAAAAGGCCGGCACCGGAAGCTTTTCGTTAAGCGGTACTGAATCTTCCACAGGCTGGCTTGAAGCCTATGGCGGCACATTGACGCTATATGGCTCCCCCTCTTGCGCGATTTGGGCATTTGGCGGCACGTTGCAAATGGCGAGCTCGACCGCGCTCGCCTCAACTCCCGGGTTGTATCTCTACGGCGCAACCCTCGACCTGAATGGCAACAATGAGTCCCTGAATTACCTATATGCCTACGGCGGCGCGATAATCACCAGTAATACGTCAGGCACGGCCACGCTCACGATCGATAGTGGCAACTTCAGTGCCGGCACGATTGAAAACGGCAGCGGCACCGTAGCCCTCGACAAGGAAACTTCCGGCACCTTGACGCTCGCGGGCACCAACACGTCCACGGGCGGCATGACGATCAACTTGGGAAATGTATATTTGGGCAGTTCATCGGCGCTTTACTATGGTGGCGAATTAATGGTCAACGCTGGGACGTTGGATTTGGAAGGCTACAGTCAGACAATCGGCGCTTTGGCCAGCACGGGCGCTTACGGCGGGTACGTCACGAGTTCGGGATCATCGGCCACGCTCACCATCGATAGCAATACTTCGTCCACGTTCAGCGGCTCGATCGAAGACGGCAGCGGCCTAAGTCTTGTCAAGGAAGGCGCGGGAACGGAGACGTTCGGTGGATACGGATCCAACAGCTATTCCGGCGGGACTACGATTGATGGCGGCACACTACAGCTGGGGAATTCCGCGGCGCCGGGCAGCGGCACAATCACTCTCAATAAGACGGACTCATACGGCAGCACTTTGGATTTGTTCGGACAGACGATTTCGAACGCGCTGACCTCGATCGGCTCCTTAAGTGGCACCATCGCCAATAGCAGCTCGAGCGCGGCAGACCTTTCCGGCACGGTCGGCGTTGGATCATCCGGCATAACGGTCGACGACACTGGGGCACTAACGCTGAGCGGCGTGATCTCCGGTTCCGGATCACTTACGAAAACCGGGGCCGGCACGGCAGTTCTCAACGGAGCCGACACCTACACGGGCGGCACGACGATTAGCAGTAGTGGGGGAATCTTGGAATTGGGGTATGGGGGTTCCGTGACCGGCGGCATCACCGACAACGCGACCTTGGCCCTCGACTACACAAGTCCCCAGTCCGTTGGCAACGCGATCAGCGGCAGCGGAGGCGTAAATATAATCGGCAGCGCGACCGTTACGGTCACCACCGTGGTGGACACTTACTCTGGTACGACCAACATCGAAGGTGGCACGCTCAAAGCCGGAAACACGAACTACCTTGACTCAAGTTCGACCTACGCGATCAGCACCGGCTGCTCGCTTGATCTCGGCGGCTACAGCCAGACGATCGGTTGCTTGTCTGGCAACGGCATGGTGACCAGTTCTACGAGCGGATCAATGACATTGACGGTCGGTGGAAACAACAGTCCGCAGACGTTCAGCGGCGTCATTCAAAACGGCAGCGCGACCGCTCTCGCCTTGACCAAGACCGGCACCAGCACCCTGATACTTACTGGAAACAGCACGGCCACCGGTGCCGTCACCATTAGCAATGGAACCTTGCAACTCGGGGACGGCACCAGCAACAATGGTTGCGTGACCGGGTACATTACCGACAACAGTGCGCTGCTGTTCGCCGAGCACACCGGCCAAACCTACTCCGGCGTCATTTTTGGCACTGGGACTGTGACAGTATCAGACGCGGGCGCAGTCACGCTGAATGGCTGGAGCGACTATTCGGGTACAACCACCGTCAGCAGTGGCGCCACTCTGCAAGCGGGCGTCGCATCCGTCTTCAGCGCCTACTCGGCATTTACCGTCAGTGGCACGCTCGATCTGGGCGGCTACTCGCAAAGCATCGTGTCGATTGCCGGCGGCGGCACGATCCAAAGCTATAGTTCCAGCAGCCCAGTTTTGACGTTGGCAAACAGCGTCACGACGTTCAGCGGCAACATCTACGACGATAATGGAACGCACCCGGCGGGCACACTCGGTCTGACGAAGAACGGTTCTGGAACGTTCACGTTCAGCGGATACAGTGACGCCCGCGGCACGGTCACGGTGAACGCCGGCACTTTGCAAGTCACCGGTGCCCTATTGAACCCGATTACGATCAATTCTGGCGGCACCGTGGGCGGTTCGACCGGCGGTGGCGGGTCAACTGAAGCCGTCACGGGCGCCGTGAACAACGCTGGCGGGACGTTTCTCGGTCAAATCTACTTGGTACAAATCGTTGATCCGGCGATTCATACTGGCTCCGGTAATCCGCCGACGGACTATGGGGATGCAACGCTCGAATACAACGACGGCGAAAACCACGCACCCGTGGCGGTCGTGGCGTTGTCCGCCGCCGATGCGGTCGAGAAGACCACGCACGTAAGTGATTTCGAAAATACGACCAACGACGAGGTCGATGAATACTTGGGCTCCTATGGCGCCGGAAGCCCCGATGGAATCTACCAGGTTCAACCAAAACGATCCCATGCCACGGATCACTACGGCGGCTATTTCAAAGTCAACGTCACCGAGCCGCAAGATGTCTGCTTTCCCTGCTTGGCGAACGAATTATTGCAAGATGTTTTGAACGCCGGCACTAATTTTGTGAATGCCATAACGGGCAGCGGAAGCTTGGCCAACGGCACGGTCGCCGCGTCCGGCTCCAATTCGACCGTCGTGTCGGATGGCGGTGTCGAACTCAGCAACGCCATCAATTGGACCAACTCGCCGACGGCCTATACCGGCGTCAATGGCAATGGCGTCGTCAACGAAAACCAGCCGCAACTCATCCCGATCACGGGTGGCGGCATGCTCTACACCGACGGCGTTCAAACGCGCTGGTTCGTCACCAACGGTAGCGGCACTTGGGTCGAAGCATCTGGCACGCAAGATACGCTTATTCAATCCGACGGGAATTACCTGCTCACCGATTCGAGTGGCAACACGCTCACGTTCGGCGGCAGCGGCGGGCAAATGACAGGTTACGAAGACGCCAATGGTAATTCGATCACGATGGACTCTGGAACAAGCAGCGGCGTCGCTTATTCCGACGAAAAAGTCAATACGACCGTCAACAGCGTCTTGACCACCGACGACTACCACTACGTCTACGGTTCCGACGGCAATATCGCCAGCGTGACGCTGACGCGCAAGATCGGCACCGCGGCGGCGTTCACGGTTCAATCCACTGCATACACCTACTACTCGTCGGACGATTCGTTCGGCAATCCGGGCGACCTGGAGCTTGCGCTTACGACCGACGGCGACGACAATCTCATCGACGCCACGTATTATCGCTACTACACGACGACCGACACAGGTTCCGGCGCCTACGCGAATGCCCTTGAATCTGTTTATTCGGATGCGTCCTACACGAGGCTGCTGGCCAGCCTCGGAAGCTACACGCCGACCACCAGCGGCGCATTGGCTGCCGCGGATGGCGTCGCTAAAAGCACCGCGGATATGTATGCCGATGAAGCTTTCAAATACGACTCGCTCGAACGAGTCACGAGCGTAGTGATGCAGGGCACGGGCTGCAGCGTCTGCGATGCGGGCCTGGGCACTTACACGTACGACTATTCGACGAACAATTCCGCCTACCTGCCCTACTACTCGGACGCGAACACCTGGGCCACCGAGACCAAGGAAACCGATCCCAACGGCAACGAGACCGACTACTACCTCAACGGCGCCGGCAACGTGCTGTATAAGGCCGAGCCGCTGGTCAATGGCGGCTCGACCGAGCAGGTCGTCACAGCGTATCGGTATTATTCCGACAACCAATTGAAGGAAACAATCAGCCCGTCGGCGATTTCGAGCTTCTACGACGGATCGGCCATCTACAATGACTCGTCGGGCCTGGTCACGATCCAGACTTACAGTTCCGGCCTCCTGCAATATCAAGAGGTCCAGCAGGGCTACCAATCCGGTAGTATCAGCGGCGCAACTCCGCTGAATTTAACGACCTACACCACCTACACCGACTACAACGGTTCGACTGTCATCCAAGTGGCCTCGACCGCTACCTACGCCGATGGGTCGACGGCGCAAACCACGGGCTATTCCTACGATTACGACTCGGGTCAACTCGTCGAACGAAACCACGAGCCTTCCCGGCGTGACCGACCAGTTGGGCACCGACGGCACGGCCACCGACAGCACCGAGGTCATCTTTGATCAATATGGCCACGTGGTCTGGACGAAAGACGCCTCCGGCTACATCTCCTACACCGGCTACGATCCGAACACCGGCGCGGTCGTGGAGCAGATTCAAGATGTTGATACCGACAACGGCAGTTGGCAATACATCAACGACACGGTGGCACTGCCCGATGGCTGGACCAGCCTTGAGGATACACCGGCCGATGCTCTGAACCTGATAACCGTCAACGTCGTCGATTCACTTGGCCGCACTGTAATCAGCGTCAGCCCGGCCGACCGGGTCACGTTCACCGTCTACGACGATCCGAACCACGAAACGCGCACATACACCGGCTGGCTCTACGACGGACCGGCTCCCTCGTCTGAATCGGCGATCGATCTGTCGAACTACACGACCTTGTCTCACTACGAGCAAGACAGCAGCACGACGCTTCCGCCGGTGCAGGTGACTGTCGCCGATCTGCCGTTTGCCGATATTGGCGACGAAAGCCTAGAAGGTAGCGCGACCGACTCGCTGACGATGACTCAAATCTCGATCCCAAGTCCCGGCTCTTCAAGCCATACGTTCTCCGAGGGCGGCGTAACGCTCCCGATCGGCGGTGAAGCGATCGGCAACGCCATCGTCGGCACCACCGTCCTCTCGCTATCTCGCTCGATCCTCGACAACGCCGGTCAAGTGATCGAAATCGACGACTACTACGACGTCTCAACAAACCACTCGACGACCGACACATGGGCTTATTCCACTTCCACACTGCAAATCGGCACGGCCTGGAGCCCTAGCGATCCTTCGACCGCCGCCAACTACTACGTGACCACTTATCAATACAGCAAGCTCGGCAGTCTGGATCGAGTCGAAGATCCTAACGGCACAATCAACCGCACGGTTTACGATAGCCTTGGCCGTCAGATAAGTACCTGGGTCGGCACCGACGATGCCCCCGACGGCACCACCTATTGGCAGCCTGGCAGCACGGCAGAAACTTATTGGAACATGATCGAGACCTCGGCCGACGTTTACGACAATGGTGACGTGGGCGACAGCGACCTGACGCAAACGACCCAGTTCGTGTTTTCGGTTCCCGCGACGTGGCCTGCCCTCGGCGAGGACCTCCCCTCCGAGACAGGGCGCGTGACGCAGATGTATTATGATTGGCGGGATCAGCTCGTCGCCATGAAAGAAGGCGTGGGCAGCAGCCTTTCGGCTGAATTGAGCGACGGCGTCAATCGCCCGCTCATCGTCGATACGCTCGATAATCTCGGCGACGTGATTGCCGAGGCGGTTTACACCGGCGACGGCGTGGGGATCAGCACATCCACCGGCTCCGTCGTGCTCACTCCGCCGTCCGGCGTCACGGATATCGACACCCTGCTCCGCTCCTATAAGACTTTTGCCTACGACGCTCAAGGGGGACTACAGCAGACGATCCAATACAGCGCCGATCCAACCGGCGGCATTCCAATTGCCGATTGGACGGATGGAGCGCCGAACACCTCGATCGCCAAGCTGACCACGAGCGCGCTGTACGACGCCGACGGCAACGTGGCTCAAACGACCGACCCGAACGACATCGTCACGACGTACCAATACAACGGCGCCGGTTGGGAAACACAGATGCAGCAGGCCGACCCGATCACCGACGGCAGCGACGACACCCGCACCACCGACCAACTGACGACCAGCTACGGCTATGACAATGACGGCAATCTCACCAGCGAAACCGATCCACTCGGCAATGTGACCAGCTATGAATTTGACGCGGCCGAACGTAAGACCGAAGAAATCGATCCAAGCCCGGATGGCGATGCTCCCGACCCGACGATCCTCTACGCGTATGATACGGCAGGAACTCTTCAAAGCGAAACCGATCCGAAGGGCAATGCGACCGACTATGCGTATGATGCTCTCGGCCGTGAAACGAGCCAGACCAATGCGCTGACGGAGACCACGTCGTACGTCTACGACGGCGACAATAATGTTACCAAAACCACCGATCCCGACGACCAGATCATCGCCAATGTCTACAACGCACTCGATCAATTGACACAGGAGAATTGGTACAATAGCTCCTCGTATGAAACTAACTCGATCAACTACACCTACGACAATCTGGGCGACATGCTCAGCGCGGCCGACGTTTCTTCCAGCTACGCGTTCACGTACAACGTGCTGGGCCAGCAGACGAGCGTCGACAACAATGGCAGCGGAGCCGGCGGCGATACCGGAACGGCGGGTGTTCCCGACGTGGTTCTTGCATCGAATTACGACGCGCTCGGCAACCGCACCGCTCTCGATGCCTCGATCGTCGTCAGCGACACGAGCACGCCCGATTTCCAGAACAGCTACGCGTATGACGGCTTCGGCCGAGAGGCATCCGTTTCGCAAACCAACGGCGGCGGCTACGCCGTGGCCAATAAGCTGGTGAATTTCAGCTACAACGCCGATAGCCAGCTCACCGAAATCGACCGCTACAGCGATCTGACGGGCTCGACCTTGGTCGCCAAAAGCGCCTTCGGCTACGACAGCGTCGGCCGACTGACCAGTCTGCATCAGGGCAATTCCTCCAGCACCACGGCCTACGCCGGCGACAGCTTGACATACAATGCCGACGGGTTGCTCTCCGGCGTGACCAATAGCGCCCACACGTCGGAAGACGTCGCCTACGCCTATGACCACGATGCTCAGTTGACCGGCGCGACGTATGCCAACGACACGTCTCTCAACGAATCGTTCGCCTACGACGCTAACGGCAATCCGGCGGATTCCGGTGACGTTATCACCACTGATTCCAACGAATTGGCCAGCGATGCCAACTGGAATTATTCCTACGACGCCGACGGCAATTTGACCTCGCAAGTTGGACAGAGCGGCGGCCCAGACGCCGGCAAGGAAATCGACTATACTTATGACGTGGGCAATCGCCTGACCGAGGTCAAGAATTTGACCGACGACACCGTGACTCAGGACGTTAAGTACACGTACGACATGTTCAACAACGTGATCGGCAGGTCGATCACGGTTGGAGGAACGACAACCGATAGCCGATTTGTTTTTGACGTTGGCACTGGCAACATGGTTTTGGCCTTCGACGGCACGGGCGCGATGACCGACCGGTTCCTCTGGGGCCCGGGCGTTAACCAAATCCTTGCCGACGAGCATTTCACGCCGACCACTGCCGGCGAAATGCCGGCGAGTGTGGGGAGCGTGTACTGGGCGCTGGCGAACAACCAGGGCAGCGTCACGGACGTGGTCAATTCCAGCGGCACGCTGAACCACACGGCCTTCGATCCATTCGGCAACGTGATTTCGGGGCTGTCGTCCGCGTCGGTCGATTTCCTGTTCGGCCAGTACGGCGAATTCGCCGATTCGGCAACGGGGAAAGTCTTCGCCCAGAATCGCGTTTATGATCCAGCGATTGACCGCTGGGACCGTCCGGACCCGACCGGCCTTCGATTTGGTCCAAATCCCTACGAATACGTTGCGAACAGCCCGACAAACCTAACGGACCCGAGCGGACTTCACTTCTTTCCGGGATTATTGGGTTGGGCGGTGACTCCATATTACTCAATTACAACGCAATCGGGAAATACGTACAATGGATCGTCCACGTCCGACTTCTTTAGCGCTTTAACGGACATCGGTGCAAATGGCGATTCAATCGACCAACTGATTCTTGTCGGTCATGGTGATGAAGACTATATCCAAGGCCCTGGTAAATTGGCATACCTTGAAACAATCGGCCTCCATATCAACGTAAATACGAGCAAAAACACGGACGAACACGTTCAGGGGCTGCTGAAAAAGATCACCAATTCGAAATCGTCGATCAGCATACGTTCATGTGGGACCGCTCCACTGGCCAAAAAGCTTGCAGAAGCTCTCAGCAATGGGACTACTGTAAGCGGATTCCATGGTCCTGGGCTCGAAATTCCGTTCACCGTAAAGGGGATTGGCGTTTGGAGCAATTACAGATTCGTTCCAAGGCAGAACAGCCCAACGCAGAACATCCCCCGGTTGGACACAAACAACAATCGGTTTTACAATGGCAACTAAATGCGCTCGCTCGTATAGGCCGCTCGCAATCGCGGCCGCAGGGATGCTGACGACCGCAGAGATCGCTGGTTGGCTCGCCCACTCGATGCTTCGAACCGTGCCGGCTTTCGTGGCCGCGGCTGGGCGGTGTCGAATACGCGGCAAGGGCGATCCCCACAGTCTGTTACGGGCTCAAATGAGCCTTTGGTTCAAACCGGCATCGAGCGTTGCTCCGGTCCGAACACTTGTGAACTGCAATTGTGTCACGTCGCTCTTCTCGTCGATTGCCCGCGCTATTCCTTCAATCCTGACACTGCTCGTATTCATCGCTGGATCGCATTGTCGTGCAGATCGTCCGGCATCCGCGCCCATGCCGCTAAAATCGCCATTTTCCGCGGAAACCGCCAAAGGCAAGCAAGATGAATGGGCGCGCTACCTGAATTGCCATGTCGTGGTAACGAACTCCGTCGGAATGAAGTTGGTCTTGGTCCCGCCCGGGGAATTCCTGATGGGCTCGCCGAACGACGAAGTCAGTGATTCGGGTCAACATTCTGCGGATGAGATGCAGCACCAGGTTCACATTACAAATGCATTCTACGTCGGAATGTACGAGGTGACGCAGTCGACTTACCAAAGGGTAATGGGTGTAAACCCAGCGAGCAACTCAATGCGGGGGAATGCTGCAAAATCTGTTCGGAATTTGGACACTTCCCAATTTCCGGTGGAGAGCGTCACTTGGGCTGACGCCCAAGAGTTCTGCACCCGCTTGGGGCGACTCGAACACAATAAATACCGACTTCCGACCGAGGCCGAGTGGGAATACTCGTGTCGGGCGGGCACGGCGACAGCGTTTGATTCTGGATCCTCAATTTCAACTAGGCAAGCCAACTTCCTCCTTGATGCATCGAAAGGGCCTGGCCTGCTGAGGCCGACCACGGTTGGATCGTACCCATCAAACGCATTTGGCCTATACGATATGCATGGAAATGTCGCGCAGTGGTGCCTGGATTGGTACGACGAGCGATTCTACAGCCGATCGTCCACGGAGAATCCTGTCGGGCCTAGCTCTGGTGCGATGCGAGTTGCCCGCGGCGGTGGATGGCTTCAATCCGCGGTCAACGCGCGTTCGGCAGCACGCGATCACTACGACCCAAAGCACGGCAGCTCAAACGTCGGATTTAGAGTGGTCCAGGATGTCGCCGTCCCTGATAAACATCACAGAGACGCAACGAAATAAGGCACTTTCATGGACGAGTCTGTAGTTTTGACGCCGCACTCACGCCGAGCGCAATTGCGTGAGGGTTCCTTTTTGCAATCTCGTTATCTGACGACTTGGGCGCTGCCACGCACCGTAGCTCACTGCCGCGCCACGGAGAAACCACGCTTTTTGGTCCGCGTATCGGATACGATGCGCAACGCAGACAGTTTGCTGCCCGGCGTCACCAACACTGCCGGCGAAATGCCGGCCAGCGTCGGAACCGTCTATTGGTCACTGGCGAACAACCAGGGCAGCGTCACGGACGTGGTCAATTCCAGCGGCACGGTCGAAAACCACACGGCCTACGACCCATTCGGCAACGTGATTTCTGGGCTGTCGTCCGCGTCGGTGGATTTCCTTTTCGGCCAATACGGCGAATTCGCCGATTCGGCGACAGGCCAGGTCTTTGCCCAAAATCGTGTCTACGATCCTGCGATTGACCGCTGGGATCGCCCGGACCCGACCGGGCTTTTATTCGGGCCCAATCCCTACAAATACTGCGACAATGATCCAACGAACTACTTCGACCCGAGTGGGTTGGCCGGCAATGTCAATGTGGCTAACACGACAAGTATGTTGAACAGAGATCCAGCTGCAGCAGCTCTCCTGGCTGACGCCACAAACAACGGAGTGACGATTCAGGTCGGTAACACACAATTTGGGGCTCAATTCCAGAATAATACGATTACATTGGACCCCAATAAACTGAATGGTACAACCGACACCGTTCCTGCTTTGCTCTTTGAGCTCCTACGATGGAAATACAGCAAGGCACAAGCCGCCTTGGACGCAAGAGCGCGTGCTGGTACGATAACGAAGCCGGTCTTCGCTGATGAGTGCTCGAAAATCACATATGCCATTGAAAACGAGCATCATGCCATTGCGTCCAATGCAATTGCAAATCGTAAGTGGCTACCGCTACTCGATAGATTTAAAGCCGATCTTGCGCAGCAAAACACATGGCCGAAGTTTAAAGTTGCAGAACAACAATCGGGCCATTATCAAACCGGTGAGCAGAGATTTAATGTTTTGCAAGGGGGACATTAGATGAAAACGATTGGGTTTAAGAGGATGGCGAATTGCGTTACACTCCCTCTGATGACTGCAATACAAGTCGGATTGCTATTATTGATTCTAAGGCCCATTAGAGCAATGGACCCTAAGGATGGACTGAACTATGACAGCGAGAAGGTGGTTCGGGACGCGGTATACAACAACGAGGCAGCGACCGCGTCCCCTAAGAGAGACGGGCACAGTGTCCTGGTCATGCCAGATGCTCTCGTGAAGGTGTATATGGCGAATCCTGACGACGTTATAAAGCTGCTCCTAACGATCGAGGAAGGTGGCAGGCCGAAGGACTCGGTACTTGCTGCCGGCTATGCAATGTCGCTCTTAGGAGGACCAGCGCGTGGTGTCGTGTGCGTCGATAACTTCGAAGAGAGTAAGTACGATAATGTAGACGTTGACTGGAAAAGTACACCTCGAAAGCATTGGGCTAAAAAGGTGTCTTTGTTAATGAAGGACAGAGAAGCAATTCAGAAGAAGCAGTCGGGTGTTGATGAGTTCGGTGACAGATTCGATGACCTACAGAAATAAGGCTAGATGTCTGTTGCCCCTACCGAGAATTGGATCCCCATTCCTCGACGGCGAATGAAATGCGGACGCGGCTCCGCTATTGGGAGACGGAGCGCGACGCAACTAGTATTGACAACAGTCGTTTGCGACACCTACACAGGTGCTTCCACGATGCCGACTACATCCACGACGACAAACGGCCGTTATGTTTTTGACCTTACAACTGGCAATATGGCCTTGGCCTTCGACGGCACCGGCGCAATGACTGACGGGTTCCGCCTTGGTCCGGGAACGAACCAACTCCTTGCCGATGAGCATTTCACGCCGACTACTGCCGGCGAGATGCCGGGGAGTGCCGGGACCGTCTACTGGGCGCTGGCCAACGGCCAAGGCCACGTTGCCGATGTGGTAAATTCTAGCGGCACGGTGGAAAACCACACAGCCTACGACCCATTTGGCAACGTGATTTCTGGGCTTTCGTCCTCGACGGCCAATTTCCTGTTCGGCGACTCCGGCGAATTCGCTGATTCGGCGATGGGGAAAGTCTTCGCCCAAAATCGTGTTTACGATCCGACCATTGACCGCTGGGACCGCCCGGACCCGACCGGCCTGCTACCTGGGCCCAACCCATTTGAATATTGCGGCAACGATCCAACGAACTTGACTGACCCCAGTGGTAGATTCGCAATTGTTGCTGGTGGGATTGCGTTCGTTGTATACTTCTTCTGGCCTAACACCGCGAACGCTCCGGGGCCCGGAGATCAAACCGTCTCGGGCGATCCGAACGCTGGCTTGCTGCCAGCAGCCGCTGCAGCTTCAGGCACAGCCGCCGGCCTCGCGTTTGCCGACGCGGTCAACCAAGCCCTGGAAGAAAGCTATTTAGCTCGGTCTAGCGCCAACGAAATCAACCAACGGATCGGCGATATCCAAAGATCCAGGCTTAACGATTGGTTGGGCCTCGGCAAGAAAGGTGCCGAAAATGCGTGCGCTGAAGCGCCGGCCAACATCTCGAATTTTGCTCTGCGCCGTATAAGGAATTGGCAAATCGCAAGATTGCCAATGGGCTAGACAAAGCCGGAACTCAGGCGGCGCGGCTGGAAAAAATTGAGCAATCGCTTAAGGCACGCGGCCTATGATTTGAACAACGCTTGTTGGTGCGCCATGGTCAACACAATTTATCAGCGGCTTCGCAACGCGTGGCTCAAAAGCGGTGTGCCGACGAACGTTGGCGCGACGCCAAGGGAGATCCAAGCGTTCGAGAGTCGATATTGCATGCGGCTGCCGGCCCAGTTCCGTGCCTACCTTAGCACTGTGAACGGGATGGCGGGTGGAGCAACCGACGAGAGCCTGATTTCTTTCCTTCCGATTGATAAGATCGACGTCGTGCCGAACTCGGCCGATTTGCACTCGAAAGCTGGTGTTGAGATCGTATTTGCAGAATACCTCATTTTCTCGCACTACTATGCCATGCGAGTGACTAAAAACGGCGATCAGGACGGCGTGTATGCCGCCGACGGCACAAATCAGGCGAGAATCTCTTCGTCGTTTGACGAATTCCTTTATGCATATTTGTCGTGTCCGGAAACGGTTATTGATTGCTTTTGAATGTGCAAACCGCAATCGGAATTTTGCTAATCGCGCCCAGTCGAAGGAATATTACAATCTGCAGACGGGCTGGCTTTGAAGTGCCGGTGCGTTTCAGGTTCTAAAGCACCACATGACATAACGTGCATTCTGGAATTAGTTTGATCGCGCTATCGTGTATTTTCGCCGCAGTTTCCGTCCTCGCGGCGGACGACGGTGGTCGTGAAATGGACGAGTTATTGGGCTGCGCGAACTCTGAGAAGGATATCCTAAAATGGGCCAACGGACGATCGGAGACCGTTAATACTGAACATGTCGACATCGATGGGAAAACGCTGCTCGTTGTTCTTGCCAATCCCCCAACGGGCAACTCCCGCACGTACATCTACGTTTATGAAGGGGCCGATAAGAACGAGAAGAAGGGCACGAACGGTTGGGGTCTCCTACTCTCCCGCTGCGCTGGGACCGCCACAGTCACTGTCAAGGTCGATAAGAAGGCGAAGCAACTTGTATTTCGGTCTAGGGCGGGAAAGACATTGTTGATTCTTCCAACGGAGAACCTCGACTTTTGGGCCGAAGGAGATGGAGAGGCTATCCCGCCATAGTCACCAGGAGTTGCGCCGCGGGTATCGCGACATTGTTCTCGCGGATTGTACTTTGTTATTCTAGTGCGTTCGCGAGGTCAGAAAGCACTGTCAGGGGCGCTTTAAGAAGGGCCCCCAGTGAATGATTGAAAATGAGCCATTTGGCCATTCGCCGTTCCAGCCTCTATAGTAAAGCGGGGAAACGTCAGTGCGAGGTTGGCTAGTTGGCTACCGCGACCCTCCAAATGCTTGACAGAGCGGCGGTGCCCCCCGTATCCTTTCTTCTTTGTGGCTCAAGAGCCGCGTTCTCTTCACTGGGCAATGGGCGGGTGAACCCATGATTTGCCAAGAACCTTGGCCCACGCTGGCCGAAATGGTCGCGTTGACCGATGACGATCTCTCCGCCGTCGATCCAGTTGTGATGAATATCGTCGTGGCAAAGGGCATTCCCTCGCTCGCCAACCTTGACGTTGGTCGCTACATCGCGCTCGCCGACCAATGGGCCGGCAATTTGAGGCGACAGATGCCGATGCTCGAGGAGAACTTCCACAAGCAACCCGGAAAGTGGAATAACGATCTGGCGATATTCCGGCTCGGGCTTGTGTGCCAGTTCCTCGACGTTGCAATCGGCATTGGGTATCGGGAAGAGTTCGTGAATCTTAAGGAACATCTATACACCAATCCATCCGACCTTTTCCTCAACGGCGTGATGGACACGCGCCGAGGAACGTGCGCGAGCATGGCCATATTAAATGTGGTAATCGGGCGCCGTGTCGGATTGCCGGTGTTTTTGGCCACGGCGGCGTCACATTTCCTCTGCCGCTATGAGGATGGCGCTGCCGTCTACAACATCGAGAGCACCGACACAGGGAACGGTACTTTCTCGGCGGCTGACGATACTCTCCAAATGTCCTACATGAACGTGCCGGTGATCGCGCAGAAGTGTGGATCGGATTTCAAGTCGGCCACGCCCCGCGAAATGCTCGGCCTGTTCGTGGGCCTGCGTGCTCGGCACCTGGACGACATAGCATGCGTCGCAGAAGCAGAGCAGGACTACCTCCTCGCTCGCTATCTGTTCCCACAGAATCGTTATCTTTACGAGCGCCAGACCGCCGCCAGTGTTCGGTGCAGCCTTGGTCGATTTGACCCGCACGAACAAGGGCACCCGATCGGCCTCGCGCGCTGGCTTCAATACGAGTTGCATTCCGGCGCGTGGAGGGGAGAACGCAATCGCACTTCACCAACGGGGAAAAACAATGAACGCGAAATGGATCGCACCGTCCTCGGCGATGTTTTCGCCTCGTACGGCGACTGAGATCTGGCCTGCGCGTGACGAGCAATTCGAGAGGTTCGCCAGCAGTTCGCCGCTGGGGCTCGTCGCGGGCCCCAATCCGTTTGAATACTGTGGCAACGATCCGACCAATGATATCGATCCGAGCGGATTGGGTGGACCCGGCGATGGCGGAGAGGGTCCGTTGAATTTTCCCCGTGATCCGTCGGATTGGGGCCGGTACCACCCGCGACGGAGTCCTAGCCTAGGCGGCGCGACAGGAGGATACGGCGGAGAGGCGTCCGGGGGTAACCCGGAGGACACCCGCGCGTTCTATGGTTGGCTTGGGGGAATACTGGACAGCGCTCGGGACCTAGATTTCATGCTCTCAATGCAAAAGTACGGCGGATGTCGCACGCTTCCAGAAAAAGCTGGAGCTGTCCCACTCGTAATTACTCCGAAAATCCTGCGCCAAATGCTCAAGAGGGGATGGACTCCGCAGAAGATCAACGAGGCAACGTTTAGTGCCGACAGAACGCCGGCGATCAATAGATCAAACGGAAATCCAGCAACCCGCTACGTCAGTCCGACCACCGGGCAATCAGTTGTCATCGACAATGTGACTGGCGATATAATTCACGTCGGCCAGTCTGGGTTCGGTTACTCAATCGAGTCTGGTGATGTGCCGCTCATCGAAGGGCCGGCCGTTCGTCCTCCTCCACCGTAGTTCCGCATTCCTTCATGGGGTCAGCGCGACCGTTGGCAGAACAGAGCGGCGCGCTAAAATCGCACAATACTCATCGTGGCTGAAAAACCCTCGCCTTCCAGTTAACTGTCACTGCTGCACGTTCCGCGGCGGCGTCCGCCATGTGCCTTGGGCTAAATCCGGAAAGGGGATTACCAAGTGATCCAGATTCCACCCGCGCTTCTTGATACTGCTTATATCTATCACGACGAGCCTGCTTGGCAACGAACCGACGCAATCAAGGTGATCGAATGGGCGACTCGCTTGCGGATTGGTGTGTTCGGTGGAGAGATCTGGCTCGCAACGACTCCAGGTCCGACGATTCCGACGCCCTACATCTACGCCTTTGATACTCCTCCAAGCCAAGGGGAACATTGGGACCATTACGTTGAGAGGGCGAATTCCGTCGCGGCGAGTTACGTGGCGAACTTTGAGTGGCACGAGGCAGATACAACTCACCATGCATCGATCCCGTACTTCAATCTGACACTAGATGACCACCTTTGAGTGTCAGTTCCGGAAACGCCGCTTCATTCTTGGGTCGCTGCAGGGGCCGCCCTTGCGGGCGGCACCCCGCACAGAGCGCTCGTGTGGACTTACCGCATACGGCTCCTACTTTGTTGAACGGGAGATTCACCGTCTGGCGGCTGCCGCCGTAGAGCGGAAAACCGCTCCTGACGTACGACGTCAAACACCACGAGAACAGCACTATCACAGCCCACACGAGCCTATTTCAGTCCGTGTCGAATGAGCAGGCTTTCATACAAACTACCGCGGCACGGATTGGTCTTATCGAAGCCCAATCGGCGCGACCATTCGTTGCACCAATGGATCGCCATGCGGTGGCGCGAAATGGAGGCCGACGCGGCGAGGAGCGGTGCCCAGTCGGGCGGGTTGTCAGTTGCGAATAAGGGCAGTGGAACGATATCGCCGATCATTCCATATCGGCCGACGCCGAGCCGCAATGGCTTGATCGGGCGGTGCCAATCCACGTTGGTGGCATCCACAAATCGCCGCGTCCAGCGAAAACAAAATTCCATCAGGCGACGGCCGGCGGAGATTTTCGAGCGGTTCGCCTTTCGCCGTGGACCGAATTCCGGCGCTGGCTCGATTTTGAGGATGTTCCCAATCACGCCGCCATCCCCCGTCGGCCGGAAAACATTGCGGGCCGTGAAGTCGAAGGACCGTAGGCACGTCACATCCATGTCAACCCACCATCCACCGCGTTCCGCCAGAATCGCGTAGCGAAACATATCCGAAAAACCGGCGCAGCTTCCTGGAAATGGTCCACCACGATAGTGGAAGACGGACTCAGCCGGCAGTATTTCCCGGGCATCGCGGCGTTCGACACCGGCCGGCAGCGCGGTTTCCAAATCGTCGTAGGTCCAAAGAACAAACCGATGCCCCTGCGCGACAAACGATCGCAGTGTCAATTGCTCCATCAGCGACAGCCGCTTGCCGATCCAAAGTCCGTTGATGACGCGGTTTTCTTCCAGCATTTGATTTTCAGCACTTCGAGACGCTCACGTTCATTTACCGCCTTGCATGGCCAACTGCTCTGCCCGATCGACGATTCCCTGAATCGCGGCTGCCGGCCGATAATCGGCATGCTGCTCAGCAAATGCCCGGGCCGCTACGCGATATTGATCCTTAACAAGCAGTAGCTTTAGAGCGGCTGAAATCTGATTGGGCATCGTCGGCAAGGCCATGACACCCGCGCCCAGCCTCGTAATCGCCATTGCCGCCAACCCTTGTTCGACCATGATCGGGATTTGCAGACTCGGCTTGCCGGCCAACAGCATCGCGGTCGCGGTGCCCAATGTACCATGAAGAATGGCCAGGTCGCACTGCTCTGCGACCTGTTGAATGTCAACCGGCTGCGCGGCAAACGATACGTGGCTTGCGGCAAAGTCCTGTCGCATTCGCGGGTCGATGGCAGGACAATAAACGATCGTTGTATGCGGCTGCGTTTGCAGTTCGCGAAGCAGCCGCGGCAGCGCGGGAAACGGTTTCAAATACGCAAAGATTCGCTTCCCTTCGCCAGGCGGCCATTGCGGCGGTTGCCCAAACCGTCCCGGCCACATTCCCCAATACGTTGCCCCTGGCCGATCCGAGTAGGGATCAAGCTTAGCGAAGGCCAGCAAGAAATGCTCGTCGATCGGGTGATAGAGTTGGGCAACATGGTCGAGGCCGCGTTCGCCTAAACGATCCAACACCAGATTCATGCAGACCAATACGCGCTCTTCGTCGGCCGACAGTTGATCGGGATTCGGGGCACGACGGTTTGCCGATTGAAGATTAGGCAGCGGCGACACATCCGGCGGGCAAAAAAAGCCGGTGCCAATCGTGGCCCGCCGAATATCGAGCCCCCATGAGGCCAATAGGGCCGTGGGGCTATGGTCGCAGACGATCAAACTCGGCCGAAGATCAAGCAGCCATTTTCGCCACACCTCGACACGCCGCATGAGACGGTCGGTATCCGAGAATCCGCAGTTGCATAAAAGCTGCGCGAACGTATACGCCGGTTCGATGATTTTTTCCGGCCGATCGATCGGTGGTGTTTGCAAAAGCTCGATCCCATCCTTCGGCAGCACGAGCGCCGCAGCAGAAAGATCGCCGCCGCCACTACTACCCGATGCCCGCGCTTCCGACAATCCCTGTGCCAGCGGTTGCAGGTTGACAAGATGCCCAAGCCCTCCGCCAAGCTCCCAAGTTAATAGAATCGTGGCCATCAAACGCGGTCTCGCTCGCGGCGGAAATGTCAGCCGAACCGCGATTGCGGCCCCAAGCTCACTTCGTCGTCATTTTGACGGAAAATTCCCAGCAAATCAAGCAATCTGCAATGACGCGCAGACAATGACAACACAAATGCGGTAGCTATTTCTTTGCCGCAGCATTATCAAGATAATCGGCCCACCATTTCATCATTTTCCGACGTTCCGGCAGGTACTGTGCGTGGTTGTAGGCGGCCCTGACGGAGTTCCGCTCGCTGTGGGACAACTGACGTTCAATCACATCCGCCGGAAAACCATTCTCGTTCAGAATAGTGCTGGCAGTGCTGCGAAATCCATGCCCGGTGGTGCGTGAATGATAGCCCATGCGATACAGAGCATAGAGCATCGTGTTCTCGCTCATGAACGTAGCCGGATTATGCTGATTTGGGAAAACATGTTGCCGATTGCCGGAGAGCTTCTCCAACTGCCGAAGAATAGCGATTGCTTGCCTCGACAATGGAACGATATGCGTAAACGTCTGGTGCAACCCATATTGCCGCGGCTGATAGCCTGAATGAATTCATCGAATTCACTTCAGGAGATCTGGCAATGAGCGAATGGCGCAGCCCGTTGACGCGGCAAGGACCAGGCCGGAGTCAGGCCAAAGAACGAATCTGGCGGCAACGTATCGAGCGATACCGGCGAAGCAAACAGACGGTGCGCGATTTCTGTGCCCAAGCTGGAATCTCGGAGCCGTCGTTTTACGCCTGGCGAAGCGAACTGGCTCGGCGCGATTCTGAAACCGGCCAACCTGCTCGTAGCAAACCCAAAGCGGCGAGCCCCACGCCGCGCTTTCTGCCGGTCACGATCGCGGGGAGCCCAGGTGCGGGCATTGCGCTTCACGTGGAGGTGGTACTGCCCAGCGGGTTGCTGATCCGCGTGCCGGCCCACGACACGGCCGCCTTGCGCATGGTGATCGAGCTCACGGAGCCGCGATCATGCTGACGCTCAGCGGGAAGGTGAAGGTGTTTCTCGCCGCCCAGCCGACCGACATGCGGAAGAGTTTTGACACCTTGGCAGCGCTGGTCCAAGAGGTGCTCCGGCTTGATCCGTTGTCGGGGCATCTGTTCGTGTTTCGCGGCAAGCGGGCCGATCGGGTGAAGATCCTGTGGTGGGACACGCATGGCTACGCGATCTTTTACAGGCGGTTGGAGCGTGGAACCTATCGCTTCCCTCGCCCGCAGGAAGACGCAGCGAGCGTGATGATCTCGGCGACCGAGTTGGCAATGCTTCTGGACGGCGTTGACTTGTCGAGCGTGAAGCGTCGGCCGCGCTATCAATTGCCGGCGTGAGCGGCGCCGCATGGCTGCCGCCGATCGGCGACCGCGATCGTTGGCCTGAAGCAAAAATATTTTGTGGAATTCTTGTCGGCGAGCGAAACCTTTTTCGCGGTGGCGCGTATAACATGGCATGAGCACGGATGCCTTGCCTCTGCCCGATCTCGACACGCTGCCCGACGATTTGGCCACGTTGCGGCAACTGGTGCTGCAACTCCTGGAATCGCTGCAAGGCAAGGACGCCGAGTTGAGCAACCTGCGGCAGCGCATGGACCAATTGCTGCGCCGTCTGTACGGCCGGTCCAGCGAGAAGATTGATCCGCTGCAACTGCTGTTGTTCGATGCAACGGCCGTAGCGAAGGAACCGTCCGTGGCGGAGCCACCCGCCTCGCAACAACCGGCCGCAACGGACGGCCAGCGACGCGGCCACGGTCGCCGGCCCAAGCCCGATCATCTGAAGCGGATCGATGTCGTTCACGATCTGACCGACGTGGAAAAGCAGGCCCTGGCCGGCGACGGCCAGTTGGTACCGATCGGCGAGGAGATCACCGAGCAATACGAATGGCAGCCGTCGAGCTTATACATCGTGCGGCACATTCAGAAGAAATATGCCCGCCAACCGCAGTTGCTGGAAAGCGGCGACGCGCCGGTGGAGAAGAACATCATCACGGCGCCGAAGCCCCCCGCGCCGATCCCGGGCGGAATCGCCGGGCCGGGGCTGATCGCGGAGGTCGTAACGAATCGCTTCGTCGATCACCTGCCGTTCCATCGCCAAGAGCGCCGCTTCGCGCGGCACGGATTTCCTTTTTCGCGGCAGACGACCGACGGCTGGGCGTTGGACGTGGCCGAGCGCAGGTTCGCCCCGCTGGTGGACGTGATGCTCGAAGAAGTATTAGCGTCGGAATCTCTGAACACCGACGACACGCCGGTCAACGTCCGCGATGCGCATGGCAAGAAACGCTACCAAGGCCGATTCTGGACCTACGTCGGCGATGATCTGCATCCGCACACGGTGCTGCGATACACGCCCAACCACACTCGCGACGGTCCCGGCGGACCCGCGGAAGTGTTGAAAAGCTACTCCGGCTTCGTGCAGGCCGACGCCTTCAGCGGCTACGATGCGATTTATCTCGGGTCGCAGGGCCGGATCGTGGAAGTGGCCTGCTGGCGCATGCGCGGCGCAAGTTCTTCGACGCGCGCTCGGCGGACCGAGCCCGCGCCGGGATCGCGCTGGCCTACATCGCGCAGTTGTACGCCGTCGAGAAGGAGCTGCGCGAACAGGGCGCCGGAGATTGGCGGGAACTGGATCGCGCCGAGCGTTTCGCGCGAATCCTCGCCGAGCGGCAGGCGCGGTCCATGCCCGTGTTAAACCAATTCGGCGACTGGTTGGAAGCCGAATCGCCGCGGGTGTTGCCGAAGAGTCCGCTGCGCGAGGCGCTGGATTACAGCCGCAACAACTGGGCTGCGTTGAATCAATACGCTCAGCACGGCAAGTTGGCGATCGACAACAACGCGGCGGAGCGTGCGCTGCGTGGCATCGCCATCGGACGGCGCAACTGGCTGTTCCTGGGCAACGACCGCGGCGGCCGCGCCGCGGCGGCTCACTTCAGCCTGATCGCCTCGTGCCTGCGCAACAATGTCGAGCCGTTCGCGTATCTCCGCGATTTGCTGACGCGTCTGCCGGCCCTGCTGCCCGGTGCCTCGCGCGACACCTTGCGGTCAATGCTGCCCGACCGCTGGCTGCCAGCGAAGTAGCCCGCTGACCCACCGCGCCGTCCGGGCTGGCTCGATGTCGCCAACGGGTTCTACCGGACGCTTACCGATATGCAGCTCCCGCATCTTCATGCGTTCGGCGGGAATTCGCCACTCGGCTTTGTCCCAATCAATCTCCGTCCATTGTGCAGCACGGAGCTCTATTGTGCGGACGAAGGTAAGCAACAGCAACCGGAGGGCCAGCTTTGTTGGCAAGCTGCCGTCATAGGCTTCTAGGTTTCTTAGGAATTGGGGCAAGTCACTTGCTTTCAGGAAGGAATGATGTTTGACGACCGGCGTTTTCAGCGCCGCGTAAATCAGGCACCGGATTTCGCTCGGCCCTCCCGGTTGCGATGGCATACATGAAGATTTGCCCGGACATCTGCATCACGCGCCGCGCCGTCTCCAGCGCGCCCCTTCCTTCAACGACGCGAAGCATGGCCAGAACTTCCGGCGCGGTAATGTCAGCGATCGGCCTTGGACCCAGCTTGGGAAGGATGTGCTTTTCGAGACGGTCGAGCATGGAATCGGCGGAACTTGCCGCCCATTCGTGCTTGCGCTTTTCAAACCACTCCCGGGCGACCACCTCAAAGGCGTTGGCGCTCTTGAAGGTCACCAACCGTTTGGCCTCTTTTTTGGCCTCCCCAGGATCGTTCCCGGCGGCGAGCACCTTACGTGCTTGCGCACGCCGCTCGCGAGCGTCATGCAGATCGATTCCAGGATACACACCCAGCGCCAACAGTTTTTCCTTGCCTGCGAAGAAGTATTTCAGCCGCCAGTATTTGCCGCCGGCCGGCGTGATCAAAAGGAACAGCCCTTCACCGTCTGCGATCTTGAAGGGCTTTGTTCTTGGCCTGGCATTGCGAACTTTCGCATCCGAGAGCGACATCGGGGTACATTCTTTCATCCACTGGGGTATCTACCACTAATAGTACCCCACTTTTAGGATGAATGTCAACGCTTTTCGCCGAACGGCGACAGCAGTCATTTGCGACAAGAATGGCTGTCAGCCTCGGTGTCGTGGATGCCGGCGAATGAAGGCGTCCAAGAGAATGGTGACCCCTACGGTATCCACAGTGGTCGTTTAAGTGATTGAGTTAGGTAAAACTTCTCATTGCAACGGAAGACAGATACCCCGCTTTTGTACCCCTTGCAGAATCGTCGAAAACGCGTCTTTTCGGGTAATAGCAGAAATCGGTCCAACTTGCAATCATGGGTGCGAATTGGTTGGTGCCCGATCAGACAGGGTTTTGATTAACTCGTGAATGTCCTCAGCCCGCCAGGCTGTGCATCGCGCCGAGAGCTTTACCGGCTTCGGAAAACGTCCTGATCGCACTCCTTCCCACCAGCAGGTTTTGCCGAGAGGAATGACACTCAACACTTGCGGCAATCGCAAAAAGCCCGTTTCTGGAATAACTTGCATAAGAAGGCCTCCCTCTATCGCAACGTCCCTCTGTGTTTAGGCAGTATACTGACACGCTCACTTAGCAGTCGTAGTGTAACACCATTCTAAGCAGTGTATCACAAAAGAATGGTTGTGTCCCTATGAAAATGGCTCTGAGAGCCAGTCTGCGAGCGTCTATTGTGTGGGGTCCGTTGGGTAGAATCTGTGTAACTGGCGGGTATCGCCGGCGCGAATGGCAGCCTATACGACACGATGGCCCGCTGGCAGGGCGAATGGTGCCGGGTCCGTGTTCAAATTGGCCGCCGACACGCACGCGCTCGGCACTTTGGCCACATTCACTGTCCCGTACCAGGTTTTCAATGTGGGCTTCTACGGCGGCCTGCTCTTCGACGCCAACGGGAAGCTGTTGGGCACGACGACGGTTGGCTTTCTGTCCAACTACCATTTCGGCTTCGGTATTGTGTTCGAGGTGGTGGCCGCCACGAACATGCTCTGCACTTTGGCGTCGTTCAACGGCACAAATTGGAGCGAGCCACGAGACGGCTTGACCGCCGGCCCTCGACGCTGATTTGCAATGGCTCGTCGCCGCCTGGGTGAACTTGCTGGTCGCTATTCGCAGGGCAATCTGCAAATTGATCGAGTATGCAGCCATCTAAGCTTCAACCTGGAGCGAATTAACTTTCCGCGCGTGGGTTTTTGGTGGTCACCCCAGTCCTTTCGTGCCCGGCCTTCCCGGCGCACCGTGGACGATCGATTTCAAAAAAATCTAGAATCGATATGCTTGCATAAAGGAATTCGTCGGATATGATGCGCCGTCAGCACACTGAGGGCCAGCTCGGGCCCCCGACGAGGGCAGGCACCGATGACTCGCACATAAAGTCGGCATCGCGCTGCTGTGGCAGCGAGTGGCGCGTCGCACGTTCCGTTTTCATTGCGCGATCGAACGGCGGACGATGAAAACTCCGGTCTTCTTCTGAAGGAGATGCACATGCCAGTTCGCATTGACGAAATCCGCCAAAAACTGATCTTCACTGCGCCGTTGCGGCGATTGACTGTGGATCGCCTTGACCAAATTTCATCGTTCGGTACGGTCGAGTTGCAGGTCAGAATGTGCAATGCGCGGCTTCGATTGCATCCGGAGTTGGACCCAACCGAATTGTGGACCTATGACGGCGAATTTCCCGGAAAAGTCATCGTGGTTCGGAAAGGGCAAAAGGTTGGCATCGAATGGATCAACGAGATTACTGGGACGCTCCCGATTGACATCATTTCGTGCGGGACCGTCGCGCGAAACATGGATCCCAACAACCACCCACAAAATGAGCCCGGAAAAGATGACGGCGGAGGCCCAAACATCCCCGACGCCCGTGGCGCGCTTTTGCCTGCCTGGACCGTCGTTCACCTGCATGGCGGCCGTACAGCCGCCGATTCCGACGGCTGGACGGAAAATGCTTTTTTGTCTAGAGGGGTCCAGAAGACCTCGCAACGGACAATCTACGCCAACGACCAGAGGGCAACGCTACTCTGGTATCACGACCATGCCATGTCCATCACCCGGCTGAACGTCTATGCCGGTCTAGCAGGGGCTTGGGTCATCCGGGATGAAGAGGAAGAAGCACTTGAGCTCCCCGCGGATAATTACGAACTTCCGCTCGTGATACAAGACCGCAACTTGGAAGTGGACGGCGATCATCTGACCGGTCGGCTCATGCACAAGGTCGAGACCGACCCTAATAAGGCCGCGGCGAACCTCCAGACGATGGAATTCTTCGGCCCATTCACGTTGGTCAACGGCACAATTTGGCCGTTCTGCATGGTCAAACCGAAACCCTACCGCCTCCGGGTCTTGAATGGCTCGAACGCCCGAACCTATCAGCTTTTTTTGATCGACGAACAGGGCAACATTCGCAACGACCTGATCCGCCAGATCGGCACCGATGGCGGGTTACTCGGCAAGCCCGTGCAGCTCGATGAGGTGGTTTATACAGCGCCGCCCGGTCCAAAAGGGCTAGTCCTGTCCCCGGCCGAACGAGCCGACTTGATTGTCGATTTTCAGCGCGTGCCGAACGGCAAGCTCAGATGGGTCAATGTTGCCCCTGCTCCATATGATGGGATGCCTGCGCAGGACAATAGTGGCAACACGATCAAACCCGGAGATGCTTCAGATGCTGGACGACTTCCTTTTCCCGAGGTGATGCGGTTCGACGTGAGCGACGGTCCGGTGGACGCGAAGTTCGAGCTTCCTAAGACGTTGTCGTCGTTTGCCCCGTATCCGATCGATTCACAGGAGTGGAAATCGGCAACTCATCGCTGGCTGGCCTTGAATGAGACCCAATACGTCCAAGCTATGAATATGCCCGACACTCTGTTTTTCAACGAGCTGCTGCCGCTCGCCGACGACGCGACGGACGCAAACTTCACCCTCACCCTGGCGGGCGATACCAAAGCTCGCAAGTTCAAGAACGTGCCTGTAATGTTCTCGGACAAGATCACTTGGATCGCCGATGTCGGGAAACGGGAGATCTGGCACATTCTCAATTTCACTAGCGATGCACACCCGATTCATCTTCATCTGACGCAATTCCAAATCCTCAGGCGGGACATTTACAATTACAACATTCAGAACGGGCCGCAGAACCAGGGCCTGACCGGTACGACTGCGGCTTATTCAAACGGCCTGCTTGGACCATTACCCGGCAATCCGGCTGTGCCCAATGTTTTTTCGGTTTCGGTCGACCAGGTCGATCAGAACGAGAAGGGCTGGAAAGACACGGTCCGTGTCTATCCCAATGGAATGGTCACGATCGCAGTTATTTTCGACGGCTTTACAGGCCGCTATATGTATCACTGCCACATTCTCGAACACGAGGATATGGACATGATGCGCCCGTTCATAGTCATGCCCGAGCAAGCGCACGCTTTCATGGCAATGGACATGTCGGGCTCCGGCGGCAGCAGTGGCATGGGAGGCGACGACATGACAGCCGACGGCATGAAACCAGCCGCCAAGGGAGGCACCGCCGGGAAGCGAAAAGATCACTGACCGATCCGAACACTCGAAGCGACCCGGCGCGTGCGGGCGCCGGGCTAAAACTGCACGAATCTGCGCGAGCGGGTGTCCGACCGTGCTCGCGGAGAACCAACCCCGACTCGATTTCCTCTCACTTGTTCCGGAGGTTTTGTCATGGCAAGCTGGAGCCCTCTCGCGACACCGCCCACGTTTCCCGTAGACACGATGCTCCTGTTGACTGATGGCAATATTATGTGCCACGAATATGCCACCGCAAATTGGCATAAGCTCGTTCCAAATTCGCAAGGCGATTATGTGAATGGGTCGTGGCACTCCCTGGCATCGATGCCCGCCAACGCACCGACGAACCAAAACGGTCCGGCCAATGCGCCGCTGTATTTTGCCTCCGCTGTGCTCATGGACGGGCGAGTCTTCGTGGCTGGTGGTGAATACAACGTTAACTACAGTAACGGCGTGGACCTCCTTGCGGTCGAAATCTACGATCCAGTGACAGACTCCTGGAAGAGCCTAGCCAACCCGCCGGGGTGGACCAACATCGGTGATGCGCCGACCTGTGTTCTGCCGGACGGCCGGCTCCTGCTGGGCAACATCAATGCCATCGGTACCGCGATCTACGACCCCGTCGCCAATACTTGGTCGGTCGGCGGCGACAAGCACGACACCAGTTCCGAAGAGACGTGGACGCTGCTGCCCAACCAATCGATCCTGTGCGCCGAGGTAACTAACCACCCGCAGTCGGAGAGGTATGTTGTCTCAACCGGCAACTGGATTAGCGACTCCAACGTCCCGGCGTCGGCGGACCTCGTGCTAAACGTTCCCGGGATATCCATTGAGATCGGACCAGCCGTCCTTATGCCAAATGGCAAGGTGTTCGCGACCGGCGCTTCGGGACACACCGCGATCTACACGCCCGGCGCCAGTGCCGCCGTGGCGGGACAATGGCTCGCGGGCCCCGACTTCCCCAAGGACGCGAACGGCACCTCAATGTGCGCCTTCGATGCACCAGCGTCCCTAATGCCCAATGGCCGCGTCCTGTGCATCGCCGGCCCAGTCATCACCAGCGGGGGCGATACGGGTTGGGCGGGTCTACCCACCAACTTCTTCGAATTCGACGGCATCAACCTGAATCAAATCGCCGGCCCATCGATCGCCGCTAGCCTCCTCACCTTCAATTGCCGCCTTCTGCTGCTCCCCACCGGTCAGGTGCTTTTGTCAACATGCACAGCAGACATCCAGGTTTATCAACCGACTGGCGCGCCCGACGCCGGCTCTAAGCCTACGATCACGAGTTGTCCAAATAAGTTGGCCCCGGGCGGCAATTACAGCCTCAGCGGCATGCAGCTCAACGGCCTGTCGCAGGCTGTCTGCTACGGCGATGATGCACAGATGGCCACCAATTACCCGCTCGTGCGCATTCGTAATCTGGCGTCGAATCATGTCGTCTACTGCCGCACGCATGATCACTCCACCATGGCCGTGGCGACTGGTTCCACAATCCATTCCACACAATTCGCCCTACCCACGGCGATTGAAAATGGACCCTCGGAACTGGTCGTGGTGGCGAATGGCATACCTTCGGCTCCCTTGTCGGTGGTCGTAAGTCCTTAGTTGTGCGCCAAACGCTATGGGGCCTCTCGGTCATCTGTTTCGGCACCGCCTGCTGTCAGAGGCGTCATAAACTACCGCGCAATTCTTGGGATCAATAGATCACTCAAGAGAGGGGCATGCTTTGCCGATGAGTTCTTTCAGTTGAACAGAATAATCCATTTCCAACGCCAAGGAGGGCGAACAATGCGGGGCAGCATTCGTTCTATTTTCGCGACAGCGGTGGTCCTTTTGGCGGCATCGCTCCTTCTCTCTCCCATTCGCGTTTGGGTGCAAACCGGGACTGGTGAGCCGCAGGTTGGGAACGCGGTCCAGGCGATAAACTATATAAATCCGTCCTACCCGTATAATTTCACGCCAGAACGCAGCGCCCCAATCTCGGCCGCGGTGCCGGAAGCATTTACGCCACCGGAAGTAGAACTACCTCCCATCGCAAAAACACGCTACCAGACGACCCGGAATAATGTTCCGAATATCACCGCGTTTGATGCTCCGATGTTTAATCCGGCTGCCGCGACCCCCTCGCCAGCACCAGGGCCTGCCGCTGGCCCGCTGGCAGCGTTAGGAATGAATATCAATGACGTCGGAGTGGCCAGCGTTGGTCAGGGATTCGTTGACACAACGCACCTCATGTCGAATTCCGCTGGACCGTCCTACTTCCTACCATACGCGATCCCCGTCAAAGGCGATCCTTACTTTGGGCCTCCTCAGCAGAATTCGTGGGTGAATTCCGGCTCGGGGAGAGCTGCGAGGGTGTGATATAAGGCGATTTTCACGGCGTTCCAGCGTACGAAAGCCGTACGCTTTTCTGGTAGTCAGTTTTGCCTTGTTGTTGAAGCCCTCGACGATACCGGCCGAAATCGTCCCCTGAGCGCGGAACCAGTTCAGGATCAACGGCCGATGGTTGCGCAGACTCGCCGCGACCTTCTTCATCGGTTCCATTCGCGAACGCATCGCCCGGCGGCACCACTCGTCGAGGAACTTACCCGCCCAACCCGGAATGCTGTATTCCCAAAACCGCTGGAAGTCTTCGCGCATTAAATGCGCCCGGAACGACCGCATGTTGTATCGGATCAATTCTTGGAGCTTGACCGTCTGCGGCTCCGTCCGATTCTCGGGGCGTTTCAGCAGGCACCAACGGGAATGTTTCAGAACCTGCTCATAGCGGGTGTTTTTGACCCGCCGCGCTTCCTCGCGACGAACGTCATCAATGGCCTCGTTCATCTTCTTCATCACATGGAACCGATCCAGCACATGGATTGCTTGGCCAAGTTCTTGGCGAATGACCTTGAGATACGCTTGCCACATATCGCTGCACACGAAGCGGATGCCGGCCCGCGCCTCGTGGGTCAAGAGTTGAAAGAATCCCCGGAGGCTCGCCTCGGTCCGTTCCGAGCCGACCCACAACAGCCGCTTCAGGCCGTCTTCAATCTGATAGACCAGCGTCAAATACTTGTGCCCGCGGCTCCATTGGATCTCATCGACGCCGATGGCCTCGATGCTGCTCATGTCGCGATGCACGACTCCCCAAAATACCGCGTGTTTTACTGCACGAAACACGTTGTCCCAGCTCGTGTGAAACACGCCGGCCACTTCCTTCCACGACAATCGCTTGGCCCAGCGGGCCAGGAACCAACGGTAGCTCGTCGTCAAATGGCACTTGCCGTCTCCCCACGGAACTTGTTCGACCACGACGCCGCACACCGGGCAACTGACCCGCCGCATCGCGTAGAGAAAAAACACCGGGATGGCCCACAAGGGCACGTACTCGAAGCGGCGGACCGGCAAACGATCGTAGCCGGGACGGACCTGTTGGCAGCCCGAACAGATCGGCCGCCCGTTGGCTCGCGCGTTGATCGCGACCTCGATGGTCAGTTCGCCGTCGGTCTCGATCATTCGGGCCTCGCCGTACACGAACGACTTGAAATGCTCGATGCGATTGAGGATAGTCTTGAGTTGCATCCTGGGGCGCCTCCGGATTGATGAGTCTTTGCAAACACATCTTTACCGGTTGCCGCCACAGGATGCACTTCTTTGACCTCCTCACGGTTTTGCTATACTGGCTCGCGCCTGGTGAAACGGAGTCGGGCTCTGCGGGGACGCAACCCGACAAGGGATAGCCAGGCCGAAGGGCGCGTCAATGGCGCTTTGCTGCTCTGGCGGTTCACGCCGCCAGGGCAGCCTTCATCCTTCCATCCATTGAACGCCCGAGCCATACCTCAGAAAATCCAACCGTCGCGCTGCGCACACGACTAACACCACCCACAGATTCTGCTGACGAACCTACTTTGGAACTCGTGAACAGGCCACAGTTCAAGGAACCGGCAGTGATGCCAACTTAGGGTGGACTAGCGATGCGGGAATCAGTGGCACGGTCGTTGCGAGGCTGGATAGCTCGGCCACAGGAGACACTTCTGTTTCATTCCCTCGGGCCTATCTGCAATGGCAATACTTGACATTCGGTGTCTCCGATAGCGCGTTTTCAGATCCGCTTTGCAGGCCCGAGACGTTGGACTTGGACGGTCCGAATGCACGGCCCTGGATCTACAAGGGACAAGGGCAAATCAAGTACGAATTCTCGCACCCGACTGACCCGCTGAACTATCCCACTGGCTTGTATGGGTTTGTCAGTGCCGAAACGCCAAGTCCGGACATATCCCTTCCGACGCATTACACAACGTTTTCGGAGTGCCCGGACATCGTGGCAACTATGACCTATTTAAACGGTGAAGCGGTCACCGACACATGCACGAATACCAAGAAGTTGAACGAATCTGGACATATTCAAATTGGGGCTTTAGCGCGTGATCTTGGCGTTGAAAGCGACGGCACGGGCGTAGCGCCAGCGAGAAACCAGACGATCGGCTGGGGAACCCAACTGTCTGGCCAATATTCATTGTTTCGTGAGCGAGGTCCATGCTCCGATTTCACTGATCATGCGTTCTTTTCAATTACCTATGGCGATGGCATCTCGCACTATTTTAATGATTTGCACCTCGTGAGCGCAACCAATGACGCCGTATATAGCACTACGACTCATAGCATCGAGACATTGCCAATTCTTGCATATTATGCCGCGTACCAACACGATTGGACCGATCGCCTGCGTTCCACAGCGATCTATAGCCATCTTGACCTTCATAGTCTTCCAGAGGGCTCGACGGGTTACCGCAGTGGTGACTATATGTCGGTCAACCTAATCTACCATTTAGATTCATGCACGCCAGCATCAACGAAAGGCGCTGCGGGAACGGAGCATCATTTCTTTGCAGGAACCGAGTACCTGTACGGACGGCGCGAAGACGTAAGTGGTAACGCGGGCTCCGACCAGCGAGTCGTCGTAGAGTTCGGTGCCTCGCTCTAATACTGTCCAACAAATCCGTATTCCTGGCAGCGTTGCTCGATAGAAAGCTAAACTGCGATAAACCGATAAACTGACTTTATCTGTCGTCAAGCTACTTGCCAATTGCAGCGTATCGAAGCGGCAAGATTCAATCACTGGAACTGCGTCAATAACCGTTTGCCGCTCCGCTCAGTTGCAAATGGATTTCACCGTGAAAAACATCCTAAGCAACGCTTAGGAGAGAAGTCTGCACCTGAAACATATTGCGGCAGCGAATAAGTCTGGGGCTGCCTGGTGGGCAGATGGGATGCGATTGTAATGGGTGAGAGGGGGGTATTCCTGTGGCTGGCGCGTGCGATCCTGTCCGGATATCAGGGCAACGGTCGGCAAACCCCTGCCCGCGAACGCCAAGCGTCGCGCTGGAATGATGCAGCCGAGCGCCGGTATTAGTCAGCCCACGGATACGAGATATGAAGATGGTGATACGGCAATTCATAGTGGCGGAGGTCACGCCGCATGTGCAACCTCCGAGGGTTGCAATTGGTGAAGGTAATCCGCCGCACGCTGAGCATGGGCGGCAGCGGTGAAGACGGCCCGCTTGTCGTTGCGAAGCACCTTGAGCCAGGAGGCAATGTAGGCCGCATGATCTTCGCGTACCTCTGGCGTGAGGCTCAGATCGGCGCACAGGAAGGCGGCGCCCAGTTCGGCGACGAGTTCCTCCATACTATAGCCCTCGTCACCCCAGCGTTGCCGGCCGAACTCACGGGCCAGCCGTGACGGGTGCCTGGTCCAGTGTGTGACTTCGTGTGCCAGGGTGGCGTAGTAACTTTCGGCATCGCGGAAGCTCTCGAAGGCGGGCACTTGAATGCAGTCGGGCTGCGGGGCGTAATAGGCCATCGAGCCGCCGTGCCTGATGTCCGCACCGGTGCGGCCGAAGAACTGCTCCGCCCGCTGGACCCGCTCGACAGTATGCAGCCGTGGCTCGGCTTGGGCATAGTAGTGGGCAGGCAAGCCGTCGATTTGCTCGGCATTGAAGACGGAGTAGCTCTTGAGGAAAGGCACCTCGTGCTCGCGCTCCTCGCCGCTATCGTCAGTTTCGTGCCGGGTGAAAGTGTTGGCATAGACGACGAGCGATCCCTTCTCGCCGCGGCGGACCTGTCCTTCGAGTTCACCGGCCTGCCGGTAGGTCATCCACAGGGGGCAAGTGAAGCCGTGCCGCATGGCGGCCAGCCACAGCAGCACGACGTTGATGCCGCGGTACGGCATGGCATTGAACCGCAAGGGCCGTGATACCACGCCCGCCGCATGGGCGGCCTGCCAAGGTTGAAGCCAGGGGCGGGTGCCCGCTTCGAGTTGGGCGACGATCTGGTCGGTTACCCGGCTATAGACATCGGCTCGCGCGGAGGTCATGCCGGCCTCCAGTCGGACGCGGCCTTGGCGATGACGGCTCGAAGCCTCGCCTGAATGTCGGTGCGCGGCACGAGAGTCTGAGTGTCAATCCAGTCCGAAGCGGCTTGTAAGGCGTCCCGCGTCTCCGCAACAATCCCCGACTCCAGCGACTCGGTGCTGAGGCCCTCGCAGCCGTTGACGGCAGCGACGATGCGACGGGCGTTGGCTTCGCTTTCTTTTTCCCATGCGCCGCCATCGTCTTCCTCCGGCTGGTGAGCGTCCATGTAAGCGATGGCTACGGCGCCATTGGTGATCGGCTTTCCATCTTCCTTGGGGCGATAGTCCCACGGCCCCGGCGTGTGCGTGATTTTTGAGGAAGCATCTTCGGTGCCGGGTTCGGCATCCTCCACCTCTTCGCGCTGCATCGGGACGTGAACCTGAATATCGACTCCTTCGGGGACCGCCGCCAAACCGATCAGGTAACCGATCCGGTTCACGAAATGCATTCCGCTATGGACGTACATATCTCCGTCCTCACCGTCTACCAGGGTCCAGACGGTGGATGGGTCTTGCTTTCGCACGAAATCGAGTTCCTCGCCGAAGGTCTCGAAGAGACATCCTTTCGTATCACCGAATGCCCAAGTGGCATGGGGATTGAGATGGTTCGTCCTCAACGGATAGCGCTTGTCAAACTCGTCTTCAGTCAGCTCGATCAGATCATGTGTCATGGTGTGAGTCCTTATCGTTAGGGGGCGGACGTTGCCGCCCGCCCCCGAGGTTGGTTTTCTCAGGCCGCAATCCTGAAGGTTTCGCGTAATGCGGAAACCGACTCGGCCGAAACCGCGATCAGAGCGGTCGAGCGATGCCCCAGCCGTTCGCGGATGTCAGCAGGTAGATCGATTACCTCCAGCACCTCGTCCACGGTTCGGCTTGCCGTTACGAAATCCAGGAATTGACGTTTCCTGTCATTTTTGAGCCCGTAGTTGGCCTGAAACTCTGCGGCATAGGCGTCAAACACCTGCTCGCATTCTGCCGATACGGCGAACACTTCTCCCGAGTAGCAACCACTATGTTGCGGCAAATCGGCCAGGCTCGCATCGGACGGAAACGACCTGCCGTCAACTCTTCCGCTGGGGAATTGGAACCGTAGGCAGTGATCCGTTCTGACGACCTCGTACTTGCGAAGAACCGCCATGTCCGCCTCGGGGTACTTCGCACGAATCGCCTCGTTGGCATACCCGATCAATTGCTGGAGCAGTTCATTCTCTCGCGTCCGATCAATGCTCGATTCGATGTGTTTGAAGCCGTACTCCTCGATGATGGCACGGCGTGCTTTGTTGAGTTGCGTTCTCTTGGTCATATAAAAATTCCTTATCGAAAGGGCGGCCCGTTTCCGAGCCGCCCGGTTGAACATCATTACGCCGCCTGTTGGGATTCTTTGCGGCTCTTCGCGTCAGCTTGCTGCTGGTGCATGACCCAGGTGTGAGCGAGGTCGAGCAGTTTTGCCATCGGCAGCAAGTCGTCCGAATTGAGGCTGTCGGTTTCCTTCCAGGTTTCCTCGCCTTGCTTGTAGCTGCGGCTGGAAGTGACGCTGTACCAGGAGCCTTTCTCGCCGCTATTGCGCCAGATAGTGACTTGCAGGACGCCGTTGCGGATTTTGTGTGCTGGTTTAGACATGGTGTTAGTCTCCTTCATTTAGATTTCCGGCCCCGCCAACCGGGGCCTTACGGCAATCAAAACGAAGCCGCCAAAGCCGGGAGCACGTCAGCGACGGTCAATTGCCGGGTGAGAACGAAACGGCCCTGGCGAGGTCGGCGGTGTGCCGCCTTTACCTCGCCGCCGTTTCGCAACGGAAGCCGGTGATTGACCGGCCCGGCGGCGGCTTCAGAGTGCCGTAAGTATGGCCTCGGTGGGGACGGATCGAATGAAAAGAGACGGCATCGTCGGGTGCCGGCATACGAAACCGCCGAACGGCAAGACGCTCGGCTCTATCGTGGCAAGGCATCTTGGTATCGGCGGAGAGGCTGCAACAGCGACAAGCATGAGAGGACAGGGAAACCGGCGAAGGCAGCGGGCGGCCGGCGGCCGGTCGGGATGGCACGCCGGCCGCGATTCCTGGTCATGCGGAGCACAAGCACGCGACCATAGGCCATGACGGGCGGATGACGGCATTAAGGGCTGTGATTCGATGAATTCGTCCGCCGGATCAGCCGATCGCCGCATCGTTGATGGAATGGAATCTCGGGTAACCAGTGCCCGCCCTGAAAGGAATCCGCGGCTGGACCGTATTTGAGATAGGGGCGTCAGTCATTCCGCGATGGGCTGGGCCAAGCGATGCTGCGAATCAACCAGAACAATTCGGCGGCGGGAGCGAAGAGCTACTACTCAACGGCCGACTATTATTCGGAAGGGCAGGAACTGGTCGGGCAATGGCGAGGCAAAGCGGCCAAGCGGCTCGGCCTGGCCGGCACGGTGCAAAAGGAGACCTGGGATGCGCTTTGCGATAATCGCAACCCGGCGACGGGCGACAAGCTGACGCTCCGGCAGAAGCAGCATCGCCGCGTCGGCTATGATTTCACGTTCGATGTACCAAAGAGCGTGTCGGTACTCTACAGCCTGACGAAAGACGATCGTATTCTGGATGCCTTCCACGAGTCGGTAAACGAGACCATGCGGGACATGGAATCCGAAATGCAAACCCGCGTCCGCAAGGATGGCAAGAACGGCCAGCGCACGACCGGCAACATGCTGTGGGGCGAGTTCGTGCATTTCACGTCGAGGCCGGTGGACGGCGTGCCCGATCCGCATTTGCACTGCGCATTGCTTCATTTTCAATATGACCTGGGACAAGAAGGAGACGGCATGGAAGGCCGGAGAATTCGGGGATCTGAAACGGGATGCGCCGTACTTTGAAGCGACATTCCATTCCCGCATGGCGAGAAGGCTGGCCGGGCTGGGCATTGCCGTCGAGCGATCGCGAACCGGATGGGAAATCGCTGATGTGCCAAAATCGGTCGTCAGACAATTCTCACGGCGGACGGCGCTCATTGAAGAGGAGGCCAAACGCAAGGGCGTACTCGATGCGGCGGCCAAGTCGGAATTGGGTGCGAAGACCCGTGAGCACAAAAAGAAGGATTTGACTTTCGACCAGTTGCGAACGGAATGGTCGTCGCGTCTGTCGGACGGTGACCGGGCGGCCATTGCCGATGTCGGCGGCCGTGTGGGTGGCAACGCGATCGGCGAAGACGCAAAAGCGCCGCTAGAGGCCGTGCGTCATGCGACCGAGCACTGGTTCGAGCGCAAATCAGTCGTGCCGGAGCGCCAGTTGTTGGCGAAGGCGTTAAAACACGCGGTCGGCAAGGCCGGCCCTGACTCGGTCCTTGACGCGTTCCGGCAAGAGGATTTCGTGACGGCGGAGCGTAACGGCCAAAAACTGGCGACGACGCGGGCGGTGCTTGAAGTAGAGCAGCGGACGATTGACTTCGCCCGCAACGGCCGCGGGACGCAAGAGCGGCTTGGCGATACGACGCACGTCTTCCGCCGCGATTGGCTGAACGATGGGCAACGCAAAGCGGTGCTGCACGTCCTCGGCTCGCGGGACCGCGTTGTCCTGGTCCGTGGGGCGGCCGGTGTCGGCAAAACCTCAATGATGCAAGAGGCGGCGGAAGCCATCGAAGCCGGCGGCAAGCAAGTCTTTACTTTTGCCCCTTCCGCCGACGCCAGCCGTGGCGTGTTGCGCAGCGAAGGGTTTGCAAGCGCCGAAACGGTGGCCCGTCTGCTGGTAGACAAGGAATTGCAGACCGCCGCTCAAGGACAGGTGTGGTGGATCGATGAGGCCGGATTACTCGGCGCGAAAACGACGGCCAGAGTCTTTGACCTGGCCGACAAGCTCGACGCCCGCGTGATTCTCTCCGGCGACCGGCGGCAACACGGTTCGGTCGAGCGTGGGGCGGCGCTTCGCCTGCTCGAAGAGGAAGCCGGTCTCGTGCCGGCGGAAATCAAAGACATTCAGCGGCAACAGGGAAGCTACAAACAGGCCGTGCAACGATTGAGCGACGGCGACGTATCCGAAGGCTTTAAGCAACTCGACCGGCTTGGCTGGGTTCGGGAAGTCTCAGAAGCTGACCGCTATTGCGTGCTTGCCTCGGATTACGTGGAAACCGTTTCGAGGGGCAAATCTGCCCTCGTGGTTTCACCCACGCATTTGGAAGGGGAGCGAATCACCTCGCAAATTCGCAGCGAACTCAAGGATCGCGGCCGGCTCGGCAAAGAGGAGCGGTCGTTTGCCATGCTGCAAAGCTCGAATTTGACGGAAGCGGAACGTGCCGACAATGTGAATTACCTGCCCGGCGATGTGCTGGTCTTCCATCAGAATGGCAAAGGATTTCGGAAGGGGCAGCGCGTCGTCGCCGGCCGGCAAAAACTTCCGCTCGATCAAGCGGAGAAATTTCAAGCGTTTCAGGTTCGCGCGCTACGTCTGGCCGAAGGGGATGTCGTGCGGATCACGAAGAATGGCCAGACGGCCGATGGCAAGCATCGCTTGAATAATGGTGCGCGGTACAAGGTCAAAGGATTCACCAAAACGGGCGATCTGGTTCTCGACAACGGCTGGGCCGTTTCCAAAGATTTTGGCCATCTCGATTATGGCTATGTCGTCACGTCGCACGCGAGTCAGGGTAAAACGGTGGATCGGGTGTTTATCGGCCAGTCGGCCGCGTCGCTGCCGGCTTCGTCGCGCGAGCAATTTTACGTCTCGGTGTCACGCGGCCGGGAGCAGGCCACGGTCTATACCGACGACAAGCCGGCGCTCTTGGAAGCGGTCAGCCGCGGCGATGAGCGGATGACGGCGACGGAAATGACTGCTGTGCGCGACCGAAGCGCTCGTGGCGCGAGATTACAACAACAGCCGGAAGTAACGATTCCCGCCGGTGTCGATCGACGGCAAGAAAAAAACCGCGAGGAGTTGACGTATGAACGATAGGATATTGCCAAAATTTGCCACCCGTGCCGAGGCCCGAGTGGAACCGGAATTGCTCGACGAGCTTGATACGACCGATGACCTCGGCGCGTTCGGCTGGCTGCGCGGCGCTCATGACCGCGCGGTCATGCTGGAATTGCGGAAGAAAAACGGCAATATCCTGGCCGTGGGCTACTCGTGGCTGGAGAAAGCAGAATTCGATCCGTCGGAAGGGATCACGCTGTTTGTCGGGGACCAGAAAATCACGATCGAGGGGCGGAACCTCAACGCGGAATCAGGCTCTCGCGTCCGACTGTTTCAAGGTATCACGCGGCACCGTGTGCCGTGGATCCAAGAAGCCAATGAGCCAAGACGGCTGCAAGCCAGCCAGACGGCGACGGTTGTCGAGGCGATTGAGTGGTGAAAATTGCTCGACATGTGCGGTCCAACGTGGGAAAATGGCAAAAGGAAAGAAGGAAATGGCTATGACCTATCGCGAAGAGGTTTTGCAGCAAGCTTTGGCGTTGCCTCCGGTAGACCGTGCCTTCGTGGCGGCGGCTCTGGAAAAGAGCCTTGCGGCCGCAGAGTCTCCCGATGCCGGCCGACGCGGTTGAAGCGGCCGGGCCGGACGCCGTCAACGGAAGCGAGTTACTGGACGAATTGCAGCGGCGCTCGGCGGCCTATAAGAATGGCGAGATGACGGCGCGGCCGACGGCCGAAGTGATCGCCGATTTACGCCGCGCACCGACGGGCGGGAAGGGCAAGTGAATCTCCGCATCCTGGCCGCCGCCGAAACGGAGACCGTTCAGGTGCGCGACTGTCTTGAGGGCAAAGTGACCGGCCTGACGAGCCGATTCCTCGATGATCTGGCCGAAACGTTTTCGGCCATCGGGGAGCAACAGCTTCGCTTTCAAAGGCTGGAAACGCTTCCGGCGGATCAACCCTATCGTCGGGCGCTACTGGCCGTGTTCCGCTACCCTTTAGCTCGGACCGTGGAGAAAGCCGCCGTTTGACCGTTCGATGGCGATCCGTGTCTTAGCCAAAATCGGCAATTCTTTGAAGAAAAGGTCGAGGCATTAACGCCGCAATGACCCTGAAAAAGATGGTGGCGGAATTCAAGCCAGTTGACCTTTTCGACGAGCAAGCGAAATATGGCAAGACAGGAGGGGTCACGCAAGCGTGGCTTTTCTGATCCCCCCATTACCCCCGTATTGACAACATTCTTGGCTTGGCGTGCGGTTGCAAATGGGCCAACTACTTGACTCCCATTTGGGTACGCATTCAAATAGTGGCTTTTGCTGCTGAGCTTGAACCCAGGGGGCGGACGTGATGTCGAGCGGATCGAAGCGGCGGAGACCTGGAGGCGACAAACCCTGTTTTGTGATTTCGCCAATAGGCGGCGATAAGAACCCGGATGTTCGAGACCACGCGAATAAAGTTTACGCTCAGATCGTGTTGCCCGCACTTCAGGAGGCTGGTTTTCTAGCCAAACGAATTGATCACGAGTGGGTCGCTGGTCCGTTAACGGACAGCATAATTGATCGGTTGGTGAGCACGTCGCTGTGCGTGGGAATACTAACCGGCTTAAATGCAAATGTGATGTATGAAATCGGCATCAGACACGCGTGGGCGCTCCCAATCATCTGCCTCGCGGAAAAAGGCACGGAGCTGCCGTTCGATCTACATGACCATGCAACGATCTTTTATTCGACTGAATCCTCGGACACGATCGAGGTCGCCCGCAAGCAGCTCTCAGACAAAGCGAAGGCTGTTGCAAAATCGGGGCCGCGCAAGGCGGGCGTTGTTGGGCAGGTACTGGCGAAGGCAATGGAACGATGTAGCAATCGCTACGCCCTTGACATTTTGTTCGTGGGCAAGCGTGCGGCGTTGGAGTCGCTGATCGCATGGATGCGGGATATACGGCGGGATATGAATAGAGATTTGAATGGGGTGAATGAAGAGTTGGCAAAGGGATACGCGGGGCAGATTGGAACGCGATTTGACAACCTGGGAATGAGCGTATCAACCTTTCGCTCGACGCTGACCGCTTGCGAGCAGAAACCGGAAAAGACGCCCGGGTGTATTTCATTGTTGGATAGGATGGACGAACTTCAGGAACGTGGCGTTCGAATCGTCCACGCATTGCACGGTTCAAAAGGGGCGGCCAAAGACTTTAAGCGAGCGATGGACGAAATCTTGAAAGTGATCAGCGATGCCGAGGCACTTCTTAAGAAGTCTTCGGTCTAATTTGACTTCTATGGAGGGATGAGTTATGGCAACGACGGACAGCGACCGATACGAGCTTTTGCAACGGCCGGCGAACAAGGGCAAGAGCAAGCCGGACGAAGAATTAACGAATCGAACGAAGGTCGATGCGTTCTTTGAATTTTCGCTGTTAGAGGCGCAGGAATTTCTCGACGGCATCGAAGAGAGAGGTAGTCGCAGCGATGACGTCGGCCAATTGATGAGCGAATTATCGAACCGAATTCGGCAACTCAAATACGAACACAGGAAGATCGTGGAGCGATTCGGCGACGACTATCGTAACGTCCGAGACGATGTGCTTGGTGTGGCATACCACGCAAGGGACGTTGCTCGGCAATTTGGGGCGACCCTACCGGGGTCGCTGGTGATTCTTGATCATGTCGCAGACATTGAAACCGCGATGGAGCCGCGATGATCCTCTATCGTGAGCGAGGGCTGCGCGTAGGGTTAGGCGGCTTTGTTGCCCCGGCTCGCCAGTCGGCGCCTTCCGCATCTTTGAGAAGCCTGCGAGTCTGTTGATTCTTCGCGTAGGCGGATGGCACTTTGCCATCCGTGTCTTTTTCGCGAGCTAGCATGGGATGGGCCTTCAAAAGGGCTACCACCATTTCATGTTCGCCCAATTCGGCAGCGACATGCAGACTTGATTTGTCTCGTGCGACTTTGCCAATTGCGACCATCGGATCATCAATCAGCATTTGCTGGACGAGCGGCAGGTTGCCGGACCGTAGAGCCACGAAAAACTGTTCCTTTTTATCCTGGTATCCCATACCTCGTCCCTGAGCAAGCCTACTCATTATCACGCCTCCGTTCGTTAGGCAAGGAGTTTTTATATCGCGGGTTTTCCCACAAATAGCGAATTTGTCCAACAGCAGTTTTCAGAAGGGAGATCGGCGAAGATCGCCTCGGTCAGAACAAAGGGAGCGCGACTTTGAGGAAACTGAACTGGGCCAAACGCTAGCACGGGAGAGAGCGGAAGGCTGGATGTGCTTGACGGAGGGTGGAAAAATAAAGGAGATCGTTTATCGCCACAAGGGTGCAATAGGGCGGCGAGGTCTCAATAATTGGTTTTGGCGAAGAGCGACGAGGCGGTGCAGGTTGCGGTGGCGGTTTGGAATTCATTTAAGAATCTGACGGCGCCGGCACGGGCGGCGGCGTAAATTAAGATCCCGATGATTGCCCGGTCACGCAGTCCGATGATGTCGGGAACGGTTTCGCCGTTGCGGGTGATCTTTTGAAGACGGATTCGTGCGAAGAGCGTGCGGGTTTGGTCGACGCCGATCTCGGGAGTCTTGCCTTCGACGACCTGGTATTTCTCACCACGGACGGACGCGGCGGGATTGAGCAGCACCGCGTGGCGAACCACCATCAAGTCAAACAGGCTGCGGATCGCTGACAAGTGAAGCTTCTTGGTCGGCACGCTGCGATGCTCGGCGAAGTAAGTGCCGACGTGGGCGGGCTCGATTCAGGCCAGCGGAATTCCCATTGGCTCCAGCCAAGCGAAGAATCGACGGACCGCCAAGCCATAAGCCGCCCTCGTGTGCGGGTTGCGGATTTGGGCCGCGAAGAACTCGTCCTAGGCGAAACGCGCGGATGTTCCGGCAGCAGCGACGAGGTTCGGCGGGTTCGGCACAATTGCCGGCACCGATTTGGTCGGCAGGATCAGCGAACGCGATTCGGTCATTGGCCTCGGTCGGAATCGTCAATCGTCATTAGCGACCGTGCCGCAGTTTTTTCCAGTGGTCAATAGTGATAAACAAAGGATGTTGTTTATCACTATTCGTCGCGTTACTGGCGGCGACAGTTGGTTAATGGGCGTTAATCAAGTTTCGGCGAGGAATGTGGTGAGTGTGTAAGGTGCGGAACGACCCCCTGCGGTGGGCGGGCGCGGAGCGTTGCGCAGATCGGGAAGGGGAATTCGGCTATAATCACCGCCTGCATTTCGGGGAGTAGGCGAATTTTAGCCATGTCTGAATCGTTGTCAGAAAACGACGGAGACGGAGAGGTCGTTCTCGCTCGCGAGCGGCAGGTAATTGAGGCTGTGTTGTCAGCCGCTATCGATCCGAAGTTGCTACCGGCAGAAGCGGGCCGCTTCTTGCAAAAACTGTCCGGATTGGGAGATTCATTGCCAGCCGCATTGGCCGCTTCTTTACGCCATCCGGAGCCAAAATGCCGAGTATTGGCCGCGTGGATGTTCTTGAAGATTTGGGAAAAGGCTTCCGCCGGGACGCCTCGCAAAAGCGCGTTAGAATTCGCGCGAAAGGTCATCTTGGACGCTTTGAGACACGATGACCACGAGCTTCGGGGCTTCGCCTGCATTCATTTGTCCGGTGGCGGAATTCCCCCTGAGGCGATGCCGGTATTGGTGGAGTTGCTCGACCATTCGGATGCGGTATTGTCGGTGTATTCCGCCGCTGCCTTGACATTGTGCGGCGACGCCGCAGTCGCGGTACAAAGCCTGCCAGTATTGACGAAGGGGCTTTGCTCGGAAAACGAAATTTTGGCGAGTGTGGCTGCGAACGCACTGGCACGTCTCAAAGTCAGAGGAGAAGAAGCGGCGTCGGCACTGGTTCGGCGCCTTAAAGAGGCTCCGTCGTCGCATCAATTCTCGGTAATCGTGGCGCTGCGTGACATCGGCGAAACGGCAAAGGCCGCCGCACCTGTACTTGATCGAATCACGGGCAACATCAAACTGACGAATTTAGTCCGGGCGGCGGCGGCCGACGCGCTCGGCAGCGTTTGCCCGAACGATGCGAGCGTACGAAAGCGCCTCGAAAAACTTCTAAATCCGAGCAACTGGGAAGTGAGTGAAGGGGCGCTTCTGGGGCTAAGTAGGAGTGCCGGCGTGTCTAAATTGACGTTGGCACGCCTGCGAGATTTTCTGAATTCGGACGATTGCGACGTTCGTCGAACAGCGGCACGCGGAATTGAAGTGCTGGAGATCAGGGCCGAGCCGATTTTGGAAGAATTGATTGACGCTCTATGCCGGGAAACGGACCGCGACCTGCTCTTGGAGTTGGCTCGGTCCTGTGCTGCCCTTGGTAGATTGGCGGTGAAGCCTTTGTGCAGCGTCATCCAAACAGGAAAAATGAACCACTTTGGTGGGATCGCGTTGGCGCTGATTCTGCTTGGTCGGGACGCTGCGGAAGGAATTGCCGTAAGTTTGCTGAATCACGTCGATGACGTTGTGCGATGGACAGGTGTGTCGATCCTGCGGAGCCTTGGGCCGAATAGTGAGCCGGCAATACCGGCACTCACGGCATTGCTGCCGGAGTTAATCGACGAACGGGCAATCTACGTTCTTCTGATGTTTGGAAACTGGGGGCAGGCTGCTGTGGCGGCAATTCCGGCGATCGTGGATTGTTTGTTAGAACGGCGAGGACAGATTGTGGAAATCGCCGGAAACGTCCTAGTGTCGATGGGAAATAGCGCGGCTCCGCATCTGGAACAAAGCCTGCGCACCGCGACGGCGGATGGCCGTCAGCGCGTTGAGGAGGTGCTCGCCCGAATTCGGCCGACGGTGCAACGGACATTTGAAAAGCTGTTGACGCTCAACGCGGACAAAGACTTGCTGCTGTTCGTCGTTGTGGGGACCGTGATGGAGAATGCCAGAGTGATGGGGTTGCGGAAAATCGGCCGCAAGCTGGAATCCTTGGAACCGGTGAAACTGATGGGCCTTCCGACGAGTGAAGCTGCGATCCGCGAAATGCTGGGAGAACTGAACAGTCGGCTCAAGGTTTCGCTGACCCAAACGACAACGCGGGGTAGTCTCTTGACCGACGAAGGACGAGACCTTTTGGCGGAGGCGCGGGAGTATCTCCCGTGGCGCGGATATAGCTTGGTCGGCACCAATCGAGTGGATTGACCGACGGCAAAAAGTGTGGCAGAAGCGGAATGCAATAGTTCATTCCGTCCATGTCCGATTCGTCTTCGCCACAACTGCACGTAGATTTTGCGGCCCTGCCGTTGCCCACGGATCGGCTAAGTTTGGGACAATTGCGGCGGCGTCAGCCGACCATCTTCGACCGGTTCAGCGAATGGCGGATTCCTGCCGACCTGCTGGAAATCCTGGCGACAGTTCACTTGGAGCATGTCTTCGCGCGCCGGGCCTTTGCGGCTAGCTGCGGCAGTCCAGACCCGCATCCTGAAACCGATCGGCGGGAATTGATTCGGTTGCTCAACGACGATTACCGGCGGTACGGCATATCGTTTGGTTTGGAACACACGCGCCAGTTGGTGCGTGATATCGAAACGGCCGCCGAAGCGCAGGCCCGCCAACAACTAGGCCGACAAATCTAGAACGGTTCACGTCTTGGATCCGCGATTTCCTACGGGGGGAAAGTGCGTATTCTTTCCACGCACTTTGGCAGAAGGCGATGGCCTGACTTAGATGGCATGTGTTGGAACGTGACGTTGATTGGATCACACAGCACGCAATGGAGCCATCACATGGTCAGAAAACGACGCACTGGCAATCGTCAGCATCCGTGGGCGCACCTGGAAGGAGACTTTCAAATCATGATGACGGGACAGAAGTCGCTAGAACAGCGGCAATCGCGCGAGTTCCGTCGGGCATCGGACGCAGTGGTTGGAGCGGTCCGCGCCACGGGTGCGAAAATCCTTCGCAGTTGGGGCATCCGGAACCCATTGCTGGCGGCCCGCGAAGTCACTCAGGATTGGTTTGTCAAAATGGTCGAAAGCGGATTTGAACGTTGCCGCAAAGACTTGCCGTTTTACCCATTTGGCTACGTGATTTTTCTCGGTCTTTGCGCGAACTTTGGCCGGCGTGAACCGCGATCTGGTGTCCCGTTAATCGAACAATGGATCGTCGATCCGCGTTCGCAGGTGCGCCCCCTCGAAGTATTGGAATTGGATAAAGCCGTGCATCGAGCGGTTGAGCGTTTACCCCTCCAATTGCGCGACGCCGTGAAGTCCCAATATTTCGAGAATCTTTCGGCGGCGAAGGCGGCCGAGAAATACGGGACGACGCCATCCATCATGGACCAGCGTCGGTTTCGAGGTCGCAAGAAGCTTGGAATCTTGCTGAAGGAACTCGACCCCCGCCGTTGCGCAGCTTGACGGTATGGCATGCGTCTTTACGTGGGTCGGAGCCGCGAGCTTTGTTCGCGGGGAAAGGATGCGATGCAAGTCGCCGCGGGAAAGTTGTATCGGAAGTAAGAGATTCGTTACCGCGCCGCGAATCTGTAATTGAGCCGGGAACGGCAACCCGGCCGGCATTGGGCCGGCCGGGAGTCGGCATTGCACGTTTCAAAGAAATTGAAAGGGAGGTGACGCATGATGGTGCAGGAAACAATTCAGGACATCCCGTTGGATCTCATTGACTCGGACGGGAACATACGCACAGGCGACTACGAGGAGAAAATCGAAAACATGATGCAGTCGATGAAGAGCGTCGGATTGCTGTACCCGATTCGTGTGCATCGGGTGGGAACGCGGTACAGGCCGACAGACGGTTTTGGTCGCGTCATCTGTGCGAGGCGGTTGGAATGGACAGTAATCGCGGGAATTGTGGAAAGAGACGATTTCAGCGATGTGGACTCGCAATTGACGGCCCTGATCGCGAATTGCCAACGAACCAATTTCCCGGACTTGGACACTGCGTCTGCGGTTGAAAACCTGATGCGGGAGTCGGGCTGGAACGCGAGCGAAACGGCCGCAAAGTTGGGCTTTTCGAACGCGAAGGTGTCGCGACTGCGCGAGTTGCTCGCCCTGCCGGAGCCGATTCGCGAACGCGATTCGTGCGGGGAAAATTTCGTCGAGTAGCGGCGTCGAGCTTTCACGGATCGACGATCCGGTCGAGCAAGCGATGTTTGCGGCAAAGGTCGCCAGCGGCGAACTGACGCGCGACGGCCTGGCCGGCGAGGTGAAGCGCCGTCGCGCTCCGCAATCGGACAAGAAGGGAACTGCTGCTCCTCGCATCACCGCAGCGCTCGGCAACGGCCGAAGCGTAACGCTTGTGGGAAGCGGGCTGACCTCACTCGATGTGCTGATCTCCTGGCTGGAAGAATTGCTGGCGAAGGCCCGCAAATGTCGCCCCAAGGGTCTGGAACTGGGGACGTTCGTTCGTATTTTGCGGGACGAAGCCAAGGCGCTCTAACGATCCGGAGGCGAAACATGTGGCCGTTCAACCGCAAGAAACGCTGGCGGGCCAACGATTGGTCGCTTTCGCGACCGCTCTACCGATGGTCAGACTCTGACGCCTGGACGATCGGCGACGCTTGTTTGGGCACCCAAATCTGGGGCAGCACAGGGTCCGGCAAGTTGACGGGAAGCCTGGCGGGGATTTGCCGCGCGTTCCTCCGGGCCGGCTTTGGAGGAATTTTTCTAACCGCCAAGCCGGAGGATCGGGATGTCTACTTGCGATATTGCCGGGAAGAGAATCGCTTGGATGACGTGCTGCTTTTTGGGCCGGATCACTCCCTCAAGTACAACTTCATCGACGCTGAGTTGCACCGCACCGATGCCGGCGGCGGCATCGTCGAAAACCTGACCATGCTGCTCGCCACGATTCTGGAAATCAACGACCGCAAGGGAAGCGGCGGACGGGACGAGGAAGGTTTTTGGCGGCGGGCCACGCTGCAACTGAGCCACGAAGCGATTTCGCTGCTGGTGCTCGCCAAAGGCAAGGTGACCATCCCCGATTTGTACCGGTTGGTGGTCAGCGCGCCGGTGTCGGTTGAACAGCTTCGCTCGGAAGATTGGAAGCGAAGCTCGTTCTGCTGGGAATGTCTGACGGAAGCCGACGCCCGGCCGAAAACGGCGAGACAACGCGCCGACTTTGAACTGACGACCTCGTTTTTCATGGTCGAATGGGCGGGCTTAAGCGACCGCACCCGCTCGGTGGTGCTCAGTAGCTTTTCAAGCATGGTTCACGCGCTCAATCGCGGCGTCGTGCGCGACTTGCTTTCCAGCCCGGTGACGAACGTGACGCCGGAGATGACGCAGCTTGGAGCGCTCATCGTGCTCGATATGGCGATCAAGCTGTACGGCGATGTCGGGCGGATGGTGCAGGTGATTTTCAAATACTGCTTCCAGCGCGCGCAGGAACGCCGCAACATCGCTGACAACCCCCGGCCGACATTCCTGGTCTGCGACGAAAGCCACCTCTTCGCCGTCTCGGCGGACCAGGTGTTTCAAACGACGGCCCGCAGTTCGCGGACCTGCACGGTTTACGCCACGCAATCGATCTCGAACTACCTGGCTGCCTTCGGCGGCGACAAGTCGGAACCGGAAGTGCATAGCTTGCTGGGTAATTTGCAAAACCAGGTCTTTCACCAACAAACCGACATCCGCACGAACACCTACGCTGCCGAGTTGATTGGTCGAAGTCGACAGTTTCTGACTAATTCGTCGAGCAACTACGGCGAGACGGATTGGCTAACCTCGGCGATGGGCTTTCGCGGGCCCGGGCAAACGACGGGCGGCGTCAGCGAGCAAATCGATTTCGAGGTCCAGCCCAAGGTGTTTACTTCGCTGCGTCGCGGCGGCCCGGAAAACGGCTGGCTCGTGGAAGGGATCGTCTATCAGGGTGGCGCGCGTTTTCGCCAGTCGGGAAAAACATGGCTTCGCGCCGGGTTTTCGCAAAGAATTTAGCGGCTCCTCCGTACTTGTTCATGGATAGACAACGCAACGACGAACTTTGGCTTTATCGCAAGGAGACTTCACGATGCTTAGCGGCCAGCAACAGCAGCAGCAGTTTTCGGGTCCAAGCTATGCCGCAACGATGAACGGGCTCGGTTTTGTCGCGCGCACCTTTGCAACCAGCGTCGAGCTTCTGTTCCACAAACGAGTGGGCGACCGTTATCTCGGTGTGCAGGCTGCCGCAGTGCTTCTACTGATCCCGATCTATTCCTTGTTCTGGCAGGGCTACGACCTGCGGCCGCTGATGTGGTTCCTGGTGGTCTATCTCGGCGCGGTGGCCATCGCCCGATTGGACGTTGTGACGCGAAAGCGCAACGGGATTCGGATTCACAGCTTTTACTCCGGCATTCCGCGCTACATGAACAGCCGCACGAAGATGACCGAATTGCAGTGCAAGAAGTATGTAGAGCCGTTCATAAGCGCGTTGTTCGGAGCCGGCTTGTACGTGCAGGGGGAACATCCACTGGGCGCTTACTTGATGATCGCCGGCGCGTGCCTCTTCATCTCGGTGGCGATGGCGGAACTTCAATTTCAGCAACGAGCGGCGGCGATGAACGATCAAGTCATTGAACAGGAATACATCGCGGAGCGGTTCCGCGAAATGCGGGGAGGTCAGTCATGAACAGGAGAAACTTAAATGGGAAAGATCGGCGAAGGCCACGCAGCGGCCATGGGCCGCCAAGGCCTGCGGGAACTGCGCGGCGCTCTCTATCCGGAGAGCAACGTGGCCCAACAACCGGAGTATGGGTTGTACGGGACTCAGACGCCCGGCGAAGTGGCGGAGGCGAGGCGTGACGACGGGCGTGGCTTCGATGAAGAACAGTCCGCGGACCGCGGCTCGATCCTTGACGATCGGTTGCGGCAAGCGGAAGGCCGCGACGTTCACGGCCGGGACGACAAGGACATTGACCTGGAGAGGTGAACTATGTGGCGGCTGGTCTGTGTAATCGATCTGTTCTCGATGCCGCTGCCGGCCGCGCTTTCGACCGTGGCCGGTTGGTGGCTCCGGTGGTTGCTTGAGCTTTGGGAACGACTGCGGATTTGGCCGCCATGGTGGTCATGGCTGCCGGCGTTAAACCCTTGAGAAGGGAGTGTGCTTTATGTTGTTCGGATTCTTGGACGGCTTCTTTTTCAGTTTCTTCATGATGCTGGTGATGTTGGTGTTCGTCGTCTACCGGGTCGGCAAGACGGCGATGGGCAACCCAGCGAAGGCGGTAGGCTGGGCGAAGACGTTGCATACGATTCTGCACGGCTTCACCGGTTAGCGCAAAGCAGTCTGCGGCAACACGAGGGCACGGATGCCCCGTTTTCTTTCGGGCGCGAAACTTATTCTTGAAGGAGACAATTCCCATGTCGATGATCGAAGTGCAAGTCGATGAGTCGTTGAATCCGCTGTTGATTACGGCTGCTGAATTGGCCCGGATGATGCAGATTTCCACTCGAACACTGTGGCGGTTGCGCTCCGCCGGACAACTCCCCGAGCCGGTACGTTTCGCCGGTACGGTGCGCTGGCAGCTCGCGCAAATTAAAAAATGGATCGCCGATGGTTGTCAAATGTCCAGTACCAGTCAATAATGACCGCGGAGGACGAAAACATGGCTTCGATATTCAAGCGTAGCAAACGTAAGAACGAATCCTACTGGATTCAGTACACGGATCATCTTGGCAAACGGAAGACCGCCAAAGGCTTTACCGACAAGGGCTTGACCGAACAGCTTGCCGGCAAACTGGAATCAGAGGCTCGACTCCGAAAGACCGGCCTGATCGATCCCGAGCAGGAACGTTATGCCGAAGTGAAGCAGGCTGCCATCAAAGTCCACTTGACGGCGTTTGCGGACAGTCTCGCCGACAATTCGCCGAAACACTGCGTCGTCACGATGGCCAGAGTCAATCGCATCGTCGCCGGCTGCGACTTCAAGACGCTGGCCGAAATACAGTCCGAATCGGCCCAGGCCTTCCTACGATCGCTAAGAAAATCCGAGGACATTTCGCCTCGGACCTACAACCACTACATCCAGGCAATGGATTCGTTCTGCAATTGGTGCGTGACGACGAAGCGGGTTCTGGCCAATCCGTTGCTCGGCCTGGAGCGGCTCAACACAGAAGTCGATGTTCGCCGAAAGCGGCGTGCCTTGACTGCCGATGAGGTCGGCCGATTGATTGCTTCGGCGAGCAGCAGCAAGAAGAAGATCAATCGCGTCGATGGCAAACAACGGGCGAGAATTTACTTCCTGGCCTATATGACTGGCCTTCGTAAGAGCGAATTGGCCAGCCTGTCGCCGAAGAGTTTTGATCTGGACGCCGAACGTCCAATCGTCACGGTGGAAGCGGTTCATTCCAAACACCGTAAACGGGATGTCCTCCCGCTGCACTTGGAACTTGTTGCCGAGTTGCGACAGTGGTTCATCGGACTTGCCCCGAGCGACAGACTTTTCCCGGACCTCGCCGGCAAAAACACTGCGGTCATGGTGAAGCATGACCTGGAGAAGATTGGCATTCCTTATCGGAATGACACAGGCGTGGCGGATTTCCACGCTGCCGGACGACATACGCATATCACGGAATTGGTTCGCAGCGGCGCTTCGCTGCCGGAAGTCAAAGAACTGGCTCGGCACTCCGATATCAAGATGACAATGAAGTACACCCATATTGGCCTGGACGATCAGGCTCGGGCGATCAGCAACCTGCCGATGCCGAACACACTCCCTGACGAACGTAGCGACCCGGCGCTGCAAATGCGCTGCATTCCGGGCGTCTCTGGCAGTCAACGCACGACATCGGATGGCACGGAGAGGGCTGGCGAGAATGGCCTGAACCCCTTCAATCGCAAGGGATTAGGCATTGTCTGTCATCGCATGTCAACTAATGGCAAAGAGACGCCGGTGGGAGTCGAACCCACTTCAAACCGCTTTGCAGGCGGTTGCCGTGCCGTCTGGCTCCAGCGTCGAGTTGCTTCAGTGCCCTCGCCAGGAATCGAACCTGGTCTTCGACCTTCGCAGGGTCGCGTGCGATCCGGCACACTCCAAGGACATATTGTGTTTCACTCCGCACGGGCGGCCCTCGACCGTAAGGCCAATACGGGATTGCGGCGATCTGGTGCGCATCGCGATAAATGATTCGCCCCGGGCAGTCAGTTCGACGTAGCTGCACATGGATGCCCGCATTGCGGTAAGCTGCGACGATGCTCCACGCTGCAGCGACGCATTCTCGAGCTTCGGGGCGGAACCAAAACAAAGCTCGGTGGTCCATCTCGGACTTCGTGGGAACCCGCAAGTTCACGTCGAACCATTCAAAGGCTTCTTCCAGCCAGTCGGCATAGGGATGTTGATGCTCATCCATCTCATGCAGGTAGCCCGATGCGTGAAATATGCCTAACGGCCAGCGCGTGGCCGGGCATGATCGGCTCGTTTGAAATCGGATAAACCATCTCATACCGGCCTCCACGATAAAGTGCCTCGCCGAGGAATCGAACCTCGTCTTGCAGTTTCGAAGACTGCCGTGCTCATCCGGCACACTCGCAAGGCGCATTTCATACAATCAAGTATCCCGACCTGGACTCGAACCAGGGCCTGGACCTTCGGAGGGTCCGATGCAATCCGCTACACCATCGGGATTCAAATCGCACCAAGAGCCGACGACTGGATTCGCACCAGCATCAACCGGTTTACAAGACAGGCGCCTTTCTCAGTCGAGCCACGTCGGCATTTTCCATCAGCACGAGCGCGAGGAGTCGAACCCCGTCCGCCAGCTTTGGAGACTGACTGCTCTCCCAGGAGCACACTCGTGTAAAGTGAACCGGCCCACGGGACAGGCCCGTGGGCCGATTCACCGATTACTTCTCCAGCGGCACGTTCCAGTACGTCTCGCTGATGAACTTCGACCAGCTTTCGATCCGCACGCTGTGCGCGGGCGTAGATCGGCTTCCAGGTCGGCCGGACCGGCACCTTGCGGAGCCGCATGCCGGCCTGCTGCGGCGTGCGGTCGGCCTTGCGCTTGTTGCAGGCGACGCACGCCAGCACGCAGTTCTCCCAGGTCGAGGTTCCACCCTGCGACCGCGGCATCACGTGGTCGATCGTCAACTCGTCGCCGCCCGGCTGGCAGCCGCAATACTGGCAGGTCCAATGGTCCCGCTTGAAGATGTTGCGGCGGCTGAAGCTCACGGCGGCGCTCGGCAGCCGGTCGTAGTCGGCCAGCACGATCACCTCCGGCACGCGCAGCCGCAGCCGCACGGCCTGGATGAACCGCTCGCCGTCGCGCGGGCGCAGCTGCCGACCAATCGGCCCAGGTGTAGAGCCGGTAGTCGGCCGGATCGACCACGCGGGCCGACTCGTTCCACAACAGCACCAGCGCGCGAGCCACCGTGGCCACGTTCACCGGCTGCCAGTTGCGGTTGAGCACCAGCGTCGGTTGTTCGAGTATCTTTGCGACCATGATTCACTTCCTTTCAAGGGGTGTCCGAGCGGAGTCGAACCGTCACCTTCTGGTTCACAGCCAGACGTGCAGAAACCGCTACACCACGGACACCATAAGGCGGGCCGTCGCACGAGTAGGCTCGCCGCAGCCCGCGATCTCAGTCGACATACGTCCATCCGGGTCAGGTTCGTCCTCGACCGGACTTGGTCGGACTTCCGTGTTCTGCACGACGCGATGCCACACTTGCAGGTAAATCGTCGCATGATCGGCGATGCGAAACCGCTCCTCGCACAAATGTCTCGTCGCTGTCCGTCCGGCCGGTACATCCATTCCACGTGGTGTGGCTTTCCGCCTTCCCGCACCAACTGCTCCATTCCGCGAACCGCGCGATCACCCACGTGCATCATCGGCCGCGGCAAGAAGAACCACTCGCCCTTGCCGCACGTAGGCCGCCGTCTTGCGACGGTGGCGCCGATGCTTTACGCCCAGCCGCTTCTGTGCCCGCAACACCGACGTCGGGCTTCAGAGCCTCCATCGCGCCGCGGACTGTCGTCGGTGCGATGGCTCGAACGGCAAGCGATGCCACGAACCAATGCCGTTCGTCGTGACCACACAAGTATCGACTAACGAATCGGCAGCCGCCAGCCAGAAACATCGAGCACCAAGTGGCGATGCTTTGGTCTGACGTCGAGCGCCTCGGCCGTAATCTCACCGGCCTGAGGGTACCGCAGTCGATACGCCTCACCGGCCGCCTCACGCTGCACGTCGATTTCAAATCGGTCACCTTGGTTCTCAACGACCAGGTCCGCCCCGATCGAATCGAACGCTTGCTGAAGTTCAGTGGTCATCGCAATTCCCTCCTGTTCATTTTTTGCTGTCGCGCTACCCAGCCCAAGGCAGCCATCCGTCGCCATTGCCAACGCCGTTACCAATACCCCGACCAGGACTCGAACCCGGAACGCCTCGTTAGAAGCAGAGGATGATTTCCATTTCACCATCGGGGCGAATGCGTCACATCATGCACTATCCAAGCGGAAGGCAAGGGATTTGAACCCTCATCTCGACGATGCGAGAACCGCCTTAGCAGAGCGGCCCGGCCAACCGTATCCGGCTACCTTCCATTTCCTCGTTCAGTGGACCCACCGAGAATCGAACTCGGATTTCCAGACTGCCAGCCTGATGTCTTCCCGTTGGACCATGAGCCCGTTCGTTATTCAGTGGACCGCCGGGGAGTCGAACCCCGATTTCCTGGTTGCAAGCCAGGCGTCGTCCCGTTGGACCAGCAGCCCTTTTGGATTTCCTCCAAGGTCCGTCCGGGAGTTCGAACCCGGCCTTCCTCCTTACCGAGGAGGCGTGCCGCCGAAAACACCTACAGACCGATCGCCAAAGTGATCCCGGATGGAATCGAACCATCGCTCTCCTGGTTGTCACCCAGGCGTCTTCGCCGCTGGACCACGGGATCATTCAAGTGACCGGAGTGAGAATCGAACTCACAAAATCACGAGGCTCTCGACCTCGTCGCTTTTCCCGTTTGCGTACCCGGCCATGCGACGCGCTTTCGCGGCGCTAAGTTGCAGGTCCGGGTGTCGCACCCGGCGGGCTGGGCTTATGAGACTCGGCTGAGCACTGGCTCACCTGCGTCGTAACAGACTTGAGGCTTGAGGCTACAGGCTTGAGGCATGCCCGGCGCAGTCAGGACATGGGTGGCGCAGTTGGTTCAGGACATGGGTGGCGCCGTTGCGTTAGGGGTGAAGGTTTTTACCACCTGTAAAGGTCTGTCTTCGTCTGCTTTGTCTTCGTCTGCTGGAGTGCCCCCGCGGGGGCAAAATTTTCGCGTTTTCGTTACATTTTTTTATTGACTCGGTGCTTCGCACCCGACAACCTCGGCCTTCGGCGGCGGCGATGCTTGTACCGCTTTGAATTTATGCGTGCTCAAATCAATTTGCCCCAGACACAATTTGCAGTACCAGACGCCAAGCCGATCCGCCGTGAGCGGTTCCAGTCCGATCTGCATGCCCCGCAATGCCTGCGAGATGCTCACCGGCACCGTACGGACCTTCACGCACCCGCAATAATTGACTCGGCGAACCAGGCACGCTGGTGGATATACCAGCTCCACCGGCGCCGGATCGAATCGCCGCGACGACGCCTCGTACACGTCCTGGGGCACGCGCATGCCCAACCCTTCATGCGGACGCTCCCCGTTGAACGTTTGCCGCCACACGTCCAACTCGGCTTGTTGCGTGGCCATGTCCTCGCTGGCACTGCTTTCCACTTCCCACGCCATGTCGCGATGCATCCGTTCGTGACCGCCATTTTGGTCCGGCCGCCCCGGAGGAATTCGGTCCAAGCTAATCCCCAACGACAGCCACCAGGCCGACAGCCGGCTCAAGCCCATAGGCGAGTTCCGGGCCGCAAAAGGCGACCCATTGTCGCTGCGAATCACCTCCGGCAGGCCGTGACGTTCAAACACCTCGATCATCCGCCGACGAACCGTCTCCGTCCGGGCGTCGTCCAGCGCGTGGGCACACAACACGTATCGGCTAAATGCGTCGCGGATCGTCAACGGTTCAAACCGCTTGCCATTCCGCGTGTACCACCATCCCTTGAAATCAATCGTCCACAACTGGTTCGCACGCTCCGCCCGAACTGCCATCTGCAAGCGACAGCCTTGTTCGGCCGGCATCCGTCGGCGCCGTTCGACCAATCCAGCCTTGTCCAGAATTCGCTTGAAACTGCTCTCCGACGGCAATGGCTCCGCCGACGCCGTCCGTTCCAGCACCGCACGCAACTTCCGCGCTCCCCACGTGGGACTGCGCCGTTCGCAGTTTCACGATCTGGCAAACCATCGCTTCGCCAACCCCCTGCGGACTGCTGGCCGGACGCCGCGATCGATCGCCCAGCCCCGACAACCCATGCCGCAGGAACCGCTGTTTCCACTTGTAACCGGTCTTACGCGAGATCTCGAACTCCTGGCACAAATCGCCGAAACGCTCGACGTTCCGCAGCGCCCGCAACACAAACTCTGTTCGTTGATCCACGACTCGGGTCTCCGTCCAAGGCATACGTTGGGTCTCCTTTCGGAGACCCATTCTGCCCTGACGCGCCACCCATGTCCTGAACCAACTGCGCCACCCATGTCCTGAACCCATACCCCCGACATTTGCGGCCGCGTTTCTCAAGCCTCACAGCCTCAAGTCTCAAGCCTCGAATGACCCGTGCGGGAATCGAACCCGCCCTTGCGGCTTGAGGGGCCGCCGTCCTGAACCGATAGACGAACGGGCCAGCGTTATGCCACAGGCTACAGGTATGCAACATCCGCTTGCGCGTACCTGTAGTCTGTAGCCTCAAGCCTGTAGCCTCTTGAGTGCGTCGGGCAGGAGTTGAACCTGCAATGCCCGAAGGCGGGTGGGTTACAGCCACTTGGGCACGCCAATGCCCAGCCGACGCGTATTTCATCAGTGGCACGGGCGGGAGTCGAACCCGCAGATCACGAAGGTTTGAGCTTCGGCCGCTTTGCCGGTTTGCGTACCGTGCCGTATCGAAAAGCGTCCCCGACGGGATTTGAACCCGTGATCTCCACCTTGACAGGGTGGCGAGCACTCCAGGCTGCTCCACGAGGACGTGATTTCATCGAGTAGCTCAGGTGGGACTCGAACCCACAGCATCCCTGGTTCTAAGCCAAGGTGGTCTGCCAATTGCCTACCGAGCCGTCGCTGTCGATCGCAGTGCCCAAGGCAGGAGTCGAACCTGCAACACGCTGCGGGTTTAAGCCGAGCCGCTCTGCCGTTGGCGTACCTGGGCGCAAGTAGTCCCGGATGGAATCGAACCATCGTTGCCTGGGTGTAGGCCAGGAGTCGTGCCGCTGGACCACGGGACCGTATGTCTCAAGTGGACTCACCGGGAATCGCACCCGGATCTTCGGCGTGCGGAGCCGGCGTCTTCCTGTTGGACGATGAGCCCGATTGATCTGCAAGGCGGAAGCCGTGGGACTCGAACCCACAAGCGGCCGAGTGCCGCCACCTGTTTTCAAGACAGGCTCCTCATCCGGCCGGATGACTTCCGTTGATTGCCATTCAACAAGTTCCGGGGGTTGGAATCGAACCAACGGCCTCCTGGTTCAGAGCCAGGCGTCACTACCAGCAGCAACTACCCCGGATCACGTCGTCTTCAGGACAATCACGTCGAGTGCCCAAGTTCGGGGAGAAGGATTTGAACCTCCATCACCTGGTTCAAAGCCAGGCAGCCTACCGTTAGCCGATCCCCGATCGTATTTCGAGCAAGAGTGCCCTGCGGGAGTCGAACCCGCCTCGCCAGCTTGGAAGGCTGGCACCTCTGCCGCTCGGCCAAGGGCACGATCAAAGCGGAAGGAGAGGGAGTCGAACCCTCAAGGCTTCATCGCTCGACTGTTTTCGAGACAGCTGCCATCGCCAATTGGCTTGCCCTTCCGTTATCCAAGCTGCGGTGGCAGGAATCGAACCTGCGATCAGTGGCGCTTAACAGGCGCCTGCCTGTACCAGCACAGGCCCCACCGCAATGCAGAGTCAGGCGTGGTCGGATTTGAACCGACGATCTCCTGCTCCCGAAGCAGGCGGAATTCCAGGCTTTCCCACACGCCTGATATCAACGAAAGCACCCAGCGGGAGTCGAACCCGCACTTCCGCCATGGCAAGGCAGCAGGCTGCCGCTACATCATGGGTGCAATGAATCCTGATCGAATTGTCAAAGATCAAGAGCACCGGGTGGGACTCGAACCCACGTCGCCGCATTACGGGTGCGGAGTCCTCGCCGCTGGACGACCAGTGCTTATGTCTGTCAGTGGGATCAGAGGGACTCGAACCCTCACCGACCTGGTTAAGAGCCAGGCATGCTGCCGCTAACACCTTGATCCCGTCGTTCGTGTTTTTTTCGTGCTTCAGTGCGCACAATCGGCGCGGAGGGAGTCGAACCCTCGACCTGGTCCTTATAAGAGACCTGCTCTCACCGTTGAGCTACGCGCCAGTGGGGCCGAAGGGAGTCGAACCCTTACCTTTCCGCTTAAAAGGCGGAAGCGCTGCCGTTACGCCACGACCCCGAGTGTGGAGTGGGCGTATGCGTTTCAGCCGAGATGTGTCGCTGTCATTGTTGCTCTCCTCTCGTTGGTCGAAGTAGTCCGAGGTGGAGTCGAACCACCGCCGGCGACATATCAGATCGCCATGCTTCCGTTACAACACCGGACCGCAGTCGGGAAGGTGGGAGTCGAACCCACGGTCTCGTGCTCCCAAGGCACGCGGGGCGCCGTTCCCCTTCCTCCCGTATTCTTGTCTCTCGCGTCAGTAGCTCGTATGGGAGTCGAACCCATCTCTCCGGCTTGAAAGGCCGGAATCCTCAACCGATAGACGAACGAGCCGTGAAAGGCTTGAGACTTGAGACGGTGAGGCTTGAGGTACGCGCCAGCAAACCTTCGTCGTACTCAAGCCTGTAGCCTCAAGCCTCATGCCTTATTCCAGTGGGTCGGGAGGCGCTCGAATCCTCGTCTCCTGGGCTTCAGCCAGGCGCTATACCGTCTCAGCTACCAACCCGAATTCCCGAACACATCGACAAAAAAAGGCCCGGTGTCGCCGTGACACCGGGCCTTCAAGTTGTTTGCATACTTGGGTTTGGCCGAGCGTCACAGGCGCATTGGGAATCGCAGATTATTCGCGGCGAGCGCGGAATAACCCGTCCCTATGCATTCTTGGATCGAACTGGGCCGTGACCAAACCATGACAATCCCCAAAATCTGAATGACTGCTACCATCCACAGCAACCTGCACGTGCAGGAGGCTTGCCGGATATTCAACAACTTAGACGCCGCTGGGTGCCGGTTGGTTCACGAAAATTTTTGCGGACAACAAAATTCAGCGCCAGCGGACCCGGTTCGCTCCTTTCGGGGCAATAGCCCTGCATGCTCGCCCCATATCGCAGTTGGCTCGGACTTATGATTGCAGTTTTGCGAACGCGTGATCTTGATGTAGTGGTTCGTATCGCTTGAGTCGTTCCGCGGGTTCACGGCTGCGGATGCTGTCTGGATTTACTTTTCCAATGGCGCAGAAATCGGGGCCATCATCTTGAGTTCGGCCGCAGTCGGACCTCCGCCGAACTGCTTCCAATATCTTTCCTTGAATGGATTGATCTTCGGGCCGACGGCGTTTTCATTCACGAGCAGCGGTTGCACGTCGTCCCACCATCGATCGTAGGCGCCTCGCAACTTTGCTACTTCCTCGGGATGGCCCGCGATGACGTTGGTCGACTCAGCGGGGTCTTTTTGCAGGTCGTAGAGCTCCCTATTGTTCACCAGCGTAAAACGGCTGTCGCGGATTGAGCACTCGGCGAACTTCGCATCGGCGGCTTTGCCGCGCGGCCAACGGCCGACGTGCGTCACCAGAAAGCGATCGGCCCACGCCGCCCGCGGATCGGTGAGCAGCGGCAGCAGGCTTCGCCCCTCGACTTGCTTTGCCAGTTCGCCGGTGATCGGCGCTCCGGTGATCCGCGCGAGCGTGGGTAAGATATCGATATGCGCGGTGAGCGCCGACACGTCGCGTCCGCCCTGGAACTTGGCCGGCCAACGCCAGAAGCACGGCGCGCGGTGCCGCCCTGGTAGGGCGTGCATTTGCCGCCGCGCAGTCCGGCATCAAAGATTTTGCATGCGGGCTCGAACCCGCCATTGTCGGTGCCGATGTAGATGACCAGCGTGTTGTCTTCGATGCCCCACTCCCTCAGCTTGTCGAGCAGGATGCCGAAGTTGCGATCGACCGTCTCGATCATGCCGTAGAATTTCGCGACCTCTTTGGGAACCTTGCCCGCGTAATGCCGGTAGTTTTCCTCGGGGCATTCGAGCGGTTCGTGGGCCACGTTGAGCGGGATGTAAGCGAAGAACGGCGCGCCGGCTTTGCGCTTTTCGTCCATCCAACGGATGGCCTGACCGAAGAACAAATCGGTGCAATAGCCATTTGCCTTTTCGAAGACGCCGTTGTGGAGCAGCGTCGGGTTCCTGTATCGGTTGCCCGGCGCGTCGCCGCATGATCCGGGAAACGTCTGCCCGATGCCGCCGCCGCCGTGGATGTAGACTTCGTCGAAACCGCGCCGATCGGGTTGGTAGGGCGGTTCGTCGCCAAGATGCCATTTGCCGAAAATGCCGGTCGTGTAGCCGGCCGATTTCAAGACCTGGGCAAGCGTGATCGTCTTCAACGACATGCGCTCTCGCTCGAAAATCGTGTGGGTCACGCCATTCTTGAATTCATGTCGCCCGCTCATCAAGGCCGCGCGAGTCGGCGAGCAAGTGGGGCTGACGTGGAAATCGGTGAAGCGCACGCTCTGTTTCCAAAAGGCATCGACGGCGGGCGTTTTCATCACCGGATTTCCGAGACACGAGTAGTCGCCATAACCAACGTCGTCGGGCATGACGATGATAATGTTGGGCTTGGCCGAATCGTTGACGGCCGCGCGCAGCGCGGCCAGCGGCGTCAGCAGCAGCGCGGCAATGGTTCCGACGATGTGGCGGGCTTTCATGTTCGTGCTCATTGACATTCCAGATGTTGCCGAATGATTTTGGTTGCGATCGCGTGAATGCGCCCCTGTTCCACCGCGCCGCTGCGTTGTCAGGATCAGATCGATTTCGTTTGCAGTCCGATCAAAATGGTCGTTTCCGACTTGGACGGATCGTCGCAATGATGGCCGTAAATTTCCAGCGATGGTGAGCCGATGACCTCGCCACGAGCGGCAAGGTCGGCCATCAGATCTTTCCACTTTTGGGGCAACGCTTGATACGGCCCAATGTGGACATGCCTCATGTAGCGTTGCAACTCGAACTTAAGCGGTTCAAGCTGATCGGGGATCGAGGCTTGCAGTGGGTCGCGGAGTTCAACACCGACGAACATCCTTCCAGCGGGCAAGTAGACCCAATGGTTGATGCCCGTCGTCGGAATTCCGGCCGCCTTGACCACCCGCCACATTTCGTTCATCAATCGCATGCCAACCTCGGCATAGCGCTCGTTTTCGACAACGTCCGCGATGCCGTGCAGATGGAAACGAATTGGTTCTGCAATGATTTCGACGTTCATTTTGACTCCCTTGCCTTGCGTGAGGTCGGAGACTTTTTCCTCTTCGCCACCGCCTTCTCCGAGTCCTGTTTTACCCGCAATTTCACGATCCGCTCGATCAGCTCGAGAGGCATCGGCTCGTTCAGCGGGAACTGAAGGTTGCCCTTCGGCCCGGCGTAGCGAGCGATTGCTTTCTCGATGGCCTTGTCGCCAGAGACCGGCGGATACAGCCCAATGTGCTTCTTCCACGCGGCGAAGTAAATCAGAATCGCGTGCTGCCTGAAGGCGGGCATTTGGTAGCCGATGATTTCCTTGGCATCGGGAGCGGCGTGGCTGATCGCTGCACGCACTTTCTGAAGGATGGCCTGCACGTCGGCAGGAAATCGCGAGATATAGGCGTCGATATCGGTTGGTTTTTGTGCCTTCGCCATAGCGTCAGGTCTCCTAGCAGCAGGCAGGCCCACGGCATGGATTTCTTTGGTTTGAGAAGAAACAGGGGCTTCATTATACCAGCATAAGAACAGCCCGCCTGCTACCGGACTCCAGGCGTTGTCTCGGAACAACCACGCATCCAGATACATCAACTGGCCGTGGTCGCAGTGCGGTCCGTTGCTCGGTTTGCGGAAGGCCGCCTCGACGATCTAAAATGATCCCGGATGCACGGCCTATCGATTGAAGGCTTGGAAAGAACAAATGATCCTGTTCATGGACGAAGAGCGAGCCTACCTGTCGTGGGTCACGCATCACCGCAGCGGTTTCGTGCTGGATTGCAGCCGTAAGCCGTCAAAGCATCACTTGACGCTCCATCGGGCGACGTGCCCCAGCGTCAAGCACTCGGCGACGAAGAAGACGCATTGGACGACCGGGCAACACATGAAGGCGTGTTCGCTCGACGCCGAGGAATTGAAGGCTTGGGCAAAAGAGCAGACGAGTGTGGAACCGAGCGGTTGCGTCGAATGTCTGATCGCTCCCGACCAACAGGCCCAGGAGATGCCGCTGCATCTGACCAAATTGGACCAGGAGATTCTCTCCTTCGTCTTGGAGGTTGCTGCCCTTCATTTGGACGAGGGGAGTGGGCTCTACTGGTTGAACATTGGCATGGTGGCGAAATGCTTGGACAAGACGCCTGGCCAACTCTCAACAGCCCTCGGTCGCCTAGTCGTTGACGGTTTGCTGCGGACAACGGAGAACTGGAAGGATGGCGAGCCGTTTCCGGCGAAAGGCTGCTTGCTTCCGACCATGATGGCGATGAAGATGCTGCCGAGCTATCAGGAGCGTCGCGACGAGGAAATCGAGGCCGAAATCCGGCTGCTGGCCGGCGAAGTGAAGGAGTGAGAGGATCGCTCCGAGCGCGGTGGCTGGATTCGCTAGAATTCAGCATTCGGCAATTCACGGCGCTTTGTAATCGCGCCATAGCCAGCGCAGGGCGTCGGGCAGGATCGCGCCGGCTTGTTTGCCGTCGTGGGCGCCGGTGCCGAACTCGAAGCGATAATCGTAGCCGGCGAATTTCAAGGCGGCCGCCATTTCTTGGTTGGCCAACGGCCAGTTGCCATACTGATTGTCTAAATCCTTGTGCCGTCTTGTAGAAAGACGCGGATCGGTTTGGGGTTCTTTTTCGATTCGCGAATCTTGGGCGGATAGATATAGCCGCCGCGGATGTTCGTGAAGCTGCCGATGAAGCTGATGACTTTGCTAAAGGCATCGGGCCGCTGCCAGGCAACGGTGAACGCACAGATTCCGCCCGAACTGGACCCGCAAATGCCCCGGCCGGCGGCTTTGTCGGTCAGCTTATAATCCTTGCCCACCTCGGGCAGCATCTCTTCCAGCAAAAACTTCGCATATTGATCGCTGATCGTGTCGTATTCGAAGCTGCGATTGTCGGCCTTCCAGCCGTCGGCGGGCACGGTGTCGCCACGATGGCCGGGGTTGATGAAGATGCCGATCGTGACCGGCATTTCCTTTTTGTGGATGAGGTTGTCGAGGACGATCGGTGCTCGGAAATCGCCATGCTCGTTGACGTAGGCATGTCCGTCTTGAAACACCATGACGCACGCCGGATGAGCCGGGTCGTATTGCTGAGGGACATAGACCCAATAGTCGCGGATGGTCCCCGGAAAGATCTTGCTTTTCCATTCGTGATGCGTGACGGTTCCTTTGGGCACTCCGTCTTGTCGCTCGGAATCGGGGCCATGCTTGTATTCTTCCGCCTGTGCGAGAGGAAGGGCCAGCAACGCCACGAGGGCGCATGCAATCAATCGGCAGCGAAGCATGACAACCTCGGCGAAGAAATCGGTGCGGGAGGGCGGGGCCGAATATAGGAACGGCGACATTCAGCGGTGCCACTCTATTCGTCGCAGACGGATCGACCGTTGTCAAGCAACGCAGCGCAAGCAGGTCGTGCGCTGGTCATAAACCGTCGTCAAATAAGCAGTTTAGCTTGGATGCGGCGATGGTCGTTTCGATCGGGGGCAATTTCCGGGCTAGCTTCTCGACGCTCAATGACTTTGCTCGACATTGCCGATTTATTGGATGGAGAGAGGGCGATTTTTGAGTTCCGCCGCTGACGGTCGGGCGGTTTGTAACGAGTGTCCGACCGTGGTAAGCTAGTCAGGCGGAAATTGGGCCGGGCAACGCTTTTTCCGGCCACTAATTAGGAGGCTTTTGCCTGCCTGCCTCCATTTGCGGTTATTCGGGAGCTTTATCGCAGGAGCTCTCCAAAAAGCGCGTTCTTGGTGTAAACCGTTGTCTTGCAGGGTTTAAGAAGTGCATACCGACCATCTGCCTGGTTCGTTTTTCGGTCCCTCCAATCTGGTGGACTTGCTGCGGCATCGCGCCGACCATCAGGCTCAGGATCGGGCGTTCAGCTACCTGGTCGACGGCGAGATCGGAGGAGATCCGCTGGACGTACGCGGAGCTCGACCGGCGGGCGCGGGCGATCGGCGCCTGGCTGCAAAGCCGGAACATGGAAGGCCAACGGGCCCTGCTGCTCTATCCGGCCGGGCTGGAATTCATCGCGGCGTTTTTCGGCTGCCTGTATGCCGGCGTGGTGGCGGTGCCGGCCTATCCGCCGCGGCGCAATCGATCGCTGTCGCGCATCCAAGCGATCTGTCGACGACGCCGAGGCCAAGGTCGCGCTGACCACGCCAGGATGTTTTCGAGCGGGTGCAAGCCGTCCTCGATCAGACGCCAAGCCTTGAAGAGCGTTGCCTGGCTAGCCACCGACCAGCTCGAACGCGGACTCGAACGACGATTGGCGGCATCCCGACGTCCATGGCGACACGCTCGCCTTCCTGCAATACACCTCCGGTTCGACGGGCACGCCCAAGGGCGTGATGCTCAACCATGCCAACCTGATGCACAACTCGGCGCTTGATCGCCTATGCCTTCGAGCACACGCGATCGGGCAGCGGCGTGTTCTGGCTGCCCAGCTATCACGACATGGGCCTGATCGGCGGCATCTTGCAGCCGCTGTACATCGGCCAGTGGAACGTGCTGATGTCGCCGATGTCGTTCTTGCAGAAGCCGTTTCGCTGGCTGCAAGCGATTTCGCGATATCGAGGCACGATCAGCGGCGGGCCGAATTTTGCCTACGACCTGTGCGTCCGCAAGATCACGCCCGAGCAGACGCGAGACGCTCGACCTGAGCAGTTGGTGCCTGGCGTTCAACGGCGCCGAGCCGGTTCGCGAGGAGACGATCGAGAGCTTCGTCGAAGGCGTTCGGGCCGTGCGGATTCCGCCGCGAGGCGTTTTATCCTTGCTACGGCATGGCCGAGGCGACGCTGATCGTCTCCGGCGGCTTCAAGACGGCTCCGCCGGTGATCCGCTGCTTCGACGCCCAGGCGCTGGAAAACAACCAGGTCGTCGATGCGTTGGCCGACGAAGAAGGGGCGCGGGCGTTGGTCGGCTGCGGCGGCACGCTGCTCGATCAGGAGATCGTGATCGTCAATCCCGAACACATGACCCGCTGCGCCGCCGACGAAGTGGGCGAGATCTGGGTCGCCGGGCCGAGCGTCGCGCAAGGCTATTGGAAGCGACCCGGACGAAACCGAGCACACGTTCCACGCCCATCTGGCGGACGGCGGCGGGCCCGTATCTGCGCACCGGCGACCTCGGCTTCATGCAAGACGGCGAGCTGTTCATCACCGGCCGGCTCAAAGACCTGATCATCATTCGCGGGCTGAATCACTATCCGCAAGACATCGAGCTGACCGTCGAGCAGAGCCATCCGCGGCTTGCGGCGCGGCGCCGGCGCGGCGTTCACCGTCGAGATCGACGGGCGCGAGCGGCTGGTCATCGTGTACGAGGTCGAGCGCGGCCGGCAGCGCGACCTGGAGAGCTCGACGAGTGTTCGATGCCATTCGCCGCGATGTGTCGGCCGAGCACGAATTGCCCGTCGAGGCGATCGTGCTGATCAAGGCCGGCAGCATTCCCAAGACCTCGAGCGGCAAGATTCAGCGTCATGCCTGCCGCGACGGGTTTTTGGACGGCACGCTGGAAGTCGTCGGCCAATGGCGGGCCTGGGATGCCGCCGAACGCGACGCCGCAAGCCGCAGCTCGACGGCGACGCCGACCGCACGGCCGCGGCACCGATCGGCGGCGAACGGACACGGCGCGGCGCTGCCGACTGGCCGCGAGTCGGCGACGGCGAAAGCTCCGCCGCCGAGCGCGAGCCACTCTCGGAAACGACGGTGCGAAATCGTGCTGGAGCAAGTGCGCCGGATCGCCAAGGAGCGGGCCGGCGATCTGACGCTCGACACCAACATCCTCGAGCTGGGGCTCGATTCGCTCGAGCGGATGGAGATCGTCGCGGCGCTGGAAGAAACCTTCGGCGGCCGGTTTCCCGAAGACGTGCTTGCCGCAGATGGAAACCTGCCGCGAAGTGGTCGAAGCGGTCGAGGCCTATCTCGGCAAGACGCCGCAAGACGCGCCGCCGCGACACGCCGGCCGACGAGATTCCCGCCGGAGAACTATCGCTTCGAGCTGTTCCCCGAATACCTCAGGCCTGCAAGCAGAACATGCAGGTCGATGCAGAGACACCGGGCTTGGCGAATCCCTACTTCCACGCTGCACGAACGGGTCACCAACGACACGACGCTGATCGACGGCCGCGAGCTGATCAACTTCTCCAGCTACAACTACCTGGGCATGTCGGGCGATCCGGCGGTCGTCGCGGCCGCGCAAGGAAGCGATCGACCGCTACGGCACCAGCGTCTCGGCCAGCCGGCTCGTGTCCGGCGAGAAGCCGTGCACCGCGAACTGGAACAGGCGATCGCCGAGCTTCATCGGCACGCAAGACGCCATCGTGTTCGTCGGCGGCCATTCGACCAACGAAACGACGATCGGCCACCTGTTCGGCCCCGGCGATCTGATCCTGCACGACGCGCTGGCCCACAACAGCATCGTGCAGGGCTGCGATCCTGTCGCGGCGCGCGGCGCCGGCCGTTCCCGCACAACGATTGGCAGGCGCTCGATCAATTGCTGGCCGAGCTGCGCGGCGAATATCGCCGCGTGCTGATCGCCATCGAAGGCGTCTACAGCATGGACGGCGACTATCCCGATCTGCCGCGGTTCATCGAGGTCAAGAAGCGGCACAAGGCGTTTCTGCATGGTCGACGAGGCGCATTCGGTCGGCGTGCTGGGGCCGCACGGCCGCGGCATCGGCGAGCATTTCGACGTCGATCCGGCCGACGTCGATCTCTGGATGGGCACGCTCAGCAAGTCGTTCGGCAGTTGCGGCGGCTACATCGCCGGCAGCAAGGCGCTCGTCGAGTACTCTGAAGTACACGGCGCCGGGCTTCGTCTTCAGCGTCGGCATCTCGCCGCCGAACGCGGCCGCGGCGCTGGCCTCGCTGCGGCTGCTGGAAGAAGAGCCGGAGCGCGTCGCGCGGCTGGCACGAGCAACTCGCGGCTGTTCCTGACGCTGGCCCAGCGAGCGCGGCCTGAACACGGGCATGAGCCGCGATTCGGCCGTCGTGCCGGTGATCCTGGGCAACTCGCTGCACAGCTTGCAGCTTTCGCAGGCGCTGTTCGCCCGCGGCATCAACGTGCAGCCGATCCTGCATCCGGCGGTCGAGGAGAAGCGCGGCCCGGCTGCGGTTCTTCATCACCGCCGATGCACACCGAAGCAGCAGATTCGCGACACCGTGGACGCCGTGGCCGAGGAATTGGGGAAGATCGATCCGGCGTATCTGCACCAGCCAGCGGCCGCAAACGGCCAAGCCGCGCCCAACGGCCCCGCCGGCCAACCCGGCAGCAACGGCTCCGGCAAAGGGACAGGCAGTGGCTCGGAAAAGCGAAGCCACTAAGGGTTGGAATGGGAGGAACGCGATGTTACCGCAGTGCGGTCAATTCGAGAAGCGAATCGAAGACCTTGTAAACGAAGTCAGAAGTTGGGTCGAGCCGCACGAATGGGTGACCAAGCGCTACCCGAAAAAAATGCGCGACCTCGATGAGCAGGTTTTCGAAGTTCCCGCGCTGTTTCTTCAAAAAGGGCCGACACGCGTGTTGCTCGATCCGGTTGCGTTCGATGTGCCAGGTTCGGAGGCGGTCGTCGATCTGTACTTGATGCCCACCTACGACGACATGGCGACTCTCTATTTCGAGCATGGCGAATGGGTCATCCATTACGCGTTTCATCCCGAATCGATGGAACGCGCAAACCGTCACCGATTCCGAAACCGTGGTGCTTTCCGAAGCGACGATCAATCAGATCCTTGACGCGATCGCCGATCATGCCGAACCGTCGATTTGACTGGCACGAGCATATCAAGGACGTCGAGGGCGAGTACAAGGCAGCCCGGTTCGCTGTCAATTGGCTAAAGACCGCACTGGTCGCAACGCCGGATATCTTGAAAAAGAACGATGAGGCGCGAACGTATCTCCGCGACGCCGATGCGAAGCTCGAAGATACGTATTTGGTCCGCCTTTTTGCAGCATTCGAGGCTGCGCTCCGTTCTTACGACCGCGCTCGGCACAATGACCAGACTCGCAATCTGGACGCGTCGATTCTGATCGACAGTGTCGGCGGCCGTCGCGGCCAAGGGATTTCAGCCGCGGTTCGGGAAGTGCCCACGCCGTGAGGCGCACACGCAATTATTGGGCACACGAGAACGACGCGCTGCCTGAGGCCATGACCATCACCGGCGCCCGAGCCCGGCTTCAAAAGTATCTGTCTTGGCTGCCGGACGAGTGGGATTGATCGTCCTACGGCGACATCAAATCGTAGCACGTCAGGCGGTTGCTGTAATGGATATAGAGCTTGCCGCGGGCCACGGCGGGCGATGCCCAACAGGGGGCGTAGTCGAGGTCGTCGTTGGAATCTTTGGCCTCGGGCTCGTTCAATTTCGCCGCCTGGCGACCGATCCATGGATCGCGCGCGACCAATCCCTTGATTTCCGTCAGCTTCGTGAACTTGCTCGGCGTCGGCTTCACGAGCAGCAGATCGCCCGAGTAGGTCAGGCAGAGGAGGCAGCCGTTGACGACAATCAGGCTGCCGTTTCCGGTTTCTTCCGTCCACTGGATTTTTCCGGTTTTTAGCTCGGCGCAAATGAGCGAGCCGCGCGGCGCGTTCGCGAAGCTGGGCGAACTGCCCGTAAACTGATACAGGTAGCCGTCGATCACCGCGGCGTCGCTGAGCGACGCGCCTGCGCCGGTGCTGATTCGGCGTTTGGCCCCGCTGAGTTTTGCCCACAACGGCTTGACGGAGCGGCCGTCGATTTGCAAGGTCGGGCAACCGGTCCATCCGGGATAGGCGATGTTTCCGTTGACGGTCGGCGTCGAGATAGGGACGTTGTCGCCGTCGGTATTGACTTTGTAGGACCATAGCGGGCTGCCCGTACGCGGGTTGACGCCGAAGAGCTCCGTCGCGTCGAAATACACGACTTGATCGCGTCCGTCGATCTTCGCCAGCAGCGGCGACACCATAGAATGCGACCTCTCACCGTACGTCCAGGCAACGGCGCCGGTGTCCTTGCGATAGGCGACCAAATGGCTTCCATGCCAATAATTGTTGCCGCCGGAATAAATGACGACGTCTCCGTACACGAGTGGATTGCAAGCGTACATGGCTCCGGCGAGGAGCTTCTTCCAGAGCACTTTTCCGTCCGCCATCGAAATGCCGGCGGCGATGCCCCACAGGTCGGACACGAAGACTTTGTCGCCGTCGATGGCGGCCATGCCGTGCGAACCGGAGCCCCAGTCAAAATGCCCGGCTTCGCCCCCTTCGATTTCCGCGGTCCAAAGCGGCGCGCCTCCCTTGTCGGCGTCGAAGCAAAAGAATTCGTCCAAGAATCCGTGACGACCACTGACGACAAGACGGTCTCCTTGGATGGCCGGCACGGACCAGGTGTGAGCGCCGGGACTGAGCCCGCGAACCTCCCAAACTTTTCTTCAGGCCGCCGCTCCAATCCTTGCGGATTCCGCGCAGGGGACTCTTCAAGTCACTGGTCGGACCGCGCCAGTGGGGCCAATCCGCGGCGGCAGCCGGACCGGAGGCGGCCTCGCTGCCGGTAAGAACCGGCACGATCGCCGGAGGCGGCGGCTCGTGGCCCGTTTCAATCTTGGCAACCCACATCGCATGGAGTTCCCGCCCGACGTTGACGGCGCCGGGACCGAACGGCGTGCCGCTGGCCCCATACAACAATCGCTTTTCGCTATCGACCCACAGGCATCGGGTCTCGAGTCGCCGCGTGTCCCACTGCGGGAACTCGGCGACGGCGGTAATTCGCCCCGTATCGGCATCCCGCTCGAACGACCGCAGCAGACTACCCGAAGCCGTGCTGATGAAACCGCTCTTGCCGTCGGGAGAGAACATCAGGCGAAGATCGCGCGAGTTGGCCAGCTTGAGATCGAGCCGGCTCGAATCGTTCCCGCATCCGGCGTCGGCCAACTTCAATGTCCCCGCGACGGGGTCGCGCTGGAAAACAGCAAGATAGGAGTTCGTCGTGCTGATTTCGCCTTTGTCGGGATCGTCGCCGCCCACGTTCCAGTCGGCGGCATACAGCCACTTGCCGTCGGGCGTCGTTGACATTGAGAATTCGGTTTTGACGTTGGGATCGTGAACCGCCCATTTGGGATCGAGGTTTACAACATTTTTCAGCGCGATCTCGCCGTCCGGCTGGCACCGGATGCAGGCGATTGCCGGCACTGGATTGTGCGTCATCGTGTAGAGCCATTTTCCGTCGGGCGCGGCGAAGATGTACTCCCCGATCCCTTTCTCCGCGAGTTGGCCGGCCGGGATCGGCTTTCCGTCCACGTCGATCTTGAAACGCAGGATCGCACGATCGGTCGTTACGTAGAGATTGCTTTGATCGCCGGCGGCGACGAGCATTCTGCCCCAACCGGCCGAGTCCGTGTGTCCCGGGCGATCCGTCCAAATCAGCATCGGCGAAATGCCCTTCTCCGCTGGCTTTCCCGTTTTGGCGTCGATGTCGTACCAGGCCAGGCGGTTGTCGACCCCTTTGTCGGTCCAGCGTGTTAGTAGAAAGTACAATCGGCCGCCGATGGGGCAAGCCATTGTGCTTTGCCACTGTTGCTGGATCACGGCAACGCTGCCGCCGTACGCGAGAAGGCCGGTCGATGCGTCGCGCTTGAAATAATGAATCGTCGGTTGCCGATACGGTCCGATGGCGTACAAATAGTCGCCCAGCGAAAAAAGGCTCGATGGGTCAAATTCGTCGGGCACGCCCACTCTTCCGGCCGGCAGCAATTGGATGATTTCAACATTTGGCGGTGCCGCGCAGGCAGAGGACCCGAAAGCAGAGACAGTGGCACCGGCGATCGCCGCCGATAGTACGAGAGCGAGTTTCTGAAGACGTCTTTTCAACGCGGTCTCCCCGACGAGAAACGGCCTGAAGGCGAGGAGGGAAAACGAAGCCTGTTTGAGGTTTCGTCCGGCGGCTCGATGGAGAACCCAGTATACCGTTTCGCCAACCGGTTAGCGAATCGGCCATGCTCACGTTGAACCCCTCACAAAACCGCCGTGGACTATCCCCTTTTGCGCAGTCCGCGGAGCAAAACGGGGACTCTCTTCCGCCCAGCGGTTTTGTGAGCGGATAAAAAACGGCCGACAGCCCTCTCCCTTGCGGGACAGGGCCGTCGGCTTTCGCGTCCGCGACGCGCTTGCCGCCGATCAAAGTTGTCGATCCCTGGGGGTCGAACAAGTTGTCGATCAAGTTGCGGATCAGTTGGCGACAGCGGGTTGCGGAGCGTCTATCCAGTTGGTGATTCCTGCGGCGGTCAGAGCGGCTTGGGCTTCCACCAGGCCGCCCATTTGCGTCGCGCCGTTGCTATACACCGTTTGCATGTAGGTGCCGTAGACGCGAGTTTGGCCGTCGGTGCCGATGCAGTACAGAGTATGCGGCGTTGCCGAGACGGCGATGGGGGTGGCCGGCAGCACGAGCGCCGGGCCGACGTAAAGGTTGCCGTAGCCGTAGTGCGGGAAGTAGTGATGGTGGTAGCCGTATCCATACACGGGCACGTAGTGTGGTCCCTTCGGCGGACCGGCAAGCGCCGGCGACGGGGCCAAGACCGTGGCGATCGTTGCCAGCGCCAAACCGGCCGCGACGGAGGTCAAGAAATTGCGAACCATTGGATTCTCCTTGCTGTGTTCCACAGCCGTTGAGGCAGTGTCGGGCGGCGAAATGCACGCCCCAACAACAAGGAAATGGCGAAATCGGGCCCGCGCCCGACAGGGTCTTTCCAAGAACTTTTGGCCGGGGGCAGATTTGGCGGCGAAACGCCATGAGCCCGCGGCGCTCGGTGGAATTTAGGAATGCGATTCGGCTGTGTTGAACCCCGATGGGGTTCTGTCCCGTAGCCCAGGGTTGCACGCCGTAGGCGGGCTACCCTGGGTGGGCCGGTCCAAGCGCAGACCTCAACCCCAACGGGGTTGCGTCAGCGCGGCGCGGCGACCGACGCAACCCCGTTGGGGTAGAAATCGTTCGGCTGTCCTTCGACCCCGGGGTAGGCCGCCGACCGCGGCCAACCCTGGGCTAAAGGACAAAACCCCGTTGGGGTATCCGCGCGCGGTAGCTCCGGGCTGGAGGAGTTCGCGGAACGCATTTGCCGGTCGTTCCTTAGAACCGTCGATCGAACTGGACGAGCGCTTCCGAGTCGAAGTCTTTGTCGCGCTGCGTGTTTCTCAGCGGGACGACGCCGCCGATGGTCAGCATCGAGCAGGGGCCCATTTGGAAATGGACGCCGGCGGTCAGGTCCAAGCAATCGGTGCCGCCGTAGACTGGAAAGACCGTATCGTCGATGCCACGATAATTTTGCAGCGTCGTCGTATAGTGCAATTCGACCGTCGGGGCGATGCCGGTCAGGTAGCGGCCGCAGTAGCAGGACTCATCCCGGAATAACCAATAGCCCATCGCAAGATCGAGATACAGCAAGCTCGGATCGCGAAAACGGCCCGTCTCAATATCTAGGTTGGTGCCGACGAACGTCTGGTGAACGGGGTCGCCGTTGGCATCGACGTTGACCTGAACGAAGCCGGTCGCAAAGAAACCGCTGTAGCAGGGAGCGTAAGCGAAGCCGACGAACGGAGCGACGTGAACCGAATCATTTCGGAACGTCAGCGTTTGATTGCCGTTCGTGAACGATCCGTTCGGCGCGGTCGGCAGATCGACGATCGTTCCGACCGACACGGCAAAGCAATTGCATTGATAAACGAGGCCTTTCAGGATGAGCGACATATTGCCGAACACAGTGCCTTGATTCGCTGCCGTGGTGTCATCGAAGTTTTGCGTGTCGCTCAGGCCGGTTTCCAGTGGCGCTTGAACTTCAATTGAGCAACAGCCGCCGAAAAACGTTTTTTCCACGCCGAAATTGAAGCGATTGAGACCGATCGTTGCGTCGTTGGCGGTGCGCACCGCGTGGTTGAAGTAGTTGTAGTCGAAGAACACGCGATCGGTGGGAATGGGGCTGGTGTCGTCGGCGATCTTGGCATAACCATCGCCCCCCGCAATCGGTATCGTTGCACCATGGGCCGTGAAGGTTCCAAGCACGACATTGTAATGGCCGATATTTGGCATCTCGCCCATCATGTCCGGGACGCTGGCGAGGCTATAGGCGAGGAGCGTACCGTTGTAAGGCGAGGGTGGATTGTTCTGAGTTGTCGGATTGACTTGCGGCTCGGTGCCCGTCGATGGCGGAAGAGCGACCGAGGGCCGCAGCGTGGTGCCGGGAAGCGCCGGCAACGGGGCGTCGCCATCGGCTGCCGGAGGAGTGGGTGGCAATTGTGCTGGCGGCGGAACAGCTTGGCCCAACGCCGGAGCGACGAACGCTAGCATTAGCGTCCCAGCCAGTAGCACCCTCAACGTATAGCGCGATCCATCGCGGCACAGCATGACAATCCCCCCCGGGACCTAAATCCGATCGAACCGAAGTCGCGAAACAGCCCCTAAACTGGCTGTTCAATAACTGCATCGGTCAGCATGGGTCGTGAGGGTTAGGCAAAGTTAGCCGCCGATACAGCTTCCAGGGTTGCGGACACGAGAAGCGTAGCCAATCGGTCACGAGGACGGTGCAGCGGGCGACGCAGTCGGTTTTTGAGCAGGTGCCGGAGTTGGTGGCGACGGTGGGTGCTCCTTGTCCATTTGATTCAACGCGGCACGTGCCTTCGCAAGCTCTTGAACAACGTCCTGATAGTTGGGCAGCCGTTGATTGAGTTGCACCAACATGGCAAGTGACGCCCCCACGTTGGCCCGCGCCTTCTCATACTGTCCTGCCTCATTCTCGCGTTCTCCAAGCGACAGTAAGGTGGCGGCCAGGTCACGCACGAGTCGCGCATTGCCGGGATCGTCTTTCACGAGCCCTTCGAGTATCCGCCTCGCTTGCTCAAATGAGTCGAGAGAATTTGCACCTGTCTGCCGTGTCGCCATGTTCATGTAGACGCCCGCAAGCGCCTTTTGATACTCCGCCACATCGGGGTTGCGTTCAACAAGCCCCGCGAAGACATCACGAGCCTGTTGATAATAGGGGATCGATTTGGAGGGGGATGATTTATCGGCGATGTCGCCCAGCAAGCGATAACAAGTTGCCCGGTAGAATTGAAGAGCCAAATCGCGCTTATCTTGGGCGCTAAGTTCCCCGAGTGACGCAATCGAGTCCTTGAAATAATCGCGCGCTGCATTTACGTCGTTCAACCTCAATTCCTGAAGTCCCAGGCCGAACGAACCCATCGCCTGATCTTTCTTGAGCTTGGTCGTATCGCCGCGGTCAGTCGAATGGGCGTCGCGGATTTTCTGCGCGTCCTGCAGTTCCTGTAAGGCCCGCTTTTGTTGGACCATATCCGAATTCAATACCCCGTCCACCAAACCGATGTTCATGACGCTGTTGGCCAGTGCTCGCCCATAACTCAACTCATGCGGAGCCAGCGCGACCAATTGCTGGCGAATATCGCGAGCTTTCTTTAGCGATTCCAGAGCAGCGTCCAGTCGCTCCCCTTGCTTAAGCGCTATGCCAAGCGCGTTGTACGTGTCGCCAAGAGCATTACGCCGCACGCGATCATCTGGCGACATCGTCAACAATTTCTCCTGGAGCTCCTGAGCCCTTTGGTAATATGCGATGGCCTTTTCCGGCGACCCGATTTCCTCGGTAATTCGGCCGGCACGGTAGAAGGCGGTTCCCAATTCATCTTGTACCGTTGGATCGTCGGCCCTTTGTTGCAGAAATCGCTCGTAGTAGACGAGCGTCTTCTGAAGAAGTTCCTTGCGCACTTTCTGCATGCCAGGTTGATTCAGGAGCGTGTCCTCGCTTACCTTCGTGAATAGTTCATCGACCGCAGTGGCGCGCTTCGCGAAATCCTTGGTCGGCTTGCTTTCTCGCGGCCGCTTCTTTTATCGCCAAGTCCCCTTTTTCATTCGCCAGTTTCAGGTTTGCCGCCCGTTGCTCATTGACTAATACCGTCGCCACCGTCGACACGACGCTAATCAACACCAGCGCGATAGCGGTTGCCAATGCAAACGAGCGATGGCGGCGGACCCAGCGGGCGACGAATTGGGTTCGCGTGTCGGGCTGGGCCGAGATCGGTTCGTCGGCCAGCCAATGTTCGAGGTCGTCGGCCAGGCGCCGGGCCGACGGATAACGGTTCTCCGGACGCACGGCCATCGCCTTGAGGCAGATCGCTTCCAAGCCCTTCGGCACTCCCGCATGGATCGCTCGCGGCGGCGCAATGTCTCCATTCTGCACTCGTTGCAGAACCGCGCTCAGATCGAATGCCAGGCGATCCGACAGCGGCGCCTTGCCGGTCAACAAGCAATACAGCGTCGCGCCGAGGCTATAAACGTCGCTCCGCGGACCGATCAGGTCCAAGCGGCCGGCGGCTTGTTCCGGGCTCATGTATTGCGGCGTGCCGACAGCCGAGCCCATCCGCGTTCCCGCATCGCCGCTGAGCAGCATTGGCTTATTCGGCGATTCCGTCTTGTCGGGATCTGGCTCCAATTCGGGACCATTGATTTGCTTCGCCAGTCCCCAATCGACGACCAGCGTCTCGCCGAAATTGCCGAGCATGATATTGCCCGGCTTCAAATCGCGGTGAATTATTGCGCGGCTGATGCGCGTATTCGATCGCGTCGCAGACGTCGACGAATCGACCGAGCAACTTGCGCAGCTCGAGCGCTCGCTCGCCGGGCGTTTGCGGGCCCATGTCGGTATCGTGGAACGAATCGATCGCGTCTTTGAGACTGTCGCCGTGAATGAACCGCATCGCGTAGAACGGCCGGCCGTCGGCGTATTTTCCCAGCCCGTAAACCGGCACGATGCCCGGATGCTCGAGCTTCCCGGTCACTTCCGCTTCGAGCACGAACCGCGTGCGGCTGCCCGTGTCGTCGGCATAGCGCGATTGAATTTGCTTGAGGGCCACCTCGCGGTGGATTTCCTGGTCTTCGGCAATGAACACTTCGCCGAGGCCTCCCTTGGCATGTTTGCGAATCACGCGAAATCGCAGACCGGACGAGGTCGTCGTGCCGACGGATCGCGCGGTTGGTCCGCCGGGGGCAAGCTGCGTGTCGGCCGGAACCACGTCGCTGAAGCTGCTCGCCAGCTTCGCGGAAATCGTTTCGGCGAAGGGGCTGGCGGCCGGCAAGCGCAAGCCGGGCGGTCGCAATAGTTCGTCGATCGTGTCGGTATGCTGCGGGAAGCGAGCGCGATATTCCTCGGCGCCCGGCGTCTGTCCGGCCCGGCGGCGATAAGCGAGCTCCAATTCCAGCAACTCGCGAAAGCCGCGCGCCGCCGTTGACTCGGGCAATTCGCGAACAAAGTCTTCCAGCCGCGGCGGCGTGGGGCTTTTGCACGCCGTCTCGAATCGATCGCAGATTTGGTCCAGCAGACCAGCTAGCGATGGATCGGAAGCGATGGCCGGCCGTCGCGTCTCGTCGATCATGGGGGAAGGGGTCAGAGGAAAGGGGTCAGGGGACGGGATTACTGCGGTTGTTCCTTAGCCCATTTTTCGCGGATGCGCTCGAGTTTCCGCTCGACCGTGCGGGGAACGCAGTCGAGGCGCTCGGAGATTTCTTCGTTGGTGTAGCCTTCGAGTTTCAATTGCGCGATTTGACGGAGTGTGTCGTCGTCCAAACTGTCGAGCAGCCGTTGGCAATCCTCGGCGACCATGTTGGCTAGTTCCGGCGTCGGCTCGCGGCCGAGTGCTTGTTCGATGCCGGCGTCATCGTCACCGTCGGCTTGCATGAAGATCGATTCACCGCGAACTTTGCCGCCGCCGCGCTTGCCGGCCCGTTGGCGGCGCATTTGAGCGTAGACCTTTCGGGCGGCAATGGTCACGAGAATCCGCCACAGGTCTTGGCGGTCGGTGAGTTGCGGAAACCGGCCAGCGGCCGCTCCGCGACAAAGGCTGTTGATAGCGCTCAGCGCGTACGTCCTCTTCGTCGGCGACGCGACACGGCAGTTTCTCGAACTTCTTGCGAGCGAAGTAGGTGAGCCGCTCGAAATACTGATTCCAGATCGCTTGCGCGGCCTGGTCGTTCCCGTCGCTGAGCTTACCAATTCAGAGCGTAACTTCGTCCGAATCAGGCATTGGCGGGCACTCCGTGTTCGTTCGGCGGGAACTCATGTTAATGTACCATCGGAAGTGGGGGCTGGGAAAGGGATGCGGTCAGTCGAGATGCGTCACCGTAGGTCAGGCTTTCCAGCCTGACTTTCGTCGATCACCGTCAGCCTGGAAAGGCTGACCTACGGCAAACAGGCCTTTGTTGCTCCAACAAAAAAGCCCCCGGATCGTTCCGGTGGCTTTGGCGAGGCAGGGTGGACGTTGAAATGGTGCTGGCTTCGAGCGACTTTGCAGGTTGGACAGATGTTTTCGGTTGCCGCTCCGTGCCTGTCCCCTTTTTCAACACTCGGATCAACCGTTCGAATCCGGCTGCATGTCGTCGATCCAGCATTGGTAGCCGGCGTTGGTCAGGTTCACTTGATCTTCCACGAGGCCGCCCCAATTCGTGTTGCCGAAGGCGTCGGTCGTCGCTTCATACGTCCCGTACACCTGGGTCGCTCCGTCGTTGTCGATGTAGTAGAGCGTGTGGATGCTGTTAGCGACAAACACCGGGTAGGCGACCGCAACGAGGTGAATATGGCCGTGGTGGTGGTCCATGTGGACGAACTTGGGCGACTTCACGAATGGCTTGGCACTCGACTTATAGCTGGGCTTGGAAAAAGTCGGCTTCGACTTGGAAGGTTTGCTGTACGAGGGTTTGCTGGGAAACGATTTGCTCGGTTTCGGCGGGCCGGCCAGCGTCGTTGTCGGCAGCGAAGCGAAGCAGAAGGCAGCCAGGATCAAAGAGCCCGCGACGATCGTCAAGGATTTGTAAGAGCGAGCCATTGTATTCTCCTGCTGTTGTTTACAGCCGCGAGGGGGAAAGCGTCGGGCCGCGATGTGCGATCCCTGACAACAGGGAAATGGTCGAAACTGCGGGGAGCCCGACAGGCTTTTTGAAATATTTTCAAATGAATCCAGCGGCGGACGAAAACCCAGGGAAGGCCGATGAGAGTCTTTTAAGTCGCAAAACGCATTTTCGGCCGTCCCTGGGCTTGGGCGCGCGATCCGATGCCGTTATTGGCTACCGCTTTAAGTCGCTTCGGCGATGGCATATAATCGACCGCTGCACGGCCCGCCGCGGCCGCTCGCGGAACCATTTCTCGACCAAACCCACCGGTTAATTGTGTCGTCGAACACGCTGACCCATCGCCTCGTGCTGCCCGCGGACGCGAACCACCACGGAACGCTGTATGCCGGCTCGCTGCTGCGGATCGCGCTGGAAGCGGCCTACGCGACCGCCGCACGCTGCGTCGGCGGCGAGGCCAATATCCTGCTGCGCCGCGTGTTGAGCTTGGAATGCTACCGGCCCGTGCCCGTCGGATCCTTGGTGGAAATCCAGGGGACGGTTTTGCATCTCACCAGGGCCTACTTGGTGACCGGGCTGATCGGCTTGCCGCTCTCCGGGCAGAAGAGTCCTTGGATGGACGGCCTGATGGGCTTCGTGCAAGTCGATGCCGCGGGCCGAGCGGCCGAATTTCCCGAGGGATTGCAAATGCCGCTGCCCGACTCGGCCTGGGAGAGCTTGCAGGAGCGAATGCAGAAGCTGCTGCGGATTCGCGGGCGGAACGGCGTCGATTGAAAGCCCGTCGCCGGAACGCCACATCCCAGATGGGCAGCATGTTGTTGTTCGCCGGCTGCTGCGTCGATTGAAAGCCGCCGCGGTGATCGCGGCTCCTGGTCAACCGGATGCCAAGTCGCGTTCGAAGATTCGATACGTCTTGTATCGTCGGCCGCCGACGGCTTCGATCGTGCGATTCACCAAAGCGTTGTCTTCCAGAGTCCAGCTCAACTCGGCGCCGGTGTAGCCAAGCAGGTCGCGACCATTGTCGAACGTGCGCAGGATGAGAAGCTCGGCGACTCCACGGCGGCGGTAGCCATCGAGCACGCCAAGGGCCAACAGCCGGCAAGTTTTGATTCGCTTGAGGCCTGCGCCACAATTTCCACGCGCCGATGGGCAAACCGAATCGGCACAATTGGCCATTGATCCCTCGAAGCGCTTCGTTGAAATCGGGCAGCGACAGCGAAAATCCAACCGCCTCGCCCTCGACTTCCGACAGCAGCATCAACTCCGGCTTGGCGAAGTGGACCAATTCGCGGGCCATGCTCTGAAACTCGGCCTCGGTCATCGGCACGCCGCCCCAATTGTCTTTCCAGGCTTCGTTGAAAATGGTTTGCAAACGTAGGACTTCTGCCTGCAAATCGTCGAGCCGTAGCGGCCGCACCGTCACGCCGCCGCGCGCCGCGACTCGTTCCACGCGCGAACGCCAGACGGCGTCGATCTGGTTGTCGATGCGGTCGAACCACCAGGCATACAAATCCTTGGCCTTCGCCAGACCCCACGACTCCAGCAGCCCGCGATAGTAGGGCGGATGGTGGTTCATCATCACGCGCGGCGGCGTGTCGAAACCGTCGATCAACAAGCCGCATTCGTAGTTGGTCGAATAGTTGATCGGGCCCATGATTCGAGTCCGGCCGCGGTCGGCAAGCCACTCGACGGCCGAGTCGAGCAGCGCGTGGGCGACGTTGGGGTCGTCGATCGACTCGAACATGCCAAAGCAGCCGACATTGTCGCCGTGCTTGGCGTTGTACAGCGGATCGTCGCTCGCAAGAATCCGGCCGACCGGTTGATTGCCGCGCCACGCCAAGAATTGCCGCGCGGCGCCGTGTCTATAGAAGGGATGCTTGCGCGGATCGAGGAATTGCTTCCGTTCCAACAACAGCGGCGGAACCCAGCGCGGGTCGGTCGCGTAAATCCGCCACGGGAGTTCCAGAAAGCGGCGACGATCGAGCCGCGAGACAACCGGCCGCACTTCGACCGCGCGACCATACCGCAGGGGGCGTTGGACGGTCTGTGTGCTCACGTCCATGCACCTCATACGAGTGGCCGGCGATCTTGCCGGCTATCATTGGATCTCTACCCTCACGATATGCCCTTGGCCGATTTGGGGCAACGGTTTTGCGCGATCTTGTGAAAGGCAATTCGACTTTTTTGCGACAATCGAGAGCGACCGGACCGAATGGGGGTTATTTGCGGTGCGAAAACGCGCGATGCCGCGGATCATCTCTGGGCGGCGCGAAGCCCAGAGGAAAGCCAATGAGCGACTTTGCGATTGTGAAGACTCTTGCTGGCTTTCGCTGGGCTTGCTTGAGTGCGACGACTCCGAAGCGATGCTCTTGCGAAAGCTGCTTGATCGAATACAATAATGGTAGCGGGAAAAGAACACTTGGTCTTTCGGCAAGAGGTGACCATTGCTGACCGAAAAGGAAGTTTCGAAAAGTTGGCGGACCCTGTTCAAGGGTTCCGAACTCCACGACGACGACTTCTCGAAAGCCGAAGCGTTGCTGGATGAATTGCGGGCCGAGAGCCCACTGCGACATCGCCTAAGCACCGAGTTGGAAGAATTGCGAAAAATCGCCACGGCGAATCGCTAAACGGTTCGGGCCCGAATCGCTTTTTCGCGGGGAGCGGATTCGAGGCGTCGAATCTACTTGTGCCAGAAACCGGCGGAGCGTGAATGCCGGCAACGGGTGGCTTGTTGGCCAATCGTCCATTCTTGTGGTGCGCCAAGTGAGGACTGGAGCCGGTATCCGCTCATTCCATCGGCCGGCTGTTGGCGGCCTGCTCGATGCGATATTACGCTCGCGCCGCCATCTTCTAACGGTTGACCTCAAAGCCGACCGTCACGCCGTCCGCAAAGAAGTGCTCTTTGTTGCCGCCGTCGGCGATTCCCATGTCGGGCAGAGCATACACGATGCGATTGGCAGCGCGGCCGATGCCGGTGACCAGAATCGCCGTGTAGCCCACTTTGAGCGAAACATTCTGCGTGACTTTATACTCCGCATCGACCCGCAATTCGCCCAAGGGGGCGAATTCGATGGAGTCTTTCTTGTTGAAGAAATTGTTCGACGGTTCACCGGGTTGTCCGAACTGGACGCCGCCGACAGTCGCCGAGCCGCCCGTATAGCCATATTCGCTGGCGTTTTGGAAGTTGGCTCCGAACATTGCCCGAAAGCTGGAGCCGACCGTCCAGCGTGAGTTTTCCATTTCATACCCGAGGGCAATCTGAGGACCGACAATGTTGTTGTCGATGCCCAGGTCCCAAGAAATCGGCGCGTCGCCATAGGTGACGAGTTGTCCCGTCGTCGGATCTTGGAAAGCTGCCCCGGCCGACTCACCGATGGCATCGAATCGATCGTGAAGCTGGAAGAAGCGGACGCCGCCGGCGATCGTCCAAATGCCGCCATTATGCTGCACGGGGTAGCGGTACGACTTCATCAATTCTATGCCGACCATTCGGGTGTAATTATGGAATTCGGCATTCAACAGGCTGGGATAGGCCGGCAAGAAGCTCGGCACCGTTAAGGTCGTGAATACTGGCGGAACAGTCACCGGTAGGACCGGCACCGTGACCGTGACCAGTGGTTCGTTGTTGATAAACGTGACATTCGTCGGAAACATGTCGATGAGCGTATTGAACTGGGTATTCGTCTTGAGGATGCTCACTCCCCAGCCCGTCTCGTCTTCGAGCCGGTAACCGACATCAAAACGATTCCCCCACACGAAGCCGGCGTTCATGAAGCCGGTGTTGTTGTCATTCGGAGTTCCATCCAACGCAGCCGTCGGGCCGTCGCCGATTTCGCGAGTTGACGGTTGGTGCAACGACCAATACAGCCGTTCGTATTGGAAATACGGACCGTAGTTCAGCTCCGGGTAAGTGCCGATTTGCGTGAGATCGGGCTGCTGGAAGAATTGGGCGTCCGACACGGTGCCGGCATCGACCGGCCCCAATGGCTGCACCGCCTGATTGATATTCGGACCTTGGTCCCGAGGCAGAGCCGGGTCTTGCGCCAACATCCTGACCGGCGGCGGCTCCTGGGCACTCGCCACTGCGGCGCCGCTAAAGAGCACCGCCAAGCCAATCAGCCACGATCGCATGTAGTTGCGTTCCATGTTTCAAATCCACCCGGGGCTGCTCGAAAATGTCCGCGCAAAGTCCCCACAAACGAAGCTGTGTTGTGGGATGTGACGGTAGTATCGGTCATGCCAGTCGCGCTAGTTGAGTAAGAACGGTAAGAGATACCGAAAATACCGGTCGTGCGTCGGAATCGGTGTTAGTTTGGGAAAGATGCCGCCTCGGGAAGCCGGTTTTCGGTCGGATCGGCACCTGCAAGGCTTGAGGCTACAGGCTTGAGGTACGAAGAACCTTCTTCGCCCTCTTGTCCCAAGCCCCTAGCCCCTGACCGCCACCCATCTCCGCTCCTCGTGCGACCGCAGCACCGCGTCGGCCACGATTTGCGCGTTCAAACCGTCGAGGAAACTCGGCTTTGCCTCGCGTCGCTCGACAATCGCCGAGACGAATTCCCACATCAAATCGTAGCGAAACACCGTCGCCGGGTTCCCCTCGCGCGGATCGCGCGGGCTGCCGGCAGGTTTGAGAAATTCTTGCGGCACGTCGACCGGGGCCAAATCCTTGCCCGTGCGACCGATCAGAATCGTGTTGGGCAGGTGCAATTGATAGACGGCCGAGCCTTCCGAGCCATTGATTTCGGCCCATTCGTGGCCGAAGCCGCTGCGATCGTATCCCTTGGCCAGCGTCGTTCCTTCCCAGACGCCGGTCGCGCCCGACTCGAATTCGCCGAGCAACGCCGACCAATCGTCGACATCCGAGGGCGGACATGCCTTGCCATCGACCGTTTGCGTTCGCGGAGCGAATCGCGCCACGGCGCCGCAGATCTGCTCGATCGGTCCCATCAGATCGATCGCCAAATCGATGCGATGGATCGTCATGTCGAACAGATCGCCGGCGCCGGCCTGCGCGATATTGCCGCCAGCCCCAACTCGTCTCGGGCCAATCCAAGAACCGCTGACTGCGAAAATGACGCGGCTGACCGAGCGCCCCGCTGGCGACCAGATGCTTGAGATACCGCATGGCCGGGGCGAAACGATAGGTGAACGCCGTCATGTGAACGACGCCCGCCTTGTCGGCCGCCTGCTGCATCCGGCTCACTTCGTCGGCATTCAGCCCAAGCGGCTTCTCGCACATCAAATGCTTGCCCGCCTCGGCCGCAACGGTGGCGATTTCGCAATGCGTGAAATTCGGCGTGGCGATCACCAGGGCATCAATCTCCGGATCGGCGCAAAGCTCGCGGAAATCGGTCGTCGTCTTCGTCAGCCCCCACTCCGCCCGCCGCCGCTCTAACAGCCCCGGATCGGCATCGCAAGCGGCGACAAGTTGTGCCCGGGTATCCAATCGAATCCCCGGCACATGGTGATAATCGCTGACTTTGCCGGCACCGACGAGCGCGATACGAACCGGATTGGCGGAAGGTTTTTTAATATTCATATCGGGCATGGCGGCAGGCCAATTCTTGGGGCACGGGGAAAGCGGCTAGAGTAAGCATTTTTCGAGCGAATCACAAGTAACCAGCAAATCGCAACCTCAGCGTTATTCCCTGACGGAGACAACCGTGCCGAGAACATTCGTGAAAATCGCAAGCGCAATTGCGACGAGAACTCCCACAATCGCGCCCCGGTACGACCTCCCCTCCGCGCATCCGATTGCGGCGCCTCCGGCTGCAAAGCAGCCAAGAAACTGAATCGCCGTGTAAACGGAGGGATCATACCTCGACACCAAGAAGAGGCCGAACAGCCGCACCGCCACGCAGATCAAGGCGATGACGCCGAACATCCGACGAATCGAGAATTGAAACGGCTCGGACATGTTTGCATTGTATCAGCGCGGAAGGAGCTAGTCGTCGCTACGCGCATTGAGTCGCACCGTCGGGCCAATTCAAGCCTTCGATCCGCGAATCGGCGAATGGCTGGCGAACTGGGCCGCGGCGCGACACTCGCGTTCCACACCACCGACAGAATGCGAGACAACCAACAATGATCGCCGTCGTCAAAATAACAACCGGTCGATTGTGTGTCGGCGAACCCGCGCACGGTATATGCTCCGACCAAAAGCCGGGTAGCCAAACACAAAATGCGAATAGGAAACAAGCAATTAGGCGAAGTCGCGACCCGAAGACGACTAGAATCGAAGACATTGCCAATATTGAAAAGAGAATCGCAAGCGGCACCTCTTGGAGGATTTCCGCGGCCACATCGCAATTGATTCTGATCGGCAGCAGAAACTGCTTCGTGAAGAAGACGAGAACCGCGGACGCTGTCGTAACCGCGAGAAGATCGCGGAGCGAGAACTGAATTGGTCCGGTTGCTGTGGAATCAACTGCCACAGTCCTCGGGTTGACGAGTTTGAACTTCATTCGCCCGAGAGTCAATTCCAGTGCAACTGCCGTTATCCCAAAGAAGGCGAGGGCAATTGCCCGCATCTCATCAAGGTCGTGGTAAGCCCAACTGGCAAGCCCCGCTAATGCGATTGTTCCGCCGATCGCGCCGGTCCAGCGAATGACGCGGCGCATGGTGCCAAGCGGCGCCCAAATCCAAAGCAACCCAACCTGGGCATGAACAAACCCGGCCAGCCAAACTTGTTGCGTGGCGCCGGGATGGGAGTCTTGGTTCAACGCGCGAAACACTATCGCGTCGGCTGCGATGAATACGAGCGGAATCAAGAAAACTAATCGATAAGCAGACGGCATGCTGCAATTGTAGCTGCTGCGCATGTCCCACCGCCAGAACCTCGCGAAGCTACCGACCCGCGCGATTGGTCAGGTATGATGTAGGCATTCAAGTATCCTCCTGAGGCCGCCATGTTCAAAATCGCCAGAAGAATCATCGGCTTGATTTTGCTCGTTGTCGCGGTCCCTGCCTCGGTCGCAATAACTCGACACATCATCGTGCGCGACGACCGCTTGTTCGGCTTTGACGGGACGAAGCTGCTGGTCGCGTGCATCGCGCTCGCTTTGATCGGAGCGAGCATGGTCGGCAGATTCACGCGGCCCGGCGGCAGACCAAAGAAGCCTTCAGATTTGGCGGAAACCATTCCATGATTTCGGCTGCCTTGAATCAGAATCCCGTCGTCGAGAAGTAATTTTTTGCCGCAATTTCAAGAGCTTCCGCGCTCGCCGCCGGCGGGAGCTTGAGGAACTTGCAGAAGATGGCGGCCTGATGCAGAAGGTCGCGGGGGTGGCAGAAGCGCATTTCGCGGCCGGTTCCCGTGTAATGCTTCGCGACCAACTTGTCGAAGGCGGCTTCGCGGAATTCGAGGCCCAGTTTCTGGCACGTTCGCTCGAATAATCCGCGGAATTGGCTTGCGCTCGGGTTTTCGATCTCGATCTTGTACGGAATGCGGCGCAAAAAAGCCTCGTCGACCAAGTCTTTCGGCTCCAGATTCGTCGAGAACACGATGAACTGATCGAACGGCACGCAAAACTTTCGCCCGCTGGCCAGCCCCAGATAGTCGTAGCGCTTTTCCAACGGCACGATCCAGCGGTTGAGCAGTTCCGCGGGAGCGATTTGCTGGCGGCCGAAATCGTCGATCACGAGCGTTCCGCAATTGCTCTTCATCTGCACCGGCGCTTCCGACACGCCAATGTCTTCGTTCGTCGTCAGTTCGAGGTTTTTCATCGTCAACTCGCCGCCGACGACGATCGTCGGCCGGCGGATGCGCACCCAGCGATGGTCAACCTTTTCATCGTCAACGATTCGGTCGCCCTTCGCCAGCGGCAATTCTTCGTGGCAGCTCGGATCGAACACACGAATGATCTCGCCGCAAACGCTGATCACGCGGGGAATCCAAATCGTTGTGCCGTAGACGCTCGTGATGCGCTCGGCGACGCTGGTTTTGCCGTTGCCTGGGCGGCCATGCAGGAACAGGCCTTTGCCGGACGTGATCGCCAGGCCCAATCGGCAGAACATCTCTTGGCTGAGCGTCAGATCGCTGAAGGCTCGCTGCAGGTCCTCAAACGTCGGCTGCAATTTGCTCAACGATTGCGCGGCGATGCTGGCTTCATAGTCGGGCAGCGAAACGGGCACGGTGCCGCAGTAGCGGCAACGCGCGGCATTCTGACGGATGCGGTTCGCGCCGGCTTCCGTGACTTCGTACACATAGTCGGTCAGACTCCCCGCGCTCTTATGGGCCACGAAGCGCTGCGCCTTGAGCCCATGAAAGATCTTTTCGACGACGGCGAATTGCAGGCCGATCTGCTGCGCGATTTCGACGCCCTTAGTGCTGCCGCGGAGCATCAGGTATCGGAGCACGATCGATTCGACGTCGCTCTCGCTGACATGGGTTTCGGCGAGCGAGCGCGGGGCGTTGGGAAAAAAGCGGTCGGACTTGGTCGCGTCCGGTTCCCGGCCTGGAAAGCCTTGCTCCTGCGAGATGTTGATCTCTTCGCCCCGGTCGGGCGAGTCAAGCCGACGAATATCGGATTGCGAATGCGCAGGCGGCGGATCGGCGGCCCATTTCGATCGGTCGATCAGGCTCGGATCTTCGGCCAGCGACACCAGGCGATCGAGCAGGCCGTCCAATTCGTCGTCAACGTTCTGTTCCGTCGGAGGCATTCGTCTTATTCCGGTTTCGCGGACGTGGCGTTGCCGGCTGAGAATCGGGCGCCGACCGCGTAGCAATTCGCGTCGATGCGGCGGCACCAGGCGACCTCGATCGTTTGTTGGATTCCCTTGAGGAACACCAGCGCGAATCGTTCGCCGGGATAGAGAATCTGGCTATGAAAGAAGCCGCAGCCGTTTTTCGAGATGTTCGTGGTGTAGACCGATTGCCAAGCCGTTTCGCGAGGGAAAGCCGGCAGGGTCTGACGCAATTCCACGGCGGCGCGATGACTGTTTCCGCAGCAGTGGATGCGGATGCAACTGCGCACGTCGTCCGGCACGGTCTGAGCCGGCCCCGTCCGCTCGAAATTCGCGCGGAGATTCGGCGGGAAGGCCACGTGGCAGGGCAACGAGTATATCCAGTTGGCTATTGCTTGTTCGCGATCGTTGCTATCCAGCATCGCGTCATCTCCTCGTCAAAGGCCCGGCCCGCCTGCCGATCCATGTATTCAATCACATTCGCATGTCGCGACGCGGCGCGATGCGGCCGGTCGGTCGTCAACGCCGCATACACATCGACGACGGCGCAGAGCCGGGCGTATTCGTGTATTTCCGATCGCACCAACGCGGCCGGGTAGCCGCGGCCGTCGCACCGCTCGTGATGGCTGTAGACCATCAACAATTGGCTGGCCGTCAGGTCTTCGCTGTGGCAGAGCTCGACGAAACCGCGGGTCGGATGCTGCTGCACGATCTGTCGCTCTTTGTCGGTGAGCTTGCCGCGTTTGTCGAGAATGCGCCGTGGCACGTATTGCATTCCGATGTCGTGCAACAGCGCCCCTTGGCCGATTCGCAGCAAATCTTGCTCGTCGGAGATGCCCAACCCCTTGGCCAGCAGCAGGCAATACGTCGAAACATTCATCGCATGGGTGAAGCTGCTGTAGTCGTGCGACATTGCTTTCAGCAATTCATTCACGATCAGCTTCGAATCGCAGACCGTGCGGACCATCTCTTGGCTCAGTTCATTGGTGGCTGCCACAGCGCTCGTTGCGTCGCCGCCGTTGAGCATTTCGGAAAACACGTCGCGGGTCGCTTCGCGCAAAGCCTGATAGCGCTCCAGCGGCGGAATGTTTTCATTCTTGAGGATGTGGTCGCGCACATAATCGCGATAGCCGCGCGAGTCGCCGGAGGAAATGAACAGGGCGCGGACGCCGCGCGCCATAAGCCGATCGATGTCGTCTTGACCGAAGGCATAGCTGCGCCGGCGGTAGAGCGACATTTCGCCGGACTTCTCGCTTTGGATATACAGATCGAATCCGAGCACCGTCAACGCGCTCAGCGTGCGGATGCCGATTGGCATCAACATCCGCCGGTCGATTTCGCTGCCGGTTACAGTGCTCATGGGACTTGAATGGGCAAGACTTCGTAAATGTGGGCCAAATGGTGGCGATTACACCCCCTGTGTTGACCGGCGCGGCCGGCTCGAAGAAAGCATAGGTTGCAAATCGACCGCGCTGATCGGCCGGTTACCAAAAGAAGGGCAGCTTTGCCAGGGCAACGCTCGGTAGGAGCGCTCGGCGTCTTCGAAAGACGCCAGTATTCCCGGAATAATCGTTTTGCAAAGCAATTTCGGGCCGCGCCGATAGCCGATCGTTGCCATGCGGCGGACGGTCCAAGCGGCTATACTGGCGACATTGCGATGGGCAGAAGCGTTCGTTTTGTGCGACGCTCAAAAAGATCATGATGAGAGTCGGTGACGATGCAAAACAGAGTCCGCGGCTGTTCGATGCATTCGCATGTCACGGGTTGCACTGCCGTTGTTTCGTGGTGGATCATCCTCGGGACATCGATCACGTTCGCTGCGGACGTACAACAGCCGCCATCGGCAATCGCCAGTCACAAAGCCGTCGAGGCATTCGAAGCGGCGCTGGCCAAAGACGTCGGCTCGGGCGAAACTCTGGCAGGGCGTGATTTCGCCCACGTTTCGCTGACGAAGGCCGATGCCGACAAGGCGCGAGAGCTGTTATGGAAGCATCACGCCGAGTGGATCAAAGAGGATCGCGCGGCGGAGATTCAGGCCGGCGTTTTGAAATACGAGAAACACGACATGCCGTTCTACCTGACGACGTTCGGCCAAGAGCCGAAAGCCGGCTGGAGCTTATGGATCTCAATGCACGGCGGCGGCGGAGCGCCGAAGCAAGTCAACGACCAGCAATGGGAAAACCAAAAGCACCTCTACAAGCTCGACGAGGGCATCTACGTCGCCCCGCGCGCTCCGACCGATAATTGGAATCTGTGGCACGAAGCGCATATCGATCCGTTGTTCGATCGACTGATCGAGGATTTGATCGTGCTTAGGCACGTCGATCCGAACCGCGTGTATATCATGGGCTATTCCGCGGGAGGCGACGGCGTCTATCAATTGGCGCCGCGGATGGCCGATCGCTGGGCGGCCGCCGCGATGATGGCCGGACATCCGAACGACGCCTCTTGGCTCGGGCTGCGCAATATCGGATTCGCCATCCAGGCCGGCGGCTTGGATTCCGCCTACAACCGCAACAAGGTCGCGCAAGAATGGATCGACCGGCTCGATCAACTTCATCGCGACGATCCGCAAGGCTATGTTCATTTCGGCAAGATTTTCGCCAACAAAGGGCATTGGATGGACCGCGAGGATGCAAAGGTGCTGCCGTGGATGGCCGCGATCAAACGCAATCCGCTGCCCGACAAAGTCGTGTGGAAGCAAAGCACCGTGGTTCACGATCGGTTCTATTGGCTGGCGATTCCCGGCGGCGATTCACCTCAAGCCGGGGCGGAGGTTGTCGCCGAGCGCAAGGGTCAAACGGTCGAAATCAAATCGGCCGAAAAAGTCGGCGCAATTTCGATTCGGTTCGACGACCGCATGGCCGATTTGGACCAAGCTGTGCGCGTTGTCTATCATGGCAAGACGTTGTTCGACGGCCCCGCTCACCGCACCATCGCCACGCTTCTGCATACGCTCGACAAACGAGGCGATCCGGATTTGATGTTCGACGCGGAAGTAGCGGTCAAACTTCCGGCCGAGGGCGAGAAGCTGGCGAAGCCAACCGCGGATCAAGCCGCCTGGCAAGACGGCGAACTGGGCATGTTCATCCATTTCGGCCCAGCCACTTGGCAAGATGTCGGCGAAGATAATCTCTCGACGCCGTTGAACCAGATCAATCCCGACAAACTCGACACCGAGCAATGGGTCCGCGCGGCCGAGGAGATGGGCGCCCATTACATCGTGTTCGTTGCCAAGCATTCGGGCGGATTCTGCTGGTGGCAAACCGACACGACCGATTACAGCGTCAAGAACACGCCCTGGCATGGCGGAAAGGGGGACGTGCTCGCGGAATTGTCGGCTTCGTGCAAGAAGCACGGCATGAAGCTCGGCGTGTATCTCAGTCCCACCGATCACAAGCACCAGGCACTCGGCGGCGGCCGCTGCCCGACGCCCGAGTTGCAGGCCGCTTACAACAAAATCTATCGCCAGCAGCTTACGGAAGTGCTGAGCCGATATGGCTCGATGTATGAAGTCTGGTTCGACGGCAGCGTCGTCGTGCCGGTCGGCGATATTCTCAAAGAACACGCTCCGCACGCCATGATCTTTCAGGGCCCCCATGCGACGATCCGCTGGGTCGGCAACGAAGATGGCCGTGCGCCGTATCCGGCTTGGAATTCGCTTTCCGAGAAAGACGCTCGATCGGGCGTCGCCACCGCGAAGGCCGGCAATCCCGACGGATCGGCGTGGCTTCCCAACGAATGCGACGCCGAATATCGCGACGCTTGGATGTGGAATTCGACCAATGCCAAATCGCTCAAAAGTGTCGGCCAACTGATGAAGCTGTACGACGAATCGGTCGGCCACGGCGCGGTGCTGCTGTTGAACCATTCGCCCGACCGCAGCGGCCTGATCCCCGCGGCCGACATCGAGCGCGGCAAGGAATTCGGCGACGAAATCCGCCGCGAATTCGGCCATAGTCTCGCCGAAACCGCGGGCCACGGCGAACTTGTCGAACTATCACTGCCCAAGCCCACCGCGATCGACCGGCTAATTCTCATGGAAGACATCACGGGCGGCGAGCGAGTGCGCGAGTATGTCGTCGAAGGCATGCGCGACGGAAAATGGCAGCCGATCTGCGACGGCACCGCCATCGGGCACAAGCGAATCCAGCGGTTCGCTCCGGTCGAGGTTTCGGCAGTGCGCCTGCGAGTGATTCGCAGTGCCGCGGAGCCGCAGATTCGCAAGCTGGCGGTCTTCTCGCCTCTCACCTCTCGATAAGCAATACGCTCGCCTGCTAGCAGCCATTTCTCGCCCTGCCAGCTATCGCAATTGATGTCGCGGGATCGGCGGGTTCTGCATAGAATGCCGACCCTTTTTTCCGGTTCGCATGACACGCTTCGAGAACGGGCGATTTGATGGCAATGTTGGAAAACTTTCGACGTAATAGCGGCCTCGCCGACGATCCCGATTGGCGCCGCTTCGTGGTTCGCTGGAGCCTGGTGAGCCTGGTGCTGATCGCCATCGCGGCCTATTTCAGCTACGGCTTCTTTCAGTTCGACGAGCATTACCAGGTCGTGGAACTGGTCGGCCTCAAACTCGGAAAGACTCCCAAAACCGAATTGCCATGGGAGTTTCGCGGCCGCATTCGGCCGTGGCTTCAGCCGTCGATCTATTACGTGGCCGCCAAGGCAATGATCGGCCTGGGCGTCGAGAATCCGTTTCTGCTGGCCACTGGATTTCGAGCGATCTCGGGCTTGTGCGGCTGGCTTGCGGTCACGGCGCTGATGCTCTCGGCGTATGTCATCTTCAACGACAATCTGCGCAGGCGGCTAGCGGTTGTTGTTCTCGCGCTCTTGTGGCTGGTGCCCTATCTGGCGGTGCGCACTTCGTCGGAATCGCTCGCGGGCGATTTCTTTGCCTATGGCGTCGCGGTGTTGTTGCTTGGTTCCGTGGCGGCGAAAGGGCGGCACGAATGCGCTAACAGAGGAACCAGGCAAGCCTGATGAACCAACGATGGCGGAAGGCGGAATCAAGTTCTCACCGGCGGTCGTGTTGATTGCCGGCCTCTGCTTTGGGATGGCGTTCGAATTTCGCTTCCAGATTGCCTTCGCGGTGATGGGAGTGATGGGTTGGATTCTGTTTCGCTCGGCCGAATCGTGGCGAAGCGCAATTGGCAAGCTGGCTCTGATGGGCGTCGGCGTCGCGGTGCCGATCGTTGTCGGAACGCTCATCGATCGCTGGGGCTACGGCGAGTGGACGATCGTGCCGTGGAACTATTTCCATAAGGACGTCCTCGAGGGCAGGCCGAGCCTCGACGGCACACAGCCCTTCTGGTGGTATCTGGTCGGAATCAATTCGCATCTCTTGGCGCCGATCACGCTCGTGTGGACCATCGCGACGCTGGTCAGTTGGATTCGCCATCCGCGACACATCATCACCTGGGCCACGTTGCTGTTCTTCATCGCTCATAGTGGCGTCGAAATCGCCCAGCTCGTTGTTCTCGCACAGAAAGACGATCGGCAATGCGTGGACCGCGGCGAAGTTGACGACTCGTGCCACTCGCCTTCGCTGGTCGCGCCGTCGCCGAACGTCACCAACACCGCGCGCCCGCTTTCGCCGCGATACGTGCAGCGCGTACGCCACGCCGACGGCGTGCGGCAGTGCGCGGCGATGATCGACGAATGATCGAGTGCACGCCCGGCGCGCGCGGTGTAGTGGTTGGGAAACTGGCGGCCGCCCGAGATGGTCGGCTTCGCGCGCGAAGAGTTGAGAGCAGCACCTCGTAGCGGCGTGACCCCGATGCCCAGCGCGAGTCCGAGGTCGCGATAGTACGGCGCCAAGATGTCCTTGCCGCGCTCGAAGGCCATCGCGGCGCCGGCCTGCAGCGCTTCGTGGCCCTCGCTGCCGACGCGAACGGAATCTTGCCCTGGCGGTTGAGCTGGAAGCCGCGGTTGTCGAGCTGCCGCTGCAGCAGCATATTGCGGAGCATCGCGACGAGTTGCTCGTCGCTCAGACCGCCCCGATCGAGACGCCGCTCGGCTCCGTGACCGTTTTTGCCATCGCGCACCTATTTGCCGAAAGAGCCGCCGATACTGCGCCGCGAGGGGCCGCGCCCGGAACCGCCTTGGATTGCAGCCTACCCATGGGACCCCGGAAGCAATCCCTCACCGCCGGAGATGGTCCGCGCACGCCGCCATCTGCACGCGCAGCCCCGAACTGTCGATGGTGGAGTTCGATACGGCGCGTTTCGTGGCCGAAACCTCGGCACATACGGGCTCGACGAGATCCGCACCGGGGTCGGCAAGACCGGCGTGCTGGCGACGCTGCCGCGGCGGGAAGCCCGGGCCGGTGACGTTGCTGCGCGCCGACATGGACGCGCTGCCCGTCCGCGAGATCAACGAGGTCGAGCCTACGCTCGACGCGCGACGGCGTGATGCACGCATGCGGTCACGACGGCCACATGGCGATCCTGCTAGCGGCGGCGCGCACGCTGAGCCGACGGCGCGACGAGGTCGCGCGGCACGCTCGTCTTTTGCTTCCAGCCCGGCGAAGAAGGCGCGGCCGGCAACCGGTTGATGATCGAGGACGGCGCGCTGGAGAACCCGCACGTCGACCGCACGTTCGCGCTTCACCTGTACAGCGGGCTCGACGTCGGCAAGATCGGCGTCCGCGACGGCGCCGTTCTTTGCGTCGTCCGACGCTTCGAGCATCGACGCTGACCGGCCGCGGCGGTCACGGCGCGATGCCGCAAAACGCGGTCGATCCGATCGTCGCCGCCGCGCAGCTCGTAACGCATGCTGCAGACGATCGCGAGCCGCGAGATCGCGCCGCAAGGATCCGGTCGTCGTCACCGTCGGCTCGCTGCACTCGCGGAACGACCTTCAACGTCATTCCCGACGTGCGGCAGCTGCAGGGCACGGTGCGCGCCTTCGACGACGAGGTTCGGACGATCGATGCCCGAGCGCATGCGAGCGGCATCGCTCGCGCGGCTTGTGCGCGGCGATGCGCCTCGAGTATCGAGGTCGACTACGCTGGGGGTATCCGCCGACGGTCAACGACGCCGCGCGCAACGACGTGGTCCGGCGACGTCGGCGCGGCTGCTGGGCAGCGAGCAACGTCGTCGACCCGCACGACATCGTGATGTGGTCCGAAGACATGTCGTTCATGCAGCAGCAACGCCCGGGAGCGTACTTCCTGGTCGGTGCGCGCGGAGCGAGACGGGCGCCGAGCCGCACCACAGCGCGCGCTTCGACATCGACGAGCGCGCGCTCGGCGTCGGCTATCGAGATGATGCTGAATCTGGCGCTGTCGTGAGTCTCGGACTGTCGCCGTTACGTCATCATCGGCAACGGTTTTGCCGGCACGACCGCGGCCGAACAGCTGCGCAAGCACGACCCGTCGTGCGAGATCGTGCTCTTCGGCGACGAGCCGTACACGCTCTACAACCGCATCTCGCTTGCCGCCGATGCTGCGCAGGCAGATCCCCGAAGCCAAGGTGATGATCCGCAACCTCGCGTGGCACGAGGAGCACCGCATCGATCTGCAGCTGCAACACGCGCGTCGAGCGCATCGTCCCCGAGGAGCGCGTCGTCGAAGCGGGCGGCAAGTCGTATCCGTACGATGCGTTGCTCGTCGCGACGGGCGGCCGCCCGAATCCGACCGGTAAACCCGGTTCCGGAGGGCGCGCACAATCTCTTTCCGTTCCAGTATCTCGACGACACGCGCGCGATCTCGCGAGCAGATCGACCGCAGCCGCGCGGCCGTCGCCATCGGCGGTTCGTTCATCGCCTACGAGCTTGCCGAAGCGTTCGCGTCACGCGGCGTGGAGACGCACTGGCTGATGCGCGGGCCGCGCGCGCTGCATCGCATCATCGACGAAGATCGCCGGCGAGCTGCTGCACGAGGCGGCGACCGCCGACGGCGTGCACATGCACTACGGCGAAGAGGTCGACGAGTTCGTACGCTCCAACGGTGCGATCACGAAAGTGCGCACGAACCGGCGGCGCGAGATCGACGCGCAGTGCTACGCCTACGGGTTCGGGCTCACGATGAACACCGAGCTCTGCGACGGATCGGGCATCGAAACCAGTAAGAACGGCATCCTCTGCGACGATCATCTCGAGACCAACGTCAAGGGCAGTCTACGCGGCCGGCGACGTGGCCGATTTCTACGATCCGATCCTCGAAATTCGCTATCGCATGGGAACGTGGAACAACGCCGGAGCGCACGGCAAGGTCGTCGCGCTCAACATGATGGGCGGCAGCGAGAAGTACCACGACGTGCCGGAGTACTCGTCGCTGCTCTTCAAAGGCCAGACGATCACGCAGTTCGGACTCGGAACCGATCTGCGCCAGGATCTCGAGATCGCGCGTAAGATCGATCGCGAGAAGAAGTGGTATCGCGCGCTGTTCTTTTGGGAGGACCGGCTCGTCGGCGGGCTGATGCTCGGCAAAGGCAACCGCGCAGGCAAGCGCAAGTACGTCGAGGCGATCAAGAGCAAGCAGCGCTTTCCCAAACCCGAATGGCACGCCGATGCTCGACTGGACGGCCTGACACGCGGCGCTTCGCGCCTCCGCTCAGGATGATACGCGGCGCTTCGCTCGGGATGACACCCGGCGCTGTGCCCTGGGTGGCACCGTTGAGAGGCGCGCGAACGTGCGATGCTGAAGGAAAGGCTTCCGAACTATTCGAGAATGGAGTATGAAATGCGTCTGAAGATTGGGGCGGCGTTCGCTTTCGCGGCGATCGCGGCGACGGGCATCGGCCGGGCGGCCGACGTCGACGACGCGACGCAGAAGGCACTCAACGCCAACTATGCACTGCGCTGCACTGCGGCGTTCGATCCGAGCGACGCGAACTTGGATGCGGCCTTTGGAGTTCTGGCTCCCGGCTTCGTCGCGATCGACCCTTCGGGCAAGCAAGTCACGCGCGACCAGGTCGTCGGTCAGGGCAAGCAGCAGATGAAGATGCTGCACGCAACGGCGTGCGACGACAAAGTTGAGTCGTACACGCTTTCCGATCCGAACACCGTCGTCGCCGTGGCCGATTTCCATCTCGAAGGTGACATTCAGGCGCCCGACGGAAAGCACGATCTGGTCGTAACCGAGAAATCGCAAGACACGTGGAAAAACGTCGGCGGCACGTGGCTCGCCGCGAACAGCAAAGACCTGCAAGTGCAGGTGAAGATCGACGGCAACGTCGTCCAAGACCAGGGAGGATAACCGCCCGGTGCGCGGCGGCCGTCGCGTCGCAATTATCTGCGCGGCGCTGGCGGCGATGCTGGCGCCGCTCGCTTTGCGCGGCCGACGAACGGCCGATCGCGCAGATGCGCTGGCGAATTCTGGGACCCGCGCTTCCGGAGGGCCGCGCGACGGCCGTTACCGGAAGCAACGCCGACCCGCTGCTGTATTACGCCGGAACCGCCGGCGGCGGCGTTTGGAAGACCACCGACGGCGGCGCGTCGTGGCAGAACGTCTCCGACACGATCGGTTTGGCGTCGGTAGGTGCGATTGCAATCGAAGCCGGCAACGACCGTTCGGTGTGGGCGGGCGGCGGCGAGACGAATCCGCGCAACGACGTCATTCCCGAAGGCGGCCTCTATCATTCCATCGACGGCGGCCGCCGGTGGTCGCGCCTCGACCTTTCCCGGCAGCGGCGGCATTTCGCGCATTCTCGTCGATCCGAAAAATCCCAAGCACGTGCTGGTCGGCGTGTTGGGCGACGTTTTCGGCCCGAGTGCAAACCGCGGCGTCTACGTCACCTTCGACGGCGGCGCGACGTTCGCCAAGACGCTGTACCTTTCGGAGCAGTCGGGCGTCAGCGACATGGCGCTCGATCCGCACGATCCGAACGTCGTCTTCGCCGGCATGTGGCACGTCTTGCGGCGGCCGTGGCAACTTTTGAGCGGCGGCACGGCAGACGACGGCCTCTTTCGATCGGCCGACGGCGGAAAAACCTGGCAGCAGGTCACCGGCAACGGGTTTCCCGCGCCGCCGATCGGACGCATCGGCGTGGCATTTGCGCCATCGCTTCCGAGCCGGGTCTACGCGCTGGTTGAATCGCGCGACGGCGTGCTGTGGCGGTCCGACGACGGCGGCGCGCATTGGGCGCTCGCCAGCAAGGACACGCTGGCGAATCAGCGGCCGTTTTATTTTTCACACGTCGGCGTCTCGCCGACCGATCCGAACAACGTCTACGGCGTGAGCATGCTCTTGGCAACGTCGTACGACGGCGGTGCCAAATTCAATTTGTCGGCGTTCGGCGTCCACTCCGATTTGCACGAACTCTGGATTTCGTCGAACGGCGAACGGATGGCGCTGGCCGGCGACGGCGGGATCGCCATCTCGACCAACCGCGGCGCCACGTGGGCCAACTCGCGCAACGTCCCGGTCGGACAAATCTATCGCGTCGGCCTCTCCAACGAGATCCCGTATCTCGTCTGCGGAGGCCTGCAGGACAACAACGCGTACTGCGGCCCCGCCTTTAGCGGAAGCAGCGACGGCATCACCAACCGTGACTGGTTCAAAGTCGTCGAAGGCGACGGCGAGTGGGCAGTGCCCGACCCCACGAACCCGCGGCTGATTTGGGCGGATTCGGAAAACGGCGAAGTCGTCATCTACGACCGCGTTTCGCACGACACGGTCAACGTTCGCCCGTATCGCGGAACCGCGCGAGAAGATTTCGTGCTTGCGACGTCGCGGTACCGGTTCAACTGGGAGTCGCCGATCGCATTTGCCGCCTACGATCCGCATCTCGCCTTCATCGGCGCCAACGTGCTCTTTGCGACGCGCGACCGCGGCCGGCACTGGACCGCGATCAGTCCCGACCTCACCCGCGACGACAAAACGAAGCAGCAAGTCTCGAAGAATACCGTGACGCAAGACGAATCCGGCGCGGAAAATTACGCGACGCTGCTCGACATCGCGACGTCGCCGAAGCGCAACGGTGAGATCTGGACGGGCTCCGACGACGGGCTCGTCTACCTTACGCTCGACGGCGGCAAGCGCTGGCGCAACGTCACGCCGGCGGCGCTGCCGCCGGACAGTGCCGTCGAAAGCGTTTCTCCCTCGACGCTGGTTGACGGCATGGCGTACCTTTCGGCGGACCGGCACGGTGCCGGCGATACGGGAGCGTACATCTTCCTCACGCGCGACTACGGCGCGCACTGGCAACGAGTGACCGGCGGCATTCCGGCCGGAGAGTACGCGAGGGCGGTTCGCGCCGACATCCGCAATCCGCGCATGGCGTACGCCGGAACCAATCGCGGCATCTACGTGACGTGCGACTCGGGCGCAACGTGGCAATCCTTCTCGAACAACTTGCCCGCCGTCGAAGTGCGCGACATTCGGTTGCAGCCGCACTTCGACGATCTCGTCATCGCGACGCACGGCCGGTCGATTTGGGTGATGGACGACGTGCGCGTCGCGCAGACGGCCGGCTGCGGCAAGCCGGCAGCCAATCTCGTGATCGGGCCGCGCCCGGCGGTCGCGCTCAACGCGTTTCGCGACGACGAGGGTAACTACACCGATTTCGTCGCGAGCCAGCCGGGGGGCGGTATTCTCAGCGGCGGCGGTCCGGTTGCAAAAGTGTACTATTGGCTGCCGCAGCGTGCGCCGCATCGGCCGTCGATCGACGTCTACGACGCGCGCGGCCGACCGCGTCCGGCACATCGAAGGAGAGCACGACGTCTTTACGGGCAACGAGTCGACGTCGTATTGGCTGAGCAACACCGAGGGGAAGAACGAGTTCCTCTACGACTTCACGATCGACGGGCCCGCCCGCTACGAAAGCGCGCCGTTTTTCTTTCGGGGTCCCGATACGGGTCCGCAGCTTCCGCCCGGCCGGTACGCACTGGCGTTCCACCTTGCCGGCAAGACCTATCGTTTCCCGATCGACCTCATTGCCGATCCGGCGTCGTCGACGACGCAGAGCGAGTTCGAGATGCAGTTCGCTCAGCAGAAGCGCGTCTACGGACTGCTCGGCCGCATCGACGTGACGCTGAACGCACTGGCGACCGCCAAGAAGCAACTGTCCGACGAGAAAGCGTCGCTCAAGAGCGCCGGCGCGGCCGCAGGCCGCGAAGGTGCAAACGATGATCGACGACACCGGCGCCCTGATCGACTCGCTCACGTCGTCACCGCAGAACTTCGAAGACTCGATTCAAAAGCAAGGCGAGTTGCGCGAAGACGTCATGCAACTGATGGGCTCCGAACCGCTCGCACAAGCCAGCCTGCAACTCTACGCGCGCCTCGAGCGCACCTACGCGCAACGAACGATCGCGTACGATGCGTGGATCGGCAAGCTTCCGGGCTGGAACGCCGACTTGAAAGCCGCGGGCCTCAAGCCGCTCGCCGTTGCGTCCTCTCCGCTAGGCGATCGCAACACAGCGTTCGAGGGCGTCGGCGAAGCGTCAACGTCGGCGGCGTCGTCGCCCAGTGCGTCATCCAACGCACCTCGGGCAACGCGGATCGTAAGACGTAGAAGAAGAACTCGCGCTGGATGCGCTCGATCGCCCCGCCAGCGTCGCGAAGACCGCGTTGCAGCGAACGGGGCGCGTCACGCGCACGCCGTCGATGCGCGCACCCGATCGGCAGCCGCTCTGCCATGGCGTTGGCGTGCGATGCGTAACGCAGCCAACGATCGCCGGTCAACAGGCGCTCGAACTGCGCGCCGAGATAGCGCGCCTTGGATGC